>NZ_VUOE01000001.1:1875317-2037759 GCF_008386635.1 Maribacter flavus | reverse complement strand
CTTAGACTGCCCTTGCTCTTTGCGCTGTTCTCCATGGTTTTTTACTATAGTCTAGCCTTTCAGTTGGAACGAACGGACTATGTAAAGCTTTTTACTCTATTTGCGGCACTTTTCTTTTTCTATTGGAAACTTATCCAATTCGAAAAATGGAACTTTCGGTTTCTGTTGGTATCTGGAATTTTGTTCAGGCTGATTTTTATCCCGCTTGAGCCCCACTTGTCCCAGGATTATTTTCGTTTTATTTGGGACGGGGAACTCGTCATAAACCTTTTGAATCCGTACTTGGAAGTTCCAAACACCCTTATTGAAAATCGGGACCTTCCCATTGCGAACGCACAGGAATTGCACCAGGGAATGGGTAGTCTAAGCGCCAAACATTACAGCAGCTATCCTCCTTTGCACCAAATGGTATTTGCCCTTGCGGCACTGTTAGGCGGAAAGTCCATCTTGGGCTCAATTGTAGTTCTAAGAAGCACGATTATCCTGGCCGATTTGGGTATCTTTTATTTTGGCCGGAAACTATTAAAAAACCTCAATAGGTCCCCGCACCTTATCTGTTGGTACTTTTTGAATCCCTTGGTCATCGTTGAACTCACCGGTAACCTTCATTTTGAAGGTATCATGCTGTTTTTTCTGGTGTGGTCGCTGTATTTATTGTCCCAAAACAAATGGCAGCTTGCGGCCATCGTCATGGCCTGTTCCATATCGGTCAAATTGGTTCCCCTGCTTTTTATGCCCTTGTTCTTAACATATTTCGGACTAAAAAAGAGCCTGCCTTTTTATCTTATAATCGCAGGTATTTCGATCCTATTGTTTTTGCCTTTTTATGACCCTGCCTTTTTAACCAACTATACAGAGACTGTCGGACTCTGGTTTTCAAACTTTGAATTCAATGCAGGCTTCTACAATGTGGCAAAACGCGTTGCCATTGCCATGGATGAAAAACCCTGGAAATTCATAAAGGAGTATGGCAAAATTGTTCCTTATTTAACCTTAATCACGGCCCTACTCCTTACTTTTCTAAGGAACAATAAGGACCTCCTAACACTCATGGCTTCCATGATGTGGCTGCTCACAATGTATTACATGATTTCAACAACGGTCCATCCGTGGTACATCATTTCGGTATTGCTTTTGGGCGTCTTTAATTCTGTTAAGTTTCCTGTAATCTGGACAGGTATGATCGTTCTCAGTTATTTTGCCTATTCCCAAGTGAACAATGAGGAAAATTTACTCCTTCTGGCTTTGGAATATGCCGTGGTATTGGGTTTTATGGGATATGAAATTTTCGTGCATCCTAACAAAAAGTAAGCTTTTTGTAAAAAATAGGCCCATTCTTACTTAGGTTCAATTTAATTTGTACTTTTACTTCATTATGAACGAGAAGCTTTACATTTCTATTTTTACGAGTATCAGTACTCCCATCAGTCCGTTCGTATCTCGCCGTCGTCGCCCGTAAGGGTTGTACATTTTTAATGGAATTAGGTGAGTCCATTTCCGCACGAGCAAAATCTTATTTTTATTTCTTATTAAAATCCAAACATGGCAATGAAACTAGTTGTTGCTAACGAATCACATTTTAAATATGCACAGATTATCTGCGATACCATCGCGGAATCCGCCAAGGTTCGTGGAACGGGGATTGCAAAGCGCACTCCAGAATATATTCAAAAGAAATTGTCCAACGGAAATGCAATTATTGCCTTGGACGGGGACAAATTTGCCGGATTTTGCTATATCGAAGTATGGGGCCATGAAAAATTCGTGGCCAATTCTGGGTTGATCGTACACCCTGATTATAGAGGTCACGGACTTGCAAAGGCCATTAAGGGTAGGATTTTTGAACTGAGTAGGGAGAAATTCCCAAATGCCAAAATATTCGGAATCACTACAGGATTGGCAGTAATGAAAATCAATTACGATCTTGGATACCAACCTGTTACATTTTCAGAACTAACGGACGACCCCGAATTTTGGAAAGGTTGCCAAACCTGTAAAAACTTCGATATTCTGACCCGTACCGAGCGTAAAATGTGTCTTTGCACGGGAATGCTTTACGATCCGGAACGCAAGGAAAAGGACAAGAAGAAAAAGGAGATTAATAGCAAATCCTTTAAACGATTAAAAAGTATCAAGGAGGCCTTGTTCTTTAAAAAAGAGAATAAATAATATCAAATTGATTCCCAATTAGGGAACTAAATAGAATAAGTAATGAAATTAGTTTTAGCATACAGCGGTGGATTGGACACCTCCTATTGCGCCAAATATCTATCAAAGGAAAAAGGATTTGAGGTCCATGCCGTGAGCGTAAATACAGGCGGGTTTACTCCTGAGGAAATTAAAAACATTGAGAAAAAGGCCTTGGAACTTGGCGCCACTTCCTACACCTCTATTGATGCCGTACAGACGTTTTATGAGAAAGTGGTCAAGTACCTAATTTTTGGCAACGTATTGAAGAACAATACCTATCCGTTATCGGTAAGTGCCGAACGTATCGTTCAAGCCATAGAGATCGTTAACCATGCCAAGAATATAGGGGCCAAATACATTGCCCACGGTAGCACGGGAGCCGGTAACGACCAGGTGCGTTTCGATATGATTTTTCAGATAATCGCTCCGGAAATAGAAATCATCACCCCCATCCGTGACAACAAATTGGCCAGGGAAGTCGAGATCAAATATCTACAGGAAAATGGGGTGGACTACCCTTGGGAAAAGGCCAAATACAGTATCAACAAAGGACTTTGGGGAACTTCGGTTGGGGGCGAGGAAACTTTGACTTCTGAAAAGGCTCTGCCGGATAGTGCGTATCCCAGCCAGTTGGAAGAAAAAACGCCAACGAATGTTAAACTGACCTTTAAAAAAGGAGAATTGGTCGCTTTGGACGGAACCACCGATACTCCCGTAAACAACATAGAAAAATTGGAAGCAATGGCCTCCAAATATGCCATTGGCAGGGATATCCATGTAGGTGATACCATTATTGGAATTAAGGGGAGGGTAGGTTTTGAGGCAGCGGCCGCCTTAATCATCATTAAGGCCCACCATCTTTTGGAAAAACATACTTTGACCAAATGGCAACAATTTCAAAAGGAGCAGCAAGGTAATTTCTATGGGATGCTGTTGCACGAAGGACAATATTTGGATGCCGTCATGCGGAACATCGAGGCCTTTTTAACCGATACCCAAAAAACGGTGTCGGGCGATGTGTTCGTGAGTTTATACCCCTTCCAGTTTCGATTGAACGGTATTTCCTCACCACACGACCTTATGAATGCCTCCTTTGGAAGTTATGGCGAAATGAACAAGGGCTGGACGGCCGAGGAAGCCAAGGGCTTTATTAAAATCCAGTCCAATGCGGGAAAAATATACAACCACGTAAATCAAGGCAATGATTAAAGCGGGTATTATTGGAGGTTCGGGATATACTGGGGGGGAACTCATACGGATAATATTGAATCACCCTGCAGTGGAAATCGATTTTGTTTATTCCACTACCAGGGCCGGTAAGGGTTTATATACTGCGCATCCCGACCTTTTAGGGCTGACCGATATGCAATTTACCGGAACCGTGAATCTTGAGGTGGATGTTGTCTTTCTTTGCTTGGGACATGGGAATTCCTCCCAATTTTTATTGGAAAACAACTTTTCCGAGAAGACGGTAATCATCGATTTGAGCAACGATTTTCGGTTACAGGCCGATGCCAATTTCAACGGAAAACAATTTGTGTACGGTCTGCCAGAATTGAATACTTCCGATATTGAATATGCCCAATACATCGCCAATCCCGGATGTTTTGCCACGGCCATTCAATTGGCGCTGTTGCCATTGGCTAAGGCAGGAAAGTTATCGGACAAGATCCATGTAAACGCGGTCACAGGAAGTACAGGTGCGGGCATAAGCCCTACGGACACCTCCCACTTTAGCTGGCGCAGCAACAACGTAAGTTGGTATAAGCCCTTTACGCACCAGCATTTGGGGGAAATCAACGAAAGCCTGCGTTCCTTTCAGCAACCTATTGGCGAATTGTTTTTCCTACCAAACCGGGGGAATTTTACACGGGGCATTTTTGCTACGGCTTATACGGATTTTTCAGGTTCCTTGGAAGATGCCAAATCCCTGTTCAAGGAGTATTATACCGATGCCATTTTTACGCATGTTTCGGAAGAACCTATTAGTCTAAAGCAAGTGGTAAATACCAACAATTGCCATATACACCTGCATAAACATAACGATACCCTTTTGATAACATCGGCCATCGATAACTTATTAAAAGGAGCATCCGGACAGGCGGTACAAAATATGAACCTGATTTTAGGGTTGGAAGAAAATTTGGGACTGAATTTGAAAGCTGGGGTTTTTTAATGATAGTGAAATAGTGGATTAGTACGTTAGAGGGATAGTGAATAAAATCGAAGATTTTCTAAGCACTGTTAACAACGAAAATCCAACAACGAATAACGAAAAAGGGAAATGAAAATAGCGATCATAGGAGCAGGTAATCTGGGACTTTCCATTGCCAAAGGAATTCTGAACAGCAACGGTGCCACGAGCATGTACCTGACCAAACGTAATGTAAGGTCCATCTCTGAATATGAGAAATATGGCAATGTTACTGTCACACCGGATAATAGGGAAGCGGTTGCCAAATGCGATATCCTGATTTTTGCGGTGCAGCCAGGGCATTTTGCAAGTATTCTGGAAAGTGTCAAAGACCTGTTCACGGACAATCATGTCATTATCTCCACCATCACGGGATTTGAGTTGAACAGGATTGAGGACGTAATTGGAACAGACAGATACATCATTAGGAGTATGCCCAACACGGCAATTTCCGTTGGTGAATCCATGACCTGCATCTGCAGTAATGAAAAAGGCAAAAAACGGATCGAATTGGCCAAAGCCATTTTCAATAGGATGGGGCACTCCATGGAAATTCCGGAATCGCAGATGCAGGCAGCAACGGTAATCTGTGCCAGCGGCATCGCTTTTTGGATGCGGTTGATCCGCGCCACCACCCAAGGTGCCATTCAGCTTGGTTTTGATGCCAGGGAAGCACAAGAACTGGCCATGCATACCTGTAATGGTGCCGCAAAATTATTGATTGAATCCGGCAACCACCCGGAAGAGGAAATAGACCGGGTAACGACCCCCATGGGCTGTACCATCCAGGGCTTGAACGAAATGGAGCACCAAGGTTTAAGTTCCTCATTGATCCAGGGTATTGTGGCATCCTACGATAAAATTACCGAGTTTAAGAAGAGGTGACGTATTGGGAATTAGGGGATTTGAAGATTAATGGATTGATTGATGTGTGGATGTGAGGATTGGTGGATTGGTTAATTTGAAGATTTGTGGATTGGTGGATTGATTGATGTGCGGATATGAGGATTGTTGGATAAGTGAGTTTGTGAAATAGTGTACTAGTGGGATAGAAAGTAATCCAATAATTGACATTTTTTACTTGAACTTAATATTTGAATTTGAGTTTGAGTTTGAACTGGACCCTTGGACTTGATACTTAAAAATATAATTAACGATTAAAACAAACACCCCGTAAAATACCCTCTTTGGGGGTTAGGGGGCTCATGATATGAAACTATTCGACGTATACCCTTTGTACGATGTTACTCCGGTTTCGGCCAAAGGAATTGTAGTTACCGATGCTAAAGGACAGGAATATTTGGATTTTTACGGTGGTCATGCCGTAATTTCAATAGGTCATTCACATCCGCACTATGTGAAACGGATAAAGGACCAGTTGGACAACATCGGGTTTTATAGCAATGCCGTTCAAAATCCGATTCAGGAAGAACTCGCCGAAAAGCTGGGCAAACTTTCAGGCTGTGAAAACTACAATCTTTTCCTTTGCAATTCAGGGGCGGAGGCCAACGAAAATGCCCTGAAGATGGCTTCCTTTATTACTGGAAAATCCCGGATCGTCGCCTTTAAAAATAGTTTTCACGGCAGGACTTCCGCTGCGGTAGCGGCGACGGACAACGCTTCCATCAACGCTCCTATAAACAAGCAGCAGCAAGTTACCTTTTTGGACTTGGACGATGCGGAAGGCTTGAAAAAAGAATTGAACAAGGGCGATGTATGTGCCGTCATCATAGAAGCAATCCAAGGGGTTGGTGGCTTGGACGAGCCATCGACACAATTCTATCAAAATATAGCCGCGCTGTGCAAGGAACATGAAGCGGTCCTCATCGCCGATGAAGTACAATCGGGTTACGGAAGAAGTGGAAAATTCTTCGGTTTTCAGCATCATGGGATTGAACCAGATATTATAAGTATCGCAAAAGGCATGGGAAATGGATTTCCGGTAGGTGGTATTCTATTGCATGAAAATATCAAGGCAAGTCACGGCATGTTGGGCACCACTTTTGGAGGAAACCATTTGGCCTGTGCCGCTGCACTCGCCGTTTTGGAAGTGATTGAGGAAGAGAATTTAATAGAAAATGCCGCCAAGCTTGGCTATTATTTTACAAAAAAGGCAACCGAAATCCCCCAAGTGAAGAGGGTGAAAGGCAAAGGGTTGATGCTAGGGTTGGAATTTGGTTTTGAAGTGGGTCCGTTGCGAAAAAAATTGATCTATGACCATCATTTGTTCACGGGGGGTGCCAAGGACAAACATGTGCTGCGAATTCTACCGGCCCTGAATATTACTGAAAAGGATATCGATATATTTTTTGAAGCCCTAAAAGCCGCATTGAAGTGAACAAACAGTTGGACATAACGACCAGAAACGCCGTGCTTACGACCATGGCGCAACTGATTTCCATGGAGAAATCGGCCTTGTTGGCCGCCAACAAATTAGATCTGGATAATTACGACGGGGCGGATCTGGCCATGGGCGACCGATTGAAAGTGGACGATGCCAAAGTAGCTGGTATGATCTCCGCCTTGAAGAAATTGGCATCGGAACCGGACCCTTTGGGCATTGAACGTTTTGCCTTTTCCCATGAAAACGGTATTAAGGTCAGTAATAGAACTGCGCCCTTTGGAACCATCTTGATTATCTATGAATCAAGGCCCGATGTTACCATTGAGGCGGCGGGAATCGCCTTTAAATCGGGCAACAAAATTTTATTGAAAGGCGGCAAGGAGTCCCTGAACAGCAACCTATTTTTGGTAGAACTTTGGCATAAGGCGCTGGAAGAGCACGAGTGTCCTAAGGATTGGGTGACCTATTTAGAATTTGACCGTACACAGACCCAAGCCTTTTTGGAACATCCAACGCAGAAATTGGATTTGATAGTCCCTAGGGGCGGGGAAAAATTGATTGCCTTTGTAAAGCAACATGCCCGCTGCCCGGTCATCGTAAGCGGTAGGGGCAACAATTTTGTATATGTGGATACCGATGCCGATTTACAGATGGCCCTGGACATTATCATCAATGGGAAGGCCTCGAAAATATCGGCCTGCAATGCCTTGGACAAGGTGTTGATTTCAAGGGATTTGCCAAGAAAACAAGAGTTTTTGCACCACCTCATCCAATCTTTAAAAAAGCACAAGGTCGAGATTCTGACCGATGCAAAGTTGGAAGGATTGGAAGGCACTTCGGTCATGCCCAATGAAAAAGTATGGTACGAGGAGTTTTTGGATTATAAAATACTCATAGGGCAGGTACCGGATTTGGACGAAGCGATAATTACCATCAACACGTATGGCGGCGGGCATTCTGCCGTAATAGTCACAAACAATGAGGAAAAGGCAGCCGAGTTTCTGAATTCCGTGGATGCTGCCGCAGTTTATCACAATGCATCCTCCCGCTTTACGGATGGGGGCGAATTTGGACTGGGAGGTGAATTGGCCATCAGTACGGATAAATTACATCAAAGAGGGCCTATCGGCCTTCAACATTTGGTGACCAACAAGTGGTATGTGAAAGGAAATGGGCAAATAAGATAGATGGTTTATAATAGTTTGGAATGCAGAGTGCAGAGTTAAGAGTATGTTGAGGTAGATAAAATAGAATGGATGTTAGATGTTAGAAAATAGATAGAGTCTAATGTGTAGCCAACAGCTTTCGACAAATAACAAAAATCGTCCCGCGAACAGCCAATAGCGAATAATGAAAAAAAGGATTTTATTAAAAATAGGCTCTAATACCCTTACCAAGGAAACCGATCAGATTTCCAGAGGTAAGATTGAGGATATCGCACGGCAAATCGCCAAACTGAAAAACGATTATGAATTCATCATCGTAAGTTCCGGGGCGATCGCCGCTGCAAAGCAGTTCGTAAAATTGGAACACAATGGGAAGGAAATTACCGTGAAACAGGCATTGGCGGCTATAGGTCAGCCGCACCTCATGCGCATCTATCAGGAGAATTTTAGGGAGTTGGGACTGTTCACTTCGCAATGCCTCCTTTCCTATTCCGACTTTGAAAAACCGGAATCCAAGGAAAATATCAAGAACACCATCAATGTCTTGGTAGAAAATAATTTTGTTCCCATCATCAATGAAAACGATACGGTGGCAACGGACGAAATCAAATTCGGTGATAACGATAAATTAGCGGCATTAGCGGCAAGCCTTTTAGATGTGGATGTGTTGATCATCGCCACAAATACAGATGGCATATATGTCAAGGATACTATCCACGATTCTAAACCACAGACAATCCCGGAGGTAATGAATATTGAGGAACTGGAAAAAGAAATAAGCTTGGAAAAATCCTCCCACGGTACGGGCGGAATGGAATCCAAGATGCAGGCGGCCAGAATCGCAAAAAAGGCCCGCATCGAAACATGGATCGTAAACGGGCTCAAGGATAATTTTATTTTGGATGCAATTGAAGGAGCATCGAACTTTACAAAAATAGTAGTATGACGCATTATTTATCCATTAAAGACATTGATAATTTATCCGTATGGGTAAAGGAGGCAAGAATTTTAAAATCGCAACCAAAGGCAGATAAAAACCTAGGAGCGAATAAAACCATTTGCATGCTCTTCTTTAATAATAGCCTTAGGACACGTTTGAGCACCCAAAAAGCGGCGATGAATCTGGGCATGGACGTAATGGTCATGAATTTTGGAAGCGAGGGTTGGACCTTGGAATACGGGGATGGTACGGTGATGGACCAAAACACATCGGAACATGTCAAAGAAGCGGCCCAAGTGGTTTCCCAATTCTGTGATATTGTGGCCATTCGTGCCTTTGCTACGCTGACCGATAAGGAGCAGGACGAAGCGGAAGTTGTCCTGAACGGATTCAAAAAATACGCCGGTATTCCCATTGTCAATATGGAAAGTTCCGTAGGCCACCCTTTACAGGCCTTGGCAGATGCCATTACCTTAGAAGAGCACAACAGCAAGGAAAGACCAAAAGTTGTGCTGTCGTGGGCACCACACCCCAAGGCGCTACCCCATGCCGTTGCCAATTCCTTTGTGGAAATGATGCAGCTACAGGAAGCAGATTTTGTCATTACACATCCCAAAGGATATGAACTTAATCCAGCTATTACGAAGGATGTCCACATTGAATACGATCAGGAAAAAGCCCTGCAAGATGCAGATTTCGTATATATAAAAAACTGGAGCAGTTATAAGGAATATGGCAAGGTCCTGAACCAAGATCCTAATTGGATGATGACCAAAAAGAAGCTGGGGTCTGCAAAATTCATGCACTGTTTGCCGGTTCGAAGGAACGTCGTGGTCGAGGATGCCGTCTTAGACAGCGATCAGAGTTTGGTCATTGAACAGGCCAATAACAGGACATATGCGGCCCAAATCGTTTTAAAGAAAATTCTGGAAAACCTGTAACCTTGATTGAAGCAAAACTGAAAGACAAAGTATGTATCGTTACCGGCGCTACCAGCGGTATGGGCAAGGCGATTGCAACCAAATTTTGGGAAGAAGGTGCTAAATTGATTTTATCCGGTAGAAACGAAGAACGTGGGTTGGAGCTCTCATCCAGCTTAAAAGATTCCATTTTTATTGGAGGGGATATCCGCAATATAGACTACAATGAAAAGTTGGTAGCAACGGCGATTTCCCATTTTGGCACACTCGATATAGTTTCCCTGAATGCTGGAATACTGGGTTTGGGCAATGTGGTCAATCTTTCTATGGAGGACTGGAACAATACCATACATACCAACCTCAGCGCCATTTTTTATCTGTGTAAATATGCTGTTCCACATCTTCAAGCATCAAAAGGGAATATATTAATCAATGCATCCATCGCTGCATTCAAAAGCTTTCCCAATCACCCTGCCTATTGTGCTTCCAAGGCTGGTTCAGTAGCTTTGATGAAACAAATGGCCGTAGAGTATGGTCCAGAAGTACGCGTAAACGCAATATGCCCAGGTCCGGTTGATACACCCTTACTTTGGGATTCGGCGAAAGCATTTTCAGTGCCTGGTAAAGCCGTTGAAGATGCGGCCATGGCGACCCTAATGAAACGCTTGGGAACACCGGAGGACATAGCAAAATTGGCCTTGTTCTTAGTCTCTGAAGAAGCTAGCTGGATAACGGGAACAGCGATGACCATTGACGGAGGAATTATAAATTCGTAAGATGAACCCCCCGAGGGGTTTATTATGGTAAGTTAAATATCTATACAGAAGGAAATGTTTAAGAATCAATCTATTGACCCAATTTTATACGTATGAGAGAAAAACTGTCGGTTGTAAAAATTGGAGGAAACGTCATTGAGAACGAGGCCGAAATGGAGCGATTCATCCATTTGTTTTCCGAAATGGAAGGTCCTAAAATCTTGGTACATGGCGGTGGCAAACTGGCTACACAATTGGCTTCCAAATTGGGCATAGCATCCAAAATGGTAAACGGTCGCAGAATTACCGATGCAGAAACCTTGGACATTATCACCATGGTCTATGCGGGTCTTACCAATAAAAATATTGTTGCTAAATTACAGGCAAACCAGTGCAATGCGATTGGTCTGAGCGGTGCCGATGCTGATAGCATACAGGCCCAAAAAAGACCGGTTAAAGAAATCGATTTTGGATTTGTGGGCGATATTGATGGTGTGAATACAACAACAATTTCCAATCTGGTTTCACTAGGTCTAACCCCGGTGTTTTGTGCCATGAGCCACGACGGCAATGGGCAGCTTTTAAATACAAATGCGGATACTATCGCCTCTGAATTGGCCATTGGATTGGGAGAAAAATACGACACAACACTCTATTACTGTTTTGAAAAACCGGGGGTTTTGATGGACGTGACCGATGAAGCATCGGTAGTAAGGCACATCGACACAAAAAAATACAAGGAGCTTTTACACGAAGGCATTATTGCGGACGGGATGCTGCCCAAATTGGAAAATTGTTTCTATGCATTACATAATAACGTAAAATCAGTCTGTTTGGGAAATATGTTCATGTTGAACCAAAACAACGACCTATTTACGACCATAACCTTATAAAATGAACCAACGAACACTTACGGAAAAGGCCTTAGAACTGCTAAAGGAATTGATTTCCACACCCTCCTTTTCAAAAGAGGAAGAAGGTACGGCGGCTGCCTTGGAAAATTGGTTCAAGGGCCTGGATATTCCATTTGAGCGTATTCACAACAACATTTTTGCAAAGAACAAGTATTGGGACGATTCCAAACCAACACTATTGCTTAACTCCCATCACGACACCGTAAAGCCTAACCAAGCATACACAAAAGACCCCTTCCTGCCCCATATTGAGGATGGCAAATTATTTGGACTGGGAAGTAACGATGCAGGGGGATGTTTGGTTTCCCTGTTGGCAACCTTCGCCTATTTTTATCATGCCGAAAACCTGAATCATAATATTTTGATGGTCGCTTCGGCCGAAGAGGAAAATGCCGGAAAAAACAGTTTGCGGGGACTTTTGCCCAGTCTGCCCAAAATTGATGTGGCCATTGTTGGCGAACCCACACTTATGCAATTGGCCATTGCGGAAAAGGGCCTTGTGGTTTTCGATGCCGTGGTAAAGGGAACGCCATCACATGCGGCGCATCCTAACGATAATAATGCCATATATAATACAATCGAAGTATTGGAGTGGTTCAAAAACTATTCTTTCGACAGGAAATCCGAAGTTTTGGGAGACGTGAAAATGACGGTTACTCAAATAAACGCGGGGAGTCAACATAACGTTGTCCCTTCTCAGGTAGATTTGGTAGTGGACGTACGGGTGAACGATAAATACACCAACCAGGAAATTGCCGATTTATTGAAACGTGAGGCACCCTGCGAATTAAAGGAACGTTCGCTGCGTCTCAACTCCTCAAGCATCGACAAAGACCATCCCTTGGTAAAATCGGGCATCGCATTGGGACGTAAAACTTATGGTTCCCCTACCCTATCCGATCAAGCGGCATTGAGTTGCCAATCCTTAAAATTGGGACCGGGGGACAGTACACGTTCCCATTCCGCGGATGAATTTATATATGTAAGCGAAATTGAGGAAGGCATTGATTTGTATATTAAGATATTAGAAGGATTTATTAAATAATAAACACAAGTTCAAGTTCAAACACAAATTTTTTGAACTTGATGTTTGCACTTGAAATTGAATTTGAACAACGATGAAGCTCTGGGACAAAGGATTTAGCACGGATAAAAAAATAGACCAGTTCACGGTTGGCAACGATCGGGAATTGGATTTACAACTGGCAAAATATGATGTGATCGCCTCAAAGGCACATGCGAAAATGTTGGGGAAAATAGGTCTTTTGACGCAAAAGGAAACCCAGGAGCTGGTCAAGGAATTGGATGCCATCGCCTCAAGAATTGAAAGGGGGACCTTCACCATTGAGCCCTCCTTTGAGGATATGCATTCCAAAATAGAATACATGCTTACCTTGAGTTTGGGCGATACAGGCAAAAAAATCCACACGGCCAGATCTAGAAACGACCAAGTTTTGGTGGCAATGCATTTATATCTGAAGGATGAGTTGTCTGAAATTAAATCCAGGACCAAAGAATTATTCGACCTGCTTTTGGAAAAGGCCGAAACATATAAGGATGTCTTGCTCCCGGGATATACGCACTTGCAGATAGCGATGCCCTCATCGTTCGGGCTGTGGTTTTCCGCCTATGCCGAAAGCTTGATAGACGATCTTTATTTTATAGAAGCTGCCTATAAAGTGGCCGACCAAAATCCCTTGGGGAGTGCAGCGGGATACGGAAGTTCCTTTCCAATAGACCGAAGCTTTACCACTAAGGAAATGGGCTTTGAGACCCTAAAATATAATGTGGTGGCCGCCCAAATGGGACGTGGAAAAGTTGAAAAGGCAACAGCTTTCGGGATGGCAAGTATCGCGTCCACCCTATCCAAAATGGCGATGGATATATGTTTGTACATGAGCCAAAACTTCAATTTTATTTCCTTTCCAGACGAGTTGACCACCGGGAGCAGCATCATGCCCCACAAAAAAAATCCGGATGTCTTTGAACTGGTTAGGGGAAAATGTAACAAACTGCAATCCGTCCCTAATCAATTGACATTGGTCATCAACAATTTACCCAGCGGTTACCACAGGGACTTGCAATTGGTGAAGGAAATCATCGTGCCCGCCATTCAGGACATGAAGGCCTGCTTGGAAATACTTACATTCAGCTTGGCGGAAATCCAGGTGAACAAGGATATTTTGGAAGATGAAAAATACGATTACCTGTTCAGTGTGGATACTTTGAACGAGTTGGTCCAAAACGGAATGCCGTTCAGGGATGCCTACAAGAAAATGGGACAGGAAATCCAGCAAGGTACCTTTACCCCAAAAAGGGATATTTCCCATTCCCATGTAGGCAGTTTGGGCAATCTTTGTCTGCCCGAAATCAAAGCAAAAATGGATAAACTAGGTTAGCCTGACCTAACGAATCTATCCGAATAGATCTTGGTAAACTGTGCGCCAAAGGTAACGATGAGGCTGGAGTAGGAAACCCATAACATGACTAAAATGATGGAGCCGGCCGCACCATAGGTTGAACCGGGTTCCGCTTTCCCAAAGTAAAAGGCCAGGGCGTATTTTCCCATCAGGAACAAAAGTGCCGTAAGTGCCGCCCCAATTTTTACGGCATTCCACTTGACTACTTTGCTGGGCAAAAACTTGAACATGGCGGCGAATAGAAAGTAAATAAAAACCAATGATAATAAGATGTCCATTACAAAGGTCCAACCTACTACCTGAGTGGACAATATGCTCGACAATTGCCTGGAAAATGCCGATAGCAAGGATGTAATCACAAAGCTTATCAGCAAAAGAAAACCAAAAATCAGAATAAAACCAAAGCTTTTCAACCTACCAAAAATGGTAGCCAATAGTTCGTTGGAATAGTTGGGTGATACGCCCCAAATTTCGTTCAGGGCATTTTGCAATTGGTAGAATACCCCCGTTGCGCCGTAAATAAGCACGCAGACCCCTAAAATAGTGGCCAAGGTAGATGTGTTTTCATTGCCTGTATTGGCCAACATTACCTGGATGGACTGTGCCGTTTCAGGGCCCATGGCTGAAGATATTTCAGAAAAAAGTTCCCCACGAACTATTTCCCTTCCCCAAATGGAACCAACAATTTCAAGTATTATAATTAAAAGTCCGGGTAAAGAAAGAATCGCGTAATACGCTATTACGGCGCTTATTTTAAAAGGTTCCTTTTCCAACCAGGAATTAAAAGTCGCCCATAATAATTTTGGAAGCTGTTTCAAACTAAATTTCATCGTATCACCTTTGGCTTTTTGAAGCTATTTTATCTACTCCAATTTCGTTGACCCATATCGGAATTATACTATCCCAAACCCTGAAAACACTTGTAAAATTAATTGTGTAGGACTGTTTACAACTAATAATGGGCAACTGACATCATTTCTGATCCTTCCTAAAATAATTCGAGGTTGAAAGCGTTTTCAGCAAACATTATAATGTCGTATTATGTTCAAGAAGTTCTTCCCGTTTTTCATACTACTGATACTAGGCTTAAAGGCCAATTCCCAATCCTTCACTTCGATTTGGAATACGAACAATACAAGCAGCGGATCTTCGGTGGCCAATGAGGTAACCATACCTACAAATCCCGCCTATACGACCTATAACTACGACGTGGACTGGGGCGATGGAAGTATCGATACGGGAGTTACGGGGAATATAACTCACACCTACGCATCTCCTGGAAATTATACGATACAAATTAGCGGTACTTTTCCTGCCATTTATTTTAACAATACGGGAGACCGACTAAAAATCATTGAAATACTGGACTGGGGCAACATCCAATGGCAAACCTTGGAAAATGCATTTTTCGGATGTGAAAACCTCAACTTTGATGCCATTAATTCCCCAGACTTATCGCAAGTTACCAACATGTTCCAAACCTTTCGAAATTGCCGAAGCTTTAATGGTATCATGAACAATTGGGACGTAGTCAATGTCACAACCATGGCTGGTCTGTTTCACGGAGCTACCATTTTCAATAGGCCCTTGGATGCCTGGAATACGATTTCCGTTACGGACATGACCAATACGTTTAATAGTGCAAACGCCTACAACGAACCTTTGGACAACTGGAACGTGGCCTCCGTCACTACCATGGAAGGAATGTTCTCAGCTGCCACTTCATTCAATCAAAACATCAACAATTGGGACGTAAGTCAGGTTACCAATATGTCCGGGACCTTTCAAAGTACAAATAGTTTCAACCGCCCTTTGAACAACTGGAACGTTGGCAATGTAACGGACATGTCCAATATGTTCTACAGCTCCGGTTTTAACCAACCTATTGGCAATTGGAATGTTAGCAATGTAACAAATATGAGCTACATGTTCGCACAAGGTCAATTCAACCAACCCATAGAAGGTTGGGACGTGAGCAATGTGACCAACATGAGCAACATGTTCTATAGACATAGAACTTTTAACCAACCCTTGAACAATTGGGACGTGAGCAACGTGACCAGTATGGCCAGTATGTTCGATGGATGGATTTGGAACGTTACATTCAACCAACCACTGAACAACTGGGACGTTAGCAATGTGACCAATATGAGCTACATGTTCCGGGACACGGACAATTTTAATCAGGACATAACCGGATGGAATGTGAGCAATGTTACCAATATGAAGGGCATGTTCAATGGTGCCCATATGTTCAATCAACCCATTGGAAGCTGGGTTGTAAGCTCCGTTACGGATATGAGCGAAATGTTTCAGAATGCGCCACTTTTTAATCAGCCTCTGGATAGCTGGGACGTAAGTAACGTTACGTTGATGAACAACATGTTCTTAGGAGCTTTGGCCTTTGACCAACCCCTGAACTCGTGGGTGGTGGATATCGTTACCAATATGAGCGGTATGTTCAGGGGTGCCGATGTTTTCAATCAACCACTCTCCAATTGGAATACCGCGAATGTGACCAATATGGGCAGGATGTTCCAGGAAGCCACGGCATTTGATCAAAATCTTGGCATGTGGCCTATTGGCAATATATCCAGCATGGAGCATATGCTGTCAGATTCTGGTCTTTCCCAAGCAAATTATGACAACACTTTAATCGGGTGGGGATTCCAAACGGTTCAATCAAACGTAAACCTGGGAGTTACGAACCTTACTTATTGTGATGGTCGCGATGCCAGACAAGATTTGATGGATAACCATGGCTGGAACATCACAGGGGATTCCATAAACTGTTCCTTTGTCCTTTGCGCAAATATTACAATGCCGGCGGCAGGTGATACCCAAGTACCTGCCAATAGTGATATACGATGGGATCCGGTACCCAATGCAACTGGGTATAGGATAACCGTCACAAGGGACGATGGCTCAGGACCCGTGGAAGTATACAACCAAACCCTGGCAGCGAATAACGTTGGGGTTGACTTCACCAATGAATTTACCCCAGGGGACGATGTTTCCGTATTGGTGATCCCATTTAATGACGAAGGGGATGCTGTGGGATGTTCTCCCATTTCGTTCACCGTAGTGGAAAGTTGGGTCAATAGCCCAGCTGCCTTTAAGCTCACTTACAACACTGGACTGACCGACTATAAGAGTACTCCGGCCAATCAGTTAAAAATAGAAGCAAATACGGGGTATCCAAATTATTTTACGTATGATTATTCGATAGATTGGGGAGATGGGCAATACAACAATAATGTTACAGGAACTATTACGCACACCTATCTTACACCTGGTATTTATACAGTTTCCATTATAGGCTCTTTTCCCGCACCCCACCATTATTACTCCAATTCAGATAGTATTAAACTAATCTCCATAGATCAATGGGGAACACAACCTTGGGAATCCATGGAGCTTGCCTTTTATGGATGCCAAAACATGGAATACAACGCCACGGATATTCCAGATTTGTCTAATGTGGCCAGTATGCGTAGTATGTTCGGATCTTGCTATTTGTTCAATGGAAATATTGAAAACTGGGACGTAAGCAACGTGACCGATATGTACGGTGTATTCCTAGGTGCATCGGATTTTAACCAACCGTTGAACAATTGGAACGTAAGTAACGTTACCAACATGAGCGCCATGTTTTTAGCAGCAACCTCGTTCGACCAGCCCCTTAACAATTGGAATGTAAGCAGTGTAACCAATATGGCGGATATGTTCCGGCAGGCATCCGTATTCAATCAAAATATAGATAGTTGGAACGTAAGTAATGTTACCAATATGTCTTCCATGTTCGAAAGAGCGGAATTATTTAACCAGCCGCTAAATTCCTGGAACGTTGGCAATGTATCGGATATGAGTCAAATGTTCGATGGCTTTGTATCTGATATGGCCTTCAACCAACCCTTGGACAATTGGAACGTGAGCAGTGTTACTAATATGCAGGCCATGTTCCGCAGAAGTACGGCATTCAATCAAAACATAAATAGCTGGGACGTATCCAATGTCCTGGACATGAGCTACATGTTCCGGGATACGGATAATTTTGACCAGCCCTTGGGTAATTGGGATGTGTCCGAAGTTACGAATATGCAATACATGTTCTACGATGCAAAGGTCTTTGATCAAAACATCAATACTTGGAACGTTACCAATGTTACCAATATGCGCAGTATGTTCCAATTGGCAGGTGTTTTTGACCAACCTTTGGGCAACTGGGACGTGAATTCCGTGGTGAACATGCAATCCATGTTCCAATCGGCTTCCGCCTTTAACCAACCTCTGGATTCTTGGAACGTAAGCGCGGTGGCCAATATGGCATCCATGTTCGAGAGTGCGGCACTTTTCAACCAACCATTGAACAGTTGGGATGTCTCTTCCGTAACCTTGATGAACTCCATGTTCGAAGATGCATCGGTATTTAACGGTCCAATTGGGAACTGGAACGTAGGTTCCGTAACCAATATGGAAGCCATGTTCAAGGATGCCGTTGTTTTTGACCAGCCTTTGGCCAATTGGGATACCGGTGAACTATTGAACGCCCAAGAAATGTTCAGGGGGGCAACGGCCTTTGACCAAGATATCGATGCTTGGAACACTTCCTTTGTAACCACAATGGAGTCCATGTTCCAAAACGCTACGTCCTACAACCAACCTATGAATTCTTGGAACGTGGCATCGGTCACTACCATGCTTTCCATGTTCAACGGGGCATCGGCCTTTAACCAACCTTTGGACAATTGGAACGTTCGAAAGGTCACCACAATGCAAAGTATGTTCGAAAATGCATCGGCCTTTGACCAGAATATAAACTCCTGGCGGGTTTCTGGTGTGGGCAGTATGAATTTTATGTTCAGGAGTGCATCGGCTTTTAACCAAGCTATGGACCAATGGGACCTGGGCAGTGTTTCCTTGCAAGGCATGTTCGAAAATGCATCGGCCTTTGACCAGTATTTGGGGGATTGGACCATGGACAACGTCAACAACGTGACCAACATGCTCAATAATACGGCCTTGACCCGCATAAACTATGACAGTACCTTGATCTCATGGTCCGAACAAAGTCTTACTCCCGGTCTTTCGCTGGGGGCCCAAGGCTTACTCTATTGCGATGCCCTTGAAGAAAGACAGTCCATGATGGACAACTATGGTTGGTCTTTCTACCAGGATATACTGGATTGCCCAATTCCGGAATGTACCCTACTCGTCGCCCCTTTCAACGGTGAGCTTGATGTACCCGTGAACACCAACCTAAATTGGGAGCCGGTACTCTATGCCCGTGAATACCATTTGACTGTAGGCACTACTCCGGGAGGCAATGATATCCTGAACAATGAAGTCGTGGTAAATGCCACATCCTATGAGTTCCCGACCGATTTTACTGGAGGTGAAACAGTGTACGTGACCATCGTTCCCACCAATGATACGGGAAGTGCGACAGGATGCTCGGAAGAAAGTTTCACCATTGCTAGCAATCCACCAACCATACCGGAATGTACCCAACTTACTATGCCCATGAACGGAGCTACGGAAGTAGCCGTGGACACCGATTTGTCCTGGGAGCCCATTTCCAATGCAGATGGCTATAGATTAACGATTGGCACCAGTTCCGGGGGCAACGAAATCCTGGATAATGTAGACGTTGGTAATATCACCAACTATGACCTAGCAACCAATTTAACGGAGGATACGGATATTTATGTAACGATAGTACCCTATAACGAACAAGATCCTGCTCTGGGATGTACCGAGGAAAGCTTCCGTACGGAGTTGATTCCCGTACCACCGGTGTGCACAAACCTTACCAATCCTATATCTGGGTCCGTGAATGTACCCATTGATACGGACCTTACTTGGAACGTGGTGGACGGCGCTAAAGGCTACATCGTCAATGTGGGGATAACACAGGGCGGTATTGAAATCGCCAATGGTATCGACGTAGGAAATACCACTACGTATTCTTTCGCGCAAAATTTACAAATCAATAGGACCCATTACGTGACCATTATACCCTATAACGAGGTAGGCGATGCCGTAGGATGTGCCGAGGAGAATTTCAGGACAGGAACATCCACCTTGAACAACCCTCCCCTTTGTACCACGCTTGCGTCCCCATTGAACGGGGCATCCAATGTAGCCATGAATACTAATATCAGTTGGAACACGGCCGCAAATACGGATGGGTATTATCTTACTGTAGGAACGGCATCCGGAGCTACGGATATTCTTGACGCTATGGATGTTGGGAATGTGACTTTGTATGACCTGGCCAATGATTTACCGGAAAATACGACCATTTTCGTGACCCTTGTACCGTACAATAGTTTTGGAAGTGCCACTTCGTGTACCGAGGAAAGTTTTACTACGGAAACCTTGCCTACCGTACCCAATTGCACCAGTTTAACGGCTCCGCTCAACAACGCGACCGATGTAATCCTGTCCAGCAATATCTCCTGGACTACCGTTTCCAATGCGGATGGGTATTACCTGAGCATGGGAACTACTTCCGGCGGAAATGACATTTTGGATGCTGTGGACGTTGGCAACGTGAGTATGTATGATTTGGCAACGGATTTGCCCGAAGCTACCACCATTTTTGTGACCATTGTACCCTATAATTCCGTTGGAAATGCCATAAGTTGTACGGAAGAAAGTTTTGTGACCGAAACCTTGCCTACGGCTCCCAACTGTACCAATTTAACGGCTCCGCTCAACAATGCAACCGACGTAATCCTATCCACCAATATTTCTTGGGCTACCGTTCCCAATGCGGATGGATATTACCTGACCATAGGAACTACTTCCGGCGGAAATGACATCTTGGATACTATGGACGTTGGCAATGTGAGTATGTACGATTTGGCGATGGACCTACCAGAAGAAACCGAAATTTTTATCACAATAACCCCTTACAATGCCGTTGGAAGTGCCATGGGGTGTATGGAAGAGAGTTTCGTTACGGAAACTGTATTGAATGTTCCGAATTGCACCAACCTGACGAGTCCATTAAATAATGCAACCGATGTGATCCTATCCAGCGATATTTCCTGGGCTACCGTTACCAATGCCGATGGTTACTACCTCAGCATAGGAACTTCCTCAGGCGGTAACGAAATTCTGGACAGTGTAGATGTTGGAAATGTAGGAACCTATAATCTGACAACGGATCTGCCCGAAGCTTCCACCATTTTTGTAACTGTTGTTCCCTACAATGCAGATGGAACGGCGATGGGATGTTCTGAAGAAAGTTTTACCACGGAAACCTTGCCCACAATACCTGATTGTACCTCCTTGCTTACTCCAAGCAATGGGGACACCAACGTTCCTGTAGATGTAACCTTGACTTGGGAGGAATCCCCAACGGCAGACGGATACCGTCTCAGCGTTGGTACTTCTCCAGGTGCCAACGATGTGGTCAATAATGAAGATGTAAGCATCCTAACTTCCTACTCATTTACAGAAAGATTGATGGAGGACACCAGATATTATGTGACGATTACCCCGTATAATTCGCTGGGCGATGCCATAGACTGTACCGAATTTATGTTTACCACCATTAACCAGGACGACACCCAATACGGTTTCTCTCCCAATGGGGATGGCATAAACGATTTTTGGACCATTGACGGTATTGAACTAAATCCTGATAACACGGTCTCCATCTATAACCGATGGGGGGATCTGGTATTCGAGATCCAGGGTTATGACAATCAGTCCAATGTATTTAGTGGTACCGCCAACCGAAAAACCCAACTTGGGGCCAGTGAACTCCCTAGTGGCACCTATTTCTTTAATATTCAGGTATCGGGTGAACACAATCTCAATAAACTACAAGGGTTTTTAGTCTTAAAGCGATAATACATGAACAAAACAATATACCAATTCGCTTTATTGGCGATATACATTTTATTTCAGATAGGCGTAAACAAATTACAGGCGCAGCAGACTCCTTTGTTCGCCGAGTATAATTACAATCCGTATCTGATCAATACGGCCTATGCGGGACTGGCACCTAGTACGGAAGTCTCCTTGAGCAACACAGGGTTTTTCAATCGGGTAGAAGGAAGTCCGCGTAGTTTTGCCTTAAGCCTGCATACTCCTTTGAACAGAGGAAAAGTAGGTTTGGGAGCGGGGTTTATTAGGGACGAAATCGGAGTTACCACATCTACAAATGCTTTTGCGACCTATTCCTATAAAATATTCTTCGACACAAAGAAAAACAGGCCGTATTGGCAGGTATACACACCAAACTCACTCTCTTTTGCCATCACGGGAGGTCTACAGCAATACCAGGACAATCTCCTTGATCTGGGTATTGTTGGTGATCCCAATTTCGCCCAGAACATCAATGCGTCCATACCCACCATTGGCTTGGGAATATTATTGAATCTGGCAGATTTTCATTTGGGCTTTTCGGCTCCCAATGTATTGGGGGATACCTTGGCTACGGATGACAATCTAGATCTCTCCAATGCGTATTACGGATATTTTGGCTACCGATTTTATTCGAACATCTTTGAGGAAATCATGATCAAACCCAATGTGCTGGCCAAGTATGAAAACGGCGCTCCGTTTCAAGTGGATTTTAACATCGCCATGAGCTATAAAAATAGGTTCGAGCTGGGCACGGGGTACCGCACCAATTCTTCCATAAACCTGTTGGCCGGAGTTTATCTCCTAAAAAACATACGTGCAATTTATAACTACAACTTGGCATTTAACAACAATCCGCTTGGGAATACCCATGGAATCGTAGTGAGCTATCTTTTTGGCGAAGGGTATCATAGGGATTGATAGCTCTTCCTTGATTCAAGCATGGAACTGTATCACGGCTTTGAATTCGGGAATTTTGGTAGTCCGGTTTTCAAACCCCATGGATAAAACACGGATATATTTTATCTTAGGCCGATATATTGTAAGCAAAACGAATCCATGATCAAATATCCATGCAAATCCATCGGTACTGTTTTCATTCTTTTTTTATGCTCGCTTTCCTTGATATCACAGGATACCTATGTTAGAAATGCATCGGTCGATATAAAAAAGTATATCTTCAACCTGCATCTGAACGATACTACCAATATTATTACCGGAGAGGCCGAAATCCATGTGGATTTTGAAAAGGAAGCGGTTCCATTTCATCTAGATCTTGTAGGGTATTCCGGTAACTACGGAATGAAAATATCCGGCATTTCCGAAGCTGGAAAACCCATAGACTATGTGTTTGAAAACGACAAAATTAGCATCAGTCCAACCCAATTAACAACGCGGTCGCAAGTATATACGGTAAATTATCAAGGTATTCCGGAAAGAGGATTGGTGATAGACACCACCAAGTTTGGCCAACGATCTTTTTTTGGGGATAACTGGCCCAATTTGGCAAGGCACTGGTTGCCTTCCGTGGACCATCCTTACGATAAAGCCTCGGTAGAATTTAGAATAACGGCCCCGGACCATTATGATGTGGTGGCCACGGGCGAAAAAATAGAGGAAAGCTATCTTGATAATGCAACCAAATTGACCATTTACAGGGAAACGGCTCCCGTTGCCATGAAGGTGGTGACCATAGGCGTCACGAGATTTGCCAGTAGGTTGTTGGGAGAAGTATATGATATTCCAGTCACAGCATGGGTATATCCTGAGAATCGGTTGGAGGGTTTTTCGGATTATGGGGTGGCCACCAAAGTACTTCGATATTTTATAGACCAAATAGGGCCCTATTCCTATGCCAAACTAGCGAACATGCAGGCAAAGACCCAATGGGGAGGCCTAGAAAACGCTGGAACCATTGCCTATTTTGAAAATTCGGTGAATGGAAAGAACGAAGTTGAGGGCCTTATTGCGCATGAAATTGCGCACCAGTGGTTTGGGAATTCGGCTTCAGAAAAGGACTGGAACCATGTTTGGCTTAGCGAAGGCTTCGCTACCTACTTTGCAATTTTGTACCAAGAAAGTGTCTACGGGGACGAAAAAAGAAAAGAGGAACTGCTTTTGGACCGAAACCAAATATTGGATTATTACAAGAAAAACCCATCGCCCATCGTAGACCCTAGTATTAAGGACCCAATGAAGGTCCTGAGCGTGAATACGTACCAAAAAGGGGGTTGGGTGCTACATATGCTCAGGCGCGAATTAGGGGACACCTTGTTTTGGGAAGGCATTGTTGCCTATTATAAAAAATACCAAAACTCCAATGCACTAACGGAAGATTTCAAAACCGTAATGGAAGAAATTTCAGGAAAAAATCTGGATACTTTTTTTCAGCAATGGATATACACAAAGGGTTATCCAGAAATAAAATGGGGATGGAATTATGAAAAAAACAAGCTTTTTGTGGACATAGAACAGGTGCAGGAACATGCTACCTTTTCCTTTCCTTTGGAAATTCAAATTGGAAATGAGCAGGGAAGAACCTTTACATTGGACGTGGTAGGCAAAAAAACCATTTTTGAAATACCCATGAAAGAAGCTCCCAAGTCCTTGACCTTAGACCCAAATGTCTGGTTGTTGTTCGAGGAAAAATCGTAATTGGGTCCCAAAAAAATCTTTCAGAAATATTATCTTACATACGTCATGGGTAACTTAGGTCCATGAAAAAAATTGGTATAATTATAGGGGTAGTAATTTTCATTTTTATTTTGCTTACCTATATCTCTGTTTCCTCTACCGAAAAGGAAAGTAAAACTTCCATAGTTCTGAATATCGAAGATTTAAAATCTATGGATTTTTCCAGAATAGATTCGGTTCTTATTGCCCCAACTACACTGTATAAAGCAAATAAATTAAAAACGATAATGCAAGGACAGCAATATCGTAAAGTATGGTCCACACCCTTTCAATTTCCAATATTACAATTGGACACTTTACATGGAGGTGCCAAGATTTTGGAGGAAGGCGGTGGAAAACAAACCCATAGTCTCAAACTAGAAACCAAAGATGGGTATATTTTTACCCTTAGAAGCATAAATAAAAATCCAGAACCATTAGTTCCAAAATGGGCAAAAACTCTTGGTTTAGAGAATATAATTGTTGATGGGATTTCCGCCCAGCATCCATATGCCGCCATAGCGGTGGCTAAATTGGCCGAAAAGTCAAATCTCTTGCATACCCAGCCAAAAGCTGTTTTTCTTCCTAGACAAAATGCTTTGGGTACTTACAACAAAGACTATGGCAATAAAATTTACTTGCTGGAACATGAAACGGATGGAGGAAAAAATTGGACACCCTTTAAACAGGTAAAAGAAATTGTGGATACAGAAAAACTACAAGAATCGAAAATGGAATTGGGTGCTATGCTAAAGATAGACAAATCAGCATTTATTAGGGCTAGGCTATTGGATATTGTAATTGGCGATTGGGACCGCCATTCCAAGCAATGGGGGTGGGTAGTGATTGAAAATGAGACTGGTCATATGGCAATACCACTTGCGGGGGATAGGGACAACGCATTTTTTAGTATTGACGGAATCATACCCTCGATTATTTCAAACAAATATATATTGCCGGATCTCCAATCCTTCCAAGAAGATATAGATTATCTACCTGGATTAGTTATGCCCATTGATATTTATTTTCTAAAAAATACCTCCAGGGAAAATTTCATTAAAGAAGCGGACCTACTACAAAATAAACTTACGGATTTGGCTATTGAAGAAAGTTTTAAGGCTTGGCCAAATTCCATATTTGAATTGGACGGTGAAGAAATTATCAACTCTATTAAATCAAGAAGAGATAAACTTCCCCAAATAGCAAATGAATTTTACGAAATCATAAAAGATAAAGATTACCTAACAGAGCCTCTTAAAGGTTCAGAAGATTTAAAACTACCTAGTTCCTTGATTAGATGTTTTGATTGTCCCTGATTTGGACTTAGAGTGTTTTCTTTTCCTGTTTTTCAAGTATTTATAGCCAATATACCCAAGTTGAGCTCCAATCAATATTAATTTAGTCTTCCTGCTTTTTACCAAAAGTTTAGCAAAACCTAATACGGGTGATATATTCATGATTTGTCCTTTTTTACAATTTAGCATAATTGACAAAAAGAAGCTACCACATTCAAATCAAAGTTTGGTTCAAAAACCTTTCCCTTTGATTAGAAGATTATGAATAAATGTTAATTTTGACTTTACGGGCTCTGATATTACAAAAGGGTAGGCATCGTCCTTTCCCATAGACCTGTTCATACTGTTCAATGTATAAAACAATGGAATCGCAGTTCGTAAAATAGCTTGAAAATCGTTCTCCATGTAAGGGTCGAAATTGGCATTCACGTCCAGGTCATTTGTCCCTCTCAATTTCGGGGATGTTTGTAGTCCAAAATTATATGCGGTTTCCAAAGTATCCATTAGATGGAGATAATGAGACCAGGTTTCTGCCCAATCTTCCCAAGCATGTGAAGATGCGTATTTGCTAATGTGGAAATTCTGCCAATCATGACGTGGGCCGTTGGTATAATAATTCTGTAAGGAATTCTCGTAAGAAATGGATTCGTCACCAAAAACTTACCGAAAGTTTGACAACGTAACTTTATCGTTGCTTATCAAAACATCCCAGTAATAATGACCTACTTCATGTCTAAAATGACCAAGCATCGTTCTGTAACGCTCTTCCATATTTTGCTTAACCTTTTCCCTAACAACGGCATCCGCCTCAGATATAAGAATCGTAATAACACCGTTGGCATGTCCAGTTTTTAGGTTGTCCCTGTTTTTTGGAGATAGGAAATCGAAACATAGTCCCTCGACAAAATTTTCCTTTTTGTTGAAAATGGGTAACCTTAATCGTAGGAGCTGATAAACGAGCCTGTGCTTTGCGATCTCAATTTTCTTCCAATTTTCTTGGTTTTTTATTACGGTTAAATCCGGTATGGTCCTATTTAATGAACAGGCAAGACAAAATCCGGAAGGGCTGTCTAGGGGGACCAGCCAATTGCAGGTTCCATGTTGGCTATTGACACAATACTTGTATTGCCAATCGCCCAAGGAGGGTGTGTTCCATTGTGAAAGATTTGGGGAAAGGGAAACCATTTGATTATAGAACGAACTATAGGCCAGGTAATATCCGCAGGAAACACATCTATTATTTTCAAAAACAATTGAATTTCCACAGTTGGAACATTGGAATAATTTCATAGAAACTTAGGCATGGGCTACATTCATTTTATCATCTTAAAATTAATGACCTCCTGCTCGGTCAAGTATCTCCAATGACCTCTGGGCAAATCCTTTTTTGTGAGACCTCCATACACCACACGATCCATTCTTGCGATGGTATACCCCAATTGCTCAAAAAGTCTGTTTACAATTTTATTTCTGGAACTATAAATCTCTATGCCCACTTCCCTTTTTGGGGCATCGTCTATAAAACTGATATCCTGTACTTTGACGACCTTCTCATTCACCACCACGCCTTCCTGGATCTTTACCAGGTCTGCGTTTCTAAGATCTTTGTCCAATACCACATGATAAATTTTTCGCAATCCGTTGATAGGACTTTTAAGGCGTTTGGTCAAATCTCCGTCGTTGGTAAAAAGAAGAAGTCCGGTATCTTCCTTGTCCATTTTGTCAACTGGGAGTAGTTTTGATTTTGATGCACTGGATATCAATCCGGAAACATGACGTTTGCCCTTTTCGTCGCGAATGGTTGTGGAGAAATCCTTCGGTTTGTTCAAAAGCACGTATTCCTTTTTTACGGGATTCAACAACTGTCCGTCAAACCTAACTTCATCAGAAAGTTTCACTTTGTAGCCCATTTCGGTAACGGGTTTCCCGTTTACGGTAACATTTCCCGCAGAAATATAGATATCCGCATCCCTTCTGGAACAGACCCCGGAATTGGCTACATATTTGTTCAGGCGGATGGAGTTGGGGTCGCTTACCTGTTTTGGAGCGGTGTTTTTCTTGATAGGCGCATTGCCCCTAGCGTAACTTTTTTTCCTAAAAGTCCCCCCTTGTCTTCCCGATGCTTTATCCCCTTTGTTTGACTCTCCCCTACTCATAACGGTTTTATTTTGGACAAAGGTAAGAAAGGCGAGCCAATGCGTACACTAATTCCTGAACGTATCAAATATTATATTAAATAAGTACTTCTATATATTGAAGAAAATGAAAACATCCAATACTAAGGATTAAAGAATGCGATTTAAAACCAGGTCTACATCGATCAAGAGAATACTAAAAACGCCCACCACAATGACCAGTTTCAGGATGTTGTGCAACCACAAAAAATGCTTTCGGGTGCTTGATTTAAAGAGGATGCCTAAAAAGAGTATAAAAAGAAGGATACATCCGGCAAAATAATAGTTCATATACCCAACATCGAACTTAAAAATCAGCAATAAGGCAGGTATCAGGGTCAATAACATCAGTATCGCTATCAGGAATTTGGATACGTTGACCCCATAAATAATGGGTATGG
Source organism: Maribacter flavus (assembly GCF_008386635.1). Lineage (GTDB taxonomy): Bacteria > Bacteroidota > Bacteroidia > Flavobacteriales > Flavobacteriaceae > Maribacter > Maribacter flavus. The sequence goes on along the minus strand of NZ_VUOE01000001.1, from coordinate 2,009,492 downwards.
TTCGGTAATTTTGGGCGACATCCCCAGAAATATTTTCCAAATCCTTGATCAATTCCCTCGCCAATATCAACAAAAAGAGAAACATCGCATGCACAAAAATGACGGTTTCAAAATTCTTGTAGTACACAAAAATCGCAAAAAAGGGGGTGATTGCCAATGTAGCCGATACAAAGTTGCCAAAGAACGGGATTTTCTTCACTTTGTGGGAGTAGAACCATATACCGAAAATATAGGCCGAAAAGAAAAGCACTGCCCGAAAAGAAACGTAACTGGCCGCAAAAACAGCCAAAAAATTCAAAATGAAGTAGGTACTCAATTTAAATCGCTGGCTCACCAAGCGGTCCAACATGGTCTTTCGGGGCTTGTTGATTAAATCCTTTTCCGCATCGTAAAAATTATTGATAATGTAGCCTGCGGCGATTACCAGAGCGGAAGCGATTACGATTACAAATAGATTTACATCAAAAACAACCTGTCTCAAGGGTAAATTTGGGGAAAGGATATAGATGGAAGCCAGGTACTGTGCCAAAATGATCATCAAAAGATTATACCCACGTACCACGGAAAACAGACTCAATACTTTTAATAGCAAGAGTTTGTTTTTTCTACTAAGCATGAAAATGTTGGGTATATACTAGAAGTTGTAGACCACCTCTAATTTGTAATCCTTTAGGGCCTCCTGTGCTTTTTCAAAATCCTCTGTAAATCCAAGAAAATAACCACCGCCTCCAGAGCCACATAGTTTTAGATAGTAGTCATTGGTCTCGATTCCTTGTTTCCAAAGGTCATGAAATTTGGCGGGAATCATTGGTTTAAAATTATCCAATACCACATGGGAAAGCTTTTTCAAGTTCCAGAAAAGTGATTTAATGTTACCGTTCACAAAATCCTCCACACAGGCATCGGTATGCTTAATAAATTGGTCTTTAAGCATATTCCTAAAGCCTTCATTCTTCATTTGTTCCATAAAGATTTGAACCATTGGTGCCGTTTCACCAATAGATCCACTGTCCAATAAAAATACGGCTCCCTTACCTTCCAAATTTTGGGAGGGGATACTGGTAGATTCAATATTATCTTGGGAATTGATAAGTATAGGCAAACTTAAATAACTGTTCAAGGGGTCCAGACCAGATGACTTACCGTGGAAAAAGGATTCCATTTTACCAAAAATGAGCTTTAAAGATAAAAGCTTTTCCCTGGTCAGGTTCTCCAATACGGTAATCTTGTCCTTTGCATATTTATCGTAAATAGCCGCGACCAAGGCACCACTGCTACCTACTCCGTACCCTTGCGGGATGGAACTGTCAAAATACATGCCTTCCTCAATATCGGTATCCATCGCACTAAAATCAAAGGACACCAAATTTGGTTCCGTTATCGATAATTCCTTTAAATAGGACGCAAATTCACGCAACGCCTGATTGGACTTTTTCGCCTTTTCAGAATCATTATTGGTTTTCAAAGCACCTTTAAAAAAATTATACGGAATGGAAAGTCCTTTGGAATCCTTGATGATACCATACTCCCCAAAAAGAAGAATCTTTGAATAAAATAATGGTCCCTTCATTTGTTTAAGTAAACCGGCAACGCCTAAGACAATTTAAATATAGACAACTAATTTGCAACTTAGGTGCTATAACATCAAAAATATTATTTCAAATGCTTAAAATCCTACTTCAATAACGCTTGAATTGAATTAGAAGTGTAGCAATTAATTTAATTTTACCGCACCCTGCCCAATTCGATCACAAATATACTGCTGGTTTTCGCAGTATGCAACCAACTCATTCACAATAAATTGATTTACTTTTTCCTTTTCAGTTTCAGGATAAAGCACATGAACATTTGCACCTGCGTCCAAAGTGAAGCAAACATGTGATCCGGATTCCTCCCTAAACGCCCAAATTCTATTGATAATTTCCAGTGTATTAGGTTTCATCAAGACAAAATAAGGGTCTCCTGTCATCATAATGGCGTGCAAGGTCAACGCCTCACTTTCAACAACCTGTATAAATTCTTCCAAGCTGCCGGATTTTAAAATCGGTTTTAATCGGCCTAAATTCCTATGTGCCTGCTGAAAGCGTTGCTCGGCAAATGGATGCCCCTTGACCAAATCGTGCCCCACAGTACTACTTACCTGTTTTTGTCCTTTGTCCACTAAAAGAATGGTATCGTGATAGTTTTTGAAAATAGGGTGTACCTCCTCTTTATAGGGAATTCCGTATAAATCCGTACTGTCTAGAATTTCCTCATGGACACCCCAGGTTACCAAGGGTCCTTCCAAACTTCTACAGGCACTCCCAGAACCCAAACGCGCCAGAAAAGAGGCCTTTTTTATGAAGAAATCATCATCCATTCCAGGGTAAAGCATTCGTTCGATTTCCATGAGACAGAGGGCCAAAGCCGACATACCACTTGCCGATGAAGCGATGCCACTGCTGTGGGGAAACGAATTGGAGGTTTCTATGGTGAAGTGATACTCCTTTAAAAATGGACAATAGGAGCTTATACGTTTGAAGAAAGTCTCGATTTTTGGTCTGAAACTAGGCTTAGGGCTTCCCTCGAATAAAAAATCAAAAGCGAATCCAGGAGAAGGACCATCCAGTTTTTTAAATTGGATTTTAGTGGTTGTGGCACAGGCACTCAAGGTAAAGCTGATGGAAGGATTTGCAGGAATCTGTCCTTCCCTTTTCCCCCAATATTTCACCAAGGCAATGTTACTGGGAGATTTATAAGCGACTTTTCCCGTTGCGATTAAAACCTTGGGATTTGAAGGAATAAAATCTTTTTCTGTCATGAAGCCAACTATTTCCGCAAAGATAGTTTTTAGGAGGAGCAATAAAAATAAATGATTATTTTAGGGCATGAACACAGCCCTACTTAGAAAAAGACTCCCATTCGTTTTTATAAGTGTTACCGTGTGTCTCATTATTGGGTTCGTATCCAGTGTGGTTACCCAAAGTTCCGTGAACGATTGGTACCTTACGTTGAACAAGCCCGGTTTTAATCCCCCTAATTGGTTGTTCGCCCCTGTTTGGACTACACTGTATATCCTAATGGGCATTTCTGCAGGTTGGGTATGGGCCAAGGGTTTCCATCATAAATGGGTAAAGACTGCCCTTTATCATTTTGGTTTTCAGCTTCTATTGAATGCCCTTTGGAGCATTGTATTTTTTGGGCTGCAATCGCCTTTTTGGGCCTTATTGGTCATCTTGACGCTACTGGTCATGATAGTATTTACCATAAAATGGTTTAGGCTGGTGAGCAAGGTAGCGGCCCTTCTCTTGCTACCGTATTTGGCATGGGTCTGCTTTGCGACTATTTTAAACTACAAAATCTGGGAACTTAACTAATTTCGCCCATTTCGATTAACCTCATCATCGTACGGTAGTTTCTGGTGGTCGCCTGAACGTTTAATTTTCGTTCCACAAGATTGTTGTTCAATTTGGCATTGCCATATCCATTTTTGCAGCATAAATAGAGGCAATCTTCCACTAGCTCCCATGATTCGTTCGGATAGATTTCTTCCTTGAAAGAGGCCAATTTTTCCTTTTCCGGAGACCCGAAAAGCATAACAAAGTAAACCCTGTTGGACTCCAAATCCTCCTTTTTTGAAAAGGGATTATTGCGGATGATCTTTTGCAAATCGGGTAGGGACTTCACTAAAACGGGTACCTCAAAACCAAAATGGGCCTTAATGGTTTCTTCCAAAGTAACTTTTGTTTCTGAAACCGAAACATGGGCTTCCTCAAAAATAATGTTGCCACTTTGTATATACGTACTAACGCCCTTAAACCCATTGTTGGTCAAGAGCGAACTCAATTCTGCCATGGACACTTTCTTTTGTCCGCTCACGTTGATTCCCCTTAAAAAGGCGATTTGCTTGGGCATGTATCTAGGTGTTATCAAAGCTATTTACGATTCCTTGGGCGGCCAAAAATCCGCCCGTCCAGGCATTTTGAAAATTAAAGCCGCCCGTAATCGCATCAATATTCAAAACTTCCCCCGCAAAGTACATATTGGAGAGGACTTTGCTTTCAAAGGTCTTAAAATTTACCTCCTTTAAGTCCACGCCACCGGCGGTCACAAATTCCTCCTTAAAGGTACTTTTCCCGTTCACGAAAAAAAGACCTTGCGTCAATTGAGTTGTTAATTCCTGTAATTGGGCCTTGGTGACGTCTGGCCATGTAACAGTGTCATCGATACCGGAAGCCCTCACCAAATTGGCCCAGAGTCTTTTAGGAATATCCAAGACCTTGGTCCGTAGCACGGTCTTTTTTTCTACCTGCTTCACCTTCAAGAACAATTCCAAGAGTCCGGCCGGATGGTATTCCGGCACCCAATTAACCCTAATTTTGAACTCGTATTTATAGGAATCCAAAATTTGCGCCCCCCAAGCGGACAGTTTCAAAATTGCCGGACCGCTCATGCCCCAGTGGGTAATCAATAAGGGTCCTTCCGAAGAAAGGATTTCGCTTTGGGATGCGCTATTTGTATTCCTCCTAGATTTAATTTTGTCCAAAACGGCAACTTCGGCGTGCGTACTTATTCCCGGAATATTTTTGATGCGTTCGTCCTGTATGTTAAACGTAAACAAGGAAGGAACTGGACTCACGATTGTGTGGCCCAACCCTTGCAACAAATCCCAAATTTTGGGATTACTGCCCGTACTTACCAACAGTTTTTTGCACTTATACGTTTTTTTTGTTGTGTTAATTTGCCAGTAATCCCCTTTTGCGGAAGTAATATTTTCAAATCCCGTAACGGTACAAACCCTAAAAATTTTCACGCCCAATCTTTCCGCTTCGGAGGTAAAACAATCGATAATGGTCTGTGAGGAGTCGGTTGTTGGAAACATTCTACCATCCTCCTCAATTTTTAAGGGGATACCCCTTTTTTCAAAAAACCCGATGGTATCGCCTGTGGCAAAACTGTGAAAAGGACCTAACAATTCCTTTTCCCCTCTTGGATAATTGGACGCAAGGTCAGCGGGATTGAACTCGGCATGGGTAACGTTACATCTTCCACCGCCCGAAACCTTTACCTTGGTCAACACCTGTTTGCCGCGTTCCAGGATGGCTATCTTTACGTTGGGCCTAGCTTCAGCGATATGGATGGCCGCAAAAAAACCGGCCGCCCCGCCCCCAACTATGACCACATCGAACATTAGTGGATTCTTTCCGGATAATTGGTAATGATTCCGTCGACTCCAATACGCTTCATGGCGTCAATATCAAAATCCTCATTGACGGTCCATACGTAAATTTTGAGTCCGGCTTCCCTGATCTGGTTTGCGATTTCCAAATCCAGGTTTTTAAAATAGGGGTTTATGGCAACCGCGTTCAGCTCCTTTGCCACGGGAATGGCGTCCACCGGGTTTTCCTCGGTCAACACCGCTAACTGTACACTGGGGTTCAATTTTCGCATTTCCCGTAACTCGTCCCATTTGAAACTGGAAATGATAAAATTTTCGGGCGACCATCCTTGTTTCTCAATGTAATAGTTCATGATATGGTTGACCTTATCGGCTGTATCATCCCCTTTTAATTCGATGTTCAAGGCCACCTTATTGTCTATCAATTTGAGGACATCCTGTAACATGGGTATTTTATGTCCCCCATTTACTATTAATCTGCTTAGATCGAAAATGTTGTATTCCTCAATCTTTCCAGGGCCGTTTGTCAATCTGTCCACCGTTTCGTCATGGAAAACAACGATTTCCCCGCTCTGTATCTTGAACACATCGATTTCTATCATATCAACGCCCAAATCTATGGCTTTCTGAACGGAAGCCAAGGTATTTTCGGTCTCATGCCCCATGGCACCCCTATGTCCTATTACCAAAGGTTGATTCATATTGCAGGAAGATAGTAGTATCCCAAATACCAAGGTTAAAAATACTCTTTTCATTTGTGCTATATAAATTTCGTTTTTATCAGTCAAATATAAGTAACCCTGTCGATAGATATCAGGAGGATTGATCACATATTTATACAACTTCAAAAATAAAGGATTCCAATGGGCCCAGATGCACATCTATATGCCCTTCATTATTTATGATTTTCAAGGTATTTGTTTTTTCGTACAGTGTATCCCTTAACTTGTACGCAGCTTTATCGAACCCCCATGATTGCAAAATCTCGGGCGGAACTTTTAAATCGAAGGAAAAGGAATCTGTCACATCAAAATTAACGATGATGATCAATTTTTGATTTTTGGACCATCGCACGTACGAAAGCACCCTATGGTTATAACCTTTTGTACGCTCCTTGTTGTAAAAATGAATTTCCCTATATTTTCCCATTAGGGCTTCGCTTTCCAAGGTGAAATTCAACAACCTCTTATAAAAATCACGCAATTCCCGCTCCTGTTGGGTCAATTGACCCCCGTCAAATTTTTTATTGTTCAACCATCGCTGATGATGTGGCACGCCCACATAATCAAAAATGGAAGTTCTGGAAGCGCTTCCAAACCCGGGATTTTCAGCGGCAGGTTCTCCCACTTCCTGTCCGAAATAGATCATGGTGGGGGAAGTACTGATGGTGGCGGAAACCACCATGGCCGGTTTTGCTATTTCGGCCTTTCCCACAAATTTCGGACTCGCAATACGCTGTTCGTCGTGGTTTTCCAAGAAATGGAGCATGTGGTGTTCTATATCCTTCAGATTATTCTGCACTACCGGGATATGATCGGACCAACCATAGCCTTTCATGATATGTTTGAGGCCGTCATAAAAATCGACCTTATCGTACAAATAATCCATTTTCCCTTTATGGATAAAGGTCCTGTAGAGATCTGGGTTATAGACCTCGGCCATTAAGAAAGCATCCTCGTTCCGCATCTTGATGTAGGAATTCATAAAGCTCCAAAATTCCACGGGTACCATTTCGGCCATGTCGTATCGGAAGCCATCCAATCCAAAATCCATCCAATACAGGGCAATGTCCCTAAATTTTATCCAGGAATCAGGCACGTCCCTATGCTGCCAAAACCGGAAATGTTGGGTATAATCCTTCTCCCCAAAATCATATGGCAAGAGGTCAAAATCCAAACCTCCATCGGGTCTTACACCATAATTTACGCGGACTGTTTCATACCAGTCGTTCATATCCGGTTTAGGGCTTCTGGAACCGTTCCCTGTCCATTTGGCCGGATTCTCCTTGAGCGTTCCAATGGATCTATGCAGTTCACCGCCTAAGGGTTTATAGCCATCCTTCCAATCCGGCACTTCAAAATGGGCGCCCGGTATATAGTAAAAATTGTTGTTCTTCAAATACTCGTGATCGGTATCGTCATCGGCACCAAAACTGCGTACGCCATTGGGATTGGAGATACCTTGATAATCCCGGGCTACGTGATTGGGCACGATATCCATAATGACCTTCATACCATGGGCATGGGTCCTATCAACGAGCTCCTTGAATTCCTGTAACCTATTTGCCGGATCCAGGGCCAAATCCGGATCCACATTGTAATAATCCTTTACGGCATACGGAGAACCTGCGCGCCCTTTTACTACGTTTGGGTCGTCATTGGAAATGCCATAGGCCGTATAATCCCTGATTACGGCGTGATGCGGAACACCGGTATACCAAATGTGGGAGACGCCAAGCTTTTTGATTTCCGATAAGGCCTTATCGGTAAAATCCTCAAACTTGCCAACCCCGTTTTCCTCGATGGTCCCCCAAGGTTTATTGGTGGTATTGGTATTCCCAAAAAGTCGCGTAAAAACGTGGTAGATTACGATTTTTCCTTGCATTTCAATTTCCTATTTCCAACAGATAGCTGGGAAGCCAAATTACGGGATCTTAGTTAACTTTTAAGGGCGTGTTGGGCAACAACTCATAGGCTTCACCTTGCACCAGAATGGAAATTCCGTTGTCCCCGTTCAGTTCAAAGGTCAGTTCGTTGGAAGTGACCTTGACCTTGATAATGCGGTTCCTAAAATTCACTTTAAAGGAATACGCGTCCCATTGCTTGGGTATGCGGGGCTCAAAGGAAAGTGTATCATTGACCACACGCATACCTCCAAAACCTTCAACGATGCTCATCCAGGTACCTGCCATGGAGGTTATATGGAGTCCTTCCTCCACTTCCTTGTTATAATCGTCCAAATCCAACCGGGAAGTCCTCAAATAAAAGGTGTACGCCTGCTCCATCCTTCCCAATTTTGCCGCCTGGATACTATGCACACAAGGCGACAAGGAAGATTCGTGCACGGTGAACGGTTCGTAAAAATCAAAATGCTTCTCCAGTTCATCCGTTGTAAAATGATCTTCAAAAAAGTAGAAGCCTTGTAGCACATCGGCCTGTTTTATATACGGCGATCGTAGAATACGGTCCCAGCTCCATTTTTGGTTAATGGGTCGTTCCGTTTTTTCCAAATCGCTCACCTTCACCAAATCCTTGTCCAAGAATCCATCCTGTTGCAGGTAGACGCCATATTCCTCCGAATACGGCAAATACATGGAATCCGCCACTTTTTTCCAGGCATCGCATTCGGTAGGCGTAAGTTTGGTCTTGCCCATTATCCTTTTGTAATCCTCCGGATAGCCTTCCTTAACCTTGGTCAATTGTTCCAGGGTAAAATGGATACACCACTGGGCCAAGTAATTGGTGTACCAATTGTTATTGACGTTATTTTCATATTCGTTGGGACCGGTTACCCCCAAAATGACATATTTGTTCCTGAAGGTGGAAAAATTCGCCCGTTGATGCCAAAAACGGGCAATACCAATGAGCACTTCCAAGCCCATCTCCGGAATATAGGAGTAGTCCCCTGTATATCGATAATAATTGTAAATGGCGAATGCGATGGCACCGTTCCGGTGGATTTCCTCGAACGTTATTTCCCATTCGTTATGGCACTCCTCACCGTTCATGGTCACCATGGGATATAGGGCAGCCCCATTGGTAAACCCAAGTTTTTCCGCATTCTCAATGGCCTTTTCCAAATGGTTGTACCTATATTTCAATAATTTACGGGCAACCATTTCGTCCTTAGTGGCCATGTAAAAGGGAATACAGTAGGCTTCGGTATCCCAATACGTACTACCCCCATATTTTTCTCCTGTAAATCCTTTTGGACCTATGTTCAGCCTGGAATCCGTCCCTAAATAGGTTTGGTTCAATTGAAAGATATTGAACCGGATGCCCTGTTGCGCTTTCACATCGCCTTGGATGGTAATATCGCTCATTTCCCATATACCTGCCCAAGCCTCTTTTTGCTTTTTAAGCAAGTTTTCAAAGCCAAGCGACGAAGCCACGTCCAATACCTCGTTGGCAGCATCTACCAGTGCATCCTCGGGATGGTTTCTGGAAACGGTGTATCCCCCAAATTTTGTAAGGGTCAGTTTCTCCCCCTTTTCGGCTTTCTGCGAAAATTGTAAGGATACAAAGGTATCCGTGGACGTATCCAAACTTCCGGGAATCGAAACACCTTTGTAATCCAAACTGGCCTGCATGAAAGTACTGGTCTTGAAATTCGTTTTTAGGGTATGGGCTTCAATAAAGGCCCTGTTGCCCGATGAGGATACGTTGGTAGTGTTCCAGAATTTATCGTCCCAATTGCTATCCTCATTGGTGATACCACTATCCAGATACGGAATGAAAGTTATCTCTCCGTCCGTATTTTTCAAGGATATCTCAAATGAAATGGCCCCTACCTCGTCCAATGCCAAACTAAGGAATCTGGTAACAAGGACCTCAACTTGGGCGTCGTTTGCTAAAACCGCATCGTAGCTCCTTTTGTACCAACCTTCCTTCATATTAAGTTCGCGCCTAAAACCCGATACTTTCTTACAGGTAGCCAAATCGAGTTCGGTCCCATTTACCAGCACCTGTATACCAATCCAATTGGGCGCGTTCAAAACCTTGGCGAAATATTCCGGATAGCCATTTTTCCACCAGCCCACTCGGGTTTTATCCGGGTAGTAGACACCTGCGATATAACTGCCCTGGAACGTTCCCCCGGAATAAGTTTCCTCAAAATTGGCACGTTGGCCCATGGCCCCATTTCCTATACTGAAGAGACTTTCGGAGGATTTTACCCTTTCCGCATCAAAGCCTTCCTCTATAACGGACCACTCGTTAGCTTGTATGTAATCCTGATTCATTATTTATTGGGATAAAATTTTTGTTTCATTTTTAGTTAGCCGATACAGCCGATTTATGCTAGCAAGCCGTTCAAAAAATCGTCGGTCATTTCGGTGAAATCGTTGAAATTATAGTTCGCTTCGGTCAAGGTATTCGCATCCCCAATACCTATACTTGTCATTTGGGCATTGTTGGCTGCTTGTATTCCGGCCACTGCATCCTCAAAAACAACACAATCCTGGGGGGCTACTTGAAGATTTGTGGCGGCGATCAGGAATACTTCCGGATCTGGTTTCGCCTTGGTTACATTATTGCCATCAACAATACTCTCAAAATAGGGAAGCAACCCCACCTTTTCCAATATCGGCTTTGCGTTTTTACTTGCAGATCCCAAAGCGATTGGAACTTTCTTATTTTTTAGAAATTCCAGGACACGCGGCACATCTGGTAAAATCTCCGATGCGTCCATCTTTGCTATATATTCCAAATAGTCCTCGTTCTTTTCGATCATCCAACGATCGAACTGTTCTTGACTGGCCTGGATGTTGCCTATTTCCAGAAGAATCTCTAGGCAGCGCTTTCGGCTTACCCCTTTAAAAAGTTCATTCTGTTCCAATGTAAATTCAAAACCTAATTCATTGGCCAGTTTTTTCCATGCTAGGTAATGGTACTTAGCCGTATCCACGATAACGCCATCCAAATCAAAAATAAATCCTTTTTTCATGCGCTTAAAATTAGATTAATAGCTTTAATTAAAACATTTTCTATTGTAGTGGTATTTTACTTACCATAACAAGTCTCTCGCTAAGGGTCTCACAGATTTATATTTAAGGTCAACTATCCAAGATTTAAAAATTTCCCTCTTAATTTTGAAATAAAGGTTGCCTTACCCTATCCCTCGAAGAGGTTTTCATACCGGCAAAAGTAACTAATTGATTGTGGATTCCCTATGGATGATAGTAGCGGAAATCACTTCTGTTTTATGGTTTCCTTCCAAATCGTTTTCTATACGGTCTATCAACAATCTGGCAGCAGTTTCGCCCATGAGCTCTCCATGTTGGGCCACAGTCGTCAATTTGGGCGTTGAATATCTGGACAAAATTCCGTTAGTAAACCCAATGAAAGAAATATCCTCCGGCACTTTCTTTCCCTGCCTTTGAACCACGTCCATGCATTTGATCGCAAAAATTTCGTTTACGCAGAGTACGGCATCGATATCGTTGCTTTCGAAAAAGTCCCAAATTACCGTATCGTCCTCACTTTTATAAGGCAAGGTCAAGACCAAGGCCTTGTCCACATCCAATCCGTTCATCTCCAGGGCCCGTTTATAACCCCTTGCCCGATCGAAACTTACATTAAAATAACCCTCCGTGGTTACCAACGCAATTTTCCTTTTTCCAGAACGGATCATGCCCTGTACCGCGTCATAAGCTATCTGCTCATCGTTCAAAATGACTTTATCGCATTCGATATCTTCTGTAACCCTATCAAAAAGGACCAAAGGAATACCTTGACCCAATACTTCCTTAAGATGGGTGTAGTCATTCTTTTCCTGAGTTTCCGCGGATAAGGACATTATAAAGCCATCGATACTACCATTGGCCAACAATTCCATGTTCAAAATCTCCTTTTCAAAGGATTCATCCGAAACACAAATCATGACATTATAACCCCTTTCGCCCGCGTAGTGTTCAATTCCCCTAAAAACAGTAGTAAAAAAATGATGGACAATATCAGGTATGATAACTCCTATATTCTTGGTCTTTTTGTTCTTAAGACTTAAGGCAATATTATTTGGTCGATAATTGTAAAGCTTGGCGAACGCTTGAATCTTGTCCTTTGTATCCCTACTAATCTCTTCGCTGTTTTTCAAGGCCTTGGAAACAGTAGACACTGAAACGTCCAATTCCTTTGCAATTTGTTTTAAAGTAACCCTTTTTTTCAATGTGTACGTGAAGTTCTAACCTCAATTTTTCGGGAATTTACACAAAATTTCAAACCTTAAATGAACGTGAACAATAAAATTGAAGATTAGATAATGTTAATAAGGGCTTAACAAAATTTAAAGAAAAATATAATTTATATATTTGACAAAAATTGCAGTATTACATTAATAAGCCCTTACTTATTACGAAAAGATAAATTAATAACTTGTATAATTAAGAATCCATAATTTATAAAAGTTATTAACACGAAACCGTTTTCGTTGATATACCCTAGGACTTTCATTGTTGTGCATTGCTGTTTTTACATATTTTTAACGATTGAATTTAATTAACTCAACTTAAATTAACATTTTATGAAGATTACGCTACTAAAAAGCTTAGTTGTACTGGGAGCCTTTTTGACTTTTGGTATAGCTCAGGCTCAGGAGGTTTCCGGTACCGTTTCTGACGCAAGCGGCCCGCTACCCGGAGCCAGCGTTGTTGAAAAAGGTACCACAAATGGAACCCAGACAGATTTTGATGGTAATTACTCCCTTTCCGTTGGGAACGATGCTGTCTTGGTTATTAGTTACATCGGCTACAAATCGACCGAGATTGCTGTAAATGGTCAAAGTACCATTAATGTCACTTTACAAGAAGATGCTCAGGCTTTAGAGGAAGTTGTAGTTGTTGGATATGGTAGCCAGGCCAAAAAAGAAATTACTACGGCGGTTACCAGTGTTAATGTAGAAGATTTTAACCAAGGTGTGGTTCAAGCTCCTGCACAACTTTTACAAGGAAAGGTTGCTGGTCTTACAGTGGCCAATCCAGGGGGAAACCCTAACCAAGCCCCTACAATTCGTTTGCGTGGATTGTCAACAGTTGGTGGTAACCAAGAGCCCTTAGTGGTAATTGATGGTATCTTAGGTGGATCTTTGGATAGTGTTGATCCTGCTGATATTCAAAATATAACTGTTTTGAAAGATGGTTCTGCAGCTGCAATTTATGGCTCCCGTGCTTCTTCAGGGGTTATCGTAATTACTACGAAAAGCGGAAAAAGTGGTCAACCACTACAAGTATCCTATAATGGACAATTGGGAGTCTCTACCATTGCCAATCAGATTAGCATCATGAACCGTGAAGAGTTTCTAGCGGCTGGGGGTAATGATTTGGGAAGTGACACTGATTGGAGGGATGAAGTTACCCAAACAGGTGTTGCCCAAGTACACAACGTATCCGCATCTGGAGGTAGTGAAAACATGACCTACCGTGTTGCTGCAAACTTTAGGGACACAGATGGAATTTTGGTAAACTCCGGTTTTCAGCAAACCAATTTCCGTACTAATTTTACGGGAAGATTGTTTGATGACAAACTAAAAGTAACCGTAAATACCGCCTTTACGACTAGGGATTCACAAGTAGGATTTAATGAAGCCTTACGTTATGCTACCAGTTACAACCCTACCGCACCTATTTTTGGGGATGACGCACCTTTTGCCTTTAACTCGGCACAATTTGGTGGTTACTTTGAAACCTTGGGGCTCTTTGACAGTTTTAACCCAGTGGCCATAGCCAATCAGAACAGGAATGACAGGGACAATACTACTTTGAATTACAACATCAATTTGGATTACAAAATTTCCGATGCACTTTCTATCAATGTGAATTATGCCAAAGAAGACGAAAAACTGGATGCGAATCAGTACTATCCAACAACGAATCTTTGGAGAGGTAATGCTTTAAGTCCAACACGTAGAGGTCTCGCGAACTTCTCAAATTTTCAACGTAATTTCACTTTGTTCGAAACCTATGCTACTTATACTAATAAAGTTAGCGACTTATTAAATTTAACGGTTACCGGTGGGTATTCCTTCCAGGAAACCGATCAAAATTTCAACTTTTTCTCATTGGGTGATTTCCCTGCCGGAGTTGATTTTGACTTTAGCAACAGAATCCAAGATGCCCAGGATTTATTGGAAGGTGGTCGCGTACAGGCTAGTAGTTCCAGACAGGACGATGACCGTATTATTAGAATGTTTGGTCGTGTAAACGCCACTTTTGATGATGCCATTTACTTAAACGCTGCCTTGAGCCGTGAAGGTTCTAGCCGCTTTGGTACCGAAAACCAATGGGGTATCTTTCCTGCGGTCGCCGTAGGTGCGGATTTGAACAAGTACTTGAACCTAAGCAACGTTAATCTTTTAAAAGCACGACTCGGTTGGGGTGTTACCGGAGCTAACCCACCACAAGTAGGATTGGATCAGCAGATATTTAACGTTCAGAACGGTGCCGACGGTCAAAGTGGGGCTGCCACAACACAAGCTGGAGGTCGTGCTGCCAACCCAGACCTAAAATGGGAAGAAAAATCGGAAATCAACCTTGGTTTTGAGTTTGCAACCGATCGTCTAGGCGCAACACTTGATTTCTTTACAAGAGATATCAGGGACTTCATTATCCTAGCTAACGTTGAATCCTCTGAATTCAATGGTTTTAGCCAACGTTGGGAAAATGCAGGAACACTAGGTGTTAACGGTGTTGAATTTTCTGTAAACTATGATTTGATAGCAAAGGAAAACCTAAAATACAATACTGGGCTTATCTTTACTCATAACAAAACAATTTTGGAAGAGAACCCACAAGGTGACCAAGTTTTGGGTAATTTGGGTGCACCAGGTCAAAACAACACCTTTGTCGTACGTGTAAAAGAAGGTGAGGAAGTTGGACAAATTTGGGGACCTGTTTGGTCCGGAGAATTGGATGCCTCTGGAACACCTATTTTAAGTGATATCAACGGTGATGGAAATTTGGTGACCGGACAAGGTAGTGCATTGGATGAAGATGCCGACTTTAGAGTATTGGGTACAGGTCTTCCAGATTTTGAATTGGGTTGGACAAACCAAGTAAAATTCGGAAATTGGGATGCCAATGTATTCTTCAGAGCTGTTGTAGGACATAGCTTGGTAAATAGTTTTAGGGCCTTCTATGAACCCATAATTGGTTCTCAAGCCTCCTATAACTTTGTAAATACAGACAATGCAAACCCGAACATAAGAACAGCCCAATTTAGTGACTATTATGTTGAGAAGGCAGACTTCCTTCGCTTGGATAACATGTCAGTAGGATATAACTTTGATATGAACCCAGATAGCTATATCAAAGGTTTAAGGCTTTCTTTAGCTGGTCAAAACCTATTCACAATAACTGGATATGACGGTATTAACCCGGATCCAAATTTGGCAGATGGTGGTAGTCTTGGTGATTTAAGATCCGGACCAGCTAATCCATTGGTTCCTGGTATTGAAAGAAGAGAAGCTTATTTTACACAAACAACCATAACTCTTGGATTGAATGTTAATTTCTAAAAAAAATACTATGAAACGATTTATTAAAATAACATTGGCAAGTGTTGCATTGATTGCATTCTCTTGTACCGATTTAGATGATGAGTTAGAAGACTCCTTGACTGAAGAATTTTCCATTGAAGGTGTAACAACCGGAGGCAGTGGTGGCAGCACCGGGCCACTTTTAAGTTCCTATTCAAGACTAAGAGACGGTTCAGCTGGTAACACAGGCTGGTTTGCCACCCAAAGTGTTACATCCGATGAAATGGCCGTTGGCCAAAAAGGAGGTGACTGGTTTGACGGTGGTATATGGATACAACTACACCGACATACATGGGATGCTGCTCACGAACGAATCGGGGAAACCTGGAACCATGCTTATGGTGGTATCGGTGAGGTAAATACAGCTCTTTCAGGAGGAAATCTAGATGCTAACCAAACAGCCCAGGCAAGAGCACTACGTGCGTATTTCTACTACAGATTGTTGGATACTTTTGGAAGAGTTAAAATTGTAACTTCACCTGGTGAAGATCCACCACAAGCCAGTCGTGCCGAGGTCTTCCAATTTGTGGAAGATGAGTTATTGGCAGCTTTAGGTATTTCATCAGTTACAGCTTCTTTGGACTTATCTAGTAGCCCTTTAGGCACTGAAGTTAATAACTACCGTATTAACCAATATGCTGCATTAGGCCTCTTGGCAAAATTGTACCTGAATGCAGAAGTGTATACGGGTACGGCGAGATATCAAGAAGCGGATTGGGCGGCGTCCTATATCATTGACAACAGTCCATACATTCTTTGTGATGAGGGCTGCGTAGCACCAAACTTGGCAAAAAGACCAGAAGTTGACTCTGACCCAGAGACTCTAGAAGGATATGCCACCGTATTCGCACCCAATAATGAGAATAATCCAGAAATCATCTGGTCCATTGAATATAGTAGTGTTGGTCTTGGCGGAATGAACTTCAATCAAATGACTTTACACGGACCCAGCCAGTTAACTTATGGCTTGGACGCTGCTCCATGGAATGGATTCCAGGTTTTGGAAGAATTCTACAACAGTTATGAAGATGGGGATGCACGTAAAGAAGCTAATTTCTTGGTGGGTCCACAAACGGACTTCTCCGGAAATGCACTGATTGATTTCGCATCGGATGATGACGATCTTCAAGTGGTTTATACTCCTGAAATCAACGAGTTGGAACCTAATTCATTAAGACAATCAGGTGCCCGTATGAAGAAATTTAGTTTTGAAGTTTTGGGAAGACAGGATATGAACAACGACTATCCAATTATAAGATTGGGCGATGTTTACTTAATGCGTGGGGAAGCCCGTGCGAGGGCAGCAGGTGATTGGAGTCTTTCCTTACCTGATGTAAATGCAATCAGAACTAGAGCTGGTGTAGCACCATTAACTTCTATTGATGCGGCCGGATTCTTAGCGGAAAGAGGTCGTGAGATGTTCCAGGAATCAAGCAGAAGAACAGACCAAATTCGTTTTGGAACCTTTGACGATGTATGGTGGGAAAAAACCAACACGGATGCCTTTAGGTCTTTGATGCCTATCCCAATTGCTCAAATCAATGCATCAAATGGAACTTTAACACAGAATCCTGGATATTAAGAGATTTAGTAATTATAATTTTGAAAGGGTTGTTCGTAAGAACAGCCCTTTTTTTACTAAGATATATACCTTTGTAATAAATTCTTGCTACCCAAGACAGGTTATCAATACCCATGAAAGTTATTCGTTCCCTATTCTTTTGGAATTTTATTTTCGCTTTTCTAACACTATCACTTTTTAGCTGTAAAAAGGAAGAAGCTAACCCATTTATTCCTCTATTTAATTTGCGTGACAGCACTACGGGTATTCATTTTGAAAATAATTTAGTGTACGATGAGCAATTTAACCCCTACCTCTACAGAAACTTCTATAATGGCGGAGGTGTAGCCTTGGGCGATGTAAATAATGACGGCCTTATCGATATATATTTTACGGGCAACATGGTAGATAACAAATTGTTTCTGAATAAAGGAAATTGGCAATTTGAAGATATTACAATCAACGCAGGAGTAGCTTGCCCTAACGTGTGGTCCACAGGAGCTACCTTTGCAGACATAAATAAGGATGGCCTTTTGGACCTATATGTATGTAAAGCTGGAAAACCAGAGGGTTCCAATCGCCACAATGAACTCTTCATAAACAACGGTGACCTTACCTTTACGGAATCTTCCAAAGAATACGGTCTGGATATTGAAGGACTATCGGTGCATTCCGCCTTTTTTGATTATGACAAGGATGGGGATTTGGATGTGTATATCCTGAACAACTCGCTTCGTTCCATAGGCGGCTTCGATTTGAAAAAGGACTTACGAATGATACCCGATAAAAATGGCAATAAATTTCTTAGGAACGATGATGGCAAATTTATTGATATAACCCATGAGGTTGGAATATACTCCAGCAAAATTGGTTTTGGACTTGGAATAACATTAGGCGATTTCAACAACGATAATTGGACGGATATTTTCATTTCAAATGATTTTTTTGAAAGAGACTATTTATATATCAACGATACTAAAGGCGGTTTTACCGAAAATCTAGAAGAATACTTTGAATCGATATCCATGGGGTCCATGGGGGCGGATCTAGCGGATTTGGACAACGACATGTTGACAGACCTTATCGTTACAGAAATGCTGCCCGCCACGGAAGAACGTAAAAAAACCAAAACCCTGTTCGAATCCTGGGACAAGCAACAGCTTGCAGAAAAACAGGGCTATTTTAACCAATTTGCTAGGAATGCACTACAAAAGAATCTTGGTAACGGATCCTTTTTAGAAGTAAGTAGACAGGCCAATGTATCCGGAACGGAATGGAGTTGGGGTGCCCTCATTTTTGATATGGACAATGACGGATTCAAGGACATATTTGTAAGTAATGGAATTTACAAGGATCTATTGGACCGTGACTATTTGGCCTTTGATGCCAATGAGGAAAAAATTAGAAATAGAATTGCCCAAAAAGAAAAAAATGTCATCACAACACTTATAGATGCCATGCCTTCACAAGCAGTCGCAAATTCCGTTTTTAGAAATAAAGGAAACTTTAATTTTGAAAACACTGTAGAAACTTGGGGTTTGGACACTCCCAGTTTTAGTAACGGAAGTGCTTATGGAGATTTGGACAATGATGGAGATTTAGATTTGGTAGTGAATAACGTAAATATGCCTTCCTTCCTCTATGAAAATACAACCGATACACTTAATCAACGAAGCATACAATTAGAATTTTTTGACAAAGAATTAAGGGCTATCGGTGCCAAGGCCATGATTAAGTCCAATGGCAAAGTCATAGGGTACGGAGAGAACTTCGTATCAAGGGGTTTTCAAAGTAGTGTGCCCTATGGCCTCCATTTTGGAGTTGGAAATCGCACAAAAATCGATTCCTTGATAATTACATGGCCAAACGGTACCGTTAGTACACAAACCGATTTAAGAACAAACCAAAAATATAGAATCGACCAACCCAATAAAAAAACCTCTCGATTGGAGTCCCTACCTAGTATGGAAAAGTATGCCTCTCCCCTTGGTAGAATCAATCCATTATTTCATTTTAAGCATACGGAGAACCGTTATATTGATTTTGACAACGAAAGGTTATTGCCCCATATGAGTAGTAATGAAGGTCCGGCCCTGACCACAGCGGACATAAATGCGGATGGTAAACCCGACTTCTTTGTTGGAGGAGCAAAAAACCAAGCTGGTAAGTTGTTCATTTCCAATGATAATGGGTATACTGAACATGCTAAACCATTTCTAAAGGATGCAGGCTCCGAAGATACCGATGCCGTTTTTTTTGATGGGGATGGGGATGGGGACCTGGATTTATATGTCTGTCACGGAGGAAAGGCATTTTCACCATATTCCATTGAACTTAATGATGCCTATTACATCAATGATGGCAATAGTTTTATAAAATCCCAAAGCTCGCCCAATTTTAGTTCTACATTTAGTTCTTCGGTCGTAACGACGTCGGATTTTGACAAGGATGGAGATATTGACCTATTTGTTGGTGAACGCTACAAAACCAATTTGTATGGTCTTCCGGGATCGGGATATATTCTAGAAAATGATGGAAAAGGGAATTTCGCCACAAAGGAAAACCCGCTTTTTAAAAATTTGGGGATGATTACCGATGCCCAATGGGGAGATGTCAACGGCGATGGATGGGATGACCTCCTAGTCGTTGGCGAATGGATGCCTATAAAGGTTTTCATCAACAAAGGGGGAATTTTTGAAGATCAAAGTACTGCTTTTGGATTCTCGGGGAGTTCGGGTCTCTGGAAGGCCATCGAGTTAAAAGATATTGATGAAGATGGGGATTTAGACCTCATTATTGGGAATATTGGCCGCAATGCTTTTTACGAGAAGAATATGAAGATATTCATTGCCGATTTTGATGGGAATGGTTTTCAAGAACAATTGATTTGTAAAGAACGGAACGGTAAATATTACCCAATAGCGGATAAAGATGAATTGGTTTCCCAAATACCTTCCTTGAAAAAGAAATTCTTATACTATAAGGATTATGCCAAAGCCGATATGACCATGATCTTTTTCCAGGAGCAACTTGCAAAATGCTATATCGCTGAACTTGATATCATTGAAAGTACGCTATTTATTAACGAAAGCGGAAGCTTCAAAGCAAAGGTACTTCCAGATGAAATACAGTATGCCCCAGTATATGCAATCTCCATGGAGGATATTAATGACGATGGATACCAAGATTTATTTCTTGGTGGAAATCAATACATGGTAAAACCTCAATTCGGGAGGTATGATGCTTCAAAAGGATGGGCTATCTTTGGACCGATTATTTCTCAAAATTCTGAAGCTAACGTGAATCCTCTATTTATAGAAGGGCAAATACGGGCTTTGGAATGGGTTACTTTAAAAGGAAAAAAAATACTAACGATTGGAAATAATAATGAAGAAGTTCTTTTTTATGAATTCAAGAATAATCAATAGAATTGGCATCCCCTTTTTGTTATTATTAATCTTAAACTGTTCCAGTGGTTCAGATTATTCGAAACTTATAAAGCGTGAGATGGCCACCGGCATCATTCACGACTCTCTACTTTTTAATTTGAAATTCGGTCAACATAGAATGGAATTTTTTAGTGCTTGTTGGAAACTGAACCAGCAAGGTTTGGTCTCCAATGGCCCCCAGAATGAGTCCGTAAAATATAAATTACCTTTGAGGCCGGAGGCACCCATGGAATCAGAAATTACCCTTCTCTTTGCAGGAAATTTCAATAATGAAAAGATTATGACAGGAATGGATCTTCAGTTTTTCTATACCGCATGGTCCATTTGGAACAAAGAGTTGCAAGCAAATAAATTGGTTCCAGTAGTTATGGATACCTTAAAAAAGTGGTATCCTGGAAATGATTTCATTAAGGTTCCTTTAGAGAAGGATAGTACCCATCTACTCGTAAAGATTGACGGAAACCGCAGAATAGTGATAAGGCCCTTAGATGACGAGCGCATTGTAAAGGCAAAAATAGACGACCTAAGGTATGTGCTTGAAGAAAAAAAATAAAACGACGTTTGATAAGATGCTTTTAAGAGTAGGCGCATTTGCTTTTTTGACTTTGCTCCTGTCCTCCTGCAAAGACAAAACCAGTGAGCCCGCCAATGATGAAAAAGGAACAGTTTTCAAATTACGTTCGGCCAAAACTACTGGCATTGATTTCGTAAACGATTTAACATATGACAAAGAGTTTAATGTCTACAGATATCGTAACTATTACAATGGTGGAGGCGTTGCCATTGGCGATATAAACAACGATAGTCTACCCGATATTTACTTCATTGCCAATCAAAAAGAGAATAGACTCTATCTCAACAAAGGCAATTTTCAATTCGAGGATATTACGGAAAAGGCCCAGGTGGGAGGCACAAGACCATGGTCAACCGGAGTAAGCATGGTAGATATCAATGCAGATGGCTTTCTGGACATCTACGTTTGTAATTCCGGCGACTTAAATGGCGAGAACAAGCAGAACGAACTTTTTATCAATCAACAGGACGGTACCTTTAAAGAAATGGCGGCCGACTATAATCTGGACGACAAAGGCTTTTCTACGCACGCTTCTTTTTTTGATTTTGACAAGGACGGGGATTTGGATGTCTACATACTTAATAATTCATATAAGGCAATCGGTGGTTTTGATCTAAAAAAGAACGAACGTAACAAACGCGATATCCTTGGTGGTGACAAACTCATGGAAAATGTAGATGGTACCTTTGTGGATATTAGCGAAAAGGCTGGGATTTATGGAAGTGTCATAGGTTTTGGACTGGGGGTTACCGTTGGCGATGTGGACAACGATGGCTGGGAGGACATTTATGTTTCCAATGATTTTTTCGAGCGTGATTATCTATATATCAACAATCAGGATGGCACTTTTACGGAATCTCTGGAAAATCAAATTACCGCCACAAGCGTCGCTTCCATGGGAGCGGATATGGCGGATATCAATAATGACGGCTATAACGATATCTTCGTTACGGAAATGCTTCCATCGGAATATGAACGATTAAAGACGGTAACCACTTTTGAAGATTGGAACAAATACCAGTTAAACCTTAATAATGGATATTACCATCAGTTTACAAGGAATACGTTCCAGCTAAACAATGCGGACAATACATTTAGCGAAATAGGCAGGTTAAGTGGCGTGGAAGCATCGGATTGGAGTTGGGGCGCCTTGATATTCGACATGGACCATGATGGCCTTAAAGACCTTTTTATCGCCAACGGAGTGTATCAGGATTTAACGGACCAAGATTATCTAACTTACATTTCCAATACCGAAATTCTCAAATCCATGATTACGACAGATTCGGTGAACTATGCCAAACTCATTGACCTAATTCCTTCGAACAAAGTTGAAAACCATGCCTATAAAAACCTTGGTAATTTGGAATTCAAAAAATACGAGGAATCCGGTTTGCTTGTGGAGAGTTTTTCAAACGGGGCTGCCTATGGGGATTTGGATAATGACGGAGACTTGGACCTGGTAGTAAATAACCTTAACATGGAATCTTTTGTCTATGAGAATACTACCATGGATTCCAAAAAATCGAATTACCTCAAGTTTGATTTACGGGGCGAAGGCAAAAACACCTATGCCGTTGGTTCCAAAATTGAGGTGCTACCGTACAATATCTCGGTGGAAAATCAGCCCGTACGGGGATTTCAATCCAGCATGGACATTCGGCCGAATATCGGATTGCCCAACAATCAAAACGTTTCGGTAAAAATCACTTGGCCCTCAGGGAAAATTACCCAGCTGAATGACATCAACGTAAACCGGACCATTATTTTATATGAAAAAGAAGCGGAAGTACAGGCATTGGACAAATCCAATTTGGAAACTCCTCTGTTCCAAAAAGTTGAAGGTTTATTGGACTTTGTCCATAAAGAAAACCGCTTCGTTGACTTTGACAGGGATCGTCTTCTTAATCACATGGTAAGTACCGAAGGTCCTAAAATGGCTTTGGGCGATGTCAATGGTGATGGAAGGATAGACCTATTCATAGGTGGATCAAAAGGCAACCCGCCAAGTCTTTTTATCAACACCGATAATGGCTTTGTTCAAAAAAAGACCTCCGACTTTGACCAAAGCAAAAATTCAGAGGACATGGAAAGCATATTTTTCGATGCCGATGGGGATAACGACATGGATCTGTACGTGTGCAGTGGTGGTATCGAATATTCACAGTATTCAGCTGAATTCTTGGACCGTCTCTATATAAACGATGGTAAAGGGAATTTTAAATTATCCGATCAAAAGCTTCCTGTTAGCAACACCTTTCATAGTTCTTCCACTATCGATGTTTCTGATATAGACCAAGATGGTGACTTGGATATATTTGTGGGGGAACGTATGATCCCCTTAAAATATGGCATGGCCGGTTCGGGCTTTTTGTTGGAGAATGACGGAACCGGCAATTTTACCGATATCACGATGACTGCCGGAACAGATTTTCAGGGCATGGGTATGATTACCTCGGCCCTCTTCCAAGATCTGGATGATGACGGGGATGAAGATTTGATCATTGTTGGTGAATTTATGGGAATCGAAATATATATCAACGAAACAGGAAAATTTGTCAGAAAGGCTGATAATCCGTTATTGGATTTAAAAGGCTGGTGGAACACCATTTTACCAAGTGATTTGGACGGTGACGGCGATGTTGATTTCATTGTTGGAAACCACGGATTGAACAGTCGGTTTAAAGCCAGTAAAGACCGGCCCATACGCTTATACGCTGCCGATTTTGACGGAAACGGGTTCATTGACCCCATACTCACATTTAGAAGAGAGGATGGACAGGATTACCCCTATGCACTTAGACATGATTTGATCGAACAAATTAAGGCTATTACAAAAAAATATCCGGATTATGAGTCCTTTAAAGATGCATCTGTGTCAGCTATTTTTTCGGAGGAGGCCTTGAAAGAAGCAAGAACATTGGAAGCCAACACCCTTGAATCCGTTATACTTGTAAATAACGGTAACTTGACTTTCGAGGTTTTGCCACTCCCCATCGCTGCCCAATTTTCAACTACCTATGCAATTGCCACGAACGATTTTGATGGAGATGGCGACCAGGACATCGTGTTGGGAGGCAATCTATACAATGTAAAACCAGAGGTGGGACGATATGATGCTTCCTATGGTGTATACATGGAAAACAAGGGAGGACTTAAATTTGAAACAATAAAAAGCGGAAAGGGCTTCAAAGTTAAAGGTGAAATTAGGGACATGGGCATCATCGACCAAAAGTTATTCGTAAGTAGAAATCGAGACTCCCTAGCAATATTTAAATTCAATTGATGAAAGCTAATCTCCTACTAGTAACAGCTACATTCCTATTCTTAGCGTGTAACAAAGTACCAGAAGATAAGGCTACTTTGGAAAAGGCTCCTATTTACTTCAGGGATGTTCCTTCGGATAGCAGCGGAATCGATTTTTCCAATGACCTTGAGGATACGGGAGATCTAAACATCATCGAATATTTATATTACTACAATGGTGGTGGCGTGGCGATAGGGGATATAAACAACGACGGATTGGAAGACGTCTACCTAACGGCCAACCAAAAACCAGACCGACTCTATTTAAATTTAGGAGGTTTAAAATTCAAGGATATTTCTGGGGAAGCTGGTTTACTAATGGATACTAGTTGGTCAACCGGGGCTACGATGACCGATGTAAACAATGATGGCTTCTTGGATATCTATGTCTGCAGGGTAGGAAATTACAAGAGTCTTAAATCCCAAAATGTACTTTATCTAAACAATGGAGATGCTACTTTTAAAGAAGTCGCAAAAGAGTATGGATTAAATTTTTCCGGGTTTTCTACCCAAGCTGCTTTCTTTGATTACGACAATGATGGGGATCAGGATATGTATCTCTTAAACCATTCCGTACATACGACAAGGAGCTATGGAAATATTTCATTAAGACAAGAGAAAGACTCCTTGTCCGGAGATCGATTTTATGAAAACAAGCTAGATGAGGGAAAACCTCTTTTCTTGGATGTTACCGATAACAGTGGTATATACAGCAGTGCACTCGGGTATGGATTGGCAATAAGTGTTTCCGATATCAACAATGATGGACTGTTGGATGTCTATGTGGGCAATGACTTCCACGAAAATGATTATCTCTATATAAACCAAGGAGATAAAACGTTTAGGGAATCGGTAAGCGAATATTTCAACCATACGTCACGTTTTACCATGGGTGTGGATATTGCTGATGTAAACAACGATTTACTCCCCGATGTGTTTTCGCTGGATATGATGCCCTTTGAAGCTCAAATTTTTATGAGATCTGGCGGTGAAGACTCAGATAAAGTCAGCCTAATCAAAAAAGGTTTCGGATTTGAAGATCAATATGCCAGAAATACATTTCAACTAAACACGGGACGCGGCTATTTTGCCGATGTTACCCTTTTGACGAATACACATGCCACGGATTGGAGCTGGTCCCCATTGATACAGGATTTTGACAATGACGGCCATAACGACATTTTTATAACAAACGGCATCTACAAAAGGCCTAATGACTTGGATTACATAAATTATCTAAGCAATATCGATTTTTCAAAATACCAACAAGAAGAACAAAATGAAATTGAATCCAAGCTCATTGCCCAAATCCCTACTGTAAATATTCCCAATGTTATTTTTAGGAATACCGGAAATCTGACTTTCGAACGTCTCTCAGAAACTTCAGGGTTAAATGCCTCCTATTCAAATGGAGCAGCGTATTCTGATTTGGACAATGATGGTGATCTTGACCTTGTTGTAAATAATATAAATCAAAAGGCAAGTCTACTTGAGAACACAAGTAAACGTAATGAGGACAATAATTACGTTTCGGTCAAATTAAAGGGAAATCAAGAATATATGAGTCCATATGGTTCAAAGGTACTGGTGTTTTCTGGTGAGGATCGCTACGTAAAAGAACTTATGACCGTAAAGGGGTTTCAGTCTTCTTCTACACATAAACTACATTTTGGTTTGGGAACCAATACTGCTATAGATTCCATTCAAATACATTGGTTGGATGGAAAAATACAATCAGAAACAGGATTGGGCATCAATATGGAGCATGTGATCAGAAGAAAATCGAATTTACCTGATACACCAAAAAAGGAACTGGAAGAAGCCACCGATTATGAATTTTTCAATTTTGTCCATTTAGAGAACAATTATCTTGACTACGAGAGGGAGCGTCTTATTCCAGAAAAATTGTCCACCGAAGGCCCTGCCTTGGTCAAAGCAGACTTTAATGGCGATGGTTTGGAGGACCTTTTTATTGGCGGTGCCAAATATCAATCCCCATCCCTTTACTTTGGAAATAACGATGGTACTTTTTCCGAAGATAAAAATACCAGCCTTAGAAAGGATGTCATTTATGAAGATGTTGATGCCGTCGCATTCGATATTGAAAATGATGGTGATCTGGACCTTTATGTAATGAGTGGGGGCAATGAACTGGTGGAAGGAAATCCCAATTTGGAAGACCGTATCTATGTGAACGATGGAAAGGGTACATTTGAACGCCTCAACATCCCTTTGATTAAAACCAATGGAGGTAGTGTTTCTGCCGCGGATTTTGATGGAGACGGCTATGAAGATCTTTTCATTGGCAATCGTTCCGTTCCCGGTGGTTATGGATTGTCTCCCGTTAGTTATATTTTAAAAAATGATGGTACCGGAAAGTTCGTGGTTTTACAACAGGAAAGAATAGGTATGGTGACGGACAGTGAATGGGCGGACTTGAATGCCGATGGTCTATTGGACCTAGTAATCGTAGGTGATTGGATGCCCGTTACGGTTCTCATAAACCAAGGCGGTTCCCAGTTATTGAACGAGACCCAGAAAATGGGCCTGGAAAACACAAACGGAATGTGGAATACCGTATCGGTAACGGATTTGGACAACAATGGCCAACCGGACCTATTGGTGGGGAATGCCGGTTTAAATTTTAAGATAAAGGCCAGTATAGAGCGTCCCATGAAATTATACATTGATGATTTTGATGAAAACCAGCAGCCAGATCCTATTATTTTTTATGACTTTTTTGGAAAATATGTGCCTTTTGCCTCTAAGGATAAGCTCACGGAACAACTACCCTATTTAAAGAAGAAGTTTTTGAGCTATACCAAGTTTTCAAAAATTGAAGGTATCGAGGATTTGACGGGTAAAAAGGAGGAAGAAATTATGGAGACCAAACGGATACAGGAACTTCGTTCCATGGTCTATCTAAACCCAGGAGAAAATATCAAAGCAGTTCCATTACCAATGCCTGCACAAATGAGTAGTATTCAGGACTTCTTTATATCGGAAGATGGGAGTATATACTACGTTGGAAATTTCAAGGGGCATACAAACGAATTGGGCCAAAACATTGAAAACCCCGGGGGGATTCTTCAAATGGATTCCAATAGGAACTTAATCCATAAAAGATCCCTGGAACTTCCGAAAGGTTCAGATTCGAGAAAAATAGCCCCAATTTCCCAAAACAAACTTCTGATTTTGACAAATAACGATCGTTCCTATATCCTTAAAGGAAATTGATACTTGGATTGTTAGGATTTGCCCAGCAACTCCCATAACACAATATTCTTTCTGTAATGCGCGTATCTTTTATTTTTATAATTCAGGTAGCCCATTTACCACTGATCGGGACTAAATTCATCGATAAGACTCGTTAGAACTAATAGGACCATTTTTAATAAGAATGAAGCCCAATGTCAAAGTTTTACTCTTAGTCACAAATTGGATTAGAACATTTTACATATAAAAAACTAAAAAGGTTTAAGGAAAGTTTAATGTAGACCTTTGAGTCTCATTTTTAACCCTAAAGAATTGATTGGCAGTCAAAATAATGTAATTTTGTTGCTAAATCGAGGGCAAATTGATGATGAAAAATAAAATGAAATTAAAGATGTTCAAGAAAGTTTTGGCAGTATTGCTTTTAGCGGTCTTTTTTTCCTGTTCCCCGGAAAAGCAGCCTAGCACTGAACCGATCAAGGTAACGGCAGAAGACCTGCATACGTCCATTGATAAGGTGGTAGAGATAATGATACACGACATTTTTTCCCCACCTGTGGCCAGTAGAATATTCGCCTACCCCAATATTGCGGCCTACGAAATCATTGCACAAGTAAATCCGGAGTATAATTCCTTGGCCGGACAGGTAAATGAATTGACCCCGATACCAAAGCTGGACTCCTTACAAAATGTGAATCCCAATTTGGCGGCACTTATTGCCCACATGAACATCAGCAAACAACTGATATTTTCAGAGGACAAATTCAACGTTTTACAGGATAGCCTTTTCAACAAATGGGAAACCACCAACAAGACGGAATTTGAAGCCTCAAAAGCCTATGGGGAAAAAGTTGCGGAGCATATTAAGGCATGGATGAACAAGGATAACTACCCGCAGACCCGCACCATGCCCAAATTTACGGTGGATACGGACGACCCTGCAAGGTGGCAACCCACCCCACCTGCCTATATGGACGGTATTGAACCCCATTGGAACAAAATACGTCCCTTTTTCCTGGATTCCGCAGCGCAGTTCAAACCGGTACCGCCTCCGGCCTTCTCCATGGACAAGAACTCCCAATTCTATAAGGAGCTTCTAGAGGTCTACGAAACCAGTAACCGGATTACCGCCATTGGCGATACGTCCGAAGAAGTGGCCATAGCCAAATTTTGGGACTGTAATCCGTATGTATCCGTAACCCGCGGACATTTGATGTTTGCGACCAAGAAAATTACCCCAGGGGCCCATTGGATCGGAATTACTAAAATTGCCTGCAGAAAAACAGATAGCGATTTTCAAAAATCACTTTATGCATATACCAAAACTTCTATGGCCATCGCAGATGGTTTTATCAGCTGCTGGGACGAAAAGTACCGGAGTAATCTTATCCGCCCGGAAACTTTGATAAATCAACATATTGACGAAAACTGGGTTCCCATACTTCAAACCCCTCCCTTCCCGGAATATACAAGCGGACATAGCGTTGTTTCAGGTGCGGCCGCCACTGCCTTAACGGATATCTTTGGGGACGATTTTAGCTTTGATGACGATACGGAGCTTCCTTATGGTCTTCCCGTTAGAAGTTTTACTTCTTTCAACCAAGCTGCGGACGAGGCTGCAATCAGCAGAATGTACGGGGGTATCCATTACCGGGCCGCTGTAGAAGTAGGCGTGGGCCAAGGAAGAAAATTAGGTTCCTTGCTTATTGACAAGATAAAAATGAAAAACGACAACGCGGTCGCAACGAATCACGAATAAAAAAGTAACAAAGGGAAATTCTCGAAGTACAGACCCCTTTGGCGATGCCAATAAATTTTAGATTCGTAAATTCATACGTTCGTATCAAGATGTTACCCTATGATTAGAACGTTTCTTTTATTACTATCCCTCACCTTCTTTTCCTGTACAAATTACGGTCAATTAAAGGTCGTTACAGATTTGCCTAGCAGCCTCAAGGAAAACTCAGGAATGGTTAGCCTAAAGGATTCCACGGTTTGGATTATTGAAGATGGAGGGAATAAGGATGAGTTATATAAGGTCGATTTTAAGGGAAATATCCTAAAGACCTTGAAGATGAAAAACGGGGACAACGATGACTGGGAAGATCTTACCAAAGATACGTTGGGAAATGTATATATCGCCGATATAGGCAATAACGACAACAGCAGGAAAAACCTAAAAATTTACAAGGTTCCCAATCCGGAAATAGAACCTGGCGATAAAATCGATGCCGAGAAAATTGAACTAAGCTACCCCAACCAAAAAGAGTTCCCCCCTAAGAAATCGGGCCGTTATTTTGATGCCGAAGCTATCTTCCATCATAACAACAAACTGTTCATCGTAACCAAAAACAGGGCCAATCCCTTTACCGGTAGTGCTTACATCTATAGTGTCCCGGATCAAAAGGGGGTATACGAGGCCACTTTAGTTGGGGAAATCAATGTGTGTAAGGATTGGAAGACCTGCCAAATTACGGGCATAGCTATTTCACCAAGCGGCAAGAAGATAATCGCACTCAGCTACGGAAAGCTGTTCATTTTTACGGATTTTACCTGGGATAATTTCTCTAACGGAAAAATTGAGGAAATAGATTTGGGCATTAGGACGCAATTAGAATCTATCTGTTTCTTAAATGAAGATTTGATTTTATTGTCCGATGAACGCTCTCATGGTACTGGCAATAATCTATACTCCCTGGACTTAAGCAAGGTCAAAATCCAAAGCCGAGACCAAAGGTAAAACGAGGTCCGTCCTCACTATGGAACAGGGCAAGGTTCAGAGTCAAAATATCCGCACTATTCATAAAAAACCCACCACCATAGGAAGTATGCCAAGTGTTTGAGGAAATTCCGGGCGACCATACCCTACCATAGTCAAATCCTCCGAAGAGCCCCAATGCCGTTGGCAAAATACGGGTACGCATTTTACGGAGACTAAACCTCACGTCGGTATTTTGGTAATAGGAAGCTTTCCCGGTAAAACGTTGGTTTCGATAGCCCCGCAATCCATCGGTTCCCCCTATACTGGCAGCCTGATAGAACTCATAACCATTCCCCATATTTATGTGCCCTTTCCACTTGGTCGCCAAAACGAGTCGGCCACTAGGTACCAATTTATAGTCGAAGGAGATACTCGGAATCAAATATCCAAAATTCCTATTGACCACACCAATGTTCTCCTTAAAGCCCAAGGCAATGGAGGTCGCCATGCCCATGGTAGGAAAGCTCCGGTTGTCATGGTTTTCATAGGAATAGGTTCCTTGGACGCCTACAAAACTATTGCCAGTCTCCTGTCCGTTCTGTTGGTAAAACGTATTGATGAAACGATCTGAAGTTTCCTCTACTTCAATGGCTTCATAGGAAACTCCCAGGTCGAATTTGGCACCCAAAGGGCTTCTCCATACCAATGATGGGGCAAACTCAAAATTTTGGATACGTACCCTGTTATAATCCAAGCCCAGGTCATCGTCCAAATTTTCGCTTTCATTCCCAAATCCAAAAAAGTTTATGGCAAAATTAGGGGTGGTAAATCGTGTATCCAGCGACAAGTTCCAACTCTCGAATACATTGGCAAACTCCCCCTTGTACCGTAGTTCTACGCCACTTGTGGCAAAATAATAGGAAGCACTTAAGGAATGCTGTTGGGTAAAGGGATTTTGCCTGAAACCATTGTAGGTGTAGGTATCCATAAACCCTATTTTGACACCATCATCTGGATTGAAGCCTACCGTTGGGATCACTTGGTTATTGCTACTTCTAATATTTAAGGGGTTATAGGTGTTCACCGGATAATCGTCCGTTAGTTTGACCTTGGTTTTTGTCACCTCTTCAAAGGTGTTCTTTTTACTTTTGTAGTCATAGACAGCTACTCCCCTACCGTTCCCAATCCTATAAATATCATTGTTCTGTCCGCCAATGATCCTGACTTTAATACCACCGTAATTGTCTGGATTCTTTACCTCAAAAACATCATCATCATCCAAGCCATACACCCAAATTTCATTTGTGTTGGTAGTATAAAAGACTTTGCCAAAAAACTGCTTTTTCTTTTCCCCGTCAATAATCCTGTAGGCACTCACCTGGGTTCTTTGGTCATCCAATCGGGTAATCACGAACCAATCATCCTTGTCAGTACCCACTACCGTGGCAAATTTGTTCAAGACTTTAAAATATTCGATAGCGGTATTTTCAATACCTTCAACCCTTGACAGCAGAATTCTTTTGATTTCTTGAACACCTGCATCCTGCACCTC
Organism: Maribacter flavus; assembly: GCF_008386635.1. Classification (GTDB taxonomy): domain Bacteria; phylum Bacteroidota; class Bacteroidia; order Flavobacteriales; family Flavobacteriaceae; genus Maribacter; species Maribacter flavus. The sequence goes on along the minus strand of NZ_VUOE01000001.1, from coordinate 1,977,730 downwards.
CTTTGGAAACATGGTAAACGCTTCGTCAATAACCCTCTCATCAATCCTTTGCCGTAAAAATTTGGCCTGATTCCTCCAATCTTCCAAGGTACTTTCGGATAATAAGGCGAGATCCAGTACATACGTTTTTGGAGAGGAATTGAATCCTTTGACGTTTCTAATTTCCTCATGGAAACCTTCCATTAACCTGAGTCCGGGGATGATACGGGTGGCAAGACCCATAAAAATGCCATCACCCATTTGGGAATAGGCCTGATCACGATCCCTGGGAACCGGTCTATAGACAACCTTTTCATCCTCCTTAAACTCCGCCCATCGCCATTGGTCCACATGACGGTCCCAATCCCCTATGACCATATCGAACAATCTGGCCCTGATGTAGGCATCAGTGTCCACTTCATACTTCTCGTCATCCCGAAGGTCCTCCAACATGGAATCCGTACTCTTTAACTCATTGGAATACCCAAAACTCTCCAAATCCCCGTGACCATCTCCAGCATGTTCCTCGATCATATACAGTTCGTTTCCAAAAACATCATTGAACTCACCCAGTGCTTCCTGTTTTGGAATATAATAGAGTACCGGATTGGTATGAAGGATTCCAACGGCATCGGAAAGTTTACCAACCGTGAACGGGGCGTAGGGATGTGAACCTGTATAAAAGTCCTCCAACAGTTCCTTTGTATAGGTTTCCTTTAAATCGTCCATAAGGTACTGATCTTGAAAAGCCATGGATTGCAAATACAGTTCGGGAAGTTTTCTAAGTGCCCGCATCACGTATTCCTTTCCGGAAGCATGTCTTAAACGCAAGGATTTAGACTGATGCCCTCCTCCCTTTTTAACGGGCGTAAGTCCCCCGAACAAAGTATCTATGTAGACCACGGGAGCGGTCACTTCCCTACCATAATAGCTACGATAGCGTTCTCCCCAAATCGCCTTGAAAAAACCGGATTTATCGATTTCCTCTTTGGTGTAAACGGATGCTTTTAGTTCCTTGTTGGGAATTCTAGGAAATATAGTATCCAATTTAGTTACATTTGGTGGCAATACTGCGGAAGTAAAAAGGAATTCCTCTTTCCCTTCACTATCAACACCGTAATATCGAACCCTAGAAGAACCATCGGTATAGACTTCCAAGGTAGCGTAACCCATTCTACCGGTGGAAAACCTGGATCCATTCAATAACCTTGTTTCTCCCTTTTTAGCTCCGGAACCACTTACAATCTGAGGCGTACTGTTTTCAACGATATACTGTAATGTATGTTCGTGGCCAGAGGCAAAAATGACCCTATCCGAGTATTGCGCCAAGGTCGTTACCCTTTTTACAAGATCTAAATATCGTTTGTTTCCCATATCCTCTGTGGAAGCCCCGGATGTCCGCCTCAAAATATTTATAAAGGTTCCCAAACCTGGCAAAGGAACGGGTTGGTCCTTTGGATAAAAGTGTTTTTTGAAGGAGTATTGACCACCGTGAGGACCATAACTAGTCATTGGATGGTGCATGGCAATCAAGGTAGTTCTATCCCTGTAATCCTTTATGGCATCTTCAAGCTCCAAAAGAAATTTTTCCCGGCTTTTTATTTCACATTTATCGTTGATACCCGGCCTCCTGTTCCAGTTGGTGAGGTACCATTCCGTGTCCAAAACAATGATGGCCAGTGCATCGTTTACCTCTATTACTTCAATGGGACAACCATTTTTTGGCAAAAAGGCATCTTTATCATTCAGTTGTTCCTTGATATAATCCTCTTCCCGTTCCAATCCAATGAGGCCTTCCGTGTACCAATCGTGATTGCCCGGTATAAAAAGCTTTCTTCCCTTAAAATTGGTAAGCGTTCTCAATTGTGCATCCAAATGGCTCTTAGCGGTTAAATAAGCTACGGTAGAATCCTTGGGGTCCGGCAATCCTGCCGGATAAATGTTATCGCCCAAAAAAATGGCCGTACTATTTTCATCCGCTTGATCCAGTTTATTTTTGAAGATATTTAAAGCCGGATTCATACCCCCCAAAGGAGAAAGGCCCGCATCGCCAATGAGATAAAAGGTATGTTCAACTTCCTTGTGGATTTGAATATCCTCTGCATCCCGAATGTCCGCATATTTTGTCCTATAGGTAGCACAACCCGTAATCAAAAAAAGCAATAAAAGAGCGGTACCATATTTATTCATGAAGACGTCCCTATGTTCTATTTTTTGTAATTTGGAATTCCTAAAAATATTTCCTCATGGCGGATATTCTTCAGAATACCAAAAATCACGTTGTAACCTTGCTGACAAAGGAGTTGGATTCAAACTATCTGTACCACAATCTAAGGCATACGCAACGTGTTGTTAAAAGTACTAAAGAATTATCTAAAGCATGTGCGATATCGGATAAGGAAAAAGAAGTATTGGAAATTGCTGCATGGTTCCATGATACTGGATATACGGTGGGGACTAAAGATCACGAAAAAAATAGCTGCATCATTGCGACAAAATTCCTTGAGGACCAAGGTTATGACCCTGACCTGATCTCCAAAGTAAACCGATTAATTATGGCGACGGAGAAAGATTCAGTGCCCAATTCCATTGAAGAAGAGATCATCAGGGACGCAGACGCTTCGCACTTTGCGCAAACAAGCTATTTGGAAACATCGGAACTATTACGCGAAGAGCTTAAACTATTGAACATAGCCGACTATGCTTACAAAGATTGGGTGGATGTCAATATAATAATGTTGGGCAATCAACATCGCTATTATACGGATTATGCCAAGGAAATCTGGCAAGAGAAAAAGGATGACAATTTAAAGAAGCTCATAAAAGAGAAAAAATCCATCAAGAAAATCGCAAAAAAAGAGAAGTTAAAGGCAAAATTCAAGGGTGAAAGTCCGGATAGGGGCATACAAACTTTATTCCGTGTAACGCTCAGGAACCACCTTACTTTGAGTGATATAGCGGATACAAAGGCGAACATCCTACTTTCGGTCAACGCCATAATCATCTCATTGGCTTTATCAAACCTTATCCCCAAATTGGATAATCCTTCTAACGATTATCTCATTTACCCAACCGCAATCTTTGTCCTATTCAGTGTCATATCCATGATTTTGGCCGTATTGGCCACTAGGCCAAATGTTACTAGTGGGGAATTCACTAAAGAAGATGTTGCAAAAAGAAAGGTGAACCTTTTGTTTTTTGGAAATTTCCACAAAATGGACCTACCCGATTATGAATGGGCCATCAATGAATTGGTAAAGGACAAGGACTATATCTATTCGTCACTGACCAAAGATCTCTATTTTTTGGGTGTTGTCTTGAACAAAAAATACAACTTGTTACGTTGGACGTATACAACCTTTATGATCGGAATGATTATTTCGGTTATAGCATTTGCATTGTCCTTTAAATTTTTTGGCCCGGAGAGACAGCTACAGGAACTGGTATCCCAAGCATTAGTCTTTTAAAGTAGCCATTAGATCTTCGTAGGTATAGGATTCCTGCGATTCTTGATCGGTCTTGTATAAAATTTCTGCCCTAATGGCCTTTAGACCGGAAACTCCTTGCAGTCCTTCCAACTCAACGATTTCTATCTTGTCTGTAAAGTATTTTTTGGATTTTAAAAATTTGATATATCTCAAATATTCAAGCTCGTCCTTTTTCTGGGAATAGACGATTGCAATTTTGCCAGTCTGGGTAAGTCGCTCGTTGGTTCCTTTGATATATGCCTTATCGATACGCTTTTTAATGACTTCATAACGGGCATTATACGTTCCATCCACATCAAATTTTTTCTCATCCATTCGAAACCGAATGGACAATGAGGAACTGTAAACCAAAATCAGGGACGTGGCATCCAAGGGAATTGGCAACTCAGGTTTAAGTTTATAATGAACATTTTCCATCTCGCACATGACCTGTAACTGCCACAACCTAAGATTGCTTAAATAAAGTGAATTAAAACCTCCATTTTCGCTAATACTCTCCCCAATGTACATGTTGTGTTCCACTCCGTCCGTTTTGTAGCGTTCAAAATAATGCGGGAACATACCCTGTGCGTTTTCTTGTTTTTTATCAAGGACAGAGACCAACTTCTTATTAATCATGGTCACACTTTCATCATAGTTCTTTCTATGATCATAATAGGAACCCGTTCCCATATCGATCTTGGCCTCATAGGCCTCTATTTGTTGGGCGATTTTAGCGTCCGTCTTTTTTAGATGATCGAAAACAGGGTCGATTTCATCTTTTACAAAATCAAAAATGGCCTGCTCGCTATTGGTATAGAGCATTTCCTTGATACTGTCCAAATGGTTTTTTACCCTAAAAACGAGTTCCTCGTAAATGGGCAGTCTATTTTTTGCCAATACCTCCTCCAAGATGCCATTGATTTGGGACAATTGAATCATCAAATCCCTTTGAATGGCCTTATTACGGGCTTTGGACGAATCCTTAATATCGATTTGACCATATAGCGGATAAACATCCTTAAAAACGATTTCCTTGAAGGACGGAGATCTACTCTCCAACTGATCTTTTATAAAGTATTTTGCCTCTTCCTGAAATCTCCAATAGACGGAAGAATGCACAGAGGTACACTCATTTTGGATAATGGCATCAATTAGATTTTCTTCCTCTACCTTGGACCGCACCACTGCAGAAACTATGAAGGGCATTACATCATCCAGCTTTCGTGCATTGACTCCGTTCAATTCGTTTTTTCGATTGGAAACTACTTCCAAAACACCCAAAAGCTCGCCTTCAAAGGCTATTGGCTCCAATATGGCACTTTTAATCTCTTGTCCTTCCAGCACGTGGTATGGATCACTTTCATTCGATGTCTTGTTATATTTTTCTACATCGGAAATGGCAAAATAACTATTTTCTTGAATTAGCTTCTTATAGGAATAATTACAGAGGGCATCATGGCAAGGCTTCGAATCCTTTCCGTTGAGGATAAAGCTTGTCATATTTTTCCCGTATACTGGTTCAAATTGGTCCTTTTTTGCATTATAGACCACAAAACCAACCTTTATATCGGGCAACCTAAAGAATGACCGAAAGGTTTCCTGTAGGTTTTCCATAAAATTGTCGCTGGACCGCTTGTCGCTCGCGATTAAGCTGGATTTTATTTCAGAAATGGAATGCTCCGAAGTTACATCGAACATATTGGCAATAATAAAGCCCTTGGCAACAAAACTATCGGGCGGAATCTTATCCTGCCAAAGGCTAAGGTTATCCGGGCTTTCCATAAGCTCATTGATATCTTCTTCAGACAGTTCTTTGGATTTATCCGTAGGAAGAATTTCCATGAAGTCCGCATTGTACATGATGCGGTAATGGTGCATTACCCCATTCGAATCCGGTATATCATAAAAATAGGGCCTGCTAAAATCAAGTTCAACCCCATAATGGAACTTGAGAATAACGATACAACCCATGATGTAATCCACCCCAATTTCCTGGTTCCTTATTTTTGGTTTATACGTTGGACCAGCCTGTTTGACGATTTTTTGAAAACGTTTGGAGGGATTGAAAAAGAAATCGAAATAAGGAATGGATGCTACCTTAATTTCGTTCTCGCCCAAGATAGGCGAAAAACTATCCTGTAGGATTAAGGAAATGACCTCCCGGTGCTCTTTTATCAATTCAAGATCGGAAAAACCGTCCCGCAACATTGGATAGGGCTTTTGGGCATCAAGAACTTGCTTGGCCCTTGCCGCCAATACAGGGTCATCGCCATCAAGCATACTTTCATACTCCCTTAAAAGTTTATCAAAACTTATTTGATAAACCAAGGGTCTTAATTTGTCATCACATCCCATATTGCGTTGGTCTCCCATACTCTCTCAAAATTACAAAACATACACCTGTTTTTTGTTAAAGTTTTACATTGCGATTTTACGGTTTTTCGGATATTTATAAAAACTTTGTAGATGTCCTCCTCAAATAGACTTTCAAGAGCGTATTCAAACGCAAAATATATTTCGTTTGATGATACCTCTAAGTTTATCCTTTTTAGTGATTGTCACCGGGGAGACAATAGTTTCGCCGATGATTTTGCCAATAACAGGAACATTTATTTCCACGCCCTAAACCACTATTACAATGAAGGTTTCGATTATTGCGAGTTGGGTGATGGTGACGAACTTTGGGAAAACCTTCATTTTGAATCAATCTTTGAGGCCCACAAGAATGTCTATAAACTCTTGAAAAAATTTCATTTGGAAAAGAGGCTACATATGATATGGGGAAACCATGATATGGTCTATAAGGATAAGGCTTATGTAGACAAGTATCTCTCCAGTTATTTTGAGCCAATTGACAATACCGATAAGGAGTTGTTTGAAGGTATAACCTACAACGAGGCCATCGTATTGAAACATACCAAGACCCAACAGGAATTGTTTCTTACCCACGGGCACCAGGCAGATTGGTGGAACTATACCTTTTGGCGATGGGGTAGGTTTTTGGTGCGCATTCTTTGGAAACCCTTGCAGGTTTGGGGTATAGCGGATCCCACCAGCCCGGCAAAGAACTTTAAGGAACTGATAAAGCTGGAGCGCCGGATCAAACGATGGATATTACAGAACAACCTACTCATTACCATTGTAGGCCATACTCATAGACCTAGGTTTCCGGAACCCGGAGATATTCCCTTTTTCAATGATGGTAGTTGTGTACATCCAAGGAGCATAACGGGCATTGAAATCGAAAATGGTCAAATTTCGCTTATAAAATGGCAAATCGATACTACTTTGGATGGAACACTAAAAGTTGTAAGATTATTGCTTGAAGGACCTCAAAAGTTAGTGGACTATATGAAAAAAAAGTAATTGTGGAACTTGACAGGCTTATCGAATACATTCCAATACGTCATAATCTTATTTCAACCATAATGTTTTTGGGGGTAGTCCAAAGCTCCTTCCTGTCAATTGTACTCCTTCTTAATTCCAGCAACAATGTTGGCCTTAAATGGTTGGGGTTTTCCATATTGGCTACCGCCCTTATTTTTTTGGATGTTTATGTTTGCTACACAGGTCAAATTAAATATGTGCTGTTTCTAAACGATTCCACAGAAGCATTGGTTTTAACTATAGGACCAACACTTTATCTGGCCATTTACTGCTTTTTGAAACGAGAGAATGTTACTTTCAAAAAACATTGGTTGCACTTTATGATACCAATTGGATATTTTTTGTCGCAGATTCCATTCTATTTGGCTCCAATATCGGTGAAATACAATGCCTATATTGGTGCCTATTATTCGAAGTTTCCCAGTGCCAAAATACCAGAATCCTTTGACTACAGCTATCATTACATAAAAGATATTTTTGATTGGCTGATACTTGCTACATTTCTTTTTTATACAATATTGTCCTTAAAAATGGTATGGGAAGAAAAATCCAGATTAAAAGAAATTGGGGTAAAGAACAAATCCAGTAAATATATTTTCACACGAAATACGGTTATAGTTCTGTTCATATTACTGGTACTCATATTTTCAATCTTCTATTCATTTGATGACGATGGAGGAGATCATTACTTGGGTATTTTCAACAGCTGCCTTGCATTTTTAACAACCTATGTCTTGGTCTCGGAATCCCGGTTTTTTGAAAAATCCTGGGTTGCGGACAAGTATGAAACCATTGGCCAATCTAAATCAAACCTAAATCTTGTTAGTATTGAATCCTATGTAGATGAAAACAATTATTTTCTTCTCCAAGATGCTTCACTAAACGATTTGGCCACTATTCTAAAAGTTCATCCAAACCATATATCAAAAATTATAAATCAAGGTAAACATTCCAATTTCAACGATTTTATAAATCAGAAAAGAATAGCCTTCTCCCAAGGGAAATTGATAGACCCCGGCTTTTCTAATTTGACCATAGAGGCCATAGGAGCAATGGCGGGTTTTAAGTCGAAATCCGCGTTTTATTCTGCATTTAAAAAGCACACAGGCACTTCACCATCCGCATATATAAGGTCTTTTTCTCCAAAATTGTAATTCAGGACAGTAAGCGTACCCTAAAAATTTGTCCATTTTAAGGTCAGGTCGATATTTGCCGAAAAAGTAAATCATGGAGACCACAATTAGGAGATACGATTTGGACTGGTTACGGGTTATCGTATTTGCATTGCTTATTTTTTATCATGTAGGAATGTTTTTTGTTCCTTGGGGATGGCATATCAAAAACAACGTAATTTACGATTGGTTAAAGTGGCCCATGCTATTTTTAAACCAATGGCGACTACCTATATTATTTGTTATATCCGGCATGGGTACCTACTATGCCTTTTCAAAAAGAAATCTTGGCCAGTTCTGTTGGGAACGAATTAGAAGATTGGGGATTCCTCTTATATTCGGGATGATCTTCATTGTACCGCCTCAAGTTTATATAGAACGATTGGCCAAACACCAATTTTCAGGATCTTATCTAGACTATTTTACCTCAATCGCCTTTAAGGGTGTTTATCCGGAAGGCAATATAAGTTGGCACCACTTGTGGTTCCTTCCTTATTTGCTAGTTTTCTCCCTCCTTTTGGGGCCTTTTTTCGTTTACCTAAGAAATAACCAAAACCGTTTTAGCGATTGGATCAAAAAAATCATTGGCAAGCCTTTTGGTATTTATTGGTTTGTTGTGCCGCTCTACCTATTGGAAGCATTTATGGAACCTTTTTTTGACATAACCCATGGATTGATAGACGACTGGTTCAACTTTAGCTTTAGTTTGGTCTTGTTTTTTTACGGCTTTCTTCTAATTTCTACCGGAGATATATTTTGGAAAGTTGTGGAGGAATTAAAATCCAAGGCACTTTTAATAGGTGTTTTCACCTTTATGAGTCAAGTTTTCATTTGGGTATTTCTGGAAGACGGGTATGTGGTACATTTTACAGAAGCATTGCTTAAAGTAGTGAATATATGGTCATGGATCTTGGTGCTATTTGGGTATGCGGCAAAATATTTAAACCATAAAAGCAATGCTCTTTCCTATGCCAATAGGGCCGTGTATCCCTTTTACATACTACATCAAACAGTCACAGTTGTTTTGGCCTACTTCTTAATGGACCTTTCTTGGGGGCTATTTCCTAAGGCATCACTTCTTGTTTTGGGAACTTTTGGATTTAGCTGGTTGATATATCATCTCTTAATTCTAAAAATCCCGTTATTACAGCCTTTCTTTGGTTTAAAAAAGAAACGACCAAAATAACCTAAACTCTGTTTGCTAATGTCTTCAGTGCAACAACGAAAGCATCGAGTTCCTTGGTAGTCGTATAAATATTTGGGGTAATCCTGCAGCCTTGGACATTGGCATAATCAATCGCCACGGTAAATATGCTGAATTCTTCCAACAAGCTTTTGGCCAAGTCAGCCGGTTTCATGTGTACTATACCAACATTGGCAATACCACAGCTTCGATGGAGATCTACAGGGGTATTTACCACAATGTGTTCCACGTTTCGGACTGCATCGCTCCAATACCGTTGTAAATAACGGAGTCGGTCTTCCTTTCTTTGTAGTCCGATATTTTCCAAATAATCGATAGCATCGTCTATGGCCAAATCGGTATGAACGGGCAAAGTGCCCGTATGGTTAAGTCTTCTGATTTCGGGCACGTCATCCGTATGGTCCGCGAAAAGGGGCCAAATCTTGGCGATATGTGGTTTTGCGACGAACAGCATGCCACTACCCAAGGGTACACTCAACCACTTATGGAGACTACTGCCATAATAATCACACCCAAGTTCCGCGATATTCACATCGATATGACCAACACAATGAGCCCCGTCCACCATGACCTCAACCCCATGGCTATGGGCCATGTCACATATTTTCTTAACAGGAAGGATTTGCCCCGTAATGTTTACCATATGGCATACCATTAGTAATCTGGTCTTAGGTGTAATCTGGGATTCGTAAAGTGAGACAATTTCTTCATCGGAGGCCGGATGATTGGGAAGGGAAACAACCTTATTGACAACACCAAACCTTTTTGCCACCAAACCAAACTGGTCTTTCATGGCCCCATAATCCTGTTGTGCAAAGATGGTCTCGTCATTCTTTTCCCATGGATAACCCCCAATGATCATATCCAAGGACTCGGTTGTATTTCTAGTGATGATCAGTTCCTCTGGAGAGGCTCCTACCAATTGTGCCAAGCGGTCCCTAACCTTATCCTTATTTTCCCACTGTACCGTACGCATATAATAGGAAGCCTCATAGTTCACCATTTGGATGTGCCGCATATACTTTTCCATGGTAGGTTTTGGAATGAAATTATAGTAGCCGTTTTCCAGATTGATGTAATCCGGTTTCAAGTTATAATCCTCCCGAATACGTTCCCAAAAAGCATCCTCATTTTGGGGATAGGGGCTTTGGGATTGCTTCAAAGAATAATGGGGAAGTGCCAAAAATGGGGAAAGGAGCGCCGCACCACCCAGTTGCTTTATAAAATCTCTTTTGTTCATCAGGATAGGGTCTTTTCTTAAAAGTATTAAAAAAGGAGCAATTGCATTTTACAAACCTTAAAAATTGTGGATAGGTCAGTACATTTCTACTTTTCAAAGAAAATGGAATCGGCATGGGAGCCGTACCTTCCTCCTAAAAAATTATCTTATATTCGGGTTTACAAACCAATCCAATAACAACCCATGCCTCTTGTCATCGTAGTCCTTGGAATCCTTCTTTTGTTCCTTTTGGTCGCAAAATTCAAACTCAACGGTTTTATCTCCTTTATTTTGGTTTCCCTTTTTGTGGGAATTACCGAAGGAATGGAACCCATTGCTGTTGTTAGTTCCATTCAAAAAGGTATTGGAAACATACTGGGCTTCCTCGTTCTCATATTAGGGCTTGGCGCCATGTTGGGCAAGCTGGTTGCGGAAAGTGGGGCCGCACAACGAATAACCACAAAGTTGGTGGATAAATTCGGGAAAAAGAACATTCAATGGGCCGTAGTGCTCACAGGTTTTATTGTGGGCATTCCCATGTTCTATTCCGTTGGTTTTGTGATTTTGGTGCCCCTGGTATTTACGATTGCCGCAGCCACAGGTTTACCACTACTTTATGTGGGCCTTCCCATGCTTGCTTCCCTTTCCGTTACCCATGGCTACCTTCCCCCGCATCCCGCCCCTACGGCCATAGCGGCGACTTTTAATGCGGACATCAGCAAAACGCTCCTGTATGGTATCATCGTGGCCATTCCGGCTATAGTGGTAGCGGGACCGTTCTTGTCCAGAACAATGAAAAATATCAAGGCCTCCCCTTTAAAAGAATTGATGAACCCCACCATACTTACGGATGATGAAATGCCAGGAACCGGAATCAGTATTTTTACGGCCCTACTTCCGGTAATCCTTATGGCGATTGCGGCCCTGGCCGCACTTTTTCTTCCTGCCGATTCCTTCCTAACTTCTATTTTAGTTTTTTGCGGGGACCCAGTGATGGCCATGCTTCTTTCGGTATTGGTAGCAATCTACACGTTAGGTTTGGCCCGTGGAAAATCAATGAAGGAAGTAATGGATACCGTTGGTGAGGCCGTAAAGGGTATTACCATGGTTTTATTGATCATTGCCGGGGCAGGTGCCTTAAAACAGGTATTGGTAGATAGTGGGGTAAGCGAATATATTGGAAATGCCCTAAGCGGATCTTCCATTTCACCGCTAATATTGGCATGGTTGATCGCAACGATCATAAGGGTTTGTGTAGGATCGGCCACGGTCGCAGGGTTGACCGCTGCAGGTATTGTTCTGCCGCTGATCGAAGGTACGGGCACCAGCGCGGAACTTATGGTGTTGGCCATTGGATCTGGCAGTCTTATGCTTTCGCATGTAAATGACAGCGGATTTTGGTTATTTAAAGAGTACTTTAATCTTTCCATAAAGGATACCATTAAATCATGGACTTTGATGGAAACGACCGTAGGTGTCATGGGTCTTATAGGTGTTTTGATCTTGAATCAGTTTATATAAATTATAGTATAATGAGTATCTCCAAAAAAATACAGGAATTAGGTCTGGAACTTCCTCCTGCTCCCCCACCGGCCGGTCTATACCGACCTATATTGGTGGTCGATAATTTTTTATATGTTTCCGGTCAAGGACCGGTTTTAAAAGATGGGTCGCTCTACAAAGGAAGGGTGGGCCATGACCTTGATTTGGCCGGAGGAAAGCTGGGTGCAAGACACGTTGGCCTGACCATGTTATCCACCATCATTACCCATTTTGGGGAGGTAGACCGGATCAAACGCTTGGTAAAAACACTGGGAATGGTGAACTGTACCCCAGATTTCCAGGACCATCCCTTGGTCATTAACGGTTTTAGTGAATTAATGTCCGATGTATTTGGTGCCGAAAATGGCGTAGGCGTACGAAGTGCCGTGGGCATGATGCTTCCGGGAGGTATCGCCGTGGAAATCGAGGCAATGTTCGAACTTCACAAATAAACCCTTTTAAGGAATTTGTTGTTTTAATACGAATGAACATATGCACATCCGTATTTAAATATCGGATTTAAAAACTAAAAATTATGGGAGAAGAAACATGGTATCGGCTGAAGGATAGTGCAAACGTCATTTCCCCCTCCTTATTGGTCTATAAGGAGAGGATCATCCATAACATTGAGGAGATGATACGTATGACGGGGGATGCGAAGAAGTTGTGCCCCCATATCAAGACCCATAAATGTGCGGAAATCGTTCAGATGCAACTGGAACGTGGCATCACAAAATTCAAATGCGCTACCATCGCCGAAGCCGAACTGCTGGGAAATTGCGGTGCTCCCGAAGTACTTTTGGCCATGCAGCCCGTGGGTGCCAATATAGCCCGATTTATCACCTTGATGAAAACCTTCCCCAATACCAAGTTTTCGGCACTGACGGATACGTCTGCCATTGCCGATACATTGGCAACATCGGGGAAAGAGAACGATGAAAAAATCGGTCTGTATATCGATTTGAACGTGGGCATGAACCGAACGGGCATTGCCCCAGATGAAAAGGCCTTTCAATTATATGAATATGTATCCGTAAATCCCCATTTGAAAATTCTCGGCTTACACGTATACGATGGTCATCTGAGAAATCCCGATTTTGATACCAGAAAACAGGATTGCGAAAAAGCCTTCGATTCGGTCTTGGAATTGAAAGAAAGAATTTTGGAGGCCAAGCTTCCAAACCCCATTATCATCGCCGGGGGATCACCAACTTTCCCCATTCATTGTAAAAGGGAAAACGTCATAGCCAGTCCGGGTACAACGCTCTTATGGGATGCAGGTTACGGCAATCTTTTCCCCGAAATGAATTTTCTTCCCGCGGCCGTATTGTTCACTAGGATCATTAGCAAGCCCAAAGCGGGCATCCTATGTTTTGATCTGGGCCATAAATCCATTGCCCCGGAAATGCCCTTTCCAAGGGTGGAGTTTCTAAGTTTGGGACATGAAAGACAAATTGGCCAATCTGAAGAGCACTTGGTCGTGGAATATGATGACCTGAAAGTAATGGAAATAGGCTCGGAGCATTATGCGATACCCAAACATATTTGCCCCACGGTGGCCAAATACGACGAACTTCTGGTAGTGGACAAGGGTCACATTACCGATGCATGGAAGGTAGCCGCCCGTAACCAAAAAATTACCATTTAGCATGTTTATCCTGGATGCCCATTTAGACCTTTCCATGAACGCCATGGAGTGGAACCGAGATCTTACATGGTCCGTTGCCGCCATCAGGGCCAGTGAAAAAGGCATGACGGACAAGCCCGATCGGGGGAAGAACACGGTTTCCTTTGAGGCAATGCGAAAGGGAAACATAGGTATCTGTGTGGCGACACAGATTGCCCGTTATGTAAAGCCTGGCAATAATTTACTGGGATGGAAATCCCCACACCAAGCTTGGGCACAGACCCAAGGGCAATTGGCTTGGTACAGGGCGATGGAAAAAGAGGGACACCTGATTCAGATTCGGTCAAAAACCCAATTCACGAACCATTTCAAGCGATGGAACCAAGATAAATCAAATTCGCCCATTGGTTATATTTTGAGTTTGGAAGGTGCGGATTCCATTGTTACCATGGAGTATCTCCACACCGCTTTTGAAGAGGGCCTGCGCGCCATTGGGCCTGCGCATTACGGCCCAGGAACCTATGCGTATGGAACGGATTCCGTTGGGGGAATCGGCATCAAAGGAAAAGAACTGCTAAAGGAAATCCAAAAGCTCAACCTGATTCTGGACGCGACCCATCTGTGCGACCAAAGCTTTTGGGAGACCATGGCCGTATATGAAGGCCCGGTTTGGGCCAGTCATAACAATTGCCGGAAATTTGTGGATCATAACCGTCAGTTTTCGGACGAACAGATCAAGGAACTCATTACCCGAAAGGCTGTAATAGGTATGGCATTGGACGCTTGGATGATGGTACCCAACTGGGTTCGTGGGAAGTCAACTCCAGAAAGTACCGGAGTGTCTTTGGAACATACCATTCAGAACATTGACCATGTTTGCCAGTTGGCCGGAAACTCGGAACACGTTGGAATCGGGACCGATTTGGACGGTGGTTTTGGTTTGGAACAGTCACCAAAAGATATCGATACCATTGCCGATCTACAAAAAATTCCGGGTATGTTGGAAAAAAGAGGCTATGCAAAAACGGACATCGAAAATATCATGCACGGAAATTTCGTTCGCTTCCTACAGGAACATTTACCGGATTAAGAAGGCAAGGGTTACGATAATCGAATTTAACACCCCGTTAAGTCCCTGTGGCAGGGTATTTGCTATCTTTATTCCGATTATGGATATCCTAATGAACGGACGTAATTCATTTACTAGTTTCCTTTGCCTTTTGTCTTTTGGGTGGATTCAGGCCCAAACGGACCTACCTACGCAGAAACCCTTGAAGATTGAATCGGTCAACCCTATCGATAATTCGGGTACCACTAATTCCGGCAGTGTTCTGAACATTCCATCGGTCATAAAGGAACAGCCCAAACTGGATATGACCACTAAAAATCCAGTGAAAATGCTTCCGGACGAAGAACTCGTACAAGCAGGAACGGGACTTAAGATAGATCCGCGCATTGGCCCAGGCGAGCGCATGAACGGGTCGGGCCAATTCTTCCCGGACCAATATCTTGGTGATATCAAGAGTAATGGAAAATTCATAGGCATCGTTTGTAGGGACCACGAATATGTGGATGGTGATCGGGTCAAGATCTATGTCAATGATGTAGTGGTCGAATACAACCTTTTGTTGACAGGAGCCTTTAAAGGGGTCAACGTAGACCTACAGTCAGGGTTCAACAAAATAGACTTTGAGGCATTGAACCACGGTTCTTCCGCACCAAATACGGCCCAAGTGGATGTATACGATGAAAAAGGACAGCTCCTATATTCCAACAAGTGGTTGTTATCCACGGGCTCAAAAGCCACACTAATCGTTACCAAAGAATAACCCGTACCTCTGGAAATTTATAAATTAGGTTTAATTGCTCCTTTAATCTGGGGCATTCATCTTCTATTTAATATCTTTAATTTTCAAAACAATCATTTTTAGATGTCAAAGAATTACAAAGTCGCCGTTATACAGCTCAATTTGAATAATACCGCCGATGAAAATCGGAAAAAATGTATGGAGTGGATCAAAAAGGCCGCACACCAAGGGGCCGAAGTTATCTGTCTCCCAGAACTGTATAGCAGTCACTACTTTTGCCAGAGCGAGGATGTGGTAAATTTTTCCATAGCCGAACCTTTGGGCGATGTTTCCTTTACAGCTTTCAGTGCCTTGGCCAAGGATTTGGGTGTAGTGATCATCGTTCCTTTTTTTGAAAAAAGAATGTCCGGCATCTATCACAACAGTGCCTACATCATTGATACCGATGGAAGCCAAGCAGGCCTGTACCGCAAAATGCATATTCCGGACGACCCCCATTTCTACGAGAAATTTTACTTCACCCCTGGGGATTTGGGCTTTCAATCTATCGGTACAAAAAAGGGAAATATAGGAACATTGATCTGTTGGGACCAATGGTATCCGGAAGCGGCCCGATTGACCGCCTTAAAAGGTGCCGAAGTATTGTTTTACCCCACTGCAATTGGCTGGCATCCTGCTGAAAAAGCCCAATACGGGGAAAACCAATACGGGGCATGGATGAACGTGATGAAGGGACACGCGGTCGCCAATGGCATCTTTGTAGCTGCGGCCAACCGGATAGGTCTTGAAAAATATATCCCGGATACGGATGGCATCGAATTCTGGGGAAAATCATTTATCTGTGGACCACAAGGCGAAATATTGGCCTTGGCCTCCCATGACAAGGAAGAAATACTGATGGCCGAAGTGGATTTGGCCCTTCAAGAGAATGTTCGCCAAAACTGGCCCTTTTTTAGGGATAGGCGAATCGATGCCTTTGGGGAACTAACCAAAAGAGCCTTGGATTAAGCTATATGGGCAAAAGAAGATTTCCCGCAGAATGGGAACAACAGAAAGGTGTCTTGCTTTGTTTCCCACATAATGGGAAGGACTGGCCGGGTAAATTTGGGGCCATTAAATGGGCCTTTGTAGAGTACATAATAAAAGTAGCGGCCTTTGAAACCGTTTTTTTGGTGGTCGCATCTGAAGCGCATCGCAAAAACGTAACTGAAATGCTCGAAATGGCCCATGTTGACCTTTCCAAAGTATCTTTTATTGTACATAAAACCAATCGCAGCTGGATGCGCGATTCCGGACCCATTATGGTCAAAAATGGAACGCAATGGGAAGCACTGAATTTCAACTTCAATGGCTGGGCCAAATACAATAATTGGCAATTGGACAAACACGTCCCTTCTTTAGTGGCCAAACATTTGAATGTTCCTATGACCCAAGTCACCTATAAAGGTAAAAAAGTGATTTTGGAAGGTGGTGCCCTGGAAGTCAATGGAAAAGGTACGTTGATTAC
The DNA here is from genome assembly GCF_008386635.1 of Maribacter flavus. GTDB lineage: Bacteria > Bacteroidota > Bacteroidia > Flavobacteriales > Flavobacteriaceae > Maribacter > Maribacter flavus. Next base: position 1,960,815 of record NZ_VUOE01000001.1, on the reverse strand, counting down.
GACCGAAGAATGCCTATTGCACCCCTCCATTCAGGTCCGTAATGTAGGATTCACCAAAGCCGATTACGAAGCCATATTCGAGGAGTACTTTGGCGTTACAAATACCATTTGGTTGGGCGATGGAGTCCAAGGGGACGATACCCACGGCCATGTAGATGATTTATGCCGATTTGTTAATGCCGATACAGTCGTGACAGTAGTGGAAATCGACCCTAAAAACAAAAATTACAAACCGCTACAAGAAAATATGAAAAGGCTCCAAAAAGCAGTTTTGGAAGATGGTTCCCCTTTGAAGGTAGTGGAATTGCCCATGCCAAAAACCATCCTATTTGAAGGTTTGGAACTTCCTGCCAGTTATGCGAACTTTTTAATCATAAACGGTGCCGTATTGGTCCCAACATTTAATGATTCCTATGACCGTTTGGCACTCAATATACTATCCGATTGTTTCCCGGATCGGGAAATTATCGGCATCAATTGTATCGATTTGATATGGGGCTTTGGAACGTTGCACTGTTTGAGCCAACAAATTCCGAGGTAATAAATACAAGTTCAAGTGTCAAGTTCAAGCTCAAAAACAAATGGACCGACTAATTTGTTATCAAAAGAGATTACCTTCTTTCTCCAGGCCGATAGGTTTTCGTAGCCCTATTCAAAACATCTTCCCTATAATAAGCGACATCTTTCCAATCAATATTGATGTAGCGTTCCGTTTGGTCATCAAAATGCGGTGAAGCCGGGTCGCCACTTTGTCCCCCCGCCAAAATGGTCTTGGCTTTCACTTGGTCACCAAATTCCACTACTGCGGCAAAACTATTGCCCCTTGTACCGTATATATTTTTTGCATCTGGGGTAGTATATCTAGCCCCATACGCCGCCAAAGCACCCCAACGACCGGAGGCAAATCCAACTCCCACGCTTGGCAGGCTATCGTTAAATACCTGAACAATGTCCCCGTTCAGACGTTGATAGCGATTGACCTCGCCCCAAGGCATTTTCCAAGTACCGAAATCCGAAATCAATTGATCGACAACTTCCTCAAAAATGCGTAAGCCCTCATCCGTGTGTTCGCCAAAATAAATCATTCGTTCCATATCGCTGAGACCTTGAGGGTAGTTGGCCCGCTGCCCCATGGCGGTGCCATAATAATGCGCCAAGGTCATGGCAACGGATTCTTTCGAGGTCTTATAATCCCATTCTTCAAGAATTTCTATGGGTTCCTGCAATTTTGGATTTTTATCATCTTGGGAATTATAGGCTTTTACCAGTCCCGGAATCAAAGCCTTGAAAGCAGGTAAATAAGGGTCGTGGGCCAATTGAATAAGGCTATCAATGGTATACCCTTTCCGATCAGTCAATAATTCAATCGCATGAATCCCTCTAAAATTTTCCTGGTCTTTGGACATGTAGTAAGGATACGCCTCTCTTTTTGGGCTAAATTCAGCAGCAGAGGTATATGGGGTTGAATTACAATTCTGTATCCATCCGTTTTCCGGGTTCAATACCAAAATATTTTCATCCACGGTATGAAGTCCCTGCCAATCGGTTTGGGGGTTGCTCCCATCTACAGGTTCAGAATAATCAAAGCTGACATCCCGCTTCGGAATAAAATTACCGTGGAAGTAGGCGATATTTCCCTCGGCGTCGGCATAGACCGTATTGTTGGAGGAATTGGTGCGAATGTCCATCATCTTTCGAAAACCATCATACCCATCCTGTTTAGTGCGAATATACGACTGCTCCAAAGCCTTGACCGGTTCCCACATCATCGCCGATGCCGTCCATTGACCATCAACGGCATGCGTGATAGGTCCGTGGTGGGTACGGTACATGGGGAAGGTACGTTCCTTGATCCCCCTATCCGATGTATATTTTAAGGTTACCGATGTGGAATCTACCGGCCGCAGCTCCTCCCCATATTGGTAGTACAATTTTCCGTCGTTCTTTACAATGGTCTCCTTGAATTCGTCCATAACATCGGTATAGGTAGATGTGTGCATCCAACCTGTTTTTTCATTGAAGCCCTGATATACAAAAAACTGTCCCCAGGTAACAGCACCATAAGCATTCAGTCCCTCTTCGCTGACCACGTGAACCTCTCCCCTAAAATAAAAGGAAGTGTGCGGATTGATCAATAACATGGGGTTGCCCGATTCCGTTAATGATCCCGATATCGCTATTCCATTGGATCCTTGTGGTTCCGCCATTTCTTCCTTCTTCTGTATTTCCAACAACTCCATTACGGGAAGTTCCATCCAACTCTCGTAAAAGGATTCAATTTTTTTGGTAGAAATGCGTTCGATATCCCCACCGATACTGCCCTCGCTAAAATACATGGGCATCCAAGGTTCGAACCGGGTCAATAATTTAGGTTTCACTTCGGGGTGGGTATACAGGTAATAATTGATACCATCGGCAAAGGCGTCGCACAATTTTTTCAACCACTCCGGACTTTTTTCGTAATTGGCCTTGGCCTCTTCTTCGGTCATAAAAAGTTTCGCCCTTAAATCGCTGTAAATGGCATCCTCACCATCAACTTCGGCCAACCTACCGGTTGCCCAAATATAATTCTGTTCCACACGGTTGAAATCGTCCTCACATTGGGCATAAAGCAATCCAAAAACGGCATCTGCATCGGTCTTGCCATAAATATGGGGCACACCAAAATCATCACGAATGATTTCGATTTGGGAAGCCTGGTCCTTCCATTTTTCAACTTCTGAATTCTTTTCTTTACTTGATTTACAGGCAAATAGTATAAATGCAAAAACGAGAAAAAATACTTTATTCATATTTTTAATATTTACGAATTGGAAGATACATAATTGTATGCCCTTATTCAAAAAGTATATGACCATGGTCATATTTATGAAATAGGAATTAATGTAGGTTTGGATACAGATTTTGAACTAACATGTCCATTATCATAGGTTATTATGTTTACAAACTATTTTAGATATCCCTTTTTAAAAAAAAGCATTCTATTGTTCGCCATGTTATTGTTGTTTTCATGTGGAGAAAAAATCGAAAAAATCTACCCGAAAAAAATGGCCATGACAGAATCAGTCTATGCCTCCGTAACTGTACAACCGGACAGTTTATACCAAGCGTATGCATCCGTTTCTGGAATTCTGCATAGAAACTTGGTAGAGGAAGGAGACTTGGTTCCTAAAGGATTTCCCTTAGTTCAGATTGTTAACACGGCACCGGAACTCAATGCGGAAAATGCAAGATTGAACTTTCAATTGGCGGAAGAAAATTATCAGGGTAGTTCTGGCGTTTTAAAGGCCTTGGAAGACGAAATAAAGTCAGCAAAATTATCCTTGGAAAACGACTCCGTCAACTATTTTAGGCAAAAAAGGCTTTGGGAGCAGCAAATTGGTTCCAAAGCACAGTATGAGAATAGAAAATTAGCCTATGAGCTCTCCCAGAACAACTTTCGTTTAACCATCAATCGTTACCAACGAACCAAAAATGAGCTTACTACACAATGGCAACAAGCACGTAACAATTACATTACAGCGCAGAGCAATACCCAAGATTTTACAATAGAGAGCAACATAAACGGAAAAGTGTACGCCTTGTTTAAAGAACCCGGGGAAATTGTAAATACGATGGAACCCATTGCTACGGTAGGTAGCAGTGATACTTTTATAATAGAAATGTTGGTAGACGAGGTAGACATAGTAAAACTTTCCAGAGGACAAAAAGTACTGGTCATCTTGGACTCATACAAAAACGAAGTTTTTGAAGCTAATGTTTACAAAATTTATCCAAAGAAGGATCAACGCTCCCAAACCTTTAAGGTTGAGGCTTCTTTTATTGACCCTCCAGCAGTCCTATATCCTGGATTGGCAGGGGAAGGCAATATCATCATTGCACAAAAAAATGAAGTATTGACTATACCCAAATCCTACCTCAACAAAGGAAATCAAGTACAAACAGAGGATGGCCCAGTAACCTTAAAAATTGGTCTTCAGAGTCTTGAACTAATCGAAATCCTCGAGGGTATAGACGAAAATACAGCTATCCTAAAACCCGTAGAATGATAAATTGGAGCGTAATAATAGGAATAGCCAAAACACATCTACTTACCAAGATGAAAAGTACGGTGACAGCGGCCTTAGGTGTTACTTTTGGGATAGGGGCCTACATTACCATGGCAGGCTTCATGACCGGCTTGAACAACTTATTGGATGGACTCACGCTAAACCGGACACCCCACATCAGATTGTATAACGAAATAGAACCTTCCAAAAAGCAACCAGTTTCCTTATACGCAGATTTTGAAAATACCTTTAATGTAATTAACTCCATAAAACCCAAGGAAAGCCAAAAAAAAATCCATAATGCGCTACCTATTCTACAGTATTTAAAGACCGATGATGCCGTCAAAGGGGCCACACCTCAACTACAGACACAAATATTCTATCTATCAGGTTCCATTGAACTTGGAGGAATGTTGATAGGCGCTGATATTATGGAGGAAGCCAGACTCTCCAATATTAAAGACTACATAGTAAAAGGTAGCCCAGAAGCCCTTAGGAACAATGCCAACGGAATTCTTTTGGGAGCTGGGTTGGCGGACAAAATGACTCTTACCGTAGGAGACCGTATACAGGTTAGTACGGTGTCTGGCGACATTTTCCCGCTAAAAATCGTAGGGATTTATCAAAGTGGATTGGCAGAGATAGATAATTCCCAGAGCTATGTAAACCTGAAAACGGCCCAGCGAATTTTAGGTCAACCTGAAAACTATATCACGGACATTCATATAAAATTGTTTGATATAGAAGCGGCACCCGCAATGGCAAAAAGGTGGGAAAGACAATTTGACATCCAGGCCATAGATATCAAAGAAGCCAATGCTCAGTTTGAAACGGGTTCCAATATAAGAAACTTGATAACCTATGCTGTTTCCATAACCTTATTGATTGTAGCGGGTTTTGGAATATACAACATTCTCAACATGCTCATATATGAAAAAATGAAGGATATTGCCATTTTAAAAGCCACCGGGTTTTCGGGAAACGACGTAGCACTTATCTTCATCAGTCAAGCAGTTATCATAGGATTCATGGGAGGCATTTTGGGTCTCTTGGTTGGATTTAGCCTTTCTGCTTTGATTGATAATACACCGTTTGAAACTGAGGCATTGCCAACTATCAAAACTTATCCTATAAATTATAGTCCTTTATATTACATAATAGGTATCGTTTTTGCCCTACTCTCCACTTTTATTGCTGGATATCTTCCCGCCAACAAAGCGAAAAATATTGATCCGGTCAAAATAATTAGGGGCACATGAGGTTAAACAAAGTAATATTTTGAAAAAGATGAGTTTGGTCCTGGAAACAAGAAACATTGACAAACATTTTTATAAGCCCAAGGACTTTCATGTGCTTAAAGATATTTCCTTTAAAATTAAGGAAGGTGAATTTGCTTCCATAGTCGGGAAGTCCGGTTGTGGAAAATCTACCTTGCTCTATATTCTTTCTACTATGGACACGGAATATACCGGAGAACTGTTTTTAAATGAGCAGCTTATTACCGGAAATTCCAAAGAGGAACTATCACGGATACGCAACAGGAATATTGGTTTTGTTTTTCAATTTCATTATTTGTTATCGGAATTTAGTGTTATTGAAAACGTGATGTTGCCAGCTAAAAAACTTGCAGAAAAATCCCAAAAAGAAATAGAGCAAAACGCACGAGAGAAATTGGAAATGCTTCATATAGGCCATTTAGCAGAGCAAAAGGCTTCACGAATATCGGGTGGAGAAAAACAGCGCGTAGCCATAGCTAGGGCACTAATAAACAACCCAACGATTCTTATGGGCGATGAACCTACAGGTAATCTTGATAGCCATAATTCTGAAAATGTATTTAATATTTTCAGACGGCTTTCCATTGAAGAAGGTCTTTCTCTCTTGATAGTTACTCACGACAATGATTTTGCTCAACGTACGGACCGAATCATAGAAATGGAGGATGGCCGGATTATAAGTTGACGATATCAGAAGAGGTTGAAACCTTTCCAAGCAAAGTGTATTGATAGAAAAACTACCTCTATCGTACTCCATTCATTACACATCCCCATAAAAAGGTATTTTTGTACTATGGCAGATAAAAAAGTAAGTATTCTACAGGCATTTAAGACCATCATTTGGCCTAGGAGAAAATTGGTTTTGATCGGGTTGCTATTAATCGTAATAAGTAAAGCGGCCAGTTTTGTGGCTCCCATATCCTTGCGCTATTTTTTGGATGACGTAGTACCCAATAAAAAATACGACTTTTTAAAGTTACTCGTAACCGTAGTCATCCTTTCATTTTTGGTCCAAGCAGTAATGTCGTTTCTTCTCACCAAAGTTCTCAGTATACAGGCCCAATACATGATTTCTGAATTGCGGGCGCAGGTTCAAAAAAAGGTATTGGCTTTGCCTATCCGGTTCTTTGACAATACCAAGTCTGGCTCATTGGTTTCAAGAATTATGAGCGATGTGGAAGGGGTTCGCAACCTCATCGGTACAGGATTGGTCCAATTGGTAGGAGGTACTTTGACCGCAGTGGGGTCATTGATCCTCTTGTTACGAATCAGTGCCACCATGACCCTGTTGACCTTTATTCCCTTGATTCTTTTTGCGGTCATCGCTCTAAAAGCCTTTAAAATCATACGCCCTGTTTTTAGGGACAGGGGCAAGATAAATGCGGAAGTAAAAGGCCGATTGACAGAAACGCTTGGCGGAATCAGGGTGATTAAGGGGTTCAACGCCGAAGCACAGGAAGCCAAAGTTTTTGAAGATGGTGTGGAGCGGCTTTATAAAAACGTGAAGAAAAGCCTAACGGCTACCGCAGTAATGACCAGTTCCTCTACCTTTCTTTTAGGTTTGGCCACAACGGGGATTATGATGGGTTATGGGGGGTACAAAATGATGCAGGGCGAACTCACCACGGGCGAATATTTTGAGTTTACCTTTTTACTGGCACTCATGGTAGCCCCTATTGTACAGATGAGCAATATTGGAAGTCAGCTGACCGAAGCCTTGGCAGGATTGGACCGTACCGAAGAACTCATGAACGAAATGACGGAAGCCGATGACAAACAACGAACCCTAGAACTGACCGAGATTAAAGGGGATATGCGCTTTGAAGATGTGTCTTTTGCCTATGAGGAGGATAAGGACGTATTGCACAATATCAGTTTTGAGGCCAAGGCCGGGGACGTAATCGCTTTGGTGGGAAGTTCTGGTTCCGGAAAATCGACCATTGCAGGTTTGGCGGCCAGCTTTTTGAATCCTGATTCTGGAATGATTACCATTGATGGCCAGGACTTGGCCAAAATCGATTTGACCAGCTTTAGACAATTTCTGGGGGTGGTCTTACAGGACGATTTTCTCTTCGAGGGTACCATACGCGAAAATATACTTTTCCCACGGCCCAATGCCACAGAAGAAGAACTAACAGAAGCGGTCAAAGCGGCCTATGTAAACGAGTTTACAGATAGATTCGAAAAAGGATTGGATACGATAATCGGGGAACGTGGCGTAAAACTATCCGGTGGTCAGCGTCAGCGCATTGCCATTGCCCGGGCCATTTTGGCCAACCCGAGAATATTGATCTTGGACGAGGCCACCTCTAATCTGGATACCGAAAGTGAATCCCTGATTCAAAAAAGCTTGGCCGAACTTACCAAAGGACGAACCACTTTCGTAATCGCCCATCGTCTTAGCACCATTCGAAAAGCGAACCAGATATTGGTCATAGAAAACGGTCGTATTGCCGAGCTGGGCACCCATGAGGAATTGATTGCTAAAGAAGGTAGGTATTACAATCTGTTTACCTATCAGGCGAGGATATAGTTGGTTGATGGTTGATGGTTGATGGTTGATGGTTGATGGTTGATGGTTGATGGTTGATGGTTGATGGTTGATGGTTGAAAAAATACAAACTCAAACCCAAATACAAATTCAGTATAAATTATTCTGAAAAGTAACTTTCAGTTTCTAGTTTCTAGTACAAAATTAAATTCTTGTTTGCCTTTGTAATTGATTCTTGTACTTGGGCTTGAACTTGATTTGAACTTGACTCTTGAATTTGAATTTATTAGAGTTCCTCAGGGGCAAGCTCCACTTCCAAGCCGTCCATAGCCTCCGTAATATGCAATTGACAACCCAATCGACTATTTTCGCGTACGTTGAACGCCTCCGCTAACATCGCTTCCTCATCATCACTTTTCTCCGGTAATCCATGGTCAGATTTTACATAGCATTGGCATGATGCACACATGGCCATACCGCCACAGATTCCAATAGTTCCTTCAGGAGCCAATTCATAAGAGCGTACCACTTCCATCAGGTTCATGTTCATATCTGTGGGTGCGTCTATTTCGTGGAGGACACCATCACGGTCGATTATTTTGATTTTTATATCCATAAAGGGGTTAGGGGTTAAGGGTTAAGAACTAATAATTTTTCATGGAGTTGATTAATCCATAAATCCTCCTTGAAATTTCATTGGAACTATCTATTAACTTTTGTGTTTCGCTACTATTTAAAAAGTTCAACCTTTGAGATAACCAAAGCCTAGATCTAACCTCACTTTTAGAACTTGTGGCAATGTAAAGAAATCTTATGAAATCAATATTGGTTTTTCGGTCAAAACCCTCTCCTCTATTCTTGGAAATTGAAACGGAAGCCTTGAATATCTGGTCTTTATAGAAGTAGTCCTTTAAGCCTGAAAAGGATTTATATTTCGAAATTGCAAAATCTTGTGATTTTTGCCACACCACTAAATGCTCATATTTTTGAACGGTCATTATTACTGAACTCTGCTTCCTAAGTACTACCTTCCTAAAATCAATCAATCGCTTTTATTACTGCCTTGGGAGCTTCTTTTTTGGAACCATCAAAACCACTAACACCCCCCACAGTGGTATATTTCATCACGTATTTTTTATCTGGGAAAATTCTTTGATAGGCACTTTGGCACATTAAAGTGGCTTCATGAAAACCACAAAGAATCAGTTTTAATTTACCGGGGTATGTATTTACGTCTCCAATGGCATAAATTCCTGGTACATTGGTCTGGTAGTCAAACGTATCTACTTTAATGGCGTTCTTTTCTATTTCCAAGCCCCAGTCCGCAATGGGTCCCAATTTAGGGGACAATCCAAAAAGCGGAATGAAGTTATCCACATCTAAAGTAATATCTTCCGCGGCATTTGAAGTCTTTCGGATCACCACGGATTCCAGTTTTCCGTTCCCGTTAAGACCAACGATTTCCCCTGGTGTTATCAAATTTATGTTTCCTTGGTTCTTGAGATGCTGCACTTTCTCCACAGAATCCAAAGCGCCTCGAAACTCGTTCCTTCTATGTACCAAAGTGACTTCAGAAGCTACATCGGCCAAGAAAATACTCCAATCCAGGGCGGAGTCCCCGCCACCTGCTATGACAACGCGTTTGTTTCGAAAAGCTTCTGGATCCTTGATAATATAGGAAACCCCATTGTCCTCGTAATCCCCAAGGTTCTCCAATAGCGGTTTTCTTGGCTCAAAACTACCTAGTCCGCCTGCAATGGCTACGATTGGGGCATTATGTTGGGTTCCCTTATTGGTGGTAACAACAAAAGAACCGTCCTCCAATTTTTCAATGGTTTCAGCCCTTTCGCCTAAGGTAAAACCGGGTTGGAAAGGCCTGATTTGTTCCATAAGATTGTCCACCAAATCCCCAGCAAGAACTTCCGGAAAACCTGGAATATCATAGATGGGCTTTTTAGGATAAATTTCGGAACATTGTCCACCTGCCTGTGGCAATGCATCGATTAGGTGACACTTTAATTGTAATAATCCTGCCTCAAAAACGGCAAAGAGGCCTGTTGGACCGGCCCCTATAATAAGTATATCTGTTTTAATCATGAAAAGCGCTATTAGCTAGCTAAACTACTTTCGGGAAAGCTTAAAAATTATGACTTTTATCAAGTTATCAATCCACATTGATAACCTCCTCGATTTGGGGGGCATACTTTTTTATGGTCATTTCCACACCACTTTTTAAGGTCATCTGATTGACACTACAGCCTACACAGGCGCCGTGAAGTTTTACCTTGACGGAATTTCCATTATCAATGGAAATCAAGGAAATATCCCCACCATCACTCTGTAAAAAAGGTCGGATTTCCTCCAGTGCCTTTTCCACTTTTTCCTTTAAGTCGTCCGAAGTCATTGTTGTCATAACTACTTCTTTTTAACGGCAGAACAACCTGCCATTGTCGTTATTTTAATCGCCTCCGTGGGCGGTATATTTTCATTCCTTTCCACTACTTGTTGAACTACATTTTTTGTGAGTTCCTCAAAAGCGGCCTCAATAGGCGTAGCGGTCTGTAAGGCTGCCGGTCTCCCTACATCGCCTGCCTCCCTTATGCTTTGGACCAACGGAATTTCTCCTAAAAAAGGAACGTTCAAATCTTCCGATAGATATTTGGCACCTTCTTTTCCAAAGATGTAGTACTTGTTCTCCGGAAGTTCGGCAGGAGTAAAATAGGCCATATTTTCAACAATTCCTAAAACCGGTACGTTAATGGAATCCTGTTGGAACATAGCTACCCCTTTTCGTGCATCGGCAAGGGCCACCTCTTGCGGCGTACTTACCACGACAGCTCCTGTTACCGGCATGGCCTGCATGATGCTCAAATGGATGTCTCCAGTTCCAGGAGGCAAATCCAATAACATAAAGTCGATTTCACCCCAAAAGGCATCGAAAATCATTTGGTTCAGCGCCTTGGAAGCCATGGGTCCACGCCAAATTACGGCCTGATTGGGCTGGGTAAAGAATCCAATAGACAATAATTTTACCCCGTAATTCTCAACAGGCTTCATTTTGGATTTTCCGTCCACATTCACCGCCAAAGGTTTTTCCTGGGCCACATCGAACATGATGGGCATTGACGGACCGTAAATATCCGCATCCAACAGCCCTACCTTGAACCCCATTTTGGCCAAGGTCACGGCCAAATTTGCGGTTACGGTTGATTTGCCAACGCCTCCTTTACCGGAGGCCACCGCTATGATATTTTGAATTCCCGGAATGGGCTTCCCTTTTATTTCGTTCTTTTTTGAAGGCGTGGCAGGGGCATCTACCTTGATGTTCACCTTTATCTTGGCTTTCTCGTATACCTCCCTATGGATTGCCTTGAGAATTTCCACCTCCGTTTTTTTCCTGGCCTGAAGACTCGGGTTTTTTATGGTAATATCCACCTCGACCTCATCCCCAAAAATCTGTATGTTTCGCACGGCCCCGCTCTCGACCATATTCTGGCCCTCACCCGGAACGGTAATGGATTCCAAAGCCTTTAAAACCTCCTTCTTATCTATCATCATTATGTAAATTCATTCTAAACAACAAAGATAATCCTTAGGCTTGAGATAAGGAAGCTATTACATTGAAATTGAAGATAAAACGATAGGAACAGTTTATGGGTTAAACCATTCAAATTTGGCTACAATACATTTTAACTACCGATAATAAATACCGAATCAGTGTAATGTAGTATTTTAGGCCAAAACCAATACTGACTATCCATGCGGCACACCCTCAAAAGAAAACCCTTCCTTTTAGTATTTTTCATTTTTGTCTTCCTGATGTATGCCTGTGGAGGGACGAAGCGCGAATTCAACAAAAGGGACGTAAAGCGAGCTCAGAACTTGGTGGGCGTTGCCTTTACCAAAAAACAGCTTGATACACTTTATCCGTATTTGGAACGCAATAGGGAAGGATTCGACTCGCTACGAGCCTACGAATTGGATTATACGGTATTCCCTGCTATCAAATTTGATCCGCTGCCCTTGAATTTCGTCCCAAGGCCGCAGGACTCCTTCCCTATTTGGGAGATACCTACGGATGTTGAACTACCTGCCAATAAATCCCAACTCGCCTTTTATACCATACCACAACTGGCATCGCTCATCAAGTATGGAAAAATAAGCTCAGTAGCATTGACCCAGTTTTTTATGGACCGAATCAAAAAATACGACGGAGTACTCCAATCCACCATCACCATTACCGAAAAAATGGCCATGGAACAGGCCGAAAAAATGGATGCCGAATTGCAAGCGGGAAAATACCGTGGAATTTTACACGGTATTCCTTATGGCGTAAAAGACTTGATTTCTGTAAAAGGATATAAAACGACTTGGGGAGCAGAACCGTATAAGGAGCAGGAGTTCGATATGACGGCCACCGTAGTCGAAAAACTTCAGGATGCCGGGGGCGTATTGATTGCGAAACTGGTATCCGGTTCCTTGGCGCGTGGTGATGTATGGTTTGGTGGGAAAACTAAAAATCCATGGGATATTAAAGAGGGCGCAAGCGGTTCATCCGCAGGTTCAGGGTCCGCCACTTCCGCGGGGTTGGTTCCTTTCGCCTTGGGTACCGAAACTTTGGGAAGCATTACTTCTCCCAGTACCCGTAATGGCATTACAGGGCTACGCCCTACCTACGGCCGGGTGAGCAGGTATGGCGTTATGAGCCTGAGTTGGTCCATGGACAAAATTGGCCCTATGGCCAGAAATGCGGAGGATTGTGCCATTGTCTATAGTATTATTTCGGGAAAAGATGCCATGGACCCCACTACCACGGACTATCCTTTTGGGTTTGACAAAAACAAGGATGTTACTACCCTTAAGGTAGGCTATCTGAAAAAAGACATCGACAAGGACACCTCCAAATCCAAGGACAACATGGTAAAGGCATTGGAGGTTATTAAAAAGATGGGGGTACAAATGGATTCTCTGGAATTGCCGGAAGATGTTCCCTATAGTGGTTTCGATATCATATTACGGGCCGAAGCGGGGGCCTTTTTTGATAACCTGGTACGTTCATCCGACGTAGACAAGATGGTGGAACAGGACCAGCGCTCCCGAGCGAATTCCCTGCGCCAGGCCCGGTTCATTCCCGCTGTAGAGTATCTTCAGGCCAATCGGCATCGAGAAGTCCTGATCGAGAAAATGCACAAACTGATCAAGGACTATGATGTTATTATCTCCCCCTCCTTCGGAAACAGACAATTGGTTATCACGAATCTGACGGGACATCCCGTTATTGCCATTCCAACGGGTTTGGACAAAGACAAACACCCGACCAGCATCACCTTGGTTGGGAATCTGTATGACGAGGCGAGTATTCTTTTATTGGCAAAAGCGTTCCAAGAACAAACGGAGTTTGATGAGATGCATCCGGAAGGGTATATAGATTAAACCTTCCTGCCGTCCAACAAATTGATAATCCGGGAACCGTAAGCAGCGTTTTTTTCTGAGTGCGTAACTTGAATAATGGTAACACCTTCCTCTTTATTCAGTTTCTTGAAAAGCTGCATTATTTCCTCGCTCTGTTGTGAATTGAGGTTTCCAGTAGGTTCGTCGGCCAAGATGAGTTTTGGATTGGCTATCAAGGCCCTGGCAACACCCACTAATTGTTGTTGCCCTCCACTTAATTGTGCCGGAAACAAATCCTTTTTGCCCACAATATTGAATCGGTCCAACATATCGGCCACCATGGCCTTCCTTTCGGAACCTTTGAATTTTTTATACAACAGGGGCATTTCCAAGTTTTCCTGTACCGTTAAATCATCTAAGAGATGATAGGATTGAAAAACAAAACCGATGTATTCCTTATACAGGTTGGAACGATGCTTTTCCTTTAGGGTGTGCACAGATTCATCCAAGAAATTATATTCGCCCTCGTCAAAAGTGTCCAACATTCCTATAACGTTCAATAAAGTTGACTTTCCAGAACCCGAGGGGCCCATTACGGAAATGAATTCACCCTCCTCTACTTCCAAATTAATGTCCTTTAAAAGGAAAATTCGTTGGCCGCCCGAATTGACCCACTTAAATATATTTTTTAGTTGCAGTAACATATATTTAGTTGATTTTACTTTACAAAATTCCTAATTAAAATAAAATCTTAACCACTATTGTACCAAAATTTAATTATTTGATTTTTAATTATATAAGAAAGAAAATAAATTTTAAATGGTAAAATTTTTTTACAGGTAGTGTAAAAATATTTTACATTTATCGATTTTACCCAATGTACTTAAGCCCAAGTGAACACCAACCTACTAACTTGCTTTTTTGAAAGTTAAGCTCCTTGAAATTTTCCTATAGACTAGTTTGCAATTGATAGGTTTTGTAGCATAATCATTGACTCCTAGTCTAAAAATTTCTTTTCTAGTCTTATCGGTACTGTCCGCCGTTAAAACAACGATGGGAATATTTGTAACTTTAGATGAAACCTTGCCTCCCCTTATCATGGCAATTGCCTCAAAACCGTCCATGACGGGCATTTGAAGATCCATCAAAACGATGTCGAAATCCTCTCGGCAAAGTAAATCGAGACCTTCTTTACCATTGTTGGCGATGCTAAGTGTTGTATTTTTCCACTTTTTAGCCATTAATTTAATCACCTGTTGGTTCATTTTATTATCCTCTACCAATAGAATACGGGCACCGTCCAAATCATATGCTTCTTCTTCGTCCTTATCTACTAGGGTGGTATTCAATTCCGCATCATACCCCAATACTAGATTGACGTTGAATTTGGTACCTCCGCCTTCATTATTCTTTATATCTATCGTGCCATTATGTAAGTCTACATAATTCTTCACAATAAATAAACCCAACCCTAACCCACTGAACTCTCTTTTATCCAAAAAAGACTTTTTGGTGAACGCTTCGAAAATAGTGCTCATTTTCTCTTTGGTAATTCCTGTTCCAGAATCGGAAACTTCAAGATTCAAATAGAATTTTGATTCTTCCTCTATTCTATATCTAAGATTAAAGGTAACTTTTCCAGTAGACGTGAATTTAATGGAATTGTCCAATAAATGATCTATTATCCTAATCAATTTTAATCTGTCCCCTATGATTCTTCCGGGTAAATTGGAAGGGATATCGATATTGAAATCCAGACCTTTTTGTTTTGCTTTTAGCTGGTTTTCGTCCAGTACTTTTTGAATTGCCGTTGATATATTAAAGGGGCACTGCTTCAATTCTTGATTTCCTTTTTCAATAACTGTAAAATCCAGAATGTCATCTATATGACCCAATAGGTTTTCGGAGGAATTCAGGATTAGTTCACATTTTTCACCAATCTCCTTTTCCTGTTTTTTCTCCTTTAGGGAATGGGCTACACCCATTATTAGGTTTAATGGCGTTCTAAGTTCATGGCTAATGTTGGATATAAAAGAGGACTTAATTTCGTTCATATCCTCAGCACGTTGCAAAGCCAATAATTGGTTTTTCTCATTTTCCATACGCAGTGTACGTATTCTTTTGCTCATGGATATTGATAAAAAAGTGATTTCCAAACCAATACCGAATTTGGCCCCGTTATCGGTAAAAAAGGAACTCTCAACGGCATTGAAGTTGTTAAGAATAAAAACGATGAAACCGAATACCAAAAATGAGATACCCATCACAAAACTTGGGTCTACGGATATTTCTTTTTTTCTATAATAAACCAATGTAGTTAGAGCCTGGACCAACACAACGAGACCAATGGCATTTGCAATGGGGTAGGTAATTGACAAAAATCCTGGTATTACCACTAAGGCTCCCAGAGCTATCAAAATTACCAAACACATACCTAGGTAAGAATTGTAAAGCCATTTGTTCTGTTTTTTTACACCCAAAAATTCGCTTCCATATTTCACAAAAAAGAGCAAGGATAATAATGCGGTCAGTAAAACGGCGTAATTAGAAAGCCAACCTCCATTTGGCGTGATGTACTGGTGAAAAAAACCATCCAAGGAAAACTGCATCAATGCGATGAAAAATACATAAAGGCTGTAATATGCAAAGGCAACATCTTTGAGTCCAAAATAGAAAAACAGATATACTATAAATGCCATAAATAAAATACCATAAAAAAGCCCGTAGAACATTTGTTCCTTATAGGTGGTTTCCAAAAAATAATCCGTCGGAATCAAGTCTAAAGGAAGCATTACAACTTCCCCATCGCTTTTAAGATGAATAATCCCTGATAATGTACTATTTGATGGAATGAACACCTTAAAAACAGACTTACGATTCCGGACACTTTTTTCTTGAAATGGAATTACATCCCCACTTTTTTGTAAGGATATAACTTCATTGTGGCCAATTTCATAAAATGTAGCAACATCAGTTATTGGCCTTGCCGTTTGCAAGTATGCAAAAAGATCTTCGTTTGAAACATTTTCTATTTCAAATTTTATCCATAGATGGTCTTTTGTAAAACCATAATTGTTTTTAAAATCCTTTAGCGGCCTAAAATTTAAATTACCTTCATTTTTAAGAATGTAATCAATGCTATGAACTTCGTCACCGGCAACATACATTGTAGCATTGGATTTCAATGAGGTTATTACATTTAAATCTGTACTTACCTGTATTTGCGCGTTTAAAAAGGTTATACCAAATACAAGAAAAAGGAAAGTGATCCTAGTTGAAAATAACTGTTCTTTTGATAGCATAAACGTAAGTAGGTTTTACAAACTTACCTTTGGGTAGCAAGTTTATTTTGGAAACCAAAGTACTATACCCTGATTTTTACAACTATTTAAAAAACGTGAGTTATGGTTTTATTGTACTTTTATTGGCTCTACGGTAAAGAAAACTCGTCGAAATAATCCCTAGCTTGTAAATCCTTATCTTTATAAGGAGTTGCCATCTATTCCGTTCGTAAACTTTTTACCGGGTTTGCCATTGCAGCTCCGATCGTTCTAGTCCCAATAGTTAAAAAAGCTATAGCCACAGCCAGAATACCTGAAACTGCAAAAAACGCCCAGCTTAAATCAATCCTGTATTCATAATTTTCCAGCCATTTTTTAAGAAACCACCAAGCGATTGGAGAAGCAATCAAAAAGGCAAAAAGAACTAATTTTAAGAAATCCTTTGTCAGAATAAAGGTTATATTGGCCACGCTCGCACCTATCACCTTTCTTATACCTATTTCCTTCGTGCGTTGGGTAACTACCAGAATAGACATGGCAAAAAGGCCAATACAACTTAATATTATGGCTATTAGGGCACCACTGGTTATCAATAGAGCCATGGACTTCTCACTACGAAAGGTCCTATCTACATTTTCATCCAGGAATGAACCTAAAAAATCTGCATTGGGCTCCAGTTTTTTATAAGCATTCTCTACGGCCTCAAAACTATTCGCCATATTTGAAGAAGCCACTTTCACATAGGCATAGGTCAACGGCAAATCCTTACTCATATAAAATGTGATAGGTTCAATAGCTTTGTCCAAATCCTCAAAATGATAATCCTTAATAACACCTAATATTGGGCTTGTTTCATCACTGTCAATTGGTAGGGAAGCTGATAGGATATTCTCTTCGCCCAGTTGTTCGGCCATTTTTTCATTGATAAGAATTCCTATACTATCACCTATCCCGTTAAAGTTTCTGCCTAATGCCATTTCAAGTCCTAGGGTGGGCACATAATCAGGATCCACTACTAAAAAGTTTGTCCTTATAATTTTACCCTTGTAATCAAAGCCGATAACGCTCGATGATCGACTACCATCCTTGCCTCGGCCCAAATTGTTATCAGCACCTGAGACCTCCAATATATCCGGATTGCCTCTTAGCTCATCCTTTAGCAAATTTAGCAGGGCATAACTCTCCTTTTTTCCGTTCAAAGGAAAGGAAAGTACATGAGCTTTATCATACCCCAAATCTTTGTTGCGCATATACTCTATTTGTCCCCTCAGCACAAGTGTACCTGTAATCAAAAGAATCGCAATACCAAATTGCACGACCATCAACAAATCCCGTAACCTATTTTTACCGTTACTTTCCAATTTCCCCTTTAGGGATTGAATGGTTCCCAATTTGCTAAGTACTAATGCCGGATATCCTCCAACACTAAGGGTCACCAGTAGAACAATCGTAAAAGACAGACTCCAAAAGAGCGGTGTGGTTAAGGTATCTATAGAAGCTTGCGTACTAAAGGCGGTTTTAAAATCATCGAAAAGTAACAAACTGAGTAAAACGCCCATAATGGCCGAAGCCATAAAAATTAGAAAGCTTTCTCCCCAAAATTGAAAAAATAAGTGTTTTCTTTTTGCCCCAAGAGTCTTACGCATCCCTATTTCCTTGAGACGCTGGGAACTCTTGGCAAGACTCATATTTACGTAATTGACACAAGCAATGAAAAGAATTAGGAATGCGACGCCCATGATAAGATACGGCACACTTCTGCTTACCTCCGCATACCCTTTTCGGAAACTAGTAAAGTGTTTGTCCCTTAACGGTAATAGTTTAATTTGCCTATATAGTCCTTCCTCATTTGGGGAAGCCCCTGAATTTTTAGCATTCTCGATTACATCCTTATAATGAAGATTTACAAAGGAGTTTGTGTTTTCTTCAAATTGTGCAGCCGTAACATTGTCCTCAAGTTCCACGTAAACAGAATGATATTGTTCATTCCAAGTTTCTTTGGTATCCAAATATTCTGGATTTCTTTCAAATCTTAAAGCGATTTCAAAACCCATATTCGTGTTCTTTGGCAAGTCCTTGGCAATGGCCCCAACAGTGAAAGGTTCTTGTTTGCCATTGATCAAAACATTTATATTCTGTCCGATTACATCAGTCCTTCCAAACAGTTTATTGGCGGCTTCTTTTGTTAATACTACATCACCCAAATTTTCAAGAATATTACCGTTGACACCTTTTTCAAGCGGAAAACTAAACATGGTAAAAAAATCCTTATCCACCCAATTTGCATTTAGCATAAGTTCCTTTTCACCATTAATAATCAAAGACACATCTTCCAAAAGCCTAGTTGTCTTAGCTATTCCAGGAACTTCGGTTTTCAATGCTTCCGCAAAAGGTGTAGGTTGGCTAATACCTGCTTCTGAACCATCCTCGGTTTGCTGAACTATATAAACACCATAAATTTTTTCCCTGTTTTCATGAAAATTTTCATAGGAAAGTTCATAAAAACCTGCCGTCGCCAATAAAATGGCCACTCCAAAGGCGGTGGTTAAACCTACCACATTAATGGTAGTAAAACTTTTGTCCTTCCAAAGATTTCTCCAAGCGATTTTTAAATAGTTTTTCAGCATGATTTTGTTTTACAATAAATGATTAAATAAATTTATTCCGCCCTTAAATTTTTCAAAGGTTTTAGCAAGGCGGCACTTATGGACTGATAGCTAATGGTTAGCAAGGCCACCAATAAAGCGATAAAGCCGGCCATTAAAAATATATCCCACCCAATATTTATTTTATAGGCAAAATCTTCCAGCCATCTGTTCATCATATACCATCCTACCGGTACGGCGATTAAGATGGAGAGTAAAATCAACTTCATAAAATCCAAGGTCAGCAATTGATAGATACTTTTAAAAGGCGCACCAAGTACTAACCGTATACTTATTTCTTTTTTTCGCTGTTCCACCAAAAATGCTGATAAAGCGAACAATCCAAGGCACGCCACAAGAATGGCGAACATTGTAAAACTGTTGAATATTTTTCCCATCCGTTTTACATCGTCGTGCATTTGGGCATATTCCTGGTCAAGAAATGTAAATTCAAATGTTTGATTGGGCACAAAATCATTCCATATACCTTTAATTTTCTCAATGGCACCATCACTTACCCCATTGGCAAGTTTCACTGAAACCATACTGGGTGCATTCCCCAATACCAAGGTTAGAGGCTCTATATCCTCCTTTAAATTTTTAAAATGGAAATCCTCCAAAACACCAATGATGGTCCAATCCTGGCCATTATTTATCTGTCTTCCTAATGGATTATCCAATCCCAACTTTTTGGCCATGCTGGTATTGATAACAATGGCCGAGGAATCATTGGCAAATTCCTTGGAAAATCCTCGTCCACTTTTCATTTGGAGGCCTAATGTGTTTATATAGTCATAATCTACCCTCCAGATCTGTGCTGGAACGGACCTTTCCTCTGTTCCCGATGCTGATTTCCTAAAACTATTTCCATTACGCTTGGTTCCCTCAACCGGAAGATAATCACTGATGGATACTTCCTTCACCTCTGAAAGTCCCAATAACCTTTCCTTAAATGCCTGAGCCCGATTGTTCAATAGGTTTGCCCCTTGCACCACCAATACCTGTTCTTTATCGTAGCCTAGTTTTTTATCCAGGATAAAGTTCATTTGTTTGTAGATAATCAGAGTTCCTATGATCAGTACTACTGAGGTCGTAAACTGAAAAACGACTAGACCACTTCGTAGACTACCACTTTTACTTCCTATACTGAGGTTTCCCTTAAGGACATTCACAGGCTTAAAGGCGGATAAATAGAATGCTGGATAAAGACCCGCAAAAAGGCCAATCACCAAAGTCGAAACAACGATAATAGGTAAAAACCACCACGAAGCCCAAGGCATTACTATGCTTTTGTCAGCTATGGAATTGAAGTTGGGCAATAAAAGCCAGGCCAACAAAACCCCTATAAAAAATGAGATAAAACTATAGATTATGGATTCGGTCAAAAACTGGCTTATCAAATTACCCTTAAATGCCCCAACCGTTTTTCTGAGTCCAACCTCCTTTGCCCTATTGGCCGATTTTGCCGTGGAAAGATTAATGAAATTTATGACTGCCAACAAGAGAACAAAACCAGCAATAGCAGCAAATAACCAAACAAAACGTATATCACCATGTTTGAGTCCGTCCCCCATTTTTATATCCGACTTCAAATGAATATCTCCAATGGGTTGTAGTTTGTACTCCAGGGTTTTCAATACTTCCATAAAATCCTCGCCCATCCCCCTTTCCATTTGGGCTGGAATAAAATAATCCTCCAAAATGGCGCCCATTTTTTCTTCCAGGGCAGGGATATTGGTGTTTTCATCCACTAGCACATAGGTAAAATAATTGGTTGTGGTCCAACTGGTATTTTTGTCTTCTATGACGAGTAAAAAATCAAAATCAAAATGGGATTTGATAGCGGGATTATTTTTTACAATTCCCGTTATGGTGTAGGGCTTGTCCGTGTTATCATCCAAAAACAAGGTCTTTCCTAATGCATCGCCATTAGGGAAATACCTTTGGGCCTTTTCTTCAGTGAGTATTATACTGCTAGGGTTTTTAAAAACCTCATCCCTATTACCCTCCAAAAAGTCCAATTCCAATATCTCTACTGCCCGCTGATCGGCAAAAACGAAACCGTCATCCAACATGTTTTGTGAAGACCCTTGAATCCTTAGTGCCCTTTTTCCCGCACCGAACAATTCGCTTGTATTTATTTTACCGGCTTTCTCAATTTCTGGATAGTTCGATTCCAAAGTTTCTGCAAAAAGTCTTTGAAAATGAACACTTTTCAAAACCTCTCCATCCATGGTTCCCTGCATTACCACCCTAAATATTCTATCCTTTTTTTGGTAGTGATCATCATAGCTCAATTCATTATTTATAAAAAGGGCTATTAACAAGCATGCTGCTATCCCAATGGAAAAACCGCCTATTTTGATAATAGTAAAGAGTTTGTCCTTTTTTATATTTCGCCAAGCGATTTTTAAGTGGTTTTTAAGCATACTATTCGTTTCTTGATGAGATGATGAGCCTAGTTGTGATTAGGAAAACTAATTTCATGCCAATTCAATAAACATCTGATTTTAAAACACTTAAGTTTTATAAATACCAAGAGACTGTAAAATATTTGGACAAAATATGTACAATATATTTACAACCTTTTACTAGTATGATAAAGATTTATGGATTTATGCTTTGGTTACATTTTGGGTGTTCCTGTGTGTTTTGAAATTACGTGAAACTTGTTGTTTGGAGTTGCTTACTCCGTTCGTAAACTTTTTACAGGGTTGGCCTTGGCGGCTTTAATCGCCTGAAAACTTACAGTAAGTAAGGTTACACCGAGTGCTCCCAACATAGCCAAGGCAAAAATCCACCACTTTAAAACTACCCGATACGGATATTCCTGAAGCCATCCGTTCATAATGAAATAGGCAATGGGGACAGCGATAAAACAAGAAATGATGACCAATTTTAAAAAGTCTTTGGAAAGCATGTTCCATACATTGAATATAGAAGCTCCCAATACCTTCCGAACACCAATTTCCTTCTTACGCTGCTCCGCAACGAAGGATGTAAGTCCAAAAAGTCCAAGACAACTGATCAAGATGGCCAAAGCCGTGAAGACCCCGGACAGGGTTCCTATGCGTTCTTCCGAAGCAAACTTTTCTCCATACTGACTGTCCACAAACTCATATTCAAAAGGGATATCAGGGAAGTGCTCTTTGAACACCCTTTCTACTACTGCTAAATTCTGTCCAGCACTTTGGTCAGGGTTCAATCTAAGGTTATAATAACTCCCATTATTGAACCGATCATATACATAAATACCTTGTTTCACGGGTTCGTAAGGAGATTGGGTAATCATGTCCTGTACTACGCCGATAATTTTCAAGGGAGGCCCCGGGTCTTCCTCGTCATCGTCCTTTAGAAGTTTCCCTACGGGGTCTGGCATGCCCAAATACTTTTTGGCGGTTTCATTGATGAGTACGCCCAAGGAATCCGTGGCATACTCCCTTGAAAAATCCCTGCCCTCCACTATTTTTAAGTTGAGCGACTTGGCATATTCCGGTGAAACCTCGGTCCAGGCCAAATCTTCCTGAAAACCTTCCGGTTTTCCCTCCCAGGTAAATCCACTTCTATTGGACCAAATCTGCGTTGTGGGACTACTGGAAGTGGACATTTCTACCACTGCTCCAGAACCTATAAACTCGCTTCGCATTAAATCATATTTTCCCTCAAAATCTTGACTGAACGTTGGAATCTGGATAAGCCCTTCCTTATCATAGCCTACCGGTCGGTTTTTTGCATAGTTGATCTGCTGCATTACGATAACGGTGCCAATGATAAAAGCCACGGAAACCGTAAATTGTAATACCACCAATATCTTTCTAGGAAGACCTGCGTACTTGCCGGCCTTAAATGAACCCTTTAGAACATCTACAGGTCTAAAGGACGATAGATATAGCGCAGGATAACTTCCCGCCAATAAGGAAGTGAACAAGATAAACCCAAGAGACACCAGCCAAAACTTGCCATTGGCCCAAGGAAAGGAGATTTCCTTTCTAGACAGTTCATTAAAACCGTTCAATGAAAGAAGTACCATGACCAAAGCCAAAACAAATGCGAAAAGGACCACCAAAAAAGACTCACTTAAAAACTGATAGACCAACTGACCCTTCTGAGAGCCGATGGATTTACGAATACCTACCTCCTTGGCCCTTTTCTCAGAACGTGCGGTACTCAGGTTCATAAAGTTGATGCAGGCCAATAGTAATACAAATGCCCCAATAATGCCAAAAAGCCAAACATATTTGATGCGGCCTCCTACTTGTTTTCCATTTTCAAAACTGCCCCTAAGATGCCAATCCTCCATGGGAAATAGAAAAATTTGTGGATTGAACTCCGCGCTATTCTCATTCAAGGTCTTTTTTACATCCTTTATTTTATTTGTAACACCCGCCATGGTGGTATTATCCACAATTTGTACGAACATTTGAAAAGAATTGTTACCCCATTGGTCCTCCGCATTTCGTATCCATTCATTATTCGCCAAGTACTTTTCCCAAGGAATGATAAATTCGGTATCGTTGAAAGAGTTGTTAAAGGGAATATCCTTGTAAACGGCACTAACGTTCATATCATGCTCGTTGCTCACTTTGATGGTTTTTCCAATAGGGTCTTCACTGCCAAAAAGCGCATTGGCGGTGGATTCCGATAACATAATGGAATTGATTTCCCTTAATCCGTCCCTTTCCCCTTTTATGATTTCCAGATTAAAAAGTTCCGGACCTACACGCTGCATATAATTGCCCGGTCTGGAAATACTCTTCTCCCCATATTTAAGGTAATGGTCATTGGTCCATGAACACATGATCAAATGCTCAAAATTGTCACTATAACCATCCCTCAGGGCCTTTTCAAGAGGTCTAGGTATAGCTGGCCCCGTTCCAGTTTCTCCATTGAAGGTTTGGGACTGAAAAATCTGCGCGATTTTTTCCTTATTCTTAAAATAGCTATTATAGGAAAGTTCGTCCTGTATCCAAAGGCCAATAATCAAGGTGACGGCCATTCCCAATGCCAGTCCACCAACATTGATTAAAGTATAACCTTTGTTTTTTAGAAGGTTTCTCCAAGCAATTTTCAGATAGTTTTTAAACATGATTGATGAATTTTTTGATGCTGCGACTACGCTCAGCACAGGTTGATGTTTTAATAAAGACTATCTTTTTTTATAATTGTGTCACTCCGTGCGTAAACTTTTTACAGGATTTTTTTGCGCAGCATTAAGAGCAACTATTCCAACAAGAACTGAGGTTCCAACAAAAACCAGCAAGCCAACAATTAAAAAGACATACTGCCGTATTTCGATCCTATAGGCAAATCCGTCCAACCACTTATTACTTCCGTAGTAGGCAATTGGCCATCCTATCAACAAGGCAATCACGCTAAAAAAAATGTATTCCTTTACCGTTGTTTTGATAATATGACCGTCTGAAGCACCCAAAACCTTACGAATGCCAATTTCCCTTCTCCTAGCAAGAACCAAGAAAATCGTTATCCCTACAATACCTATAGCGGATAGAAGAATCGCCAAAATATTTAAATGGAAAATCAATTCAAGAGCCTGTTGTTCTTGTTTGTAGAGTCCGGCAAGATTATCACTTAAGAAATTGACTTCCAAAGGAAAAGGCTCGTTCAGGCTTTCATATACTTGGTTGATCTTGCTTACAACTTCGGCTCTTTGTTTTGGGTCAAAAGATATAATGCTCCTACCGTTCATTCGTACCGCTGGGGAAAGTGTGATAAAATAAGGGGTGACTTCCTCTTTCAAAGAAAAGAGATTGATATCCTCAAATATACCTCCAATGGTGAAAGGAAACCCCACTTGGCCATCTTCCGAAATATATTCGGGTTCCGTAATGACCACGGTCCCAATTAATTCCTCTGGTGAAACATTTTTAGCTTTGGCAAATTTTTCTGCCGCAGTTCTATTTATAATCGTAGTTCTTTCTAATGGGGCTTCGACGTTCAGGGTGGTTTCAATACCATAGGCCTTAACGGCCTCATAGTCTAAATACAATTGATTGGCATCATCAAAAATGACATCTACCCCTTGTAATTGATAAGTACCCTGATTATAGGTTTCAATACCTAGATTAGATCCATTACCCACATATTCTATCTCTGGTATCTGACGCAATTTTTCTTGGAAAGCGTCTAGTTTCTCCCCAGAGGAATAGGTATATAATATACCCTCCCTGTTGAAACCCAGGTCCTTGTCTTGAATATAATTCATCTGTCCGTTCACGAAATAAGAAACAGAAATAATGATAATGAGAATGGCAAACTGACTTATGACCAAATACTTCCGAATTGAAAAATGTTCGAACCTATTGTCCTTTAAATTTTCCTTGAACAGGCTCAACGTCTTTTTGTTGGAGAACAAAATGGCAGGGGCAATACTCGCCAATAGCCCTAAAATTACGGCCAGGGCGACCATCATCACCAAGATTTCGGGGTTGTTTAAGAAATTTTCACTGATCTCCACACCCATCAAATCGTTAAAGTAGGGAACCACTAAATGCATCAAAATCGCCAAAAGCGGTAAGGATATTAATGCCAATACAACCCCCTCGAGCATAAATTGAAATGCGACCGAACTGTTCTTGGCTCCCATGGCTTTTTTAATACCGATAGACTTTCCCTGTTTTGACTTCGTCGCCAAAGTAAAATTTGCATAATTGAACAAGGTGATCAAAAGAATAAACAGGGCAAAACCGGTAATCAAGGTTATAAACGAGTAATTCCCCGGCGTTTTTAATTCATAAAGAATATTCGATTTTAAATGAATATCCTCTATAGGTTGTAAAAAGTGTTTTTTATAATAGGGATCATTTACCAAAGTAGGATTAAAGGTCCCCACCGCAGCATTGATTTTTTCGGATATATCGAGATAATTTACATTTTCAGCTAGTCCCAAATAGATTCTACTCCCCCAATAATCAATCCTCGGTTTATTGATGGCTATGGAGAAATCAAAATGGGAGTTGCTGGGAACATCTTCAATTATGGCAGAAACGCTATAATTGTCTCCCATAATATTTAGGTTTTGGTCAATAATTTTAGAAAAATCGTCTGAATTATCCCCAACTAGTTTTCTTGCCGTAGTAGCCGTCAAAATAACTTTGTTCAGGTTTTGGCCGAAGTCATCCAAGTTCCCTTCCAAAGTTTTCCACGAAAATAGGTTAACAAATTCTGATGGGGTGTTGGTTGTTAAAAACCCTTTTTCCTGAATCCTCTTTTCATTCATTTCTATATACTCCAAGTTTTCCGAAGTAATAAACTGGGCCGCTGTTTTCACGCCAGGAATATTTTTTAAACCCTTAATGGTATTTAACTGTTCGTCAGCTGTGGACTCGTTCCATCTTTCAAACCCTACAATACTATAATCTTGGGAACGTGTGGTGCGCCCAAGCCTATAAATATTTTCGGAATTCTTGTGATACTTATCGTAACTATACTCATATTCCAAATAGCTTATGGCGATAAAAACAACGAACAACCCTGCTACCAAGCTAAAAAGATTAATTGCCGTAAAAAATTTATTTCTGATAAATCCCCTAAGGGCTATCTTTAGGCTTGTATGTATCATTGTTTTAATTTTATTCTGTTCGTAAACTTTTTATTGGATTTGCTCTTGCGGCTTTGATTGCTTGAAAACTAACGGTAACAAAGGCAACTATCAGGGTCAACCCTCCGGATATGAGGTAAACCCACCATGATATATCTATTCTGAAGGCAAATTCTTCCAGCCAATTGCTCATAAAATACCAAGAAACCGGTATGGCAATAAGAATGGAAATAAAAACCAACTTCAAAAAATCCTTTGAAAGTAGGCCTGTAATGGTTCTCACGGAAGCACCAAGGACTTTTCGCACCCCAATTTCCTTGATCCTATTTTCCGCAACATAACTTGCCAAACCGAACAAGCCCAGGCAGGAGATAAAAATGGTCAAAAGCGTAAATATATTGGCTAGTTTCCCAGTGGTGCGATGGTCATTGAACTTTTTGGCATAAGCGGCGTCCACAAATTCATAATTAAAGGGATATTCCGGATTGTATTTATTAAAAATCCGTTCGGCCACGGCCAAATTTTGGGCCGTGTTCACCTCTGGGTTCATTCTCATATGAATGACATTGAACCATCCTTTGGCACCTTCTATAACCATAGGTTCTATTTTTTGGAAGGGAGAATTGTAAACAAAGTCCTTCACCACCCCTATAATATGCCAATCTATTCCATTGTCCTTTATTTTCTTACCAATAGGGTCTTCAAAGCCCATTAATTCCAAGGCAGATTGATTTAAAATTGCTGCGGTAGAATCTGTTGGATATTTTTGAAGATCAAAATCCCTCCCTTCTATAAGTTCGAGTCCCATCGTATTTACAACATCATCATCTGAAATCAGTCTATGAACAATGGTCTTATCCTGCTCATTTTTACCCTCCCACTCAAAACCCCAAGTATTGCTCCAACTCTCAGTAATAGGTGAATTGGTCTTGGTTACCGCTGTAAAGGCCCCGGATTCAAGTAATTCGGTCTTTATCAAATCATAATTCTTCTCCATATCACCTTCAAGAGAGCTATAGATCAGGTTGTTCTTAGCGTATGCCAATTGTCTATTTTGAACTTTATGAAGCTGCTGAGTAATTATCAGGGAAGCGGTTATAAGTACTATAGCTACCGAAAATTGAAGAATGACCAACACTTTTCTTGGTGTAACCATCGCATCCACTTTTTTAAAAGTACCCCTTAATACCGATGATGGTTTGAATCCCGATAGATATAGGGCCGGATAACTACCGGCCAACAATCCCGTGAAAATAGTAACCGCTGTAGCCAAGATCCAAAAACCGATACTTGTCAAATCTAAAGAAAGAGGCCTCTCCACCAAATCGTTAAAAGAGGGAAGCAATAACAATACGATAATGACTGCAAAAGTTGCGGAAATGAAGGTAATAAGTACAGATTCTCCTATAAATTGCCCAATCAACAGCTTTCTAGGAGCACCCAATACCTTACGTACACCAACTTCCTTGGATCTCTTTTCACTACGTGCCGTGCTAAGGTTCATAAAATTGATGCAGGCAATAATCAAAATTATTATGGCAATAAGCCCGAACATTCGTATCAGATCAATCCTGCCTCCCTTTTCCACACCATTTTCAAATTCCCCATATAGGTACATACGGGAATACGGGTATAACAGTGTTTTCATATCGGGGGTATCCTTGTCATAATTCTTCCGCAGCGTAGCTATCTTCTCCGAAAAAGTGTCGATATCTGTATTTTCCTTTAAAAGAACATAGGTGGCTACCGAATTATTCCCCCAGTTTTCATCGTCCCAGCCTTTTTGGGTCAAATAGGACCATGGAATTAAAAACTCAAATGTAAACTGTGTATTTGGCGGTATATCCTTTAATATTCCAGTCACCTTAAAAGTATCCCGGTTATCAATTTTCACCATTTTACCCATAGGGTCCTGGTTTCCAAAAATCTTTTTCGCCAAGGACTCTGTTACAAGCACCGAATTAACATCGCTCAAAACGGTGTTTAGATCACCCTGAATCAACGGAAATGAGAACATATCCAAAAAATCCGGGTCTACCATGGTTCCGGTTGCCTTTATCTTTTGGTCGTTCCAAGCGAACAGGAAGGTATTGTCATAAAAATACCGGGTTTCTTTCTCTACTTCAGGATAGTCGTTCTTTATGGCAGGTCCCATAGCTTTTGGGGTAGAATTCCATGTCCAGATTTCGCCATCTACCATATATTGGTTGTTCACCTCGTATATGCGATCTATTTTTTCATGAAATCTATCAAACCCCAACTCATAGTTTATCCATAGAACAATCAATGTAGTCATGGCCAGGCCAATGGATAATCCAAGGATATTCAATAGAGAAAAACTTGTGTTTCTAATTAAGTTTCTCCAGGCTATTTTTAAATAGTTCTTGAGCATTATTTAATTCGTTTTAGCCCCTCCCCAAGGGGAAGGCAGCTGAATAAGATAGATTTTTATTTTTCATTCCTTTTGGATTTCGCACACCATCCTTTGAATAGATTGGAAATAACCTTTCACATTCTGTTGTATCCAAGCACCCTCTGCTTGCGGTGGTCCTGATAGCTATACGCATAGGGGTTAGGCCCTATTCGGTTCTTAAGCTCTTAACTGGGTTCACAATGGAAGCCTTGATACTTTGATAGCTCACGGTAATGACCGCAACGGTTATGGCCAAAAAGGCCGCTAGAGCGAACACCCACCATGGAATATCAATTTTATAGGAGAAATCCTCTAACCACTTGTTCGTGGCATACCATCCTAGTGGCAAAGAAATTAAAATGGCCACGCCCACCAACTTTAAAAAATCCATGGTGAGTTTTACCGAAATTTGCATCACACTCGCTCCAAGCACTTTGCGTACACCTATTTCCTTAACACGCTTTTCGGCATTGAAGGCAGCTAATCCAAATAATCCCAAACAAGCAATGAAGATGGACAGTACAGTGAATATGACAAAAATATTTCCCAATCTACGCTCACTCTGGTAGGAGTCGTTGAAGGAGTCGTCCATGAAATAGTAGTTAAAGGGTTCTCCCGGAACAATATTGTTCCATACATTCTCGATTTTTGAAACCGCATTTTCAAAGTTTCCAGCTTCAATTTTGATAGCCATGGCATAAGCGTTGTTCGCCAATCTTAGACTTAATGCATCTATTTCCTCCTTCATGGTTTCAAAGTGGAAATCCTTAACCACTCCTATGATGGTAAAGAACTCGGGGTTTTCAGCATTGAAGTCAGGTGAATATCTTTCCCCCAAGGCAGTCTCGGGGGTTAGTTTCATTACTTTTACAGCAGTTTCATTGACTATGATCGCCGTTGAATCATTGCCGAAATTTTCATCGAAATTACGACCAGTAACAAATTCGAATCCCATGGTAGGCACATAATCATAATCCACGCCCCAAGTTTGCATACTTACCGCATTTTCCTGATCTGTTAGCCCTTCTTCAGGAACGAAAGTACTATCACTCCGACTGGAAGGCGTTGGAAAAAAACTACTCAATGTGGCGTTTTTAACAAAGCTTAATTGCTTTACCTGTTCCTTGAACGAGTTGGCCTTGCTACCCGCAGTGTAGACATCGTTCACTACTAGTACCTGATCTTTAGAAAACCCAAGATCTTTGCTCTGTATATATTTCAATTGCTGATACACCACCAAAGTACTGATAATCAAAAACACCGATATGGCAAACTGAAAGACCACTAGAGAGTTCCTTATTTTTCCACCCCCTACACTACTTTGTCCACCTCCCTTTAACACGTTCACGGGAATAAACCTTGACATAAAAAATGCCGGGTAACTTCCTGAAAATAATCCAAGTACAATAACCCCTCCAAAAAGAATCAACCAAAAGAAAGGACTTAGAAACGGAAGTGAAATGTCCTTGTCCGCCAGCTCATTAAAAAAGGGTAGGGCCGATACGGCCAAAACCAGTGCCAAAAGCAACGATATAAAAGATATTAGACCAGACTCTACCAGAAACTGCCTTACCAAATCCCTTTTATTGGAGCCTAAGGTTTTACGGACACCAACCTCCTTGGCCCGTTTCAAGGATTGTGCCGTGGAAAGATTCATGAAATTAACAGAGGCCAAAACCACTAGAAAAACAGCGATAAAGGACAGAATATAAATACTCTGCATATCATTGTTAGAACTCATTTCGGCAACCAAATTGGAGCTTAAATGAATATCGGTCAAAAGGATCGTACTGTAATTCAAATAGTTTCCAGCAGCAGCAAATTGTTCTTCGGTAATACCAGGCATAAAACTTTGGGCCCATGGAATTAGATATTTACCCAAGAATCCTTGCAACGGTTCTTTTATACTCTCCACATCTGCAGAGGGAATTAGTTTGAAAAAGGTTTGATAGTTATTACTTCCCCAATTTACGGTCTGAGCATCCTCGTTGCCTGCCATAGCCTCGAACAAACTGTAGTCCCTAAGAAAAGAGTTATTGGGTAAATCTTCAATTACCCCTGTAACCGTAAATGGCTCTTCATTGTTCAATATTAAATCTTGACCCACCGCATTGGTCACTCCAAAGTGCTTTTCTGCAGCAGTCCTTGTCATTACGATTGAGTTTGGATTCTTTAAGGCCGTAGTTGGGTCACCAGCCAACAGCTCAATCCCGAACATTTCAAAAAAAGTGGCATCCACAAAAGTAGTTTGCTCCTCCTTGACGTTGGCTTCAGCATCTGCTTTCCTGACCAAAGCACTACCCCGAGTCCTAAACCTGGTAACCACTTCAATTTCAGAAAAATCACTTTGTAAGGCATCTGCCATTGGTGCAGGACTTACGGCATACTTTCGGGCATCGCCTCCAAATTTAATATCCGCATTAATCCTATAGATTCGGTCTGCATCCTTAAACATGGTATCATAGGTCAATTCATCATAGATATATAATGAAATAAGTAGGGCTCCTGCCATACCAATGGCAAGTCCGAAGGTGTTGAGGAAGGTAAAAAATGGTTGCTTTTTTAAACTCCTCCAAGCGATTTTGATGTGATTTTTAAACATGATCGACGATTTTTTGATTGATGCTTCCACTACCTCGGTACAGGTTGACGTAATGGATCATATAATGTTGTGTCCAATTCCGTGCCAATTAGACAATCATTTGTTTTACAGGCACTTGAATAATTTTTCTTTTTAAGGGTGTAAATTTTTTTGACAGAAAGTGTACAGTTTATTTACAGGCAGCTTCTTAAAAAAGCACTATTATCTATTTATAATCAATACATTTAAATCGGAAAACGATATTGTATTGTGCTACTCCGTTCGTAGGCTTTTGACGGGATTCGACGTAGCGGCATTAAATGCTTGAATACTTATAGTTAAAAGTGCGATGGTAACAGCGGCAAATCCCGCAATTATAAACACCCATATATTTATTGATATTCTGTATGCAAAGCCTTCCAGCCAATTCTTCATAAGATACCAAGCGATGGGTACCGCTAGAATAAATGCTAAGACCACAAGCTTTAAAAAGTCCTTTGATAAAAGGCCCACAATCCCTGATATACTTGAACCCAATACTTTTCTGACACCAATCTCCTTTCTACGCTGATCCGTAGTAAAGGCGGACAATCCAAAAAGACCAAGACATGAAATGGCAATTGCGATAAGTGCAAAAACCTTTGAAAGATTTCCAATAAGCCTTTCCTTATTAAACTTGGCTTCATAGGCGTCATCCACAAATTCATATTCAAAAGGAAATGCAGGATTGTGTGTTTTCAAAACTCCTTCTACAGAGGCAAGTGCCCGCTCGGTAGGCACTCCATTTTTTGTTTTAACGTAAAGATATCGAGCCTCAGAAGGGTCGTTAAAGAAAATTACAGGGTCACCGGAACCATACATATCATCATATAAATAATCCTTTACCACCCCAATTACCGGATAATCATTTTCCACCGTTTTTCCAATGGCACTGCCGGGACCCATGAGTTTCGCAAAGGACTCCGAAACTATTATATTGGTACTATCTTGAGCTGGGTTATCGCTAAATCCTCTTCCTTCCACCAATTGCATTCCCATGGTATTGAAAAAATTGGTACTTATTTGCCGTATAGAGACCAAAACCCCCTCTGTATTCACACCGCCTTGCCAGGATAGCCCAGAGGTATTATTTCCCCCTGATAAAATTGTAGAGTTACTAACCCCAATATTTTCAATATTGCCAGTGGCAATCATATCTTCTTCTATAGGATTTAGATTTTTTATAATATCCCCATTCACAGGTATTCTTACTACATTGTCTTTGTCGTAACCAAGATTTCTAGACTTTACATGTTGTACTTGCTGATAAACAATCAATGTGCTTATGATAAAGACAATGGAAACCACAAACTGGGCAGCCACCAACCCCTTACGGATTGCCTTTGCACCTCCAGAGGTCTTAATTGTTCCCTTCAAGACTGAAACAGGTTTGAAGGATGACAGGTAAACAGCGGGATACAATCCGGCCACAATTCCACAAATAAGGACTATAGCCAGAAAAACCATCCAATGTTTGGGGTCGAAAAAACTTATGGTGAGGGACTTTCCAATAATGGTATTAAAATAGGGCAAAACTAGCTTAATCAGCAAAATGCCCAAAAAGGAAGCAAAGAAAGAAGCCAGCAAAGCTTCGGTCATAAATTGGGACAATAATCCTTGCCTACTGGAGCCCAAAACCTTTCTTACACCCACTTCACCTGCTCTTTTTTCACTTCGCGCAGTTGCCAAATTCATGAAGTTGATACAGGCCACCAGTAAAATCACCAAAGCAATTAGACTAAAAAGTTTTACATATACTATTTGCCCGCCAACGTTTATACCTCCTTCAAAAGTTGACCTTAAGTGCCAATCCTTTAATGGATGTAAAAAGGCGTAGATTTCATCGTCTTCGGTTTTGGCAGGTAGGAGTTCCTTTACCTTCCTATTGACCTCATCAAAGTTGGCTTGGGGAGAAAGTTCTACAAAAGTGTCAGCGAAGTTGGAACCATATTCCTTTATCCATGCTTTTCCCTGGGCAAAAATTTCAAACGGAGCGACCCAATCGTATGTGTAAGTTACATTCTTGGGCAAGTCTTTATATATCCCAGCTATGGTATAAGTTGATTGGTTATTTATCCTTACAGTTTTATTGTGTGCCGCTTGACTTTCACCGAATAGGTTTTTTGCCAGGCTTTCAGAAATCAAAATTATATCGGTACTATGAAAATCTACAGCCTTACCCCCTTCTAAAAAATGGAAATCGAACATTTCCAGAAAATCGGGGTCTACGTATCTGCCGTTTTTTGTGAACGAGTGGTCCCCTACCTGAAACAATAGATTGTCCGATTTGGTGCGGGCCGCACGAACGATACCGGGAACTTCGTTTTTAAGATTCTCTGCCAAGGGTCCAGGTGTAGCTTCGAAAAACGTTCGCCATTCCCCATCGTATTTCTGATTTGTAGGCAAGTAATATATTTGATCCTGTTTGCTTATATAGGTGTCATAGTTGAGTTCATCCTCTACCCATAGCAAAATGATACAGGCACAAGTAATCCCAATGGACAACCCAAAAATATTAAGTAGGCCATAATCCTTTTTTTTCCAAAGATTCCTCCAAGCGATTTTTAGATGGTTCTTAAACATGGTCTAATTCATTTTTTGGATGGTGGCCTCGCCAATAACGATTCCCTTTTTAACTTCGGGCGAACCTTCATAGGAAATGGTAGCTTCGCCAAATGCCGTGACTTTTAGCTTGTCCTTTACCGATAGTCGATAACTACCTTCGCCATAGGCCGTTATTTTTGCCTTGTTGCAATGAACATTCAAAGTATTTACCTTGGATTCTCCATATGCGGTAATTTTTTGGCTGTCAATACTACCTTCCTTAAGTTCAAGAAAACTTTCTCCATAAATGGTCGTGGACAAATCACCTAATTTGACTTCGTTAAAATACACTTGAGATTCGCCAAAGATTTTAAGGGTAAAATCATTTTGGTCGATTGTACTTTTACAAATGAATTTTTCCTCCCCACGCAAAGACAATTCTTCCAGGTTTTTATAAGTAACCGTGGCCTTGACCACTGTGCCGTTATAGATTGGAACTTTGTAATCATAATTATCTCCCTCTATGTCTTTACTTTCCGTGTAGGTCTTGGCGCCATCTAGGTACAGTCTAAGGGTTTTGCCAATAACTTCAATATTCAATTTTGAAAGCGGTTGGGTGCTAGCATGTACTTCCACCATTTCAGTAGTACCTTCTACAAAGGTCACTTCAATATGTGGGCTTACGATCACCTTTTCAAAAGGGTCCACTACTTTTTCTAACTGGGCAGAAACCGATGTAATTGCGAATAAAAAAGTGAATGCAACTGAGATTGTTTTAAAAAATGGAATCTTACTTTTGAAAATTTTCATGACCGTTCGTTTTTTAATTGTTTTTGATTGTTTTTGATTGACCCTTTGCTTCGACTTGGGTCAGCACAAGCTCGATCAGGGCTAGTGAATAAACTCCTTTTTAAATCATGGCCCCAATTGCTCGGTTCTGGCTTTCAGTAACGATTTGTCCATCGAATAAGTTAACTACCCTATGCGCATAATGGGAATCTCTGTCCGAGTGGGTAACCATGACTATGGTCGTTCCTTCTTGGTTCAGCTCTGTTAGCAAATTCATGACCTCGATACCGTTTTTGGAATCCAAGTTACCTGTGGGCTCATCCGCCAATATCAATTTTGGATTGGTTACTACGGCACGGGAAATGGCCACACGTTGTTGTTGTCCACCGGACAATTGCTGTGGAAAGTGTTTTTCACGATGCGCAATTTTCATACGCTCCAGCACTTTCATTACCTTTTCCTTACGTTCACTCTTCCCCATTTTTAGATAGATGAGGGGTAGTTCCACATTTTCATAAACCGTTAGTTCATCGATCAGGTTAAAGCTTTGGAATACAAAACCAAGGTTACCTTTTCGCAATTGGGTACGCTGGCTTTCCTTTAGCCCACCTACTTCATGGCCCGCAAAATTGTAACTTCCATCGGTAGGGTTGTCCAACATGCCTATAATGTTCAACAAGGTGGATTTGCCGCAACCCGAAGGCCCCATGATGGCAACAAATTCGCCGTCCTCTACTTTAAGGTTCACGTTATTCAATGCTAAGGTTTCCACTTCCTCGGTACGAAAGCTCTTTTTTAAATTCGTAATAGTTATCATCATCTTTTTTTGATTTTATTGATTGTTATAAAGACACCACGACTGCGCTTGATGTGACACTTTCTAATTTATTTTAGTACGATTCTTTCTGCTTCCCCAAAACTGTCATAGTTGCTGGTGATTACTTTTTCACCTGCATCCAATCCTTCAAGCACTTCATAGAATCTTGAGTTTTGTTTCCCAATTCTGATAGGCCTTTTTAACGCTTCTTCCCCGTTTTTACCTACTACAAAAATCCATTGTCCTCCTGTACTTTGGAAAAAGCTTCCTTTTGGTATTAACAAAGCGTCATTGGATTCTCCCAATTGTAATCGTATGTTGTAGCTTTGACCAGTACGTATTGTTTCCGGTTTTTCTTCCGTAAAGACCAAATCTACCCGAAACCTTCCATTGCGGACTTCAGGATACACTTTTCTAACCCGTAAGGGAAATTCATTTCCGTTACGCTCAAGTACAGCGTTCAAATCCCTTTTCACACGGTCAATGTAATGCTCGTCTATATCCGCTTCAATCTTATAATCCGTTAGCACATTTATTTGACCTATTCGTTGTCCTTGGGAAATATTCTGCCCAATTTCGGCATCCAAAAAGCCCAATTGGCCATCTGCGGGGGCTCTAACATTTAAGTGGTCCAATCTTTGGTAGACCATCCCCAAAGTTTTCTGCATTCTTGCCAAATCATTATCCAAACCCGTCAGGGACGTTTCTCGTAACTCATCATCGTTCTCTGTCTGAAGCTTGATTATTTCATATTGCTTTTGGGACAGCTCATAGTTCTCCTTTGAGGTGAGGTAGGCTTCCTGGGAAATAAGTTCCTCGTCATATAGGGCCTTATTCTGTTCATAATTTCGCTTTAAGCGCTGAAGGTCCGTACTCGCAGTGGCCAAGGACCGCCTACCCTCCACTTGGCGAGAATCAAAGGTCAGTTTTGTAGAACGAAGGTCATTTTGTTTTAGTGCCAAATTACTTTCGCTGGCCAAAATCTGCTCGTACAGGTTCATGTTTTCCAGTTTTAGGATAATGTCCCCCTTTTTGACCATGGCACCTTCCTCGATCAATTTTTCGGTAACCCTTCCACCTTCATAAGCATCCATATAAATGGTGGTGATCGGTGCTACATTCCCGTTTATAGTGATGTAATCATCAAACTTGCCCTGGGACACTTCTGCAATGGAAAGTTTATCCTTTTCTGTTCTAAATGTGGAAATAGAACTGGCAAAAAGCAATTGATACCCCACAAATAACAACAATAACCCCAAAGCTATATACCCGTAGTGTTTGGGTCGCAATCCTTTTTTCTTTTCTAATTTAATATCCATGCTATTCTCTAATCTAATTCTAGTTAATGTTAAATACGGGAAGTCCCCTATAAAAATCTAAAGTGCTTTTATTGATTTCTGATCTTAGCCTTACTTGCAAATTCTCATTTTGCGCACTGGCGAACAGGTTTTTTGCGGTGAACAGTTCTATGGCGTTAATCATGCCTTTCTCGTACCGTTTTTGGGCAATGGTAAAGGACAATCGCTGTGCTTCCATATTTTGCCGACTCTGTTCCTTTTCCACCAATAGTGAATTGTATTCCTGAACCAACTGTTGAATGGTCTGGAAAAGCACTTGCTCCTGAACTTCCAAATTGTTTTCTTGACGTAACCTTTCAATTTTGGCCTGTTTCACCCTTGATCTTGCAGACCATCCATTACTTATGGGAACACTAAGACTGATACCGTAAAACCTAGACGTATTGTCCCTGAACTGTTGACGAAAAGGGAAGGTATTGCCCAGGGAATCCTGAAAGGTTTCAAAGTAACCTGTACCAATACCCGCGAAAAGGCTCAACGACGGATATAGGTTTCCACGGGCAACGCCCACCTGTTTCTTAGCGGCTTGTGCCCGTAGTTCCTGAGCCTTTATCAAAGGCAAAAAATCCCTAGCCTTCTCGTATACGGAATCAGATTCCATGATCCCTAAAACTTGGGCTTCTGCCTTGTGGCCCATATCCGTGATAATTTGAATGTCTGAAGTATTCTCTAGGTTCATTTCCTGTATCAGGGTTAACTTGGCCGCAGCCAATTGGTTTTCTGACTGGGTTAGGTTTAGCTCATCGGCCAATAAAAGGGATTGTGCCTCGTACAAATCGGCACCCGCCATCAATCCCAGTTCAATCTGCTTCTCCACCAGTTTATAATTGGTTTTGGAAACATCTACTTGCTCATTGGCAATGGCTACCAAGCCCTCAAAAAATTGGATGTTGTTAAATGCCTGCATTACCCTAAAGGCCAAAAGATACTTTTGTTGCAACACCTCTTCTTTAGTGGCACTGTACAATAACTTGGACGCCTTAATGGAATTTATTTTTTGAAAACCCCTGAACAAATCGATGTTGGACTGCAACGAATAGCTATTGGAAAAGAAATCCTGAACCACAAAGGTACCCGTATTGGGGTCTTCGGCCCTACCTGAATTAATGGTATAATCTGAATTGGCGTTCAAAACCGGCAACAAGTTACGTACAGACTGTCGATACGTCTCCTTATTTGAAAGATTGGTATATTCAAAATCGTTCAATTGTAAGTTATTTTCCAAGGCATAGGAGATGCATTCATCCAAGGTCCATGACTTTTGCGCCATTAGGGACGTACTCCATAATAAAAAGATAATTAGTAATAATCTTAGAAAATGTATCATACTTTTTTTGCTATGCCAAAAAACATACTATTTACATGCCACAAATACAAAAAATTGATTTTCAATACATTAAAATTTTGGTATGGTGTAAAATAATAATGTACTGTAAAATAGTTGTACAGATATTGTAAAATATTTTGACACTTACTATAAACCAATCTCCTCTATTTGTAGTTTTATCCGTATCAACCCACAAATTATTCCCAATTATGGTGGATGCAAAAATATTGGTCATTGATGACAATAAGAGTGTTTTAAGTGCTTTGGAAATACTATTGCAATTCGAGTATAAGAGCGTGCAGACCATCTCAAACCCCAATCAAATCACGTCCTTTCCAAATTTCAATTCGTTGGACATCATTTTGTTGGACATGAACTTTTCCGCTGGTGTAAATACCGGAAATGAAGGACTTTACTGGCTTCGGGAAATAAAGAAAAAAGCCCCCCACATTTCTGTAATCATGATGACCGCATACGGCGCAATAAACCTTGCCGTAGAAGCTTTAAAGGAAGGGGCATCCGACTTTATCCTAAAGCCTTGGAACAATGAACGGTTATTGACTACCGTAAAATCTGCCTATGAGCTTAGAAAAACACAAAAAGAAGTAGTACAACTTAAAGAGAAGGAAACAAACCTTAAACAGGTAATCAACCAAAATTCCAACTACATCATTGGGAATTCCAAGGCCCTGAACAGGGTGTTATCCCTGGTACGAAAGGTAGCCAAAACCGATGTGAACGTATTGGTTACCGGTGAAAATGGAACCGGTAAAGAGCTTATAGCAAGGGAGTTGCATAAATTATCCGCAAGGCAAAATGAGGTTTTTATTTCTGTGGACATGGGTTCCATTTCGGAAAACTTATTTGAAAGCGAATTATTTGGACACGTTAAAGGTTCTTTTACAGATGCAAAGGAAGATAGGGCCGGAAAATTTGAAGCGGCCAATGGAGGGACCTTATTCCTGGATGAAATAGGCAATCTTTCATTGCAAATGCAAGCCAAATTATTATCCGCCATACAAAACCGGGTTATTGTAAGAGTCGGTTCCAACAAACCCATTCCCATTGATATCAGGCTTATATGTGCGACCAATTGTAATTTGGATAAAATGGTTTCTGATGGCTTGTTTCGCGAAGATCTCCTGTACCGCATAAATACTATTCGGGTAGAAGTACCACCTCTAAGGGAACGAGAGAACGATATACTGGTATTGGCCGATTTCTATTTGAACAAATTCATCAGCAAGTACGGAAAACAGGGGCTGCGAATAAACCAACAGGCCCAAGAAAAATTGATGTCCTATGCTTGGCCCGGAAATGTACGCGAATTGCTTCATACCATGGAGAGGGCCGTCATCTTGAGCGAAGGTAATGTTTTAAAGCCTGATGATTTTTTATTGGAACCCAAAAATTCCATTAGCATGGAAAATGTTCCCAGCACTTTAGAGGAAATGGAACTGCTCATGATTACCAACGCCTTGAACAAGCATGATGGTAATTATAGTGCCGCAGCCGAACAATTGGGAATTTCAAGGCAGACGCTATATAACAAGCTTAAAAAATCCTCCAAATAAAATGGTCAGCCGTAATATATATCTTCAGTTGGTTTTAAGGATTGTCTTTATAGTCCTTACCGTTGTAATCTCTACATATCTCTTTTTCAAGGAGAGTTATGTAGGCTGCGGTATTGGCATTTTGATTATAATAGCCCAAACTTCGGCCTTGATCAATTACGTAAACCAGACCAATCGAAAAATAGCCTATTTCTTTGATGCCATCAAAAATGAAGATTTCACACTGAGGTTTCCGGAGAAATTGAGCGTAAAATCCCTGGAAGAGCTTAATCATAGTTTGAACATGCTCAATAACATGATACAGGATATCCATCTAAAGAAGCAGGCCCAAGAGCAATACTATCAGGAAATACTCAGGCAAGCGGATATTGGAATTTTCACCATAAATCCAAAGGGGCATATCCTTTTTGCCAACCCAACGGTGCAAGAGCTGCTCAACTACAGGCCATTGAACCATATAAAACAGTTGAACCAGGTAGACCAAGAGCTATACCAGCTCTTTCAAAAATTAGAACCCTTTGAAAATAGAATCTATCAACTTGGAAATGAACGGGGAAAACAGGATTTAAGTATTAAATGTACCCCATTGACCATTGAAGGACAAGATTTATTATTGGTTGTGGTGCACGATATACATCGGGAATTGGACGAAAAGGAAACGGATTCTTGGGTAAAACTGATTCGGGTTCTCACCCACGAAATCATGAACACCATTACTCCTATCACCTCAATTTCGGAATCCATCCTTAAGTATTTCAAGAAGGGAAGTTCCAATACCCATCCTACCGAATTTAGCAAAGACCAAATAAAAAATACGGCAAAAGGATTGGAGGTAATCAAGGACCAAGGGAATGACCTTATGAGTTTTGTTCAATCCTACCGTAAATTCCTTAGTGTACCAGAGCCAGAAAAAGAGCTTGTTTCCGCCAAAAAACTTTTGGAAAGGGTAAAGCTTTTGTTAGAGGAACAGACGGATGAAAATCCGGTGAAAATAGAAATTGGGGTCCACCCGAAAGAACTGGAGCTATATATTGATTCCCAACAAATATCGCAAGTGTTGCTAAATCTGGGCAAGAATGCCAAACAATCCTTGGAAGGTCAGGAGAATGGAAGGATAAAATTCATTTGTGGTATCAACGAAATGAACAAGAAGTTTATACAGGTCTGGGATAATGGAGTAGGAATCCCTCCTGAATTGTTAAATGAAATTTTTGTTCCCTTCTTCACTACAAAAAATTCCGGAACAGGTATCGGGCTAAGTCTTTCCAAACAAATCATGCGATTGCACGGGGGAAGCATACAGGTGCTTTCAGATGAAAACACGGTATTTACCTTGATCTTTGATTAATTGGTTTCTCTCAATTCTTTCCAAGGATCCCAAAAATGTTTTTCCAAATCCTGTATCTGGTTGTCCTTGACCTTAACACCTTCACTTTCCAACAATTGCTGCATGAGATTTGTTCCCTCAAAATGGTGCTTTCCCGTTAAAAGTCCCGCTTTGTTGACCACCCTATGGGCGGGAATGTCGTCCCTGGTATGGGAAGCGTTCATGGCCCACCCTACCATTCTGGCACTTCGGGCGGCCCCTAGATATTTGGCAATGGCACCATAGGAAGTAACCCTCCCATACGGAATTTGCATGGCGACCTCGTAGACCTTTTCAAAAAAATTATCGTTATCTGCCATATCACTACCTGTTTAGCACCCTTACTACGGTGATGATCAACAAAAGTACCATGAGAAAGGAAAGAATGTAGTTCGCATTTTTTTCAAACCGATTCGTCTTGTGCTCCAGTTTGTCAAAGTAAAAAACGTACAGGTACAGCACCGAAAACGTGCCCAAACCGGCCGCCAGAACAAAAATGGCAATATCCAAAAACATGAACTTGATCCAGCCCGATGCATTCCACATAATGTTGAGTCCGCTGTAGTAGGGAATGGTCAAAAAATTAAGGGTTGCCAAAAACATACCCTTGAGGTAGCTGTTTCGCTTACTGATTTTGATGGCCTTGATTTTCGTTTTTTTATTTCGTTTGGCCGCCACAAAAAAATAGACCGCCAAAGCTGCAAAGACAGCAATGGCAACTTCCAAAAGACGGGAAACAACTTCAGGATTCCTATCCAAAAATTTAGAGATGAATACCGCAATGGTGGCCTGCAACATAATAACGGTGGACACGCC
The DNA here is from genome assembly GCF_008386635.1 of Maribacter flavus. GTDB lineage: Bacteria > Bacteroidota > Bacteroidia > Flavobacteriales > Flavobacteriaceae > Maribacter > Maribacter flavus. The sequence goes on along the minus strand of NZ_VUOE01000001.1, from coordinate 1,918,499 downwards.
CAAACTAAAGATAACACCGTTCAATTTATCCTTTTCCACACTGGTCTTGGCGGCATTTAAATTGAGAAGCCCGGGTGGTACAGTGGCCATAAAGGCCGCCGAATAGGTAGCGAAGAAAAGAATGAGTAAATGTTGCATCTACTTAGTGTATCCTAAATTGGATATAGGTTATGGGTTTGCCTTTCTCAAGATACTGATTTTCATAGAATGTCTGAATTTCCAGAACATCCTTGGGACTACCCTCATTTTTATACACATCGTGATTGGCGTAGACAACCTCCAGTCCCAAACCATGCAGGAGTCCCAAGGTATACCCGTGCATGAATTCGCTATCAGTCTTAAGATGCATCAATCCATTGGGGGCCAAAATACGCTTGTACTTTTCCAAAAAGGCCGCGTTGGTCATCCTATGCTTGGTCCTTTTGTACTTTATTTGGGGATCGGGAAAGGTGATCCATATTTCCGAGACCTCTTCCTTACCGAACAAAAGGTCCACCAGTTCTATTTGAGTCCGTAAGAAAGCGACGTTTTGCAAACCTTCCTCCAAGGCGGTTTTGGCTCCCCTCCAAAATCGGGCACCTTTGATATCGAGGCCTATGAAATTTTTATTGGGATTTTTTTTTGCCAGTCCTACCGTATATTCGCCCTTACCGCAGCCCAGTTCCAAAACAATTGGGTTATTGTTTTTAAAGTGTTCCTTCCAATTTCCTTTCAGTACAAAACCATCGGTAACTTCTTGCCGAGTTGGCTGTATCACATTTGAAAAGGTTTCGTTCTCCTTGAATCTTTTTAGCTTGTTCTTGCTGCCCACTTGGTTCCTTTTATAATGGCAAAGCTAATAAAATTGATTCCGGTCACTATTTTTTGGAGTTGGTATTTTCGGTTTTACTTTTCTCCAGGGTGAAGGAAAATTCGGAGCCCACATCCTCAGAACTTTCCACGTAGATTTTTTCTCCGTGTGCCTCTATTACATGCTTTACGATAGATAGACCCAGGCCACTTCCTCCTTCCTTTCTGCTTCCACTAGGGTCCACCCTATAGAAACGTTCGAACAATCTGGGCAGGTGATTCGCCGGGATGCCCTCGCCGTTATCGGTTACCCGAACTATAACTTTATTCTTGACCAAATTCTCCACACTTACCTCCGTAGTACCGTTCTCGTTACCATATTTAATGGAGTTTACTAAGAGATTGGTCAATACCTGCTGGATTTTTTCCTTATCGGCATATACCATGATCGGGTTGGGATAGACCATATCAAAGGTGAGGACAATTTTCTTTTTGCTGGCCTTCATTTCCAAGAGGTCGAACACATTTTGAATGAGCTCCACAATATTGAAATTCTCCTTTTCCAAACGCAGATCGCCCACTTCTAGTTTGGTGATCAAATCCAGGTCCCGTACAATGTAAATAAGCCGCTCCACTGCCTTGTTGGCCCTGGAAATATATTTTCTTCGGATATTTTTGTCCTCTATGGCCCCGTCCAAAAGCGTTTCCAGATAGCCCTGTGCGGTGAACAATGGAGTCTTTAGCTCGTGCGACACATTGCCCAAAAAATCCTTACGATACTCTTCCCGGATCTTAAGCGTATCGATTTCTATCTTCTTGTCCTTGGCGAATTTCTCTATTTCCGCGGTCAAGGTGCGCATGTCGGTAGTTACGGGGTTGGTTGCCAAGGGCGTGGACTCCAACAGTTCCACATCGTCATATATTTTCTTGATACGGCGGTATATGAAGCGTTCAATTCTGAACTGAAGGGCCCCGAAAGAAAAAATAAAAATTAGCAAGGAGGCAATGGCCAAAAACATCCAGTTCATTATGTTGAAGAGCCACAGCAGACTCCCAATAACAAAAAAGGAAATAACGCCTATATAGAAAGCAGACCTGAAGGCAAACCTATAGGACTTTTTGGATCGAATGGCCATTATAATACAAACTTATAGCCTACCCCTTTAACGGTCTTAAAGTGATCTTCTCCTATTTTTTCCCGTAGCTTACGGATATGTACATCGATGGTCCTTCCGCCAACGACCACCTCATTGCCCCAGACCTTATCCAGAATTACCTCGCGTTTGAATACTTTATTGGGTTTTGAAGTGAGCAGGGCCAAAAGTTCAAACTCCTTCCGAGGGAGTATTATTTCCTCGCCCTGATTTATAATCTTGTATTCTTCCCTGTTGATTACAATATCACCAACTTTTGTAATATCCTCCCTGGGACCCTCCTCTTTGGATAACCTTCTTAAGAGCGCATTTACTTTGCTCACCAATACCTTTGGCTTTATGGGCTTGGTAATGTAGTCATCGGCCCCGGCATCAAAACCGGCCACTTGGGAGTAATCCTCTCCGCGTGCGGTCAAGAAGGTAATTATGGTATTTTCCAATCCGGGTGTCTTCCGCATTATTTCACAGGCCTCAATACCGTCCATTTCAGGCATCATAACGTCCAGAATAATAAGATCCGGCTGCTTCTTTTTTGCTTTGGTAACGCCCTCAGCACCGTTTTTGGCCGTGATTATCTCATACCCCTCGGAAGAAAGGTTGTAACTCAAAATCTCCAAAATATCCGGTTCGTCATCCACTAAAAGTATGGTAATATCCTTTTTCTTCATCTTTTCCTATGGTTTGGTCTTTTTAGGTTTGAGGCAACTAAAAGTATTAAAAAGCAATGGTTTAGCAGTATCCCCAATCGATTTTTGGACGTATTTATGTTTCAAAAGTAAAGATTAAACCCGTATGACAAAATCGCTTAACGTTGATTTAATATAGTAACATTAGGTTAACCTTTTTGCAATCCATATTTAACATGCGCGTAACCCGACTTTTACAACCCCTATCGTTCTTTGCGGCGTAAATCAAATAATACTATTATGAAAATTAAAAACGTAAATTCTATGAAAAAGCTATTGGGTCTTTCCCTTGTATGTTTTTCATTGGCCTTTGTTGCCTGTAGCGACGATGATGGTCCTGTTGATCCTGTTGTTATTACAGATGAGGACTTTGATAATGACGGAATAAATGACGATGTCGACAACTGTCCTGGTACCGCGAATGCTGACCAAGCAGATTCGGATGGTGATGGTATTGGGGACGTTTGTGACCCAACCGATAATGGTGCTACCGACCCAGTTGGACAAACTGTTGTAGTAGATAGCGATATTACTGAGGACACTACCTGGAGTGCTGATAATCTTTATAATTTGGATGGTAGGGTATTCGTTACCAACGGTGCTACCTTAACTATTGAAGCTGGTGTTATCATCAAAGCAAACGCAGGTTCCGGTGTAAACGCATCTGCGCTTATCGTAACAAGAGGAAGTAAGATTGAGGCGGTAGGTACTGCCAACGCTCCAATTATTTTTACATCTGCGTCAGACAACATCGCTTACGGCGAAACTGCGGGTACTAACTTAACCGAAAATGATAGAGGTCTTTGGGGAGGTTTGATCGTTTTAGGTAACGCTCCCGCCTCTTTTGACGGTGATGCAGTTGCAGCACAAATTGAAGGGTTGCCAACAGATACGGATGGTGATAAAGGTTTATATGGCGGTACTGATCCAGCCGATGATTCCGGTACGCTTCAATATATCTCTATTCGTCATGGCGGCGCCTTGATCGGGGAAGGAAATGAAATCAATGGTCTTACTTTGGGAGCCGTTGGTACAGGAACTACTATTGACAATATTGAAGTTGTAGGTAATGTGGATGACGGCATCGAATTTTTTGGTGGTACAGTAAACGCTACTAACCTTTTCGTTTGGGCACAAGGCGATGACGGTTTGGATATTGACCAAGCCTATTCCGGTACTATCGATAATGCCATGGTCGTTCAGGGAGCTATTTCCGATCACGCCTTGGAAATTGATGGTCCTGAAGGATCACTACAGGGAGCTTATACATTAACAAATGCCACTTTGGTGGGTCTATCCAACAATGTTGAAAATGGAGAAATAGCCGACTTCCGTTCCAATGCACAAGGTACTAACAGTAACATCTTGGTTACAGGCTTTACAGGAATAGGTACAGACCTTCAGCTATCAGATGTAGAATTGGACAATGCGGGTGTTGCGGCCAACTACACTGCAGGAACTTTAGTTTTCACCAATTGGGAAATCGTATTGCCAACAGGCGTAGCTACCTCTGCTGAAATCTTCAATGATACAACGGATAGTACCACTTTTGAAGCGGATGCCGCTACATTCTCATCGGCTGTTACCGAAGGTACAACCGGAGCGGATACTTCTGCTTTTGCTTGGACATACTCCAATGCCAAAGCAAGCTTGGGCTTCTAACAAATACATAAAATCAAGTATATATACTTTAAATTAAACAGTTGCTCGTCTTACGATTTTGGTAAGGCGAGCAACTTAATTTCTATATGAATACCTGTTATAACTCAACTCACATGAAAATTAAATCGCTTTTAGTTTTACTTGCCGCATTTTCCATACAGTCCATTCTTGCACAAGAAGGCATTATTTCGGGAACAGTGATGGATGGTGAATTTAATGACGTATTGCCTTTTGCGAATATTACAATAAAAGGCACTACCAAAGGAACGACCTCGGATTTTGATGGAAAATACGCTTTGGAGCTAGAGCCCGGCACGTATACCGTAGTATTTTCGTTTTTAGGATATGAGACCAAGGAAATCTCCGAGGTAGTCATCGCCCAAGGTGCGGAGGAAATAATCGATGTTACCTTGAATCCACTGCCAAACGCTTTGGATGAAGTGGTGGTAACCACTACGGTTTCCAAAAACACGGAGGCCTCCGTACTTAATCTACAAAAGAACTCGGTAGCCCTTCTGGATGGTCTGTCCATTCAAAGTATTAAAAAATCAGGTGCGGGAGACATCGCCAGTGCCATAAAGGCCGTGCCCGGTGTATCCGTACAGGGAGGAAAATTTGTCTATGTTAGGGGTTTAGGTGACAGATATACAAAGTCCATTCTTAATGGTGTGGACGTACCCGGATTGGATCCAGATAGGAACACTCTTCAATTGGATATCTTCCCTACCAATATCTTGGACAACATTATTGTGGTAAAATCCGCAACGGCTGACCAACCGGCCGACTTTACGGGAGGTGTTGTGGATATTGTGACCAAAGATTTCCCTTCAAGGGCCGAGTACAGCGTGTCAGCAGGTCTTGGGTATAATTCTTCCATGCATTTTAAGGACAATTATTTGACTTATGATGGCAGTGTTTCAGACCCCTTGGGATATGATGGAGGAAAGCGGGATTTGCCCATTTCACAAAATTTTGAAACCCTATTGCCACAACAAAATGGACAGGTTGCAAGAATTACCACACAATTGTTCGACTCCAACTTAAAGGCCCTACAGGAGCAAAGCGGTATGGATTTCAGTTTTGGCCTTACGGCCGGAAACCAATACAATGCGAATGAGGATGGCACCAAAAAAATTGGCTATTTGGCATCCCTATCCTATAGAAACAATACGGAGTTTTACGAAAACATTGTCAACGGTCAAGTCTTTCGCAAACAAGATCAAGACCCCTCCGTTTTGGAATTGATTGACGATAGAACACAGTCCGGCGACGTGGGTGTCAATAATGTACTGATTAGTGGTTTAGCTGGTGTTTCCTTTAAAGGCAGGACATCCAAATACAAATTGAATGTTTTACACATACAGAATGGGGAATCAAGCGCTGGCTATATTAGGCAAGATAATTTCAGTGTAAATTCCAATACGATTTTTAAGGATGTGCTGACCTATACACAACGATCCATTACCAACGCATTATTAAATGGCGAGCACTCCAACGAGGATGGATCTTGGAAAGTTTCATGGAAACTTTCTCCAACATTCTCAAAAATATACGATAAAGACCTAAGAACAACACCGTTTAGGTTCAATACAGAAACTGGAAACTTTTCCATCTCTCCCAGTGAATCTGGTGAACCTAGCAGGATTTGGAGGGATTTAGAGGAAATCAATCTCGCAGGAAAACTGGATTTTTCTAGAAGGCATCAATTTTTTGGTAGGGAGGCGAAATTAAAGTTTGGAGGAGCCTACACCTTAAAACAACGGGAATTTGTAGTGGATCAGTTTTCACACCCCGTACAATCAAGACAAGGTAATTTCAGCTTGGGCTTTGGCGGCGATGCGGACCAGGTATTGGCCCCTGAAAATATCTATAATCCAAGTACTGGCGAAGGAACCTTTGTGCGAAGGGATTCCAATATTTCTGATTCCTTTGACTCCGAAATGTCCGTTGCCGCCGGATACGTAGGTGATGAATTTAAACTATCGGAAAGACTCAACGCCATACTGGGCGTACGTTTTGAGAAGTTCGACCTTTATTATTCTGGCATTAACCAGGACGGGGAGGTTTTTGACAATGTGAACCTATTGGACAAGGCGGATTTCTTTCCATCGGCCAACCTTATCTACGACCTTAACGAAGAGGCAAGTAGGAAATTTAGGGCTTCCTTCAGCAGCACCACGGCAAGACCTTCTTTCAAGGAAGCTTCCAATGCCCAGATTTTTGATCCTGTTTCCAGTACCTTTTTTATTGGAAATATCAATATCCAGCCTACCTATATAAATAACTTTGATTTACGATTTGAAGCCTATGGCGAAAGGACCAACTTCTTTGCTGTTAGTGCCTTTGCAAAGACCTTTGATGATCCCATTGAACTTTCCTTCATCCGGGAGGCACGAGGTCAGTTCATTCCCCTGAACTTGGGAGATGCCGTGGTTTTTGGTGGTGAGCTGGAATTTAGAAGAAGTATGGACTTTATTCCTGGCTGGCAGGATTTTTCCTTTAATGCCAATGTTTCCTTAATCGAGTCCCGTCAATCCTTTAGTGAAGATGAAGAGGAAGCAAGAAGGGACAACTTGAGGGAAGGTGAGGAATTTAAGGATTATAGAACATTGCAAGGCCAATCACCCTTTCTGTTAAACGTTGGATTCAACTATGACAACAATGACAATGGATGGCAAGGTGGCCTAGTCTATAATGTTCAAGGGAAAACCTTGGAAATTGTAGGAAATGGGGATATTCCAGATGTATTTACCCTGCCCTTTCACAATCTAAAATTCAATTTGAGCAAAGAGTTTGGCGAGGAGAAAAACAGCAAACTGACCCTTCGTTTTGAAAACGTGCTAAATGACAAGATTGAAAGCGTGTACCAATCCTTTGGTGCTACGGATAGGCTATTTTCATCTAGATATCCAGGTCAGGCCATCTCCTTGGGATATAGCTATCAATTTTAATATTGATTAGAGAATTTAAAAAAGCCCGTCCCGATACCATTCGTGGACGGGCTTTTTGCATTTCATCGAAAAATTTAAAGAAAGAGTCCTATCCTATTGACGTCCAGAGGCTATAATTCCTATATTTGTGGCATAGCATTTGTAACCTGCTATATATGAAGCAACTTTACCTTGTTATTTTCTTTCTTTTTTGTGCTGTTGGTTTTGGACAAAGTCCAAAAAACCAAGGGGATATAGAAGGTTTTAGCATGTATCCAAATCCGGTTACGAATGGTAAGGTCTATATTACCACGGCCAACAATAGTCCAAAGGAAATTTTTATTTACGATGTTTTTGGAACATTGATCCTAAAAACGACCATTCTAGGCAAGGAACTCTCCCTAAACGATATGGATGCCGGCGTATATGTTCTACGCGTATTTGAAAAGGACAAAATGGCCACCAGAAAGCTTATCGTCAAGTAAGTTTTACTCTTATATCTTATTTATTTCTTGTCGATAATCGGTATGAAAAATCCGATGTATTGCAAGTGCTATCTTGTTGACATACAAAATAGTATCGTTTACAACATTTTTATATTGAACATAGCGGATTGAAGTAACTTTAGGGTGTTGATCCCAAATCGATGCCCAATGAAAAAAATCTACTTTATCCTCTTAATGGGATTTTCCTTCATGGTATATGGCCAGGACTCCATTGATTTTCGAAATTTAAAAAATGAGGAAATCTCCGGTTTTAAACTATATCCCAACCCTGCAACGGCAGACATGGTTTATGTGACCACGGAGAACAACGACACCAAGGAAATACGAATCTATGATGTCTTTGGTGAGTTGGTTTTGACCGATCGTATCTCGAACAAGACCTTGGACATCTCCAGACTTTCACCTGGTGTTTATGTTATCCAAGTAACCGAAAACAAAAAAACGATCAATAGGAAATTGGTGGTAAAGTAACCGTTTTAGAACTCGATTTACCCTACTTTTCAAGATACATTCTATAGGGTTCTTTACCTTTACGGGGAATTGAATATTCCATGGGCCCAAAAGGTATTTTTGATATTTCATCCAAAACTGAATTTGAAACCAAATGTTTGGAAATATTTCAGTTTCAGTATCAAAATAATGGGGTTTACCAAAGGTTCTGCGATTATTTAAATGTAAAACCGGAGCGTATTGATACCCTAACCAAAATTCCATTTCTACCCATTCAATTCTTCAAGGAACACAAGGTTGTTAGTACTTTGGATGAAGAAGAAATCATTTTTACCAGTAGTGGAACCACGGGCTCGGTCGCGAGCAAACACTATGTAACGGACCTAAGCCTATACAAACAAAGTTACCTCAAAGGCTTTGAAAGTAGCTACGGGCCTATTAAAAATTATTGTGTTTTAGCGCTTTTACCCTCTTATTTGGAGCGCGATGGTTCTTCCCTGATTTACATGGTGAACGATTTAATCAACAAGAGCAAACATCCCTTTAGCGGATTTTTTCTCAATGACCTACCCAAATTGGAATCCGTTCTTAGGGAACTGGAAGCCCAAAAACAAAAGACCCTTTTAATTGGTGTTTCCTTTGCCCTATTGGATTTCGCCGAAACGTTCAAATTAGAACTGGAACATACCATTGTGATGGAGACTGGCGGTATGAAGGGACGTAGAAAGGAATTGATACGTAAGGAACTGCACGAACAACTAAAGCGGGGATTTGGTGTAAAACAAATTCATTCCGAATACGGTATGACGGAACTCCTTTCACAAGCCTACTCCCTAGGGGATAGTCTATTTAATTGTCCCCCGTGGATGAAAATTTTAGTAAGGGATACAGAAGACCCTTTATCCTTACTACCAATAGGAAAGACTGGAGGCATCAATGTAATCGATCTTGCCAATGTGAACTCCTGTTCGTTTATAGCAACCCAGGATTTGGGGAAATTATATGAAAGCGGAAAATTTGAAGTCCTGGGGCGTTTTGACCATTCGGATATCAGAGGGTGTAATTTGATGGCGCTTTAATCATCTTCCTTTTCATAGAAGAGACCAGGTCCGTCACATGCCATCCATGAACTTTGAAGCCTATCCTCGGCAACATATTGCAAGGTTTCCCTGCCAAATCCATAACAACCGCCAGCCAACTCACCTCCTGTCTCGAAAAGTAGCTCCAAATAATCCGCATCATCATTATCGTACTCGACCATCTCAAAGGTTCCTGTAGCTTCCAAAACGGCTCCATCCCGCTCCCTGCTTTTAATAAATGAACCATCTGGATTGAAAATATAGTATTCCTGCCAATCCATAGCCTCGCCCACAGTTGTTGAATTAACAAAACTCCCAGTCATTTGAACCAATCTCCATTTTTGACTTGAAAATTGCAAATCCTTTCCCTTTAGCACCAGATCATCGCTGGTGCATCCTGTCGTAAAAAGTAGGATAATCGTAATTAAAAACAAAAATCGGTTTTGCACAACTACCAGGGGTTAACTAATTCTACCTTAAGATACTACAAATCAAAATGGGTTCCGTTAAGGGAATGTGAAGTATTTAAAAATTATCCTGTTTAAGACCGTCTAAAAGAGTACACCACCTCATCATCCGCAATCTGAGGGTTGTCCAAGTAGACCAAAGTCAATTGGTTTTCGGCAACTTCGAATTGATAGCTGGTATTATCGGTAAAATCTAGAACATTGTTCTGACCGCCATACCGGTATACCCCCGATTCCTTGAAAAACCGATCGGTACCCTCATTAATGACGGTAAGGGTATTTGTATCGGTTTCGAAAATCAGCCTTGTTTCCGAAAAATCAACATTGGCATCAAACGCGCAGAAACAGCTCACTTCCTGTAATATCCATTCCCCGTTCAAACCGGTGTCCTGTATAACGGGGTCATTGTCCGAATCACAGGAAATCAGATAAACCAACATCATCAGCCCTAAAAATCGTTTCATAAAACCATTTTTTCTGTAGATGTCAAAATGCTGCAAAGGTTGCCTATTCCGTTACCGTAAGTACGAAATAATTCTTTTTGCCGCGCTGAAGCAGCACAAACTTTCCGTTGATAAGATCTTCCCTTCCTATCAAATAGTCCTCCTGCACCTTTTCCTTGTTTACGGAAATGGAATTCTGTTTCAATTCGCGCCTTGCCTCTCCATTCGACCCTAAAAACCCCGTCTGTGCGGATAGGGCCGCGATCATATCCAAACCGCCTTCCAAAGAGGCCATGGGAACCTGGGCCTGTGGAACCCCTTCAAAAATATCCAAAAAGGTTTTTTCGTTCAACGCTTTGAGGTCTTGGGATGTGGACTTACCAAAAAGAATCTCACTGGCCTTCATTGCATTCTCCAGTTCTTCCTTTGAGTGTACCATTTCAGTTATTTCCTCGGCCAATTTCTTTTGTAACAACCTTAGATGGGGGGCCTGCGAATGCTCCGCGACTAGATGCTCAATTTCTTGCTTGGAAAGAAAGGTGAAAATCTTGATGTATTTTTCCGCATCGGCATCAGAGGTATTGAGCCAGTATTGATAAAATTTATACGGGGAGGTCCGCTCTGCATCCAACCAGACGTTTCCGCTTTCGGTCTTTCCAAATTTGGTGCCATCGGCCTTGGTTATTAAAGGACAGGTAAGGGCATAGCCCTTGCCTCCGCCAATTCTACGAATCAGTTCCGTGCCCGTTGTTATATTGCCCCACTGATCGCTACCGCCCATTTGTAAGGTGCAATTATGGGTCCTAAAAAGATGGAGAAAATCGTATCCCTGCACAAGTTGATAGGTAAATTCCGTAAAGGACATTCCTTCTTTGGCTTCGGCGGAAAGTCGCTTTTTAACCGAGTCCTTTGCCATCATGTAGTTTACCGTAATGTGTTTACCAACGTCCCGGATAAAATCCAAAAATGAAAAACCCTTCATCCAGTCGTAATTATTCACCAAGACAGCGGCGTTATCGGCATCGCTTTCAAAATCAAGAAATCTGGAAAGTTGGTTTTTCAAGGCTTCTTGATTATGCCTGAGCGTGGCTTCATCAAGGAGATTTCGCTCAGACGATTTACCGGATGGATCTCCGATCATACCGGTTGCACCACCTACCAAGGCAATGGGTTTATGTCCTGCCAATTGGAAGTGTCTTAACATCATAACCCCCACCAAATGACCAATGTGCAAGGAGTCTGCCGTTGGGTCAATGCCCACATAGGCGGATTGCATTCCCTTCATAAGGTATTCTTCGGTTCCGGGCATTGCATCGTGTAACATGCCTCTCCATTCCAACTCCTTTACAAAGTTTGAAGCCATTTTAATCTGTTTCATTTTAATTCATTGCAAATATAAAAGGAAATACGCCGCTGATCATACCTATCTAGGGAGGAATTTATCCAAGTCTATTTCCTACATTTGAAACGTCATAGAGGGATTTGGCAGGACAATCCAAGATGCCTAAACAAAATTAATTGTTTAAATATCAGCTGATTGACATTGCTATAAACACATGGAATATGGTTTTAGTTACCGGAGGTACAGGCTTGGTGGGATGTCACTTACTTTTAAGATTGGTCCTGTCTAAGGTAAAAGTCCGCGCTATTTATAGGTCCGAAGAAAAACTGGAGGACGTTAAAAAAGTCTTCGCCTATTATCAGAATAATCCAGAAACCATTTTTAATCAAATAGAATGGGTACAGGGAAATATTCTGGATGTACCCTCATTGGAAGCTGCCTTTTTAGGTATTGAACAAGTATACCACGCTGCGGCACTTATTTCGTTTGACCCAAGGGATTTTAAAAAGTTACGCAAAGTGAATGTGGAAGGAACGGCAAACATGGTCAACCTGTGCATCCACCACAAAATAAAAAAACTCTGTCATGTAAGCACCATTGGAACCATTGGCAGAAGTACCGCTGGCAAAGAGGCGACGGAAAGCAATGATTGGAACGAATTGCACACGAACGTCTACGCCCTTACCAAATATTCGGCCGAAATGGAGGTGTGGCGGGGTTCCCAAGAAAACCTGAACGTGGTAATCGTAAATCCTGGGGTGATTGTAGGTCCGGGATTTTGGAATAGCGGCAGTGGCAAGTTGTTTACAACGGTAAACAAGGCCTATTCCTATTACCCACCGGGAGGAACAGGGTTTGTGTCGGTAACCGATGTCGTTTCCGTTATGACACTTCTCATGGCGAGCACTATTAAAAACGAACGGTTTATCCTTGTTGCGGAAAATACTACCTACAAGGAAATAATGACCTCCATAGCCACTGCCCTGGGCAAAAAGCCACCCCGGAAAGAACTTAAAAAATGGCAGTTGGAGGTTGGCAGGTATTTTGATTTTCTCAAAACCCTATTCACCGGAAAACCAAGGACCATTACCAAAAACGAAATCTATTCCCTCTTACATCCTGAAAGTTATTCCAGCGAGAAAGTAAGGACGTTGCTACACTTCGAATTTGAACCTCTGAAAGAATCCATCGAATTTGCTTCCAAAAAATTTATGGACGACTCTCCTTGACAGTAGCGGGTTTAGTTTTCAAACTGTCCAGAACCCCTTCCTTATTTCGCTTGCTTTCAAGAAGTTTCAGACTATCGGTTATTTTCTTTTCCTGTTCCAGGGCGATTCTTTTGGCTTCCAACGAAGCTTCCACTTCGATGTAGATGGTCTCATACTCCGCTGGCAAGGAGGCATAGTATCGGTCACTTATCACAAATTGTGCGCTATCTATCCCAAACTTTTCAAAAACATAGGTGGTAGGCTCCACACCGTTATCCTTTAAAATACCCAAATTCACGCCCTTGGCGGCATTTATCAATGCCATCTCCTGTAAAATCAGGACCATCTTATCCTTTGGGATAAGGTTCTCCGGCTTTTCTATGAGTTTTTCACCACAAGCAGCTAAAAATAACACTACGAGTATGGCAATCCTAAAACTTTTCACACGTTTAAAATTAGGTTAATAGTTTGAATCTTAATCATTTCCTTTTGTATAGGCATTAAACTTACCATAAATAATCCCTCGATGAGGGTTTCATCTGTTTATATTTAATATTATTAAAAGGTCAGATGCAATTATTCACATCGCTGTTTATTGTATTTTCAAAAGGTGTTCATGAATCTTTGATTTAGTTCATTATTTACTACTTGCTTTTCAGCGGTATTCATGAAACTTCGTTTTCGCCAATAACCATCAAGGTGGGTATTAAGACTTGTTATGGCTCATTTCATGGGGTAAATAATTATAATTGCTCCTTTATCTATTGAAAGTGAGCCTTTTGGCATTTCTTTTATCCGACAATTTTCCGTTTTCATACGCCAAATGTCCGTTTACAAACGTATGGGTAACACGGGCCTTGAACGAACTTCCTTCAAATGGTGACCAACCACATTTGTACACGATATTCTCCTTGGAGACCTGCCATGGGTCGTTTAGGGAAACCACGGCCAAATCGGCAAAATATCCTTCCTTGATATAGCCCCTTTTGTCTAAATCGAACAATTTGGCCGGATTGTGGCACATTTTTTCTACGATTTTTTCCAAACTGATAACACCTTCCAAATGTTTCTCCAATATGGCGGGCAACGCATGTTGCACTAAAGGACCACCACTGGGGGCACTCGTATAAGGATTTTCTTTTTCCGACAGTAAATGCGGGGCATGATCTGTTGCGATTACATCGATCCTGTCATCCAACAAAGCTTTCCAAAGTGTATCCCGGTCCTGCGCAGTTTTTACCGCCGGGTTCCATTTGATCAAGGTTCCCTTGTCCAAATAATCGGCATCTGAAAACCAAAGGTGATGGATACAGACCTCCGCCGTAATTTTCTTCTTTTCCAGAGGGATGTCATTTTGGAACAAATCCGTTTCCTTCCCAGTTGAAAGATGGAAAACATGCAATCGTGCTCCCGTCTTTTTAGCCAGGGCAATCGCCTTTGAAGAGGATAGATAGCAGGCTTCCTCACTTCTGATCAAAGGATGGTACTGAATTGGAATATCCTCACCGTATTTTTCCTTGTATGCTTCCAAATTCCGACGGATGGTAGTTTCATCCTCACAATGGACGGAAATGACCATCTCCGTATTACTGAAAATACCTTCGATTACGGCCTCATCATCCACCAACATGTTTCCGGTAGATGACCCCAAAAACAACTTGATTCCGGAACAGGCATTTTTGTCCAAACGTTTCAGTTCTTCCAGATTATCGTTGGTTCCCCCAAACAAAAAGGAATAATTGGCATAGGAAGTTTCCCTTGCCATGGCATGCTTTTCCTCCAATTTGACAATAGTTGTAGTCTGTGGGTTGGTGTTGGGCTGCTCCATATAGGTGGTGATACCCCCGGCCACGGCCGCCCTGCTCTCCGATGCAATAGTGCCTTTGTGCGTAAGGCCCGGTTCCCTAAAATGTACTTGGTCGTCAATGATTCCCGGTAGTATATATTTCCCATTTAAATCGATGACTGTTGCTTCCGCTTCCGATATATCCTTGGAAATTCGGGAAATATAATCCCCCTCCAAAAGAAGGTCTAGTTCCTCAATGATACCTTCATTTACGACCCTCGCGTTTTTTAATAATGTCTTACCCATTCTAAAATCTATTTTTTTGGAAAAGGCTGCGAAGTTTCATCACAAAAACACCCCAGATAGCTTCGCTGATGATGGAGGAACTCATTTTGGACTTACCCTTTACCCTGTCCTTAAAGATAATGGAAACCTCCTCTATTTTATAATTCTTCAGGTAGGCCCTGAACTTCATTTCTATCTGAAATGCATACCCCACAAATCGAACGGAATCCAGATTGATACTTTCCAAAACATACCTTTTATAGCAAACAAACCCGGCAGTTGGATCATGCACCCGCATACCCGTAATCATTTTCACATAGAATGATGCCCCATAGGACAACAACACCCTATATAAGGGCCAGTTGACCACGTTCACTCCTTTTTTATACCGAGAGCCAACGGATACGTCCGCACCTTTTTCACAGGCCTTGAGCAATCGTAAAAGATCGGTTGGGTTGTGGGAAAAATCAGCATCCATTTCAAATATATAATCATATTTTTTGCCGATGGCCCATTTAAATCCATGGATGTAAGCGGTGCCCAACCCCGATTTCTCCTGCCTCACTTCCAAAAACAGGTTGTCCTTGAACTTTTGTTGCAAATCACGTACACGCTGCGCCGTACCATCGGGTGAATTGTCGTCCACAATGAGTACATGGAAGTCTTTTGGCAATTCAAAAACAGCATTGATTATCGCGTCAATATTCTCAATTTCATTGTAAGTAGGAATGATAACAACACTGTTGGACATCGGTATATGCTATATGGGCACAAAAGTAGTGTTTTAATCCAAAAGATTTCTGGGAAGCTGGACTAGGTGATTTCCTTTGAAATGTTATTTCCCCAGATGCGGAAATCAACAATATAGCTTCAGTACCTAGCGGAAGTGTTTTAAATCAAAGAGTTGTGTACGTTACAAGAGTTATATATTTCAACAAAAAGAAGTGATTATAAACACCTGGGAGGTTTTGAAAACCTGTCAGGTCTAATTCCTAAAAATAGGCCCTTCTACATCTTACATCTTTGGACCAATTATTTCTCCTGTACTAAAATCAAAGAATAAAAACGAAAACCATCGGAATTTGTAATTTTACGGGCATAAAAACCGCCCATGTCCGAAAAAATCCCAAGGCAATTCTATTATTTTCTTACGGCATTTTTTGTTCTCAACCTTATACAATCCGCGTTTACGGAATTAATTTTTGATGAGGCCTATTACTGGTACTATAGCCAGAATATGGCCTGGGGGTTTTTTGACCATCCCCCTTTGGTTGCGCTGCTTATAAAAATTAGCAGTCTGTTTTTTAACGGGGAACTTGGGGTGCGCTTTATGAGCTGTGTAATTTCCGCACTGAATCTTGTGATTTTATGGCTGCTGATCGATAGACCGGAAAAGAATCGATTTATCCCCCATTTTTTCATACTGGTGTTTTCCATGACCTTGTTGAATGCCTATGGTTTTTTTACCCTTCCGGATACTCCATTGCTGTTTTTTACCTCCTGTTTTCTACTTACGTATAAGCATTTCCTAAAAGACCCGAAATACTCTACTGCTATCCTATTGGGTATATTTATGGCGGCCTTGATGTACAGTAAATACCACGCCGTCCTGGTCATCGTTTTTGTGTTGCTATCCAACCTAAACCTTGTTAAGAGCAAGTATGCCTGGCTTAGCGTTTTGGTTGCCTTACTCTGTTATGCCCCACATTTTTACTGGCTGTATGAAAATGATTTTGTCAGTATCAAATACCATCTTTATGAACGACCCAACGATGCCTATCAGTTCGAGAAATATACGCTGGGCTTCTTTGTAAACCTGATTGCACTGTTTGGGCTTACTTTCCCGCTTATTTATTATGCCTTATTAAAAACCAAGGGCAAGGACTTGTTCAATAGGGCGCTCTTGTTCTTGACATATGGCGTAATCCTGTTTTTCTTTATTTCCAGCTTCAACAGAAGGGTACAGACCCAATGGATCATTATTATCTGCATTCCCCTGGTGGTCATCGTATATAATTTCATGTTGGAACATAAACAGGTCCTCAAATGGATGGTTCGCTTGGGCATCATCAACGCTTTCCTGATTCTTTATTTACGAGCCGGACTCATTTACCAACCTTTACTTTTTGATTTCCATTACGAAAGTCATGGCAACAAGACCTGGGTCGATGGAATTCGCGAGGAGGTTGGGGAAATTCCCGTGGTTTTTGAGAATTCTTATCGTAACGCACCCATGTACGAATTTTATTCGGGAGGAATACCTACCTTCTCCCTGAACAATGTGATGTACCGGAAAAACCAATATTCCATTGATACCTCGGAAGAACGGGTACGGGGGAAAAAAGTGGCTTATCTTTCCAAATATATCAATGATAACACCTTTTCCTACACCAAGCCTGATGGCTGGGTTTATAAAGGCAAGTATATTTCGGATTTCGACTCCTACAGAAAACTTGAATGCACACTGAAGGAGGAAACTGTTTCCTTGGGTGGTTCCGATTATCATCTACAGGTATTCAATCCCTACAATTTTGACATTGAACTGTCCAAACTTAAATTTTCTGTAGCCTATTTGAGTCCCTATAAAAATACCTTGGGCCTAAAACGGATTGCCCCGAAGCCCGTGGAGGAAAACCTGCCCTTCCTAACCAAAAAGGACACAACCCATTTTTTAGTGGAAATACCTCAGTACGATACCGAAAAAGTAGGTTATATTAGAATCGTGATTTCGGAAAACGGATTGTATCCGGGCTTGAATTCAAAACCAATTCCCGTAAACTAATGGAGCCAATTAACAGGTTTACCGAAAACTTGGACTGGATTACCCTCATTTTGTTTGGCAGTCTCCTGTTGGTCGCTATTGCCAAAAAAATATTCTATGCCAGATTTTTGAATTTTATCATTCTTCCCTTCAACAACAAGTACATCATCATGTACAACAAAAAGGAGAAGCTTTTCAATTGGTTCCATATACTACTCACCGTTTTCCAGATCATCAATACCTCGCTGTTCGCCTTTCTAGCATGGAAAAGTTATGCAAGTCCGGAAATATCCGTGTCCAATGTCACTTTTTTGGCGATCATTGGATTCCTTTTTCTTTTTGTGCTTATAAAGATGTTCCTACAACTGGGGAACGGTTTCATTTTTGGATCCTACGCTACCATTAATGAACTACTGTTCAAAAAAACGTCCTATTTGAATTACAGCAGTATTGTTCTTTTTCTGGCCAATATTTTTTTGACTTTTGTATTTATTAACTCGATTACCGTTGTTTTGGCAGCGTTTGGGCTCTTTCTGCTAATTAATATTATAGGCTGGGTTTCAGTGATTAGGATTCATCAAAAATACATTAGTTCCTACTTTTTCTATTTTATTTTGTACCTTTGCGCACTCGAAATTGCACCCCTAATCATATTGGGAAGCTTTCTAAAATAGTGTAACCTATGAAAGTAAAAACAATTTTGGTCTCTCAGCCCGAGCCAAAAATGGAAAATTCTCCCTATTCCAGGCTCATCGACAAGGAAAAAGTAAAGGTCGATTTTAGACCCTTTATTCATGTGGAAGGAGTAGATGCCAAAGGTGTCCGTCAACAGAAAATCGACCTAAAGGATTTCACCGCCATTATTCTTACAAGCAGGAATGCGGTGGACCATTTCTTTCGAATTGCGGAGGAGATGCGTTTCAAGGTGCCGGATACGATGAAATACTTTTGTCAGTCCGAGGCTGTGGCATACTATCTTCAGAAGTACGTGGTATATAGAAAAAGAAAGATTTATGTGGGTAAACGCTTGTTTTCCGATTTGTCCCCGATGATCAAAAAATACAAGGATGAAAAGTTCCTGTTACCATCCTCTGATGTTCTTAAACCCGAGGTTCCCGAGACCTTAAACGCGCTCGATATAAGCTGGAAACGGGGTATTTTCTACAAAACGGTCATCAGTGATCTATCCGATTTAAGGGATGTATATTATGATATTTTGGTATTCTTTAGTCCATCGGGTATTGAATCCCTGTTACATAACTTTCCGGATTTTAAGCAGAACGATACTAGAATAGCGGTTTTTGGTAATTCTACTGTAGAAGCTGCTACCGGTGCCGGACTTAGAATTGACATAAAGGCGCCCACTCCAGAGACACCGTCCATGACCATGGCACTCCAAAAATATATTACGAACGCAAACAAATAAGAGTTGCTTCTGAATCTATAACAAAAAGGCCTTGCAAAATGCAGGGCCTTTTTTCATGTTTAATGGTGCATTTAAAAAGCGTACCGTTGCGGTCCACCACGTCTAATTTCCTCATTGGCATATTTTTCGAACTTTTTGAAGTTTTCCCTAAAGGCATTGGAAAGCTTAAAGGCCGTGGTGTAATATTTTTCGTCATTGTTCCAAGTCGCCCTTGGACTCAATACACTGGTAGGCACTCCGGGACATTCCCTAGGTTGCGCCACCCCAAAAACGGAATGAATGTGGTAGGTATCATAGGAGTACAAACCTAGATCGCCATTGAGCGCCGCACTGATCATGGCACGGGTGTACTTTAACTTCATACGGGTACCAACACCATAAGGGCCGCCGGTCCACCCCGTATTAACCAACCATACGGCCACGCCAGTCTCCTTCATTTTTTTGCTCAACATCTCCGCATATTTTGTGGGATGCAAGGGCATAAAAGGTGCACCAAAACAGGCCGAAAAGGAAGGTTGTGGCTCAACGACCCCGGCTTCGGTTCCGGCAACTTTGGCCGTATAACCCGAAATAAAATGATAGGCCGCCTGACTAGGAGTTAGCTTGGAAATTGGAGGCAACACCCCAAAGGCATCGGCCGTTAAAAAGAAAATGTTCTTTACGTTTTTCCCAATGGAAGGCTGCTGAATGTTATCTATATGGTAAATAGGATAACTTACCCGGGTATTTTGTGTTATGGAGGTATCCGCATAATCCACATTGCCGTCCTTGTCCAAAATCACATTTTCAAGAATAGCTCCAGGTTTTATGGCATTGTAGATTTCGGGTTCCTGTTCTTGGGATAGGTTGATGACCTTGGCATAACACCCTCCCTCAAAATTGAACACTGTATTTCTGCTGGTCCAGCCGTGCTCATCATCGCCGATCAATTTCCTATTGGGGTCTGTGGACAAGGTTGTCTTCCCGGTCCCTGACAACCCGAAGAATATCGCGGTATCCCCGTCTTCCCCCACATTGGACGAACAATGCATGGGCAAGGTTTCCTTAAATACAGGCAATATAAAATTGAGCGCCGAAAAAATTCCTTTTTTTATCTCGCCGGTATAGCCTGTGCCACCAATTAGGGCGATTTTTTCAGTAAAGTTCAGTATGGCGAAATTGTGTTGCCTTGTTCCATCTTCTTCGGCATTGGCCATGAAGCCAGGTGCGTTTATAACCGTCCATTCCGGACTGAAATTCTCCAATTCCTCGTCGGTTGGCCGTAAAAACATATTATAGGCGAACATGTTGGACCAAGGGTATTCGTTTATGACCCTGATATTGAGTTTATACTCCGGGTCCGCACAGGCATAGCAGTCCCTCACGAAAAGTTCCTTTGTGTTCAAATAAGCAATAACCTTGTCATACAACGCCGTAAACTTTTCCGGTTCAAAGGGAATGTTTACCGAACCCCACCAGATTCTATCCTTGGTAATAGCATCTTTTACGATAAAACGGTCTTGTGGAGACCTACCCGTAAATTCCCCCGTATTGACGGCAAGGGTACCATTTTTGGTCTCCGCTCCCATGCCAAGGTCGATCGTAGCCTTCTGTAGTGCTTGAGGCGATTCCTGATAATGAAAATTATCATGGTCAATTCCATAATTCTTTAAAGATATCATCTTCGATTGGTAGGATGAACTATGCATAACTCGAAATTTTATTTCTCCAAAGCTATTAAATTTAACCTTGAAGCCCTTGGAAATCAAGAGGTATTCATGTATTTATCGGCAAGAAATATGAAATCTACGATGAATGATTGGATTTTCAACAAATAAACATCGGTTTAAACACTGTTTAGTAAACAAATTGCAAATTACTAGGTGCTAAACTATTAAATCGATAAAATAATATGGATTTACTGCCGATTACATAATTAAAAACGAGCGACTTTCCAAAATGTATGAACCTAGATTAAGGATTTAAAATACTCATATACCCTTCTTTGAAGCAGGTCCTTGGCATTTTGCATATTGTATCCCAACGATTTGTTGGGGTCCCCAATTTCAATAACATCTTGAACGCCACTTGAAGTAAGCCTTTCTAGGGGAACGTCCAATTTGCCACAAACGGCCAGCACTGGAATATTGTAACTGTTGGCAAGTTCCATAACCCCTTGAATCAATTTTCCCTGAAGGGTCTGATCGTCGATTTTGCCTTCACCGGTCACGATGTAATCGAATTTTTGGGTATCCAACACTTCTTTTATACCGGATAGTTCCAAAATAAAAGTGATTCCACTGAGAAAATCGGCCTTAAAAAAGGCCTTGAGACCAAATCCGGTTCCCCCGGCAGCTCCTGAACCTGGTACTTCGGAAAAATCGGAACCAAATTGTCTTACATAGACTTCCGATAAATTTCGCAATCCTTTGTCCAACTCCGATATCATGGCAGCATCGGCACCTTTTTGGGCGGCGTATACAAATGCGGCCCCATCTTTTCCGAATAGCGGGTTTTTGACATCGTTGATGGCAAAGAATTGTATCCCTTTGATTTCCATATAATTATAGGATTGGGTAATCCTTTGAACCTCACTTAAATTCTTTCCAATGGGTTCCAGCGGATTGCCATTAGAATCCAAAAATTCAAATCCTAAGGCATTTGCAATGCCAATTCCCCCATCGTTGGTTGCACTGCCCCCCAAACCGACATATATTTTTTTGGCACCTTTTTTTATGGTGTCCGCAATTTGTTGGCCGCTGCCAAAGGTCGAGGTCAAGGAGGCGTTTCGCTCCGAAGGTTCCAGAAGTTCCATACCAGAGCTATTGGCCAGTTCTATGTAGGCCGATTTTGATTTCGCATCCAACAGATAGTACGAGGAAATTTCCCTACCCAAGGGATCCAAAGTTTTCATTGCTACCCTTTTGCAGTCCTTGTACATTGAAATGGCGTCCAAGAAACCATCGCCCCCATCCGATGCCTTTACAAAGTGAAAGGACGCATCGCTTAGGACTTGCTCCACTCCCGTTCTGAACGATCGGTATACCTCTTCGCTCGTCATGGAACCTTTAAATTTATCGGGGATAATCAGGAATCGCATACGTTTAAATACATGTTAACTATTTGATTATTATATATTTATATTCATAGAGGTATTAAACTTGCCATGATAAATCCCTCGATGAGGGTTTCATTTTTTTAGACTTTCCGGAAATCCATTAATAACAATGTCCCACAGTTGGGGCAATAAAAAATAAACGAAAAGGCTCAGCACTATGATGGACATGATGTTCATAAAAAAGCCTTTTCGGACCATATCTGGAATCCGTAGGTAACCGGAACCAAAAACCACCGCATTTGGCGGGGTGGCAACGGGCAACATAAAGGCACAGGAGGCTGCCACGGCGGCACCCACCATTAACACGAACGGATGTACATCTATGGAAAGGGCCATGGGCGCCAAAACAGGCAACAGCATGGCCGTTGTGGCCAAATTGGAGGTAATCTCGGTCAGAAAATTTACCGCAGCGATCAATACCAGCACCAAAATGAAAATTGGTAAGCCGGACAAGGAGGTCATCTGCCCACCGATCCAAACGGCCAAACCACTTTCGTCAAAACCCTTGGCCAGTGCCATTCCACCTCCAAAAAGCAAAATGATTCCCCAAGGCATCGTAACGGCCTCGTCCCAATTTAGCAGCTGTTCCCCCTTTTTTTTGGCCGGAATCAGGAAAAGTAAAATGGCAAAAAAGATGGCGATGATGGTATCGTCCAGACCCGGTAACAGTTTCTGCAGCAGAAAGGAGCGTGTAATCCAACAAAAGGCCGTGGCCCCAAAGACTAGTGCTATCAATTTTTCCTCATACGTGATTTTCCCCAGGCCATTCTTAAGTCTTTTTATTTCTGCCCTTCCTCCGGGAAATTCGACTTGTTTGAAAGAAAAAGCAAAGCGCGTCAAATATTTCCAACAGATGAAAATCAGCACTACGGAAATTGGCAGTCCGAACATGAACCACTGCATGAAGGTAATTTCATAACCGTAAGTATCCAATACCACCCCTGCCAACACCAGATTGGGCGGGGTACCTATCAAGGTTGCCATACCGCCAATGGAAGCACTGTAGGCAATGGCGAGCATCAGGGATTTTCCAAATAACAGATTCTCGTCCTCCACCGTAGCCGGATTATCCTTTAATTGTTTGATGATGGCCAGACCAATGGGAAGCATCATGACCGAAGTTGCCGTATTGGAGATCCACATGGATAAAAAGGCCGTCGCCACCATAAATCCCAAAATAATTTTACGGATATCCGCACCTATCAAATGAATAATGTTCAGGGCGATGCGTTTGTGCAGGTTCCATTTTTCGATAGCAATGGCGATAACGAAACCGCCCATATAGAGAAACACGTATTTATGCCCAAAAGACCCTGAGGTAGCGGTAAGGTCCAAGCCGCCAGAAAGTGGGAAAAGCACGATGGGTAGAAGTGCGGTAATGGCAATGGGAATGGCCTCCGTAATCCACCAAATGGCAATCCAGGCCGTGGATGCCATAACGGCGTTCGCTTCCTTGGACAATCCCTCCGGATGAAAAAAACTAAGGATCAATATAAACGAAACGGGACCTAATATGAGTCCCAACAGCTTTGTATTGTTCATAATCTATATGTCATTTTAGGGTCGATGTATAGATTTGAAATCCCAAAAATCCCCAAGCTGCCAACAAAAGTGTTCCGCCAATGGGCGTAATAAATCCAATGGTCGTAAAATCGAAGGCCGTAATACTGTTTATGGCCAACAAATAGATGGAGAAGGAAAAGAACACAACGCCAATAAGGATCAGCCAATATGTTAGTCGTTGGGACTTAGGGGGTATTCCCGGCAATACACCTAAAATGAACAGAAAAAAGGCATGGTACATTTGGTAGCGGACACCTGTTTCAAAAGTAGTCACGGCATCCGGGGGAACCAATTTCTCCAATCCGTGGGCTCCAAAGGCGCCCAGGGCGACCGCTAAAAACCCAAAAATACATGCAGTAATCAATATTGTTTTCTTCATAACACCAAATCTACTGGAAATACATGATTTACGTTATAGTTTATTTAATTGTTGGACAGTCATTCAAAGTTGATAATATAACTTTATCGATACATATTCTTACATATGTAACAAATTGATACCTTAGTAGCAACATTCAAACTTAAAAGTACGCAATAAGCATGGTGCGAAAAATTTTGATCATAGGGGCAGGCAAATCCACTTCCTTTTTGTTGGATTATTTATTGGAAAAATCGGATTCAGAAAATCTAAAAGTGACCATTGGCGACCTGGATACGGCTTCCATCCCAGAGCATATTAAATCGCACCCCAATTGCTCGGTTCGCACCTTGGATATCTTCAAGGAAGATGAAAGAACATTGGCCATACAGGAGTCGGATTTGGTCATTTCCATGCTACCGGCACGCTTTCACATCAAAATTGCGGAGGACTGTCTAACATACAAAAAGCATCTTGTAACGGCATCCTACATTAGCCCAGAACTTAAAAAACTCAATGAAAAAGTAACCGAAAGCGATTTGGTCTTCATGAACGAAATAGGGCTAGACCCTGGTATTGACCACATGAGCGCCATGCAGGTCATTGACCGTATACGGGACAAAGGCGGAAAAATCCTATTGTTTGAATCTTTCTGCGGTGGACTTGTCGCGCCCGAATTCGATAACAACCTATGGAACTACAAGTTTACGTGGAACCCCAGAAACGTGGTGCTGGCCGGCCAAGGAGGTACGGCGAAGTTCATACAGGAGGGAACGTATAAATACATTCCCTACCATAAATTGTTTAGGCGTACGGAATTTTTTGAAGTGGAGGGATACGGCAAGTTTGAGGGCTATGCCAACAGGGACTCCCTAAATTATAGGGAAGCCTACGGTCTACAGGACGCGCTCACCATTTACAGGGGCACAATGCGACGTGTTGGCTTTTCAAAGGCATGGAACATTTTTGTGCAACTGGGGGCCACAGACGACACCTATACCATCGAGGATTCGGAAAATATGACCTATCGGGAATTTATCAATCTCTTTCTTCCCTACTCACCAACGGATTCCGTGGAACTGAAACTGAGGCATTATTTAAAAATAGATCAGGACGACAGTACTTGGGAAAAGCTTTTGGAACTGAACCTTTTCGATAAAAAGAGGACCATCGGTATTCCCGATGCTACTCCTGCAAAGGCCTTACAGAAAATTTTGGAAGACAAATGGACCTTGGGCGAAACCGAAAAGGATATGATCGTCATGTACCATAAGTTTGGTTACGAATTGAACGGCGAAAAAAAACAAATCGATTCCAAACTGGTCGTGATTGGTGAAGATCGGGTGCATACCGCCATGGCCAAAACGGTGGGCTTGCCCGTAGCCATCGCCGCCTTGAAAATCCTGAACGGAAAAATCACCACGCCCGGAGTTCAAATGCCCATTTCCAAGGAAGTCTATCAACCTATTCTCAAGGAATTGGAGACCTTGGGCATCAATTTCAAGGAATACGATGTTCCGTATTTAGGCTATAATCCCGATTCCGTAGCGAGTTAAACTCACACATTCAAGGTAAATGCGTAGTTTTGATTTCAATATGAAATTGTAATCATGAAGTCCGATAACAAAAACACCAAGATTGACGGTATTGATAAGAAAATATTGCGCTTTTTAATGGAGGATGCCCGGAAACCGGTGTTGGAAATCGCACGAAGCATCGGTATCTCTGGGGCGGCTATTCATCAACGATTGCGAAAGCTGGAAGCATCGGGATTATTGAAAGGCTCCAAGTTTATTATAAACCCAAGGGCCATGGGCTATACTACGATGGCCTATATCGGTATTTATTTGGACAAGGCGATGAGCAATCCCGCTGCGGTGAAACAATTGGAAAAAATCCCCGAAGTTTTGGAATGTCATTATACTACGGGCAACTGGTCCATCCTAATCAAAATTCTTTGCAAGGACAACGAACATTTGATGCATGTCCTCAACAAGGAAATCCAACAAATAGAAGGGGTTTCCAGAACGGAAACCTTCATATCGTTGGCACAGCAAATAGACCGACAGATTACCATATAAAACCCTCATCAAGGTTTTTGACTTGGCAATCAAAATACTTTCACAAAGGCAATGCAGTAATTTCGAAGGGCTGCCAAAATTTGAACAAACAAAAAGCCTTCCCAATCTTGGAAAGGCTTTGAAAATTGTATCGAGAGAAGTTAATCCCTTCCTCCAAAAACCTGAAGTCCCCAGTATACCAAGGTGGCCAAGGAACCGATGGCAGCAACCAAATAGGTCCTAGCGGCCCATTTTAGGGCATCTTCAGAACCTGCATATTCTGACTGAGTCACCATATTCCTATTCTTGAGCCATGCCAAAGCGCGGTTACTGGCATCATATTCTACCGGTAGGGTGATAAAACTGAACAAAGTCGCCATTCCCATCATGATCAATCCGGCCACGGCAACCCAATATCCAAATCCTACTCCTGCAGCGGCACCTAGGGCCAATCCGCCAAAAACGACCCATGTGGACATTCCTGATGTTACACTGACTACTGGCACCAGTTTCGAGCGCATGGTCAACCACTCGTAGGCCTGTGCATGTTGTACAGCGTGGCCTACCTCATGCGCTGCAACCGCCGCTGCTGCGGCATTTCGCTGATTATACACACCTTCACTCAAGTTCACCGTTTTGTTTTTTGGATTGTAATGGTCCGATAACATCCCAGGTGTAGAAACCACCTTAACATCGCGAATACCATGATCCGCCAACATTTTTTCGGCTATCTCGGCACCGCTCATGCCATTTTGTAAATGGACTTTAGAGTAATGTTTGAACTTACTTTTTAATCGGCTACTTACAAGCCAACTTACCAAGGCAATAGCACCGATCAATATATAATATCCCATCATAACGTTTCAATTTTTAGTTTCAATAAATATACATAAGATTCCTTTGTTTACGGGAATCGAATACTGAAAAGCAAAAACCCCGCCAAACCCGTAAATTAGTCGGTACGGGCTGTTGGGGTCTTCAAAAACTGACAATTTGTACGATTAGGCAAAGGCCTCCTTCCAACCAAAGGCCTCTATGATTTCTTCATACACCACCTTACCGGCCACAATGTTCAATCCCTTTGCCAAGGAAGCATCTTTTTTACATGCGGCTACCCAACCCAAGTTTGCGAGTTTGAGCGCATAAGGCAAAGTAACATTGGTCAATGCCATGGTAGAGGTATATGGAACTGCACCGGGCATATTCGCGACGGAATAGTGAACCACATCATCTATGATGTATACTGGGTTTTCATGAGTGGTAGGTCTTGTAGTTTCTACACATCCGCCTTGGTCTACGGCCACGTCCACTATTACGGTTCCGGGTCGCATGTCTTTCAACATGTCCCTAGTGATAAGGTTCGGAGCTTTTGCTCCTTTTAATAGCACCCCACCAATAATTAAGTCGTGGGTTTTTATATGCTTTCTGATATTAAACTCGTTTGAAAATTCGGTGACCACATGCGGAGGCATCACATCGTTCACGTAACGCAAACGCTTCATATTGATATCCAAAATGGTGACGTGTGCGCCCAGACCGGCTGCCATTTTAGCAGCTTGTATCCCAACGACACCCGCGCCTAGCACCAATACCCTACCCGGAGCAACACCGGGAACGCCCCCCAATAGTACACCGCGACCTTTAACAGGTTTTTCCAAATATTTTGCCCCTTGCTGAATGGCCATTCTACCCGCCACTTCAGACATTGGGGTCAACAACGGCAATGTCCCATCTTCGTCCTCCACGGTTTCATAGGCGATGCAGATGGCTTTCTGACGGATCATGGCCTTGGTCAATGCTTCGCTCGATGCAAAATGGAAATAGGTGAACAAAATCTGTCCCTCTTGAATCAGTTCATACTCTTCTTCTATGGGCTCCTTGACCTTGACGATCATTTCACTCATGGCATATACCTGTCCAATGGTATCCAAAATAACGGCTCCTGCCTGTTGATAGTCCTTATTGAAAAAACCGCTTCCTTTCCCTGCACCGGACTGTACATACACGGTATGGTTGTTCTTTACCAATTCAAAAACGCCGGCCGGTGTCATCCCAACCCTGCTTTCGTTGTTCTTAATCTCTTTTGGAATACCCACAATCATACTAGTCTATTTTATAATTATGGGGTAAAGGTGCGATAATTTTAATTTTTACAGAACAATTATTCGATAAAAGGAGGGGTTCATTCGAATTAAATACGTTTATTGACTATATGCCCCTAGTTTTATAGGGGTATATCAAAATAAAATATACATTTAACAAAACACCCTCCCTCTTTAGTATACCTCTAAAGAAGGAGGGTGAGAATAATGTTACCACTTGCCTTTAAGTACTTGGCATAGTGGTAAACCCTTTTAACCAACAATGTTTACAATTCTACCGGGAACTACAATAACTTGCTTTGGTTTTCTTCCCTGTAATTGTTGTTGGGTTTTTTCATGGGCCATTACGGTAGCTTCAATTTCCTCCTTGGTCATATCCATAGGCAGTTCCAATGTAAACCGCATCTTCCCGTTGAAAGAAATGGGGTATTCCTTGCTGCTTTCTACCAGGTACTTTTCCTCGAATTTTGGAAAAGGCGCTTTGGAAATGGACTCCGTGTGGCCCAATTGCTCCCAAAGTTCCTCCGCAATATGTGGCGCATAGGGCGACACCAAAATGGCCAAAGGTTCCAAGATGGCCCTGGAATTGCATTTTTGCGCGGAAAGTTCGTTCACACAGATCATAAACGTGGATACCGATGTATTGAAACTGAAGTTCTCGATATCCTCCTCTACTTTTTTGATGGTCTTATGCAAGGTCTTGAAAGCCTCCCCCGACCCCTCTGAAGGAGGGGTGTCCGACACGTAGAATTCTGCGTTAGGACCGGAGTGATAAAGCCTCCAAAGTTTTTTCAAGAAGGAATGCACACCTGTAATCCCTGCCGTATTCCAAGGCTTGGATTGCTCCAAGGGGCCCAGGAACATTTCGTACAACCGTAGACTGTCCGCTCCATATTCTTCACAGATGGCATCGGGATTGACGACATTGTATTTTGATTTGGACATTTTTTCGATTTCGCGAGTAAGCTTTAAAGACCCTGAGTTTTTTGTGATAAATACTGAATTAGAGTATTCTTCTCTCCATTGTTTATATTTAGAAATATCTATTTCATCTGAGGAGTCTACAAGTGAAACATCGACATGAAGTTTTTGAACATCAAAAGAACCATATTGTTCAACAAAATTGAAAAGAGGGTTATCATCGTAGTCGTATTT
Source organism: Maribacter flavus (assembly GCF_008386635.1). Classification (GTDB taxonomy): domain Bacteria; phylum Bacteroidota; class Bacteroidia; order Flavobacteriales; family Flavobacteriaceae; genus Maribacter; species Maribacter flavus. The sequence continues at coordinate 1,889,190 of NZ_VUOE01000001.1, read as the reverse complement.
TGAATCTTTTGAGGGGTTTTCAAATGAATCAAACATATCCGAGTCAACAAAAACAAAGAATGGATAGTTATTCTTTATAAATTGAAGTCTTATGGCAAAAGCACTTGTCCCCGTAATCATCCCCTGGTTGATCAACTTTTTAGCAAACTCATCCTTTGGTACCAATCCTTTATCGAACATAAATTTTTGCCAAAAGCGGGAATACAATAAATGCCCAGTAGCATGCTCGCTACCGCCAATATATAGATCTACATCCTGCCAATAGTTGATGGCTTCTTGCGAAAAAATTTCCTCATCATTATGCGGGTCCATGTAGCGGTTAAAATACTGGGAACTTCCGGCCCAACCGGGCATGGTGTTCAGTTCTAAAGCCCCTCCCTTAATTTTGCCACTTCGACTACGCTCAGTGTCCGAAATGGCCTTCTCAAACTCTTCTCTGGATACTACTTTTCCTTCATCCCCATATTGCAGCCAATGCCATTTTTTGGCATTTCCCAAGGGTGGTTCGCCTGTTTCGGTGGGTAGGTATTTGTCTACTTCGGGCAATTCCAAGGGCAGGAATTTTTCATCCAGCATCTGGGGCATACCATCCGCATCATAATAGACCGGAAAAGGTTCGCCCCAATAGCGCTGGCGGCTAAAGACGGCATCGCGCAAACGGTAGTTCACTTTACCTTTTCCCTGTCCTATTTTTTCCAACTCGGCTATGGCCTTTTTGGTAGCTTCCTTATACCCCAATCCGTTCAAAAACCCAGAATTCTTCAATACAAACCCGGATTTTTCGGCATAGGCACCATTTTCCAACAGCGCATCGGCATCCTCAGTTCCCTCTTCAGGGGTTAGGGGGCTAAATATGTTAGGAATATCAATTCCAAAATGCTTGGCAAAATCATAGTCCCGTTGATCACCACAGGGAACGGACATCACCGCCCCCGTTCCATAACCCGCCAACACATAATCCCCGATCCAAATGGGCACCCGCTCTTTGGTAAAAGGGTGTTCCGCATAGGCGCCCGTAAAGGCACCGGTGATGGTCTTAACATCCGCCATACGATCACGTTCGGAACGTTTCGCCGTGGCCTCGATGTAGGCCTCAACCACATCCTTTTGTTCAGGGGTTGTGATTTTGGACACCAGTTCATGCTCCGGTGCCAAGGTCATGAATGATACACCGAAAATGGTATCGGGACGGGTGGTGAAGACTTCTATTTCGTATGGGTGATTGAGCGGAGTCGAAATCACATTTTCGTCACTTCGGCTACGCTCAGTGACCGTATTGTTCAAAACTTTGAAAGTGACAGAAGCTCCCTCACTCCTACCAATCCAATTGGTCTGGGAATCCTTTAGAGGCTGCGGCCAATCGATTTTGTCCAGCCCGTCCAGCAAACGTTGGGCATAAGCAGTGATGCGCATGCTCCATTGCGTCATTTTTTTTCGGATGACCGGATGGCCACCACGCTCTGAAACTCCGTTTACAATTTCGTCGTTCGCCAAAACCGTACCCAAGGCAGGGCACCAGTTGACTTCGGTATCGGCTAAATACGTAAGTCTATATTTTAAAAGTAAGGCCTGTTTTTCCTTGGATGAAAATGCATTCCATGACTCCGCTGTAAAATCAGGAGTATCGTCATCACATATTGCATTCACCGTGGTATTTCCTTCTTTTTCAAAAATCTGGATCAAACTTTCTATGTCCTCTGCCTTATCGGTATCCGTATTATACCAGGAATTGAACAGTTGAATGAAAATCCACTGGGTCCATTTGTAATAGCTAGGGTCCGAAGTACGCACCTCTCGGCTCCAATCGAACGAAAAGCCCAATTGGTCCAACTGCCTCCTGTAGGTCTTGATGTTCGTCTCCGTTGTAATGGCAGGATGTTGCCCAGTCTGAATAGCGTATTGCTCCGCCGGCAGACCAAAAGAGTCATAGCCCTGCGGATGCAACACGTTGAATCCCTTGTGTCTTTTATAACGGGCATAGATATCACTGGCAATATACCCCAGCGGATGTCCTACATGCAGTCCGGCCCCAGAAGGATAGGGGAACATATCCAACACGTAAAACTTCTCCTTGTCCGATACATTTTCGGCCTTGAAGGTTTGGTTTTCCGCCCAATATTTTTGCCACTTGGCCTCAATTTCGTTGAAATTGTAATTCATTCTTTCGATACTAATACAGAGGTCCAGCCAGATTTTAGCCACATTACTATCATATTCCAGACCTTTTGTTAGGCCACAAAAATAGGCCTATTCGACGAAAGTTGAAAAGATATTGACGAATTACACGCAGTCACCCATTGAACCAAAAAAGAGCAACTTTCTATACCAAAACCGTATCTTTAGTACCGTGAATACCACAAGTCCCAAATACTTTCTTTGTTTTGTCCCCCTCCTGGTTTTGGTCTCCCTGGAAGGAAGGGCGCAGTTAGGTTTTTGTACGGGCAGCTCTGGAGACCCCATTTTTACGGAGGATTTTGGTTCTGGTACGGTGGACGGACCTGAACTTCCTCCCGGGACCACTACCTATAATTTTACCACGGGAACGCCCAACGATGGCGACTATACAATTTCCAGCACTACCAATTATTTTGATTGGCAGAACGTACAGGACCACACTCCCGGAGACACCAACGGAAAGGCATTTATCGTAAATGCCAGTTTTACGGCCGGAGAATTTTATCAGCGTGCCGTAACAGGTCTGTGTGAAAATACCACCTATGAATTTTCCTCTTGGCTCATAAATCTGCAGAGTACGGGTGGTTGCGACGGAAACAATATTCCCATCAACGTTCGCTATCAGATCTGGGACGAAACCGACACCAATCTTTTGGCCCAAGGGGATACTGGAAATATTCAGGCCATGACCACGGCAGCCTGGCAACAATTTGCCTTGGTATTCCAGACCCTGCCTGGGCAGACTTCCGTCATCCTCAAAATGCGGAACAATAGCAATGGTGGGTGCGGGAACGATCTCGCCATTGACGATATTGTCTTTAAATCCTGTGGCGATAGCGTAAGCGTAGCCACAGACCAAGCCGAGGATTTCATTGTAACCTGTGAAAATCAAGGAGTCGTTGGCGCAACGCTTGTGGCCAATCCTGATAATTCCATTTTTTCTACCCATGCCTATCAATGGCAGGAAAGCACGGATAATCAAGTTTGGACCGATGTACCTGGTGAGACCTCAAACACATTTACCACCCCACTGATAAATTCGACGCGTTTTTACCGCGTAAAAGTAGCGGAGGACCCGATCAACGTATCCAATGACCTTTGTAATGTGCTATCCGATGTGTTCGAAATCAATATCGTGGCCATCCCCCCACCGCCCACAAGCAATGGCGACGTGTCCGTATGCGAGAATGAAACCGCCACTTTAACCGTGGATAGTGCTGATATTTATAGTGTAAATTGGTATGATGCCCCTACTGGGGGAAACCTACTTTTGGAAAACAACAGGGAGTTTTCCCCCACCGAAGCAGGCACCTTCTATGCGGAGGCGAATTCGAGTGAAGTCGATTGTCCGTCCGCTACCAGAACGGCAGTCACCCTGACCTTTAATCCTTTACCCCAAGTTTTTGACAGCACTGAAACTTTTTGCGAGGGGGATACGGCCATGTTATCCGCTGAAATTGACAATGTTAGTTATACCTGGAGTACTGGGGAGACTACACGCGACATTTCGGTTAACGCTCCCGGGGAGTATACCGTGACCGTCACTGATAGCAATGGATGTTCCAGTACGCGAACCATTAAATTGGACCAAATTGATGCACCAAAATTGGATACGATTGAATCAGAAGGGCGCTCCATCATCATCACGACCCAAAATACAGGGGATTTTGAATACTCTTTGGATGGAAGCAGTTTTCAGGACAGCCCCATTTTTGAGGCCGTTACGGGAGGGCCTTATACCATATCCATTAGGGACAAGACCAACTGTGGCATCGTCACGACCGATTATCTCCATATTTTTGTCCCCAATTTCTTTACACCGAACGGCGATACCTCCAATGACTTTTTAATTCCGGAAGGCATTGAGTCCTTTAACAATGTGGAGCTTTCCATCTATGATCGGTATGGGAAATTATTAAAATTTGGCAGTGGTACAAATGCCTCTTGGGATGGAAACTTCTTGGGCGCCCCCATGCCAGAATCGGATTATTGGTACCGGATAAAATTGGACACCTTGGTCCGTACCGGGCATTTCACCCTAAAGCGGTGAGTGTTCCTATTTTTTATGATTCAATTCACATTACTTTTCTATTTTTACATGCCGATACGTTACTATGAGCAAAGCATTTGAAAGATATCAAAGAAGGAAATTGATCTCGTCCTATTTCTCGGTCGTATTGAGTATTGCCTTGGTGTTGTTTCTTTTGGGCATTTTGGGATTGCTGGTCCTAAATACCAAAAAAATGGCGGACCGATCCAAGGAGCAGATTACCATTTCCATTTTTTTAAAGGAAGATGCCAAGGATATGGAGGTGGAGCAATTGCAGAAAACGTTGGCAATGTCTGAATATACGAAGTCGGCCACCTATGTATCCAAAGAAGAGGCTGCAGCCCAGCACAGCAAGGAAATAGGGGAGGATTTTGTGGATTACTTAGGCTATAATCCGCTTAAGAATTCTATAGACGTTAAATTGAATGCCGATTTTGTCACGGCCGAAAAGGTTGCGGAAATAGCCGCCACCCTGGAAGAGAAAAGTTATGTGGACGAGGTAAGCTACGATCGGGTATTGGTAAGTATGGTCGCCAAGAGTGTAGAAAAAATAGGATTTTGGATTTTGGTGGCTAGTGCCATTTTTACCGTAATCGCGGTATTATTGATCAACAGCTCCATACGGTTATCCATCTATTCCAAAAGGTTCATTATCAAAACCATGCAAATGGTAGGGGCCACAAAAAGCTTTATTCGAAAGCCCTTCCTATGGCAGAACATCAAATTGGGTATGTTGGGGGCGCTCCTTGCGCTTTTGGCCATTGCAGGGGTAATTTATTACGTGAACACCAATTTTCAGGACTTGGGACTTTTGGAAGACCCTATCATCCTGGTTATTCTCCTGGTTGGTGTGTTTCTTTTGGGAATTGTTATCTCCCTCCTCAGCACCTACTTTGCCACCCAGCGTTTCTTAAATCTCAGAACAGACGAATTATATTACTAAATTTGCCAAATGAGTAAGAAGGACAAAGTAAACCAGAACCCTAGACGGGAATTTATTTTTCAGAAAAAGAATTACCTTTTCATGTTCATTGGCGTTGCGTGTATCGCCTTGGGATTTATACTGATGAGTGGCGGTGGTAGTGATGACCCAAACGTTTTTAACCCGGAGATTTATAATTTTAGAAGAATCCGATTGGCACCTACCTTGGTCTTGATTGGCTTGGGAATAGAGGTCTACGCCATATTATTGAATCCTCACAAAAAGAAAGACTAAGTTGGATATTTTAGATGCAATCATACTCGGAATCGTTCAAGGTTTGACCGAGTTTCTTCCAGTTTCCTCTAGCGGACATTTAGAATTGGGCAAGGCAATTTTGGGCGACAATTCCGTTCCCGAGGAAAGTTTGCTGTTTACCGTGGTGCTGCACTTTGCCACGGCTTTGAGCACCATTGTGGTGTTTAGAAGGGACATTGGGGAAATCATTAGGGGACTATTTCAATTTAAATATAACGAGGAAAGCCAATTCAGTGCGAAAATCATCGTTTCCATGATTCCCGCAGTTTTGGTGGGCCTGTTTTTTGAAGAACAGTTGGAGGCTTTTTTTGGGGGTAACGTTATGTTCGTTGGTTTTATGTTGTTGATTACGGCCGTATTGCTCTATTTTGCCGATAAGGCGAAGGACACGGATAAAAAGGTAGGCTTTGGGAGTGCCTTTGTCATAGGAATTTCCCAGGCCATTGCCATGCTGCCCGGGATATCAAGGAGCGGGGCCACCATTTCCACATCGGTACTTTTGGGCGTGGACAAATCAAAATCTGCCAGGTTTTCCTTTTTAATGGTGGTACCCCTGATATTCGGTAAAATCGCCAAGGACCTGTTGGGGGGCGAACTTACGTTTAACGGCGAAAACAATATGGCCATGGTAGCCGGATTCTTGGCCGCCTTTGTTGCAGGACTGGCCGCTTGTACCTGGATGATTCAACTGGTGAGAAAAAGCAAGCTTTCCTATTTTGCCATCTATTGTCTAATCGTGGGCCTAATTGCTATCATCTTCGGACTTGCAAATCCGTAGACCTTAAATACAAAACTTTAATGGAGACCTTGACCAAGGAAGATTATTTGAACGGTCAGCTATTACTTATAGACAAGCCTTTGGGCTGGTCCTCCTTCCAGGCGGTGAACAAGTTAAAATGGGCGATCCGGAAGAAATTCGGGCTTAAAAAAATAAAAATTGGCCATGCCGGTACGCTGGACCCCTTGGCCACAGGACTACTTATTATCTGTACAGGAAAGTTCACCAAAAGAATTCCGGAGTATCAGGGACAGCCCAAGGAATATACGGGCACGATAACCCTAGGGAGTACGACCCCGTCCTATGACCTGGAAACGGAAATTGATGAAAAATTTGCCATCGACCATATTACGGAAGAACAAATCATAAAAACAACCTCACGGTTCATTGGGGAAATCGAGCAGGCCCCGCCTGTTTTTTCGGCCATAAAAAAAGATGGGAAACGCTTGTATGAATACGCGAGGGAAGGAAAAGATGTTGCCATCAACAAAAGAAAAGTGCACATCCATTCCTTTGAAATAACGGCTATAAGGTTGCCCGAAGTCGACTTTAGAATCTACTGCAGTAAAGGAACGTATATCCGTTCCATAGCGCATGATTTTGGCAAGGCCTTGGGCTCTGGCGGGCATCTCTCCGAGTTGAGAAGAACCAAAATAGGCGATTTTAACGTAGATATATCCCAGGACCCATCGGATTTATCGGAACGGATTTTGCAGTAATCGTTATATCGATGAATTTTTAGTAAATTCCCGTTCATCGATTTACTGAAATATTTTTGGGAAAAATCGGTTATATACACATGAATCTCAACAGACAACAACTCTCTTTTTTGATTACCCTGTTTTCTATGGGTATCGTTGTCTTGACATTGTACAATATCCATTTGGGCGGCCAAGAGGAAGACGATGACGACTACGTGGTTGAGATGGTATTGGAAGAACCCGAAGAACTTACTGAGGAAGAGGAAAAAATGCTGGAAGAACTTGCCAATACCGAAGCCATAAAAAGTCATATGGCCTTCAATGAAACGGCCAAACCGAGTGTTGGCAATCCGGAGCCTTTGCAAACTCTAGAGGAACTCATGGAGGAAAGGGCCATGGAAAATAATGGGGAACTGGCCGAAAACCTTATGTCTGACGGCGATTTTGTTGAACGTGTTAAGGAACTCGCAAAGAAAAGAGAAGAGAAAAAGCAACTATTGGGTGAAAAAGAGGCTAAAAAAGAGGAATACACCAACTACCTAGCGGAAAGGCGTACCTCCATTTCCTTTTCCTTGATCGATAGAAACGGATACCGTTTACCTCCCCCTATTTATACGTGTATCGAAGGCGGAAAAGTTGTGGTGAATATAGAAGTCAATAACCTGGGTCAGGTAACCGATGCCAGTTTTAACGAAAAAAGCTCCGGCACTTCAAACGGCTGCTTGGTAGACAATGCCATTGCCTATGCCTATAAGGCACAATTTAGCGTTTCCGATAAGCCAAGTCAGAAAGGCACGATCACGTATCTATTTCAAGGAAAGTAGGAGTAAAAGGTCCTCCAGTATACTCTGTCCCTTATCCTTATTGTACCATATCTGAAGCTGCTCCCTAAAGGCAGCGGTCAAAGTACCATGCTCCTTTTTAAAGGCCTCTACCAATTGGATCGCGTTGGACGAACGGGGACCCCAGGTACCAAGAACCCTATTGGATTCAGGTTCAAGTTGTACGAGTTTTGGAATGGACCATGCACTATTGGTCAAAAATTGCCGCATAAGCTGCGGATGTTCGTCCCTTAAAATGATTTTAAGGGAAATGTTGGGATTGATTTTTGCAATCTTGTTCATAACGGGCAATGCGGGCGATGCGTCCCCGCACCAACTTTCCGTAAACACCAACCAATTTACCTTATTTGGGAAGGATTTCAAGAGGCTCACAGATTCCTCGGAAAATTTTAAGGTCTTATCCCATCGCTGCATGCGCTTTGCGTTCAACTTGGTATAGTTTATATAAGCCTCTGTAGCATCCTCTCCCGTAGATTTTCCCTCGTTAGCCAAGCTTTGCACCAAGTGCGAATATTGATTATATGTAAAAGCGACTTCAAGTGCGTTGGCCAAAGATGTCTTTGTAAATACTTCCATAGTATCGTCAATTCAAAATTGATTGGTTGGGAATATTTACCAAACCTTACATTTTATTACGGACAAAAGAAAGGGCCGGTCTTTTAAGAAGAGACAAGACCGGCCCAAACTAACCAAACCAAACAAAACTCACATTCCCAAATAAGGATTAAAATTCTTCGGCAAATAAAGTGAGGTATCAAAACCAAGGTCTACCTCATCCTCATCCTCCATAAGTATTAACGAATCGATGTTCAATTCCATCCCAAAATAAGGGTCGAAATCCGGGGACAGAAACAAGTAGGGGTCAAAACCAAGGTCTACCTCATAGTCCACCTCTATTAATGACGGCCCCTCATTTATTAACAACTTGGGGGTGCTAAGGGCTCTACAATCCAATAGTTCGCATTCCTTGGAGACCTTGCTATGTATAGGTTCAACGTTTTGATCTAGCTCTTTGGCATGGACCATTGAAAAAGTTAAAAACGAAATCAACAAAAAATAAAAATTATTCTTCATATATATTATTAATTAATACTGTGCAAAGATACTGACAGCAAGAAGAATTTAAAATATATACTATGTTAATTGAGTGTTAAACTTTCTTTTTTAATAGTATTACTATTATTTTATATTTCTCTTTTTAATCATCCCACCCCGTGTGTCGTTTATTTTGCTCATAACTACGAAGGCCTTTGGATCTATTTTGGAAATTTCAATATTCAATTTCCGAATCTCCAACCGCGTAATTACCGTAAAAAGCACATCGTATTCGTTATGAGCGCCATTCTTTCCATATCCTCCCTTTGCGGGATAAATAGTCACTCCCCTTCCCAAAACATTGATGATCATATCTCGAAGCTGTTCGCTATGATCTGAAATTATGGTAACCCCTGTGTATTCCTCGATACCTTCTATTACAAAGTCCAAGGTTTTGGATGCCGCCAAATAGGTTAACATGGAGTACAGGGCGGACTCCACTGAAAGCAAATACGCTGCGGCCATAAAAACCAAAACATTGATGAGTATGATGATGTCCCCAATGGTCGTTCCCATCTTCCTACTCAAGTAGATGGCCAAGATTTCGGTTCCATCCAATACACCACCACCCCGAACGGAAAGTCCTATACCTGCACCCAGAAAAAAACCACCGAAAACGGCTACCAAAAGTTTGTCTTGGGTAACTTCTGGGAAATCCAATGTTACCAAAACAAAAGCTAATCCCACAATGGCTATGGTGGTCTTAATCGTAAATTGTCTTCCTATGACCTTATATCCCAAAAAAATGAAAGGTATATTAACAAGAATGATCAGTACATACAAAGGTATTTCATAGACCTCAGCCAAGAGTAAGGAGATACCCGTTGCACCACCATCAATAAATTGATTTGGCAATAGGAAACTTTCCAATCCAAATGCGGCAGCGAGAATTCCGCTCAACAAAAAAAAGGCGTCCTTGACAAATTGCTTAAGATTTGGGCCTATATGTACATTTGATATTGCCATAAACGGGAAAATTAAAGATTCACGGGGTTCACGGCCAAACTGTTGAAAAGCTTTGCCTTGGCCGTATAATATTTATTCTGGACTTCATTCTGTTTCAGTACCGCATCGATAAGTTTACTTTCCCTTGAATTTATTAGGAAAAGAGAGCTCTCACCAAAACTAAACTTTCGTTCTTCGGCCGTCAATAGACTTTGATAATTTGTAACAATATCCAAAATCAAACGGTTTTGATCTTCAAATGAATCCAACTCATTATAGATGGCTATTACCTTATTTTGTATGGCCACCTCTGCATTGTCATATTCCAACCGTGCATCCTGTAATTTGATTTTCGCCAATCGTAAATCGCCGCGTTCCTTTCTAAGGAATAAAGGCAACTGAAAGGTTACTCCTCCTTTGTAATAATCAGTCTGAAGTGAATTCGCCAATTCCGGAGTTTCCGTTAGCAGATTATAATCTACATCAATGGTAGGCAGGAGTTTATTTGTTTTCAATCTTTTGTCCACAATGAGTCCATCGACCTTAAACCCCAGACTTTTCAATTTTGGGTGGTTTTCCAAGGAAAAGCTGTCCAAGGGTTTGCCTAAAATTTCAAAAGTTTCATCGATTTCCAAGTCCAGATTGTCCTCTGGGATTACATTGGACTGCAAATTCACTGGGATATTATCGCCCAACCAAAGGAAATTAGAAAGTTCCATAGATTTGTTCAACAAAGTAACCCGTGCCTGTTCCAGTTCCAAGGCCCTATTCTGTACCGCAATTTTCGCTTCTACCGTATCAATGGCGGCGATATCACCTGCAAGGGCACTCTTTTTTATTCCAGTAAAACGGATTTGGGCATTTTCCAAAAAATTCGAATATACTTGACTATCCCTATAGGCCTGTAACCATTTAAAGTAAGCCAAAGAAGCATCGAACAATATTTGGTTCACGAGCAAATCCCGGTCTGCTTTACTTTGTTCCCTGAAAAACTTGGCTTGTTTTAGGGTTGCCATACGTTCGTTTATCCAAGAACCACGTCCAAGTGATAGGGAGATACCAGCGCTATACAGTCCGTTTTCCGGTACGGATTCCTCGGGGTTTATAAACTCGCCCTCATTCTGCTCAAAATTACCCTTGAGTTCTATACCATACCATGTGGGTATCTTGAAGGTCGCGTTTAAACGGTCATAATACTCCGTACCCTTAAAATCCTTACGTTCGTAGTCCACATCCAACTTGGGGTCAAAACCGCCCCTTGCCTTTAACAAGTTTGCCTGACCCGTACTTAAGGCAAGTTCCGCCTGCTTGGCGATTGGATGAAATCTTTTGACATATCCAAGATATTCGTTGAACTTAAGGACCAACGTATCGTTTTGCTGCCCGTTTACCAAAAAACTACAGAAAAATAGTAGTATTAGGAAAAAATACTTGTTCATAGTTATTTTTTGACCGGTTCCGCTTTCGCCCCCTCCGGTTGGTAATAATTTGGAGGGAAGCCATTCAATTGTCTCCATAGTTCAAACCAAATAGGAACATCATCCAACAAGGCTATAGTATTGGCACCTGAACCCACTCTAAGATCTTTCGGCCATGGATGGTCCTCAGGATCTGGGGCCAACAAAATTCTGTATTTTCCATTTTCGCTGATGAACGTTTCAATGGCAACGACAACCCCTCCATAGGTACCGTAGGATACATTTGGCCATCCGCTGAAAATAATGACGGGCCATCCGTCAAATTCTATTCTTGCTTTCTCTCCTAGGTGCATCAATGGCAAATCTATGGGCTCTATAAAGGTTTCCACCGCCATATCATATTTTGCCGGCATAATGCCTACCAAACGATCTCCTTCTTTAAAGGTCTCTCCTATACCAGCTTGAATGGCCTTGTTTATAAATCCGCTTTGCGGTGCCCTAATATAATAGAGGTCGTTGCGGATAGAATAATTGGTAAACTCGTTCTCTAACTTGGTCACCTGTGCCTCAGAATCGAACTGACTGGACTGCGCAGTAAACTTATCGCTACGGGCCTTTGCAATCTTATCAGCATATTCTGCCTGTACCCTTGTGATTTCCACTTGGGCATTCAAAACTTCGTTTTTACTGGCCAACAACTTATTTTCCTGTGAGATCAGTTTCGCTTGGGTTTCCTGCAACTTCAATCTTTTTTCCTCTACATCGGTTACGGCCTTAAGACCTTCAGACTCCAATTGGGTGGTACGGTCAAATTGTCTTTGTGCAATGGTGATGTTAGTCTTTGCCGCTTCCAAGTCAATACTATCGCTCTGTACTTTCAACCTTGCCTGAAGCAATTTGTTCTGTGCCTGTTCCAATTTCAAGGAGAGTTCCTTGTTCAAGGCACCTATCTGGGTTTCTAGTGCCTTCACTTTTTCCTGATATGAGGTGACAGACATTTCCTTTGCTTTGATCTGCATTCCAGTTCGCTCCACCAACCTTGGATCAAAATATTCGTTTTTTACTTCGGATATATGTAATATGGTATCCCCTTTTTCCACAAAGTCGCCCTCTCTTACAAACCACTTCTCTATACGCCCAGGAATTGGTGATTGTATGGTCTGAGGCCTTTGATCGGGTGTTAGGGTGGTCAAAAAACCCCTTCCGCGAACGTTCTGGGTCCATGGTAAAAAGAGCATGATAATAAAGATTACCGCAAGCACAATCAGAAAACGGTTGAAATGTTTATTGTACTTGTGTTGGCTGACCCTTTGCACAGCTTTGTAACCCGATAGGTCCACGCTTCTATTTAATACGGTTTTAGATATATTCAACATAGCGCTATTCGTTGTTTATAATTTTACCATCGGCCAAATTGATTATACGGCCACACCTAGTTACCCATTTTGGGTCATCACTTACGACCATTAGACTCCATGGCCTATCCGGATGTGTGAGATAATCCATGATGCGATCCGCCTCTTCAGCATCGAATTGATCCAAGGGATCGCGAAGAACCAGTAGCTTGGGCCGTTTGACCAAACTTCTGGCCAACACAATTTTCTTGGCAACGGTATAGGAAATTTGCTTGCCTTCGGGAAAAATCATGGTATCCAGGCCATTGTCCATTTCCCTAACGATATGGCTAAGTCCCGTAACCTCCAAGGCCCACAAAACATCCTCCTTAGGTATGGTAGTGTCATTAAAGGTTATATTGTTCAACAGTGTACCTTCAAAAGGAGTCTCCAACTTTAAGGATTGCCCCACTTTTGACCTAAAGTGATTTAGGTTTTCTGCCTTTAGTCGTACACCATTTACAAAAATATTGCCTTTAGTTGGCTCTATGAGTCCGGAAACAAGATGTAAGACACTGGATTTTCCGGCGCCATTCGTACCTCTTATCAATATTCTGTCCTTTGAATTTATCTGAAGGGAAATACCATCCAAAATGGGCTTTTGCCTGTCCGGTACCGAGTAGGTAATAGTATCGAGCTCTACTTTAAAATCCTCTTGGTCCAGAAGTTCAAGGTCCTTCTGCTGGGGTTCCACTTCCATATCGACCACCTGCCCCAATTTTTCAAGAGCGGTCAACACATCATAAAAGGACTCGAGACCAACGATTAACTTTTCCACGGAACTAATAACCAGTAGGATTATAATTTCCGCAGCTACGAACTGGCCAATATTCATTTCCTGATTGAGTACCAAAAGTCCACCAATGATCAATAGTCCCCCAGTAACCAAAATTTTGAAACCTACCATTTGGATAAACTGAAGCACCAAAATTCTAAAGTGGTTTTCCCTTGCTTTTAGGTAACCTTCGGTCAGATAGTCGTTCTTTTCAAGGGCGTGACTTGTCTTCCCCGATAATTTAAAGCTTACGATACACCTGGCCACTTCCTGAATCCAATGGGCCACCTTGTACTTTTGTTTGGATTCCAGTAAACTTGTTTCAAGACCCTTTGTAATGGTGTACTTAAAGACCACATAGATCAAACCCAACAATAGAATTCCGTAGGCGATAAAAAACGGATGATAAAGACTTAACAGCAATAGACCGAAAATAATTTGAAGTAATGCTGTGGGAAAGGCA
>NZ_VUOE01000001.1:0-1875221 GCF_008386635.1 Maribacter flavus | reverse complement strand
AATGGTGTACTTAAAGACCACATAGATCAAACCCAACAATAGAATTCCGTAGGCGATAAAAAACGGATGATAAAGACTTAACAGCAATAGACCGAAAATAATTTGAAGTAATGCTGTGGGAAAGTCAATCAATAATTTTGAAATTCCTTTTTGTATGTTCAGTGTATCGAAAAAACGGTTGGCCAGTTCCGGTGGATATAAATTACGTAGTTCTGACATTTTTATCTTTGGAAAACGATAGGCAAATTCAAAGGAACTTCTAGTAAATATTTTTTGTTGGATATTTTCAATGATACGTATCTGCATCAATTGGAGCGCTCCTTGAAATGCCACGCCCAAGGTTACCAAAATCACGAGGATAATCCAGGAGGTAGTTACCTGTGCCCCCTGAATCAAATTGATTATGGCCTGTATTCCCAAAGGCAAGGTCAAACTGACCAAACCGGCAAAAATTGCATAATAAAATACTTGGCGGACATCCTTTTTGTCCAATTTTAGCATCCTTATTAAGCGTTGCCATGCGGTAATTATTTTTTTAGCCATTAGTGTGATTTAAAACGTTAAAGACTAGGTCGGTCAAATATTCTGTAGGTGTAACTTCATCACCACAATCCGTCATCGATGAAAAATGATCTTTTAAGAAGTGTTGGTGCAGGGCACCTCCTAATATGGTACTCGCCAAACTGGATGGGTACTTGTAGCTTGGATTGTACTGCTTTATCATTTCACTTAACCTTTTTGCCAATCTCTTATAGCTGGCAAAATAACCTTCCTTATCTTCCTCGTCCACCTCTTTGGTCAAGTAGGATTTTGAATACTCGTTAATGACGATTCTATTTAGAAGAACCTCATTGATATGGGAAAAATTGGAGTCCTCCGTGATTTCCCTGGAGATCATATAAATGGCCTTGGTCAGTTTTTCGCCAGGCTTTGGAATGTTATGGGTAGCAAAAACAAGTTGGTATTCCATCCATCCCCAGTACCATGAAGTGAGATACAATAAAAGCTTGTGCTTGTTCTCAAAGTAGCGATAAATGGAACTCTCATTGGAACCTATTCTTTCGCCCAATTTTCTAAAATTGAATTTTTCGAATCCAAGCTCTCCCATCATAACGATACTCATCTTTACAATGGACTTCCCAAGCTCAGACGATTCCGGGTCTTTGACAAATAACTTATCGTTCACACGAATTTTTACACCTTGAAACAGCTCTTCCATTCCATAATTTTAATAGTTATTACTGGCGAATATAATAGCAATACTATTACAAAATAAAAGTTTAACTTTTTTTAACAGAAGTAATGCTTTTATGATAATTGGATCTTTTATTTTTGAAATAAGAAATAACAGGTGTTATTTTATGGATATGATAATTTGAAAAGTTTATAATTTCGAATTTCATATAGTTCATGGAAAATAAACTGTTTTAACAACCTAATTTGTGAACCTTAAATTGATTGTATTATGAAACATTTAGTATCATTTTTAACATTGTTTTTAGTGTCATTTGGTGTTTTTGGACAAACCGAATCTGCCGACGTTAAGGTTGGGGATATTTTTACCATACAAAAAAGTACGAACCTACCTTTTGACCATATTCATTTTCCAAGGGCAAATTTCATCATAAAACGTGGTGGCGTTGCCAATTACAAAAGCCTGGATGATGTAAAGGTCAAAGTGGTAAAGGTAATGGAGGATGACATGGTCCAACTTACGGCCGTTGATGGCAAGAAATTCTTTAACTCCTATAAATTTGTAAAGGCCGATATGGCGAAAGCCTTGGAAGCAGGAGAATTGGAATATCTTGATTTGAGAAGCAAAACCACCGTAGCGAACAATTAGTCCTGCTTTAAATAAGGTAGTATTTGTTTACTACACATATTTTAAAAGGTAATAAAAACAAAAGTCCTGCCGCAAAAATACTTGTGGCGGGATTTTTTACTTTTGTCCCTCATGTATTTTTGATATGTACAGTGATAAAAAAGAAGTAAAAAGGTGTGGGTGGTGTTTGGGAGATGCCTTATACCAGGCCTATCACGACATGGAATGGGGAGTTCCGGTTAGGGATGATGCCACTTTATTCGAGTTTCTCATATTGGAAACATTTCAAGCCGGGCTCAGTTGGATCACCGTTTTAAGAAAGCGTGAAAATTTCAGGATTGCCCTGGATAATTTCGACTATAAAAAAATAGCCCGGTACAATCAAGATAAAATAAACGAACTTTTAGAAAATCAAGGTATCATAAGAAACAAACTGAAGGTATATGCCACTGTTTCCAATGCCCTTGCATTTATGAAAATACAAGCGGAATTTGGAAGTTTTAGTAATTATTATTGGGGGTTCGTAGCCAACAAACCCGTTAAAAACCAGGTTGAAAATTACAAGGAGGCCCCTGGGACGACACCGCTTTCGGATACCATTAGCAAAGACCTCAAAAAAAGGGGCTTCAAATTCGTTGGAAGTACCATGGTCTATGCCATGATGCAAGCTACCGGGATGGTCAACGACCACGAAAAAAGTTGTTTTAGATATGAAGAGCTATAGTTTACTTACATTATTGATTCTTATTGGATGTTTTGTGAACGCCCAAAATAAATATGAACGGGAATACCGGATCAGGAAAAGCCAATTTCCTTCAACGGCAATGGACCTTATCGATGACACGTTAGACGATGCCAAAAGAATCCGGTTCTACAGGGAAACAGACAGTACCAAGATCAGTTATGAGGCAAAGTTCAAAAAGGATAGGTTATGGTACAGCGTTGAGTTTGATGAAGATGGAACCTTGGAGGATGTGGAAATACTGATCAAAGAAGTGGATATTCCATCGGACTCCATGAAAATAATATTGAAATATCTCGATAATTCCTTTACAAAGTATCGTATCAAAAGAATTCAACAGCAATATCCTATTTCCAAAGAAGAGCCTACGGAGAAAACGATTCGGAATGCGTTTCAAAACCTGATACTGCCCAGCATAAACTATGAATTCATCGTAGCGGGAAAAAAGGACAAGGAGTACTTTGACTACGAGCTGCTTTTTGGGTCCGACGGTAGTTTTAAGAAAATGAGAAAGTCCCTACCTCCCAACTACGACCATGTCCTGTATTAAACGCATTTCCATACTACTTGTTCTGATTGTTTTTATGGCCCCTTTCGTAAACTTGGCCCAGGACAACCTTACGGGCTATTGGAATCCACAGGTGGCCCTGAATTATGATGTAACGTCCAATTATTCCCACAACTTTTCAATTGAAAACCGGTCCTTTCTTTATAGGGACTCCGATGTTCAACTTACGGTCCGGCAAATGGACATTAACCATTTTTCCAATCTTAAAACAAGGGACAACCAAAGTGTTGGTTTTGGCATAAAATATAGGATCCGAAATTCCTTTGACAACAACGCCAACAATGAACTTCGGCTCACCCAACAGTTCAACGCCACCTTTAAAAATGGAAGTATCCGGTACGGAAACCGATTTAGAACGGAACAAAGGATTACCAGTGATAATACAGTACATAGATTTCGGTATCGGTTTGCGGCCGATTTCCCTTTGATGGGCGAAAAACTGGATGTTGGCGAACCTTATTTGGTAATCTCTACAGAATCCCTTTTAAGCGTGGGCAGATCCATGACCCCGGAATATGACCAAAGATTTACACCCAAACTGGGATGGGTGCTTACTCCAACGACCAAATTACAAATAGGAGGTGAATACCGAGCGGAAAACTACACTGGGAGTACAGAATACGAACTGTTCCTTTTAACAGAACTTGTGCTAAGCCTTTAATTGTTCCAAAAAGGATTCCCTAGAGATTTCCCTTGCCCCCAAACTTGCCAGGTGATCTGTGTACAATTGACAATCTATAAGCTTGTAGCCCTGTTGCTGTAAATCCTGTGTCAGCCGGATAAAGGCGACCTTTGAGGCGTTCGAAACTTTACTGAACATACTCTCACCACAAAAAATATAGCCCAAATCTACCCCGTAAAGACCCCCTACCAGACTGCCCTCTTCCCATACCTCGTAGGATTTGGCAATTCCCCTTTCATGTAATTTGAGGTAGGCCGATTTCATTTCCCGGGTAATCCACGTTCCGTTTTGCCCTTCCCGTACAATGGACGCGCAGTTTTCAACCACGCTTTCAAAACAGGTGTTTACGGTAACACTAAAATTATCGGATTTAATAACCTTTCGCATGCTTTTTGAAATACGTATCTCTTCCGGGTAAAGTACCATTCTGGGATCTGGGCTCCACCACAAAATCAGGGAATCCTCGTTGAACCAAGGAAAAATTCCACTGCTATAGGCCAGTAGCAATCTTTCCGGGGAAAGGTCGCCGCCAACGGCCAATAAGCCTTCTGAATTTGCCTTCTCTACAGGTGGAAAATACAGTTCCTGGTCCAAAAAATAAATAGCATTTTGTCCTCGCTGCACTATAAATTCTTTTTTTTCAAATTACACAATAGACCAAAAAGGCGAAAACTTGTTTAACCTTTTCAGGTCGAACAAGTTCCCGTATATCGAAGTAATTTTAAAAAATAGCTTTCGTAAATCTACTTAAAAAGGTAGATCGTCATGGTCCTCCTCGTTAAGACTGTCGGCAGGCTCAAAGGCTTCCATGGGCGGTACTGGAGGCATTCCTTCCGGTTGGGAAGGTGTCAGGTTTTCAATTCTCCAGCCTTGAATGGAATTGAAATATTTGGTTTCGCCTTGGGGATTTGTCCATTCCCTACCTCTTAGATTGATACTGATCTTTACATCCTGTCCAACCTTGTAGTTGTTCAACAAATCACATTTGTCCTGTACAAACTCAACCATAAGATGTTGGGGATATTGCTCGTCTGTAGTGACTACAACTTCACGCTTTCTAAAACCGTTATTACCAAATGTTTGGGTATCCCCAATCAATTTTACCTTTCCTTCTATTTCCATCTTAATGCTCTTTTAATAAACAGAAATCAAAAATAAACAAAATGAACGGGGAATAAAACTGTAGGACAATCAATACACAACAAATAATCGCATTTTGGGTTATCTTTAGTAGTACAAAATTTCTGGATGAATTTTAGTCCTAAAAACAAGATGTCCAATATATTCCTAGTTGTTGGCTCCTTTATCGTTGTGAGCCTGATACTCTGGAATACTAATAGCTTTTTTAAGACCTTTAAGGAAGAGGAACGTCTAAAGATGGAGATTTGGGCCACGGCCCAATCAGAATTCCTACAATCTGCGGAGGATGTTGATTTGGGCAGCCTGCATTTAAAGGTTTTCCAAAACAATACATCAACGCCCATGATCCTTATCAATAAGGACAGCTCCATTAGAACGAACAATATACCCACGGAACTGGCCAAGGATTCCCTTTACATTTCGAAAAAACTAAGGCAGTTCCAGGACGAGAACGTACCCATTTCCATTGATCAGCAGGGCGAACATTTGGCCACGCTCTATTATGGAAATTCTGAAGTCTTAAACAAATTGAAGTTTTATCCTATTGCCTTACTTCTCATCATTCTGCTATTTGGGGCGGTAATCTATTTCCTGTTCAAAACGAACAAGGCATCGGAACAGAACAAATTATGGGCGGGCATGGCGAAGGAAACTGCGCATCAAATAGGCACCCCACTTTCCTCATTGCTAGGATGGAACGAACTGTTGAAAACCGAAAATATCAATCCGGACATCACCAAGGAAATAGAGAAGGATATTGCCCGATTGCAGACCATCACGGAACGGTTCTCAAAAATTGGCTCCCTTCCAAAACTGGATGCGAGCGACATTGTCGTTGAAACCAGGAACGCCTATGACTACCTTAAAAGGCGGAGTTCAAAGCTTATCCATTTTTCCTTCAACTCAAAAGTGGAGAATGCCCAGGTTTTATTGAACAGGTCGCTGTATAATTGGACCATTGAGAACTTGGTGAAGAATGGCATCGATGCGATGAAAGGCAAGGGAAGCATCGCCATAGAGATCGTTCCCAACGGAAAATATGTGAATATTCTCGTGGCCGATACCGGTCATGGAATCCCCAAAAGTAATTTTAATACTATTTTTAACCCCGGCGTGACCACAAAAAAACGAGGATGGGGCTTAGGGCTATCCCTCGTTAAACGAATCGTGGAGGAATATCATAACGGTAAGATAAAGGTACTCTCCTCTGGCAAAGAGGGAACCATCATGCAAATTACGCTTAAAGTACACCAATAGTCATGGCAAAGGAAAAACTGAAAGTAATCAAGGAAGCGGACTTGACCAATAACTGTCCGGAGTGTTTTAACCAGGACCTAAAGTTGACCTTTTATCAAAAACATACCTACGGACGTTTTTTCCACAAAACAACGAACGAAATAAGCAACCAGATTGTCTGCAGAAAATGTAGCTCGATGATCTATCCCGTTAAATGGACCGATGATATAGAGCGTCTGTTCGATTATTATCAAAAGACGGTCGTGCCCGAAAAGAAATCCACCAAACCCACCTTCCTATTTTTTATAATCCTTTTGCTGATGATCGCGATTGTGGGTATTGGGGTGTACTTCTTTTTGGGAGGAACAATCAAAGTTTAGCAGCGATCGCTTCGGCTACTTGCTTGAATTCCTCTTCCGATAGTTTCACCTTTTTTTGAAAGGTAGCGTCCTGCATGGAGTTCAAAGGAATCAAATGTACGTGCACGTGCGGTACTTCCAAGCCAATGACCGTTATCCCCACCCGTTTACATTCCACGGCCTTTTCAAGAGCCTTTCCAACCTTTCTAGAAAACGCCATAAGCCCCAAATAGGTAGCCTCGTCCAAGTCCAGAATTTTGTCTACCTCCACCTTGGGGGTGCATAAGGTATGGCCTGTTGCATTTGGGTTGATATCCAAAAATGCCAAGAAATTTTCATCCTCCGCAACTTTGTAGCATGGGATTTCTCCGTTGATGATTTTAGTGAATAGGGTTGCCATGGTTTTAATTCTTAAATAAAAGTATGATAGTTTAATTTAACTTTTAACGATGGCGCTATGATCTGTGGTCCTTTTTCAGGCTCATGCTTTTGGGCCATTGATCATAACGCGTGTTGGTCGTAGTTTTTTTTAATTTTATTTTCTCCTAAAATTAGGAATAAAAACTACGGATAGTTTGCCATAAGACAATGACAAGGTCTCTTTTCTTCAAGATTTCCGTTTTATATTGATGTATACATTGCGTGTATGATCAGTCTAAAACGGAACTAAAACTCCCCTAAATGAATGAAAATGAACAACAAAGAGTATAGTAACAAGTTACTTTATTCCCATTTTAAGTGTAAGATACTTATTTTCTAATGTTCATAAAAGATACCAAAAGAACAGCATAGTATTTCCTTTGAGCCACTAAACTAGTTCTCCATAAACTTCCACAATAGCATTTACCAAAACAAAAATCCCACCATGGTTGCCATGATGGGATTCAAATTATGGTATATGGAAACTACTATTCCCGTGTAATTTCCAGAATATCGAATTTCATGGTGCCGTTGGGTACGGATATTTCCGCCACTTCACCCACGCTTTTTCCCAACAACCCTTTTCCAATAGGCGAGTTCACGGATATTTTCCCGGATTTTAAATCGGCCTCGCTTTCGGCAACCAATTTATATTTCATTTCCATACCGTTGGTCTGGTTCTTGAGCTTCACGGTGGACAAAACCAAGACTTTTGAGGTATCCAACTGGGATTCATCTATGAGTCTTGCATTTGCCAAGGTCGCCTCCATTTTGGAAATCTTCATTTCCAGCAGGCCCTGGGCCTCCTTGGCGGCATCATATTCGGCATTTTCGGACAAATCCCCTTTATCCCGCGCATCGGCAATGGCCTGGGAAGCCTTGGGCCGCTCCACGTCCCTCAGGTAATTCAATTCCTCTTTTAACTTTTTAAGTCCCTCAGCAGTGTAATAAGATACGTTACTCATTAGTTCATCGTTTTATAAATAGCAAAATCCTCTATAACAGCCATATACCCATGACTTTTTTAGAGAGGATTTCCCACAAATATATATAATTTTGTACAAATTTAAGTATCGAATCCCCAAACATTCTTACAGCATGAAACGCGTATCCCTTCTTATTCTTTTTCTTTTTTTTCTGGCCTGCGACAACAGCACCACAAACCGAAACCCGTTTCTACAGGAAATCAATTTTAGGTTCGATGCCAACCTTAATCTCCCCCTTTTCAACCCCTTGACCAATACGGGGAGTGCGGTCTTGGTAACACAGGATGGCGTGGGTACCCGTGGGGTTTTTATAATTAATGCCGGATTTAACCAGTTCAGAGCCTTTGAGGCCAGTTGCCCCAACCATGCGCCCAACGAATGTTCCACCATGACCTTGAACGGTCAGGTAGCGACCTGCTCCTGCGAGGACTATGAATACAGTCTTTTTACGGGACAGATGCTCAACAGGCCGGATGATGGCAATCGCTATTATGACATGTTGGAATATAGAACGAGTTTTGGGGGCAATACTGTTACTGTTACGAATTAAGGTTCTTTTTTTACAAATAAGACCCCAAAGGTTTTGAAAACCTTTGGGGTCTTGATTTTCAATCTGTTTCTTCTTTAAATACGCTTATTTCGATTAAAAATTCACCGTGGCACCCAACAAAAAGTTGATGCCTGCCTGTGGATAAAATCCGGCACCTTCTACAGTGGTAATGACACCAGGATTCGAAAAGTCATCATCGAACGTGAAGAAATAGCCATTCGATACAATATCCGCATCGAACAGGTTATTTACCAACCCAGAAAACACGATGCTCTTCAGAAACCCATTGAACGGAATTTCGTACTGAAAATTCAGGTCGGTTTGGGTGTAGGCATCCAAAATGGAACTTTCCGCATCTATATTGCCCATATACTGTTTGCCCACATATTTGGACAGCAAGGAAATTTGCAATGCTTCCACCGGACTGTAGGTTATCAGGTTTCCAGCTATGATATTTGGCGAATAGGCGATGTTGGTATTCCCCAAATTTTGCAGTACCCCGTCCCTTTGGAACAGAAAATCCCTGTTTTTATTGGCACTCAACGTAATATTAGGTGCCCACGTAACTTTAGTGCCTAATCGTACCTGAGCGTCAACCTCCAATCCTAGCCGATAGCTATCCCCAACATTGGCCCTTAGCGGGGCCCCAACATCGTTCAATTCACCTGTCAACACCAATTGGTCCAGATACTTCATATAGTACAGGTTCGTGTTCAGTTGAACATCTGGAGAAATGTAGCGCCATCCCAATTCCCAATCGTCCAATTTTTCCGGTCTTGGGCTACCATTTTCATAGTCGTTCCTGTTGGGTTCCCTGTTGGCACGGGCATAGGAGAAATAGAAATTATTGTTCCGATTAAGATCATAGGTAACCCCCGCTTTGGGATTGAAAAAGTTGAAGGTATCATCAACCAAACCCGTGTCCTCGCCATTGGCCCGATACCCCACCGCTCTGTACTGCAGATCTCCATAAAGTGACCAATGGTCGTTCAGCTTGTAATTTGCCTTGGAATAGATGTTGAAATCCGACTTTTTGGAGGTGTCATCATAATAGCGGTCACTATAGTCGCTATTGCTGGCGAACCTTGCCCAAATGACTTCCCCGAAATGGTCGCCCACATAGTTGTTCCATCCCCCTCCAAATATCAGGTTCAGGTTTTCCTTGTTATAGGTTGCGGAAAAGACCGTTCCGTAAAAATCATTGTCCAACCAACGTCGGCGGATCAGATCGGTAGTATTCACTTCTTCCCCGTTCACGTTGAGGGGTTCAAAACCATAGGTTTCAAAAACATCGTCTTCCCTAAACTGCTCAAAAAATCCCCGCCCCCGGGTATAGTGCAAGGCGATGTTGGTACTCCACGAATCGGACAAGCGTTCGTTCCACAACAGCTGGGCATGGTCCTGTTTGTAGTCGTCTACCTCGTTTTCATAGAATTGAATGTTTCCATTTTCGTCCGTATAAATTCCCGAAGGATTAAAGGTGCGGTCCGTCCGTAGAGTCTCCGCATCGATACCGTACCAAGCTTGGTAGGTGATTTCATGACCGCCAAAAAGCAGGGCTTTGATAAGGGTATTATCGTCTTTATAGGCACCTTGTAAAAAATAGGAATCCAGATCTGATTTTGCCCTATCGATATACCCATCGGAATTTATACGTGAAAGCCTCCCGGAAATTTCCACCCTATCGTTTAGGAGACCCGTGCTGAATTTGATATTCCGTCTAAACGTATTGAAACTGCCATACGAGGAAGAAACTTGCGCATAGGCATCTTCGGAAAATCCATCGGTCAACAAATTGAGACTGGCACCAAAGGCTCCGGCCCCATTGGTGGAAGTTCCCACGCCGCGCTGTAACTGCAGACTCTCGGTAGAGGAGGCAAAATCGGGCATGTTCACCCAAAACGTTCCCTGCGATTCCGCATCGTTGTAAGGGATACCGTTGATCGTTACATTTACCCTTGTGGCATCGCTGCCCCGTACCCGTATACCGGTGTAGCCTACTCCGGCCCCTGCATCTGAGGTAGTGACCACCGAAGGCAAAAAGTTCATTAAAATAGGAATATCCTGACCCAAATTTCTGGGCTTGATTTCTTCCTTTGTCAAATTTGAAAAGGTCACCGGGGACTCCTTGGTAACACGTACCGCTGAGACAAAGACCTCGTCCAGTATTACTTTCTTCCCTTCAAGGGAATCTGTTTCCATTGGTTGTTGTTGGGCGTAAGCGCCCATGGTTAGGCCCAAAAAGGCCATTGTTGCGAACATAGAGTTTTTCATTCGTAAAAGTGTTACGAATAAAAGGGGCTATTATTCTAAATTAAACATGAATTTTGTCCAACTAAGGACCTTGATAATCCTAATGTGGCGATTGCCATCCCTTGGCAGCATTACCTGCCCAGGTTCATTGGGTATAATCTCAGCTTCCTCCTTGTTAGGATTCGGCACCCCTTTGAGATGGCGCAAAAATACACCGCTTGATTCAATAAATCGATATGGGACAACAAAAAAATTGGCCCAATAAAAAAGGGAGCCGACTGTCCAGCTCCCTTTACCACCATCAAGATCAATTTCAGGACCAAAACTAGGGTACAACAACCAAAACCTTATGAAAACTCCCAAAACACAACTACCACAATTTGTAATAGCCTGTTTTTGTTGAATCGTCCTGAAACTTAATGGCCCCTTTACAGTTAACGGTTAGTGTTTGACTTTCGAGGGTTCTTAAATTTCTTTACATCTTATAGGACACACTTTTAGCCCTGAGGTCACCTTACCAAAAAATAAAAAGTGAAACGTTTATTTTTGTTGTTTGAAAATCAATAATTTACGAAGTGTTTTTTTTTATTTTGCCAATAATCCTTGAAAAGAAAACCTTCATACGTAAATAAAAAAGGCTGCCATGGCAGCCTTTTATAAATCGATTAATACAGTATTCTTCATCTCTTCTTATTCGTAATCCAATTTCCATAAGGATCAATATAGACCGTACGCCTGGTACCACTTTTTAATACCATGACCAACTTAAATATTCCTTTAGAATTTCTATAGGCCGCTCCCAACTTTGATGTTGGATATTCCTTTAAAATTTCTTCCACTACGGCGGGGGTCAACTCACTAGACGGAATTCTTTCATAATCGTCGTTTACCATTTCAATTTTTGAAACTTTTCCCATTTGGTAGGAATATGCATGGGCGCTCATTATCGTTGCAAAAACCACTATGCTAAATAGGATATACTTTTTCATTAGATATTTTTTGTTAATGATTCGTACTTACTTTTATTTACGGGGTCATTGCCGAGTTGGATGTTTGACTATAAAACTTTACTTTTTTTTTAACGCAAAAAGAGGTTATACCCAGTATGTCTAAAAAAAACATGGGCATTATTCATTATGTTAAGACTTATGTTCTTTGAGATAAAAAAAGTGCGTAACAAGTACATACTTTTTAAACTTACTTCTTGGTTATTTTAAGCTTGATGCGAATCCTTTAAAAGATCCAAAACCGTCTTCACCGGATTGAAGGTTACCAATGGAACTTCTACGAAAATGGTATTCCAGTGCGCCATGGCACCGTTCCATAATCCCGGAAGCTCCAAAGCCTTTAATTCTTTGCCATTCATGGTCTTACCAGTGATGAAGCCCTGTTTTGGATCGACAAAATCCAGGAGATTGTATTTGTTCCCTTTATAGTCGCGAATACCACAGACCAAGTCCACCGGATTGAAGTGGGTCGAATTTTGTAGAATGTCCACTTGCTTTGGGTTATACATATCGATTTGGGCAGATTCTATTATCTGTAATGAAATCTCACCATCGGCATTTTTTATCCAAAACGGACCGCCACCCGGTTCGCCTTCGTTTTTCACCATACCACAAATGCGGATGGGCCTATTGATTTTGGATTTTAAAACATGCGTCTTTTCCGTATTGGATAGACTATGGAAATCCATCGAAAATTTTACATTCAGTTCTTCGGATAAGAAAACCCTTATTATATCCAGTTCTTTTTCGGAGACACTTCCCTCATCTAGCATTTTAGCATATTCAAAAGCTTTTTTCTGGACTTTCAGCAGGACACCTGCCAAGGTCTTTTTGCTGTCCGCGACCGCTTTTGCATCCTGCATTACGGCCACGTTATCGATATTCTTTATGAAAATAACGTCGGCATCCTGTTCATTTAAATTCTCTATCAAGGCACCGTGCCCACCTGGTCTGAACAAAACGGTGCCATCCGGATTCCGAAAGGGTTCATTGTTCATATCTACGGCAATGGTATCCGTTGAAGGTTTCTGAAACGAATAATCCACGGTATAGTTTATCCCCGTTTCTTTGGAAACCCTTTCCCCAACCTGATCCAATTCTGTCTGGAACATTTCTTCATGCTGTTCGGATATCGTAAAGTGCAGTTTACTGCCGTTGGAGGAACTTGCATACAGCGCACCTTCCTTTAGGTGTTCCTCAAAAGGTGTCGCCGTATTTTCTTCATATTTATGAAATGGCAATAATCCTTTGGGATAAAATCCATAATTCAACGCATCCTCGCCTAATAGTTCCTTTACGAACAAATAGACCTTTTCCCCTTCAGAATTAAAACTATTGGGAAGCCTGTCCATGACCTTTCTATAAAAGGGCATTTGTTCCAAACCTTCGGAAAGCTTTTTGATATCCCTATCACCCGTACGTTCCAAATAGGTCTCTAAGGATTCCTTGCCGGGATCATAAGCGTCCAAATAGGAAAAAAGTGCCTTGAACATTCTGGAGGCGGCACCGGAGGCCGGCACGAACTTAAGTATATCCAAGTCCCTAACATTGGATTCGTAATAATCGATCAACTCCCTTTCTTCCCCCTCCGTGAAACGAAGAATCCCGTTACCAACAACGGCGGCACTTTGCAAATCCACAAAGGGAATTCCTTCCTTAAATGTGTTGATTTGGTCCTCCACTTTTTCCTTGGCAATCCCCTTGTTTGCCATTTGTTTCATATCCTGTTCCGATAGTGCTATCATTTTCTGCGTAAATTATCTATGAGTTCAACTGCACGCTTTAGGCGCTCTTTTTTATTCCCTTTTAAGATACTAAAATTGCGATGATACTTTTCCAACGTCGCCCTAAAATATTCGAACATTTGTTCCCTCTCGTTGGGTTTGTCCCTAAGGTCGTCCGCTTCCCATGGTGTATCTATATAGGTGAGCAAATAAAGGTCGTAGGTGTTTTCCAAGGCAAACTTTTCCAATAAAGGGTCACAATCCCCAACGTAATAGGCCTCTGAATATACTTTGGTTTCCAAGAGATCCGTATCGCAAATAAGAATTTCAGTTGCTTTTTTGGTCAGTTGGTTTTCTAGTCGCATTTGACCTTCAGCAATGGGCAAGAGGTCTTCCGGTTCACAGTTTTTACGTTCGTTGTCCCATTTGTTCTGTAGGTACTCCCGCGCATATTCCGGCACCCAAACCGTATTATAATGTTTGGCCAATTGTTGGGACAAAGTCGTCTTTCCAGTGGATTCAGGCCCAAAAAGCACTACTTTTAGGATGCTTGAAGGTTGTTGTCTATACTTTTCTTCCATTCAAAATAGCCTTGGATAGCCAAGATGGTAAATATAAGATATTGCAAGGAAAGCATACCCCAACCCCTGTAGGCATAAAGTGGAACGGTAATGACATCCGCCAAAATCCAGAGCGTCCAATTCTCCAGTTTTTTAAGTGCCATATACCACATTCCAGTGAAGAAAATGCCCGATGTGATAATATCGATATAGTTCGATGGACCCACCTCCACATCAAAAATTCGATATACGATATAGGTAACGACCATGGTGAGCAGAAAAAGTCCAAAACCGATGCTCTTTTCCCTGGCATTGGTCCTTGAAATCTGGACAATCTTTTTATCGTTCTTGGTCCTGGCCCAATTCCACCAACCGTAAACGCTCATGACCGAAAAATAGAAGTTCATCATCATATCGCCCAGCAATCGGTCCCTATATAAAAGATACACAGTGAGGACCGTAGCGACCAAACCCGTTGGGTACACCCAAATATTTTCCTTCTTGGCGTACCAAACACTTAAAATGCCGGTTACGAAGACAATGGCTTCAATGACTATGATAAAGGTCTCCTTATCCCGGTAGGGCCCAAGGAAAAAATCAAAAATGGGGCTCATAGGCGCTTCTGTCGGACTTTACCAATTTCATGTACATCAAGCCCTTGTCCATGAGTTCAAAGGCAATTTTTACCTCGGTCTTCAGCACATCCATAACGGTATCATAGGGTCCGAAAACCTGCGTACTTAAGGGATTTTCCAAAACGACTAGTCCGGAATTTCTAAGGTTTTTGATTAAATTGATGATATGTTCCTCAAAATCGTCCTGTAATGGGGAAAAAGTAAGTTCTACGGATATGTCCATATAAATTGTTTTTGGTAAAGATATTTGATTGTAGGTGCAAAAACTACCCCATTTACTTCTTAATGGCATATACAAGGGTAAAACCTTCGAACTCCAAAAAGTGTACGTCATAATGGGACACATCCCCATGGTAAAGGATTTCGGCCGTAGTTTGGTTTTGGGCAAAAGAGAAATCGGCCACATTGATATGATGTAAAAAACTGATGCCCTGTTGGCCGTAAATTTTGTAAAGCGATTCCTTGGCCCCCCAAACAATGGTCAATTTCCGAATGATGGCTTCGGTATTCGCCAAGGTCCTGTACTCCTCAAAAGGGGTAAACTTATGCGCTATCCTGAGAATTTTTTCCCTGTTCTTTTCTATATCGATTCCTACTTCTTCTTTCTTACTGATAATGATGGCCGTAAAATGGTGGGAGTGGGTGATGGAAATATAGTTCCCGTCCTTCAAATGGGGTTTTCCAAACTCGTTGTAATATAAATCGGTGTCCTCATAACCGTAAAGTGCCAATAAGTGCCTGATGCTTAAAAAGGCCCTTCGGTGCAATT
Organism: Maribacter flavus; assembly: GCF_008386635.1. GTDB lineage: Bacteria > Bacteroidota > Bacteroidia > Flavobacteriales > Flavobacteriaceae > Maribacter > Maribacter flavus. The sequence continues at coordinate 1,859,768 of NZ_VUOE01000001.1, read as the reverse complement.
CAGATTTCATACCATTGAATCGAGATTGACAATGGTCCGTCAATTGGATTCCCGCTCCCAAAAAATCTTCCGTCTCCTCTACCTTCCAAATGGCTATGGAAGTATTCAAATTTACTGTTATAGTTTTGTAAAGAGGCATTGAATTTTCGGGTATTTTGTACCTTTGAGGTTGCTAAAAAAGTAAGTTGCATTTTAACGAAAGTAAAAAGAAAAAAACATATGAGCACTACAACCATTCCCTACGTTCCTTTTAAGGTAAAAGATATGAGTCTTGCAGCTTGGGGAAGAAAAGAAATTGAATTGGCCGAGGCAGAAATGCCCGGTCTAATGTCCTTGCGTGAAGAGTACAAAAATGAGCAACCTCTGAAAGGGGCGCGTATTGCAGGTTGTTTGCACATGACCATTCAAACGGCGGTATTGATAGAAACGCTCGTTGCTTTGGGAGCAGAGGTGACCTGGAGCTCCTGTAATATTTTTTCCACCCAGGATCAGGCTGCAGCAGCCATTGCGGAGGCCGGTATTCCCGTATATGCTTGGAAGGGAATGAACGAAAAGGAATTTGACTGGTGTATTGAACAGACCCTTTTCTTTGGGGAGGACAGAAAACCATTGAACATGATTTTGGACGATGGTGGGGACCTTACCAACATGGTATTGGACAGGTATCCCGAATTGGCCAGTGGTATAAAAGGCTTGTCCGAAGAAACGACTACCGGGGTACATCGCTTGTACGAGCGAGTTAAAAAGGGAACCTTGCCCATGCCTGCTATCAACGTGAACGATTCCGTAACCAAATCCAAGTTCGATAACAAATACGGTTGCAGGGAAAGTGCCGTGGATGCCATAAGAAGGGCCACGGATACCATGCTCGCCGGAAAAAGGGTGGTCGTAGCTGGTTATGGTGATGTAGGTAAAGGTACCGCTGCTTCTTTCAAAGGAGCCGGCTCTATCGTTACCGTTACGGAAATAGACCCTATTTGTGCGCTTCAAGCGTGTATGGACGGTTTTGAAGTGAAGAAATTGGAAACGGTGATTGGTACTTCCGATATCGTTATAACGACCACCGGAAACAAGGATATCATTAGAGGGGAGCATTTTAAGGCTATGAAGGATAAAGCCATCGTTTGTAACATTGGCCACTTTGACAACGAAATCGATATGGCATGGTTGAACAAAAACTATGGCGATACCAAGGACGAAATCAAGCCACAGGTGGATAAATACACCATCAATGGCAAGGATGTAATTGTTCTTGCGGAAGGAAGATTGGTAAACTTAGGATGTGCCACCGGCCACCCAAGTTTTGTAATGAGCAATTCCTTTACAAACCAGACCTTGGCGCAAATAGAACTTTGGAACAATAGTGAGAATTATGAAAACCAAGTGTATATGCTGCCCAAGCATTTGGACGAAAAAGTTGCAAAACTACATTTGGAACGCCTTGGTGCCGAATTAACGGAACTTAATGAAGAACAGGCCGAATATATTGGGGTTACGGTAGAAGGACCGTTCAAACCTGATTATTACAGATACTAAACCGAATACTTTCAAAATAAAGCCCTTACCAAAAATAAGGGCTTTATTTTTTTATCCTAATGGTTTTTCTTTATTGGATTATCCGTTAAATTCACATTCCATAATCTAAAAGCCTCATAGCGGTGCTACGCAAAAAAAGAAGCTAATGAACAAAATTATTTTGGTTGCCTTGATAGTCTTTTGGTCCCTTCAAAATTCAAGGGCCCAGGAAGCAGTCTCCATCGACAAAAAATTTACAAAGGAAATTGAACGGCTTGCCAAGGATAAAAAGGTTGCGTCGGCATTCAAATTCATAGAGGAACAAAGGGAGCAGACCACTCAGGACCACATTGCCCTCACCGAAATTCTCGCAGCGCCTTTTAAGGAAGACAAAAGGGGTATCGCCTTTGCCAAACTACTCGAAGAAGCAGGGGTGGACAGTCTCTGGACGGACAAGGTGGGCAATGTCATCGGTCTTAGAAAAGGTACGAGCGGGGAATCTGGCTACGTGGGGATTGATGCCCACTTAGATGTTGTTTTCCCTGAAGGTACGGACGTTACCGTTAAAAAGTTTGGCGATACCTTAAAAGCACCGGGAATTGGGGATGATACAAGGGCTTTGGCAAATCTTATTTCCATGCTTAAGGGAATGAACAAAGCTGGAGTCAAAACTGATAAGGATATTCTTATTGTTGGCACGGTGGGTGAGGAAGGATTGGGCGATCTCCGAGGCATGAAGTTCATATTCAACGAATCCGGCATGGACATTGATTCCTGGATTGCCATTGATGGGGGCAGTATGGGAAGGATCAGTAACGCAGGATTGGGCTCCAAACGATATAAACTACTTGTAAATGGAAAGGGCGGGCATTCATGGGGCGCTTTCGGACTTGCAAATCCACATCACGCCCTAGGCAAGGCCATCGATATTTTTTCAAAAGCGGCTTGGGAATATACTTCGGGAGATATCTCCAAGACGAGCTTCAATGTGGGTAGAATTGGTGGCGGGACTTCCGTCAACTCGATACCGTTTGAATCCTGGATGGAGGTGGACATGCGGGCCATCAGCCCAAAAAACTTGGATGAGATCGAAGAAATCTTTAAACAATCCGTAGAAAGGGCGATAAACGAATACAATTCCAGCAGTATACAGGGCGAAGTAACCTATGAGCTCATCAAGATTGGTGACAGGCCTTCGGGAGAACTGTCTGCTGATATCCCCTTGGTTCAAAGGAGCATGGCCGCTACCGAATATTTTGGGGGTACGCCCTCATTGGGCAGGGGCTCCACCAATATCAACATTCCCATTTCCAAGGGCATACCGGCCGTATGTATCGGCAGGGGCGGATCTGGAGGTGGGGCGCATTCCTTGCACGAATGGTATGTGAACGACGAGCCATCCGAAGAATCGATAAAACTGGCCCTCTTGATCACATTGGCGCAAGCAGGATTGGACAAATAATATAATTTTTATTCTATGACGATATATGTGGATATGGACGAAGTCATAGCAGATACATATGGCGCCCATATTGAGATTTATAATGAAGAATTCAATGCCATGCTCACCGAGGAGCATTGTATGGGTAGCGAAGTCTGGCATAAGGTTCCCGAAGCCCATCAGGACAGTGTACGGAACCATGCGCGACGCCGCGGTTTCTTCAGAAATTTAAAACCGATAGCCGACAGTAGGGAGGTCCTTAACGAACTGACTAAAAAGTATGAGGTGTATATTGCCTCTGCGGCCATGCAATTCCCTAATTCCTTGGAAGAAAAAAGTGATTGGCTGGATGAGCATTTCCCTTTCATTCCATGGCAGAATAGAATTTTATGCGGTCACAAACATATATTAAAAGGAGATGTTCTGATTGATGATAGAAGTTATAACCTCACCCACTTTGATGGTAGACCGTTACTTTTCACATCACCCCATAATATCCATACCACGGGAATAGAACGGGTGAATTCTTGGAAAGAGGTGGCGGACAAATTATTATAGAACAGCATAAAAAAACCCTCACAATGTGAGGGTTTCATTTTTTATAGAAGGCTATTTCTTAAGCCTCAAACGGCTCAATGGAAACATAGGATTTACCACCCGCCTTTTTCTCGAATTTTACAAGACCGTCTACTCGGGCATGTAAGGTATGGTCCTTACCAGCATACACATTCTCACCTGGATTGTGTTTTGTACCTCGCTGTCTAACGATGATGTTACCGGCAATAGCAGCCTGGCCACCAAAAATCTTAACGCCCAAACGTTTCGATTCTGATTCCCTACCATTTTTTGAACTACCTACACCTTTTTTATGTGCCATAATTTTAAGGTTTTATATTGTTATACTTAGAAAATAAAGAATCAGGATTCTTTACCTCCATCTAATTCATCTTGCCACTTCTTCAACTCATCCCATTTACCCTCAGCGGCCAATTTGGCTTGCGCTGGCCAAGTATCGGTTACGTGGTTACCACGAACGTCTGCGATGATTTCAGAAATTTTCTCCGGAGTGGACTTTGCCAGTTCTGCGAAGGTTGTGATGCCAGCGGCATTCAAGGTCTCTGCAATCTTAGGTCCAATTCCTTCTACCTTTTTAAGGTCATCGGTTGCTGCTTTTGCTTTGGCGGCCTTTGGTTTTGATGCAACCGACTTGGCTACGGGAGTTTCCTGCTTAGCGGCTGGCTTCTCCTCTTTTTTGGCCGGTTCGGCTTTTTTAGCACCTTTGGCTACGATGGATTCGATTACAATCTCCGTAAGGGATTGTCTGTGTCCATTTTTCTTTTTGTAGCCTTTACGTCTTTTCTTGTGAAAAACGATTACTTTATCACCTCTAAGGTGCTTAATGACTTTGGCCTCAACAGCGGCTCCGTCTATAGCTGGGGCGCCAACGGTAACGTTCTTACCATCATCCAAAAGAAGTACATTATCAAAAGTTACCTTTTTACCTTCTTCTGTCTGTAAACGGTGAACGTACACTTTTTGGTCTTTCGCAACTTTAAATTGCTGCCCTGCCATCTCTACAATTGCGTACATATCGTTAAAAATGTATTGTTAAAACCTACTGGATTTTTTCCAAAGGCGGGTGCAAATATACTGCTTATTACGTAACCTACAAGGGTTTTTTAATGATTTTATCCCTTTCCTTGCTTTAGGTTATTGGAGGGTTTAAAAAGCTGCATAAAGGAAAGCGTAAGTACCAAGGAGGTAACAAAACCCATGGTGGCGACCACCAAAAAAACGATGGCCTCAAAATTTTCGTACTCCTTTGCCCATTTCGTGGAAAGCTCTTCCAAAAATCCAGGAGACAATTCTGTTGAATAAAAAGCAAAAAACAACGTAAAAATAAGTGTGGCGACCCCGCCCGTTACAAGCCCGGCAACAAAACCGGTACTATACCCAAAAGTCTCTGGACTCTTCACTTTCAGGTATTTAATGGTTTCGTAAACACCAAAGCCAGTTATTATCATATTAAACAGACTATAAAAAACATTGGTGTGTAGGCCCAAGAGCGCCAAAATCAAAAAATAGGCGATAAGACAGGCGCTAGTTACAATTCCGAATCTAATAGGGAGCGTATAATTTTTCATCTGTTTATTTTTCCACAAAAGTTAATGAATCTTTATCTAAATCGTAACTCAAAACGATACTCTTTATGAAGATTAGCACAACATAAAACGTATTTTAGTGTAACAAACTCCAAAAATCCATACCAATGGTTTGGAAGAACACTAAACATTAAAAAAATGAAGAAAAAGCTATTTGCGGTTTGCACCCTTTTATTTTCATGCACATTATTGCTTGCCCAAGAAGTCCAATATGAGGAATATGACCTTGACAATGGCCTGCACGTCATCCTTCATAAGGACAATTCCGCGCCCGTGGTCACAACTTCGGTCATGTACCATGTTGGGGGAAAGGATCGTACCGAAGGTAGGACAGGTTTTGCCCACCTCTTTGAGCACCTGTTGTTTGAAGGTACCAAGAACATAGAAAAAGGGAAATGGTTTGAGATCGTATCCTCGAACGGAGGTACCAACAACGCGAACACTACGCAGGACAGAACCTATTATTACGAAGTTTTTCCATCCAACAATTTGGAACTGGGCCTTTGGTTGGAGTCGGAAAGAATGCTTCATCCCGTTATCAACCAGGATGGAGTGGATACGCAAATCGAAGTCGTAAAGGAGGAAAAGAGGCTACGGTATGATAACTCTCCTTATGGCCAATTGCTTCCGGTCTTAGGGGAAAACCTTTTTGAAAAGCACCCTTATAAAGACCCCAATATAGGGTATATGAAGGATTTGGAGGCCGCTACCTTGGAGGATGTTAAGGCATACAATGAAAAATACTACGTACCCAACAATGCAGTGCTGGTAGTAGCGGGAGACATCGATATAGCGAAAACGAAAGGTCTGGTACAGGATTACTTTGGGCCGATTCCAAAAGGTGCCGATGTTTCCCGGAACTATCCCAAAGAAACCCCAATTACTACGGAAAGACGGGTGCAATTCTATGACCCTAATATACAGATACCCGCTGCCGGATTGGCCTACAGAACACCTGGATTCAAGGAACGGGATGCCTATGTTTTGGATATGATATCGACCTATTTAAGTGATGGTCCCACTTCCAAACTTTACAAAAAAATGGTGGACGATCAAAAACAGGCCTTGCAGGTGGGGGCTTTCAATATTCCACAGGAGGATTATAGCATGTATTTTGTCTTTGCCTTACCCGTTGGGGAGACGCCCTTGGATACCTTGATTTCCGAGATGGAAGAAGAAATTGCCAAGGTGCGCACAGTACCCATTTCAGAAAGAGATTACCAAAAACTTCAAAATAAGTTTGAAAATCAATATGTAAATTCAAACTCCAGTGTGGAGGGCATCGCCAATTCCTTGGCCAGAAATTACATGCTCTATGGTGATACGGAATTGATCAATAAGGAAATCGAGATATATCGTTCCGTAACCCGAGATGAAATCATGGAAGTGGCCTCAAAGTATTTAAAGCCCAATCAACGCGTAATTATCGACTATTTACCTGAAGAAAAACCTTCAAACTAAAAAAATGAAAAAGCTATATACCCTATTATTCAGCATATTGGTGGCAACTGCCACACAGGCGCAAGTGGACAGATCCACGATGCCTAAACCCGGACCCGCCCCGGAGATAAACCTGGAAGAACCCCAAAGTTTTAGCCTAAACAATGGGTTAAAGGTAATGGTGGTTGAAAACCATAAGCTTCCAACGGTTTCCATTCAACTGACCATAGACAACCCGCCCATTTTGGAGGGTGATAAAGCTGGCGTGTCCAGTTTAACAGGTTCGTTGATGGGCCAAGGGTCAAAGAACATTCCCAAGGACGAATTCAATGAGGAGGTCGATTTTCTTGGGGCCCGAATTAGTTTTGGGGCACAAAGCGCCTTTGCCAGTTCACTTTCCAAGTATTTTCCAAGAATGATGGAGTTGATGGCCGATGCCGCCATAAACCCCAATTTCACTCAGGAGGAATTCGACAAGGAAAAGGACATTTTAATTACTGCATTAAAGGCCGAAGAAAAAGATGTTTCGGCAATCAGTGGAAGGGTTCAACGGGCATTGGCCTACGGAAAGGACCATCCTTACGGGGAATTTACGACCATTGAAACCGTCAACAATATAAAATTGGAGGATGTGAAAACCTTCTACCGGGATTATTTCGTACCCGCGAACGCCTACTTGGTAGTAGTTGGCGACGTAAATTTTGATGAAGTAAAGGAATTGACCGAGAAGTATTTTACATCATGGACCAAAGCGGTTCCCCCATCGTTCACTTACAGCAAGCCCAAAGATGTCTACAATACACAGATCAGTTTTGTGGATATGCCAAACGCCGTACAATCCGAAATTACGGTTCAGAACATCGTGAACTTGAAGATGAAAGATCCCGATTATCTGCCGGCCTTACTAGCCAACCAAATATTGGGAGGCGGTGGTGAAGCCAGATTGTTCCTGAACCTACGTGAAGATAAAGGGTATACCTACGGATCTTATTCCGCCATAGGCGACGACAAATATGAACCATCCAGGTTTAGGGCCACGGTCAGTGTACGAAATGCCGTAACCGATAGCTCAGTTGTTGAGATTCTAAAGGAAATCGATAGGATCATAACCGAACCGGTATCGGAAAAAGAATTAAAAAACACCAAAGCCAAATATGCTGGTAGGTTCGTTATGGCGCTGGAGCAACCCCAGACCATTGCCAATTACGCCTTGAACATAGAAAAAGAAGGGCTGCCAAAGGATTTTTACAAGACCTATTTGGAAAGACTGGAAAAGATAACCGTTGAAGATGTCCAAAAAGCGGCACAAAAATATTTTAGCTCCTCGAATGCGCGCGTGGTTGTGACAGGGAAGGGAAGTGAGGTCTTGGAGAATCTTGAAAAAGTGGAGTTCAAAGGAAAAACTCTACCCGTCCTATTTTATTCAAAAACGGCGGAACGTACTGAAAAGCCAGATTACAATGCCGCATCTCCGGAAGGATTGACAGCGGAAACCGTGATTGAAAACTACCTAAAGGCCATAGGCGGTAAGGAAACTTTGGAAAGTGTATATTCCTATTCGATGACCGCAGAAGCGGAAATGCAGGGAATGAAACTGAATTTGGAACTAAAGAAAACATCCAAGGACCAGTTCATGCAGGATATCCAGATGATGGGGAACTCCCTGAGCAAGCAGGTTTTGGACGGTGATACCGGCTATATGGTGGCACAGGGACAGCGCAAGGATTTTTCCGAAGAAGAAATCACGAAAATCAAAGAAGAATCGGCACCCTTCCCGGAATTGAACTATTTGGCCGCCGGGGGTCTTACCTTGGAAGGAACCGATATGGTTGGTGATACAAAAGCTTACAAGGTAAAGGTTACGGACAACAAGACCGTTTTTTACGACACTGAAACCGGACTAAAATTGCAGGAAGTAAATGTCATCGACATGCAAGGACAGACCATGCAACAGACCATGATGCTGGAGGATTATAGGGAAGTATCGGGCATCCTATTTCCGTACAAGCTCATACAAAGTATGGGTCCACAGAATATTGAGTTCATTGTATCGGAAATTAAGGTCAATGAAGGGGTTACCCCAGCTGATTTTGAGTAACCTTTCCAAATAATTAAAAAGCCCGCTCCAAAAAGGAGCGGGCTTTTATTATTTTAAATCTTACAACTGGAGTTTTAGTATCTATAGATAATAACTCTATTTGGTATCTTTGCAACTTAAATGACTTTTCGCTTTAATACGAATATCTTCATGAAAAAATATTTTATCCGAATCTTAAGTTGCTTCTTGCTTTTTATCTCATGCAAAGAAGAAAAAAAGGAAACGTCACCCTCCCAAATGGAACAAGTTATGGCAATTCATGACGAGGTTATGCCCAAAATGGGCCAATTAGGTAAACTGGTGGGTCAGTTAAAACCCATGGCGGATTCCTTAGGAACAGACTCTCCCCAGGCCAAAGCGATGCGCGATTTACAGGATGCCAACAAATCCATGATGGATTGGATGCAAGGTTTTGGAGACAGGTTCGAGCCCGAAGAAATCATGGATGGCAAGGAACTGAGCGAGGAAAAAAAGCAATGGTTGAAAGAGGAGGAAGAGAAGGTCAAGGAAGTGAAGGAAAAAATAAATTCCAGTATTGCCAATGCCGAAGCGCTTTTGGGCAACAATTAATCGACATTCTTCCACCAAACTCCACCATTGGAAGTAGGTTCCGCCAAATAAATGAATTCACCAATTTTAGGTGTAACAATCGGTAGATTTAATTCCTTTGCCTTATCGCTTACCCGTATGACAGGGTCGGTCCAAGGATGCATGGCCAATTTAAAGGCGCCCCAATGAATGGGCATGATTACCTTGGCCTTCACATCTACTCCTGCCTGGGCGGTTTCCTCAGGCATCATGTGGATTTCATGCCATAGTTTGTTATACTGTCCGCATTCCAACATGGCAAAGTCAAAAGGGCCATACTTCTCTCCAATTTCGGTAAAGTGGCCTCCATAACCGCTGTCGCCGCTAAAAAATACATTGGCACCATCGTTCTTGATTACCCACCCACTCCACAAGGTCTTGCCCCTATCCGAAAGGCCACGGCCAGAAAAGTGTTGCGCCGGAACGCATTTTATGGAAAAGCCTTCAAAGGAAGTTACGTCCCACCAATCCATTTCCTTGATCCTATCTTCGGCTACACCCCATTCCACCAAATGTGCCCCTACCCCCAAGGGTGTAAAGAACATCTGTACCTTATCCTTCAATTTTAAGATAGATCCGTAATCCAGGTGGTCATAATGGTCATGGGACAAAACCACAAAATCAATTTGCGGCAGTTGTTCAATGGCTATGGGAAGTTCTTCGCTAAATCTTTTGCCTCCTAAAAGAGGATGGGGGGCAGGAACCGGTCCCAACATGGGGTCTATCAAAATATTCCTTCCATAGGACTGATATAAAAAAGTGGAATGCCCAAACCACACCATCCTTGCAGGTCCTTTATAATTGGCCAGTTCCAAAGCGTCCAATGCGTTAATAGGAACGGCTCCCTTTGGCCTTGTATTTATTTGCGGGCCAAAAAAGCCTTTCAATCCCTTTACATAATCGCTAAATCCCATGGACATGGTAACACCGCCCAAGTTCTCAAAAACACCGTCCTTGTAGTGTTCCGATTTTGAAAATTGTTCCTTTTGCGAATCCGAAATGGTACCACCAAACTCCGGACTCAAATTTATGAAAAGTGCCCCCAAGACAACAAGTACAATGATGATGGAAAAAATAGCAATGAACATTCGTTTCAGTATCCGCTTTAGTGTTCGCATTTAAAATGGCAACTGATTCAGATCTACATTACCGCCGGAGATAATAATGCCTACTTTTTTGTTTTGATAGTCCGACGGAATTTCTTGGCAATCCCTAATTAGGGCCGCCAATGTAACTGCACTTGAAGGTTCAACGATGATTTTCATTCGCTCCCAAACCAGGCGCATGGCCAGAACTATTTCCTCCTCCTTAACCCGAACGATTTTTGAAACATTTTCCTTGATTATCGGGAAGTTGATATCTCCCAAGGTGGTTCGTAAACCATCGGCGATGGTATTGACCGTCTCATTTCCCTCAATCTTTCCAGAAATCAAGGAACGGTAGGCATCATCGGCCTCAAAGGGCTCGCCACCTACAACCTTACAATCCTTTCCGAAATATTTGGCGGACAAGGAGGAACCGGCAATGAGGCCTCCCCCGCCTACTGGACAGAAAATAAAGTTCAAATCGGGTTGCTCAGCAAGCAATTCCAGAGCAGCGGTTCCCTGTCCGATGATTACGTTCAGATCATTGGAAGGATGTAAAAACACCGCACCTGTTTCGGCAGCGATTTTATCGGCCATGGCCTGCCTGGCCTCAACGGTAGGTTCACATTCGTAGATTTGTCCACCATAGGCAACAACTCCTTCCTTTTTAACTTTAGGTGCCGTAGTGGGCATCACAATATGTGCAGGAACCCCCAAACTCCTGGAGGCCAAGGAAACGGCCTGCGCAAAATTTCCTGAAGAATGGGTAACCACACCGTTTCTACGTTGAGCATCGCCCAGATTCAAAATGGCATTGGTGGCGCCCCTTATTTTGTAGGCCCCCGCCCTTTGAAAATTTTCACATTTGAAAAACACCTTACATCCCAAACGTTCATTGATCAAGGTCGATTTAAGCACAGGGGTATTATGTATGAAAGGAGCGATTCTTTTGTGGCAATCCGTTAGTATAGTCTTGTTCATCCCTTTATTGAATTACTTCCATTCCAAGGTTTCTATGATCCTTCGAATATCGTTCTGCAGATAAGCGGCCGCGGGCAATATGGAATCATAATTGGGCTTTACGTAAAAATAGACGGAACCCGTCAAAAAATGTTCCGTACTATCGGTCACAAAGAATTGTGATTGGGAGGCAGCGTTCCCCTGCACTTCAAACAAGGCCCCATAAACTTGTTTATCCGGGTTTACATAGGGCTGCTCAACAATATTGTCGGCCTTTACGGCATGCTCGTAACTAAGTCGCTTGGCGTCTACGATCAGTTTTTCCAGATTGCCATCTATCTTTTTATAACTTAAGAAAATAGCGCCCTTCATCTCTGGGTATTCCAAGGAAAATGCGGTTTCCGAATCCAGATTGGGCGTTGCCAATTCGTTGTAATCGAACCTGAAATTTTCGGTTTCCAAGGGTGAAGAGGCTCCTTGCGGATATTCCAAGCGCATTTGGGCCTTTGGCTTGGGAATGGGTTGGTCATTACACGAGCCTAAAAGAACAATAAAGACAAAAAGGAGAACAGAAATCTTACATCTCATGGGGCAATGTCACTTTTATTTGTTTCAACCTCTTTTTATCAAAACTCTCCACGACAAATTTATAATCCTGAAAAACGACTTCCTCGCCTCTTTTTGGAAAACTTCCGGCCATTTCCAGTACAAAACCGGCGATGGTTTCGGACTCACCTTTGTTTTCTTCAAAAATATCCTCGTCAGACAATTTTATGACCCTGTAGAAATCCTTCAAGGTGGTTTTCCCCTCAAAGACATAATTGTAATCGTCCAATTTGGAGAAGACCAGGTCCTCATCATCAAACTCATCGCTAATATCCCCCACTATTTCCTCTATGATATCCTCCAAGGTCACAATGCCCGAAGTACCTCCATATTCGTCCACTACCACGGCCAGATGGCTCTTTTTCGCCTGAAAATCGGCCAAAAGGTCATCCAATTTTTTGTTCTCTGGTACAAAATAAGGTTCTCGTATCAAGGTCATCCAATTAAAGGACTTCCGGTCAAGATAGGGTAACAAATCCTTAACATACAATACCCCTAGGACATTATCTATATTTTCCGAGTAAACGGGAATCCTGGAATAGCCGTTCTTTTTAATTTCCTCCAAAACTTCGGGAAACTTCATTTGATCGTTCAAGGCAAAAATGTCTATCCTGGGTCTCATGACCTGTTTGGTATCGGTATTTCCAAAAGTTACGATACCTTGTAAAATCTTTTGCTCCTCCTTGGTGGTATCACCCTCTGAGGTAAGTTCCAATGCCTGGGATAGGTGATCTACACCAAAACTGGATTTCTCCTTTCCCAGCTTATTGTATAAAAAAATTGTTCCGGAGCGCATGGGAAGGCTTAACGGGGAAAAAATAAAATCCAAGACACGCAGGGGATAGGCCATGAAGTTGGAGAAGCTCAATCGATTTCTATTTGCATAAACTTTTGGCAGTATCTCCCCAAACATTAGAATCATAAATGTGGCTACCACCACCTCCAGCAGAAACCTCAGCGAGACGATATTGAAAAGCACCGCGTTTATTTCGGAAAAAAGGGTATCGCCTATCAAATTGAAGATCAAGACCACCCCAATATTGATAGCGTTGTTGGCAATAAGGATCGTGGCCAATAATTTCTTGGGACGTTCCAATAACCGAATAAGAATAGTGCTTTTTTCCGTTTTCTGGTCCTTTATTTCGTTTATTTCGGTAACCGAAAGTCCGAACATGGCCACTTCTGCCCCAGATATAAGCGCGGAACAAATCAGCAGTATGACCAACATGGCAATATTAAGCGCAAAGGCACTATCCATCACCAGAAAATGCAAGGCCAGCGGTAAAGGGTCTGGGTCCACTTACTATAAATTAATTTCCAAATTAAAATGGTAAATCATCTTCATCGTCCTGACTTAATGGTGCGGGAGATTTGGGCAGTGTCCTGTCGTCGTGCCCTTCCTGTTGCGGCTGGGAGGACTGTCCGGAACTATTCGCCATACTTTCCTGTTTTGTTGTCAAAAAGGTAAAGTCCTGCACATGGACTTCCGTCGTGTATCTGGTATTACCATCTTCCCCCTGCCATTGGCGGTTCTTTAAACGTCCTTCAACATAGACTTTATCCCCTTTGCTCAAGTACTTTTCGCAAACTTCGGCGGCCTTGTTCCGTACTACGATATTGTGCCAATCCGTATTGGTGACGCGCTCGCCCGTCTGCTTATTGGTATAGGTCTCGTTGGTGGCCAAAGGAAAACGCCCAATGCATCCTCCGCCCTCAAAATAGTGCATCTTCACTTCGTCTCCCAAATGCCCGATCAGCATTACCTTATTTAATGTACCACTCATATTTTTTCACCTTTATATGTATGCAAACTGCCTGAAATTAAAGGTCTCCCTTTGGAATAATCAGGTAGTTAGACTTGCTGATTCCCATACTACGGAAATCCATAGTTCAAAAGTACTAAAATTTAAATGTTTTCATGAATTCCGCTATCAATACGGGAACCGGATAATTTTCAAGATTGGATACGGGTATGGTATTGGTCCGATAAAAGGGTCCTTCCAATATCCAAAACCTGGTATGCAAATGCTGGTGTGAAAGCTTGTGGACGATGGAATCCGAATTAAAAAGGCTGATTTCAGGCGGTCTTTTGAACTTTAGTACCTCGGAATGCCGAATTTCAATGTCCTCCAAACCGATTTCCCGTTCCGTTTCCAATAAGGGAAATTCCCAGAGATTTTGCCAAATGCCCTTTCCTTTACGCTGTCTCAATTGAGTGAGGGTCTCATCGCTTTTCCTATGCTCCAAGGGTACCAAATAGTTAAAGAAGCGCTTTTTGATTTTCGTCTTTCCAAGTTTGACGGGCAAATCCTTTACGGTGCCCATTTCCAAGGCCACACAACCATCGGCCAGCGGACAGGAAGAACAATTGGGGCTTTGGGGCGTGCATTGGACCGCACCAAATTCCATGATGCCCTGGTTGTAATCCCTAATATTGGTGGGATGCAAGACCTCAAGGGCCAACTTTTTAAAGGATTTAATCCCTTCCGTACTATTGATCGGTATATTCACACCAAAATATCTTGACAATACCCTATAAACGTTTCCATCGACGACCGCCTGCCGTTCGTTATAACAAATGGAGGAAATGGCGCTCGCCGTATAGTCCCCAACGCCCTTTAGCTTTAGCAAACCGGCATAGGTTTTGGGGAAGGTCCCATTGAATTCCCCAACGACCATTTTTGCGGCTGCGTGCAGATTTCGGGCCCTTGAATAATAGCCCAGTCCTTGCCAAAGTTTAAGGACCTTTTCCTCATTGGCTATGGCCAAATGTTCAACCTTGGGAAAGGCTTCGATAAACCTATGGTAATACGGTATGCCCTGGGCAACACGGGTCTGTTGCAAAATGATTTCCGACAACCAAATTTTATAAGGGTCCAAGGTGTCGCGCCAGGGCAAATCGCGCTTGTTTTCAAGGTACCATGTCAAAATTTTATCGGAAAAAGACATTCGCAAAAATACTAAGCGGCAAAAGTATCAGTTTAAATACTTAAAATTAGATTATTAGAAAGAAAGATTGAATTTAATTTATATATTTGCAACCCGAAAAAAATACAGAAAATCTAATATTGTAAGATGACGAAAGCGGAAATTGTATCGAAGATCTCAGATAAACTGGGAATTGAAAAAGGAGATGTACAAGCGACAGTTGAATCCTTTATGGAAGAAGTAAAATCTTCTTTGGAGAGTGGAGATAACGTGTACCTAAGAGGTTTTGGAAGTTTTATCATCAAGACCAGGGCAGAGAAGACCGGAAGGAACATCTCTAAGAATACAACCATCAAAATCCCCGCCCACAACATTCCTGCATTTAAGCCGGCAAAGGTTTTTGTAGAAGGTGTAAAAAGCAACGTACAAGTAAAATAATAATCTAAAAGAAGAACTTTATGCCGAGCGGTAAGAAAAGAAAAAGACATAAGGTAGCTACCCACAAGCGTAAGAAGCGCAGAAGAGCTAACCGACACAAGAAAAAGTAGTTTTAGAAACTACTTTTTCGCTTTAATACCTACGTTCCTTGACATAGAGATTCCAAAGCGAGTCTCGGCAGATTTTATAAATCTGTTTCCAGCATTGTTTAATCCATCTATCCTATTTTCTTTGGGATAGATACAAATACATTCAGGTGAATAGAGAATTAATCGTAAGATCTAGTTCCAATGCCGTTGATTTTGCCTTGCTAAAAGACGGAAAACTCACTGAGCTCCACAAGGAGGAAGACAATAACAATTTTTCGGTCGGGGATATATTCCTGGCCAAAATTCGTAAGCCCGTTACGGGCCTAAATGCCGCATTTGTTAATGTTGGCTACGAAAAAGACGCGTTCCTACATTACCATGATCTGGGACCACAACTGTCTTCCATGTTGAAGTTCGTTAAACAAGTGAGTACGGGAAAGCTAAAGGATTATTCCTTAAAAAACTTTCCCTTCGAAAAAGATATTGACAAAGATGGCGTCATTACCGATGCCATAAAGGCCAATCAATCCCTTTTAGTTCAAATTGTAAAAGAACCCATTTCCACCAAAGGACCCAGAATAAGTTCAGAGCTTTCCATAGCAGGACGTTATTTGGTCATGGTGCCCTTTTCAGATCGTGTCTCCGTATCGCAGAAAATTGCGAGCAAGGAGGAAAAAGACAGGTTGAAAAGGCTTGTAAAAAGTATAAAGCCAAAAGGCTTTGGGGTAATCATCAGAACGGTCGCAGAAGGCAAAAAAGTTGCGGAACTGGACAAAGACCTAGCAAATTTGCTGAACAAATGGTCAGCAATGTGCAAAAAATTATACAAGGCGCAGACGCCTTCAAAAGTATTAGTGGAGCTCAATAGGGCTTCCTCCATCCTTAGGGATGTCTTTAACGATAGCTTTACCGGAATTTATGTTGACGATTCCACATTATACGGAGAAATCAAGGACTATGTTGCCGAGATCGCCCCGGAAAAGGAATCCATAGTGAAACACTACAATACCAATGTCCCAATATTCGAAAAATTTGGAATAGACAGACAGATCAAGACTTCCTTTGGTCGTACCGCGACCATGAGCAAGGGTGCTTACCTTATCATTGAACATACCGAGGCGTTACATGTAATAGACGTCAATAGCGGGAACCGTTCCAACAAGGCCAAGAACCAAGAAGACACTGCGCTTGAGGTAAACCTGTTGGCCGCCTCAGAGATTGCAAGACAACTTCGCTTACGGGATATGGGCGGTATCATTGTAGTCGATTTTATCGATATGGTAAAATCCCAACATAGAAAGAAACTTTTTGACCATCTTAGGGATGAGATGAAGGACGACCGGGCAAAGCATAAGATTTTACCTCCCAGTAAATTTGGCCTCATACAGATTACAAGACAGCGTGTTAGGCCAGAAATGAACATTAAAACAACCGAAGAGAATCCAAACAAAAACGGACAGGAGATCGAAGCTCCCATCGTTTTGATAAACAAAATCAACGTGGATCTGGAGCGACTCTTAAAAGGACCTGCCAAGGACAATAACATAACCTTGAACATACATCCTTTCATTGCCGCTTACATCACAAAAGGATTCCCATCCATCCGTACCAAGTGGTTCTTGGAACACAAACGATGGATAAAAATTCAACCCAGGGATGCGTATACGTATCTCGAATACCGTTTTAAGAATAAGGACGGCAAAACAATATATTAAATAAGAAAAGCGACTTCCAAAAGGGGTCGCTTTTTTTGTTTGTACCAAGGATATTGGAATCTGATTGGAATACCTTGTCCGCCCCGGCAAAGACCCGTTTTTCTAAATAATTCTTAAAGTGTTTTAAGACATCCCAGCTTAACTTACCTTTAGGGCCTATTTTAAAGTAAACCCTTAATGACAAAAAACAATAGAAGACAACAACAGGCGAAAGTTATCCGTATTTTTAGAAAAATACATCGTACCACCGGAGCCCTTCTATTCTTTTTTTTTCTATTTATATCCATTACCGGCCTTCTTTTAGGCTGGAAAAAAAACAGCAACGGACTCATTCTGGCAAAAACGGAAAAAGGCACCTCAACGGAACTAATGGATTGGCTTCCTTTGGAAACTCTAAAACAAAATGCCCAGAAAATATTTAGGGATTCCATTTCCACCGAACTTTCTCCTGAAATTGATAGGATCGATGTACGCCCGGATAAGGGTATCCTAAAGTTCAAGTTTGTGGACAACTATTACGGAATCCAATTGGATGGTGCTACCGGAAACTTGTTAAAAATAGAAAGAAGGCGGTCAGACTTTATAGAACAAGTGCATGATGGTTCCATTTTGGACCGATACTTAGGAACATCGGACGGTCAAATCAAGCTTTTTTACACCACTGTAATGGGACTGGCACTGTTGGTATTTACCATAACGGGATTTTGGCTCTGGTACGGGCCCAAGAGAATGAAAAGAATAGCAAAGAATTCCTGATGCCCAAAGAATCATTCACCCTAGAGGAAGCTACCCGAAAATTGGAAGGATACTGCGCCTACCAAGAGCGATGCCATCAAGAGGTAGTCACGAAACTACAGGGCATGGGAATGATTCCTCTGGCCATTGATACCATTGTATCTCACTTGATCAAGGAAAACTATTTGAACGAAGAACGGTTCGCCAAGAGTTTTGCCAGGGGCAAGTTCAATATAAAAAAGTGGGGGAAAAAAAGAATCGTTGCGGAATTGAAGGTTCGGGACATTTCCAAATACAATATTCAATCTGCCCTAAATGAAATCGATGACAATCAGTATTTGAAAACTTTCGAAGCACTGGCCAAAAAAAGACTGGAACTAATCAAGGACAAGGACATACAGAAGAAAAAGAAAAAACTAGCCGATTACCTCCTTTATCGAGGTTGGGAACCCAATTTAGTTTATGATAAGGTCAATGAACTCATTTCCTGATACTTTTTTAACCTGTTTTTAAAAGATTGGTTCTGGAAATCGCTTTTTCGTTCTTTTGATCAATCCATTTCTGCCCTTTAATCTTCCGCATCAACACATCAAAATGTCGCATGACAAGGACATTGTAGAGCGCTTTCGCCAAATTTTTAGGATTTCGTGCGATGGCCCTTAAACTCATGGAAAAACCGGGGGTAATGTATTTCATGTAATGCCAATATCCTTCCGGCATATACAAAACCTCTCCATGCCTTAAGCTCGTCCTATAACCGTTTGCCTGTTTTAAGACCGGCCACCTGTCATAATCGGGGTTTGAAAAGTCGATACTCTCATGGGTTATCAAAGAGTGAGGAACTTTGTATAAATACCTGGTTTCCGATTGTGGAAAAAGGATACACTCCTTCTCCCCTTCAAAATGAAAGTGAAAAATATTGCCCAAGTCGATATCGTAATGCATGAAGGTATGTGAATCCGTGCCTCCAAAAAACAGCATGGGCAGCCCTTTCATGAGTTTGATGCCAAAATCCGGAAAGGAGAAATCCTTCTGTAATTCAGGTACCTCCTTTAAAATGTTCCAAAGAAATATCCGGTATTTTGTAGGCTTGGCCTTGAGCAAATCAATATATTTTGATAACTGCATCCTCGCATGGGGCTCATTAAAACCGTCCTTATGCTGTACGGGCCGATCGTCGTACAGCGGCACGAACTTGTCTCCCGCAATACCCTTGATATAGTCCAAATTCCATTTTTCAAATGCAGGCCAATTCTCAATAAACCGCTCTATGACCACAGGTTTTTGCGGCTTGAAATAATGGGTTAGAAAGTCCTCCTTGGTAATGGTTTCTACCCTTGGAATTTCAGTTAACTTCAACGTAATTTGGGTTTTAGTAAACTACCTCAGGGCAAGCCCACGAGGCATTCTTAGAAAACGAACTTTTAATTTCAAGGCAAGCCTCCGAGTATTAAATCCTTTGGCGGTGCCAATAAACCGCAAATTTAGGCAACACAAGCAAAATACGATATTAAAATTTTGATAATGTAGGACTAGTCCGTCATTTTCGCCTTTTGTTTTGCAGCTTCGTTTCGCTCTATTTTATGTCCGGGTCGGGACCATTTGGGCTTTTCGTTCAAGGGTTTAAATTGCGAATCAGACGCTTCCACGGTAGTAGGCTGGGAAATCTTTGTGAACGGTTTTTGTGGGTTAAGTCCCAAAAGCCTGAACATGTCCATATCCTCGTTTACATCTGGGTTTGGTGTAGTTAACAGTTTGTCCCCTGCAAATATGGAATTGGCACCTGCAAAAAAACACATGGCCTGGCCCTCCCTACTCATCTGTGTGCGACCGGCGGAAAGTCTAACCTGGGTTTCGGGCATTACGATTCTCGTGGTAGCGACCATACGTATCATGTCCCAAATTGCAATAGGTTCTATATCTTCCATGGGGGTTCCTTCCACAGCGACCAAGGCATTGATGGGAACCGACTCTGGTTGAGGGTTCAAAGAGGCCAACGCGACCAACATTCCGGCCCTGTCCTCCAATTTTTCCCCCATCCCAATGATACCTCCGCTACAAACGGTCACATTACTCTTGCGAACATTTTCTATAGTGTCCAAGCGGTCCTGAAAAGTACGGGTTGAAATTACGTCCTTGTAATAATCCTCAGACGTGTCCAAGTTATGATTATAGGCATACAATCCCGCTTCCGCCAATCGCTTGGCCTGATTTTCCGTAAGCATGCCCAAGGTACAGCACACCTCCATATCCAGTTTATTGATGGTCCTGACCATTTCAAGGACTTGGTCAAATTCCGGTCCGTCCTTTACATTTCGCCATGCAGCGCCCATACAGACCCTGGAGCTTCCAGAAGCCTTGGCCCGCAACGCTTGGGCCTTTACCTGGGATACGGACATCAAATCGTTGCCTTCTATATTGGTATGGTAGCGCGCGGCCTGGGGACAGTATCCGCAGTCCTCCGGGCAACCTCCCGTTTTTATGGAAAGTAAGGTGGAAACTTGGACCGTATTGGGGTCGTGGTGCATCCTATGTACCGTAGCCGCCTCATATAAAAGTTCCATTAGTGGTCTATTGTAAATGGCTAAAATTTCCTCCTTGGTCCAATCATGTCTTACTTCGCTCATAAAATCATAGTTATATGTAGAATTCAAAAATAGCGGAATAAGTTCAGAAAATATAATTGGATTCTAAACTTTGGAAAGTAATATGCTTACCGCATTCCCGCCGAACCCTACGGCATTGACCAAAACCTTTTTTATCGATTTAGGTTTGGATTCACTTTGGTGAAAAGGAACCGCAATAACCTTTTGATGCTGTAACATAAGCAGGGCCATTTCAATATTCAACATTCCGGATGCGCCAAAGGAGTGTCCTATTTTCCATTTATTGGTAGTCAAAAAAGGAAGATGGTTACAGAATACTTTTTGTATCGCGTTCATTTCCGATGCATCACCCTTTAGCGTGCCCGGTGCATGCATAACAATAACATCTACCTCTTCCTTGCGAGTATCCTTTAAGGCCATTTCCATGGATTTTTGGAAGCATTTGGCATTGGTAGAAATGGATACGTTGTGTTCCAAAAGCTCCGTCGCATAGCCAATTCCCTCGATTACCGCCAAAGCCCCATTTGAAATACCCTTTTCCAAACAGGCCACGGAAGCTCCTTCTCCCATTACCATGCTATTCCTTTTTTTGTCCAAATCCAGCGCCCTACAAGGATAGCTTCGACTACGCTCAGCTACCAAGGAATTTTCAGAATCGACCGAAGAAGCATATATTTTTAAAGCTTTCATCTGTGCAATGGTAAAAGGCGTCAAAGGCGCCTCACTCCCGCCTACCAAAAACCGATCGGCCATACCGCCTTGCAACCAGGCTACGCCGTTCAACAGTGCATGCAGCGCTGTGGAACAGGTGATGGAATGGGAAAATTCCGGACCCTGGTTTCCCAGATCGTGGGCCACCCATGAAGATATATTGCCCAAGGTGGTCGTAGGTGAAGCCAAGGAACTTAGTTTACCGTGCTTCAAAAAATCTTCATGGTAATGCTCAAGGAGACCTGTAGCGCCACGGGAAGACCCGATATTGATTCCAAACTTTGAGGTTTCAACTTTTTTGGACCATCCGGCAGATGCCACTGCCTTTCTTGATGCATTAAGGGCATACAAAACGCTTTTGTCCAAATGTTGGTATTTGGAATCCGAGTGTCGTAATTGCTCGATTTTTTCCGAAATAGTTTCGGGCAACCGTCCTACCCAAGTGGCATTCCCTTCAAAATTGGCAAGACTGAGCAAATGGTCATCGTTTTGATAGTTTCGCCAAACATCGTCCATGGTGTCGCCCAAGGGAGAAATGGAGGCTATTGCGGTTATGGATATTTTATCTATCGGTAATCCCATGTTATAAGCTATCCAACAGTTCGTAAATCACTTCATAAATCCGTTGCAACTGGTCATTGGTAATTACATAGGGCGGCAACACATAGATGGTATTCCCCAACGGTCTTAAAAGGACGCCACGGGCCATAAAAAAGTTGTACAATCGGTCCCGTAGATTGCCATAGCGTTCCGTTTCCGTATTCAAATCGAGGGCCAAAATCACGCCCATAGAACGGGCATTACGTACGTTTGGATGGTTCGCAACCTTGGCAACGAAGGTTTTATGTGCCGATGCAATGTAGTTCCTGAGCTCCAAAATTTCTGAAGAATTCAGGAGTTGGAGTCCCGCAAGGGCAGCGGCACAACCCAGTGGATGGGCACTATACGTATGGGCATGGAAAAACCCTTTTGCAACCTCGTCGCTCAAAAAGGCATCGAACACTTTTTGGGTACAACTGGTAATGCTAAGGGGAAACATCCCGGCAGTGAGGGCCTTGCTTAGGCACAGGATATCAGGCTTATTTTGTAGGTTATCCGAAGCAAAGTCTTTCCCGGTTTTGCCAAAACCCGTCATGACCTCATCGGCTATACATAGAACATCGTGTTCCTGACATTTTTCAATGAGCCTGTCCAAGCCTTCGGCAGAATGAAACTTCATGCCCGCAGCACCTTGGACCAAGGGTTCGAATACGAAGGCAGCACATTTCTCATTAGCAAGTATGGTCTCCAATTGCGCCATCACCTCCTCCATATTTTCCTTTTGGGGTACCGGAACCCGCTTTACCTTCAATAAAAAATCCTCAAAAGGACCGTTATAGGACGATAGCCCGGAAGCACTCATCGCCCCAAAGGTGTCACCATGAAAACCGTCCTCGAAAGCGACCAGGGTGTCCCTTATGTCGTTCCGGTTGTGATGGTACTGCAAGGCCATTTTTATGGCCGCCTCCACGGCCGTGGAGCCGTTATCGTTAAAAAATATCTTGGCCTGATTGCTGGGTAAAATGGCCATAAGTTTTTCGGAGAGTTTTACGGCAGGCTCATGCGTAAAGCCACTGAACATGACAAAGTCCAATTGGCTCATTTGTTCCGATATGGCCTTTGTAATATGTTTATTACCATGACCATATATGGCCGTATACCAGGAGGCAATACCATCAATATAAGAATTGCCCCTCTCGTCCCAAAACAAGGCACCCTCGGCCTTCACAATACCAATTCGAGCTACCGCCGTTTGGTGCTGTGTCAACGGATGCCAAAGGTATTTTTTATCCCGTTCCGATAGATTTTCCCCGTTCATAGAATTTAAGAATCCACAATTTATCTATCTTGCAAAGATGGGATGTAAACTACTACGGGGCAAGTACTCGAGGTAATTACATAAAACCAATGATAAATTTCGAGGTAAACCCAAGGGTATAATCCCCTGGGAGGAGCCAATAAAGTCAAATTTTTGATGAATCCAAGCATCCTAAAGGAATCCTTATTGGGCAATTCCCAGCTAAAAAGTAAAACCGTATTTCTTCTATTGACAGGGATTACATTTTTCATTCGGTTTCCTTTTTTCTTTAGGGATTATATAGATCGGGACGAGAGTACCTTTATTCTCTTGGGACAGTCCTGGGTAGACGGCTATTTACCCTACACACAACTTTGGGATTTAAAACCCCCTTTGACTTTTGCATTCTTTGCGTCTATTATCTTCCTATTTGGAAAAAGCTTTGTAGCCATAAGGCTTCTAGGCGCGTTACTGGTTGCCACAACCGCATTTTTTACTTATAAAATCACTTCGAAAATGACCACTACTCAGGTAGCTCTATGGTGTGGGATATTTTGTATTGTATTGCTTAGTCTTTTCGGAAGCTTACAAGGGGTAATGTCTGAACACCTATGTATGGCATTTTTTGTTCCTTCAATGTACCTAATTATATCGAAAAAAGGCCCCATATGGTTGCTACTGGCAGGTCTGCTTATGGGGATTGCGGTTATGGTGAAATTGAACATGGCCTACCCCGTACTTTTATTGGGCCTCTTTTTGGTCATAGAACTTTTCAATAAGCAAAAAAAAAGCACCCTTTGGAACGTCTTGGCTTTTGGCACAGGCGTTTTACTTGTAATCCTTTTGACGATTCTCCCTTACTACATGAGCGGTCAATTGGAGGTTTGGTGGAAGTCCGTTATCTTGGCCCCCTTGGAATACAGTGAAGCAAGAAGATTTTCACTCTTAAAATTGGCCCCGACCTTTATTGTAATCGGTGTTTTTCTCTTCTATTGTTGGAAGAATGCCATCATTTCGGTCAAGGACAGGACTTCACTAATCCTGTTCATGGCCATCTGCGGTGTACTTTTCTCCTTCTTTAAAGGAGGAAGAATCAATGGTCATTATCTGATTCAAATACACCCAATGCTGGTCATATTCCTCGGAATCTTCTTAAATCGTTTGTTCCTTCGAAACCGACTAAAAATATCCCGCAAACTCCTCTTCTTATTACTTTTGATACCGGCGGAAAGTTACATGGAATACGTAAATATCGTAAAGAACAAAATAGAGCGGGGCACATTTTTCAACGGTGAAGGGTTTACGGTTCCGAAATACATTTTGGAAAACAAACTGGAAACCGATACCATTTTTTTCTTAGGGTACCATATTGGGTATTGGAACCTTGGAGTTTTGCCCCCAACTTTGGCCGCCACACATCCCAGCAATATCTGTAGGGATGAACTTTATCCGTTCTTTGATAATCCGCGAAAAAATTCTTTGGAAGAACTCAAATATATCATGGAAGAAATCAAACCGAAAACCGTGGTGGTACGAAAGGGCCGACTTGTTTTTGACAGGGATGAATTTGAGGAGAATGAATATATAGACGCCTATTTGGCCAAACATTATACCGTAGCGGCTACCGTGGAAAAGGCAGAGATACTTCAGAGAAAGGAAATCAGTAAACAGTGATCAGTTGGCGGTTAACAGTTTTCAGATACCAGAAAACAGGGAGCAATTAGCGTTCAGCCTTTAGCCTTTAGCCTTTAGCCTTTAGCCTTTAGCCAAATTAGAAACTGATAACAAAAATGAATCAGTTGACTGGTGAAAAAGTTAGTTAGTGGGATAGTGGGATAGTTGTTGAACTAGAACCATTAACGAACAACCAAAAACCATGAACAATCTTATAGGCTCTCCAAAATGTGCTTGAACGCTCCGGCATAGCGAGCTATAACAGTTTTGTCCAGTCTGGGCTCCTCATCGATTCTACCGATCAAAGGAACTCCTGTCTTATGAAGTATGATTCTTTCCGTTTGGGGATTCTCCTTTCCATTGAACAATACAGAAACATCATAGCCTTTGTTCTGTAACCAACCTATCGTTAATAGGGTATGGTTGATACTTCCCAAATAATGTTTGGAAACCACCACGACCTTATACTCTGGCATGATGATGTCGAACATGGTATCTTCATCGTTTAGCGGAACCAAAAGTCCGCCAGCACCTTCTATTACCAAATTGTTGTCCGTCTTAGGTTCGTTGATGTGGAAACGATCTATTTTCACCCCGTCTATTTCGGCAGCGGCATGCGGACTCATGGCGGCTGTAAGCTCATAGCTGCTTGGCAAAATACGTGTCTTGTCGTTCGATATTAGATTTTTTACCGTATCGCTATCCGTGTGGTCCAGATCACCGGACTGTATGGGCTTCCAATAATCGGCCATTAGGGCTTCGGTTATGATGGCCGAAGCCACCGTTTTACCTACTCCCGTAGAAATACCTGTAACAAAAATCTTTTGCATACCTTATAACTTTGTCTTGCTACCTTAATGAAGGTTCACTGTGTTTTTTAAAACGCTATGTCAGATAACCCGAAAGCTATTCGCAATGGAATAATTGTAATTATCGAGTAATCATGCCACAATTTAGGCACTTATATTTTCTTTTCTCAAAAAAAGGAAAAAGTTTATAAAAAATCCCCTTCCTGTTATAATATACTTCAGATTTTCTAGCCTTGCAATTGGGACAGGTTACCGGATTGCCAAAATCGTCCAAAGCGTATGCCCTAACTTCATTGTAAATTTCCAAGGCCTGCTCCTTATCTTGGGCATAGACTAGCAACTTTACCCCTCCAATGGCATTACTTATCAGAGGATCGGAATTCAAGGTGTTCTCATCCCTCAGAAAAACCGGAATATCTTCTGATTCCAATTTTCCTTTTAAAATTTGCACATCGGCCACATATTCAAAAGAAGCAACATGATAAAATTTGTCCGTCATGCATTAAATATAATTTGACAATAATTGCAGCACCAAACCAATCTCTTCTTTAGAGTTGAAACTATGTAGGCAAAACCGTAACCGCTCTTTCCCTTCGGGAACCGTAGGAGAAAGTATGGCCTTCACATCAAAACCGTCGTCGTTCAATTTTTTGGAAATCTTCCGGATTTTTTCATTGCCCGGAATTATAACGGATTGAATAGCCGTATCACTGCCGATTAGATTACTGGACCACTTCTGCTTCCTCGCTTGACTCTTGAAATAGGAAATATTTTCAATAAGCTGGTCGCGCTGCGTCCCTCCCTCAAAAGTAAGAAATTCATAGGAAGATAAAATACCGACGATATGATGTGGAGGCAATGCCGTAGTATATATAAAACTCCGTGAAAAATTTATGAGAAAGTCCCTAAGGGCATTGCTGCCAAGTATGGCCGCACCATGGGTGCCCAAGGCTTTTCCAAACGTAACGATCCTTGCGAAGAGGGCCTTTTCCAATCCCAACTCCTGTACCAACCCAAGACCTTTTTTACCCATAACGCCAACGGCATGCGCCTCGTCCACGATCAGATGATATCCTTCCGAGGTACAAAAACTGGCCAATTGTTTTAGATCTGGAGAATCACCATCCATGGAGAATACGGATTCCGTGACCACATAAACATCGGAATCACCATTGTCAGAAATAGTCTTTTTTATTTTTTCCTTTAAATCCGACAGATCGTTATGCCCATATTTATAGCTCTTGGCATGGCTCAGTTGTAATCCGTCCCGGATACTGGCATGAATAAGTTCATCGTAAAAAACAAAGTCGCCCCGTTGTGGAACACATCCAAAAAAACCGATGTTGGCATCGTACCCCGAGTTAAACACCAATGCATTTTCAACATTATGGGTCTGCGCCAATACGGATTCCAATTCCTGGAACAGGACATGGTTCCCGGTCAATAACCTGGAGCCTGTAGCTCCGTTCTCACTGATATTATGCTTTAACAATAACTGAAAAGTCTTGGAGAAAAGGCTTTCGCTCTTGGCAAAACCCAAGTAATCGTTTGATGAGAGATCAATGGAACCATTTAAGGATGGTAGCGTCCTAAAGGTATGCTCCTTTTTTCTCTTTTCTAATAGACTCATAAGATTTGCAGGAAATTCAGTCATATGGTAAAAATAGCTTTATCCTATTATAGACGCATAATTACAGAATTTGTTATTGATTTTCACTAAAAAGTGCAAATCATTTAAGAAACGCTTACCAGACATACCCATTTTACACCAATTTAATGTAAAAAACTGATTTTTAATTACTTAATTAAATGTCAAAAATCATAAACTTAAATTAAAATTTAGCTTTAAATATACTTTTATAAAGAATAAACTTACTTTTGCCGCCTTTTTTATGAAGAATTTTCATAAGCTTAATTAAAGGTAATTCGATATTAAATTCATGGTATGAAGTCCAGCGAAATAATTTATAATAGATTGGAGATTTTGGAGGCGCTAGAAATTATGGGTTCCGATCCAGAAAAAATATACGATGACATTACCGCCCTAGCGGCATCAATATGTAACTCAGAAATTAGCTTAATAACCTTATTAGACGATAAAAAACAATTTTTTAAATCACGTCATAGGGTAGATATTAAAGAAACACAATTAGAGGTTTCCTTTTGTAAATATTTAATTACTGAAGATGTTGATCAATTGATAGTTGAGGACGCAAAAAAGGACGCGAGGTTTTCAAACAATACTCTCGTTGTAAATAGTCCCTATATTTCATTCTATGCAGGAATCTCCCTTAAATGGTCCAATGGTACGCGATTAGGTTCTTTATGCGTTTTGGACCCAGAACCCAAAAAACTGAGCGATCAACAAATAAAAGGATTGGAAACCTTGGCCCAGCAGGTTATCCATTTATTGGAATTGCGCCAAGCAAAGAAGGACGTTGACAAGAAAAAAGGAGAGCTTGAGAAAATTCTGAATTCGTCCTTGGATATTATATGCACCATCGACAGAAATGGCACTTTTTTAAGTGTTAACAATGCTTCTAAAAATATTTGGGGATATTGTCCTAGTGAACTAATTGGAAGAAATTACATGGATTTTGTTTATGAGAAGGATAGACAGAAAACAGAAATATCTTCTAAAGCAACCTTTTCCGGGAAGGAGACCTTAAATTTTGAAAACAGATATGTGCATAAGAATGGCTCATTGGTGTCCGTATTATGGTCTGCAAACTGGGACGAGCAGGACAAAACCATGTACTGCATCGCAAGGGATATAACGGAAAAGAAAAAGGTAAGTGAACATCTTGAACATAGTGAGCGTAGATTCAAGACCTTGGTTCAGGAAGGAAGCGACCTAATTGCAATCCTGGACAATGAAGCTAATTATAAATATGTAAGTCCAACTTCCACAAAAATCCTACAAATTACTCCTGAGGAATTTATCGGAAAAAATGCCTTTGATTTCATTCATCCAGATGACCAAGCCTCTGTTTACAATAGGTTCAAAGAAATTTTAGAAAAATCTCAAGTCACTATTGACCCCTTTCGTTTTAAAAATAAGAATAATGAGTGGCGATGGGTTGAGACTATAGCTACCAATCAAATGGACGAGCCCGCCTTAAATGGGATTGTGGCAAATTCAAGGGATGTAACGGAACGTGTCTTATATCTAAAGGCCATAGAGGAACAGAATAAGCGGTTAAAGGAAATTGCATGGACGCAATCACATATTTTTAGGGCCCCAGTGGCAAGAATAATGGGGTTGATAGAATTAATAAAAGACCATGATCTTACTTTAAAGGAGAAGGAGGAGATTCTGGATTTCATTGTTAAGTCTGCACAAGAAATTGATTCCATAATTAAGGATATAGTTGAGAATTCGTTCTATAATATCAAATCGAATAATTCCATAACAAAAGATGATTATTAAGTAAATTCCCACTAATTTTCTTTGGTCCTTGGCAAACCTCATACTAAAAATTGTCTTGGAAATTTTAGTTTCGGATAGATCAAAAGTCAATTCTTCCTCAGATTCATTTAAAGCCTAAGAAGGCCATTTAAATACAAAAACTATTTAAAGTATATATAGTGTTGTATTCTAATAAGGTCAGAATTTAAACATTTTATTAATGGGCAAAATAGATAAGGGTTAGCTTCAGTATATTAGCTGAAAAGATATCTATGCGCAATCCAATTTTAATTCTGCTTTCAATTTTTTGTCTGATTGAATTAAATTCCCAGACCAATCGCTATACCATTTCTTTTGAGAACGCCGTGCACCATGAAGCCTTCATAACGGCCACTTTTCCAAACATCACTACAGATACCCTCACGGTGCGTATGAGTAGAACTTCCCCGGGTAGATATGCCTTGCATGAGTTTGCCAAGAATATCTATGGGTTTAAGGCGTATGACGGTAAAGGAAATTTGCTCAAAGTACATAGACCGGATCCATATCAGTGGCAAGTTATGGGTCATGACGGTACCGTTAAAATCGAGTATCTATTATTCGCCAATCGTGGGGACGGCACGTATTCCCAAGTGGATGAAACCCATGCCCATTTGAATATTCCGGCCACATTCATGTATGCGCCAAGCTTGGAACTTCGGGACATTGAAGTAAGCTTTATTATAAGAAAAGACCTGAATTGGAAGGTGGCTACGCAATTGCCCTTGGTGTCCGGTACAACCTATGCCGCACCCAACGTACAGTATTTTATGGACAGCCCTGTGGAAATCAGCAATTTTGGTTTAAAGGAATTTCAGGTCGATGGGCAAACCATACAATTGGCACTACACCATCATGGCACCGAGGAAGAGCTCGAGACCTATTTTGAAAAAGTCAAGAAAGTAGTCCTTGCCGAGAAAGAAGTCTATGGGGAATTGCCTGATTTCGATTACGGCCGATATACCTTTCTTGCCTGTTACATTCCAAATGCTTCGGGCGATGGCATGGAGCATCGAAATTCGACCATTCTAACCAGCACAAGAGGATTGGCCAACGGTGGTATGGAAGGCAACATTGGAACCGTTTCCCACGAGTTTTTCCATGCTTGGAACGTGGAAAGGATTCGGCCCCAATCGCTGGAACCCTTTGATTTTGAAGAAGCGAATATGAGCGGGGCCCTTTGGTTTGCCGAAGGTTTTACCAGCTATTACACGAATCTTATATTGTGCCGGGCCGGATTGATTTCGCCAAAGGAATATATAGAAGGTTTAACGGGAACCTTTAACTACGTTTGGAAATCGCCCGCCACCCAATTCTTCAATCCCATTGAAATGAGCTATCAGGCTCCGTTTGTGGACGCTGCTACTTCAGTAGACCCCGTAAATAGGGAAAACACGTTTATTTCTTACTACTCGTACGGAAGCGTTCTTGGATTGGCTCTGGATCTATCGCTTCGGGAAAGAGGGCTGAACCTGGATGATTTTATGAAGCTTGTCTGGAATAAATATGGCAAGACACAAACACCGTATACAATTGAAGACTTACAGAATACATTAAACGAATATGCCGGAAAGGAGTTTGGGGAAGCCTTTTTTGGTTCCTATATCTATAAGAGTGAAATGCCGGATTACGAATCCCTTTTTGACAGGGTTGGGGTTGATCTTACCACTAATCCCAATATCCCATATCTGGGTATCTCGGCACGATTGAACGGAGATGGAAATGGCGAGATTACCACAAACCCCAAAATGGGAAGTCCCGCTTACGAAGCCGGTTTGGACAAAGGGGATGTCATTATGGCCATCAACGGGGAAAAATTCCCCGATGGCATGCAGTTCGATGCCTTTATATCACAGTTCAAGCCTGAAGACGTTCTAAAAGTTGATTTTGAAAGATTTGGCCTTCCAAAAAGTACAAATGTAACCTTGCGACCAAGTTCCATGTACACGATAGTTGCCAAGGAAGACGAAGCACTTACCAAAAAACAAAGCAATGCTAGAAAAGAATGGTTGAAACTGCCATAAATGGATATAAATTACTGTCGTGCCACTGCGGACGAGGAATTGCGGGGCATATTATTGCTTCAACAGAAAAATGCTTTGGATTCACTAACCGATGAGGAAAAGCAACAAGAGGGCTTTGTAACCGTCATCCATACATTTGATTTGTTAAAGCGGATGAATACGGATTGTCCACATATCATTGCAAAAGTCAATGATAAAGTCATAGGTTACGCCTTATGCATGACACGGAACTTCGGTACCGATATTCTGCTACTGGCCCCGATGTTCGAAACGGCGGATACCCTCTTACCCGGAAAAAAGTATTTGGCCATGGGACAAATCTGTGTTGCTAAGGAATATAGGGCACAAGGGGTTTTTAGGGGTATGTATACCTATTACCGCCAAGCACTTGAGAAAGACTACGATGGCCTCCTTACCGAAGTTGCCACCAACAACCAACGTTCCTTGAACGCCCATTTGAGTGTAGGCTTTGAAATTTTACAAACCCACGTATCCGAAGATATTTCCTGGGAATTGGTCTTTTGGGATTGGAGGTGAATAAAGGGAATCCAGATGTTGCAAAAAAAAACAATTAGCCAGGTATCTTTCTAATCTTAAAGGCCTTCCGTCAAGACCTTCCTCTTATCATGCGGGTCAGATGCATCCCAAAGATCCACTTTTAAAAATTTTGCGATTTCATCGCACATATTTAATGCAACCTCATCATCATAGCTAAAATAGACACGTTTTCGGCCTCCTCTTTGTAACCATAAATTCACTTCATATCTTACAGGAGCCTTTCTGTCAAAGTTGATGGAACGTGTTTTATGCGCTTTAAAAACAGAAATATAGTCAACAGGGGGCAATTCCTCCCATTTTCCAAATCCAAACCGACCTATATGCCAACGCGTTTGAAGCCTTTTGTTTGCTTTATCCAAAACTATGCTGGTACTTTTACTTAAAAGTACACCCATTCCGGCCATAACTATAGCCATGTACAAATTCCCTACCTGAAATTTTTGATAAACAAATCCAGGTCGTAACAAATTATGTCCCGTTATAAAAATACTTAGGAAAAAAATTAAAAGGCTAAAGGCCAAAGCACCCATGATCAATTGTAATACAGGTGGCCTGCCTTCAATTATTTCCAGTTTGTCCTTGTTAGTCAGAATTAAACAATTTAATATCGTAATATAAAAAAACCAACTCTTTCGAGTTGGTTTTTTTATTTCCAGTTCCCCTCCTTTGGAGGGGTTAGGGGAGGATTAATCCGCCAATACGATTACTTTATTGTCCTTAAGTTCCACGGTACCACTGGAAATCTCCAAAACCGTATTCCCATCTTGGTCCTTAGTGAACTTGGAAGCATAGTCCTCCTCGATATGCATAGTGCCCTTTACCTTCACTTTTCCCTCCTGTAAAAGGGATACAATAGGGGCGTGGTTCTGCAACATCTGAAACTCGCCGTTGATTCCCGGTACGGTTACGGATATTACTTCTCCGGAAAATAAAGTTGCTTCGGGCGATACTATTTCTAAATACATACTTCTCTAGTTCTAAGTTTTAAGTTAAAAGCTCAAGTATCAAAATCTATGAACCAAAAACTTTAAACTATTAACAATCTACGCTTCGGCAAGCATTTTTTCTCCTGCTTCAATAGCATCCTCGATAGTTCCCTTCAAGTTAAATGCCGATTCTGGCAAGTGGTCCAATTCACCATCCATAATCATATTGAAACCTTTGATAGCATCCTTTATATCTACCAAAACTCCTGGGATACCCGTAAACTGTTCCGCCACATGGAACGGCTGGGAAAGGAAACGCTGTACACGTCTGGCCCTACCTACGGCCAATTTATCCTCTTCGGACAATTCCTCCATACCCAAAATGGCGATGATATCCTGTAATTCCTTATAACGCTGTAACAACTCTTTAACACGTTGCGCACATGCATAATGATCCTTACCCAAAATTTCAGGTGTCAAAATCCTGGACGTAGAATCCAAGGGATCCACGGCAGGGTAGATACCCAACTCCGCAATTTTTCTGGAAAGTACGGTATTTGCATCCAAGTGTGCAAATGTCGTAGCAGGAGCGGGATCCGTTAAGTCATCCGCAGGTACGTATACCGCCTGAACAGAAGTAATGGAACCCCTTTTGGTTGAAGTAATACGCTCTTGCATAGCACCCATCTCGGTGGCCAAAGTTGGTTGGTAACCTACCGCTGAGGGCATACGGCCTAATAGTGCAGATACCTCAGAACCAGCTTGTGTAAATCGGAAGATATTATCTACAAAGAACAATACATCTTTCCCTTGTCCTTCCCCTGAACCATCTCGGAAATATTCGGCAATTGTCAACCCGGAAAGCGCCACACGTGCACGTGCTCCCGGTGGTTCGTTCATCTGACCGAAAACAAACGTTGCTTTGGAATCCTTCATGGCCTTCTTATCCACTTTGGACAAGTCCCATCCACCATCTTCCATGGAGTGCATGAAGTCCTCACCATATTTGATAATGCCTGATTCCAGCATCTCACGAAGCAAATCATTTCCTTCACGGGTTCTTTCACCAACTCCAGCGAACACGGAAAGCCCACCGTGTCCCTTTGCGATATTGTTTATCAATTCCTGGATCAAAACGGTTTTACCTACACCGGCACCTCCAAAAAGACCAATTTTACCACCTTTCGCATAAGGTTCGATCAAGTCGATCACCTTAATACCCGTGAACAAAACCTCTGTAGAGGTTGAAAGGTCTTCAAATTTTGGTGCTTCCCTGTGAATGGGAAGACCATTTTTTCCTTCTTTTGGCAAATTGCCCAAACCATCAATAGCATCTCCAATAACATTGAACAGACGTCCGTAAACATCGTCCCCAATGGGCATTTGAATCGCGGCTCCTGTTGCAACCACCTCAGTCCCCCTGCTAAGTCCATCGGTAGAATCCATGGAAATTGTCCTAACGGTGTTTTCCCCAACATGTGATTGAACTTCCAAAACCAATTTTGAATTGTCCTTATTGGTTATCTCCAAGGAATCGTAGATTTTAGGAAGATCTTCTCCCGACTGAAATTCTACATCCACCACGGGCCCAATGATTTGCGAAACTTTGCCTGTAACTTTTGACATTACTAATCTGTTTATATATTACTTAAAAAATGCTCTGATTTTCAGGCTGCAAAGATATGTCTTTCAATTTTAAACAAAAATTGTTTTTTTGGGTTTTTTACAAAACAAAAAAGATGCACTTAAATGCATCTTTTTGTTACTTTTTTAAACCCAATACTTATTGAAGCGTAGGCGAAAAATTGGTAGGATACTCCCCAACATTTACCAAGTTTCCTGAATCCTCAAAGTTGGAACCATAGGTAGCATCAATGGCCTTCATAAACTCATTGGCGATCAAGGCATATCCCCTGGCCGTTGGATGGATACCATCCAAGGAAAACGCGCCTCCAGTTACCAAACTTGCGGTCAAGGTATATTGCCCGCTCGTGATGCCTCCATTTGCCAGTTGGTTCAACAAAGCATTGGCATCCACGAATGCCAAGCCTGCCTGACTGGCCGCTGCCGATATAATCGCGTTAAAAGCGTCGGTCGCATTCGCAATTTCAGTCTGTTCCTCCGGAGTCAACACCCATTTATCCGCCAAAGGCAAACTTACTCCCTCAACGGAGAACTGGCCGGCCAAAGTAGCCGATAGACCCTGGGCCACCAAGGCACCTGCCGCCTCCATGTTGACCGTTCCAATAACCGTACTGCTGGGCAGCACAAAAAGATCATCCGCAGTGGCCTGCCTCGCCTGACCATAGGTAGTACCCAACAGACCTGCAACCAGAGGAGCCGCCTGTGCAGGCAAGCCAAACTGTTGTACGAAAATAGGGAAACCTGGGTTGGCATTTAAAGCCCCTGTTATCTGGGCCGAAAAATCGGTAAGGCTTTCATCCCGTATTACCACGGCATTTGCCTCTGTTGTAGAGAAGCTTATAATCCTCTCCGTAGCGCCCAAAGCTGTAAAAATCTGATTTAAGGCACCAAAAATGGTGTTCAATGTCGGGATTTGGGCCGCGAAATCAGGATTGGATGGATCTAATGCGTTGAACGGTACCGTAGTAAAATGAGGTATACTTGTAACATCTGGAATATTTGCAACCACACCTTGAGCGCCAGTAGCTGCCAATGTCTGGATCAGGGCGCCATAGGTATTTGCAAAACCAACCCCCGGTGGGCCATCGATCGGGGTTATTGGGTCAGTGCCATCACCTCCCGTAGTGGCATAGCCAAGAACGTCATTGTTCCCGATCCATAAGGAAAAGAATGTTGGGGACTGACTTGCCGCCATTTCCAAAACACTGATATTTGGATTTGAACCGGTCATCCTCACAAAGTAAGGATTGGCAAGTCCAAGGGATACATTGCCCAAATTCCCATATCCGGGAGCCAACAAATGAAAACTTTTTGCCCCAGGTACACCTAGATTATTGAAAGGCCCGGTTGGATTGTTCAATGCTATATCAGTCCCTACGGTAACAGGACCAATAACCGACTCCAGCGGTACAGGTCCGGCCCCACCAAACACCAATCTTGGTCCTTGAATTCGATTACCGCCTGCGGCCAACCCACCAAAGTTATCGCTGGTTAGTGGCTGTACAAAATCACCACCACCTACCATGGCAAACTTTTGGGATAGAATATTGGGCGTTGAGAAATTTTGGCCTGCTTGGAACAAGGCTCCATCCGTAAAACCGGCCGTTAGGGAATTTCCCAAAGAAACATAATTTGAAAAATCAGCTGAGCCTGCCGTAAGTTCCGGTTTGGCTTCAGGTTCAATAATTGGGTCCAGATATACATCCTCCGGGTCGTTACAATTGGTAAAGACCAATAGAAGGGAGGATAAAAATATATAGGTTATTCTTTTCATTTCTAAACGGAATTTAAATTTCATTTTTAGTTGTTGATTGTCCATGACAGATAATACATGGACCCGATAAATCCGGTTCCGAAGGCAGTAAAGTATTCATCGCCCAACAAGTTGTTACCACCAATCTTAAAGGTAGATTTTATGCTAGGTACAGTGTAATTAATCTGTGCATCCACCACATGGAATTCCGGAACGACCCCATTACCAAAAGTGGCCTCCCAGTAGTAATCATCGCTGAACCTGTAGTTAACATTGAAACCAAAATTTTTGAACAGTTCCGCGTTACCAAAAGAGGCCTTAAACTGATGCTCTGGTGTGTTAAAGCCTACTTGAAAGTCAGGATTAGCGACCCTATCAAAATCCAATTTGGCATAGGTATAACTTCCGCTAAGGTCAAAGTCTCCTAAGACTTTGGCCGTTAGTCCTAAAGACGCCCCATAAGAATTGATATCCACATCTGAATTGGTATAGGCCTGATAGGTCTGAAAGTCACCATTAGAAATAGCGGCTACGGACAACGCGCCATCACCTACGGTACCGTAATAAGGTGCGATAACATTTTCTGGTGCCAAGAAGTTACTGTAGCTATTGTAATAAGCACTAAAATCTATAACCAATTTTTTTACCTTGCCTCGATATCCTATTTCTACCGAGGTAACTTGTTCGGGCTGTACCACATCAGGATTGGCTATTTCCAAAACCGCAGGATTTCCAGTTTCGGACAATCTTATAACCGATTCCGCTGAATATGAATTTTCATAAGCGGCCCTACCAGTTTGGACGATACTTGATGGCTGGCCCAACAATTGTCCACCTCCACTTACTTCAAAAGTTCTTTGATACCTGTCCAAATTATCAGGTGCGGCACCCACCAAAATGGCTCTACCAGCATCCAAGCCAATAAAAAGGTCTTGGGTCGTTGGGTTTCTGAAACCTGTTTGGATAGAAGCCCTAAT
This sequence comes from Maribacter flavus, assembly GCF_008386635.1. Classification (GTDB taxonomy): domain Bacteria; phylum Bacteroidota; class Bacteroidia; order Flavobacteriales; family Flavobacteriaceae; genus Maribacter; species Maribacter flavus. The sequence goes on along the minus strand of NZ_VUOE01000001.1, from coordinate 1,823,001 downwards.
GTTATGGTCTCTATTTAAGGAATAACCCGCAGAAAACCTAGGCGAGAAAAATCCATCAAAGAATTCGTTCTTATCATATCGGACGGAGGCAGTCAATTTTAAGCTTTTTTCATTGGCCATTTCAATTTTCTTTTGAACTTGGGTGTACAAACCAAATTCCGAATAATCGATGGGGCCATCAGCGTCCGTATAAATAGTTCCAAAAGAATTTAAACTGTATTGCCTGTATGAACCACCGATTTGAACTTCTGCCCAGTCCCATAAATGACCAAAGTTATAGTTCGCATCTGAGTGATAGTACTTTGAGGCGTCCCTAAACTGAGAACCTCTGGAAAGATCAGGATTTCTTATTACTCGATCAAAGGCCGCTTGAAATTCTGGGGTACCGGGTAAATATCTCCCGGATTCTGCCTGTGCCCTTGCGGCGGCATGGGCCTGTTCCTCGGTGGCACCGGCTAAGGTCGCTTGGACAAAAGTACCTGTATATTCGCCAAACCATGTGTTGTCATCCTTCCAAGATCGGTTTATGTTGATTCCTGTAAAAACCATATCATAGGAATCGCCAGCTTTATCCGAAACTAAATAACCTCTAAGGAAGAAATTATCGTTTCTAAGTTCCAACTTGTGCTGCTCCTGGAAAAAGTTCGCAATATTATATCGGTTGGTACCTTGGTATATGGTATTTCCCGTGCCAATTTTACCAACATAGGAAAGTTCCAGGTTGTTGCCCTCTATCGGTCTATAATAAAGTCCCCAATCGGATTTAATACTTCGGGCAGTATAGTTTGTCAAATCGCTTTCGTTATACCCTGTACGGCTTACCTCCACGGAAGGCACCAAGGCGTTCGCACCGTTAGGAAGAATTCCCAATCCCTCCAAGGTTACGGCCACGTCCTTTATATCCGTAGAAACCTCATCCCCATATACGTTGATACCGTCATAATTTAAGGCATCCCTTGTACGGCCCGGAACAAACTTGTCGACCGTACTGGTCGCTGCCCAGTCGGTACCGTCCAAATACCCAAAATTCCATTTAATGGCAAACTTATCGCTAAACTTATGGGCGGCACGTACCCCAACATCCGTGTAGGAGTTTGTTCCAGCGGCTTCCTGGGAAGTGACCCCTTGTTTTACCGATACGCTAATCCCTTGATAATCAAAGGGACTTTTACTTCTCATAAAGAGAATCCCATTGAAAGCATTGGCTCCATATAAAGCCGATGCAGCTCCTGGCAATAGTTCCACACTTAACACATCGGTCTCAATCATACCCACCAAGTTTCCAATAGGAAAGTTCAAGGCGGGCGTGGAATTGTCCATTCCATCCACCAACTGCATAAAACGGGTGTTGGCGAATGTTGCGAAACCTCTAGTGTTGACCGATTTAAATGTTAAACTATTGGTGTTCACGTCTACACCCTTTAGGTTTTCAAGCCCACTGTAAAAATCGGCCGAAGCCGTATTTTTTATGGTTTCGATACCCATTCTTTCTACGGTTACCGGAGATTCAAAAATCCGTTCCGGGGTTCGCGAAGCGGAAATTACCACCTCGTCCAAAAACGTCTGTGCTTCGGAAAGAACTACCCGAAGTGTTTGATTGTTGGAAGTAATGTTTTCGAGTCCATCAGTATAACCAATACTGGTAATACTTAACTGAAAGGGGGGCTCTTCTGATGTCTGCAATATAAAATTACCATCAAAATCGGTTGTGGTCCCAATTGCCTTGCCTACAATTACGATATTGGCACCTGGAATCGGTTCGCCGTTTTGGTCAACGACATTTCCATTGATCGTTGTTTGTGCATAGCCTGATGCCCCAAACAAAACCAATGCTAACAGTAGTATTGTTCTCATTCTTAATTTGAGTTAGAATTTTAGTGTGATGAAGATACAGATAATTTTATATGAAAAATAGGAATTTGAAAAAAATTATGCATGCATAGTATTATTTTGATAATTTACGATGCCGATTTTGATGGTTTTAGTATTCCACCAATAAAAAAAGGACGCAAAATTGCGTCCTTTAGATTTTATTAAATTCGATTTTACTCTACAGTAACTGACTTGGCCAAGTTTCTTGGTTGGTCTACATTACAACCTCGCATGACCGCTATATGGTATGAAAGTAATTGTAAGGGTATGGTAGTCAATAAAGGTGAAAGACTTTCCAAGGTTTCTGGAACCTCAATAACATGGTCCGCCAATTCCTTTACTTGCTCATCACCTTCGGTAACGATCGCTATGATTTTTCCCTTTCTGGATTTTATTTCCTGGATGTTACTGACCACTTTTTCATAATGTCCCTTTTTTGTTGCAATAACAAAAACGGGCATTTGTTCGTCTATCAAGGCAATAGGACCGTGCTTCATTTCTGCAGCAGGATAGCCTTCCGCGTGAATATAGCTGATTTCCTTAAGTTTCAAAGCACCTTCCAAGGCAACCGGAAAATTGTACCCCCTACCTAAATAAAGACAATTGGAAGAGTCCTTGTATACATCTGAAATAACCTCGATCAAAGGATTCGCCTCCAGTGCTTTTTCAACCTTATTAGGGATGGTCTCGAGCTCGGTAAGGAATTCGTGGAACTTTGTTTCCGAAAAAGTTCCTTTCTCCTTGGCCAGTTTTAGGGCCAACAAAGTCAATACCGTAATCTGGGTAGTAAAGGCTTTTGTGGATGCCACCCCGATTTCTGGACCGGCATGCGTATAGGCTCCGGCATCTGATTCGCGCGCTATGGAGGAACCTACAACGTTACATACCCCAAAAACAAAGGCTCCTTTCTCCTTGGCCAACTTTATGGCTGCCAAGGTATCTGCAGTTTCACCGGATTGGGAAATGGCAATTAACACATCCTTTTCCGTAATAACAGGATTTCGGTATCTAAATTCCGAAGCGTACTCTACTTCAACGGGAATCCTGGCCAAATCCTCAAAAATATATTCTGCCACAAGACCGGCATGCCAAGAGGTACCGCAGGCTACAATAATGATTCTATTGGCATTCATGAACTTTTCCAAGTTCTGGTCGATTCCTGCCATGCGAATGATTCCTTGATCGGCCAAGAGTCTTCCCCTATAGGTATCCTTTATGGCCCTTGGCTGTTCATATATTTCCTTCAACATGAAATGATCGTAGCCTCCTTTTTCAATTTCCTCCAAATTCATTTGAAGTTCTAAAATCCGTGGATAGGCAACGGCATCATTTTTGATCTTTCTAAGTTTTATCTCCTTACCGAGTCGTACTATGGCCATCTCTTCATCTTCCAAATAGACGGCGTTATTTGTGAATTCGATAAAAGGGGACGCATCGGAAGCTATAAAGAATTCATTCTCCCCTATTCCGATAGCCAAAGGACTTCCCAATTTCGCAACTACGATTTCATCTGGCTTCCTTCTATCGAAAACTGCGATGGCATATGCCCCAACTACTTGGTTCAAAGCTATTTGGACGGCCTGGCCCAATTTGACATCCTCTGTTTTCTTCACTTCCTCAATAAGATTTACCAAAACCTCCGTATCCGTATCCGAGGCAAAAGTATATCCCCTTTTGGTCAACTCCTTTTTAATGGATTCATAGTTCTCGATAATTCCATTGTGTATGATGACCAAATCACCGGAATTGGAGTAGTGTGGATGGGAATTCACGTCGTTGGGTACCCCATGCGTTGCCCATCTTGTATGACCGATACCTATAGAACCTTCTTGGGAAATACTGTTAGCCTTCTGCTTTAAATCCTCGACCTTGCCCTTAGTCTTTACCAAATTGATTTGACTGCCATCAAATAAGGCAATCCCAGCACTATCATATCCCCGATACTCCAAGCGCTGTAATCCTTTTATGATTATTGGGAAGGCATCCCTATGTCCAATGTAGCCGACTATTCCGCACATATTATATTATTAAATTATAAAAGTAGTTCAAATTTAATCCAACGAACAAAAGTTCAATAAGTTATCAGTTTATTGAACGAATAAATCCTTTAAAGTGTATACATTAAATGAAAAAAATCTGATAGGCTCTTATAAAGTACCTACTCCGTTCTAGTATAACTTATTTCCAACCTTAATCTTTTATCATAATTTGGGTCGGATTCCGGGATATTACTCCCGAACAAAACAGTACCTAAGGGTGTTAGATTGGAGGTCACGGGAATATCCTCTTCAACACCATTGGCAAAAATGGCATTTGTGACATTTGATATTTGAATATTCGTAGTAAGCGTTAAACCCAATGTACTATTTACAGAATCCCTAACGATAAGGTTATTTATATGGTCCGTGATTCTAACCGTATATTTTACCCCAAGGCCATTTTCCTCCACAAGGACCCCATCATAATTTGGGTATGTTGCAAGTGGATTTAGGGAACTTGGTAGTGGTTCTGTGTTCACATTGTACAAAGGACTATTAGTTTCTGAATTATACAAATAGAGACGGGGTGGTTCTGCAGGTTCAGCACCCATACCTGGATAACTCCTATCCACATAAAATACAAGATTGGCTTCGTTAATTATCCAATTGTTGGCCCGTATTTGCTCCAATATATTTTCGGCGTTGTCTGGCTCAAAAAGTTCTATTTCAGACGTGATACCTGCACCCCCCTTCAAGAATATTCTGGATGCATTCATTTTGGAATCAAAGGAATCTAAAACATCTTGTGGATAATTTTCGTTCATAAAAGTATTCACGGCATTTCCTGAAAAACCAGCTGCAGCAGTGCCCGTCAATAGGTTTAAGGTAAATGTGCCCTCACGTTCTTCCGCCTCGCCCAGTTCAGAGTCGTAAGCTAGATAAGAGTAGTTGATGGTAATATTGGCTTGTGTCAAGTCCAACAGCAATAGTGTTGGATCGCCAATCGATTCCAATAATGATAAATGGATACCTCTAATAAATTCCGAAAAATTCGACTGACTCAAAAGCTCAGGCTTACCTTCCATATCCAAAATGTTATCCTGAAAAAATTCGGTATCCAAAGGCACGCGAATACCAGGGTCCAATTTCGTAAAGATTAAAGACTCATCCGTATCTTCCGTATCTTCATCATCCTCGCCAGGTATTAATATTTCCCTGTTATCTACAGTAATTTCTCCATCCATATCCGAGTCGTACAATACGTCTGAAACGAAGGTTGGTGCAAATTGTTGGCTAGAATAATATTGTTGCGCTTCTTGAAAATTGGTGTTAGGATCCAAATCCCTTAGAAAATATGTAGAACGCTGAACTTTTAAACCTATGGCTACAGGTTTGACCACATCATCATAATTCTTTGCATTCACATAAATGCTGTCCAAATCTACCGTAGTGGGAAAATTATTTGCAAATATTTGGGAATCATCAGTGTCGTTGAGTCCATCCAAATCCAAATCCACACTTTGGTCATCCAAGGGATCTGTATTGGCCGTTCTTTCTTCAGCATTTGTGGCTCCATCACCATCACTATCATTCGTTGGATCCTCAGGAAGATCATCAAACTCATCGGCTACACCATCATTATCAGTGTCCCTTGAAATCGCCTTGGTTAAATACGGGATATAAAGGTAGACTTCCTTCACGGTTTCCTGTTCATTAATGGTAGTCGCCGAGTCGTCATTTTCAGCATCATCCTCGATTCTTTGGGAAAGCACCCCAAATGTGGGGTTGGTAGTTGGTAAATTTAGCTGCGATGTAATAGTAGCTGTTGTCTTGCCATAAACGGGATCATTGTAGATTCCAAGTTGGTAAATCGGCAGTTTATTTGTTCTTACCGCTTCAATATTGCGGTTATATGCAAAGACATCGTACACCTCTTTTCCTGTTGAAAATGGGTTTTCACCTGTTACTCCTGCACCTATGGTAGTGAGGTCTTGTTCGCAGGAAAAAAATATCGTACATATTATGAAAACCCCAAATAATAGGGGTAAAGCCCGCTTATGAAAAATGTTCATTCAGATTATTTTAAAACTTCCGTGTTGTAAAAATTAGCATATGCTTCCTCAAATTCTTGGATTGGAACATATTCTAACACAGGTTTTTCTTGATTGGAAATATGTGTTGTTAGGTCTTCTGGAATTTCTTCCGAGGCTAAAATAATGGCATCGGAATAATCGACGGCAACTTTTAACAAATTATTATAGGAGGGGCTTTCCAAGGAGGCGATTTCTTCCTCTGGAATTCCATCAAAAGCAATTCTCTTGATCATGTCCTTATCCAGCTCACCTTCAAAAGTCTTACCATAAACGGAGAGTACGATTTTACTATCCGCGAAAAGAGGCTCATCCGCATAATACTTTTTAAGATAAAGCGGCAACAAACTAGCCATCCATCCATGCACGTGAATGATATCTGGAGACCAATTCAGTTTTTTAACAGTTTCCATCACTCCTTTTGCAAAAAATATGGCCCGCTGATCATTATCCGGAAACAACTCGCCCTTTTTATCGGCAAAGGTTGCCTTTCTTTTAAAATATTCCTCGTTATCTATGAAATACACCTGTATGCGCTCCCTAGGTATGGAAGCTACCTTAATTATCAATGGCATGTCCATATCGTTTATGACCAGGTTCATGCCGGACAATCTGATAACTTCGTGTAATTGATGCCTTCTTTCGTTAATGTTACCGTACCTGGGCATAAAAATCCTAATTTGGCCCCCGTTACTGTTTACCATTCTGGGTGCCTCATAGGACATATGTGAAACTTCATTTTCGGGGAGGTAAGGGACTAATTCAGAAGATACAAACAATACCTTTTTACCATTCATAAAAACTATATTTTATTTTTCACGGAAACGCAGGTGCAAAATTACAAAAAATATAGAGATTACCAGTATTTATAGTAAGTTTGCTCGCTAATCACGATTTCGCATGCGCCCTATCGAGACAAAAAAGGAACTTGATAAAATTTTAAATCGCACCCCTTCTTCAAACACATTGGGACTTGTTCCTACCATGGGTGCACTACATAAAGGTCATCTTGCCCTGGTCAAAAAGGCCGTACAGGAAAATGACCGGGTAGTAGTTAGTATTTTTGTCAACCCAACACAATTCAATAATAAGGAAGACCTTGTAAATTATCCCAAAGACCTCTCCAAGGACCTAGAACTTATAGAAAGTGTTGATCCGGATATTATCGTCTTTGCTCCATCGGTGGAAGAAATCTATGCGCAATCCGTTAGGCCTAAAAAATATGATTTCCAAGGATTGGACAACGTGATGGAAGGGGAATTTAGGGACGACCATTTTAATGGTGTGGGCACCATCGTGGAACAGTTGTTCAGTTTGATCCAACCAAACAATGCCTATTTTGGCGAGAAGGACTTTCAACAACTCCGCATCATTAAAAAACTCGTGGAAATACAGAAAATACCCGTGAATATTATCCCCTGTCCAATTGTAAGAGAAGACCACGGTTTGGCCATGAGTTCCAGAAATGAAAGGTTAAGCGAAAACATACGACTAAAGGCCGGGTTCATCTTTAAGACATTGCAAACTGCCAAGGAAAAATTTGGCACGAAAAGTGCTTTAAAAGTGAAGGAATGGGTAAAAAACCAGTTTCTTAAAGAGGAGGATTTTGAAATGGAATATTTTGAGATTGCCGATGTGGAAACACTGAGCCCGTTAAAAAGAAAAGTAAAGAATAAAAAATATAGGGCGTTTATTGCCGTTTATGCCGAAGATATAAGGCTAATTGACAATATAGCACTCAATTGACTAATTTTGTCCCATGCAAGTACAAGTAGTAAAGTCCAAGATTCATCGTGTAAAGGTAACCGGAGCCGACCTAAATTATATAGGGAGCATTACCATTGACGAAGACTTGATGGATGCTGCCAATATTATACAAGGAGAAAAAGTTCAGATCGTAAACAACGACAACGGGGAGCGTTTGGAAACCTACGTCATACCTGGACCCAGAAACAGTGGCGAAATTACTTTGAACGGAGCCGCGGCCAGAAAAGTAGCGGTTGGGGACGTCTTAATTCTGATTACCTATGCCTGGATGCCCTTAGAGGAAGCCAAAACCTTTAATCCTAGCCTTGTATTCCCGGATGAAAAGACCAACCTTTTAAAATAGGTTTGCCAGGACCATTTTCTACATTTTTCGTTCAAGTGTCATTTCAATGAAGAATACTTGCTTACTTTAGACGTCCATACCCAAACATTGTGAACCCATCCTTGAAAAAGACCCTTAAACTGATCGTGCCTATACTTATTGGGGTGTTTTTAGTACTGTATTGGTATTTAAAGACTTCACCGGAAAACAGGGAGCAGATTCTTTTTTACATCAAGGAAGCCGATGTTTTCTGGGTTTCCATTTCATTGCTTTTGGGTATCATAGGTCATGTTTCAAGGGCCATTCGATGGAACTATTTGTTGGAACCTTTGGGTTACAGACCAAAGTTGATCAACAATATTTTAATGATCTTTATGGCCTATCTGGCCAATTTAGGGGTGCCGCGCACCGGTGAAATTTTAAGGGCAACGGCCTTAACCACTTATGAAGGCGTTCCCTTTGAAAAAGGCTTTGGAACCATCGTTACGGAACGTGTTATCGATTTGATCATGCTATTGATCGTGGTCATAATCACGCTCTTTTTACAGACTGATATTATCATCACCTTTTTTGAACAACGCGGATTCAATGCCAGCGGACTGATAATCCTTGGAATTGCAGGATTCGCGGCAGTCCTGATTTTCTTTTTGTTCATCAAAAAATCAAAAAACGCAATCGCCAAAAAAATCAAGATGTTTATAAAAGGATTGTTGGATGGTGTCTTCAGCATTTTTAAAATGAGGAAAAAATGGGCTTTCGTTTTTCATACTATCCTCATTTGGGCGTGCTACATTGGTATGATGTGGGTCATAAAATTTACAGTGCCGGAAACCGCCCATCTGTCCCTTAATGAAATCATGGTCGCCTTTGTCTTTGGAGCTTTCGCCATGGCTACCACAAATGGCGGTGTGGGACTTTTCCCCATATTGGTGAGCAAGGCTTTGGGGCTCTTTGGAATAAGCTCCGTATCCGGGGACGCCTTTGGGTGGATTATGTGGATCGCACAAACCCTCATGAACATCGTCTTTGGTGCAATATCTTTTATCCTATTACCGTTATTGAACAGAAATAAATAACCAAATCTTCTGTCCAATAACCTATTATGCGTCATTTTATTCCTACTCTGACACTTCTATTGGTGTCTTTTGCCCAGGCCCAAACCACCCAAGAAATTTTTGAATCCTTCAAACTTCAGGAAAGAAGGGATGTTCAATACTACTTTCCTCCAAATATGGATGAAAACAAGAAATATCCTTTAATTGTCGTCTTGGATGCCAATTACCTGTTTGATCAGGTAGTGGCCACTTCAAAATATTACAGTCGGTTTCACGGCATGCCAGAAAGTATCGTTGTTGGCGTAAACCAAAGTGAAAACGGCATCCGTTTGGAGGATTGTGCCTTTGATCCAGAAAACGGACTTCCCAGCGAAAAAGGAAAAAAATTCTATGAGTTCATAGGAATGGAGCTGATTCCCTATTTGGATTTAAATTACAGCACCGCGCCTTTTAAAATGATATTCGGGTACGATATTTCAGCAAACTTTCAGAATTATTGGCTTTTCAAGGACAACTCGGTCTTTGATGCCTATGTAAGCATCTCCCCTACCTTGGCCCCAGAAATGGAAAGCAGGGTGCCATCGCGTTTAAACACCTTTGATAAACAAATGTTCTATCAATTGATCGTTGAAGGCGAGCAAACTGACGATACTCAAAAAATTATGGCATTGGATACCGGGATAAGGGCCTTGAACAAGGAAACCCTCCATTATTTCTTTGACAAATACGATAAAGCAGACCATATTTCCGTCGCTACCTACGGCATTGGAAAGGCCTTCGATAATGTATTTGGCATGTTCAAGCCGATAAGCCCAAAGGAATATAAAACCCAAATTTTGACTTCGGATGAACCCGTATACCAATATCTTGAAAACAAGTATCAGGGCATTGTGGATTTGTTCGGCTTTAGTAAGCCGGTGGAACTGAACGACATCATGGCCATCTATGCCGCCACCCGAAAGAAAGAAGATTTGGAATCCTTAAAATCGCTTTCGGAATTATGCAAAAAGGAATATCCAGATACCATGTTGGGCTTTTATTTTGAAGGAGAATATTACGAGCAATTGGGAGAGCCCAAAAAAGCATTGAAGACCTTTGAAAAGGCTTTTCAGATGGATGAAATCGATTTTTTAACTAAAGAAATGGCATTGGAAAAAATGGACGCATTAAAAGCGGATTTTGGTTTCTAACCTACACCAAAAACCGCAAACCCAAATATAAACTTAGATCCCAAATCTAACCTACAACCTACAATTATGTTTAAAGGCATCTTTAAATACTACGCCTGTGCTGGCGTGTATTTTACCTACTATGGCCTTAAAGGCGATAAACTATTGGTGTTGAGCATTCTTTCCCTATTCTTGGCATGGGCCTCCTTTTTTATGGCCATCTGGGAATTCAAGAAAAAACAATCCGAAGAGGAATAACGGATTCTCCTTTTTAAACTTCACATACCAATTGTTGTTGAGGAATGTGCCAAAATTTACGCGGTTGCTATTTTCATTGTCGAAGCCATGGATATTGCTAATAGCCAAGGTTCTTTGCAATTTTCACAATGAAGGCATAGGGAAAATGAAAAAGTAAATTGGCTCATTTTTAAATTGGAAATGGTATTGGTACCTTAGCGCGAATCAAGGAAGTTACCAATGGCCAAAACTAAAACCGCTTTCTTTTGTCAGAATTGCGGCACGCAATATGCAAAATGGGTGGGACAGTGTTCCGCTTGCAAGGAATGGAATACGGTCGTTGAGGAAGTGGTTCAAAAAGATGAGAAAACCAGTTGGAAACCTAGCAATTCCACAGCCAAAAGGGCCTCCAAACCCTTGTTGGTACATGAAATAAGTGTTGAAAAGGAACTCCGACTCAACACGTTCGACCAAGAATTCAACAGAGTGCTTGGGGGTGGTCTCGTACCAGGGGCCTTGGTACTTTTGGGCGGAGAACCGGGCGTGGGAAAAAGTACGCTCCTTTTACAGATTGCCCTGAAACTGCCGTACAGAACCCTGTATGTTTCCGGTGAGGAAAGCCAGAAACAGATCAAGATGCGGGCGGATCGCATCCATCCCAATAGCGAAACCTGTTATATCCTCACGGAAACCAAGACCCAGAATATCTTTAAGCAAATTGAGGCTACGGAACCCGATATTGTGGTCGTCGATTCCATTCAGACCTTACATTCGGATTATATTGAATCGGCCGCGGGGAGTATTTCGCAGATCAGGGAATGTACAGCGGAGCTTATCAAATTTGCCAAGGAAACCAATACGCCCGTTATTTTGATCGGCCATATTACCAAGGACGGTTCCATTGCGGGACCCAAAATTTTGGAACACATGGTAGATACCGTCCTGCAGTTTGAAGGCGACCGAAACTATGTATACCGAATACTTCGTTCCCTAAAAAACCGATTCGGATCTACGGCAGAATTGGGCATCTATGAAATGCAGGGCAGCGGACTCCGGGAAGTGAACAATCCCTCCGAAGTATTGGTCTCCAAGAACGATGAAGGCCTGAGCGGCACCGCCATTGCCTCCACGGTAGAGGGTATGCGACCTTTGTTGATTGAAATACAGGCGCTTGTAAGTACGGCGGTCTATGGAACCCCACAACGTTCCACCACGGGATATAACGCCAAACGCTTGAACATGCTTTTGGCCGTGTTGGAAAAAAGGGCCGGATTTAAATTGGGTGCGAAGGATGTCTTCCTGAACATTACAGGAGGAATTTCAGTAGACGACCCCGCCATTGACCTTGCGGTCATTGCCGCCATACTATCCAGCAACGAGGACATTCCCATTGAAAAGGGTATTTGTTTTGCCGCGGAAGTGGGACTGGCCGGGGAAATCCGACCTGTACAACGGGTGGAGCAGCGCATTTTGGAAGCCGAAAAACTGGGCTACACCAACATCTTCGTTTCCAAAAACAATAAAATTGGATTAAAAAACACCAAAATCAAGGTGCAGTTGACAGCCAAGATTGAGGATGTGGTACGTAATTTGTTTGGATGAGAAAAAAGAAGGTTTGGTTTAAAGGTGAAGAATCCTTTTACCAAATAATATTTTGATGTTCCAGAAGTACGTTATTTCTTTTCCAGCCTTTTGAATCCATAATAAATCAGAACACAACAAATTAAAAGACCAAGTATGGCGGGTATAAAAATGGATTTTCCAGATTCGCCAGCATTTTGAATACTCCATACCATTTTTCCGGTTGCCATAAGAACGACTACACCAATACCCATTACTATACTTCGCTTCCAAAAAGCCATTCCTAATGCAATAAGGGAAATGGGAATGGTCAATGCCAGGAGCTGTTTACTTACACTCCAATCACCATACAGATACTCTTTCTCAAATTCTAAAAAAGCAATCACATCTTCACTTACAATTTCAGGTTTAGGGAACCAAAACATACTTGTGAACAGGGCAAAGATGGAAATCATCATACCTGTGAAGCTTTTCTTGTAGGCGAAATAACAAAATGGAAGCAAAAATAAAGGCCGCAAATACCAACTCCATTGATTATGATGTCGTTCAAAAACCCAATCAAAAAAGAGCGTATTATTCATTGAAATCATAATAAAGACGATAGTCAACATCAAAAAAATACTACCTACTATAAAATCTTTGCTTCTATACCACATCTATTTTATTAAATGAATGCTAAAAAAAATTATGATATTCAATTCCTCAGAACAAAATACTACCTCTTATCCCTCATAATCCTAGAAAGGGTCAATATGATAATTATGACCACGATGATCAAGGCCACTTGCCAAAAGCCTACTCGAAGAAATATCAATAAGTCTATCATTATGGTGCCGGGTTAGGATGTTCGTTATGAATTTTTTCGATGCCCTCCATGATTTCGGAAGTCAAGGTAATATCGATACTTCCAATATTTTCCTTTAACTGTTTCATGGTGGTGGCACCAATAATATTACTTGTCAGAAAGGGTCTGGTGTTCACGTAGGCCAGAGCCATTTGGGCCAAGGAAATATTGTGTTCCTGTGCCAGTTCATAATATTTCTGGGTAGCCTTTACTGCAGTATCGGAGCTGTATCTTTTGTAGTTGGGAAATAAGGCGATTCGGGATCCTTCCGGCAACCTATCGCCTAGATACTTTCCACTAAGCACCCCAAAGCCCAATGGGGAATAAGACAGTAGGCCAATGTTTTCACGCATGGAAATTTCGGCCAAGCCAACTTCGAACAAACGGTTAAGCAAACTATATGGGTTTTGAATGGTAATGGTCCTAGGCAGGGAGGCATGGACTTTGCTTTCTTCCAAAAAGCGCATGGTGCCCCAGGGTGTTTCATTGGAAATGCCTACATGGCGTATTTTCCCCTCGCGCATCAAATCCCGTAAGGTTTCCAAAACTTGGTGGATATTGTCCTCCCAATAATCGGTTACCTGGTGGGTATAGCCCCGTTGACCAAAATAGTTCGTGTTTCTTTCCGGCCAGTGCAATTGGTATAGGTCTATATAATCCGTCTGGAGTCGTTTTAAACTTCCCTCCAAGGCTTCGATGATGGATGCACGGGTAAAACCAGTCGTTCTTATAAATTTGGTAAAATCCGCCTTTCCGGCAATTTTACTGGCCAGGATGACCTTGTCCCTATTACCGTTTTTCTTGAACCAGGTTCCAATGATTTTTTCGGTCAACGAATGTCTATCCGGATGTGCCGGAATAGGGTAGAGTTCGGCGGTATCAAAAAAGTTGATTCCCTGGTCAAGGGCATAATCCATTTGTTCATGCCCTTCGGCTTCGGTATTTTGGTTGCCCCAGGTCATGGTGCCTAGGCATATTTTACTGACTTCGATATCGGTATGGGGAAGGTGGGTATATTTCATATTAAATGCGGCAGGTTATCGATTTAAAATCTTAAAATTACGAAATAGGAACGGTACTCGCCTTGAAGTTGTTTAAATCAAACGTTAAGTTCCAGTAAAATGGGACAATGATCGCTGTGTTTGGCTTCGGATAAAATAACGGAACGTTCTAATTTTTCGGTTAGGGGTTCAGAAACCATTCCGTAGTCCAAACGCCATCCCTTGTTATTATTTCTGGCGTTCGCCCTGTAGCTCCACCAAGTATAATTTTCAGGTTCCTTATTGAAATGCCTAAAACTGTCTATAAAACCGCTCTTGATAAAATTTCCAATCCATTCCCTTTCCACCGGCAAAAAACCCGACACGTTCTGGAGACCCACAGGATTATGAATATCGATGGCCTTGTGGCAAATGTTGTAATCCCCCAAAACAATAAAATTTGGATGTTTTTTCCGAAACTCGTCCGCAAACTTTTGAAAGTCTGACATATAGGTCAGTTTGTGTTCCAGACGGGCTAAGTTGGTACCCGATGGCAGGTACATGCTCATTACGGCAACATCCCCAAAATGGGCGGTAATATTTCGGCCCTCAAAATCCATATAGTCTATACCCGTACCGTAGAGCACTTCATCCGGTTTTTGTTTGGACAGGATGGCAACCCCGCTATAGCCCTTTTTCTGTGCACTGAACCAATAATGGTACGGATATCCGGCCAATTCAAAAAGCGATAAATCCAACTGTTCCTTGTTCGCCTTTGTTTCCTGAAGACAGACCACATCTGGATCCACCGCTTTCAACCACGGTAAAAAATCCTTTCGCAATGCCGCCCTGATACCATTTACATTGTAGGAAACGATCTTCATCATAAGTGCCTTTGGGCCAAAAATAGAAAAGCCTACCCAAATATTCCCAAGTATGGCTACCTAAATCCTAACTTTGTCCTCTTTGGAACGACCTTTGATTACCACTCTAAGAATTAGAAAACATACGTCATGAGATATTTTTTATGCCTGATTATGAGTCTAGGTTTTACCAGCTCTATAATGGCACAGGCCTATCCCAGATTTGAAAAGAATCACGAAATAAAATTCAATATTGGTCAATTTTTGGCCACCTCCACGGTGGAAGGTTCGTATGAATATTTTTTTACCGAGGATACGAGTATTGGGGGAACCCTTTATTTTAATGGCGATGCGACCGATTACAACGGTAACTTTGGCATTGGACCTAACCTTCGCGCTTATTTTGGCTATATACCCCGAAGCGGTTTTTTTGCCGAAGTATTTGGACTGTATTACACCGGTAAAAATGATGTGGATAGTACAACCTTGGGAGCTAGAAACAACGACTATGGCACTACCGCCCTAGGTCTAGGAATAGGTAATAAGTGGGTCACCCGAAGCGACCGTTTTACCTTGGAAATCCATGGAGGTATGGGCCGAAATATAAACCCGGAAGATTTTCAAAATGCATTTATGTTTAGGGGCGGACTCTCTATTGGTTTTAGATTTTAAACCATAACTTCGCATTTTATGCGAAGATTGATGAAATACCTACCCTTCTTAGTTCTATTAACCACACTGTTTGCAAAGGCCCAAGATCCCATAAACAAGGACAGTATCACCCAACTGGAAGAAGTGATCCTTATTGATGCTTTGAAGAACAAAAAGGTGATGGGTATTACGCCATCGGAAGTAATATCGGCCAAAACCTTTCAAAATTATAGTCCGGTAGACATTGTATCCTCCATGAACCAAATCCCCGGGGTCTATGTACTTTCCGGTGCCTTGAACACCAACAGGATTACCATTAGGGGCATAGGCGCCAGAACGTTGTTCGGCACGGATAAACTCAGGCTTTACTACAACGAGATTCCCGTGACCAACGGAACGGGTTCGTCCACCATTGAGGCTTATGACCTGGAGAATTTGGGCCAAATAGAAGTAGTGAAAGGACCTAAGGGAACGGAATTTGGGACCAATCTTGGGGGTGCCATTATCCTCACTCCAAAGGAAGCTTTGGGAAGGTCCACGAATTTTAGTAACAACTTTACCCTAGGTTCCTTTAACCTTTTAAAAAATAATCTGGCCTTTAACCATTTCGATGGGAAACTTCGTTTGAACCTGCAATACGGCCATTTGGAAACCGATGGATACCGCGAAAACAACAACTTTGAGCGCGACGGATTCCTCCTTAATACATCCTATCAACTGAATCCCAAAAACAAGCTCTCACTATTGGTGAACCATATCGACTACACGGCCCAAATACCTAGTTCCTTGGGAATTACGGCATTCAACGAAGACCCTACGCAGGCCACGTTTACCTGGAGGGCCTCCCGCGGTTACGAAACGAACAACCAGACACTTTTGGGGGTATCCCTAAACCATGAATTTTCGGCCCGATTTAATAATACCACCAGTTTCTTTTACAGTTATTTGGATAAGACAGAAGCGCGACCTTTTGGCATCTTGGAGGAAATTACCAATGGATTTGGGTTTAGAACCCTGTTTTCAGGGGATTTAACCCTCTTTGAAAAAAATGCCGATTTTTCCTTTGGAGCGGAACTTTACAAGGATGAATATGATTGGGACGAGTTTGAAAATCTATATCAGGAAAACGATGGGAACGGCAGTTTAAAAGGCGCGCAGTTTGCCCGAAATAAGGAATTTAGGGGACAATGGAACGTTTTTACTTCATTACAATATCCATTTACAAATGCATTCTCGGCGCAATTGGGCCTCAACCTCAACAAAACGGCCTTCGATCTTCAGGACAGGTTCAATGTTGGGAACGCAAACAATAGTGGAAGCAGGGATTTTGACCCTATCCTGCTACCGAGTCTAACCCTAAACTATTCCTTAGGCACTAATCAGGAATTGTATGCCAACATTAGTAGGGGTTTTACGAATCCTAGCCTTGAACGTACCTTGACCCCGGAAGGCATCATCAATCCAGATATCAAACAGGAAACCGGCACAAACTACGAAATTGGAACCAATCTTCTTTTTGATCAAAACCGACTGCGTATCAACCTGACCCTCTATCAAATGGATATCAATAATTTATTGATCAGGGAACAGGTAGGGGACGACCAATTTATTGAAAAAAATGCCGGGTCGTCCAAGCACCAAGGCGTGGAGCTTGGAGTGGACTACTCGCTTTTTTCATCCACCTCTGTAGTTCAGGTAAATCCGTTTGTCAACTACAATCTAAACCACCATAGGTTCACGGATTTTGTGGACGGCGGCATTGACTATTCCCGTAACGAGTTGACCGGTGTGCCAAAACATCGGTTGACCATGGGCCTCCAAAATCGCTTCTTTACCCATTTTTACCTCAACCTTATCTACCAACACGTAGGTAGTATTCCCTTAACGGATGCCAACGATGTTTATAGCGATGCCTTCAATTTGGTGAATTTCCGAGCCGGATATCGGAAAAAACTAACGCCAAAATTCACCTTGGGCGTGGACTTTGGCGTCAATAATGCATTCGATGTACTCTATGCACGTTCGGTGCTGATAAACACACAGGGATTTGGCGGTGCGGAACCTCGCTATTATTATCCGGGAGACGGCCGGAACTATTACGGCGCACTTAATGTGGCCTACGCCCTTTAGGCCTCCATTTTTTGAAGCCAGGTACGCATATCCACGGCCTCGTGAATGATCCCTTTCAATGCTGAAATGGCAACGCGTTCCTGATCCATGGAATCCCTATGACGAATGGTAACCGTTTGGTCTTCCAAAGTCTGATGGTCCACAGTGATACAAAATGGGGTGCCATTCGCATCCTGCCTTCTGTAGCGTCTGCCCACGGCATCTTTTTCATCGTACGTTACATTGAAGTCCCATTTAAGTTCATCCATAATCTGTTGCGCTACCTTCGGTAATCCATCCTTTTTTACCAACGGCAAAATAGCGGCTTTGGTAGGTGCCAGAACTGCCGGAAGTTTTAAAACGGTCCTAGAAGTACCGTTTTCCAATTCCTCCTCTTGAAGCGAATTGGAGAAGACCGCCAAGAACATTCGATCTAGACCAATGGACGTTTCCAGTACGTATGGAACATAGTTTCGATTGGTCTCATGGTCAAAGTACTGTAGTTTCTTTCCTGAGTATTTTTCATGGCTTCCCAAATCGAAATCGGTTCTGGAATGGATACCTTCCAATTCCTTGAACCCAAAAGGGAAACGGAATTCAATATCCGCAGCCGCATCCGCATAGTGGGCTAATTTTTCATGGTCATGGAACCTATAGTTGTCTTCTCCCATACCTAGGGAAAGGTGCCATTTCATTCGATGTTCCTTCCAATGTTCGTACCATTCCTGTTGGGTTCCGGGTTGTATAAAGAACTGCATTTCCATCTGCTCGAACTCCCGCATACGGAAGATAAACTGTCTTGCGACAATCTCGTTCCTAAAGGCCTTTCCTGTTTGGGCAATTCCAAACGGAATCTTCATTCTTCCCGCCTTTTGTACGTTCAAAAAGTTTACAAAAATTCCTTGGGCCGTTTCAGGTCGCAAGTATAGGTCCATGGCATTTTCCGCACTAGCGCCCAACTTGGTCCCGAACATGAGGTTGAACTGTTTTACGTCCGTCCAATTCTTGGATCCAGACATTGGGCATGCAATATCCAATTCCTCGATCAAGGCCTTAACATCGGCCAAATCTTCTTTCTCCAGGGACTTTGCCATTCGGCTTAAGATACTTTTCCCCTGTTCCAAATATTCGACTACCCTAGGGTTGGTCTCCAAAAATTTCTGTTTGTTGAAGTTTTCACCAAAACGTTTTTCGGCCTTGGCGACCTCCTTTTCTATTTTAGCATCGATTTTACCTACGTAATCCTCAATGAGGACATCTGCCCGGTATCGTTTTTTGGAGTCCTTATTGTCTATCAACGGGTCATTAAAGGCATCTACGTGCCCAGATGCCTTCCATGTAGTTGGGTGCATGAATATGGCTGCATCGATGCCCACAATATTCTCGTTCAATTGAACCATGGCCTTCCACCAATACTGACGTATATTGTTCTTAAGCTCTACACCGTTATGGCCATAGTCGTATACGGCGCTTAAACCATCATAAATTTCACTGGATTGGAATACATAACCATATTCCTTTGCATGGGAAATTACCTTCTTAAAAATATCTTCTTGATTTGCCATGCGGCAAAAATAGAATATTAGCCAAAAAGAAGGGAATTTATTTTAATTGAAATTCTGAGGAGGTAATTAGGCGTTCGTCCTCAAAAACGTTTAATGTGTAGGTTCCTTCCTTTAAGGAGCCTTCCGGAACGGTTACGTAATCACAGATGGAGGTTTCTTCTCCAAAATATTGAAATTCAACCCTTTTACTATAAACATTACCATTTACCGTAATCGTATTGGCATTGTCCTCTACAATCTGTTTGTTAGGATCCAAGAATTGGAGATAGATAACTTTCTCGGATCGGGCTACGTCCGGATCTGCCAACACGGTAACACAACCACGAAGTTTTTCAATGGTAGATGCCTTATTGGTACCAACGGGACGGGACCCCCTCAACCTGAAACCGCTACCTTCTGAATAGTCCATGTTTAGGTAGTTCTTGACCTTTAGCTGCTGATTGAGTTCCATGATTTTTCTTCGCTGTAGGGCCTCTGCCTCTGCCAGACTGTTGCTGTTCGCCTGCAAAAGCTCAATTTGCTTTCTGGCCTCGTCGTATTTGTCCGTCAACAGCAAATTGTTATACCTAAGAAAATTGTTCTTAAGCTTTAGACTATCGTTTTTGGCTTCCAGTCTTCGTAGTTCCGACTTAAATTCCCTAAGCCTGTCGATAGTAAAATTTAGCCTCCCTACTGAATCCTTAAGTTGTTGCACTTGGAACTTCGCATCTTGAAGCTCTATATCGTTCATTTCGTTCAACGCAGAAAGTCGGTCCAAGTCGGCCTTCATCAATGTAAGGTCCTTCACCAGAACATCCTTTTGTTGTTCTAGGAAACTTATTTCAGATTTGGATTGTGCATGACTGTAGTAAAAGGCAATTAGGATACCAATTATAACAGCGGCCATAGCGGCAAGTATTATTTTATAATTGAATTTAGTATCTTGATTGTCCATCCAATAAATGGGCATTTAGTAGGTTAAATAATGAAGCAAGAAATGTTTCTCGCCAAGCTGTCAAATATAGCAAATGATATAAACACCCTCCTATTCCCTCACGCATGTTTTGGATGTAATGACAGATTAATTAGAGGAGAGAAGCTATTGTGTACCGTTTGTCGACACCAATTGCCACTCACCGATTACACCTTTAACGAAGAAAATCCTGTAGATCGTATCTTTTATGGTAGAATTAACATAAAAAAAGCGAGTTCCTTCCTTCATTTTTCGGATTATGGCATCGTAAAAAACCTTATTCATAACCTAAAATATAAAAATCAAGAGCACATTGGGGCGTTTTTGGGGGATTGGTACGGACAACTCCTAAAGGAAAACGACTACCTTCCAAAAATAGATTTTGTAATCCCTGTTCCCTTACACAGGAAAAGACTTAAAAAAAGAGGCTATAACCAAACGGCCTTATTCGCAAAACGATTGGCAGCACATATTGGATCTGAATATTTAGACCAAGTTCTGACCAAAACTGCAAACACAAGGACACAGACCAAGAAAAACAGATTGGCCAGATGGTACGACAATAAATCCCTTTACACCGTAACCGATACCGAAATTTTAAAGAACAAGACCATTTTATTGGTCGATGATGTGATTACCACAGGAGCTACCATGGAACTATGTGGTGAAGCGCTATTAAAAATAGAAGGTACCACCCTATTTATAGCGAGCATTGCGGTCGTGGAGTAATATCTGGGGAATATATTGTTTCTTTGTCCTATAATTTTGTTCCATGTTCCGTAGAATCCTAGGTTACATATTCATTTTACTTTCAATTACGGCATTCTATCAATGTGCAAGAAAAGGAACGCCCACAGGTGGGCCAAAAGATGTTACTCCCCCTGTTCTATTACGTGCCGAACCTGAGAACATGAGTACCAACTTTGAAGGAAAAAAAATACGTCTCTATTTTGATGAGCTTGTAAAATTGGAGAAAGTACAGGAGCAATTGATTGTTTCACCTCCCTTAAAATATCAGCCATTGTTAAGCCCTCAGGGTGGTGCCAACAAATTTGTTGAAATTGTCGTACAGGATACATTAAAGGAAAATACGACCTATACCATAAATTTTGGGCAAAGTATCGTAGACAATAACGAAGGAAATCCAAACCCATTCTTAACCTATGTTTTTTCCACGGGCGACTACATTGACTCCTTGGAACTACAAGGTGTTGTGAAGGACGCTTTCAACAAAGAGGCCGATGATTTTATCAGTGTAATGCTTTACAGTATCGATTCCAGTTATACAGATTCTACCGTTTACAAAAGACCTCCCAATTACATTACCAACACCTTGGACAGTACGATCATCTTTAATTTGAAAAACTTAAAGGAAGGAATCTATGCCCTTTTTGCGATAAAGGACCAGACCAAAAACAACGTTTTTGACCAGAATACGGATAAAATCGGGTTTATTAAGGATACCGTCCGGCTACCAACGGATTCCATTTACCTTATAAATCTTTTTAGGGAAGTCCCGGACTACGGTATTGCCGTTCCCACTTATGCGGCAAAAAATAAAATCAGCTTTGGATATTACGGGGATGGGAAGGATATAGAACTGAATACCATTTCCCCTATTCCGGATACCGTGAAAACAAAAATCCTAAAAGAAAGGGATAAGGATACCCTGAACTTTTGGTTTACACCGTATGATATGGATTCCCTGTTGTTTACAGTGAAGAACGAGCGCCTAAAACTTATAGATACGTTTAAGGTGAAAAGTAGGAAGGTGGGCATTGATTCCCTTAAATTGACTCCCAGCCGTACTGGTACATTGAACTTTGGGGAACGCTTTTCACTACTGGCGAACACGCCCATAGAATCCTTAGACACTACAAAAATTGAGGTGTTCAAGCAGGATACTTTACAAGTAATCCACACCGCGGTCCTGGACTCTTTGGAAAATCAGGTTAATATTGAGTTCAAGGTGGATGCGAATGAAAAATATAAAGTTCAGATGATTCCTGGTGCTATTGTGGACTTTTTCGGTACAACAAACGATTCCATCAATTTTAACCTGAACACCAAGAGTTATGCGGACTACGGAAACCTATCTGTTAATTTAACTGGTGAATCTATAGAATACCCAGTAATACTTGAACTGACCAACGAAAAAGGCGAGGTGCAAAGGACGCAGATTGCAACAGAACCTAAGGTTTTTGAGTTTAATCATATAAGTCCCGGAAAATATTTAATCCGAGCCATTTTCGATACAAACAATAATGGACAATGGGATACGGGAAACTACCTCAAAAGAATTCAGCCAGAAAAGGTGTCCTATTACCCTACTACCATTGAGATGCGCGCCAACTGGATAGAGAACATTACTTTTACAATTCTTAATTAATTACTTATCAAATGAATAGAATTTTCTTTTTAATCCATTTTTTATTTACCATTGTCTCTACATGGTCGCAACCTAATTTAGTAAATGAAGAAGGAGGAACCTTTCAAACAGGAAATTTAGACGTTCCTTTTTTAAGAGTTTCTGAAATAAGCGGTAATAAGATTGTGGGTAGTATCTACATAAGTGAAGAATGGGAACAAGGTACCATTATAGATTTATCAAATAAAAAAAGAATAAAAATACTAGCGCGCTTTAATGTCTATCACGGTGAAATAGAAATTTTAAAGGATAAGGAAATTTCGGCGTTGTATCCCACAAAAGGAATAAAAGTTCAATTAAATGGAAAGAATTTAGTCCCCCTTCACCTAGGAAAAAGAAATAAGCCAATTTTTGCTGAAATCCTTGCTCAAGGAAAATACAATCTTTATAAGGTTTTCGATATTAAGATTAACAAAGCACCATCAGACGCCAAACTTTTAAATATTGAAAGTGTAGATAAAGTCGAAATAGTTCATCAATTCTATTTTAATAGAGAGGAAGGACAGGTGGCAGAACTACCCACAAACAAACGAACCATGAAATCAGAGTTGCCTTCCAGCATTATGGAAATTCTTAAAAAAGAAAAATTATCCGCTAGAAAAGAGGAAGACTTGATTAAGTTATTTTCAATACTTAACTCACAGTAGCCGGAACATATCCCTGTCCTGAAGGAATTTTAAATTGTCCCTGGTTTTGGATATGTGTCTTTTATCAATTGTCACTTGAAGAATTTCTTCCTTCTCCGAAAAAACCAATTGTTGACCAAGTGCATCATAGGCCGCTGAATGTCCAACATACTCCAATCCCTTTTCATCGCTACCTATCCTATTCACCCCTATACAATAGCTCATATTCTCAATAGCTCTTGCCTTTAACAAGGTATCCCAGGCTTCAATCCGCGGTTTGGGCCAATTCGCTACATACAATAGAACATCGTAATCCAACGTATTTCTACTCCAAACAGGAAACCTTAGGTCGTAACAGATCATAAAGTTCAATTTGAAACCTTTATAGTTAATAATCAAATGTTGCTTACCGGCCTGATATTTTTCATTTTCTCCTGCCAATGTAAAGGTATGTCGTTTATCATACTGCCAAACCTCACCCATTGGGGTAACAAAAAAAAGTCGGTTATAATGAAGTCCGTTTTCAGTATAAACGATGCTACCTACAATGGCGGCCTTTGTTTTTTTGGCCATTTCCTTCATCCAATTTACCGTGATTCCTCCTTCTTCAACATCCAAATTTTCGGGAGACATGGTAAATCCGGTAGTAAACATTTCTGGAAGAACGATTAGATCCACATCATTTATAGTATCGATCTTGGCGGCAAATGAATTCCTGTTCAAGGCAGGCTGCTCCCAAATAATGGGAGATTGTATTAGGGTAATCTTAAGTTCGTTTTTCATGTTGTATCAAGTCTTCACACTATACTTTAAGGAAGTTGCCCATTCAATTACCCTTGCAGTAAATCGATTAATTTAAGGTTGCCTTTTGTTTTCGCATGGTTCAATGCCGTATTACCTCTCTGATCCTTTGTACTTTGGTCGGCACCATTTTTAACTAAAAGCTTGGCAATCTCATATTTATCGAACATGGCTGCATAAACAAGAGCCGTGGCCCCCATGGTGTTCTGTACATCCAATTTTGCCCCGTTATCGATCAGAAGTTTGGCAATTTCCAAATATCCTTTAAAACAGACCCCCATTAATGGGGTGTTTCCGGCAGCATCCTGCGCATTAATATCCGCCCCGTAATCAAGTAACAATTTGGTTATTTCTAAACGGTCGTAATAGGTAGCCAATAACAGCGGAGTGGAGCCCCTTTCATCTTTGTAGCTAACAAGCCCTGGATTATCGTTTAAAGCATCTTGTACACCTTCCAAATTTCCGTTCCTGATATAATTGTAAATATTGTGTTCCATTAGTATGGTAAAAAATAGGGTTTTGTCAAAAAATACTTTTTAATATATTAATTATAAACGCTGATTTAAAGCTCATATATTCAAATATCATATTAAAATTAACAAGTCGCCTACTTTATTCTATAATCTAGGCTTATGATTTTTGTCAATTTAACTAAAAGCATTCAAAACCTGATTTTTATCAGTGAAGGTGTGGTTATAATTCTTAGTTTTACGCCAATTTTTAGAACAAAACAAACCATACTTTAATAGGGATAATTTTTCCCTGATATGGTTCCTTGGATTTTGAGTTTCGATTTTCATGAGTAGGATTGATAGCTGTTGTATAATTGATGATGATGAGTTTTTTGCCTTCAACACAAAAAAACTCATGAAGCAAATAGGGTTTTGTGAAAACGTTCTCTGGTATGCAGATGGACAGGAAGCCATAGATAGTCTTATTGGACTTTTGATTGAAAACATTCCACTTCCACAAATCATATTTTTAGACCTGAACATGCCCAACAAGGATGGATGGGCCTTTTTGGAAGAGTTTCAAAACATTCCCAAACACCAACGTGAAAATGTTAAGGTATATATTGTTAGCTCCTTTGTAAGCCCTGAGAATATGGCAAAGGCACATAACTATGCTTCCGTAACTGCCTATTTGGTCAAACCCTTAACGGCCGAATCCTTAGAGAAGGTAGCGTAAGTTAGCGTATTCCTGGTGAAAAATCGTCTGGGGCCAGTTGAGGCAAATTGACCGTACCCGCCTCTCCGGAATCGTTGAATATTTGCCATTCAGAGAACATATATACCGGACTCCCTGCATTAACTTCCAAATTTCGTACCGCTCGACCGTCCTCAAACTCATGATCGGTTCCCGTACCATCTTGGCCTATTACGCCAAAAATATCTATCACCGTTCCAAAGGGATCGACCAAGACGAGGTTGTCGTCACCATTGGAATCCGCGGGTGAGTTGGTTCCCGCATCCACATCAGGTAAAAATCCATAAACTTGTTCAAAAACCAATGGATTGGGCGATATCAATAACGTACTTTCCCCATCAATAACATGTCCCGTTAATTCCGTTGAGGAGCTCACCGTTTCACTATCATTGGTATACCGAAGGATTTGCCAACCTTTTAGGGATAATGGGGCCGTATCTGAATTGTATATTTCCACAAATCTGGCTTCCGGATCGTTATCAGGGTCCGCCAATTCCGAAAAGAAAATAGTGTTGGAAGTAAATTCGTCCACGAAATCCTCGCACCTTTCTTGGTCAAATTCAATATCGGTCAAATCCCTTATAACCAACTTAAAGTCACTTCCGTCCTTAACGAGGACCCCGGTGATACTTCCACGACCTTCGGGAAGCAAAATGGATTGAAAATCCGCAAAACCACTATTTAACAAAATCAACTCATTATCCTCACAATCTACAAGTAGACGTTCCGTTTCGGCCTCCGTTTCGGCAAATAAGTTGCCCAATTCCGCTGCTGAAAACTCCAAATTTTGAAATTGCACCAACGTGCCTGCATTGTTATCCTGCAAGTCCGGAATTGTGAGTACATCCGGTTGCAAAATGGCTCCTTCACCACAGGCTACAAAGATATGCTCAAAGATTTGGTTGTAAGGCAATCGCCCAACGGAAACATTCCCAAAGGAGGTAAATACTCCGCCAATTTTAAACTGATTTCTAGTACGTCCCAAGTACAATCCTTTCAGCTTGATCAAAATCTTGTTCCCAACCTCAAAAAATAGATGGGAATCCAGCATTTCTATTTCTATCTGAAGTCCATCGGTGGGGTTATTGGTGCTGTTCTGAAAATACAGTACGCTGAAAAAGTTGTTTTGGGCATCGGAAGAAATCACATATCCTTCGATGACCCAATCCTCCTGGATTTGAAGCGTTTCGTCCTGATAGTATTCCTTAAGTTCCTCGATACTGATGTTCGCGACCAGATTTGATTCACAGGCAGGCTCCAATTGCTCAAAATCCTTGTTCTTTACGCAGGCAAAAAGCATACCTACCATAAGTAAAAATATGGTCTTTACAATGAGCCGGTAGTATGTTTTAGAAAGATGTGTCATCAAAAACTTAGGGCTATGTTTAAAAAGAAGGTCCTTCCGTAGCCATACCAATATTTTGGGGCAAAAGAAGGGGTACCGCTCAAATTGTCCTGTCGTAACTGACCAAAGTTGCCATTGCGGCTTTGTTCATAGCCACCGGTTCTAAAAGTGGTATCGAACAAATTGTTCAAACTGGCGAAAACACCTAGGTACTTCCCGTTTTTCAACCACGATTTTCCTCCCACAAGATTCAAAAGATAAAAGTTGTCCAAGGATTTCTGTTCCAAAAGCGCGTCCACATTTTCTTCTGTTGCATCGGGAAAACGTTGCCCCGTCTCAGGGTTCAAAACAAAGCTATCCGTTCTCGTTATTGTGGAAATATTGGCATAGTTATTCGCAAGGTAATTGGCGGTGACACCTACCCACCAGTACTTGGGATCTCTATATTCCATACCGAAGGCAAAGGCCTGTTGTGGTCCCTGACCCAATTTATAGCCCTTTAGCTTTGCAGGCCCCAAATCCTGGAATCCCTGGACATTGATCAGTTCTTCCTCCGCCGATGCCGTGTCAAAATTAATGGTCACCAAAGGATCACTGGCATACACATATTTTCCGATGGAGGAAACCAATGACAGTTTTACCGTTGAGGATACCTGGTATTCCAGCCCCAATTCCGTTCCAAGGTGCAATTTGTCCAAACCCGTCAAAACCTCTTGGACAAAATCCGATCCAACACCCGAGTCCACAAAGAAAAAGTTGATATCGGTAATGTTTTGAAATCGGGTGTAATAACCGGTTATCCGACCCGTAAGATTGGGCAAACGAAGGAAATAGTTGATATCCAAAGTGGAAACGGTTTCGGTCCGCATGTTGGGTACCAAGGCATTGGACTCCCTTGGGTTAACGAAAACATTTTGAAGCAACGGTGCCCTTTTGATGAAGGCCCCTTGCATAGTGACCCAATGTCTTCCGGTTATTGCGTGGGTAAGACCTCCTTTGACCCCAAAATTTGAAAAAGTTATGTTCCTGCTTGCGCCCAAAGAATTTTCCAGAAACCGTTCATTCTGAAATTTACCTGTTCTTTGATATGCTTTCCGATTGAATTGTCCAGCCAAAAAGAACTTCCACTTGTTCAAGTCGGCCGAAATCTGCGAATAGGCCCTAAGTTCATTAGCCTGAAATTCGTAATTATACCCAAAGAAATCCCCTTCCCTTTTTTCCAAATTGGAATCGATGTCATTTCTGGTATTGGAAAAAGGGTCGATATCCCTGTGAAATTCGGCCCCCAACAGATCATCCACTTCGGCGAAGTTTTTGGATTTTAAATATCGGTTCATGATACCAAAATCGACCTTTATGTTTGGGTCCCATTGGAAATTACCGTTCAAATTGGCCGTAAACTGGGCATCAGAAACCACATCGTCATAGAGTACATAAACAGCTTCGCCGCCCAGGGACGAGTTCGCATTGGCGCTGTATACGTTTTGCCAATCCAATTGCGGATCTTTTAGAAAACTATTCTTGGCCATTTCTGCACTAATGAAGTTCGCACCAATAGGACTGTTGACATAAAAGCTGGGCAGGTACCTGTAGTATGTTGGGTCTGGATTTGGGGCATTGTAATACCCCAGCCTGCTTCGTTTATGGGTTCCATTTTGGTAGACCAACCCAAGGGATAGGTCCAGTTTATCGGCATTATAAAAATAATTGAACAACACCATAGGTTCTGAAATGAAGCGTTCCCGAGAGTTCCTTATTTTACCATCCTGTAGCCCCCAATACGGATTGTATTTGTTACCCATCAAACTGAACACCTCTTCCGTAATGGCGGACGACCGGCCCCTTCTATTACTTGTAAATATGCCGGATAAGAGAAAACTGTGGTTGTCATCGAGCTCATATTCCAACTGACCGCTTAATGAATAAGCATCGTACAGGGTTCCGTCAATGAAGCCTTCTTTCGCCCATCTTCTGGAACCGGACAGTACATAGGCAAATCCATTTTCCTTCATTCCGGAATTATACGTCGCCATCAATCTTCCCGCGTAGGTTCTATTGGAGGCCGATGTTGAAATACGTGTTCCCGGTCGTAATCCGGAGGGTCTCAAATCGATATTGGTATTGCCCAAAATACCCCCAAAGGTATAGTCCGAAGCATCCAGCCCATTCGAGTATTCCTGGTTCCTGGTAATATCGTTCAGCCCGCCCCAATTATTCCACTGGGGGCGACCATCGAACAATTTGTTCATGGGGACACCGTTCAACAGCACCTCCCCTTCTTGGGCATCGTACCCTCGAACCCTAAAAAAAGCCTGACCAAAATCAAATGCGGCCCTACTTAGAAAAACATCCCGGGTTGCCTGCAAAAGTCCTAAAGTGTTGGATGTGGATTCATCGTCCAGCAGTTCTGCATCGGTAAGGGTGATTAGATTGTCCTGTTGTTCAACAGAAATATCCCTTTTAAGGAGTATGCTGCCAAGATTAAGCGACTTTCCGTCAAGCACTATTGGGATTCGTTTGGATTCGTAATCCTGAAAGGTAATTCTTAGAATATAATCGCCCATAAGGTCCGTCTCAAGGGCGAACTGTCCATCCACATTGGTCCTAACTTCTATGGATTTCCCCTCAATACGGATGCTTGCGCCTTCAATTGCCACATTGTTATAAGAAGTAAGGACGGTTCCAGACACGGAATAACTGGTTTGTCCGAAAACAGTATTCATTAAGACAAAAATCGGTATAAGAAATATGCCCTTGTACATTATGGTTGGTTAGTGCAAACCCTAATATATTTAAAAACAATTGCTTAAGTCGATTTTTTGTATAAAAACCATATATTTCGGTACTAATGACACCTTATTGAGGCATTTATTATCGTAACCTAAATACCTTACTTTGAAATTTTTAAAACTTGATTGAATAAATTAGTAAGAAACTCATGAAGAAGGTCGGCTTACTTTTAACCCTCTTGTACACTTTGTTCAGCTTCGGACAAATGCAAAAGAATTATCAATTACGAACCATTGCCTTCTACAATCTAGAAAACCTGTTCGACACCATAAATGACAGTTTGGTGTATGACGATGATAGAACACCCACGGGAAAGGATAATTGGACCGAAGAGCGCTATTGGAAAAAGATTGAAAATCTTTCCAAGGTCATATTCGATATTGGTTCCGATAATAACCCATCGGGTCCCGATATACTTGGTGTCTGCGAGGCGGAAAATCGAAAGGTACTCGAGGATTTGATCAACCATCCAGCCCTTCAAAAAAAGCAATATGGAATAGTACATTTTGATTCCCCCGATGAACGCGGAATAGATGTAGGGCTTCTCTATACGAAGTCCTCTTTTATCCCTATATCCTTTGTAAGCAGAAGATTGCTTTTGACTAATGAAGAAGGCTTTAGGGACTATACCCGGGACCAATTGGTAGTAGAAGGGCTTTTGGACAATGAAAAAATCTATGTAATCGTAAACCATTGGCCCTCTAGAAGTGGCGGAGAACTTAGAAGCAGGCCTTATCGATTGAAGGCCGCTGAATTGAACAAGAGAATTATAGATTCTCTGCGATATTTGGATTCCAATGCAAAAATTGTAAGTATGGGAGATTTTAATGACGACCCTATAAGTCCCAGCTTTAAAAAAATATTGAAAGTAAAGGGAAAGGAGAAACAATTGGATTCAACGGGCCTCTTTGGGCCCATGGAAAATTTATTCAAAAAAGGCATCGGTTCGTTGGCCTATAGGGACAAATGGAACCTTTTTGATCAAATATACCTGACCGCCAACTTGCTCAACAACCCAAAAGGATACCGGTTTTGGAAGGCCGATGTTTTCAATCCACCTTACTTGATCGACCCAAAAGGAATCTACAAGGACTATCCTTTACGTACCTACGCTGGCGGAAGTTATATTGGGGGATATAGTGACCATTTTCCTGTATATGTGCATTTGATACGGAAAGTCAAATAAATATGAGTTCAAAACTATAATTCCTTTATTTGTAGGTGGATGTAAATAGGACATTTAATGCCTCTATAAATGTAATCGAGAAATTCTTATAAAAACCGTAAGGCTCAAGTAGGTCTCGCATCTAGTCTCCGCTCGATGTGACAGCAAGACCTGAAATTTACCCAAAAATCATGAATGTAGAATAGATGACGATTCCTATAGTAAACTCAAGTTAAATAAGCATCCTAATAAAATCTATTAATCCAAAGGCGTCAATTCAATATTTTTCCATTTCACCTTGATACCCCCTCCATCGTGAATTTGAAGAAGAACGGAACCTTCCCCTTTACCAATTATTCGGTCCTTAAAGGAAACCATTTCCGTACCGTTGAGCCACGAGGTTATTTGTTTGCCATCTACCTTGATAGTCATGTGGTTCCAGTCTCCAAATTTTAAGGCCACATCCTTTTCAGGCTTTGGTTTCTTCAACCATTGCCTTCCATAGGACTCGTAAACACCACCCGTAAATTTGCCCGGTGGTGCGACCTCCACTTGCCAACCACTGACGGTAGTTCCTTCAACACTGGATCTGATAAAGACACCGCTGTTGCCATCGGCTTCCTGTTTAAAGTCCAGATCGAGAATGAAGTTTTTATATTCCTTTTCAGTGCCCAAATATCCATAGCCTGCATCCGGACCGCTTTCGCAAATCAAAAGCCCGTCTTCCACATACCATTTTTCGGTTCCAAAAACTTCCCAGCCATCCAAATTTTCACCGTTGAACAAGGAAATACTTTGGGCTTTAAGGAGACTGCCACAAAAAATCAATAAAACGATAGCCACTAATTTCTTCATGCCCCTAATTCTTAAAACCATTGACTCCATGGAATCCTACTTAAAATCAATATCAGACCTATTCCATAAAAAATGGCTATACTCTTGAACTTTTTATCGCCCTCAACAAATTTCTTGTGCCTGGACCATCCTATGGTTATGGCGGCAATGGCCAGTATGTTTATAAAGGGATGTTCAACGGCCAATAATCTAGCCGCGGAGGTTAGTCCGCCCATACCAAACTCCTGGATGGCGTTCAATCCGCTAGGGGATATAAAGTACAGAATAAGGCCTACCAATAATTGAATGTGGCAGATTATCAAAGTGAAGAGACTTAAGCGTAAATCTTTATTCATGGTGAAAACTCGTTTGCTAACTAATCCGCTTATGGCATTGACTACGGCAATTAATAAAATTGCCAACGCTACATAGGCCAGATAAGAATGCAGCATTTGAATGGTTTCGTACATACTGTTGGTTTAAATGAATTTTAAAAATAGTGATTTTTGGGCATAAAAAACCCCGCATAAAGCGGGGTTTTAATTAACTTATTAAAGACTAGTTGAAAAGGTACCTAACGCCCACTTGCAATCTCCAAGCGTCCAGAACATTGTTTTGAACCCTATAACTTTCTGATGGGAAATCTGTTGTACCTCCTACAGTGTTGAATCTATAGATAGGCTCATTGGAAGCATTTCTACCACGATAGTTCAAGATATTCCTTTGCAAGAAAGTTTGTCTCACGCCCCAATCCGAGTTGAACATATTACCTATGTTCAAGAAGTCCATGGAGAACTGCAACTTGTTTTTGCCATTCTTTGTCAAATCAATATCCTGTGTCAAGCGCATATCGTACCGATTAATCCAAGGCAATTTGGCACCGTTACGCTCAGTCACTTCACCACGCTTACCGCTCAAATACTCATCATTATCAATATAATTGTTCAACAAATTGATTTGCGCTTGTTCTGTAATTACCTGTCCATCCAGAGTATATTCCTCAAAATTAAGCTCCGAAGCATCATTTGGAACGTACATCAACCTATCCGCATTGTCTCCAAAGTTACCAGAATAGGTGTAGCTATAACGTCCATTTTCACCGCCATCCCAAAGTACACTGATGGTCGTCCCTCCCTTTTGATAGGCTAGGTTGGCAATAAAACGGTTGGGTTGGTCAAAACGAGCAAAACCAAGTTCAGGATCGTTTCTATCTTCTTTTACTTGCGCTTGCCATAAAGAACCTGCCTGAGATCCACCGCCAGTATCTAAATCTCTAGCTCTTGAAGCGGTATACGCTATACTGGCATAAAAACCATTATCAAACTGCTTCTGCAATTGGGCTGTCAAGGAATAAGAGAATGCCTTTTCAGATGCGTTGGTCAAATAGAACACGTTTCGGAAATCAGCATCGTTGCTGTAGCCTCCGTCCCAATAAGGGCGTTGATCAGGACCGGCCAAATTACCATCGGGCTCCCTTAAAACAGGATTATATACGATAGGTGTTGCAACATCCCTAGAATAAATAAAGTCCAAGGTTCCGGTAATGCCCCAAGGCAGTTGTTGGTCTACACCAATATTGGTACGCCAAACTTGTGGCAACTTGAACTCTGGATCCGTCAAGTTCAATTCATTTGACAACGTTTGACCAGGATTGGCAGGATTGCCAAAGGTAACATCTGGGTTAAATTGATAGTTAGGACCCAAAAAGTCTACGGCATCCTGGCCTTCAAAGCCAAGACCACCACGTACCACGCCCGATCCGTTTACCTGGTTGCTCAACCATACGAAAGGAATACGGCCCGAAAATATACCTGTTCCACCGCGTACTTGGGTCTTCCCTTCACCGTTTACGTCCCAGTTAAAGCCGACTCTTGGAGACCATAATGGTCTAACTTTAGGAAACTGGCTTACATCTGGAGTAAAAGTATTACCATCTTGATCTGTAAAGGTCTTGTTCAAGTCATCCAAAAGGTCATTCCTAGGAATATCGGTTGCATAGAAAGGAAAATCTATGCGCAAGCCTCCCGTTAATTTGAAATTATCATTTACTTGATACTCATCTTGGAAATAAATACCAAACTGCCCAAATTTAACCTCATCCACAGGCGGTGTAGTTGAGCCGTCCAAAGCAAAACTTTTGGCAAAGGCATCCGGGTAGGCTCCAGGAGTACGGTTAATAACAGTCTCTACAAAACTGTCATAGCTGGTAAACCTGTAGAATCCATTGAAAACAGGGTTAAAGGCATTTTTAAATGTCATATACTCAAAGTTTGCACCTATAGTATAAGTATGGTCTCCTGAGTAGATTGAGAAGTTATTCGTTACGTTAAAGACATTGTTCTCCAAAAGGTTACCAACGGTAAATAGTTCATTACCCAAGGCAGTGTAATACAGTAAGTTGCCAGAAGGATCCGGTTCCAAGACCTCGATAAACGGAAACGCTTGTCCCCCAGGAATCCCCCTTTTGGGGTCGCTGATGGCCGTATAACCAATATTCAACTGATTGGACATGTTATCAGAAACTTTGGAGTTCCATTCTCCTACCAAGGACTCCACTAAACGATCGTTGGTATAGTTGGCATTGGCAAAGGTCATGGCCTCAACCCCAAAACGGTTGGTATTTCTGTAGCGAGTCGCTACAAACCTGTTTGAATTTCCATTGATACTAACATCAGCAGAAGATTCATATCTATTGTAACGCAAAGAAAACTTGTTGTTTTGGTTCAAATTGTAATCCAATCTAGCATTGAACCTTGTCTGCTCAGATGCAAAAGGGTAGTTTTCATAAGGCCCTGTTTCGTAGCCATATAGGTTCTGCATACTCTCACGAATGAAGTCCAACTCAGAAGCAGGCACCCTGGAGATGGTCTGTGCATCAGGAACCAAACCGGGTCGCAAAGCCCTCCTCTGAAAACTGGGAACTGCCTCCTCCTCTTCTTCATAACTTACAAAGAAAAAGAGTTTGTCCTTAATAATAGGGCCACCTAGGCTAATACCTTTAATATCGTTTTGGGAATCTCCAAGTTCCAATTGAACATCCCGTAACTTATCTCCTTGCATCTGATCATTACGTAATAGGTAATAAACGGAACCTCTAAATTCATTAGTTCCAGACTTGGTAACGGCATTTACGGATGCGCCAGTAAAACCGGATAAACGAACGTCGTAAGGTGCCAAGTTCACTTGAACTTCCTCTATGGCATCCAACGATATAGGGTTGCCACCTGCAAATTGGGCACTTCCCAAACCAAAGTTGTTGTTGTAAATGTTACCATCTATGGTATAATTATTAAAACGGCTTGAAGTCCCTGCAAAAGAATTCCCACTACTCTGTGGTGTTAAACGTGTAAAATCCTCAATGCTCCTGCTAATAGTAGGCAAGGCGTCTATTCTATCCCTTGAAAGGTTTGTTGCCGGTCCTGTCCGGTCCGGGTCAATAATCTCCCCTCTTTGAGAAGTTACGACAACCTCCTCTAGTTCAACACCTTCAGATAATGTAACCTTTAAGTTATAACTTTGTCCCAAACCAAGGGTAATCCCTTCAAAAGTCTTATCCTGAAAACCAACATAGGTTACTTTTACTGTGTATGGCCCCCCTACACGTATGTTTGGCAGGTAAAACCTTCCCTCTTCATTTGATATGGCACCATATACGGTTCCAGAAGGAGTATGGGTCGCAACGATGTTCGCACCAAATAATGACTCACCTGACTCATCTGAGACAGTACCTTGCATACTCGAGGTAGTTACCCCTTGTGAAAACGCAGTCACGGTCAATAGAAATGCCGCAATTGCAAAGTAGATTTTTTTCATTTTTCTAGTATTTGTTAGTTTTATTAACCGGTGCAAAAGTCTTCCATTTTTAGACTTCCAACGTTAAGACAACGTTAAATCACCTCCATAAACTTACATCAAAAAAAATAAAAAAATAGCTGATTATGAAGAAGTTACAAAGTAATATCTTTAAATATGATTTATGTAGGTTAACTCTTAAAATATTGCAATAATCGCAATGTGGAGCTATCGTGGGAGGTGATTCCATCACCCTCTATATCCTTTAAAATAGTACCGGCCAGTTGTTTTCCCAGTTCAACACCCCACTGGTCGTAACTAAAGATATTCCAGATGATTCCCTGTACAAAGATCTTATGCTCGTATAAGGCAATCAAAGCACCCAGACTTTTTGGGGTCAATTTATTTATTAAAATGGTATTCGTGGGCTTATTGCCTTCAAACACCTTGAATGGCACCAATTGTTCAATTTCTTTTTCAGGCACTCCTTTATCCTTCAGTTCCGATATTGCTTCTTGAAGGGTCTTCCCGTTCATCAAGGCTTCCGTTTGGGCAAAAAAATTGGCCATCAATTTATTATGGTGATCGGTATCTCCATATAAAGAATGCTTGAAGCCGATAAAATCGGTTGGTATCAATTTGGTCCCCTGATGGATCAACTGAAAGAAAGCGTGCTGGGAATTGGTTCCCGGCTCCCCCCAGATAATGGTCCCCGTCCCATACCCGACGCGCTTTCCATTTCTTCCCACACTCTTACCATTGCTTTCCATAATTCCCTGTTGCAGATAGGCGGAGAATCTGCTTAAATACTGCGTATATGGAATTATGGCTTCTGTTTCTGCTTGATGGAAATTATTGTACCAAACACTTAAAAGTGCCATTATAACCGGTAAGTTTTCCCTGAATTCCGCTTCCCTGAAATGAACATCCATTTCGTTGGCTCCAAGTAACATGGAATCAAAGTTTTCGTATCCAACCGCCAGGGCGATGGAAAGACCTACGGCGCTCCATAACGAGAATCTACCTCCAACCCAGTCCCACATAGGAAATACATTCGCTTCTGAAATTCCAAATTCCGCAATTTTTTCGGTATTGGTAGAAACGGCGGCAAAATGTTTTGCAATATCCTCTTGGGTAGCGTGCTGCAAAAACCACTTCTTAATGGTAGTGGCGTTGCTTAATGTTTCCTGTGTGGTGAAGGTTTTGGAAACCACTACAAATAAGGTGGTTTCAGGATGTAAAGTTTTCAAAATTTCATGAACGTGATCTCCATCTACATTGCTAACAAAATGTACGTTCAAGTGATTTTTATAGAATTTCAAGGCTTCGGTCACCATCGCCGGTCCTAGATCCGAACCTCCTATACCAATATTTACCACATCGGTAAAATTCTTTCCCGTGTAACCTTTACTGGTACCGTTTATTATGGACTCCGTAAATTCCTTGATATGTTGCTTCACTTCGAATACTTCGGGAACCACATTGACACCATCCACGTAGACAGCATCGGTTTTCTTGGCTCTCAAAGCTGTATGCAATACGGCCCTTCCTTCGGTTTGATTGATTTCGTCTCCGTTGAAATACTTGGCGATGGCGTCTTTTAATTCTACCTCATCTGCCAAATCCAAAAGCAACTGTAACGTTTCTGTAGTTATTCGGTTCTTGGAAAAATCCAAGAGAAAATCGTTCCAGCTGACGCTGAATCGCTCGGCCCGACTTTCATCCCCACCGAACAGTTCCTTCATATGAAGGTTATTCGAAGTTTTATAATGTTCTTTTAGTTTGTTCCAAGCATTGGTGGTAGTTGGGTCAATGTTATTTAGTGCCATTTAGTTCATTAAGTGTTAACAAATCATCTTCTTCAATCCTCTCTGGGTAGACTATACAGTCCAGTTGTTCCTTTATCGGTTCTATATGGGCGAAATAATCCGGTCGAAGGGAATCGGCCAACGGTTCCGCCAATGGAAGTTCTTCCTGCAAGGGGTCTACTTGCCTCCCGTTTTTCCAGAAGCGATAGCAAACATGGGGGCCTCCGGTATTACCGGTCATGCCCACCCAGCCAATTACATCGCCCTGACGTACAAACTGACCCTTTTTCACGTTCTGATTTTTCATGTGAAGATATTGGGTCGAATAGGTCTCGTTATGTCTGATTTTCACATATTTACCGTTACCGCCCCTCCTGGTGGATTCCGTTACGGTACCGTCAGCGGTGGCAAGGATGGGAGTTCCAATAGGAGCGGCATAATCCGTTCCCTTATGTGGCCTTACCTTATAACCATAGTAGCGAATTCTTCGTTTAAGATTGTATCTGGATGATAATCTCCCAAATTCAACGGGCATTTTAAGAAATGCCCTTCTAAGGTTATTTGCCTCATGGTCATAATAATCCAACTGACTTTTCAAGGTGTCGCCTTCATATGAAAAAGCATATAGAGGAATCCCATTGTGTTCAAAATAGGCAGCTACCAAGGGTTCTGAACCAGCGTATACGGTATCATTGATATATTTCTCCTTAAATATAATTTTGAACCTATCGTACTTTTGAAGCCTTGAAAAGTCAATCGTCCAAGCAAAGACATTCGCAAGGTTATGCGTAACGCTGTAATCGATACCTTGAGCCAAAATAGCCTCGGACAAATTTGTCTCTATGATGCCCGAAACTTCCCTTTCCACATACTTGACCCTCTTCTTCCCTTTATACACTTGCACGCTGTCCCTAAAGTCCACTACCGTATAATCAATGGGGTTGTTTTGGTATATGAAGACCTGTGCCTGCTCTGAAGTGTCCTTAGCTTTCAGTATTAAATACGGTTTACCAACACGTATCTTACGAACATCGAAGGTATCCCGAAATTTTTCCGAGATCGTTGCTATTTTAGGATACTCCACCTTATTTTTTAGCATCAGCTCCCCAAAACTATCACCGTATTTAATGGTATCCAAATGCACGTTAAATTCCTCGAAATTAAATCCGAACCTGGTGATAATTGGGTCTTCAACAGGACTGATTTTTAATTCATCATGGTTTACGACCACTTTTTCTTCTTGACATGCCCCTAACAAAGCCAACGTAAATAGTATGCCCCAATATTTTCGCATGAATCTATGTATTTATTTTATTGGGGTTGTAAATATGGTCGACCCATTGTTTGCCCCAGTCATTTAGTTCCTCTTCCGTATAGATATCCGGAAAGAATACGATTTTTTGAAAACTTGGCGGAAGGTAGTCCTTCCAATTGGTTCCGCCTGTAGCACTTATATCCCCTGATTCCTTTCCTAAATATCGATGGGCGGAGCCCATGTGCATCAACGGCCAATTTACATTGGCGTTTAGGTCCATCGTCTTTAAAGCCTCCAAAAGCTCCTTATTTTTTTTAACTTCTGAAGGCAAAGCTACGTATTTATGATATATGGTGTTGTTCAATAATTGCTTGGCCGTTCGTACCAATCTTGGTGTATATCTATATTCAAATTGTTTTAAGGTCAATGTTTTTTCTCCCGTTGATATGTCCGTTGCACCTTTCTTCCAATAAATATTTTCATAAAGCTCCTCAATGGAATTATTGGAGGAGAATTGGTCCCGTTGCGACTCGTGTACCAAATTTTCTAGAGGCGTGGCATAGATTTCTATCATCCTAAATTGGGCGGATTGAAAACCACTTGCGGGCAAAAGGGCCATCCTGTACTGGAGGAACTGTTCCCGCTCCATACCCTTTATCATGATGCTGAAAGAGGAAATGAGCGCGGTGTAATAACTATTGATGCGTCGCAGTCTTTCTACAAAAAAGTCAAGGCTCTGCGATTTGTCGTCCACCAGTTGCTTTTGCTCATGTAAAATGAGCTTAAAGTACAACTCGGTAATTTGATGGTACATGATGAAGATTTCCTCGTCCGGGAAATGCGTTCGGGGCACTTGAAGACTTAGAAGGGTATCCAAGTGGATGTAGTCCCAATAGGTTAAATATCGCTGATATAATAAGCCGTCCAAATAAGAGCTTAAATCCTGGCCAGAGTCCCTATACTTTTCCTCAAGTTTTGAAATCTGGGATTTGACCCGCTCCTTATCGTCCATTCTTAACTAATCCATTATTATCTTAAATTGATGCTTAAGGCC
Organism: Maribacter flavus; assembly: GCF_008386635.1. Taxonomy (GTDB): domain Bacteria; phylum Bacteroidota; class Bacteroidia; order Flavobacteriales; family Flavobacteriaceae; genus Maribacter; species Maribacter flavus. The sequence goes on along the minus strand of NZ_VUOE01000001.1, from coordinate 1,783,861 downwards.
ATTATAGCCATCCAAATCCGCCTTAATGGCACCAACCGCTAAATCCGCTTTTATTCGTATTGGAATTCGATTATCGTCATTGGAAACCCAGAGCGATAAACTTTCCTGTTCTTTGAAGACCCTACCGGATTGCACCAAGGGCCTAAACTTGAGACATTCTACCTTTCCGTATTTGGTGTTGAGAATCTCCTTTCCCAGGTACTTCAACTTAAAATTGAAAATACCGTCATCATCGTACAACATTTTCAAGTCAATGGCCTCGCCTTGTACCAAGTCACTGGGATCATAATTATTCCTCAAATAATAAAATGCAGAAATTAAATCCTGTATGCTATCTTGGAGATCAAAATTAAACTTTTTATTGTTTTTTTTGTCATATAGGACCGCTTTGTCATTCACATGGTCAAAGTTGATTTCAACATCCTTGGTATAGCCACCTTCATTTATCTTTCTAATGAATCTGTAGGGCTTCCCATCCTTTCTATCAAAATAGCTTTCGTAGGTATCGTCAACTTTAAAAAACAGGCTTGCAAAACCGGTGGTCTCCCCATGACCTACGACATGATACACCGGCACGGAATCGATAATTGCATTCTTTACATGTAGTGTGGCATAACTGGCATTTAGAAAGCCGTAATGCATCCTAAACTTAAGCCACTCACCAGATTTAAAGGCAGATTGCTGTCCTTGCGCGAACATCTTGCCCATGCCCATACATAGAAGTATGACCAAAACCTTTTTCATATGATTACTTTTATGTAAAAATACTATACCGTTCCTCATAATTAATGTTCTTACAATAACTTAAACAAAATTTATTCCAAAGTATTGCACAAAAAAAGCCCAGTCTTGAAACTGGGCTTTTCCTAAATAACCAACCAAACTTTAAATTATGAAAAACCAATACTTAAAGTTGTAAGGGAACCACCCCTTACTGATGTAAAATTAAAACATCCTTTGCTTCTGGTATACGATTTAACTTACTTTAACTTTCAACTTAACAGTAATTCACATTTGAAAGCCTGATTTGTGAATCCCTTAAGAAAATAGAAGTTTGTATTGAAGAAATAGATTAAAACCAGTAGCCTATACTGAAGAAAAAATTGGAGTTTTTACCTTCTGGGGACCATGAGTAAAGCACTTGAATTGGCCCAATAAACGACTCCCAACCATATCCAATTCCATAGCCAGAAAAATCCGGGGATGAAAACCATTCCCCTGTTCTAAATAAATCATCTTCCACATTGGCGTAATTAGCGGAAAACAATAAATGATTTTTGGCATAGAACTCATAATCCAAACGTCCATAGGCCTTAACAAAACTATTGCCAGGGAGGCTTAAAAAATCATAGCCATAAAAAGGAACGAAATTGTTAATCAAATCCGTACCGAATCCTCCAAGAACAAAATCGAATGTGGTAACACCGGAAGTGCCCAATTTAAAACCTCCTTCTGTCTCAATGTTCATTGAAAGATTTTTAAAAATTGGGAAAGCTGCACCCATTCTTGCCTTGGAAATGGAAAAATCCTTGAAATTTTGATTAAAATCAGATGAAAGAATATAATAATGCATGTCCCCGTCAAAGTACAGTCCCCTAGTGGGAAAATACCGATCATCATAGGTGTCCAATTTTAAATTTCCAAAAACGCTAAAAAAGCTTCCATTTTCAAAATAAAGACGATCATCAGATGCCGAACCTACAAGATTTTCCTCCACTCCTGAAAAAGGTTCAATGGTGCGAGTACTATATTTCAAATACTTATATTCCGCACCCAAGGTAAAGGCGAATTCCTCCCTAAGAACCGTTTGAATGTAGAGTTGATTGGTAAAGTCGGATACATCCAGGTTCAAGTTGTTTAGGTTGGTACCAAAGGGAACCTCAAAATTTTGACGGATCAGGTCAAAATTTATGTCCTGGGAGAAGGCACTGAACCTCGAGTTGAGCCCAAAACTCCAATACGTACCCTTATCTACATAATATTGAAAATTGTACCTCACATTGTCGCCAAGAATAAGGTCAAAGGAGGCGACATCATCCTGTAAGGCCAAATTTCTTTTGGTGAAATTAATGATAGCGGCACTTTTATAAAGATCGTCATAATGTGCGCCCAAGCGAATGAAAGAGGTGTTGGGCGTTTCGTCCAATCGTAATATCAAATCCTCGCCGGTACCGTTCGAAACCAATTTATACCTATTGGTAGTAAAATTGCCCGTAGCGGTCAAGTTGCTAATTCCTTGCTGTAATTTTTTAAACGTTATGGGTTCTGCCAAATTAAATCGGAGCTTTCCTTTTACATAACCTCTTGTGTGTTGATTGTTACCGTTAATGATCAATCTATTGATGGTTATGGAGTCTCTCAATGTTTTATACTTTATAAGATCTTTATCAATTTTTGAGTTACTCCCAATCTCACTTAGGGCATTGAGCTTTTCACGTGCTGCAATCATACCTTTTTCAATGATTTCGGCAGCCTTGTCAAATTGAATTACTGAAAAAGCTGCAATATCCGGTCTTATATAGATGTCCGTTTTTTTAGACTTTTGCACCATGTCCCTCACAGTTCTGTAATTGTTAATCTGAGAAAGTATTTCAGTTGCGGACATTAGTGCGTCCCTCTTGGATAGGTCATGTTGTACGTCAATACCAATTATGATATCGGCACCCATATTCCTAACCTTGTCGATGGGATAATTGTTGACTACTCCACCATCTATTAGAATACGGTTGTCAATACTTGAGGGCTCGAATAAGGATGGCAGCGTTCCACTTGCCATAATCGCTTGGGGCAGGTATCCTGAATCCAAAACAACTTCCTCCCCGGTCTCAATATCGGTAGCTATGCATACAAAAGGAATTGGGAGTTTGTAAAAATCGTTTACGTCCTTCACATGATACAACAATCTAACGAGCTCGTTATAAATGTTTTGCCCACCTGAAAATGCGGTAGGTACGGTAATCTTGAAATTATCAAAGGGAAGCGTTAATGCGTATCGTTCAGAATCTTCCTTCTCGTAAAAGGTTTTTGCATTTCTAGGGAGGTTATCCTGAATCAAATTTATGAAATCCGTCGCCCTGAAAATAGAATCCAATTGATCGGCCGTGTAGCCTGCTGCATACAAGGCTCCCACTATGGCCCCCATACTGGTTCCACCAACATAATCGATTTCTACGCCTGCTTCCTCAATTACCTTTAGTGCACCAATGTGTGCCATTCCCTTCGCACCTCCACCACTGAGTACCAGCCCCACCTTTGGTCTCTTAAGGTTATCCTGTTGGGAGTAACTTTGTAGTGATACCTGAAATAACAGAGAAAGTAGTATAATTCTCAGCATCCAGCTTTGCGATATTTCCAAATCAATGAAACGACCCATATATTTTTTGTGCTTTGGAAGTACCCACAACTTCGGCCAAATGATCCAAAGATGCTTCCTTTATTCGCTTAACGGACTTAAATTTTTTCAACAAGTCCCTTGCTGTTTTCTCTCCCACACCTTCAATATTTTCCAGTTCAGAATTGATGGCGCTCTTGCTTCTTTTATTTCTATGAAAAGTTATGCCAAATCTATGGGCTTCGTTCCTTAAATGTTGGATAATCTTTAAACTTTCAGATTTTTTGTCCAGATAGAGTGGTATGGAGTCCCCAGGGAAATAAATTTCCTCGAGCCGCTTTGCAATTCCTACAATAGCTATTTTACCTCTGAGACCCAAAATGTCCAGACTTTTTAAAGCTGAAGAAAGTTGTCCCTTACCTCCGTCTATGATAATTAATTGTGGCAATGGTTCCTCCTCTTCCAAAAGCCTTTTATATCTTCTAAACACCACTTCCTCCATGGAAGCAAAATCGTCCGGTCCCGAAACGGTCTTGATATTAAAATGCCTATAGTCCTTCTTGCTGGGTTTGCCATCCTTAAAAACGACACATGCCGCAACGGGATTGGTACCCTGTATATTACTGTTGTCAAAACATTCGATATGCCTTGGTTCTTCGGACAATCTCAAGTCCTTTTTCATTTGGGCCATAATGCGATTGGTATGGCGATCCGGATCAATAATCTTGATTTGGTTGAAACGTTCCTGTCTAAAAAACTTCGCATTACGTTCCGATAGTTCCAAAAGACGTTTCTTGTCTCCAAGCTTTGGAACGGATATGATCAAGGATTCATCCAGTTCCACGGGAAAAGGAAGATAGAGTTCCTTGGATTGCGAATTAAATCGTTGCCTTATTTCCACGATAGCCAATTGTAGCAATTCTTCATCGGACTCATCCAATTTCTTTTTGATTTCCATGGTGTGCGACCTTATGATCGAACCATGTGACAATTGTAAAAAATTCACATAGGCCATGGCGTTGTCGGCCACAATCGTAAACACATCCACATTGCTGATCTTAGGATTTACGATGGTCGATTTTACCTGATAGTTTTCCAACACTTCTATTTTATCCTTTATGCGCTGGGCCTCCTCATATCGCATCTCCGCTGCAAAGGTTTTCATTTGTCCCTTAAAATAATGAAGCGAAGATTTAAAATTTCCTTTGATTATTTCCTTTATGTCTGCAATTTGTCGGTCATATTCCTCAGAACTTTGAAGGCCTTCACAAGGGCCTTTACAATTGCCCAAATGATATTCCAAACAGACCTTGTACTTACCGCCCTTGATTTTTTCTTCGGATAGATCGTAGTTGCAGGTCCGTAATGGATACACACTTTTGATCAAGTCCAAAAGTGTCCTAACCGTCTTCATACTGGTGTAGGGACCGTAATATTCAGAACCGTCCTTTATGACCCTTCTGGTAGGAAACAGTCTCGGAAAACGCTCATTTTTTAAACACAACCAAGGGTAGGACTTATCATCCTTGAGCATTACATTATATCTGGGCTTGTATTCCTTTATTAAATTGTTCTCCAGCAAAAGTGCATCTGATTCTGTAGGAACCACAATGTGCTTGATCTTCTTTATTTTTTTTACAAGTACTCTGGTCTTTCCATATTCATGATTCTTGTTAAAATAAGAGGAGACCCGCTTTTTAAGATTTTTTGCCTTACCTACATACAGTATTTTATCTTCCTTGTCATAAAATTGATAAACGCCGGGGCCATTGGGCAGTGCACTTAATTGAACGTCAATGGGAATTTGGGACATAAAGCTTTGGTACGGGTTCTTATATCGTTGGATTTGAATTTACACGCTTTTCTTGAAACAACTTAAATTTTCTAATCATTTTAACGCATTTAAAGCAGAAAAATAGAACGGGTAAAGGCTAAACAGTTTTTAGAATGGTTCAATAAATTAATGTAGGATTCACACTAAAATGTGTTAAAGCACCAAATTTTTAATTTTCAACACAATTAATTGATTATCAGCATCTTAATCTCGTTATTGAATTATCTATATTCCCGTTTATGTTAATTTTCATATAAAAATGTGCTTTTTAACGATAAAATTGTGCTTTTCAAGGAGATTTAATGATTTTTTTACTTACATTTAAAACAATCAAAACCTCGAATACTTTTTGTTTAATATATGGAAAGCTACATAATAACACTTGGAACCTACCTCATACTAATGTTATTTTTCAAAGTTTTCTTTGCGGTCGCAGGAAAAGAATAATCATTGCCTAAGGTACATCAAATCATTTTTCAATCATGTTGAAGAAAGATTTGCGTCTAAAATATTCAGCTTTTAGAAAACAGCTTTCTCTAGAACAGATTGCGGCAAAAAGTCTTGATATATCAAATAAGGCTTTGGAACTTCCTATTTGGTCCAAAAAGTATTACCATATATTTCTTCCCATTACCTCAAAACAGGAAATTGATACGATTAATTTATTATCCATTCTTCAAGGCAAGGACAAGTATGTAATCGTACCAAAGGTTCAGCAGGATACCCTTGAGCATTATTTATTGACCGATTCTACCAAATTCAAGAACAATTCCTGGGGGGTACCGGAACCCATTGACGGTATACAGATTGACCCAAGTAAGATCGATGTTGTGTTCATTCCACTATTGGCATTTGATACAATAGGTCATAGGGTTGGTTATGGCAAAGGGTACTACGATACATTTTTAGCGAGCTGCAGACCTGATATAATTAAGGTAGGTCTTAGTTTTTTTGAGGCGGAGGAATTGATTACAGATATCTTCCCAGGGGACATTCCATTGGATTACTGTGTTACCCCACAAAAAAACTATTCCTTTGATGGTTCCTGAGGTTGTCCAAAGCTTTCATGAGTATCCACGCCCATTTCATCGGTATCTTTCCCATCGTCCTTTCCAAAAGCCCTTTTGTTAAAAACCAATAAAATCCCTACGCCCGTGCTTATGGCCGTATCGGCTATATTAAAAACGGGCTCAAAAAATCGAAAATTCTTGCCTCCCACAAAGGGCATCCAATCCGGCCAAGTGGTATCCACCAATGGAAAATAGAGCATATCCACTACTTTACCATAAAATGCTTTCCCATAAGGTTCGTCCGAGAATAAAGTCGCAACGTGATTGTAACTATCATCAAAGATAAGACCATAAAAAACAGAGTCCAGAATATTCCCCAAGGCACCTGCGAATATAAGGGAAACGGCCACTATCAAAGTTTTGGATGATTTTTTCCTGATCACATCGTGCAACCAATAGCCAATGCCAAAAATGGCAAACAACCTAAAAATGGTCAATACCAATTTTCCAGTGGCATCAGAAATTGGGAGTACATCACTAAGCTTGGCACCCCAAGCCGCACCCTCGTTTTCGATAAACAGAATCTTGAACCAATTGAAAACATCCACTGATTCGCCCAAGACGAAATGCGTCTTGATATATATCTTGCTCCATTGGTCAATTAGGAGAATCAATACTATTAATAAAATGGACTTCTTTAGGTTCATGTGCTTGTTTGACCGGGCAAAAATAGAAATATTATTCGGTTTTGTTCAGTATGATATTCCCGGTTACGGAATTTAAATGGTACTGATCATCACCGTTTGGGATAGGATTTTTTAGATACGTACCATATTTGGTTTCCGCCATAATATTTGCACTGTCCGCATAGACTATTATATTGCCACTTTGGGTCCTTACCTTGACTTCCCCAGAGACCTTATGAAGTTCGCAGGTTCCATCAGAAAGGGTAACATCAAAACGGGAGTAATCCCCAAATGCGACGACCCTAGCGCTCTTTCCGTAGACCTCGACATTTTTGTAAGAGGGCACTTTAATTTTTAAGGCAATGGATACCACTTTGTGTGCGCTTAATTTGTCGTTTGGGTTTATAAAACTTGGTTGGAAACCGGCGCCAAGCACCAATGTATTACCCACTTCAGAAACATTCATTTGCAGGTCCTCGCTATACTCCCCATCCATTTGCGCATCCACTTCTACCGCTTTTCCCTCAACAGTTTCTAAAATGACCTCATAACAGTTTTCGGCATTGACCTGGATGAGGTTGACGGATTCGCCCAACAGTACCTTGTGCACTTTCTTTTGTGCGAAACCTTGGGTTGCAATTATCAATAAGACGAACGGGAAAAATTTCACAACGGACCATTAAAAAACGCCCCGAGAGGCGTTTTGATTATTTTTGCATATTCTTGGCTTCGATACTCAATGTAGCATGCGGCACCAATTTCAAACGCTCTTTGTTGATGAGTTTCCCCGTTATCCGGCAAATGCCGTAGGTTTTATTCTCTATTCTAAGCAAGGCATTTTTTAAGTCCCTAATGAACTTTTCCTGCCGAATGGCCAATTGGGTATTCGCTTCCTTGCTCATGGTCTCGGAACCTTCCTCAAAGGCCTTAAAGGTTGGGGAAGTATCATCTGTACCATTATTCCCATCGTTCATATAAGAACTTTTAAGAAGTTCCAAATGACTTTTAGCTTTTTCTATTTTTTCCTCTATCAATTCCTTGAACTCCGCCAAATCCTTGTCCGAGTATCTTACTTTTAAATCTTCTGCCATCTCGTTAATGTTTTGCAATAAACAATTTAGTGTTCACTTCATCGAAGGCAATTTCAGTGCCATTCTCTAAATATTCCTCAAAATTCAACTCCGCTGTCAAAGTTTCCGCTTTAATGTAATTAAGATTACTGGTCACCGCCTGTTCTACCAAACCGTCCTTTTGCATCCTAATGTCGATTCTATCGGTCACTTCAAAACCAGATTCCTTTCTTAAATTTTGGATTCTGTTGACAAGTTCCCTTGCGATACCCTCTTTCTTTAGATCCTCATTGATGGTGATATCCAATGCGACCGTTGTTTTGCCCGATGAGGCCACCAACCAACCTTCAATATCCTGGGAGCTTATCTCTACATCCTGAAACTGTAAAATAATACTTTTATTTTCTATTTGAAGTGATAATTCGCCTTCTTGCTCAATTTTTTGGATATCTTCCTGATTTAGAGTACTTATAGCGTTCGCAATTTGCTTCATTTCCTTGCCGAACTTTGGCCCCAAAGTCTTGAAATTGGGTTTTATTCGTTTGACCAGCACTCCAGATGCATCGTCCAAAAGTTCAATTTCCTTTACATTTACTTCCGATTTTATCAAATCGGATACCGCCAAAATATCGGTTCTGTCCTGCTCGTCCAAAATAGGAATCATGATTTTTTGGAGCGGTTGCCGCACCTTTATCTTTTCCTTTTGCCGTATCGATAAAACCAAGGACGATATCGTTTGGGCCTTTTGCATCTTTTGTTCCAAGGCCGAATCGATCATATTTTTATCCGACGTTGGGAAATCTGCCAAATGGACACTTTCAAAGGGTTCCAAATGGGTTGTTGCTATCAGGTCCTTGTAGAGTCTATCCATAAAAAATGGTGCTACCGGTGCTGAAAGTTTGGCTACTGTTACCAAACAGGTATAGAGTGTTTGATAGGCAGCGATCTTGTCCTTTTGGTAATCCCCTTTCCAGAACCTTCTTCTGCACAGGCGAACGTACCAATTGCTTAGGTTTTCCTGTACGAAATCTGAAATCGCCCTCGTAGCCTTGGTAGGTTCATAATCTGCATAGGCATCATCTACAAAAGCGATCAATGAATTGAGTTCGGATAAAATCCATCGGTCTATTTCCGGTCTTTCCTCCACGGGTATATTTTCCTCGGAAAAGCTAAAGGCATCGATATTTGCGTACAGCGCAAAGAAGGAATAGGTATTGTAAAGTGTCCCAAAGAATTTTCGCTTCACTTCAACAATGCCCTCCGAGTCAAATTTTAGGTTGTCCCATGGGTTCGCATTGCTGATCATATACCAGCGAGTCGCGTCCGCACCATGCTCCTTCATCGTATCAAAGGGGTCTACGGCGTTGCCCAGTCTTTTGGACATTTTTTTCCCTTCCTTGTCCAGCACAAGTCCGTTGGAAACCACGTTTTTATAAGCCACGGAATCGAACACCATGGTGCCTATGGCATGTAGCGTGTAAAACCATCCCCTCGTCTGGTCAACACCTTCCGCGATAAAATCAGCCGGAAAGGTCTTGCCCGTGTCGATAAGTTCCTTGTTTTCAAATGGATAATGCCACTGGGCGTAGGGCATGGAACCACTATCGAACCAAACATCTATGAGGTCGCTTTCCCGCTTCATGGGTTTACCGGACGGAGAAACCAAGGTTATCTGATCTACGATGTTCTTGTGCAGGTCTACCCTTTCATAGTTTGCTTCGGACATGTCACCAACCACAAAGTCCTCAAAAATATCCTTCTCCAACACGCCGGCTTCCAAGGCCTTTTGCATTTCGGACTTCAAATCGGCAACAGAACCAATGATCAATTCCTCCTTGCCGTCACTGGTCCTCCAAATAGGCAAGGGAATCCCCCAATACCGTGATCTGGACAAATTCCAATCGTTTGCGTTGGCCAACCAATTTCCAAAACGTCCCTCACCGGTTGCTTTGGGTTTCCAATTGATAGATTGGTTCAGCTCGAACATCCTGTCCTTAATATCGGTTACCTTGATGAACCAGGAATCGAGCGGATAATACAATATAGGCTTATCCGTACGCCAACAATTGGGGTAGCTGTGAACGTACTTTTCAACCTTGAAAGCCTTGTTTTCCTCTTTAAGTTTTATGGCAATTTCTACATCTACGGAACGCTCCGGGGCCTCCCCGTCCTCATAATATTCATTTTTCACGTACTTTCCGCCCAGCTCCTTCAATTCCGGTCTAAATTTCCCCTGTAAATCTACCAAAGGGACAGGATTGGCATTTTCGTCCAAGACCAACATAGGCGGTATTTCCGGTACGGCCTGCTTTGCCACGAAGGCATCATCCGCACCAAAAGTAGGGGCAGTGTGTACGATTCCCGTACCGTCTTCCGTGGTAACGAAATCCCCGGATATAACTCGAAATGCATTTTCCGCATTTTCGTAAGGAAGTACATAGGGCAACAATTGTTCGTACTTGATGCCGACCAAATTTTCACCTTTTGTTTCCGATAAAATCTGATAGGGTATCTTTTTGTCACCCGCGTTGTAAGCAATTAGATCCGATGCTTGGGATACTTCAACATATTTTCCCACAAATTGCTTTCCGACCAAATTCTTGGCCAAAACAACATACATGGGTTCAAAAGTATATTGATTGAAAGACCTTACCAATACATAATCGATCTTAGGGCCCACGGTCAAAGCCGTATTGGAAGGAAGTGTCCATGGCGTCGTCGTCCAAGCCAGGAAAAAAGCCTCTCCCGTACCTTCCAAAGGAGGGGCGACTCCAAATGCTTTGAATATATCCTTTTCCGTTCCCCCTTTGGGGCTTAGGGGGCTTTTGAATTGCGCCGTAACTGTGGTATCCGTGACATCTTGGTACGTTCCCGGTTGGTTCAATTCATGCGAACTCAATCCCGTTCCCGCCTTAGGCGAATAGGGCTGTATGGTATATCCCTTATAAATAAGGCCTTTATCATAAATCTGTTTCAATAACCACCAAACAGATTCCATGTATTTCGACTTGTAGGTAATGTAAGGGTCGTCCATATCCACCCAATACCCTACTTGTTCCGTCATGGCGTTCCAAACATCGGTATAGCGCATTACCGCCTTTTTACATGCGGCATTATATTCCTCCACCGATATTTTTATCCCAATATCTTCCTTGGTTATGCCAAGTTCCTTTTCCACACCCAATTCAATGGGCAGTCCGTGGGTATCCCAGCCAGCCTTTCGTTTCACCTGAAAGCCTTTCATGGTCTTGTACCTGGGAAAGATATCCTTGATGGTACGCGCCATGACATGGTGAATACCTGGCATTCCGTTGGCAGACGGCGGGCCTTCAAAAAAGACATAACTTTCCTTACCCTCCCTAGAAGAAATACTTTTGTCAAAAATATTGGCCGTTTTCCAGTAGTCTAAAACTTCTTCTGCAACTTTGGGTAAGTCCAATCCCTTATATTCTGCGAACTTCATACGAAATGCTTATGGTTCTGGGTTTTAAGCCTGCAAAATTAATTAATTTAGTTGGAACTGTTGTTCTACCAAACAATGAAATGGATTAAATAAGAAAATCACTGACTAGCGAAAACATGAGCTTTAATCCAAAATAAGCCTCGCTACGTATATAGCTATACAAACACTAAAAAATTAACACCATGAAAAAATTAGTAGTAAGCACGATTTTAGTTTTGGCCTTAAGCATGTCTTTTGTGTCCTGCAGGGAAACGGCCGAAAAAGCAAAAGATGCCGCTAGCCAAGCGGAAGAAGCCCTTGAAGAAACCGGAAATGATCTAAAAGAAGCTGGTGAAGACGCTATGGACAAAGCCAAGGAAGCTGGGGAAAGCATGAAACAAGCTGGGGAAAAAGCTATAGATTCCGCCAAGGAAGCCGGAGAGGATGCTCTTGACTCCGCAAAGGAAGCTGGAGAAGAAGCTATGGACAAAGCCAAAAAAATTGGTGAGGACGTAAAGGACGTAACCAAGGAAGCTGCAGATAAAATTTCACAATAATAAACCTGTACTTTCCTTAAATAGGAAACGTAGGAATTCTGAACAAAAAGGCCCGATTGAAGGGCTTTTTTATTTTAAAAGTGGTACCCAATTCCCAATATCAAATTACTTCCAGGTGCCACAATCCCGGAGGAATACGTTCTATATCGCTGATTTGTAATATTCTCCAAGCTTAGGGTCGCGTTCAAATTGTTCGCAATTGCATATTGGGAGCGAAAGTTCAAGGTATACCAGGATGGTGAAAATGGATCGCCGTTTTCGTCTGTAGCATACATATAATCCTTGGACTGTTCGGATATAGCCAGGTCATCATTGGATACCTCTCCATTATAGTTGAGGAAAAAGTCGGTCGAAATCCTTTCCCGCTTCCATTTTACATGAAAATCGCCAAAAGTGGGAGGCGCATGCCTTGCCGGAGAATCCGTTCCGTCCTCCTCTTCTTCGATTCCCTCGGTAATGGTAAAATTGGAAGCGAGGGACCAATGGTCCGTCAAATAGGCATCCAGACCAAACTCAAATCCATATACATAGGCTTTTGCGGCATTCTGGATGGCCTGTACATTGCTCAACTCTCCTCCATATTCAATTTGGGAAACACCATTAAAGGTAAAATCCCTTCGGACCAAGGCATCTACCAAGTACGTGTAAAAGGTGGCCCCTTTGAGTACAAGCTTATCCCCAAAGTTCTTTTGTATCCCCAACTCCAAATTATATGCGTATTCCGATTCCAAATCCGGATTTGGAACGACAACCGATCCAGGTTCCGAATCAAATATTTTTCCAATATCGTCTACATTGGGAGCCCTAAAACCTGTGGACCCATTAAACGTAATTTGTAGGTTCTGTCTTGGAAACCAACTGAAACCCAAACTCCCGGTTAATGCGCCCGTACTTACATCGGCATTCTCAAAAGGAAAGGCATAAAAAGTACGGTCAAACAATGCATCTATCCAAACATGGCTATACCGTAAACCGGACATGATAATAAAATTGGGCTTGGCCTTGTATTCTCCGTTTAAATATCCCGCCAGACTTTTCCAAGTGGCTCCGTCCGGATATCTGGAAGCTGCCGCTGTACTTTCCCCGGTAGCGATATTGGTGTCCAAACCTGTTGACCCAACATTGTTAAAAATAAATTCCCCGCCATAATACAGTTTGAAATTCCCGATTTTCTTGTTTTCAAAATCCAGATTCAGGTTCAGTGCATCCACTATTTCCTTTGTGGTATTTAAAATGGAACCTCCAAAATCCCGATTGCTCCTACTTTCTTCAAAAAACTGGTAGGCTGCAGTCAATTTCAATCCATCGTACAGTTTTCCGTTGCCCTTCTTTTTTAATTGCATATTTCCCATGAACCATTTTTGGGGGCCGTAATACCACTCGGCCGACCTTAACCCCAAGCCATCCCTTGAAGGTCTAATGAGCCTGTCATATCTGGAATAGTCCGATGTTTCTGAATAATGGATTCCTAGATTCAAGTCCCAGTTCACATGGGGTCTGAATAGGAATTTCTGCATAAAATTCATTTGATCGTAACCCGTAGGAACTTGCTTTCTTGGATTGTCGTTTGGCACAAGTACATCTTCCCCATTTCGGGTCATGACAAAATTGTTTCTCAGGTAGGAATCGGGGCCATGGCTTCCCATGGTCAAATCCTGAAAACTGTTAAAGGAAAAACTGGATAAGGAAGCCCATTTCTCCTTTCCAATGTTTACATCGGCGTGAACCGTATTTTCCATATTTACCGAAGAAAATCGGTAGTTGGCATTCCCTGAAAATTCGGTCGTTTCCTTTTGACTTAGCATGGGCTGCTTAGTGTAGAAGTTCATAACACCACCTATTGCATCGCTTCCATAAATAACGGAACCCGGGCCAAAGATAATTTCCGTATTTCGGATGTTGAAGGGGTCGATGGAGATGACATTCTGCAAATTGCCTCCCCTAAATATGGCATTGTTCATACGCACCCCATCCACTGAAAGCACCAATCTGTTAGTGGCAAAACCCCTGATCATAGGGCTCCCCCCGCCCAGCTGACTTTTTTGCACAAAAACCTTTCCGCTACTTTGTAGCAAATCCGCAGAGGTCTGTGGCGTATTCAAGGCTATGGTCTGGGCGTCTATGGATACAATTTTGTTGGGAACCTCCTTTTTTTGTTGTTCCCATTTGGAAACCGACATGACCACCTCATCCAAGCGTTCAGGTCTCATTTGTAAATAAACCTTGTACCCATTCTTGACTATCTGGAGTCGGGTAACTTTTTTGGTTTCATAACTAAGATGTCGCAGCGTTAACCTTTCCACATTCAAAAAAGGGGCGAAATCAAAATTTCCGTCAAAATCCGTTACACTGATTATGGTCTTATCCGGATTGAAAACTGCCACGTTTGGTATAGGTTCGCGCGTATCGCTATCCAAAACGGTCACCTGTTGTGACCATCCTACATAGCAGTATAGAAAAAAAATAAGGGGTAAAAATCGCTTCATATTAACCAAAGACCTCATTAAGAACCGCCAATGACTTGGGTTTTCTAAAACCTTGCAAGTGCAACTCGTAATACAACACCAAGGATTGGAGCAGTTCTTGCCTGTTGTTCTTTCTCATTTTTATCGTGTTAATTGCATCAAAATTTATGCCTAAAAATGATTTGAAAAAGAAAAGATTTTCTCCTGATAAAATAGGGTTTAAGGTTGTAGTAGCTACAAATTCGCCCTCCAGCAAGTCAAAATAGGAAGCATCCATATTGTTCACATCTGGGTAAAACCCTAAGTATTTGGTCAGTAGGATTAAAAAGTAGAGATGAAAATTGGAGGTTTCCGTATGGATATCCAACCATTGCAAGGCCGCTTCCAAAAAATGGAAAAGTTCTGGGTTTGCCTCTTCCTCATGGATGCTATTGGCCAGCATTTCCGCCAAAAATAGTGCCATGGCGTTTTTCACGATGTTGGTATGCAAATCTTGATAATGGTAATACAGCTTTGCCTCCTTAACACTTTCCAAAGACCCTTTATTTCTGTGTGTGGCAACAAGTTCCAATTGTGTCAGAGGCTGAAACAGGGCCTTTTTTACCTTTCCTTTTTTAGTGGCCAATATTCCGCGAAGTAGGTACGATTTTAGACCATCGGACTCCGTAAAAATCCGTACGATCAAACTGGTATCCCCATATTTAATGGAAGTTAGAACGATGCCTTTGGTGGTTACCTGCATTCAAAAAGGTTTTTACAAAGATATTCTTTACTGCCCTATGGAATCGTTGGCCCAATTTTTGGGATATTCCTGTAAAATAACGTTTCCAATATTTTGGGTATAGTGGTGCTTATCCAACCAATAACAGGGACTCATTCGCATTAATTTGGCACCATAAGGCCTAAAAAGCTTAAAACCCTTGTTTTCCAATGTTTTCAAAAGGTATTCGAACTGCATCCTTCTTTCGGTGGAGCTTACATAATTTTCAAAGGAGCTGGGATGTACCAAAAATGTCAACTGGATACCCTTTTGCCAGCTTAAAGATCTAATTTTTTCAAGGATTTCAATCTGTGAAGAAAAATCCAGCGGCTGTATGGGTGCTGCATGCGGGAAATCCACAAGTTCCAGGTTTTCATGGGAAATACAATCGGCTTCATTGGCATTGTGTGCGTAATAATTACCATTGGTATATATATCATGCTCAATATACTTTTTACTCAGATCTGCCCCCAGAATTTTTTTGATGGAGATGGGCAAGAACAGAAACTCCCATTGGATTTTATCCTGTTGTAAGTTCACGAACTTACGAGAGGCGTCGTTCTCATGCGAGCTAGTCCTTTCATAAATAACCCCTTCGTCCATCCCTAAAATAATGTTATTTACTTGAACACCGTTTTCAAGCAGCAATAGCAGGCTATTGTAGAATTCTTCTGGGGTTCCCAAGGAATAGGTCATATTGTACCATGATGTTTCTCCAGTATTCAATTGGTTCACATGAAGTACGCCTCCCTTGGAATTGGAAAACAAAAAGCTGTTGAACTTTTGAGGGTTTTGAAGGACATAATTCGTTTTTAAACTATGTTCGTTGGGTCGTACAGCCCTAAAGTCTCTCCTACTCCCAAAAATTCCATAGGGATCTATGGTGTAATTATAGATACCCGTGGCCGAAAAGTAAACTAGCACAATCAAACCAAAAAAAGCCGCCTTTTTGAGAAATGTTTCCATCTAAAATTGAAAATAAATGAATTGACTTGAGCTGGTATTCAAACTTATAAGATAGACTGATACTATTATGACCGATACCTCTATGGCCCACACCCATTTTTTATCCATACCCTTTAAAAAGGTGAAATTAAGGCGTTCATCCTTTCTAAAGATCCAATCCAAAAACAATAGGGAACCCACACTATACAGTCCGTTTTTGTAAATAAGCGGAAAATCGAAATTTGTAAACATAAAGC
The DNA here is from genome assembly GCF_008386635.1 of Maribacter flavus. Classification (GTDB taxonomy): domain Bacteria; phylum Bacteroidota; class Bacteroidia; order Flavobacteriales; family Flavobacteriaceae; genus Maribacter; species Maribacter flavus. The sequence goes on along the minus strand of NZ_VUOE01000001.1, from coordinate 1,767,504 downwards.
TTATATATTCCAAAGCCGATGTCAAGGATGCACTCCTGAAAAATACCCATGCCAGTATCACCAAGAAAAATGTACGTAAAATTTGACCCAGTTCCTTCAGTGTTGGAAACCAAGAATTTTCCGCGACGATGTCCCTGGTATATGTTCTGTTTCGCCCCATGATATAGCTGGGCACGAACAGCAGGGCATGGACACAGCCCCACACCACAAAAGTCCAATTAGCACCGTGCCATAAACCACTGACTAAGAAGATGATACATACGTTCCTGAGCGATTTTAATTTACCTCTACGGGAACCGCCCAGGGGAATATAGAGGTAATCCCTAAACCAGGTGGATAGGGATATGTGCCATCTGCGCCAAAATTCCCCAACGTTTCGAGAAAAATAGGGGAACTTGAAATTGGACATCAATTCGATCCCGAACAATTTGGATACCCCAATCGCGATGTCTGAATATCCACTAAAATCGCAATAAATCTGAATGGCAAAATAAACCGCTCCCAACCAGAGAACGCCGCCCCCAAAATCATGGTAATTTTGAAAAATGTCGTCTACCTTGAGGGCCAAAACATCTGCAATTACAACCTTTTTCACCAAACCCCACAAAATAAGCCGCAGTCCCTTTTATACCATTTTCATAGGAAAAAGTCCTTTTCCCCAATATCTGTGGAAGCAAATTGGAGGCCCGTTCAATAGGTCCAGCAACCAACTTGGGAAAGAAGGAAACAAAGGCCGCGAAAGAAATGAAGTCCTTGGTATGCACTAGTTTGTTTCTGTACACATCAATGGTGTAGGACATGGTCTGGAAGGTATAGAAGGAAATCCCCACGGGAAGTATGATGTTGAGCGACCGTGAATTTTGTGTCTGATACCCCACACTGTTCAATAGTTGGATCCATGAATCCACAAAAAAATTGAAGTATTTAAAGAACGCCAATAGCCCAATATTAAAGGTCATACTAATCCCAAGTAAGACTTTTTTGCGAGAAGCCTTCGTTGTTCCTTGAATCTACAAGCCCACCAAATAATCAACGAGGGTAGATAAAATTATGAGGGACAGAAACCTGTAGTCCCACCATCCATAAAAGATGTAGGAAGCCAACAGCAACAATATATTCTGATGCCTGATCTTTTTGTTGAAAACGAACCAATACAGCACAAAGACAAAAATCAAAAAAACCAAAAATTCAAAAGAATTAAATAGCAAGCCCTTGTTTTAAGGGTCAAAAATAGGCTAAAATATGATGCTACTTATCCAAACTGATTCTAAGCCATAACAAAAAAGGCCTATCCAAAAAAAGGATAGGCCTTATGATAAAATATTATTTTTTTTAGATCACCCCTTGGGCCAACATGGCATCCGCAACTTTCACGAAACCGGCTATGTTGGCACCTTTTACATAATTACAATAACCATTTTCCTCCATACCGTATTCGATACAAGAGTCGTGTATATCAGACATAATGCCCTTCAAACGCTCATCGACCTCTTCACGGGTCCAGCTAATACGCAGGGAGTTTTGGGACATTTCGAGTCCGGAAGTGGCAACACCACCTGCATTGGAAGCCTTTCCTGGGGCAAAAAGGATTTTTGCATCGTGGAAGGCATGTACGGCATCAGCAGTACAGGGCATATTGGCCCCTTCGGCAACACAGATACAACCGTTTTCCAAGAGTTTTTTGGCATCCTCTTTATTCAACTCGTTCTGGGTGGCGCAGGGCAGGGCAATATCGCATTTAACGTCCCATGGGGTTTTACCATCATGATATTTGGCATTAGGGTATTTCTTTACATACTCAGAAATACGTCCCCTTTTGTTGTTCTTTAGATCCATTACGAACTTCAGTTTGTCCGTATCGATTCCATCGGAATCATAAATGTATCCACCTGAATCCGATAGGGTTACGACCTTACCGCCCAATTGGATTACCTTTTCGGCAGCAAACTGCGCTACGTTACCAGATCCGGAAATCACGACGGTTTTACCGTCAAGATTTTCGTTTTTGGTTTTCAACATGTTTTCGGCAAAATAAACGGTACCATAACCGGTAGCCTCAGGACGAATTTTGGAACCGCCCCATGAAAGTCCTTTCCCAGTCAATACCCCGGTAAACTCGTTCCTAATTTTCTTGTACATCCCAAACAAGTATCCAATTTCCCGGGCGCCAACGCCAATATCACCTGCCGGTACATCCGTATTGGGTCCAATATGTCTATTAAGTTCCAACATAAAGGCATGGCAGAAACGCATTACCTCATCGTCAGATTTTCCCTTGGGGTCAAAATCGGATCCCCCTTTACCGCCCCCCATGGGAAGGGTGGTCAAACTATTTTTGAATACCTGTTCAAAAGCCAAAAATTTAAGGATACTGGCATTTACCGTTGGGTGAAAACGCAGGCCTCCCTTGTACGGACCAATAGCGGAATTCATTTGAATCCTATATCCCCTATTTACATGGATTTCACCTTCATCGTCAACCCATGCCACCCTAAAAGAAACCAATCGTTCCGGTTCCACCATTCTCAAAAGAATGTTCTTTCCGTTGTAAATTTCCTGTTCAGCGATATAAGGTATAACGGTATCCGCTACTTCCTGAACGGCCTGGATGAATTCCGGTTCGTGCCCGTTTCGGGCCTTCACCTCATCCATGAATGCATCTATTTTTGCTTGTATTGAGCTCATTATTGTCGTTTTAAATTATTGAATTCAAAATATATCGGCAAAATTATGTTATTATTATAATTATAAACCTAAATATTTCATAATACGCTAAAAATTATGGTATTTACGACAAACATTTAATATCCCTGAAAAATAAATAGGGTTTTCCTACAAATACTACATTAAATGAGCGATTCATCCAAAGCTTGCGATAAATCCTCAATTAGGTCGTCAACATCCTCAATTCCAACACTCAGACGTATCAAAGCATCTTCAATACCTGCCTCATCGCGTTCCTGTTTTGACATACTTCCATGGCTCATGCTTGCGGGATGCCCTACCAAACTCTCCACGCCCCCCAAAGATTCCGCCAACGTGAATATTTTTAGCCTTTCCACAAATTGTAGGGTCGCTTTATAATCACTTCCTTTTGGTACAAAGGATAGCATCCCTCCAAAGTTCACCATCTGTTTTTTAGCGATGTCATGATTGGGATGTTCCTTAAATCCGGGCCAATACACCGTATCTACCTTGGGATGCTTTCGCAGAAAATGTGCGATGGCCTCCGCATTCTCACAATGCCGTTGCATGCGGACATGTAAGGTCTTAATGCCCCGTAACACCAAAAAACTATCCATGGGTCCGGATACGGCACCGCTGGCATTTTGGATAAAATACAATCTCTTGGCCAGTATCTCGTCCTTTACCACCAAGGCCCCCAAAACCACATCACTATGGCCTCCCAAATATTTGGTTGCCGAGTGCATAACGATATCGGCACCAAGGTCCAAGGGCTTTTGCAGATAGGGCGTGGCAAAGGTGTTGTCAACAGCCAACAATAGTCCGTTTGCCGTTGCTAATTGGGAAACGGCTTCAATATCAATAATGTTCATTAAGGGATTTGTTGGTGTTTCCAACCAAATCATTTTTGTTCTCTCATTTATTTGACCCTGAACAAGGGAAACGTCTTCCATGTCCATAAAATGAAAAACGATGCCATAATTTTCAAAAACCTTTTTGAACAGGCGATAACTGCCCCCATAAAGGTCGTTGGTGGAAATGACCTCGTCACCCGGATTTAATAACTTTAATACCGCATCGATCGCTGCCAAGCCACTGGCAAAGGCCAGTCCGTAATTTCCATTTTCTATACTGGCCATTGCGTTCTCCAAGGCCGTTCTGGTAGGGTTCGCACTTCTTGAATACTGAAATCCCCTGTGGTTACCTGGAGAAGTTTGGGCAAAGGTCGATGTTTGATAAATAGGCGGCATCACGGCACCATAGGCCTTATCGGGTTCTTGACCTCCATGAATCACCTTACTGTTGAATCTCATTTTATTGGCAGCCATTCTTATTATTATTCCTACAAATGTATCGTTATCTTTTTTGGATTACAATGAAGCTTTACATTTGTCGTAGTTAGAACTACAAGCATGAAATCCTCATAGAGGGAACTTTTATGTTAAACTACATACTTCTACCTAAGGAACTATTTAAAATCAAGCTATGAACCTACTATTAAACGCATGAAACGACTACTTTCCTTATTCCTATTTAGCCTGATATTCATGGGTTGTAAAAATGACAACAGCCTCGTTTTTGAACCTTCCAATTTTGGGAACGAGCCCTGCGCCAATTGTGCCTCGGTAAGCATTTCCATACCAAAGGCCATAGGCAACAAGAAATTAGACGAAACAATCAACACTGCCCTAAGGGAAGAAATTATTTTTATCCTAAAATATGACGATGCAGTGGATGCCGGTTCCATCGATATGGCGATAAAATCGTTCCAGAACGAGTTTGCCAAATTGAAGGAAAAGTTTCCCGAGGAGTCCACGCAATGGGAAGCGTCCATCAATGGGGAGGTATCCTTTGAAAATGAACGGATGTTAACCATCCGCTTAGATTATTACCTATTTACGGGTGGAGCCCATGGCTATGGCAGTACCCGCTTTTTGAACTTTGACAAAACAAAGGCAACGGAACTTAACAATGAGGAGCTTTTTAAGGACATATTGGATTTTGAAGGTTATGCCGAAGCTAAATTCCGGGAGCAAGAAGGTATTTCATCCACAGCATCCATTAACAGCACGGGTTTCATGTTCGAAGAGGATATGTTTTACCTACCCGAGAACATGGGCTTTACCAACGAAGGCCTACAATTGTTTTACGAACAATATGAAGTGGCCTCCTATGCGGATGGCCCCATTATATTGACCTTTCCCTTTGAGGAAATCCAAAAGTTCCTTACGCTACAGACATTTTAGGAACCTTTTTTCAATAGTCTTCTTTGGGTCATGATGGTCGCCATGTGCAAACCTTCATGAAACAGGTTAAAATTGATTGCATCCTGGAGGGTATCCAATTGAAAGCCGGCACTTGTGGTATATGGTTTGTACTCTTTGAACAAACCTTCTTCCAAATCCTGTTTGGTCCAAGTAATGGTGGAGATCAGAAAATCGGCAACAATCTTAATTTCCTCATCGGTCGCGGTCCCGTCCGGGGCGGTACCCTTCATAAATTTTTCTACAAGAGCATCTGGGACCCGCATTTGGAGTCCGCTGAACTTATATACCAATATCTGTTGCGTAACGACAACATGGGCGATGTTCCACCAGATGTTGTTTCTAAAGCCGTTGGGTATCTTCAACAAATCCGCTTTTGGGGTCTGTGTTAGAACCTGGTGCAAATGTTTTCTATTTTGTAAGGTAATCGCTAATTGACTTTGCAAATCGATTGTATTTAAATGATGCCTAAAAATAGTACATTTAATCAGATTTGGGTTTCTTTGTGTTTCAATTCTATACAAGATGGGAAAAAAAATATACCACCTAGGCACCTGTAATACCTGCCAAAAAATTCTGAAGGAACTTGAACCCTTGGATGGATTTGAACTCCAGGATATAAAGTCGGCACCTATTACCGAAGCACAACTGGAAGAAATGCATTCCCTATCCCATAGTTACGAAGCGCTGTTCAGTAAGAGGGCCATGCTCTTCAGGCAAAGAGGCCTGCACGAACAGGAACTTGGGGAAACGGATTTCAAAAACCTGATTTTGGACCATTACACCTTTCTAAAGAGACCTGTCATCGTTGTGGACAACGAAATTTTCATTGGCAACAGTAAAAAGACCGTAGAAACGGCCAAAGAAGCTATTCATTCGTGAGCCGAAGAACGCTGGCCCTATTTGCCGCATTGGGAGCCACCACCATTTACGCCCTCAACCATACCATTGCCAAAGGGGTTATGCCCAATTATGTACAGCCTTTCGGGTTTATAATGCTTCGGGTGACCGGTGCGGCCGTATTGTTCTGGATTTTCTCCGTACTGGGCCCTAAGGAAAAAATTGCTAAAAGGGATTGGGGCCGACTCGCAATCTGTTCCATTTTTGGAATGGTCATCAACATGTTGGCCTTTTTCAAGGGACTTCAGTTGTCCACGCCCATAAACAGTTCCGTTTTGGTGACCATCACCCCAATTATCGTCGTGATTCTGTCAGCTGTATGGATACAGGAAAAAATAACATGGCAAAAAGCGTGCGGTATTCTCATGGGTTTTGTAGGAGCTATTTTACTAATCTTAATGGGAGCTGAAAGTCGACAGGACGCCCCAAATATTCCGTTAGGAAACATTCTTTTAATCGTAAATGCCACTGCTTACGGTACGTATCTCATTCTAGTTAAAAAACTCATAGAAAAATACCATCCCTTAACTTTGATGAAATGGCTTTTTACCATTGCGGTCATTGTCAATTTCCCCATTACGTTTACCGAGGTGGCCGCCATAAAATGGTCTTCAATACCTCCGGAAATTTATGCATCAATTGCATTTGTTGTAATTGGCACCACTTTTTTAACTTATTTATTCAATGTTTTTGCGTTGACACAGTTAAAGGCATCATCTGTAAGTGCCTTTACCTACCTTCAACCTTTAATAGGTATTTTATTTGCCCTAGGAACGGGAAAGGACAGCTTGAGCGCGATAAAAATGGCGGCCGCACTTCTTGTTCTTGCAGGAGTCTATCTAGCCAGTAGAAAACCAATTAGGGCCAAAGCCTAATTAAAATCGGAAAATTATTAAAGAACGGATAATCTACAATGCTCAAAGTGTTCTTGCATGAGTTCCGCAGCTTTGTTGGCATCCCTGTTATGCACGGCAGAGACTAAGTCCAAATGTTCCTGTAATATTTCCATAAGTGGACGCGTAAATCCTATAAGCTCCAAGGTAGGCCAGAAGTTAGATTGATTGAAGAGTTTTATTAACAAATCGTTACCACAGTTGATTACGATAAGCTCATGGAATATTCGATAAATTTTATGGAAAACATAACCGTTCTGGGGTCCCTTTTCAAAAGGTACCATCAAGTTTCGTAAATCGTCTATCCTCGCCTGTGGCGCCCTCAATGTAAAGAGCTTAATTGCTTTTGTTTCCAACGCAATTCTACAATCCAAAATATCTATGATCTCTTTTGTACTAACTTCCCTGATCATAATATTCTTGCTTGAATTGAGGGTGACAAATGACTCTTTGCAAAGTTTATTAACAGCCTCATTTAAGCAATCGATATTTGTATTTAAGAGTTGTGAAAGTTTGATTTGACAAATAGGTTCACCGGGAAGTATCCCTTTTGTTACAATTAGTTTACGGAACTTTGTGTAAACTATTTCGGAACACTTGACTGCCTGTTCTATCATTAGATAAATTATTAAATTAAATCCTACTAAAACAAACTGCCATTCCGGGGGAAGAATGTAGCTAAATTCTTAAAAGATAAATCTATAAATTTTTGGGAGTTTTGGAAAATTTACGGGTATCTTCCTTGGACAAAATTCGAAAGCCCTCGCCCTTTTCCACATTCTTGAAAGTAACTAGAAAATCCTCCGAAAGTCCCGTTAGCTTTCGAGTTTTTAAATCCATCCAGGCACCCATCATTTCACAATGAGCAAAGTTTTCCCCTTTATGGTTGTAAAAGTTGTGATGAAATTCAAAAAACTTGGCATCCTCGCTCATACCCATAATTTCCATAGACACTTTAATGGGCTTTCCAGGAAAGGCTTCCTTAAAGTAATAGATATGCTCGTAAAATACAACGGGTCCTATTTCATGTTTTGCCAAGGTGCTATGGTCAAAACCAATTTCCATTAAAAAGGCCATACGGGTGTGGCTCATATAATTTAGGTACGCCGAGTTTGCCAAATGTCGATTGGCATCCACATCGCTCCACCGTATCTCAAAATCTTTCAAGTACATTCCGAATCGTTTTTTGTTATGCATGCATAATACCTCATAAAAATACCATAGTTTTGGTTAAACAAACTAGATTCGTTCCGCTTTTTTACTTAAATTTTGAAATCAACAAAAATATTATGGCATCAAAAGCACCTTTTATCCAAAATCTGTCCTTACCCGTAATCGCCGCCCCCATGTTCCTCATTTCCGGGCCACAACTGGTCATAGAATGTTGTAAAAATGGGATCGTTGGCACTTTTCCGGCATTGAACCAGCGTACTAGTGAAGGATTCGAAGCATGGTTGATAGAAATAAAATCAGCCTTACAGGAATATGAGGAAGAAACCGGAAAAAAAGCGGCTCCCTTTGGCGTAAACCTCATTGTCCATCAAAGCAATCCAAGGTTGGAGGCAGATCTAAAACTATGTATCAAACATAAGGTACCATTGATCATTACCTCCTTGGGTGCGGTATCCCAGGTTGTGGATGCCATACACAGTTATGGCGGATTGGTATTTCACGATGTCATTAAAAAAAGACATGCCGAAAAGGCCGCGGAAGCAGGGGTGGACGGACTTATTTTAGTGGCGGCCGGGGCAGGGGGCCATGCGGGCACCATCAATCCTATGACCCTGATATCGGAAATTAAAAAATTCTATACCAAAACCATTATCCTCTCCGGATGCATAAGTACCGGGAGGGATATTGCATCGGCCCTTCAAATGGGTGCGGATTTGGCCTACATGGGTACCCGATTTATCAATACCGAAGAAAGTAAGGCAACTCCAGAATATCGGGAAATGATCATAAATGCGGGCGCGAGCGATGTTATCTATACAGCGGCGATATCCGGTGTGCATGCCAATTTTTTAGGCGCAAGTCTAAAGGCAGCAGGGATTACCGAGGAAGATTTAAAAAAAGATACCAAAATAGACTTTGGGAAGGAATTGGATACAGAGGCCAAGGCCTGGAAAACCATTTGGTCCGCCGGTCAAGGGGTAGCCACGATCGAGGACACGCTACCCGTCTCCAAATTGGTGGCCAATTTAAAATCAGTATTCAAAAAGGCGATCGAGGAACAGATCAAAGTGTTGGAAATATTTCCGAAGTAATCAATATGCCCCTAATTTCTTCAAAGTATAATCCTCCATTACTGTTCAGGCACAGTCACTTTTCCACCATTTATAACGGACTTTTCAGAAAGGTAACGGGTTTAACCCAAGTCCGGGAACGGATCCTGCTTTCGGACGGTGATTTTTTGGATTTGGATTGGAGTTATGCCACCATCCCTTCAAAAAAGGTCTGTATCATTCTCCACGGTTTGGAAGGGGATGCCCAAAGGGCATATGTGCAAGGTGCGGCCAAGATTTTAAGCGAGAACACTTTTGATGTCTGCGCCGTAAATCTCAGGGGGTGCAGCGGCGTACCCAACGAACGTTATCGCTCCTACCACTCCGGGGCCACGGAAGACCTCCAAGATGTTATTGACCATATTTTGAAGTTGGACGGGTTTGCACAAATATATCTTTACGGGTTTAGCCTGGGTGCTAACCTGCTTTTAAAATATTTGGGCGAAAATGACGATGTTCCAGAGGAAATTAAGGGCGCGGCGGCCATTTCGGTGCCTTGTCAATTGGCAGATTCGCTCGCACAATTGTTGCAGTTTAAAAATGTCTTGTATGCCAAGCGATTTAAAGGGAACCTCATCGAAAAATTAAAAATCAAGGAGGAATTATTTCCGGATAAAATTGCCAAAAGGGATATTAAGCGCGTAAAAACCCTGAAGGATTTTGACGATATTTATACCAGTAGAGCCCATGGATTTAAGGATGCCATGGATTATTACGCAAAATGTAGCTGTCTTCAATTTCTACCTTCCATTACCGTTAGCACTCTAATCGTGAATGCCGCCAACGACTCCTTTTTGGGCAAAGCCTGTTACCCAGTGAAAGAAGCGGAACATAATAAAAACATTCATTTTGAGATACCTAAATACGGGGGACATGTGGGTTTTTATGGGGACAGGAACATTACGTATACGGAACAGCGCTCCTTGGATTTTTTTAATACGTTAGTTTGATCGGGGCTTATTAAAAAACTCCCCTAACAAATAAAAATTCATATCTTAGTCCTTCCAACAATTATTAAGATTAAAATCATAAAAGAAATGCGAAAATTATTCACCTTATTGGCCCTTGGCGCCTTGGTAGTAAGCTGTGGCGAAAAGAAAGAAGAAAAGAAGGATGGTTTTGAAATGAACCGTACCAAGAAAGAGGAAATTAAGGCTACGGAAACCAGCGGTGGTGTCCCCGTGGATATGGACAACAAAGGTGTAGGGCCCATAACCAGTGTCGAGTTTGGCGATGAAATCGATGCCGACCTTGCCGCAGCGGGCGAGGAGAAATTCCAGGCCATTTGTACCGCTTGCCACATGGCGGAACAACGTATGATCGGTCCTGCCTTGAAAGGGGTGTATGAAAGAAGGAGTCCGGAGTGGGTAATGAACATGATCTTGAACCCAGATGGGATGCTCAAGGAAGATCCTATTGCCAAAGCATTATTGAAAGAGTACAACAACGCCATCATGCTGAACCAAAACCTTACGGAAGATGAGGCAAGGAGCGTAGCCGAATATCTTCGTACCTTATAATTAAGGCTGAACCTATAAACAGAAACCCTTTCTAATTTTTGGAAAGGGTTTTTTTTTGGCTCTGCCAAAGGGTTTAATACATAGGGCTAATCTCGAAATTGAAAACTTGATTATAACGAAATCCTCCTGGGCTTGCCCAGTGAGGTAGTTATTTTGCCGATGCTTCACGTTCCGCAATCAGCGCATCCATTAGGTTTCTGACTTTTTTGCTGTTCCAGTTGGATGCTCCTTTTTCCTTGACAACAATTTTTCCCGTGTGGTCGATGATATAATTTGTAGGTATGGTCTTTTCATAAAGGTCCTTTGGAGGATTCATTTTGGAAACCACGGCAGGTACTGAAAAATTCCTCTTCTCCAAAAACAGTTTTATTTTCTCCGGATGTTCATCCGAAATCATCAGAAAATCGATCTTGTCCCCATAACCCCCATACAATGCATCGATACTGGGTAGTTCCGCGATACATGGCGGGCACCAGGTAGCCCAATAACTTATAAACGTAATGTTACCATCACCTACTACTGTATGGACCGATTCCCCTTCCAAATTTTCAACTTCATAGATAAAGGAATCTAATTGTATTTGTTCCTTTTCCGATACTACACCTGGTGAAAACAGTTCTACCTTTAACCTGTTGACCATGACCATTATGGGAGTCCTTGTTTGGGGAATAATCAGCAATACAATGAACACGCCGAATAGTACATCACCAATTTTAATCGTTAGTTTTTTCAACTCTTCACTTTTTAAACGTACAGTCCCGATAATTAGACGAGGCCTTAAAAAGAAATTACACCTGTAACAAAAGTCGTGAAATCGTCACCAATAAAGAAAGTATTAATTATGGGTTCCGCAAGTCAACCAATGTTAGTGATAAAAGCCAACAGGGCACTCTTGAAAAAAAGACGAACCTTCAAGGATATCCGTGCGGAATATGAGGACCTGACAAGTAAGACCGAGTTAAAATTCAAGGAGCTTACCCCATTTCAGCAGCAAGTGATAAAGGATAGGATACGAAATCAGGCTAAAATAGACAATTTGTACAACCTTAGGGTAACGGTCATCAGTATTTTGACCATACTTTCAATTATCGTATTTCTCTATGTAAGATTTATGATATAATTGCTTGCTAGAATTTATCGGCCACTACCTTATATGTGGGATCTTCCATCACGTTAACATCAATGATCTCATCGGCATTTTTAAGCAGACGGATACAGTCCTTGCTCAAATGTCTTAAATGCACCTTCTTGCCTATCTTGGCATATCGCTCCGTAATCTTGTTCAGAGCCTCGATACCGGACATATCGGCAACCCGACTTTCCCTAAAATCGATAATGACCTCGTCCGGGTCATTGGGCACATCGAACTTTTCGGCAAAGAGCGTCGTAGAACCAAAAAACAGGGGGCCATATATTTCATAATGCTTCACCCCGTTGTCATCTACATATTTCCTGGCACGGATACGTTTGGCGTTCTCCCAAGAATAGGCCAATGCCGAGATTATAACTCCCAAGAGAACGGCCACGGCCAAATTGTGGGTGATTGCGGTAATCAAGGTAACCAGGACCATCACCACGACATCGGATTTTGGCATTTTCCCAAACGTTTTAAAACTGGCCCACTCAAACGTTCCGATGGCCACCATGAACATCAAGCCCACCAAAGCGGCCATGGGCAAACGCTCTATCAAACTGGAACCGAACATAATAAAAACCAACAACATAACGGCAGCGGTAATTCCGGACAATCGGGCCCTGGCCCCAGCCGAGGTATTTATCAAACTCTGTCCGATCATGGCACATCCTCCCATACCTGAAAGGAAACCGGACATAATATTGGCCGTTCCTTGCGCCACGCATTCCTTGTTTCCGCTACCACGGGTTTCCGTTATCTCATCGATGATGTTCAAGGTCAAAAGACTTTCGATCAGACCTACACCGGCAACAATGGCCGCATAGGGAACAATGATCTTGAATGTCTCCAGCGTAAAAGGTAACTGGGGAATGGAAAGCGGTGGAAAGCCTCCTTTGATACTCTCGCCTTCGGCCATGATATCCGCCACTTGCATGGTATCGATACCAAAACCTAAGACGATGGCTGAAACTACTAAAATGGCCACCAAGGAAGATGGAACGGCCTTGGTCAATTTGGGAAGGCCCCAAATGATGAGCATCGTTAAAAGTGTCAATCCCAACATAATGTACATTGGGCTTCCACTCAGCAAATTACCCGTAGTTTTATCATAAAAATTGGGAAACTGGGCCATGAAAATTATTATGGCCAAGCCGTTCACGAAACCGAACATCACCGGGTGTGGTACCAATCGGATAAACTTACCCAATCTTAAAAGGCCGGCACCAATCTGTAAAACCCCGGCTAGGATAACGGTTGCAAAGACATAATTCAAAATGGTCTCTGGCTCGATTCCCGGAAAGTTGCGTTTCAGCTCCAAGATCAGCCCCACAAAAACAACGGCTACGGCTCCGGTAGCCCCAGAAATCATGCCCGGTCTACCCCCAAGAATTGAGGTGACCAAGGCCAACACAAAGGCGGCGTAAAGTCCGGTCAAGGGAGAAAACCCCGGAATCAGGGCAAAAGCAATGGCCTCTGGCACCAAGGCCAAGGCCACTGTGAGTCCGGAGAGGATTTCCGTTTTGTAGTCTACCTTCTGCTTAAAATCGAATAAATTCAAATACTTGCGCACGCCTTTTTATTTTAAGGGCGCAAAAATACCATTATTTGTGGGATACCCTAGAAACCGAATGATTATTAACGATTTGGCAATCTACCAAGACTTCAGTCCCAATAATTTTTCCCCTAGCGGCGTTAATTTGGCGGTTTCGTATTTGGTCTGTTCCCAGTTTCTGGGATCCCCGGGAAAGGCATAGCCTTCGGGTGCCACCCTATTTTTCCAAGAGTTTATCCTCCAATTTTTCAAGGCTTCGTTATCCTCCTCGGCAGGCATCATGGAAATATACTGAGCAATACGCACTTTATCCCCGGAACGATTGGGCCTGATTCCATGCGGTTCCGTGCTATTAAAGATCAAAAGGTCGCCCGCCTCCATTTTTACTTTCACGATTTTATCCTCGATCCCGGTTATGTCCGGTTGGAAACGGTCACGGTCCTCAGGTTGGGTCAGTTTCCAAGTGTCATAATTTCGGTATAACCAAGGAATGCATTGAAAACCGCCCATGTTTTCATCGGTTTGGTCAGCCAAAGCAAGGACGCCTTGCACATTTTGGGGCCTGGTCTCCGGGTCGTAATCCCAATGAATAAAACCTTTTTTGTGTTCCCCTTCGCGCTGCGGAAAATTAAGGTTGGCCCGATCTATGGTCACCCAAAGTTTTTCGGTACCCCAAACATCCACAAAGGCATCATAAACCCTTTGGGTCTGGCGGTTATCCCAAAGGTATTGGTGGTTATATACTTCAACCATGCCCGTTCCGGTAAGTTCCTTCATTTTCATTTCGGCCCGTGGAGGCGCATACCAGGTGCTTTTCTCGTTGGGGTCCTTCTCATCGAACTCCCAGAGAAAAGCGGCCGTCCTCTGGGCCTGTTCCTTGGGAACGGCATTCTTAATGACTATATAGCCGTTGTGTATCCAGAACTTCCAATCTTCTTCAGATAAAACTCGTAAGGGTTTTCCGTTGGAGCGGTCGTTCAATTGTTGCTTGCTGCTGGTAGCGGTGGATGGATTCCCAGGGATATCCTGATGCGCCATGTTGCCCATGGCTACCTTTTCCTTAGACTGTTGCATATATTTTGTATTTAATTGATTGTTAATTACTGGGATAAAACTAGTGGGAATTAACTTTGGATACCACCGTAATATTGACGATTATTTGAACTATTTTAACTATAAAAAAGAATTAAAACTATTAGAATATCAATTTCGTTTATATTTAACACCCAATTGATGTGAAATGAAAGTCCAACTAGAAAGTATAAATCCCAATTCCAAGAGTCCGTTCCGGTTGTTGCACGATCCCAAACTGAGTCATCTCTTCTATTGGCATTTTCACCCGGAACTGGAACTAGTTTATATTGAAGGAGCCGATGCCAAGCGACATGTAGGCGACCATATTTCCAACTTTACCGGTAGCGACCTAGTGCTCATTGGTTCCAATATCCCCCATTTGAATTTTGATCATGGTGTTACAACATCGTACCAAAAAGAGGTAATTCATATAAAACCCAGTTTTAAGGAAAACGTATTGAACGACTACCCGGAGCTCAAACAATTGGACCGACTATTAGACCTTTCCCGTTATGGTGTAGCTTTCTCAGGAAAGACCAAGGAGGAAGTGGGCGGGCTTATGAAAACCCTTCATGAACAGGAACCCTTTGACTTTTTTATGTCCGTGATGCACATCCTGAAACGTCTTTCGCAGAGTACCGAATTTCAACTATTACATAAAACACCCTATGTTAATCCCTTCAAAAACAAGGAACAAAAAAGAATGCGAAAGATATATGCCCTTATTGACGAACGATATCAAGAAAAGATAACCTTGGAGGAGGTTGCCGATGTTTGCGGACTGACCAAACCTGCTTTTTGCCGTTATTTCAAAAAGACCACAGGAAGCACCTTTGTTTCCTTTTTGAACCAGTACCGCATCAGTCAGGCAAAACGAATGTTGTTGATGGGGAAAAATGTGGGCGAAGCCTGTTTTGAATGTGGCTTTGAAAGCCTCTCCTATTTTAACCGAAGCTTTAAGAAAATTACGGGCGAAAATCCATCGGTATTTAAAAAGGGGTATAATCTTGACAGCTAAATGACATATCTTAACTAATGGAAAAATAAATACTATGCTATCCGACATCCATCCAAAACTCCCCATGCGGGACAAGTCCAAAACCCGTGAGTATTATATCGAAAAATTGGGTTTTGAAAATTTGGGAACTTCCAATTACCCAGATTATTTGATGTTGGTCAAGGACAACATTCAAATCCATTTCTTTCTTTTCAAGAATCTGAATCCTTTGGAAAACTACGGTCAGGTCTATATAAGATGTAATAATATAGATGGATTTTACCAATCGATATTGGACCAGAAAGTGGCCATCCATCCCAACGGAAAATTGCAGGCAAAACCATGGGGGCAAAAAGAGTTTTCCCTTTTGGATCCAGACAATAACTTGTTGATGTTTGGAGAGACCATTTGATTTTTTTAAACAACTGTTTTTCAGTAATTTAAAATTGAAACAAAAAATCGCAACGGATCAACTTTAAATCTACCTTCGCGCGAAAAATCGATGACCTTACCGCAAAAAGTGAGCTTGGTGGAAAAGTTGTTCCACCAACTTGATCAGGAAACGGCTGCTTTTCAAAATACGACAGCAATCAGATGTCTTTCCGGTTGTGGCAGATGTTGCACATATCCTGATATTGAGGCCTCTCCCTTAGAGTTTCTACCATGGGCATTCCACCTGTTTTTGACCGGCGAGGCCGATAAAATGTTACAAACCCTTCGAGAACTTCAAACAACCATATGTGTAAATTATAAACCACTTTCAATTATAGACCAAGGGCATTGTAAGACCTACCGATATCGTGGACTTATTTGTCGTCTGTTTGGCTATGGCGCCAATACGGACAAATATGGCAAACTGCGCCTTGCCACGTGCAAGGTCATCAAAGAAGGACAGGCCGAAAACTTTGCTTCCGCCTCCGAAAAAATAACACAAGGTTTGTCAGTTCCCATCTTTACGGAATACTACATGCAACTCAACCAAATAGATTTCCGTCTGGGTAATATTATAGTGCCTGTCAATAAAGCACTACGCCTGGCCTTGGAAGAAGTAATGCAATACTTTGCCTATAGACCCTTGCCATTGTCCGACAAAGAATGCGTATAAACGCAATAGAATTAATCTTTGCTTTTATGGAGGTAAGCATAAGGATAAATTTAATTTACCTTGTCTCTATATTAATCCGGACACCAATTTTTTCCTCTTTTTACTTGTGAACAACGTTGGAGTCCCCAAAAAGATTTAGAAATGAACATTTATAAAGCCATCAAGGACGACCATGATATCCAACGGGAATTATGCTCCAAAATACTCAAGACTTCGGGAGATTCTGAGGAAAGAAGGGATATCTGGGAGGAATTGAAGAAGGAATTGGAAGTACATGAAGTCGCGGAAGAGCGATATTTTTATTCTCCATTGATAGATTCCGATAAGATGCAGGAAGATGCCAGGCACGGCATGGCAGAACACCATGAAATGGACGAGCTCATTGAAGAACTGGACGATACCGATATGAGTTCCCCTCATTGGCTGGCCACCATGCAAAAGTTAGCGGATAAGGTAGAGCACCATTTAAAGGATGAAGAAGAGGATTTCTTCAAGAAAGCAAAGGACATATACTCCACAGAAGAATCGGAGTCCCTCGCCAAAAGTTATGGGGATACTGTATCCCAATATAGAAAATCTTGGCCCGAAGCCATACCGGGAAAATAGAAGGTTAGTTGTTGTTTGTATAGAAAAAACCGCCAGAGATTTGAATCCTTCCGGCGGTTTTATACCATTTCTAGTTTAGGAATGAACCAAAATTTGCACTGTTAATTATTTCTGTGCCAAAGCCGTGGAAATTACAAATAGCCAGGGTTCTTTGCAATTTTCACAAAGAATGAAGGCATAGGGGAAATAAACAAGTAAATTGGCTCATTTTTAAATTGGAAATGGTATTTAACAACTAACCAACCTAAATCTATTTTGTTCGCTTCCTCACCACATCCATGGTAGGATTGGAGGTCTTTGTTCTTTTCTTGGCGACGGCACCTTTACCCGTCTTTAAATACTGCTGATAGCCCCTGCCCTTAAATTCATAAATGGTTCCGCTATCTGGATGGTATAATTCTATGGTGCCATCATTTATTACATAAAGCTCAAAATAATCATTACCGAAAAAATCATAATCCAGAGTCAGGGTCTTTAGGGAAGTATCGTTGGCAACGTCATATACCTGATAATTCCCTTCATAATCCCATTGCAGACTGCCCAAGGCCGTTCCCGGTGCATCGACCGATGAACGAAACAAATTAGGTAGAAATTGAAGAAAGTTCTCATCATCAAAATCGTTCAGTTCACCTTCCAAACTGGTATAGGATTTTTCCCAAGCATCGTATTCCTGTATTAAGTAATCGATGTTGTCATAAAATAACTGGTCATAATCAAAATTACGAATTTGATAACCTCTAAGTATGTAAGATGTATCCGTTACTGGGCTATAAAACTCTAAGGTACTACTGTTTACGGCATACACCTCCATCAGCCAAAGTCCGTCTACATCATGGTCTATTTCAACCACGCCCCTATAGGTGTCGTAAAAACCGACATCGATTCCAAATCCGTTTCCGGTCTTTCCAATCCCAACGATATTGTTGTTGGCGTAAAAGGTACCGCGGTCAAAACTTACGGTAAAGGCACGCTGAAGAAAAGGCACTTCCCCGTTCCCTCGCGTTTGATTGATATCCACGTACCAAAGATCATAGGCCTGTAAAACCTGATCCGTATTAAAGGCCGATTCTTCAATATAGGCATCCTCTACAATGACATCCGCATAACAGGAAACCAACAGGGTGGCCATAAATGTATATCCAAAAAGTAGTTTTATCGTTCTCATAAGCTTGCTTTTTAATAATACCTTTAAGAAAACAAGCACCGTGCCAAATTGACAAACCCTTTGATATACAGGGTCAAAAGCCTATTTATAATTTGGTAAATTAGCGACGTTAAATTCAGGGTATGAAGAAAGATGTAAAATTTGCGGTATTGGGCGGGGGTAGTTGGGCAACGGCCATCGTAAAGATGCTGACCGCGAATCAGGAAATGGTGGGCTGGTATATGCGGAACTCCGATGCCATTGGCTACCTAAAAATCCAGAAACACAATCCCAACTATCTTACTTCCGTTGAGTTTAAGACGGAACAGTTGTTTTTGACCGATGACATCAATGAAATTGTTAGCTATGCCGATGTGCTCATTTTTGCCATTCCTTCCGCATTTTTGATGCAGGAATTGGAGAAAATTAGCAAGCCCTTAGTGGACAAAATCATTTTTTCCGCCATAAAAGGTATTGTTCCGGAAACCGGTAAAATCGTTGGGGAACACTTTCATGACTTCCATGACATCCCCTTTGAAAATATTGGGGTGATTACGGGACCCTGCCATGCCGAGGAGGTGGCCATGGAACGACTTTCGTATTTGACCATTGCCTGTGCCGATGCCAAAAAGGCCAAAATGGTGGCCAAAAACCTGTCCAGCAACTTCATAAAAACTAAAATAACCAAGGATATTATTGGTACGGAATACGCCGCCATGCTCAAAAACATTTATGCCATAGCAGCGGGTATTGCCCACGGTTTAGGTTATGGTGACAACTTTCAAAGTGTATTGATGAGCAATGCCATCCGGGAAATGAAACGGTATACCAAACGCATCCATAAAATTGACCGAAACATAAACCAATCTGCCTATTTGGGAGACCTCTTAGTTACTGGATATTCCACATTTAGTAGAAACCGAATGTTTGGGAACATGATCGGGAAAGGCTATACCGTAAAGAGCGCCCAAATGGAAATGAGTATGGTAGCCGAAGGGTATTACGCCACCAAAAGTGCCTACCAAATCAAGAACGATTTTAAGAAAAAGGTAAAGACTCCAATTATAGACGCAGTTTACGAGGTTCTCTACGAAAATAAAAATGCCAAAAAGGTTTTTGCCGCCTTGACTGATAAGTTGGATTAGGTTCTATTCAAAGAAAAATCTGAATGCTCCTTAATCTCGCTTTCCAAGATTTCCCTCCAGGTATTTAATTGGACATCTTCCGTTTTGAAAATCCTTTTGAATTCCTTAAGAACCGGGTCCATATATTGGGTGATACTCTCTATGTCAAAATAGAGCCTTCCCGTACGTCTAATGAAGAAATCCATAGGGTTCAATACCATTTCGTTATGGATGCCAAACTCCAACTCGGCCAAAACAAGCTTGGTGGGGTTGTCCTTTTCCGTGCGTTTTTCATACCGTTCCAAAATGGATTCCGTTTGCTCCCCATAATTCGTTACCAAAAACCAGGCATCGTGTTTTGAAAAACCATTGGGCTTGATACGTTCATAGACCGAATCGATATACTTTTTTACATGTTTGTATTTCTTAAAGTTGTCGTTTCCGCAGAGCGAAATCTTATCCGTGTAACATTTTATAATCTCGGTATCATCCTCGGATTTTAATTTCTCCACAACCCTGTCAACGACACGTTCCGCCATTTTACGGTAGCCCGTGAGTTTTCCGCCTGCAATACTAATAAGTCCGGTATCGGATACAAATATTTCATCCTTCCTGGAGAGTTCGGAGGCCGATTTCCCTTCCTCGTGGATCAAAGGACGGAGTCCGGCCCAAGAGGACACGATATCATCCAGTTCCAAATTAATGTCCGGGAACATATTGTTCACTGCCGAAATAAGGTAGATGGCATCAGCAATATCCGTACGCACTTTGTCCTTGTTGTCGTTATAATTGGTATCCGTAGTACCTACATACGTAATTTTACCTCGGGGGATAGCAAACATCATTCGGCCATCGGGGATATCAAAATAAACGGATTGCTTCACGGGCAATTTCTCGTAGGGAAATACCAAATGGACCCCTTTGGTCAGATGCAATTGCTTTCCTTTTTTGGAATTGTTGAGCACCCTGAGGTCGTCTACCCATGGGCCCGCAGCGCTGATTACGTATTTGGACTTGATTTCGAAGTCGGTCGCGCTTATCTCATCCCGTACTTTTACACCGGCAACCTTTTCATTTTTATACAAAAAATCGGTCACCGAAGCGTAGTTAAGTGCCTGTGCCCCGAACATAAGGCTGGTCTTGATATTTTCGATGGTGAGCCTGGCATCGTCCGTTCTATATTCGGCATAATAACCAGCCCCATTCAATATCTTTTTAGGCAAAAGGGGCTCCAATTTTAGGGCCTCCTTTTTCTCCAACATTTGCCGTTTGTCGTCCCCGGTCACCTGGGCCAAAATATCGTAGACCTTTAGTCCTATGGACGTCAACCACTTACCATAAGAGCCATTCTCGATCAAGGGCAAAAGCATCTTTTCCGGTAATACCAAATGGGGTGCCAATTTATGGACGATGGCACGTTCAGATCCCACTTCCTTGACCAGCCAAAAATCGAACTGTTTTAAATAGCGTAAGCCCCCGTGTATCAATTTGGTGGATTTGCTACTGGTCCCTGATGCGAAATCGTTTTTCTCCAACAGGGCCACCTTCAAACCCCTGGAGGCGGCATCCAAGGCTATACCGGCCCCGGTAATCCCTCCTCCGATAATTACCAAATCAAAAGATTCCGTTTTTAACCGTTCAATATATTTCTCACGGTTTAAATTGGAAAACTGTATATGCTGCATAACTTTCTTTCTTCCTTAAAGATACTATGTAAGGCACCCGTATGTACGGCCTTACTTCTTAATTTAATGATAAATTAACAGGCCTATTCCTCTTCCCAAGCCTTGGATCGATCCACGGCCTTTTTCCATTGGGCATATAATCGTCTTCTTTTTGCCCGATCAAATTGAGGTTTGAAGATTCTGTTCATGGGCCTACTCTCATCGATATCGGACTGGGACCAAAGTCCCACCTGAATGCCCGCAAGAAAGGCGGCACCCATAGCAGTGGACTCTATCACTTCGGGGCGATGTACCTCGGTATCCAAAATATCGGCCTGAAACTGCATCAGATAGTTGTTGGCGCAGGCACCACCATCCACCCGTAAGTTCTTCAACTGTAGATCTGAGTCGTCCTCCATGGCCTTTAAAATATCCTTTGTCTGATAGGCAAGTGACTCCAAGGTCGCTTTGGCCAAGTGGGCCTTGCCCGTATCCCTCGTAAGTCCGAAAATCGCACCACGGGCATACATGTCCCAATGAGGTGCTCCAAGGCCGGCAAAGGCCGGTACCACGTACACCGAACTTTCCCCTTCAACAGATTTGGCAAGTGCCTCGGTTTCCTTGGCATCGGATATCAATTCCAAACCGTCACGCAGCCATTGTATGGCAGCCCCTGCAATGAAAATACTCCCCTCCAACGCGTAGTTCACCTTACCGTCCAAACCATAGGCAATGGTGGTCAACAATCCATTTTTGGAAAATTGGGGTTCCTCGCCAGTGTTCATCAGCATAAAACAGCCAGTCCCATAGGTGTTTTTTGCGGTTCCCTTTTTAAAACATCCCTGTCCGAACAAGGCTGCCTGTTGGTCCCCGGCAATCCCCGCTATGGGGATTTTAACTCCGTCGATTTCAAAATCCCCAAAATGGAATGCCGAGGGTTTTACTTCAGGCAACATGCTTTTTGGAATATTCATGGCACTTAATAGCCGATCGTCCCATTGTAGATTTACAATATCATACAAGAGGGTTCTTGATGCGTTGGTATAGTCCGTGAAATGGTTTTTGGTCGTGGTCATATTCCAGACCAGCCAGGAGTCGATTGTGCCGAACAACAAATCACCATTTTCCGCTTTCTTTTTGGCACCTTCCACATTGTCCAAAATCCATTTGACCTTAGTGCCCGAAAAATAAGAATCTATGACCAAGCCCGTAGTTTTTCTTACATGTTCGGTAAGTCCTTCTTTTTTTAGATGTTCGCAAATACCCGCCGTTCTTTTGTCCTGCCAAACTATGGCGTTGTAAACGGGTTTGCCCGTATTTTTGTCCCATACCACGGCAGTTTCACGTTGGTTGGTTATACCGATGGCCTTCACA
This sequence comes from Maribacter flavus, assembly GCF_008386635.1. Taxonomy (GTDB): domain Bacteria; phylum Bacteroidota; class Bacteroidia; order Flavobacteriales; family Flavobacteriaceae; genus Maribacter; species Maribacter flavus. The sequence continues at coordinate 1,745,185 of NZ_VUOE01000001.1, read as the reverse complement.
TCGCCCAAATCGACCTTATTATTGGAAATCAGCTCCTTTAAAACGCCCAACTGGGTTTCCAGAATTTCAATGGCATCGTGCTCCACCCAGCCCGATTTAGGAAAAATCTGTTTGAACTCTTTCTGAACCATCCCCTGGATCCTCCCTTGCTCATCTACCAACAACGCACGAGAACTCGTCGTTCCCTGATCTAACGATATTATATAAGCTCCCATAAAATCAATTGAATTTAATTATGGCCTCTTCGGCATGTTTGGAGAAAGATACTAGGATTTGGCCAGTTTTCAAAGGAAGGTAAAAAAGCGGTTTCTTTCACTAGACGGATTTCTCCCAGGAATATTCGCGTTCCACCTTACAAATTCGAACCGTGTAGTTTTGGTACCAGTCTTTTATTCCTTTGGATTGAGCAAGTACGTGTTCAGAATTTTTTCTCCAATTGGCAATGGCTTCCAGACTTTCCCAGTAGCTAACGGTTATGCCAATTTCCTCCCTAGCACTCTCTATGCCCAAATATCCGGGTTGGGTCTTGGCCAGGTCTTCCATGGTTTTTGCCATTTCAGAATAACCATGATCCCCTTCAGTGCGGATGGAAGTAAAGATAACGGCGTAATAGCTGGGTTTTTTCACATGTCTTAAATGGGATTAAAAGATTAATTTTAACCATTTACTGTTGTACAGGTATTTAACATACAACAACAAATCCCTCGATGAGGGTTTCATTTAGTGGATAAATTCCTTCTCCAAAAAATAATCGACAATAGCTTCCTTCATCAAAACGGCCTGTTCCCCGGCTTTTAAGGGAGGAAGACTCTCCTTGATCTTGTAATGGGGCCATCCGTCGTCATCAAAAAAATCAAATTCGTAATATCCATAGGGCTCCAATAACCTGCAGATGGCGATATGCATCAAATCTAGTTTATCATCCTTCTTATACTTTCTGTGATATTGCCCCAGCTCCTGTACACCTACAAGGTAAATGATGGCATCCAGTTCCAATGGGTCTCCATCAGAAAATCTATTGGACAATTTCTGTACCAATAGTTCCCATCGTTCCTTCAACAAAGTGTCCCTGGCCATATTATTTTTTATAAGATTCCTCTTGTAAATCAAAGTCATAAAGGTACTAATCTAAAGTTTTATATTTGTTCAAATTGCTGAAATGAATTTTTTGGACATTGTATTGGGTCTATTGCTTTTATGGGGTCTTTGGAAAGGTCTCAGCAATGGACTTTTATTAGAGATTGCCGCTATTCTGGCCCTTATTGCCGGTATTTATGGAGCTATCCATTTTTCGTATATCGCAGGTGATTATTTATCCCAAAGGATGGACTGGGATGAAAAGTTCATCAATATCGCATCCTTGATCATCACCTTTATCATCATCGTGCTGGTCGTGCATGTGCTAGGAAAAATTCTGACTAAAATCGTCGATATAGCCATGTTGGGCATCTTGAATAAACTGGCAGGAGCCCTTTTTGGTATACTAAAAGTAGCCGTAATCTTAGGAGCGCTTCTGGTTTTCATAGAGCGACTTAACGGCAATTTTGAATTGCCTAGCCAAGAAATGAAGACCAATTCCGTTCTGTACGTCCCTTTAATAGAGATTGGTACCTTCCTTTTTGATAATGTACTGCAAAGTAACATGACTGAATAACTCCCCTTTATCGACCAAAAACAACATACTCCCGACCAAATACATTTTCTCCCAAATTCTAGGCATTTGGTCGAAAAACAGATAGATTTTAACATGACCGAAATCTATTTTAATTAATATTACATTGTTGATTTCCCCAATCAACACGAGAACAGAACCCCTATCTTACTTTCCTACAAAGCTATCCTGAACGGCCTGCTTGCAAAGAGAACACTATATGAAAATGAGATCGCTATTAGCTATCCCAGTGTTGTTTGTTTTGCTTTTTTCGTGTACGGCGGAGCCATTACAGGACGACACCATCATTGAGGAAGCTGAAAACAACGTAATCCTGGAACAGGAGGTTCTAGCCGTTGTCAACGAACATAGGGCCTCGTTGGGCCTTAACCAACTCGAGTTCAGCGAAATCGCCTACAAGTATGCAAACAAGCATACGGACTATATGATCTCAAAAGGTAGTTTAAGCCATGACAATTTTAGCGCCAGGGCATCCAGTATTAATTCTGAAATAACTGTAAAGATGGTCGCCGAAAATGTGGCCAAGGAATATGATACGGCCATGGAAGCCTTTGAGGGATGGTATCAAAGTAGCAGCCATAAAAAAACTATGGAGGGCGAATTTAGCCATACGGCGGTCAGTGTTAAAAGGAATGCCCAAGGTGAATACTACTACACACAGCTTTTCTACCTGGAATAGCTGCCTTCCAAAATCCTATAAACACGATACGTTGACCGGTAAAGGCTATGTATGATCGGCAAAAAAAATATGTAATTGGTCGATAATCGTCGATTCTGCAAACTTTGTCGTATAATCGAATTTGTTGTTCAGCATACAGATAAAATAAGGTTTTAAGATTCCTTTGAGGATACCTTTGTCCCATTGAATACAAAACCCCCGGAATGAGAACAATTACAATAATATGCTATACATTGGGCCTAGTGGTATTTCAATCCTGTTCAAAGGACGCATATGTAGGAAAGGAAGAACAAAGTAATTTGAGCATATCCGTTGCCTCCAATATACAAACGGCACAGGAAAACGAGCTTTTTGATTTGGTGAACGAACACAGATTATCTTTAGGTCTGAACGAACTTCAATTTGAAAGTGTTACCTACTATTATGCCAAAGAGCATACAAAGTACATGATCGATAAAGGACAGACAAGCCATGCGCACTTTGGACAAAGGGCCAAGAGCATATCCGATAAAACTGGGGCAAGCGATGTTTCTGAAAATGTAGCCAAGGATTATGACACGGTTATGGAAGCTTTTGAGGCTTGGTTGGACAGCCCAAACCATAGAAAAAATTTGGAAGGGGATTACACCCATTCCGCTTTGAGTATCCTCCCTGACGAAGAAGGGGAGCTATACTTCACACAAATTTTTGTTAGATAAGGTTATTATTGATTTGATTTTTCCACGGAACCCTTGCTCGTGCAAGGGTTTTTTTTGCCGAACCGGATTAACCCGTAACATGCATTAGGTAAGCGTCGTGAAGGTGAAAAGCTCAATAAAATAAAGTGGTTTGAAAATTTTAGCATGGCACCGCTATGGTAAAATTGAAAACACAGCGCAGTGTTTTATTTTGAAGCGATTTTTAGCTGTAACAGCTTTTCTAATGCATATTCCGGGATTAAGTACGCCACTTTTTTTACCTTTAGAAAAACAATGATCATGGGTATAAAACCTCCTTTTAACCTTAATCAATGGATCGAGGAAAATAGACAAAACTTAAAACCCCCGGTGGGCAATAAAAATCTTTACAAGGATGCAGGTGATTACATTGTCATGGTAGTGGCGGGCCCAAATGCCAGAAAGGATTACCACTACAATGAAACCGAGGAGCTTTTTTATCAGTTAGAAGGACATATTGAAGTCCATATACAGGAGGATGGTCAGAAAAAGACCATGAAACTAGGTCCTGGCGACATGTATCTACATCCGGCCAAGATTCCACATTCGCCTGTTAGGCATGAGAATTCCATTGGACTCGTTATAGAACGAAAACGGGCGCATATGAACGTTGATGACGGTTTATTGTGGTTTTGTGATAATTGCAACCATAAACTCTATGAAGCCTATTTTACCTTGCATGACATAGAGAAAGACTTTTTGGCCCACTTTAAGCATTTCTATAGTTCCGAAGCGTTAAGAACTTGTGATAAGTGCGGTACCGTAATGCCCGTGGATGAACGATTTATGGCCAAGGAAGAGTAATGGTATTGGTTGCCCAAATAGTCACCTTTCTAGTGGCGCTTTTGCACTGTTACTTTCTTTGGCTGGAAATGTTCGCTTGGACGACCAAGGCCAGAAAGGTCTTCAGGAATTTTCCTTCGGATTTGTTCGAACCCACAAAAAGTATGGCGGCAAATCAGGGTTTGTACAATGGCTTCCTGGCCGCTGGCCTATTTTGGTCCTTGATCATAACCTCTCCAATTTGGTCCGTCAATGTCGCTCTCTTCTTTTTGGCCTGTGTGCTAATCGCCGGGCTATATGGGGCCCTCACCGTTTCCAAAAAAATATTTTATGTTCAGGGACTTCCGGCCTTGTTGGGAATTATCGTATGGTGCCTGGTGAAGTTTGATTTGTAAAGAGCAAACTATTCTTTGTACTTTTGCTTAAATATAACAATAGAGGTTAAAAAAGTTATAAATGTCAGAAATAGCGAAACAATTTGGTATAGACGATGCCCTATCTGCTTTAGGTATCAAAGAGATTAACGACGGCACATCCACGGGTTTGGAAAATTTTGCTTCGGGAAGTGAAATAGCATCTTATTCACCTGTTGACGGGTCATTGATAGCCAAGGTTACCTCAACATCCAAAGAGGACTATGAAAAGGTCATGGAAAAGGCAACGGAGGCGTTTAAATTTTGGAGAAAAATGCCCGCACCGCAGCGTGGGGAAATTGTACGTCAATTTGGCAACAAACTTCGGGAATTGAAGGAGCCCTTAGGAAAACTGGTTTCCTATGAAATGGGTAAGAGCTACCAAGAAGGTTTGGGCGAAGTTCAAGAGATGATAGACATCTGTGATTTTGCGGTAGGCCTCTCCAGACAGCTACACGGTCTTACAATGCATTCGGAGAGACCCGGTCATAGAATGTACGAACAGTATCACGCCCTTGGGGTAGTGGGTATAATTTCAGCCTTCAATTTTCCTGTAGCGGTTTGGTCTTGGAACACGGCACTGGCGTGGGTCTGTGGTGATGTGTGCGTATGGAAACCATCGGAAAAAACACCTTTATGCGGGATTGCCTGTCAGAATATAGCTGCTTCGGTCTTTAAGGAAAATAAGCTCCCTGAAGGTATTTCTTGCCTCATCAATGGGGATTATAAAGTGGGAGAGTATATGACCCATGATCAAAGAATACCTTTGGTATCTGCAACCGGTTCTATCCGAATGGGGAAAATAGTGGCCCAAGCAGTGGCCGCCAGATTGGGTAAATCCCTCTTGGAATTGGGTGGAAACAATGCTATTATCGTAACACCCGATGCCGATATCAAGATGACGGTAATAGGGGCTGTTTTTGGGGCCGTAGGTACCGCTGGTCAGCGCTGTACCTCCACACGAAGATTGATCATCCATGAATCCATATATGATACCGTAAAAGATGCCTTGGTCTCTGCGTACAAACAATTGCGCATAGGCAACCCCTTGGATGAAAACAACCATGTAGGTCCGCTTATCGATACGGATGCCGTGGCCCTTTATTCCAAAGCTTTGGACAAGGTGGTGCAAGAAGGTGGCAAGGTCATTGTGGAAGGTGGCGTTCTTGAAGGCAAGGGCTATGAAAGTGGTTGTTATGTAAGGCCGGCCATCGCCGAAGCCAAAAACGATTTTGAAATCGTGCAACATGAAACGTTCGCGCCCGTACTGTATTTGCTGAAATATAACGGGGATGTTGAAAACGCGATAGCACTACAGAATGGTGTCGTCCAAGGCCTTTCGTCGGCCATAATGACCAATAATTTACGGGAAGCGGAGAAATTCCTGTCCGTTGCAGGTAGCGATTGCGGTATCGCCAACGTAAATATTGGAACCTCCGGTGCCGAAATTGGCGGCGCCTTTGGTGGGGAAAAAGAAACCGGGGGCGGCAGGGAAAGCGGTTCCGATGCCTGGAAAATCTACATGAGAAGACAGACCAATACGATTAATTACACCACGGAACTACCGCTCGCCCAAGGCATAAGATTTGATTTGTAGTTCATTCCACTACAATAACAGCGGCCTATGATTTTGAACAATTTTAGGCCGCTTTTTGGTTATGGCCATTTGATGACCAACTGCCTTGAAGTATGGTCTGAATACCCAATATTACGAACATACACAGGAATTTTAGAACTTCAATTATTCCCTTTTTTAGCCTTTTCATGCGTTTAAAATAAGGTTAATAGCTTGATAATTAAATATTTTATGTAGTATAGGTATTTAACTTATCATTATCAATCCCTCGATGAGGGTTTCATTTTTTTGTTTTATAGTTTCTCATAGGTCAATATAATTCGCCCTACCGATGACTATCAGGACATCTTGGTCAGTATCAGGACTTGTTATGGCTCATTTCATACTGTTCTATTTATTCATCTTAAAATAATGGATTTAGCCCTGGATAGGAAGGAGCATTGTATCATTGGAATTATATCGTGTATGATTCGAAAGTCAGACCATAATTCAGATAAAAAAAGCCCCAAAACTATTAAAAGAATGGGGCCTTTTACTTAAACCAACTAACTCAAATATTGAAACTGACTATTACAATGCCAAAACCTTGTTGGGAGTAATAGCGACCATATTATTTGTACTTGTAAGTTCTTGAAAAAAGATTTTTGGTGAAAACCGATTTATACCAATGTATACCCCAAGTGTACAAATGGGAAAAATACCTGTGTAAATGGAAATCCGCTTATTGTTGATTACTAGGCATTAAGGATTAAAAAACCCATAAAAATTAAGATTTTTTTAATACATTGGTACCAAACACTAAACTATCATGAACTATGAGTAAAACGACAACCAACCTATTGTTGATGTTGATTACCATTATTGCCGGCACCTATTTCTATATTAATCATTGTAGTGAATGTGGGACCACAGCAGTAGAGGAACCGCCTATTGAAACGGCTATTCCAAAAGAAGTGGCATCAACATCCTATCCTTTTGCCTTTAGCGACGGCAATTTTTCCTATGAAATCAACGACAATTACAATTTCAATGTTTCCTCACCAAGTATTTTGATGCCGTTGGCCAATGGGATTGGAACGGGAATTGGCCAGTTGCAGAATTATTTTTCTGAGAATACCGGTAAGGTCATCAATGTGATTGGCTATTATTCGAGTGAAGAGGAGAACAACACGGCATATCCTAATTTAGGCCTGGCCAGGGCGAATGCAGTTAAAAACCATTTGGTGGACCAAGGTATTCCATCAGTACATATCAATACCCAAAGTGAATTGAGGGGTGAAATGGTTCCCAAAGACGGCATTTTTTATGGGCCTGTCGCCTATACTATAGACATGAAATCTGAGACGGCTGATGAAGAACTTTCGGCCTTATTCGATAAAATCAATGCCGATCCCTTGATCCTGTATTTCAATACAGCCGAAGCTTCCATCAGCCTGGATGCGGAACAGCGTCAGAAAGTAGCCGATATTTCCAGGTACATCGATAAGGTAGCGGATGCCACCGTAAGCATTACCGGACATACCGATAATACCGGATTGGCCGCGACCAACATGAAACTTGGGCTGGACCGGGCTAATTTTGCCAAAGATTATTTGATGGAAAATGGCATATTGGCAGAAAAAATCAGGACATTTTCCAAGGGACAAACGGAACCCCTTGCCGATAATGCCACCGAAGAAGGCAAGGCCAAAAACCGAAGAACGGTAGTAACCCTAAACAAATAAACCAACTAATAATTAATACTTTATAAAAATGAATTTTGAAACTATGAATATCTGGTGCTGGCTCATACCTTTGTTGGTAGGCGCAATCTGTGGAGTATTGGGATACCTAATTGGTAAATCCGGAAATACAACTATAGATAATTCCGCGGAGATAAAAATCCTTGAGGATAAAAATGCAATATTAAGAGGCGAACTCGAAGCTTGTAATAAAAAAGCTGCATCGGCCACCAATTTAGGGGCCTCTGCCTCCTCCTTCGCTGCAGGTGCCGCGGTAGCTTCCATACCTTTTGATGCCGATACTGCCAGGGCGATTTTTAGGAAACCTATCAAACAGGACGACCTCAAAGTGGTGGAAGGAATAGGGCCCAAAATTGAGGGCATGTTCAAGGATGCGGGCATTAAAACATGGAAGGCCCTCTCCGAATCTTCCGTGGCCGATTGTCAAAAAGTGTTGGACGGTGGCGGAAAACGCTATCAGGTACATGACCCGGCTTCTTGGCCCATGCAAGCTAAGATGTGCTATGAAGGTAAGTGGAAGGAGCTTTTCAAGTGGCAGGAAGAGCACAAACATGGTAAATTGTAATAACCAAACCAACCTAGATAAAAACCCCAACCGAATCGGTTGGGGTTTTTTAATTCGCACCGCCAAAGGGCTTAATACTCAGAGGCTTTCCTCGAAATTTAAATGTCGTTTCCTACGAATGACTCGTGGGCTTGCCCCTAGGTAGTTTACTTTTTATTATCCATTATAAAGCTCCATTTGCCTCTACCCACTTAAAGTGGTATTGGTCCTGAGGAAATTTCATGCGTTCCGCAATACGCTCCAAACGGGCAGGTAGGCTTATAAGATAGTCCCTTGCCTTTTCGGCCTCTTCATTTAGGGAACGAACCGATTCTAATTCCCAAAATGCGTTTAATTTTCTGAGGATATCCACGTAATCCTGGGCCGTATAAACACCCAAACGCTGGGCACAATTGGAAAAATTCTCGAACGCCGTACCAATAGTTCCGCCAGATTCCCTCAAAAAATGGGCGGGCATTACTATTTTTTTCTTCATCATATCGGCAAAAGCCAACATCATTCCAGAGGGGTCCTCACCAAAAATCGCTTTCACAAATTCCCTGTAGGCCAAATGGTGCCGCATCTCATCCCCTGCAATAATGGTACACATCTTTCCCAATAAGGCGTTTCCCTGCTTTTTAGCCATTTGCCCTACTCGCTTGTGGGAAATATTGGTGGCCAATTCCTGAAAGGATGTATACACAAAGTTCTTGTACGGATCCCTATCCGTCCCAATGTCAAAGCCATCGGTCAATAGATGCTGCGTGGTGATTTCTATTTCCCGCATATTTACCCTTCCGGATAAATACAAGTATTTATTCAATACATCGCCATGTCTATTTTCCTCTCCCGTCCAAGCGCGCACCCATTTGGCCCAGCCATTGGTCTTAAAATCCCCATGTTGGTCAATGCCCACTACGTCCATCAACCAAGATTCATAGGTAGGCAGCGCTTCCTCCGTAATCGTATCTGCCACCATGGTTACCCAAAAGTCATATCCCAATTCCTTCGATTCCTCCCTAATCTCCTTGACTTTCTCCAAGAATCCTTCTTCTTCGGAATCAGGCAAAAAATCACTGGGTTGCCATATCTTTTCAATAGGAACTAGAAAAGTGTCCATAAAACCAGCGACTTTAGGCTCCAATGCCTGCATTACTTCCAATCGAATATTTTTCTCCGCCATGTTTTATTTTTTATCAAATTTCGTCAATAATATAATGATTTACCGTTAAAATCAAATTCATTTTCCGTTTCGACCCTTTTCGCCCGGATAATAGGTATGGACAGGATCGCTCTGCCAAAATTCCTTTGTATGGATATCCAGCGCTGTCAACGGTCCTTTGAAGGCGGCGCCTGTATCTATATTCCAAACATTTGCTCCATTCTGAGGTGTGGTCTTGCCCATTCTGGTCACAGGCGTATGACCGATATAAATTTCCTCATAATGAACGAGCCTTTGCGGGTAACGCTCGTGATTTTTGTCCAAATCCGGATTTAAGGATAAGGCCAGTTCCCAGAGAGTTCGGTCCCAATAAAAAGATTTGGTAAAGTATTCATGGTCGATACCCTTTAAGTGGGTAAAGCCTGCATGAAGAAAAAGTTTGTTGTCCTCGTTTAAATGATAGTTCTCCAAACTTTCGTAGAACGAAATATGTGTTTTTTTGGTTCGGTCATCCGCTTTGGCATAAGACTCCGCAGTAGCCCTACCCCCGTGCATGAACCAGGTTGGGTTATCCCTTCCCTCCGTAAGCCATTCATAACAGAGTTCGTCATGATTTCCTCGGAGAAAAATGCAGTTATGTGTTTTTCTTAATTCTAATAAAAAATCAACGGTAGCGACGGCATCGCTCCACGCATCTATATAATCGCCCAAAAAAATCAAGGTGTCTTCCCGAGTGACCTTTGCCCTGACCAATAAATCCTTTAACGCCCTTAATCCAGAATGGATATCCCCAATAACGAGGGTTCTTTGTAATGTCATTTTGCAAAAATCGCAAATACTGCAATCAACACAAGGATAAAGAGCACTAAAAAGAAAATTTTCCAAAAGGAATACGGCCTGCTTCCACTCACCGTGCCGGTTTGCCCATTGATATAAAAATTGTACTCGGTACCTGAATAACGATATGAACTGATGTAAATAGGTAATAATACATGTTTGAAAGTTTCTTTCGAAAGCTTGATATCCGCATGGGCAATGCGTTGTGTATCCCCTCCAATATCCCTTCTAATCCAATTATAGGCGATGTTTTTGGCTTCTTGAAAGGATTGATGGTGTCCTTCCTTGAGGGATACCGAATATTTTTCGGTTACAAATCCCGATAAATACTTGGTATTGAAAACGACCAGGTCCTTCAAGTTCCAAAAGGCTACTTTTTGGGGAATATCCTTTCTTTTCCGTTGGGATGCATTGATCAGAATATCGTCCACAAAACCATTCACCGTGCCCGAGGCATAGGTCCAGCGGGTCTTTCGTACCTGACGCGTCCGCTTTCCCTTATCGCTATTATAGGTTTGGGTCTCATAATAATAATCGCCCCGTTGCCCTTGGTAAGAGGCATACAGGTTGGCATCAAAGGTCCAGTAAGGAACATACAATCCATGTAAACCCTCCGGATCCAACGCTGCCTTTTTGAGTTTATTGGGCGCAAACCAAAGACTACCCACCCATGTCCTAAAGATACTTCGGGCCTTTTTTGCGTCCAGTTGAAAGGGAACCAAGGCTCCTGGCGTAATCCACCCCTCCACTTCAACATCCTCCCGGATCAAGGGTTCCCCGCAATAGACACAGTCAAGCGATTTATAATTTTCTTCCACATGCTGATTGGCCCCACAATTTTTGCAATGAAGCAGTTCAATGGTCTCTGTATAGGCATTTTCCCCAACAACTTTTAGGTAATGGGCCAATTCCAGTTCCTCAAAACTACTTTTGGATTGTTCTATGAACTCCTCGTAACCACAATATTCACAGGTCAGCTGGTGGGAACCTGGCTTAAATTTAAGTTCCGCACCACAGTTGGCGCATGCCTTTTTGAGTTCTGACCGTTGAATATCTTCCATAGCAATAGTGTCACTTATTTAACCAAGTGAAACCGTACGAATTTAATTGGGACTTTAAGCCGATGGTAGAGGCGGTGGCGTATTTCCTCCTAAAAAGGATTTGAGCTCTTCTATCTCCTTTAACGAAGCCCAATTGTCCATACCCTGTTTCCAAACAAGGGTGTCCCTATTGATGGTCCTGCCGGCAAAGAGTTCCTTTAATCTATCAAAGGTAACCGGCCCTGCCTGTTGCCCGTTCAATGCATAGAAATAATTTGTTTGGGCAGGGATCGGTGGTGGTCCGGAAGGTGCCTGTTGTACCTGACCTCCCATAGGTTGCCCCATGTTCTGACCCATCATGTTACCCATTTGTTGAGCCAAAACAAAGCCCATTCCCATACCCATTCCGGCACCGGCCGTTCCGCCTTCGTTCTTCGCTGCCGCTTCCATGGCCTTAGCGGCCTTGAACTGTGAGAGTTTGGCCATATCCAATTTATCCAATCGGCTGTATTCAAAGATTTCCTTTTTAAGCTCTTCCGGCATGGAAACATTCTCAATATAGAACCTTTCCAATTCAATTCCCACCCTATTGAATTCAGGCTGCATGACCTCTTGGCAAGTTTCGGATAGTTCGCTGGTATTAGCGGCATAGAGTTCTATGGGAAGATTGGCCTCGCCAACGGTATCCGTAAACCGCGTAACGATAAGGCTCTTTAGGTGTTCGTTCACCTCATAATTGGTGAAATTGCCATCGGTTCCTACAACATCCACCACGAACTTTCCGGGGTCGTTAATTCGGAAACTGTACGTTCCAAAAGCCCTGATTTCAACCAAACCAAAACGATCGTCACTGAGCATGAAAGGATTTTTGGTGCCCCATTTTTCATCGGTGAACAATCGGGTATTTACAAAATATACCTCGGCCTTGAAAGGGCTATCAAAACCATATTTCCATCCTTTTAGGGTGGTCAAAATGGGAAGGTTTTTAGTATTCAGCGTATATGTGCCCGGGGTAAAGACGTCTGCCAACTGACCCTCGTTGACAAATACAGCGGTCTGGCCTTCCCTAACGATCAACTGGGCATTGTTCTTTATTTCATTCTGATAGCGTTCAAATCTATGGACAATGGTGTCGTTACCGGAATCCAGCCATTCCACAATATCTATGAACTCATGGCTCAGTTTCTTCTTTATCTCATCGAATAGTCCCATTTTCTTAGGTTTTTAATTGCCGTAAAAAGGTAGGGATTAAATGGAATCCCCGCAAAAAATAGTATCCTTCTAACCAGTGATTCCCCAGAAAAAATTGGTTTTATTTGGTGAACAAACCTTCCATATTCAATTATTCACAATAAAATATACTTGAAGCTATTTTTTCTGATTACCTTAGAAATCCAAATTTCCAAACCACGATGACGTTTTGTAATAGTAGCAGACCTGAATACTTGAAGAGTGAACTATGAAAAGGCCCTTGGTTAAAAAGGAATTTAATGCTTTGTGCAATGAACGTCCATCAATACAATGAATAAATGAAGAAAGTATTTTGCATCGGTGAACTACTCATAGATTTTGTGGCCGAAAACCAAGGCAAAAACTTATCGGTAGCTAAGGAATTTACAAAAAAGGCGGGCGGTGCCCCGGCCAATGTGGCCTGTGCCATTAGCAAATTGGAAGGCAAAAGTGTGTTCGTAGGCTGTGTGGGGGATGATCCCTTTGGGGATTTTTTGTTGAACATTCTCGAAGAGAACAAAGTGGATACCTCCATGGCCCAGAAATCCGAAGTATTTACCACCTTGGCCTTTGTATCCATTGATGAGGATGGTGAGCGCGATTTTGTTTTTAGTCGAGGTGCGGACAAGGAGTTGAAATACGACTCTTCCCTAAAAAAGGATTTCAAGAACAACATGGTCCATTTTGGGGCGGCTACGGCCATGCTGGGCGGAAATTTGGAAGAAGCCTATAACCGCTATTTTTTTGATGCCCTTACCAAAGACTCCTTCATAAGTTTTGACCCCAATTACCGGGAAGATCTTTGGAAGAACAAAGAGGAGGCCTTTATAAAAAAATGCATGCCCTTTATACAAAAATCACATCTTGGTAAATTCAGTCTGGAAGAGGCACGGTTACTTACGGGGAAAAGGGAAATGGACGAAGCCTGCGCCTTTCTCCATGACACCGGAGTGGCCATCATTGTAGTGACCTTGGGCAAAGAAGGCACTTTGTTGAGCACCAAACACTTTCGAAAAACGATCCCAAGCATTGAGGTGACCCCTGTGGACACGACCGGAGCAGGGGATGCCTTTATAGGTTGTATGTTGAAACAGATTTCGGAACACGATAGTTTGGAGACCTTACTGGAAAGTGAGGAAGAACTTACCCAAATAGTGTCAAAGGCCAACAAGGCCGGTGCCATTACAACGACCAATTTTGGCGCGATCGAATCCCTACCAACCCAAAAACAATTAGATTTTTAGCATGAACCAGGCTGCCTTGCACCAATTATTGGCCTCCAAAAAGGTACTTGGAGAGGCCAAGAAAACACCCACCGAATTATTCCATCAAAGGTTCCATACCAATCTCACATATATTAAGGACTTATTTTTTTCGCTTTATCCAGCGTCTGATACCTCATATTTCTCGAAAAAGCTTCCCGAAAAATTGGAGCTGCTCTTTAAAGAACGCCCTGAAGCATTGAAAAAACAGGACTTGGAGCGATTGCAGGAGGGAAATTGGTACCAAAGCGAGAAACTCGTGGGCATGCAATTGTATGTGGATCGTTTTAGCAAGGACTTAAAGGGCTTACAGGACAGGTTGCCCTATTTCCAGGATTTGGGGGTGAACTTTCTCCATTTAATGCCCATTACAACGAGGCCCAATGGAGAGAACGATGGAGGCTATGCCGTAAATAGCTATCATGAAATAGACCCAAGATATGGTACCCGGGAAGACTTTATGGAACTTTCCCAAAAAGCCCGAGAAAAGAATATCTTCTTGATGTTGGACTTTGTGGTCAACCATACTTCGGATGAATTTGAATGGGCCAAGAAAGCCAAAAAGGGGCATAAAAAATACCAGGATTATTATTACACTTTTGACGACAGGTCTATTCCCGATGAATACGAAAAAAACTTACCGGAAATCTTTCCGGAATCGGCTCCCGGTAACTTTACCTATATCCCGGAGATGGAAAAATGGGTAATGACCGTTTTCAATAAGTATCAATGGGACCTCAACTATAGAAACCCGGAAGTTTTTTTGGAAATGCTGGGGAATCTCATGGCCCTTGCGAACATGGGAGTGGATGTCATACGATTTGATGCCCTGGCCTTTTTATGGAAAAAACTGGGTACCATTTCCCAGAACCTGCCCGAAGCACACACCCTGATCTCACTCTTTAGAATGTGCCTACAGGTAATCGCTCCCGGAGTCATTCTTTTGGCAGAAGCCATTGTTGCACCGCGCAATATCCTAAAATACTTCGGTGAGAACCAGTTTGAAGGAAACGAGTGTGAAATAGCTTACAATGCTTCCTTAATGGCACTTTTATGGAACTCCATCGCAACCAAGAAAAGTTCCTTGATGATCCGTAGCCTAAATGGAGTACCCAATAAGCCCATTGATTGTACTTGGATCAATTACATCCGTTGCCATGATGATATTGGATTGGGCTATGACGACGATTTTGTACGTGAAATGGGTTGGGAACCGTTTCCCCACAAACAGTTTATCCTCAATTACTATTGTGGCAGGTTGGAGTGGTCGCCCGCAAAAGGCCTTATGTTCATGTATAACCCAAAAAATGGGGACGGGCGTATCACGGGAAGTGCCGCATCACTCTTGGGTCTGGAATCCGCCCTTGAACAAAAAAACGAAATAAGCGTCTCCTATGCCGTGGATAAAATTATAATGATGCATGGCATCATTTTGTCGTTTGGCGGCATTCCGCTGATTTATGCCGGAGACGAAATCGCGACCTTGAACGACTATTCGTTCCTGGAGGATGAAGATTTCAAAAACGATAGCCGATGGGTCAATAGACCTAAACAGGATTGGGAGGTCGTCAAAAAACTTGATACGTCCAATGGACCTGCCAGTATTGTTTACAAAACATTACGAAAAATGATCGCTATACGTAAGGACCAAGAAGTCTTTGCGGACCATAATAATACCGTCATCCATGACACCCCCAATCCTCACATTTTTGTTTTTAAACGAAAAGATGCAGGAAAATCGATTTGGGTGATTTCAAACTTTGACGAAGTTTCACAGTCCCTAGATGTTTCTTGGCTGCTTTCAAATGGTATTCTTACCGGGGAGGCATCTGTAGACCTGCTTACAGGTAATCCAATGACCCTGAACGGGAACAAGGACTTTTATTTAAAGCCCTTTGGCCATTATTGGATAACGAACGTTTAATTAATTGTATTTCACCTTTCTCAGGATTCTCAAAGCCTCCTTTAAGGAAGTGTACGTTTTTGGGTACTTGTTTTTTACCAAGTTCTTGGCCAGGTCCATTTGATCACGGGCTTCCTCAAAACCGTTCAAATAACAAATTAGGAAAGTATCGGCCAAATAATTAAGGTCTTCGTTTTCCATAGAATTCAGGGGCGTGTCGTTCTTTATCTTTGAAATAAGGGACTTGCTGCTGTTATAGACATGGAACAAGGTTTTTTTATCATATTGAGGCGGTTCGAACAATAATTTCGACTCGATTTTATAGGTGCCGTTATCATTAAAACGAATCACCACCTTTTCCAAGGGATAATATTTTTGTTTGGAACCCAATCCTAAATGCACATACTCCATGGTGGAGAATGAATTGTCGTCATAATCGATGGTTACTTCATCCAAATCTGAATAAAACAACTTTACCTGCTCGTTAATCAATTCGATATCCACCCTGTAATAATAGGTTTGGCCTTTTACCACTTTTGTATTTCCTGCCCAACATACCACAAATTGTTCCTTAAAAACTTTATAGTCACTTTCCAGGTCCTTGTGCCGATTGTTCAAAAAATCGATGACCCCGTCCAAGGTGAGTTCTATGTTGTTTCTGGCATGTTGTTCTATGGTTGCAACGGTTTTGGAATTTATGTCCTTTAGTTCTACGCCATAGGCTTTGGGCAAACTTATGCTGCCCTCCCTAAAAAACACGGAACCCCCGTAATACTTCCATATATTCTTGCGCAGGGCACATACCTTCCCTATGGACCTGATGGTCACCAGACCAACAACCTTTCCCTCCTTTAAATGGGGAAAGGGAATGTTCTCATAGGAAATAATGGGCGGGTTTTCTAGGTAGGCGTTTACTAAGTTTTGAATCTTGCTATCATCGAAAAAATCCACCCCCACAATGGTGTTGTCCTCATCCTCGACACCCACAACAATGAAAGAATTATTTTTTGGATTGCTGTTTGCCAAGGCGCAAACATGCTTCAGGAATTTGGCCTTTCCCTCCTTTTCCCCAATGGCAATAAAACGCTTTTTGTCGTAAAAACTATTTTCATCGTTGTGGGCGAGCAAGTTTTTTACAAGTAGGCGTTTATTGATCATACCTGCTTATTGACTATGGTGGAAGATGCCTGGGCGGTAGGCATTACCACGAGATCTGCAATATTTACGTGATAAGGTCTTGTTACCACAAAGTGAATAATATCGGCGATGTCTTCAGGAGTTAAAGGCTGGAAACCTTTGTAGACATTGTGCGCACGTTCTTCGTCGCCCTTGAACCTAACATTGCTGAATTCGGTTTCTACTAGTCCGGGATTTACGGCTCCTACTCGAATACCGTATTGGTTCAAGTCGATGCGCATTCCCTGATTAATGGCATCTACCGCATGCTTGCTGGCACAATAGACATTTCCTTTGGGATACACTTCCTTACCTGCCGTAGAACCTATATTGATAATATGACCTTCTTTTCTCTCGATCATTTGCGGTAAAATGGCCTTGGAAACATAAAGGAGGCCCTTCACGTTGATATCCATCATGGCATCCCAATCGTCCAAAGAGCCTTCCTCAATGGGGTCCAGGCCATGGGCGTTCCCCGCGTTGTTGATTAGAATATCAATTTTTGAAAAAGCATCGGGCAGGGACGCTACCGCATTTTTCACGGATTCCTTATCCCTTACATCAAAACAGAGTGTGTGCACTTTCACCTTCCTCGAAAGTTCTTCCTGAAGGCCTTTTAGCCGATTATCGCGCCTTCCACAAAGGATCAGATTTATACCGTTATTCGCAAAATGCATTGCCGTTGCCTTTCCAATGCCACTGGTCGCCCCAGTAATAAATGCTGTTTTTCCCATTATATTTAATTTTATGCTACTTCACTGCCATTGCTCGCTTCCAATAAAAGAAACCAATCCTCCAATTCCATTTGGATTTCCAAGGCCTTGATCGCCAGGGCAAGTCGGACTTCGTTGGCCGTTCCAACCACGGGGCGGATGCCGGCCGGATGTCGTAATACCCAGGCAAGCAACAATTGGTCTTCAGTGGCATTATATTTTGGCGCCAATTGGTCGATTATCTTTTGGATGCGATTGGTACGGTCAGATGATTTTCTGAAATACGTGCCCAACGGACTCCATGCCATGACCATACGGCCTTTAATGATACAATCATCAAGGGTGCCGTTATCCATAACATCGTTGCTGGTAAGGGAGCATTCCACTTGATTCCCTTCAACCTTCACTTTGGTTTCCAATAATTTTATTTGTGATGGGCTAAAATTGGAAACCCCAAATTGCTTGATTTTTCCCTCCTGTTTTAGTTTGGATATAGCAAGTGAAATCTCCTCCGGATCCATAAGGGGACTCGGTCTATGCAATAATAGCAGGTCCAGATACTCCGTGTTCAGTTTCTGTAAGGATTGCTCCACGGACCAAATGATATATTCACTGTCGTAATCATAGTGCTTTACCTTGTTGCTCCTGGATTCAACCTTGAACTGGATTCCGCATTTACTGATAAATTGAACGTTTTCCCTTTGTATGCCGCTTTTTGAAAAGGCCGCGCCAAAATCCGCCTCGGTGGTATAATCTCCATAGATATCCGCATGGTCAAATGTGGTTATACCAAGATCCACGCAATGGTTCATCAAGCATACCATTTCATCGGTTGTAAGTCTTTTCCCCCATTTGCCCCAGGTCATGGTACCGGCAATAATTTTGGAATATTCCGTAGTGCTGTTCATTAAGAAGTTAAATTAAAAAGAAATACCATAAATACTTCACAAAAATAGGGCCTTCTACCATTTTTTAACCAATCGTTAACAGCTACTCAACCAATTAATTTTCAATTTGCACAACTGTTAAATTTTTAGCTAAATTTCGCGAAATAGTATCTGATACATGGAAGAAAATACAACTGTAGACATAAGTGCGGTCAATGAGAAAATAGCACAGGAAAGCGCATTTATTGATTTACTTGTTCTTGAAATGAACAAAGTCATAGTTGGTCAGAAACACATGGTTGAGCGCCTGCTGATTGGCCTGTTGGGGCAGGGGCATATCCTTTTGGAAGGTGTTCCCGGTCTGGCAAAGACTTTGGCGATCAACACCTTGGCCAAGGCAGTAAAGGGAAGTTTCAGTAGGATCCAGTTTACCCCAGATCTACTTCCCGCAGACGTTGTGGGTACACTCATCTACAATATAAAAGAGAACGATTTCTCCATAAAAAAAGGTCCCATTTTTGCCAATTTTGTCTTGGCCGATGAAATCAACAGGGCTCCCGCAAAGGTACAATCCGCCCTATTGGAGGCCATGCAGGAAAAACAGGTGACCATAGGTGACGAAACCTTTATTCTGGACAAACCTTTTCTAGTTATGGCCACGCAAAACCCGGTTGAACAGGAAGGAACCTATCCCTTGCCCGAAGCACAGGTTGACCGTTTTATGCTGAAAACAGTTATCGACTACCCCAAAATGAACGAGGAACAGTTGATTATGCGCCAGAATCTTTTAGGTGGATTTGAAAGCGTAAAACCCGTGGTTTCCTTAAATCAGATCTTGAGTGCCCAAAAGGCCGTTAGGGAAGTATACATGGACGAAAAAATTGAAAAATACATTCTCGACATTATTTTCGCTACCCGTTACCCTGAAAAATATAACCTTGAAAAATTGAAGCCCCTTATCAGTTTTGGTGCCTCGCCCAGGGGAAGTATCAACTTAGGCGTAGCGGCAAAATGTTATGCCTTTATTAAACGCAGGGGCTATGTTGTTCCGGAAGATGTTAGGGCCGTAGTCCACGATGTTCTAAGGCATAGAATAGGCATTACCTATGAGGCAGAGGCCGAAAACATTACTTCTGAGGAAATCATCAACAAAATCGTAAACGAGATAGAAGTACCTTAAAAGTGGGCGGTTGGCAGATGCGGTTGGCAGTACACAATATTGTGTTCCCTACTGAATACTGCTTGCTGAAAACTGTTTACTAGACCAAATGGATACCAAGGAATTACTCAAAAAAGTACGTAAGATTGAAATCAAGACACGCCGTCTGTCCGACCATATTTTTGGTGGGGAATACCATTCTACGTTCAAGGGAAGGGGTATGACTTTTAGCGAGGTACGGCAGTATCAATTTGGGGACGATGTTAGAAGTATCGATTGGAACGTGACCGCGCGGTATAATGAGCCTTTTGTAAAGGTATTTGAGGAAGAACGGGAACTTACCATGATGCTCATGGTGGATGTGAGCGGTTCGGAATTTTTTGGCACCAAAAATCAGTTCAAAAACGAAATAGTTACGGAAATATCGGCCACATTGGCCTTTAGTGCCTTACAGAATAACGATAAAGTGGGGGTACTTTTATTTTCGGACCAAGTGGAACTTTTCATCCCACCAAAAAAGGGGAAGACCCATGTATTGCGAATCATACGGGAGCTATTAGAATTTACCCCTAAAAGCAACAGAACGGATATCGGCGAAGCCCTAAAATACCTTACCAATGTAATGAAGAAAAAGGCGATCGTTTTTGTATTGTCGGATTTTATTGCGGACGACTATGAGAAGACCTTAAAAATTACGGGCAACAAACATGACGTGACGGGAATACGGGTATATGACGAACGCGAGGAAGAAATTCCAAACCTAGGATTGGTCCAAATGATTGATGCGGAGACCGGTGCATTGCAATTGATCAATACCCAATCCAAGAAAGTGCGCAATTCCTATGCGGAATACTACAGGAATCGGGTCAATTATTTCAAGGAAACCTTTACAAAATCGGGTTGCGGGGTTTTGGATTGCAGGGTAGACGAAAGCTATGTAAAAAAGCTATTGGGCTATTTTAAAAGAAGAGGATAAAAAATGCGGATTATTTCAACCACACATTTTCCAGTAATGCGAATGGCAAGGTTCCTGGCGTTTGTGTGCCTTATTTTGTCCCTTTCAACCGTAAAGGCCCAAGAAAATCGGAATATCAGGACATCCGTAGACACTACGTATATTAAAATTGGGGAACAGGTCCAATGGAAGGTTTCCGTGGAAGTGGATTCTACCGATCAGGTAATCTTTCCGGAAGGTCAGACCTTTTCCCCGCTGGAAACAGTAGAGGCGTTCGCAACGGATACCACACGAAAAAACGACAGGCTTACCCTCCAAAAAATATATGCACTTACACAATTCGATTCCGGTTCCTATAAACTGCCCACCCAACGCATTGAAATCAATGGCATAGGCTATTTTACGGATAGCACAATGATCCATGTAGAAACGGTTCCGGTGGATACCATTGCCCAGAAGATGTACGACATTAAACCCCTCATCAATGTAGAGAAAAGTTATATGGGATGGTGGAAGTACGTGGTTATTGGGCTATTGGTACTATTGGTACTTGGCGGACTTTTTTATTGGTTCGTACTACGGAAAAAGCCTTTGACCCAAGAAGAAAAAGAAGCCTTGTTACCTCCCTACGACAGGGCGCTTTTGGAGTTGAAGCGACTTGAAAATTCCAAATACTTAATCCAGGATGAGTTCAAGGAATACTATTCGGAATTAACGACGATCGTTCGTGCCTATTTGGAAGAAGAGGCACATGTAGCCGCTCTGGAAAGTACTACGGGCCAGTTAATAGAACGCTTGGAACTCTTGAGCGATTCCGGGGAATTGCAGTTGGACAAGGATACCATCCAACAGTTTAGGAACATACTTCAGACGGCGGATCTGGTAAAGTTCGCCAGGACCAAACCTTCCACCTCCGTAGCGGAGCAGGACCGAAAATTGGTGGAGCAGATCGTGGTCAAAACCCACGAAGCCCTGCCTGAACCAACGGAAGAAGAATTGATGCAACAAGCGGAATATTTGGAGGAACTGGGCCGAAGAAAACAGAAAAGAAAGCTCATTATTGGACTTTCTACCTTGGCAGGAGTCATCGTTCTGGGAGTGTTGATTGCTGGGTTCAAATTCGGGTTTACCTATTTAAAGGATACGGTCCTTGGCCACCCCACCAAGGAATTATTGGAAGGGGAATGGATTTCCAGCTCCTATGGTTTTCCCCCTATTATTTTGGAAACCCCAAAAGTCTTGGTGCGGCAAGAAGTGAAACTGCCTCCGGAGGCAAAGGCCAACATTCAGGATATTCAGGCATTTTCATACCATAGCCCCATCGGACTTTTTACCGTGGGGACGACTTCCGTGACCATGAACCCAGAAATGGAAGCTCCCTTTGAGCAGACCATTGAACAGATCATTCAGGGTTTTGAAAGTCAAGGTACCAAGAACATTATTACAAAGCAGGAGGAGTTCACTACCATTAGCGGTGTAAAAGGTATCAAAGTATTTGGTAGCGGCGATTTTCCCGTCCCAAATTCCAAAGAATTGGTAAAGGGCGAGTACACCGTACTACTCTTTGGGGGCAAGGGATTCCAACAGAACGTAATCCTTACCTGGTTGGAAGATGACACCTACGCACAGGATATTGTGGATAGGATTCTTTCCACTGTAGAAGTTAAAACAGATGTTTAAATGTTAGATAATATATCATTTGCAAATCCGGAATTCTTTTGGCTTTTTTTAGCACTGCCATTGGCGTTGGTATGGTATATATTCAAACGTAAGGAAGAAACCGCAGCCCTCAAAATAGCCACGATCAAGAGTTTTCAGTACAAAAGTATTCTCCCAAAGTTAAAACCGGGGCTTTTTGTCCTAAGGCTTTTGGCCCTAAGTGCGATTATTATTGCCATGGCCAGGCCTCAAACGGAAGATATATCCACACGTACCAAAACTACAAGGGGTATCGACATTGTTATGGCCATAGACGTCTCTTCCAGTATGTTGGCACGGGACCTTAAACCAAATCGCCTATCCGCCCTTAAGGAAGTCGCTGCGGATTTTATCAAAAAAAGGCCCAATGACCGTATTGGTTTGGTGGCCTATGCGGGTGAAGGGTATACGAAAACACCCATTACCACGGACAAAAACATCGTGCTCAATGCACTGAACGAAATAACCTATGGGCAACTGGAGGATGGCACGGCCATTGGAATGGGTCTGGCCACATCCGTAAACAGGTTGAAGGAAAGCAAGGCAAAAAGTAAGATCATTATTCTACTGACCGACGGGGTGAACAATTCCGGGTTTATCGAACCTCAGACCGCGGCAGATCTTGCCATAGAGTTCGATATTAAAACCTACACTATTGGTCTGGGAACCAATGGGAATGCCCTATCCCCCATAGCATATAATGCCGATGGTTCCTTTAGGTATGGGATGCGACAAGTAGAAATCGATGAGGAGCTTTTGAAAAACATTGCCGAGGTTACGGGCGGAAAATATTTTAGGGCAACGGACAATGAGACCTTGGAAGAAATCTATGAGGAGATTAATAAACTAGAAAAAACGGATATTGAAGAATTCAAATATTACCGATACGAGGAGAAATTTAGACCTTTGGTATTGCTTGCAGGTGCCCTGTTACTTTTGGAATGGGTTTTGAGAAATACGGTATTTAGAAGCTTTATTTAGAAAATGATTCAGTTAGACGAAAAATTATATTTTTATCTATTGTTCATCATACCGGTGATCATAGTCATATTTCTATTGCTTTTGATTTGGAAAAAAAGGACCCAAAAAAAGTTTGCGGATTCCAAATTATTAAAGCGATTGACGCCTAGCAGATCCTATTACAAAGGCACCTTAAAGCTTATATTCTTTCTTTTGGGGCTTTCGGCCCTGATAATGGGTCTTGTAAATCCAAAAATTGGCACCAAGCTGGAGACTGTTAAAAGAGAAGGTGTGGACATCGTTTTTGCCGTGGACGTCTCAAAAAGTATGTTGGCGGAAGACATCGCACCAAACAGGTTGGAAAAAGCAAAACGACTGGTGTCGGAAATTATAAACCAATTGGCCAGTGACAGGATCGGGATAATAGCGTATGCAGGTCAGGCCTTTCCGCAATTGCCTATTACAACGGATTATGGGGCCGCCAAAATGTTTCTACAAAGCATGAACACAGACATGCTCACGTCGCAAGGAACGGCCATCAACGAGGCGATAGAATTGGCCACTACGTTTTACGATGACGAGGAACAGACCAACAGGGTCCTTTTCATAATTTCGGATGGGGAAGACCATTCGGAAGATTCCACCATGAGTGCCGTTGAGGAGGCCGTAGATGAGGGAATCACCATCTATACCATAGGTGTGGGGTCTGAAAAGGGTTCTGTCATCCCCATAAAAAGAAATGGCGTTATGGAATCCCTCAAGAAGGATGCGCAAGGCTTAGTGGTAATTACCAAACTGAACGAGGAAGTGTTGACCGAAATATCCAATGAGGGCAATGGCGCCTACATTGACGGTTCCAATACGGATGCCGCTGTAGAGTTCATCAAAGAAGAATTGCTGCAAATGGATAAAAAAGAGTTTGAGGCCAAACAATTTGCGGAATACAAGGACCAATTTCAATGGTTTCTGGGGGCTGGATTATTGTTCCTGTTTTTGGAAATTTTTATCTTGGACCGCAAGACAAAATGGTTGAAGAAACTCAATTTGTTTAACGAAAAACATCCGGAATAAAATGGGAAAATTGATCTATACATTTTTGCTCCTTTTCATTTCCGTTTCCGTTTTTTCACAGGAAGAGGATGCAAAGGAAAAGGAGAGGGCCTTAAGGACCTCTACCAACCTAACATGGGATGGGAACAAGAACCTTTCCGAAAATAATTTTGTGCAGGCCGAAGTAGATTACAGACAGGCCATTGCCAAAAGCCCCGAAAATGTGGCCGCTCCTTATAATTTAGGAACTGCCTATTACAATAACGAAACCTATAGCGAAGCCTTTGGAAGGTTTAAGGAAGCAGGGGAGGTCGCCACATCAAAAAAGGATAAACACAAGGCCTATCACAACATGGGCAACGTGTTCATGAAACGTAAGGATTACTCCAAAGCCGTGGAAGCCTATAAGGAAGCCCTTAGAAACGACCCTACGGACGATGAAACCCGATACAATCTTGCCCTGGCCAAGGAAATGCAAAAAAAGGAGGAAGAGGAAAACAAGGACAAGAACGACGAGAACAAGGACCAGCAGGACCAAGAGGACAAAAAGGACCAGGATCAAAATAAGGACGGGGACAATAAGGAGGACCAAAACCAGGACAACAAAGATCAGGGAGAAAATGGCAATGAGGGAGATAAGGGCGACGAAAAGAAGGATGAGAACAAAGAAGGTGATGGTGACCAAAAAGAGGAGCAGAACAAGAAACCAGAGCAAGGCGACCAACCCCAGGACCAACCGCAACGAAAACCTAACCAGCTCTCAAAGCAACAGGTAGAGAACCTTTTAAGGGCGATGCAAAACGCTGAAAAGCAGGTTCAGGAGAAAATAGATGCCAAAAAGGTAAAAGGTGCAAAAGTGAAGAACGAAAAAGACTGGTAGGCAAGAGTCCATGATCAAGAAGCTAATTATACTAATTCCTTTTTTCTTTCTCTCCTTTTTAGTGAAGGGGCAGGATGCCGACGCCGTTACCTTTGAAATACAGCTGAGCAAACCAAAATTGGGATTGAACGAGCGACTTCGTGTAGATTTTACCATGAACAAGGACGGGGACAATTTCAATCCCCCGGATTTTAATGGGTTCCGGGTCTTAATGGGCCCTTCCCAATCCATAAGTTCATCCTGGATCAATGGTGTAAGAAGCTATTCCAAAACCTATTCCTATACCTTGGCTCCCACCGCCAAAGGAAAGTTTACTATTGAACAGGCGACCATCGTTATTGCCGGTAAAACCTATAAATCTCTCCCAAAGGAAATAGAAGTGACGGCCGCTGTGGACAAGCCCAGTGATCAGATGACGGCAGAGGATGTAGCCGATGAAAACCTGCATCTCGTGGCCGAGGTTTCCAAAACAAATCCATACCTCAACGAAGCCATAAGTGTGGTATATAAACTCTATGTGAGCCCAAATATCAGTGTTTCCAATTATCAGCCTCTGGATAATCCTACTTATAATAACTTTTGGAGTCAGGATATCAAAGTTTCTAGGCTAACGGCACAAAATGGTACCTATCAAGGCAAACCTTACAGGTATGTTGTTCTAAAAAGAGTGGTGCTCTATCCGCAAAAAACTGGGAAATTGGAAATTGAACCCTTGTCCTTGGACGTCACCGTGGACGTTCCAACCAGTAGAAGGGACTTTTTTGGGGGCAGGATCTATTCCCAAACCAATAAAACCGTTTCGGCCGGCAACAGGGTAATAAACGTAAAAAGCCTTCCTACCGCCAATCAACCGGCAAATTTCACCGGAGCTGTGGGTGAATTCGATTTTTCGGTCAATACAACAAAAACGGAACTAAATGCGACGGAATCCCTACAGGCTACCGTTGAAGTTAGCGGTAAAGGAAATTTAAAGCTTTTCAAACTTCCAGAACCGGAACTTCCAAGCTCATTGGAAGTATATGAACCGGAGTTTACCGAAGATGTACGCACGAACCTCAGCGGCATGCAGGGAAAAGTGAGCAATAGTTATACGATCGTACCTTCTTTTAGGGGCAAGTATCCCATCCCTTCTATATCCTTTAGCTTTTTTAATCCGAAGACGGAACGATACGAGACCTTAAATTCGGACGAAATCATCATCAATGTACTTGAGGGGCCCAATAATAGTGGAAGCCTCTCCAACTCGGCCATTGGTCAAACGAACAAACAGCAGGTGGTGACTACGGGGAGCCAATTCAATTTTATAAAGCTTTCCCCCAATCTTACGAATATGGGAACCTCTTATTTCTTTGGGTCCACACGGTATTATTTATGGCTCCTTCTACCCTTACTGTTAATTCCCTTAGCGATAATCCTACGGAAGAAAAGGGATGCCATCGCGGAAGATGTAGTGGGAAATAAGATAAAGCGCGCCAATAAATTGGCCAGAAAATATCTTTCCGCAGCCCGAAAGGAACTTGGCAACAAAGATGCGTTCTATATAGCTTTGGAACGTGCCCTGCACAATTACCTGAAAGCCAAGCTAAAAATAGAAACCTCTGAATTCAGTAAGGATAAAATTTCCCAACTTTTGAACAAAAAGGGTATAGAGGAAACAACTATAAACGAATTCATTGGACTGCTACAGAATTGTGAGGCGGCCAGATATAGCCCATTCTCCAATGTAGAAATGCAAAGGGACTACGACAAGGCAAGTGAGGTAATTTCTTTAATGGATAAACAATTGTAGGTATGATCAAAAAATTATCCATATTAATGCTACTAATGGGATTCCTTGGGAACTCACAAGGTACCAACTTGTTTGATCAGGCTACCGAAGCCTATAACAACGGTGAGTATGAAAAAGCTATTGAGGCGTACGATAAAATTTTGGAAAACAATCAGCACTCCGCAGCTTTGTATTATAACCTTGGGAACGCCTACTACAAGTTAAACCAAATACCGGAGAGTATTTATTATTACGAGAAATCGCTTTTGTTGAATCCGGACGACCAAGAAGTACGAACCAATCTGACCTATGCCCAGAATATGACCTTGGATGCCATAGAAACGCTGCCCCAGACCGGACTTTCGCGCATTTATAAGAGTATAACCTCCCGGTTAACCTTTGACCAATGGGCCTACGCAAGCATTTTTTGCATGATTTTGTTCGTGCTCCTTTATATTGCCTTTTATTACAATCAATATTCCACTAGAAAAAGGTTCGCCTTTATTGGAAGTTTAATCGCATTGTTCCTTTGTATCGTATTCATAGTATTTGCTTCCGTGGAGTTCAGTTCCTATCAGGCGGATAATCCCGCCATTATTTTTGCCGATGAGGTGAACGTACGTTCGGAGCCCAATACTTCTAGTGAGGATATATTTACCTTGCACTCCGGCACCAAGGTAAACGTTCTGGACAGTCTCAACGACTACCGAAAAATTAGGCTGGCCGACGGCAAAACGGGTTGGATACCTGCCAGTGATCTTAAGGTCTTAAAGGATTTTTAAAATCAATTAAACCTGACATACAGATATACCTTCAGTAGATATTCAGTATATTCGTCAAAACAGACCAATAAATTTGAAATCACTCGTAGTTTACTTTTTGTCATTTTCTTTATTGATTGCCATATTAGCTCCGTCCATTGGCACATTGATGGAGCTATTTGATGGTGAACAGATTGTAATGGATTTTAATGAAGAAGAGGAAAATTATGAAACCACGATAGAGTTTGCCGAAAAGCATTTTGTAAACAACAACCTTCAAAATGATATGTCCTTTTTAGCATTTGGGAAATTACATTCTTTCTCCAAAGATGATACATGTTTAATCCTTTCCAATTTTAAAGAAGTATTCTTACCTCCTCCAAAAGTGTAAATTTTCTTTCCGTTAAATAACGATTTAAAAATTCACTTGACCACCTATTTGGTCTACTTTAAAAGATTTCAAAAAACATGTTCAAACATTTAAAAAGCGATATACCCGCGAGTATCGTGGTATTCTTTGTAGCACTTCCCCTTTGTTTGGGAATTGCCCTGGCAAGTGGCGCACCCTTATTCTCGGGCCTGATTGCGGGAATTATTGGCGGGATTGTAGTAGGCGCCCTAAGCGGTTCCAATATTGGTGTTAGCGGACCGGCGGCGGGTCTGGCGGCCATTGTATTAACGGCGATAGGAGCGCTCGGCGGATATCAGAACTTTTTGGTAGCCGTTGTCATTGGCGGTGTCATTCAATTGATTTTTGGCCTCTTGAAGGCCGGTATCATCGGATATTATTTTCCTTCCTCCGTAATCAAGGGAATGTTGACGGGTATCGGTATCATTATCATCTTGAAACAAATACCCCATTTTTTTGGGTATGATCCAGATCCTGAGGGGGATTGGGCATTTTTTCAGGTAGACGGTGAAAACACCTTTTCCGAAATTGTCAATACGATTAACAACATTAGTCCGGGTGCGACCCTTATCGCGATTATTGGATTGGCCATATTGATATTATGGGACCAGGTGCTGACCAAAAAATCCAAAATATTCCAATTGATTCAAGGACCATTGGTAGCCGTGGCCATAGGAATTATTTATTATGTACTTACCGCGGACCATGAAGTGTTTGGGATTTCAAAGGAACATTTGGTAAGTGTCCCGGTTCCAGAGGATACGGCCTCTTTCTTCGGGCAATTTAGTTTTCCCAATTTTTCCGCGATTACAAATCCACAGATTTGGGTGACCGGCTTTACTATAGCATTGGTTGCCAGTTTGGAAACCTTACTATGCGTGGAAGCTACGGATAAGCTGGATCCCCATAAAAATGTAACCCCAACAAACAGGGAGCTATTGGCACAGGGTACGGGCAATATTATTTCTGGGTTGATAGGGGGATTACCCATTACCCAAGTGATCGTTAGGAGTTCTGCCAACATTCAATCGGGCGGCAGAACAAAACTTTCCGCTATCATTCACGGTTTCTTCCTCTTGTTCTCGGTAATTCTTATCCCTAAAATCCTGAACATGATTCCGCTTTCAGTGCTAGCGGCCATATTATTCATTGTTGGTTATAAACTGGCAAAACCTTCATTGTTTAAAAAGATGTACAATTTGGGCTGGAAACAATCCATTCCATTTTTCGTGACTGTAATCGGAATAATTTTTACTGACCTTTTGATTGGTATTGGTCTTGGACTAGGTGTTGGTATAGTTGTTATCCTTTTGAAGAGTTATCAAAATTCTCACTTTTTGCATATTGAAGAAAAGGATGATGGTAAAAATATAGTAAAGATGACGTTGGCCGAAGAAGTCACTTTCTTTAATAAAGGAGCAATTTTAAAGGAATTAGACAACCTATCTGAAAATACCCTATTAGAAATAAATGTTGTAAAGACCAAGTATTTGGATAATGATATAATTGAAATCCTTGAGGACTTTAAAACAAAAGCCAAGGAACGAAGCATTCATATAAAACTTATTTCAGAAAGAGGTATTGTAGAGAATCCAACCAGTTTTATAGAATTTTTTAATCTTAAAAAGAAGAAATCAGAATGAAAGCCCATACGAAAGAAACACAGGCGACAATGACCCCACAAAAGTCATTGCAATTTTTAAAGGAAGGCAATCAACGTTTTCAGAATAACCTTAAAGCGAACAGAAATCTTTTGGAGCAGGTCAACGATACCAGCGAAGGACAATTTCCCTTTGCTACCATTTTAAGCTGTATCGACTCCAGGGTATCCGCAGAACTGGTCTTTGATCAAGGATTGGGAGATATTTTCAGTGTTAGGATCGCCGGAAATTTTGTGAACGAGGATATTTTGGGGAGTATGGAGTTTGCCTGCAAATTGGCTGGGACAAAGCTAATTGTGGTCTTGGGCCATACGAGTTGCGGTGCCATAAAAGGGGCTTGTGATCATGCCAGATTGGGAAACCTCACGGCTTTGATCAATAAAATAGAACCTGCAGTGGCTGCCGTTAAGGAACCCGTTGACGAAAGCAAAAGAAATTCCAAAAATCTGGAATTTGTAGATGCGGTAGCGGCAAAAAATGTTGAAATCACCATAGAAAATATCAGACAGCGTAGTAGGGTCCTCGCGGAAATGGAGGAACATGGCGAAATAATGATTGTAGGAGCCATGTACGATATCTCCTCTGGCGCCGTTGAATTTTACTAAAAATTCATTTGAAAGGCTTGGTCAAGAAAAATTAATAGGCCGCTACATACAAGAATAGGTTAACTTTCCTAAGAATTATAAATTTCTATGGCTGCCAACTATTTAGACAGGATATTCGAGAACAATAAAAAGTGGATTCAGGACAAATTATCCTTAAAGCCCAATTACTTCAATGAACTGGGGAAAGGCCAAAATCCGGAGTTTTTATATATAGGTTGTGCCGATAGCCGGGTTACCGCAGAGGAACTTATGGGGCTCAATCCCGGTGAAGTTTTCGTTCATAGGAATATTGCCAATATGGTCATTAACATAGACCTGAATACCATGTCCGTAGTGGAATATGCCGTAGAGCATCTCAAGGTAAGTCACCTTGTAGTCTGCGGTCATTATGCATGTGGAGGCGTAAAAGCCGCTATGCAATCAGCCGATCTGGGCATACTAAATCCATGGTTGCGATGCATTCGAGATGTGTATAGAATCCATAAGGATGAACTGAACACCATAGAGGATGAAGAAAAAAAATACGACCGACTTGTAGAGCTGAATGTTCAGGAACAGTGTGTGAACCTTATAAAAACGGCGGTGGTACAAAAAGCATATAGGCAAAGGGAACTTACGGTGCACGGCTGGGTATTTAATGTACACTCCGGGGAACTCATTGACCTGAATATCGATTTTGAGGGGATTCTAAAGGAAATTATGGAAATATATCATTTGGATTGACTCCTTTCAATTTACCTTGGTTGCATATCTTAATCCCCAAAAACACATTCCACCTTTTTTAAAAGTTTTAAATTTGCGGCTTTAATCAAGCATTATGATTGATAAAATCAAGGAACAAATTGCAGAAGTATCCTCTTTCACCACTGACAATCTGGATGCCGTAGAGGCATTTAGAATAAAATATTTGGGCAAGAAAGGGGTCTTGAACGATTTTTTTGCAGAGTTCAAGAATGTTCCTAACGAGCAAAAAAAGGAATTTGGCCAAACCATCAACCAATTAAAACAGGCCGCTACGGAAAAGGTGGAGCTCTTGAAACAGGCCTTGGAGCAAAACGCATCCGAAGAAAAACTTTTTGGCGATCTTACGCGACCCGGTAACCCCACCGAATTGGGCGCAAGACATCCCATTTCCATTGTCAAGAACAAGATTATAGATATTTTTTCAAGAATAGGGTTCAATGTTTCGGAAGGACCTGAAATTGAGGATGATTGGCACAATTTTACGGCCCTGAACCTACCGGAGTATCATCCTGCACGCGATATGCAGGACACCTTTTTCGTACAAACTAATCCGGATATTCTACTCAGGACTCATACCTCCTCGGTTCAAGTGCGGTATATGGAAAACAACAAACCGCCCATTAGAACGATTTCCCCTGGAAGGGTTTATAGGAACGAGGCAATATCGGCGAGGTCCCATTGTTTTTTTCATCAGGTGGAAGGGCTATATATTGATAAGGATGTCTCGTTTGCCGATTTAAAACAGACGCTACAGTACTTCACCACGGAACTTTTTGGAAAGTCCAAGATTCGGTTACGCCCCTCCTATTTTCCATTTACCGAACCCAGTGCGGAAGTTGACGTTTATTGGGGGCTGGAAACCGAAACCGATTATAAAATGACCAAAGGTACCGGATGGTTGGAGATTATGGGCTGTGGGATGGTTGACCCAAACGTCCTTAAAAACTGCAATATTGACCCGGAAATCTATTCAGGCTTCGCCTTTGGAATGGGTATAGATAGGATCGCCCTTTTGCTGCATCAGATCAGTGACATACGTTTGTTGAGTGAAAACGATATTCGGTTTTTGGAACAATTCAAAAGTTCCCTATAAGCATTGGATGTAAAATTCTTCGGATAAATAACGGATATTTTTGAAAAAAGACATCGAAATACCTATTGCCAAAGACGTGTATATTGCCCTTGTTTACGAGTGGAACGATGAATTCCTGTCCAAGGATTGGAACGCTTACATTATTAATAATAGGAAAACGCCCATTGAAATGGCCCTGATCGTTTCAAAGGGATATGACGAAAAGGTAAAAACCTCCACCATGCGGCATGCCATTGGGGTCGTAGCTGCCAAATCCTTTGAAAAAGTGGAGCTTGTACAGGAAGAAGTGCTGCGCCTTAACAATGAGTTTTTTGTTACCTATTATGCGGATAACAAGCTTTATGAAAAGAAGTTCCTCTTTGAAAAGGGTTCCGTCAACGAACAGAACCTTACCCATGTCCCTTTGATTGAAAAGGATGGGATATTCGCAAAATAGCCCTGTTTTTTGACCCATTAATTGTCATATTGATAGTTTTATGAGTCTATTATTATTCATGTAAAATTTTAACTGCCTGATTTTTACATTATTAAGATAGGATTTGGACCTGCCTAGTTTTAAATTAGTCTCTATAGCTAATTAAACCCTATAGAACTAATGGAAACAGGAAAATTAAATCGTAGAAACTGGCTAAAGACAGGATTGCTCACAGCGGGAGGCATTACGCTATTTCCCCACTTAGGTATTTCTGAAGTGCCTAAAACTTATATTCCTTTGGATGCCAAAGGCAACGCCCTATATAGTCCCTTTTTTAAGGAATTCATCCCCAAGGAATTTCCTAAAGAATCCAAACTTTTGGCAAAGCTGAACGCCAACGAAAATCCTTATGGGCCATCGCCAAAAGCGGTGGAAGCGCTCAAAAATGTAGCTACCAAAGGAAACCGATACGCCTGGCGGGAACTGTTCGACTTAATCGATAAAATCGCCGCGGAAGAAGGGGTAAGTCCAAAAAATATCATGATGGGACCTGGATCTTCAGATCTTCTGGAAAAAACGGGTATGGTGCTGTTCTTGAACGGAGGCAATGTCGTATCCGCGGACCCGTCCTATATGTCCTTGATGCAAGTGGCCCAAGCCACGGGTGCAAGTTGGAAGCCCGTTCCATTGAAAGATGACTGGTCGCACGATTTAAAGGCCATGGAAGAAGCCATCGACTCTGAAACGAAGCTTGTGTACATCTGCAACCCAAACAATCCTACCGGTAGTATTACGGATAGTACAGAATTGTTGGATTTCTGTTCCAGGGTTTCTGAAAAAGTACCTGTTTTCGTCGATGAGGCCTACTTGGCATTCCTGGAGGACGGCGCCAAACAAAGTATGGTCAGCCTCATAAACGAAGGAAAGGATGTAATCATCGCGAGGACCTTCTCAAAAATCCATGGCATGGCAGGGCTTCGGGTTGGTTATATCGTGGCACAGGAATCCACCTTGGAAAAAATTCAGAAAATCACCAGAGGCGGCATGGGAATATCCTATACATCCATCTTTGCCGCTCTAGCGAGTATGGACGACAAAGAGTTCCAAAATATGTCCCAAGAAAAAAATGCGGCGGCTAGGGAGTATGTATACAAAAGCCTAACAAAATTGGGCTATGACTACGTGCCTTCCCATACAAGTTTTATCATTTTCCCCATAGAGATGAACGGAAAACTATTCCTCGATAAGATGCTTGAAAAACAGGTAGGGGTCAGGGCCTTTGAATTTATGGGTAAAAATTGGTGCCGTGTGAGCATGGGCACCATGGACGAAATGAAAATATTTACGGCGGCGCTTACAGACGTATTAGCATAAAAACATGGATTATACTTTACAAAAGACGTTTACCTTTTTGTTATTTATTGGCATTGGTCTGCTCCTAAAGCTCAAATTTGGTTCCAAGGAGGAATTGACCGGTATCAAGAAAATAATTTTAAACCTTGCCTTGCCCGCTACTATTTTTATTGCCCTATTGGGCGTTCAAATTGACGCGGCGCTGCTTTCTTTGCCATTTTTGGCACTTGCCTTAAACATCCTATTGTTTTTGTTGTTCCCCTACCTTATGCCCCTTACCGGGATAAAGAGGGACACCCCGGAATACCGTACGGCAAGGTTGTTGGTTCCTTCCTTGGCACCTGGACTTTCCTGCTTTCCATTTGTTTTGGAATTTTTGGGCGAGGCCTATTTGGCAAAGGCGGCAATGGCAGACCTGGGCAATAAAGTCTTTGTACTGATAATCCTCTACTTGGTGGCCATGAATTGGTATTATAGCAAACGAGCGATTACAGACCAATCACGAGCTGCAAAATTGAAGTCTTTGACAATGGCAATGATCTCCGAACCCGTAAATATCTTTATAGTCATTGCCTTGATTTTGGTATTTTTTGGTTTTAAAATGGAGTCGTTGCCATTTTTCATTAGCGATACGTTGACCCGGCTTAGCGTAATCATGACACCGTTGGTACTATTGTTCATAGGCTTGGCGGTGAAAATAAAAAAAGAGCAGATTTATAAGATTTTTTCGCTTCTGTTTTTAAGGGCCGGCTTTGTTGGCATCCTTTCCGGAGTATTTATTTTGATAGCCAAGGTAGAGGTTCAACAGGATATTTTGGTCCTGCTTTCATTTGGACTAAGTGCCTGTAGCTTTTGGCCCTTTTCGCACATTGCCGTAGTGGGTTCCCAAGAAATGGACATAAAAAAGAAGCACAAAACTTTTAATGCCACTTTTGGCGTTAACATCCTGGCGTTATCCTTTCCTTTGTCCACGGTTTTAATCCTGGGGATTTTATCCAGTGGAAACCTTTTCTCAAATGGATATTCCGTGTTGGTTTTAGGCTTGATTTTTTCCTTTGTAGGCGCTGTCCCCTATTTGGTAAAACAGCTATTCAAAACCAGAAAAAAGGTAGGTCAAAAAAAGGCCGATTGGGTTATATACAAAACCACTCGTACGGAAACGACTTAATTTTTTACGCAAAGAATACTTTAAACAACGTCCTATCGTAAGGGAAATCCCTTGGCCGCCCACCAAGGGTGCATTTCAATAATCAGCCTGCCTGCCTTTACCATAGGGTCCATATTGGCAAGACTATCGGCCATTTCAAGGGTAGGTGTATTGTAAATGGTAATGCCCCTTATGTCCCCGTCATCCCCAAATGGCCCGGAGATATCGGCATAACCCAGTTCGTACATTCGGCCTAAATGTGCCAAATGTAAGGACTGAAGACTATCCGCTTCTTCCTTTGTTTGGCTCCTGTTAGGTCCTGATTTTAAGAACGCTATAAAATATTGCTGCATCAACACGGTATCTTTGGTATCCTCATCTACATAATCGAAGATTTCATAGCCTTTATCCGTCAATTCCTTTTTTATTTCTGCGCTGGTTTTGGTTGGTTCTTCCAAGGCGCTATTCATTTCCAGCTGCTGTCTTGGATTTCCACAGGAACAGATGAACGTCAGTACCAATAATTTAAGAACATTCTTCATATTACCAGGTATTAAAAGGTTGTTTGCTTAATTGCGAATTGTAATATTTAATATCTCCGGTGACTTCCTCCCCCAACCAATGGGGCTTTTGGAATAGTTCACTTTCAGTGGTGAGTTCGATTTCTGCCAAAATAAGACCCTTGTTCTCCCCATCGAATACGTCGACTTCAAAATTGTGACCCTCAAAAGGCACTAAATACCTTGTCTTCTCCAAAACGCCCTTCTCACATAGTTGGAGCAACTTTTGGGCATCGATATGCGCTATTTCAGTCTCCCATTCAAAACGGGTGGTCCCGGTTTCGTTCGATTTTCCCTTAACCGTCAAAAAACCCTTCTCCTCTTTTATGCGTATCCTCACGGTCCTTTCAGGGTGTGTGTTCAAAAATCCCTGAATGATTTTGGTACTTGAAACCGCATTGTCCACAAAATGCATGGACTTGACCAAGAATTTACGTTCAATCTCAATCATGATTTGCGATTATTTTTATTTCATCCGAAGTAATTCTTCCGCTTGCTTCTTCCCCATTGGCCAATTTCAGCATACATATCGCTATTTCCTTGGGATGAATGGACCGATATTTTCTCAATGGCCCCACCATAAATACATTTAAAACCTTAAATAATTGCTTTGCCAGCCACTCGCCAGGACGTCGTTCTTCCCGTGGTCCGGAAATTAAGGAAGGCTGTAAAATATAGGTCTTCGATATCCCTATTTTTAATACCGCTTCTTCCATTTCTCCCTTTACCCTGTTGTAGAAAATGGAACTATTCGGATCGGCACCCAAAGCGGAAATGACCAAAAGTTTTTCGATACCCTGTTTGCTGCATATTTGTGCGGCGGAAACAGGAATTCCATAATCTATTTTATGGTACAGTTCCTTGTCCGGGGTTTTGGAATTTGTCGTGCCTATGCAACAAAATACCTCGTCTGCTTTAAATTTCGGTTTAAAACCTTCCAAGTTTAGGACATCCCCAATATGTTCCTCGATCTTATCCGATACAATATTTACACGATTTCTGGAGAACAGTTTTATTCTATCGTATCGGTCATCCTCCAGCAAAAGCTGTAAAAGTATACCGCCGGTAAGACCGGTAGCCCCAAGAATAATTGCAGTTTTTTTGTTTTGGTACATCAAATTAAATATACCTTAATTTTACAGGATGTCCAATGATTTTCCTTTACGAAAGATTATCCACGTGGATATGGACGCATTTTATGCCTCCGTAGAACAGTTGGACAATCCTGATCTTAGGCAAAAGCCCGTAGCCGTGGGTGGCAATGAGCTGCGCGGCGTTGTTTCGGCGGCAAGCTATGAGGCTAGAAGATTTGGGGTACGCAGTGCCATGAGCGGTATATTGGCCAAGAAAAAATGTCCGGACCTCATCTTCGTAAAACCTCGCTTTGACCGTTACAAGGAAATTTCCAAACAGATTAGGTCCATATTTTATGATTATACGGATTTGGTAGAGCCATTATCGTTGGACGAAGCGTATCTGGATGTTACTGTGAACAAAAAAGGGAATCCTTCAGCCACTCTTATTGCCAAGGAAATTAGGGATAGAATCCTGAAGGAAACAGGGCTAAATGCATCGGCAGGTATTTCCATAAATAAGTTCATTGCCAAGGTGGCCAGTGATGTAAACAAGCCAAACGGACAAAAAACGGTAAACCCGGAGGAGGTACAAAGGTTCTTGGAAGAATTGGAAATACGGAAGTTTTATGGTGTTGGAAAGGTTACGGCCGACAAGATGTACGGCCTTGGTATTTTTACCGGTAAGGACCTAAAGGGAAAATCGCTTGCCTTTTTGGAGGAACATTTTGGTAAAAGCGGAAGCTATTATTTCCAAGTGGTACGAGGCATTCACAACAGCCCCGTGAAACCCCATAGAATACCAAAATCCGTAGGTGCGGAACGTACCTTTAACGAAAATTTGAGCAGTGAAATATTCATGTTGGAACGCTTGGAACACATTGCCAGTGAACTGGAAAAACGACTTCAAAAATCCAAAATAGCGGGAAAAACGGTAACGTTGAAAATAAAATACAGTGATTTTACCTTAAACACCCGCAGTAAAACCTTGCCTTATTTTATATTGGACAAAAAGCTTATTCTTGAGACGGCAAAAGAGTTGTTGTACCAAGAAAGGTTACAGAACTCTGTAAGGCTTTTAGGGATTTCACTATCCAATTTAAATACGGAAAAAAAGGAGCAGCCCAAAAAAGAGAATGAGACCGTTTCCTATCAGCTTAAGTTTGATTTTTAGTTTTCTTTTAAAGACCCTTTATTTAAAGGATCTAACTAAATTACCTGCATGGAGGCAAGGGTAGCCAACCATACAATGACCGAGGACAAAAAGATACCAATAGCATTGGCCCAAAAAGCCTTTTGCCTCTCAATTTTGAATAGATAAGTAGCTATGCTACCTGCATAAACACCAGTACCTGGGAGTGGTATCATTACGAAGAAAATCAACCCAAAAAAGCCAAATTTTTTGATTTTATCGCCAGAACCCATTTTTGCCCTTCTTGCAACGAATAAAGCCGATTTTTTATAGAAGTGCCAACGTGTAAAATAAACATTGATTTTATCTAAAAAGAACATCATCATGGGAAAGACAAGGACATTTGCCAAAAAGCAAAAAATAAATACAGCGTAGATGTCCAACCCTTTAAGCACACCGTATGGTATCCCTACCTTGGCCTCTCCAAAAGGGGAAAAACTCCACAATATTGCCAAAAGAAAATCAAATATCACAAACAGGTTAATTTAGGTCTACGAAGCTAGTCATCCTTCTGATTAAGGCACCTGTTCCAATTCATAAAAAAGAACTAAAGTTAAGGGTCGATACAAATTCAACGATTCTCCGAAGATTGTGTCAAAAGGATAATTATTCTATTAGAACATGAAATACCTATAATAAAAAAAAGACCTGATGAATTCATCAGGTCTATAAAACGGTATTATTTTTTGCTCTTTAAAAATTACAGGTCTCTATTTCCGTGACCCTTAGTGTATTTACCATTCCTTTTGCCTTTATGGGCATGGCCGCCAAACTTACCAGCATATCGCCAACTTCCAAATAGCCTTTTTTACAGGCAATTCCGTTAACATCCTCAATGGTCTGGTCCGTAGATACAAACTTATCATAATAGAACGCCTTTACGCCCCACAAAAGATTCAACTGCGTAAGGATTCTTTTATTGGAAGTGAATACCAGTATGTGTGCACTTGGTCTCCACGCCGATATCTGAAAAGCGGTATAGCCACTATTGGTCAATGTGGAAATGGCCTTGGCCTTAATTTCATTGGCCATGAGAGCTGCGTGAAAACATATCGATTTTGTGATATACCTATTGGTCCTAACATGAGGTGGTTCGTGAGGGACCTTAATCAATTCCGAAGATTCCACGCTCCTAAGGATACTGGCCATTTTTTCGATTACCTGTACAGGATAATTTCCAACGGAAGTTTCACCGGATAGCATAACGGCATCCGCACCATCCATGACCGAGTTGGCAACGTCGTTCACCTCTGCTCTGGTAGGGGTCAAACTGGTAATCATCGTCTCCATCATCTGGGTGGCAATAATTACGGGAATTCGTGCCTTTTTGGCCCTAAGCACCAATTTCTTTTGAATCAAAGGTACCTCTTGTGCCGGTACTTCAACACCTAAATCTCCCCTGGCAACCATTAAACCATCACAATACGCGACAATCTTATCAATATTCTCAACAGCCTCTGGCTTTTCTATTTTTGCAATTATTGGGATTTTATGAGCGGAGTGTTGCTTAATTATGTTCTGAAGGTCAATCAAATCCTGGCTGAATCTTACAAAGGATAATGCTATCCAATCCACTTCCAGAGAAATCGCAAATTCCGCATCCTTGATATCCTTTTTGGTAAGGGCCGGTAGGGAAATGTTCGTGTTTGGAAGGTTCACCCCTTTCTTAGACTTTAGTGGCCCTCCTTGAATCACTTTTGCCCTAACTTCAGATTCCCCGTTCGTTGATACGACCTCGAATATCAGCTTTCCGTCGTCCAAAAGGATACGTTCACCGGGTTTTACGTCCCTAGGGAATTCCTTATAGTTCATGTATACCCTTTCTGCCGTACCTTCAAAGGGTTCGCCTGTTACGAAGGTAAGTTCGTCGCCAGGGCTCACAACAACTTCACCGGACATTACACCAACTCTAAGTTTAGGTCCTTGCAAATCGGCCAAAATAGCCGTATTGGTTTCCAACTCTTCATTGAGCTCACGTATAAGGTCTACCCGTTCCTTAACATCTTTATAGTCGGCATGGGAAAAATTTATCCTAAAGACATCTACTCCTGCCAGCATCATGCTTCTAAGCACATCTTTCTTACTTGTAGCAGGGCCTAGGGTTGCTACGATCTTTGTCTTCTTGTTGCTTGACATTATTAAAAAATTAAATTATTTCTAGATTTTAGTTTGTTTATATCTACCTCGTAGGCGGCCATTATCTTAGGAATGCCCAAAAGGGTTTTTATTATTTTACTGCTATCCACTGTATCCTCATCTCCCTCTATTTTCAGGAAATAATCCACCTCTTTAAGCTCCGGGATCAAACGGGGAGTGGAATAGGTTGTTTCGTACTGAAACAGGTCATTGTTGGTTACCAACTCTTTTTTCGCGCTTTGATTGGAAACGAGCACCCAATACCTGTAATTTAACTCATCTTCCCAATCATAATACGGGAAGGACCTATTTTCCGATAAATCAAAATCCGCCTTGCCTCTTTTAAAATTCGAATTCAGTATACGGTTTAATCCGTAGGCAATGGCATAATCCTCCAAAGTGCTATGCAAAGCGACTAAAAGAAAGGATTCATCAAAAAAATCATCTTTTATTTTATACACTGCCGACATACACACTCAAAAACGGTAAATATAGAACTATTAAAGAATAAAGCCTAACGGCTAAATAAGTTTAAGAAGTGGTTTTGATTACGAAAACGTTAGCGTTTTGTTGTAATTCTAACGATTCTATTTCATTCTATCCTGTAGTGCAAAAAATGCCCTTTTGGATGCTCTTTCCTCAGCTTTCTTTTTAGAGGTAGCCCTAGCCTTGGCCACTACGTTATCATTTATGGAAAGCTTTACGGCAAAATGCTTTAACGAATCGTTCCCTGTGTCCTCGTAAACATTAAAATTAAATGATTTTTTTTGCTTTTGGCACCACTCTATAATCAGACTTTTATAACTTA
Source organism: Maribacter flavus (assembly GCF_008386635.1). Taxonomy (GTDB): domain Bacteria; phylum Bacteroidota; class Bacteroidia; order Flavobacteriales; family Flavobacteriaceae; genus Maribacter; species Maribacter flavus. The sequence continues at coordinate 1,704,423 of NZ_VUOE01000001.1, read as the reverse complement.
TAACCTTTCCTTCCAACTGTTCGATATCCACATACGGCTCTATGACCCTAGTATTTATGAACTTTTCACAGTATTTATAGCCCCTATCCAAATAAATAGCGCCAATCAATGCCTCGAATACGTTTCCATGTATATTTTCCCCAAAATGCGATTTTGGAATCCTACTTTCTACATACTTGATCAGGTCCAAATCCTTACCCAATTCGTTCAGGTGTTCCCTACTGACGATTTTGGATCGCATTTTGGTCAAATACCCTTCATCACCTTCCGGGACTTCATTGTATAAATGTTTGGAGATAATGGTTCCAAGCATGGAATCCCCCAAAAACTCCAATCGTTCATAGTTCATTGGATTTCCATTTTCATCCTTTTGGTTCATTGATCGGTGCAAAAAGGCCTTTTTATAATAAACCAAATGCTTTGGTTTAAATCCCAAAATCCTTTTTAATCCTAAAAAAAAATCCCCATCCTGTTTAGAATGGGAATTGAATATATTTTTAGGAAAGGTCATAAAGGTCTTAGTCTATTTTTTTAAAGACAACACAGGCATTATGCCCCCCAAATCCAAAGGTGTTACTCATGGCAACCCTAACATCTCTTTTTTGGGCCTTGTTGAGCGTTAGGTTTAGACTAGGATCTATGTTTTCGTCTACTGTTGTATGATTGATAGTCGGCGGAACCATGCCATGTTCCATAGCCAGAATGGAGGCAATGGCCTCTATGGCACCCGCGGCACCCAACAAATGCCCAGTCATGGACTTTGTAGAATTGATATTTATATTTTTGGCATGTTCCCCAAATACTTCCGATATGGCCTTCAACTCGGCGACATCCCCTAAGGGTGTAGAAGTACCATGGGTATTAATGGCATCCACTTCCTCGATGCCCATACCAGCATCGCGAAGGCAGTTTTCCATTACCTTAACCACACCGATACCATCTGGATGTGGAGCGGTCATATGATAGGCATCACTGGATAGTCCCCCTCCTGCAACTTCGGCATATATTTTTGCCCCTCTTGCCTTGGCATGCTCATACTCCTCAAGTATCAATGCTCCTGCGCCTTCTCCTAAGACAAAACCGTCCCTAGTAGCATCGAAGGGTCTTGAGGCCGTTTCCGGACTATCGTTTCGTGTAGAAAGTGCGTGCATGGCACCAAAACCGCCCATACCTGCAATGGTTACGGCAGCCTCGCTTCCTCCAGATACGATGACATCACAATGGCCCAGACGTATGTAGTTGAGAGCGTCTATCAAAGCATTTGCAGAGGATGCACATGCTGAAACCGTTGTATAATTTGGTCCCATAAAACCATGCTTTATGGAAATATGTCCGGGAGCAATATCCGCGATCATTTTGGGTATAAAGAAAGGGTTAAACCTTGGTGTTCCGTCCCCTTGGGCAAAATTCATCACCTCATTTTGAAAGGTCTCCAAACCACCTATGCCGGCACCCCAAATGACCCCGGTGCGGAATTTGTCCAGTTTGTCCAGATCCAATCCGGAATCCTTTATGGCCTCATCCGAAGAAATAAGCGCATACTGTGCAAATCTGTCCAGTTTACGTCCTTCCTTACGATCAAAATAATCCTCTGTATTGTAGTTTTTTAGTTCGCAGGCGAATTTTACCTTAAATTTTTCAGTGTCATAATATGTTATGGGTGCGGACCCACTTTTACCATTTACAAGACCGTTCCAATACTCCTCAATATTGTTACCAATTGGGGTAAGAGCACCCAATCCAGTAACGACAACTCGCTTTAATTGCATTGAACTTTTTTTTAGTTTAGAAATAAACTGAAGGTAAATTAAAAAAAATTATCCATGCGGAGCATTTACCACATGGATAATTTAAATTCTGTTTAAGAAATCATCAAATTACTTTGCTTCTTCTATATAGCTAATGGCTTGGCCAACTGTTGCGATGTTCTCAGCTTGATCATCAGGGATTTGAATATCGAATTCCTTTTCGAACTCCATAATCAACTCAACAGTATCCAATGAATCTGCCCCTAAATCGTTCGTAAAGCTAGCTTCTGATACCACCTCGTTTTCGTCAACTCCTAATTTATCAACAATGATAGCTTTAACTCTTGATGCAATGTCTGACATAATAATATTGGTTTTAAAAATTTAAATTGAAGGCAAAAATATAAAACTTTGGATTAATTACACTAATTGTCGTTAAAATGTAAGGTAATTTAAGAAAATAAAAATCATACTTCCCTACATGAAACCATAAATTTTTCTTCCGAAAACGATGTGCCCTCCAACGTCATTTATGAACAAAACCTTGGTGCTTACTTTATTTCTGTTTTCTTTTGCCCTTAAATTCTCAGAATTCTTCCATCCTAACCTTAAAACAAGAACCATTGGACGTTAAAAAAATAGTACTATTTGCATCGGGTTCCGGCTCCAATGTGGAAAATATTGTCCGTTATTTTGATAAGAATGACAACGTACAGATTGAGGCGGTATTTACGAATAAACGGAATGCCCAAGTATTGGACAGGTGTAACAGGTTGAACGTTAACGCTATATACTTTAATAGACATGCCTTCCTTGGGGGTGATTTTGTATTGAACATCCTAAAGGGAATACAACCGGACCTAATCGTTCTTGCTGGTTTTCTTTGGAAGATTCCTGAGGACATGGTTGATGCCTTTCCCAATAAAATCATAAACATCCACCCCGCCCTATTGCCCAAATACGGGGGTAAGGGAATGTATGGCATGAACGTACATACTGCGGTAAAGGAAAATAAGGAAACAGAAACCGGCATAACGATTCATTATGTAAATGCCCAATACGATGAAGGTGCGGTCATAAAACAAGTAAAAACCGTAATTTTTGCGAATGATAGCCCAGCGAATATAGCGGAAAAAGTGCACCATTTGGAGTATGAACATTTTCCAAAGGTGATTGAAGATATCTTAAAAACACAGAACTGATTCAGATTTCCGCCTTCGCGGAAATGAAAAAACAGGTTTCCTATGGGTAAAAAACAAAAGTTCTACGTGGTTTGGAAGGGCAAACGACCCGGAATCTATGAGACTTGGGAAGATTGCAAGGCTGCCATCAACGGGGCAAAAGGGGCGGAATACAAATCATTTGAAACGTTTGATTTGGCAAAAAAAGCCTTCAACGGAAATTTTGCTGATTTTAAAGGGAATAAAAAAGGTGCAACTGAGCTGCCCCCGGCCGAACTTCTTAAAATAGGCCAGCCCAATTATCATTCCATTTCCGTAGATGCCGCATCCAGTGGAAATCCCGGAATCATGGAGTATCAGGGTGTGGATACCAAGTCCAAAAAAAAGTTATTTAAGCAAGGACCTTTTGAAGAAGGCACTAATAATATCGGCGAGTTTTTGGCCATTGTTCATGGCCTGGCCTTTCTAAAGGAACGGAATAGTGACAGAATAATCTATACCGATTCCCGTACAGCGATGAGTTGGGTACGAAAGAAAAAATGCAATACAAATTTGTCCCAAAACCCTAAAAACAAAGCCTTGTTCGACCTGATACGAAGGGCGGAAAATTGGTTGAAGACAAACTCGTACAAAACGCCGATTGTAAAATGGGAAACCAAGGCATGGGGCGAAATTCCTGCAGATTTTGGACGAAAGTAACTTTTGATAACTATTCAAAATTGTGCTTGCCTTTAAACCACAATTCAGTTGGCAAATCCGTATATTTGCACTTCATTTTTAACTACGGTATGGGCAAGCTTTTAATAGTAGGTACGGTCGCATTCGATGCCATTGAAACACCTTTTGGCAAAACGGACAAAATTTTGGGAGGAGCCGCTACTTTTATTGGTCTTGCAGCTTCACAATTCGATGTGGATGCTGCCATCGTTTCTGTAGTTGGGGAAGACTTTCCCAAGGAGTATCTGGACCTATTGGAAGAAAGGAACATAGACATTTCGGCTCTTGAGGTAGTCAAGGGAGGTAAAACTTTTTTTTGGAAAGGCAAGTACCACAACGACCTTAATTCTAGGGATACTTTGGTAACGGAACTCAATGTTTTGGCCGATTTCAATCCTATTGTCCCAGATGGTTTCAAAGACTCCGATGTGGTTATGCTGGGAAATCTACACCCAAATATCCAAATGGGTGTAATTAATCAGATGGAAAAACGACCAAAGCTCATCATTTTGGATACCATGAATTTTTGGATGGACCATACTTTGCCAGAATTGACTGAAGTAATCAAAAAAATAGATGTGCTGACCATCAACGATGAGGAAGCAAGACAGCTAACCGGTGAATATTCTTTGGTTAAGGCCGCACAGAAAATCTTTGAAATGGGTCCAGATTATGTTGTCATTAAAAAGGGTGAACACGGAGCTTTGCTTTTTCACGAGGAACAAGTGTTCTTTGCCCCGGCTTTACCGCTCGAAGATGTTTTTGACCCCACGGGTGCCGGTGACACCTTTGCCGGAGGATTTTCGGGTTACTTAGCGGCATCGGAAGATTTTACCTTTGAAAATTTGAAAAAAGCCGTAATCCATGGTTCTAACTTAGCCTCCTTTTCTGTTGAAAAATTTGGTACGGAACGGATGTTGGACCTAGAAAGGGATGAAGTAATTATAAGGTTACATCAATTTAAGGCACTAACACAGTTTGAAATTGAATTGCACTAACCCCACGCCCCTCTCTTGGGGTTTTTTTAATACTAAAACCAATGAGTGACGCTATTAAGCACGAGTGTGGCATCTCGGTCATAAGACTACTCAAGCCGCTTGAATATTATAAGGAAAAATATGGGTCCGCCTTTTATGGGGTAAACAAGATGTACCTGATGATGGAAAAGCAGCATAACCGTGGCCAGGACGGTGCGGGTTTTGCCAGCATAAAGTTGGATGTGGAAGCGGGTCAACGATATATGAGTAGGGTGCGTTCCTGTCAACAACAACCTATCCAGGATATTTTTGCCCAAATAAACGAACGAATCAATAAGGAACTTAAGGAAAATCCAGAATATGAAAATGATGTTGCACTACAAAAAAAGAACATTCCATATATAGGAGAACTATTATTGGGGCATGTTCGCTATGGCACTTTTGGAAAGAACAGTATAGAAAGTGTACATCCTTTTTTGAGGCAAAACAACTGGATGCATCGAAACCTCATCGTTGCCGGAAACTTTAACCTCACCAACGTACACGAGCTGTTCAACAATTTGGTACAATTGGGCCAACACCCAAAGGAAATGGCGGACACGGTTACCGTCATGGAAAAGATAGGCCACTTTTTGGACGATGCCGTTGCCAAACTTTACAAACAAATAAAAAAGGAAGGTTACAGCAAGCAGGAAGCGTCCCCTATCATAGCAGAAAGGCTAAAGGTTTCGAAAATATTAAAAAGGGCCGCCAAGAATTTTGACGGTGGTTTTGCCATGGCAGGTCTTCTGGGCCATGGAGATGCTTTTGTTCTAAGAGATCCCGCCGGAATTAGGCCAGCCTATTATTATAAGGACGATGAGATTGTGGTGGTTGCTTCGGAGAGACCGGCCATACAAACGGTCTTTAACGTTCCATTTGAAGAGGTTAAGGAATTGGAGCCGGGCAATGCCATTATCGTAAAAAAGAACGGCACCACAAGAATCAAACAAATCTTGGAACCAAGGGAAAGAAAGGCATGCTCCTTTGAACGGATTTACTTTTCCAGGGGAAGTGACAAGGAAATCTATCAGGAGCGAAAAATGTTGGGCAAACTGGTATTCCCCCAAATCCTCAAGGCCATAGACCACGACCTCAAGAATACCGTTTTTTCCTATATCCCAAATACGGCGGAAACTTCGTTCTTTGGAATGGTAAAAGAGGCCCAAAACTATCTAAATAAGAAAAAGGAAGAGCAAATTCTTGCCATCGGTGCAAAAATCACCAGTGAGGAGCTACATGAAATTCTTGAGGTAAGGCCCAGAATTGAGAAGGTTGCCATCAAGGATGCCAAACTTAGGACGTTTATAACCCAGGATGACAGTAGGGATGACTTGGTTGCCCATGTCTATGACATTTCCTATGGCTCCGTAAAAGAAGGGGACAACCTAGTGATTATAGACGACAGTATTGTGAGAGGTACTACTTTGAAGAAAAGTATCTTAAAGATTTTGGATAGGCTGTCTCCAAAGAAAATCATTGTTGTTTCTTCAGCCCCCCAAATTAGGTATCCCGACTGTTACGGAATCGATATGGCGAAACTTGAGGATTTTATAGCCTTTAGGGCGGCACTTGCTTTGCATGAGGAGAATAACACCATGCATGTGATTAAGGAGGTCTATCAAAAATGTATTGACCAAGTGAAGTCAAAAGACAGGGATATCATAAATTATGTGAAAGAGATTTATGCCCCTTTTAGTGCCGAACAAATATCCCATAAGATTGGACAGCTATTAAGCCCGATTGATATAAAGGCCGAAGTTCAAATCATCTATCAAGGAATATCCGGTCTCCATGAAGCGTGTCCTAAAAATCTGGGAGATTGGTACTTTACTGGAAATTATCCTACACCTGGGGGAAACAGAGTCGTAAACAGGGCTTTCATCAATTTTTATGAGGGTAGAAACGAAAGAGCCTATTAAAAAAACAGAACCGTTTAACCTGAAACCTATGCGTTTCATCGACAAAATGTGCATTTCGTCGATGTAATAGTTTTTAGGGTAGGACTAAACTTAATTTTAAACTTGCCATAGCATAAGTAGGTTAAGTTCATGGTAAGATTTGGGGCAAAAAAGGTGGAGATTCTCCACCTTTTTTATTTTCTTCCGTTTACATACGTACAACTTTCCCTTACTGTAGGATAATAACACAGCTTAGGTATTTCAACTAAGGTTTACGCCGTTCAACCAATTCCTTTTATTTCTGCGTTTCTTGCTTATATCTTTGAAGAACCATAGCATAAGTAGGTTAAGTTCATGGTAAGATTTGGGGAAAAAAGGTGGAGCTTTGCTCCGCCTTTTTTATTTCATAAAATTGGAAGATGCATACCCCACAAGAAATCAGGCTCCTATAAAAAGAAAATAAATTTTTTTAACAATTCTTTTTTTATTTCCCACAATACCAGTAATTTAGTTTTGCCATAGCATAAGTAGGTTAAGTTTATGGTAAGATTTGGGACGAAAAGGGTGGAGGCTTCTCCGCCCTTTTCTATTATTGAAAGCATAAAAAAACCGCTTTGGAACTATTTCCATAGCGGTTTTTAAAGTTTTAATAAATTGAAAGGTACCTAGTTATTTATTCTTGGAATACAATTTTGAAACCTCGTCCCAATTTATGATGTTAAAAAACGCGTCAATGTACTCAGGGCGTTTGTTCTGATAGTTTAAATAATAGGCGTGTTCCCAAACATCCAAACCTAAGATTGGATATCCACCACAACCTACACCCGGCATTATTGGGTTGTCCTGATTGGGGGTCGAGCAGATTTCGAGCTTTCCACCTTTATGCACACAGAGCCAAGCCCAACCGGACCCAAACCTAGTTCCTGCGGCATCGCTGAATTTTTCCTTAAAGGTATCGAAGGAGCCAAAGGCATCGTCTATGGCCTTGGCCAAATCCCCGGATGGGGTTCCTCCACCCTTTGGGGACAGAATGGTCCAAAACAAAGCATGGTTGTAAAAACCTCCCCCATTATTTCGAACCGCCATGTTGTTCATATCCAAATTGGTCAAAATATCCTCAATAGATTTGCTGCTCAAATCGGTACCCTCAATGGCCGCATTAAGCTTGGAGGTATATCCGTTATGATGTTTTGTATGATGTATTTCCATTGTCCTAGCATCTATATGTGGTTCTAAAGCCTCATAAGCATAGGGCAAGTTCGGTAATTGAAAAGCCATAATTTTTTGTTTTTAGATTAATAATTGTAGTTCTTCAAAATTAAGGATTTTAACATTTATATTAACCCAATTATTTGTTAAGAACTGTGCCATAATCCTTATTTTGCAAGTAAAAATTAGGTGCAGGAAAGTACGTTCAAGGTATATAACGCTTCGGCAGGTTCAGGCAAGACCTATGCTCTTTCAAAAGCCTACCTAAAAATAGTTCTTTCAAGTCCGTATAGTTTCAAAAGAATTCTGGCCATTACCTTCACCAACAAGGCGGTGAATGAAATGAAGTTCAGAATTCTGGATAGCCTCTATTCTTTTTCAAAAATCCATTCATTGAAGGATTCGCCCCCGCTCTTTCTTGAACTTATGGATGCCCTACAATTGAGCGTTGAAGGTTTAAGGGATTTATGTAGACTCCGTTTAAAGGAAATTTTACATAACTACGCCTTTTTTGATATTTCAACCATAGACAAATTTACCCACAGGGTCATAAGAACCTTTGCACGAGACCTAAAACTACCGCAAAACTTTGAAGTGGTTTTGGATATGGACTTGCTATTATCTGAGGCCGTGGCAAGGGTCTTGGCAAAAGCAGGCGAAGACCAAGAGCTTACCAAAATCCTGATGGACTTTGCCATGGAAAAAATTGATGATGACAAAAGTTGGGATATAGGCTACGACCTACTAAAAATTGGCAAACTACTACAGGACGAAACGAATACATTCCATATACAAGGTTTTGGGAATAAGAGCCTATCTGATTTTTTAAGTTTACAAAAACATTTAAAATCACTCATAAGGCTAACGGAAATGGATATCAATGATTTGGCCGAAGAAACACTTGCCTATATAGGCTCAAGTGGGGTTGAAGAATCAGATTTTCCCAGACAAACGCTTCCAAACCACTTCAGGAAGATTTTGGACGGTACCCTAAGTCCTTCCCTACTCTATAACAACAATCTTGAGGGTAATCTCGTGGAAGGCAAAATCCTAAAGGTAGGTGTTGAGAATCCATCGGAGGATTTTGCCCAAACTATCTTACGGAATTATTTGACCATCAAGGAGAAAATTTACCAGCGAGGGTTTTTATTCAATTTATACGGCAACCTGGTTCCCCTAACACTTTTGAATTCCATAGAAAACGAAATAAAGAATATACAAAGGGAAAAGGAACAGCTTTCCATTTCAGAATTCAACCGGATAATCTCCGAGGAAATAAAGAATCAGCCCGCTCCGTTCATTTATGAACGGTTGGGCGAAAAGTACCGCCATTATTTTATAGACGAGTTTCAGGATACCTCAGAAATGCAATGGAACAACCTGGTTCCATTGATTGCCAACGCCTTGGAAGGAAAGGATGATCAGGGAAGGTCCGGGTCACTTTTCTTGGTAGGGGATGCTAAACAGGCGATTTACCGATGGCGTGGTGGTCACGCCGAGCAATTCTTGGATTTGGCTACCAAGAAAAACAATCCGTTCTCCATTACAGGAGAAACCCACCAACTACCAAGAAATTATAGGAGCCAGGACGAAATCATTAAATTCAACAATACATTTTTCCAGCATGTTGGTACGCTATTGGAAAATGATGTATACCGGGATTTTTTTATAGCTGGAAATAAGCAGGAATCCAACGATAATCCGGGAGGATATGTCAAAATAAGTTTCTTGCAGGAAGAGGATGACACTGCCTATGCGGATAAGGTTATGGAAGCTATTGACCAATCCCTTCAAGCGGGATTCAACTATGGTGATATTTGTGTCTTGGTCCGAAAAAAGAAGCACGGGGTAATACTAACCGACTTCCTAATGTCCAAATCCGTTCCCGTAATTTCTTCGGATTCCCTTTTGGTGTCCAGCAGTCCAAAAGTTCAGTTCCTGGTTTCATTGGTCAAGTTCATGTTGATGACCGATGACCTTGAAAACAATTATTCGATTCTTGAATATTTGTCCGATTCAAAAGAAGACACCCATGATTTCATCCATCTGCATTTGAACGACCTTTCGTTCTATCTAACTACAGAACATAATTTTGATGTCGATATCCTTAGGGGCAGGTCGCTTATGGATTCCATGGAGCATGCCATAAAGGTTTTTGACCTGGTGCCAACTTCTGACGCACACCTGCTGGCATTTATGGATTTTGTCTTTGAGATGGAACAGAAACATGGCACGGATGCCCAAGCTTTCTTGAACAATTGGGAGGTCAAATCCAATTCGCTGAGCATCAGCACGCCAGAGGATTCCATGGCCGTGCAGGTTATGACCATCCACAAATCCAAGGGACTGGAGTTTCCTGTGGTCATTTTTCCGTATGCGAACACCAATATATTTGAGGAAATAGACCCAAAACTTTGGATTCCCGTAGATCGGGATGTTTTTATGGGTTTTGAAGAGCTGCTCATCAGCAAAAAACAGGAAATTAAAAATTATGGGAAACTAGGTGCCAAGCTTTTTGATGAAGAACATCAAAGAATACAATTGGATGCTTTTAACCTATTGTATGTGGTCCTTACAAGAGCGGTTAATTCCTTGTATGTCATAAGCTGTAAGGATTTGAGAAAGGATGGCAGTTATAAAACCGAGTATTTTTCAGGACTGTTCCTAAAGTATCTATCCGATTTGGGTATTTGGAAGGAGGACTTATTGGAATATGAATTCGGGGAGCTCTGGAAGACTAAAAAATTAAAAATTGGGCAAGGAAATAAATGGACGGTTCCCTACCTTTACACGTACAAAAATCGCGAAGCCTTTAAAATACATACCAAAGCAGGCATGCTTTGGGACACCGATAGGGAGATTGCATTGGAACAAGGAAACGTATACCATCACATTCTTGAAAATGTAATAACTACGGAAGATTTGGAACCTGCCTTGAAAAGTGCCTTGAACAAAGGAGTTCTTAGTGATTCCACATTTGAAAAGGTACGTGAAACCCTGATAAAATTGATACATCATCCCGTACTAGGCAAGTTTTACTCGGAAGGCTCTACCATTTATAATGAAAAGGAGCTACTCATTTCCAACGGTACCATTTTAATTCCGGATCGGGTTGTACTGAAAGGGAACTCGGTAGATATTATTGATTATAAAACAGGAAGAAAAAACAATAAATACAAGGAGCAATTGGAATCCTATTCCAGGGCTTACCAAGAGATGGGATATACCGTTCAAAATAAAATCATTGCTTATATTAACGAGGAGATAATTGTAGACTATATATAATATGTACGGAAAAATAAGAGAACATTTACAGGCAGAATTAAACCAGATAAGGGAAGATGGCCTTTTCAAAAAGGAACGGATCATCGTTTCCCCGCAGGACGCGGTTATCAAAATTTCGACCGGGGAAGAGGTAATAAATTTTTGCGCCAATAATTATTTGGGGCTGTCCTCGCATCCAGACGTCATAAAGGCGGCCAAGGATACGTTGGACACACATGGTTTTGGAATGTCATCCGTGAGATTCATTTGCGGAACCCAGGACATTCATAAGGAATTGGAGCGTAAAATCGCTGAATTCTATGGTACAGAAGATACAATTTTATATGCCGCGGCTTTCGACGCCAATGGCGGGGTATTTGAACCGCTCCTAGGACCCGAAGATGCCATAATATCGGATTCCCTTAACCATGCCTCCATTATTGATGGGGTGCGATTGTGCAAAGCACAGCGGTACAGGTATGCCAATAGCGATATGGAAGATCTTGAAGAACAGCTCAAAAAGGCCAATGAAAATGGCGCCCGATTTAAAATCATTGTTACCGATGGTGTTTTTTCCATGGACGGCCTAGTAGCACCATTGTATAAAATTTGCGATCTGGCCGATGCCTATGATGCCATGGTCATGATAGACGAATGCCACGCCGCAGGTTTCATCGGTCCCAAGGGTATTGGAACCTTGGAAGAAAAAAATGTAATGGGTAGAATCGATATTATCACGGGAACCTTGGGCAAGGCTTTGGGTGGAGCCATGGGCGGATACACCACCGGGAAAAAAGAGATCATAGAGATTTTAAGACAGCGTTCAAGGCCTTATCTTTTTTCAAATTCCTTGGCACCGGCCATTGTAGGCGCTTCCATTAAAGTCTTCGACATGTTGGCCAAGGATACCTCCTTGAGGGATAAACTCCAATCCAATACCGATTATTTCAAGAGCGGAATGAAAAAAGCGGGCTTTGACATTATTGACGGGGATTCCGCCATTGTTCCTGTCATGTTATATGATGCCAAGCTTTCACAGCAAATGGCCGAAAAACTTCTGGAAGAAGGTATTTACGTTATTGGCTTCTTTTATCCAGTGGTCCCTAGAGGAAAGGCACGAATAAGGGTGCAATTATCCGCAGCTCATGAAAAGGAACATCTGGATAAGGCAATCAATGCCTTTATCAAGGTAGGCAAGGCGCTGAATGTCGTTTAAATGCGCATTTTATACTATTAAATGAGTTAAAAAAACAAGAAATTGATTTTGTTAATAATATTTAACAACTTACATTTGCAGCTAATAAACACTTAAACTTAAAAATTTGAACATGAAACATCTTAGCAAATTATTAGTTGTTGTCCTACTTGTTGTAGGTTTTAACAACATACAAGCGCAAGACGAGAATAATCCTTGGCAAGTGCAATTCGGGGCAAACGCCATCGATGTATATCCAACTGGTGACGTTAGCTCTTTTGGTAATGAATTCTTTAATGTAAACGACCATTGGAACATTCTTCCTTCTATTTCTTACATAGGGGTGTCTAAAAGTATTGGTGATGGTTTTTCTATTGGAGCTAGAGGTTCCTTAAACAAAATCAGCAAATTAGGTGATGTAAGCGTTGATGATCTTTCTCACTATGCTATAGATGGTACAATAAAATATAATTTTACCAAAGAAACTGTTATCCAACCTTTTATTGAAGTTGGTGGTGGTTACACTTGGGTTGATGAGATTGGTGCCGGTACTGTGAATGGTGGTTTGGGACTTAATTTCTGGTTTACTGAAAACCTAGGCCTTACCTTGCAGTCTACTTACAAGCATGCCTTCGAGGATTATGGCGTTAAACATTTTCAACACTTAGCTGGTATCTCCGTTAAATTTGGTGGAACTGATACCGATGGCGATGGTGTGTACGACAAAGATGATGCCTGTCCAGAAGTTGCTGGTTTAGAAGCTTTCAACGGTTGTCCGGATTCTGACGGTGACGGAATCGAGGATAGCAAAGATAGCTGCCCTAACGAGGCTGGTTCTAAAGAAATGAATGGATGTCCTGATGCTGACGGAGATGGTGTAGCCGATAAAGATGATGCTTGTCCTAACGAAGCCGGTTTAGCGTCTTTGGCTGGTTGTCCTGATGCTGACGGAGATGGTGTAGCCGATAAAGATGACGAGTGTCCTAACGAAGCTGGTCCATCTGAGAACAATGGATGTCCATGGCCAGATACAGACGGTGATAGTGTTCTTGACAAAGACGATCAGTGTCCAGAAGTGGCAGGTACTGTAGCAAACGCTGGATGTCCAGAAGTTACTGAAGAAGTACAAAAACAATTGAACGACTACGCTAGAACTATTTTGTTCGATACTGGTAAGTCTTCCATCAAAGCTGAGTCTACTTCTGTAATGGTTGATATCATTCAAATTTTGAACGAATACCCAACTGCTAAATTTACAGTTGAAGGTCACACTGACAGTGTTGGTAGTGCTAAATTGAACCAAAGTCTTTCTGAGTCCAGAGCTCTTTCCGTAAAAGAATTCTTGGTTGACAAAGGAATTGAAGAGTTCAGATTATCGGCTGTTGGATATGGTGAGGACAAGCCAATCGCTACTAATAATACTGCTGCTGGTAGAGCTCAAAACAGAAGGGTTGAAATTAACTTAGTAAAATAAGTTATCCCATATAAACATTAAGTGTTTTAATACATGAAAAGCTCCGCATAATGCGGAGCTTTTTTATTTTTACATCTATGGTAAGCTTTTTGGAAGAAGTAATTGAAGAACTATGCAATGATCAGGTTGCAATAGAAAAATGCATCTATATACTTCCAAGCAAAAGAGCGGGTACCTTTCTAAAAAAAATAATATCTAGGAAGGTAGGCAAAACCATAATTTCGCCGGACATATTCAGTATAGAAGGATTCATTGAAAAAATAGCTAGTCTGTCCTATGCTTCTCAGACAGAACAACTTTTCGAATTATATAAGGCCTACTTAGAAGTTGGATCGTATGAAAAGGAAAGCTTCGAGTCCTATTTAAATTGGGCACAAACGTTATTACAAGATATTAATGAAATCGATAGGTATCTTATTGATACTTCGTCTCTCTTTTCTGGATTGGCGGCAATACAAGAGGTGAATCACTGGTCCCTTGATAAAGAGCAGACTTCCCTAATGAAAAGTTACCTGCATTTTTGGAATCAGCTTCATGGCATTTACAAAGCATTTAATTCGAACTTACTGGCCAAACAAATAGGGCATCAAGGGCTTGTATACCGAAAAGCTTCGGAGATGACTTCCCAATATGCCCTAAATGAAAAAAGACCACACATTTTTCTTGGCTTTAATGCCTTAAACACGGCCGAAAGTAGCATCATTCAGGAAATTCTAAATGACCCTAATTCCAAAATCTTCTGGGACCTTGACGAGTACTTTCTTAAGGACAAATTGCATGACGCCGGACATTTCATAAGAAAACATGTAACGGACTGGAAATATTTAAGTGCAAACCACCTCAGGGGCATTAGCAATCACTATCTGAAAAATAAAAAAATATCTGTAGTGGGAACGCCTAAGAACATAGCACAGACAAAACTTGTAGGGGAATTAGTAAATCAAATAGCAAGTGAAAATCCAGATCAATTAAAGAAGTCTGCAGTTGTTCTGGGTGATGAATCCCTCTTAAATCCACTACTGAATAGTATACCGGAATCCATCAGTGCCGTGAATATTACAATGGGACAAAAATTGGAGTTATCTGGGTTAGCCTCCTTTTTCCTGAACCTTATAGATTTTCGCCTCTTAAGATCAAAAAAAGGTTGGTTCTACAAGGATTTCACTTCATTCCTAAACAACCCCTTTACCGCAATAGTTTTAGAAAAGTACAATATTAAAATAGGGGAATTGACCACTCATATCCATAAAAAAAATTGGATATACATTACTGAAAATGATTTCGCGAAATTCCCGAAAGTAGATGAACAAAAACTCTCAAAACTATTTTTCCAGTATGAATCCCCCACTCAATTTGTTCATCAATGCAACTTACTCATTCACGATTTCAAGTGGGTTTTTGACAACAAGAACGACTATTTGGGATTGGAACAATTGTACAAATTACACACGCTGTTCAATCAAATAATGGAACTGATACAGGAGTATGCCTACCTGAATTCATTAAAAAGTATAAAAAGTCTATTCAGGCAATTACTTGCCTCAGAAACCTTGGATTTTCAGGGTGACCCTTTAGATGGCCTTCAAATTATGGGGATGCTGGAGAGTAGAAATTTGGATTTTGAAACGGTAATCCTGACCTCCGTAAATGAAGGCATTCTTCCTTCGGGCAAATCCAATAATTCATTCATTCCCTTTGATCTGAAAATTGAATTCGGTCTGCCAACCTATAAGGAAAAGGATGCGGTATACACCTATCACTTTTATCGGTTATTGCAACGGGCTAAAAACGTTTATTTGTTATACAACACGGAGCCCGATGTACTGGAAGGAGGTGAAAAAAGTAGGTTGATAACGCAAATACTAACGGATGGAAATAGACGGGATGTAATAGAAAAAATAGCATCTCCCAATATTGGGGAAATTACCGTACCACCAAAAATGGTCCGTAAGACACCTAGCCTTATGGATTTATTGCAAAGTTATGCCCAAAAGGGATTTTCTCCCAGTTCATTAAGTAATTATATTAGAAATCCAATAGATTTTTATAAACAGAATCTATTAGGCATTCAGGATAATGAAGAGGTAGAAGAGAATATAGCTGCGAACACCATGGGTACCATCATCCACGACACGCTTGAAGAACTCTATACACCTTTCCTAGACAAAGAAATAGACCGCGAACAACTTATCAAGTCAAAGGATTCCATAGAATCCATCGTGCATAAAAACTTTCAGAAATCCTATATGGATGGCGCCTATGACAGTGGAAAAAATCTAATTGCCTATAATGTAGTGGTCCGGTATATAGAGAATTTCCTGGACCATGAAATTGAAGCGCTTGCATCGCACAGGATTAAAATTATAGGGTTGGAACGAAAACTATATCTGGAAATTATCCTTCCCAACTCCAACCAGAAAGTAGTACTCAAGGGAAAACTTGACAGAATAGATTTATGCGACGGCGTGACCCGTATTATCGACTACAAAACAGGAAAGGTAGAAAAGCGCCATATTGAGATAATCGATTGGCAAAATCTCACCGAATCCTATGACTGCGCCAAGGCATTTCAACTACTCTGTTATTCGTATATGTTTCTGGCCGAAAACCCCCTGGAGAATATACATGCGGGCATATACAGCATCAAAAATCTAAAGGACGGCCTGATGCTCTTTTACAAAAAATCATCTACCCGAGATTCAAAAAAGAATCCTAATATAGGCAAAGAGGTCATCCTTGAATTTGAAAAATTGTTGTTTCAATTGATAGAAGAAATCCTGAACCCTGATATCCCGTTTTTGGAAAAAGTAGTGTAATTTACTTTTTATCGGGCCGTGTAGGTCTTACCTCAATTTTGCTCGGCAATGTTCTTGGATGCATTCTCAAAAGGTCCAGAACCAGTCGGCCTATATCCTCCGGTTGAATTTTCCAGGCATCGGAATCATCGGGAACATTATTATTGAAATGGGTTGCCACGGAGCCCGGCATTATGGTAGTTACTTTTATATCGTATTTTCGTAAATCCAACATGGCGGCCTGTGTAAAACCAACTACCCCAAACTTGGAAGCATTGTATCCTGCCCCGGATGCGAAAAAATTGGTTCCTGCCAAACTGGCCAAGGTCATATAATATCCCTTGGTCTTTTTAAGTTCCTCGACAGAAGCCTTTAAAGTGTGAAATACCCCATTAAGATTGGTGTCGATCATTTGATGCCATTGGGTTTCTGTCATTTCATCTATTGGAGCAAAATTTCCAACACCTGCATTGGCAAGTACTATGTCCAATTGGCCCCACTTTTCAACAATTTGGTTGACGGCGTTTTTCTCATCCTCAATCTTGCAAACATCGGAAACAATACCTAAAACCCTATCGCTATTTAAGAAATTGAGTCCTTGTTCTACACTTGCATCCGATCGGCCGCTAATGGCTACCCGCATTCCTTGATCCAACAGCGTTTTGGCAACGCCCAAACCTATTCCTTTTGTACCTCCGGTGATATAAACCACCTTTTCGTTTTCGTTCAAGTCTTTCATCGTTTTTTTTACAAAATTATAAATCCATTTGCTTTAAAGTAGCGGATAAGGGTAAACATTTAACGGTTTTGATTTACTATATTTAAAAGTTTTAAATAAAAAAGAAATGAACAAAATTGTACTTTGGTCCATAACGGCCGCCCTTGCAGGATTTTTATTTGGTTTTGATACTGTGGTGATTTCGGGAGCCGATAAAAAATTGCAAGCCCTTTGGGATAGTTCCGATTCATTTCATGGATGGGTAGTAATTTCCAGTGCTCTTTGGGGTACTGTATTGGGTGCCATCTTCGCAGGTATTCCTACGGATAAATGGGGTAGAAAAAATACCCTAATCGCCATTGGATTATTGTACAGTATTTCTGCCATTGGATCGGCCTTGGCCAATGACCCGATAACCTTTGCCTTCTTTAGGTTCATTGGTGGCGTGGGTGTGGGTGTATCCACGATTGCCGCTCCCGCCTATATTTCGGAAATCTCTCCTGCGGATAAAAGGGGAAAACTGGTAGGCTTTTATCAGTTCAGTCTAGTATTTGGAATTCTGATCGCGTTTTTGTCGAACTTCCTTTTAAGTGGAATTGGAGATAATGATTGGCGATGGATGGTGGGCGTAGAGGCATTTCCAGCCATCATATATACATTATTTATCTTATCTGTGCCCAAAAGCCCACGGTGGTTATTGATCAACGGAAAACCCGAAGAGGCAGGCAAAATACTTCAGTTAATCAATCCAAATAGAAACGTGGACGAAATGATCCAAGAAATTCAAAAAAATAATGCAATGCCAGAAAGTCATGAACACATATTCATGAAAAAGTATCGGTTCCCCTTGATCCTAGCTTTCCTAATCGCTTTTTTTAATCAGGCTTCGGGAATCAACGCGTTCCTATATTACGCACCCAGGATTTTTGAAGAGGCCGGACTTGGGGAGAGCACGGCACTTTTGAGTAGTGTGGGCATTGGGGTGACCAATATGATTTTCACGTTGATAGGCATCAACTTGATCGACCGTTTGGGAAGAAGGCAATTAATGTATATAGGTTCTATTGGTTATATAATATCCCTCTCGTTAGTAGCCTGTGCTTTCTTCCTAGGGTGGGATGGAATGGCGGTTCCTATCTTCCTGTTCATTTTTATTGCAGCGCATGCCATTGGTCAAGGAACCATTATTTGGGTATTTATTTCTGAGATATTCCCCAATCACCTACGGGGGAGTGGTCAATCTTTTGGCTCATCAGTTCATTGGGTCATGGCAGCGGCTATCCCCGCCGCAGTGCCGTTTCTTTTTTCCAGTATCGGAGCGGGAATGGTATTTGCTTTCTTTGCTTTTATGATGGTTTTACAGCTTTTATTCGTAAAATTCATGATGCCCGAAACAAAAGGGATAACCTTGGAAGAATTGAGCAATATTCTTATAGGTAAAAAATAAGAAGCGCTAAAAAAATACCAAGAAGGAAAAATCAAGGAAGTTTGAAACTATATAATAAGGAAAAATACAACGATCTTGGTCTGGATACCAAAGCTCCTTCAAGTGGTTACAGAGCCCTTAATAAGGATGGTACGTTTAACGTTCATAAAGAAAATGTTTCCTTTTTTGAGGGAATGAATATTTTTCATTCCCTGGTTTCCATGTCATGGCTTCAATTTTTATTGGTTCTTGCCCTAGGATATTTTACGATTAATCTGGTTTTTGCATCCCTTTATTTATT
This sequence comes from Maribacter flavus, assembly GCF_008386635.1. GTDB lineage: Bacteria > Bacteroidota > Bacteroidia > Flavobacteriales > Flavobacteriaceae > Maribacter > Maribacter flavus. The sequence continues at coordinate 1,685,478 of NZ_VUOE01000001.1, read as the reverse complement.
AATTGGAACGGAGCACTTGACCGGGATATATGGCACGACCAAATTGGATCAATTCATTGAAGCTTTCTTTTTTAGTGCCCAGACCATTACCACCTTGGGATATGGCCAAATAGCACCTTTAAACCTAGCCGCTAACATTGTCGCCGCTTCAGAATCGCTTTTGGGCCTGTTGCTGTTTGCCTTGGCCACCGGACTTATGTATGGAAGGTTTTCAAAACCCGTAGCCAGCATTAAATACAGTTCCATTGCCGTAATTGCTCCATATAAAGAGATAAATGGCTTTATGTTCCGGGTAGTGAATCCCAAAAAGAACCAATTATTGGAGGTAGAAGTGAACGTAAACCTTTCCTTAAAAAGAGCGAATTCAGATTTACGCGATTTCTACTCCTTGGAACTGGAGCGTTCCAAGGTAGTCTTCTTTCCCACCATGTGGACCATTGTGCACCCTGTTTCCAGTGAAAGTCCAATTTATGGATTTAATCAACAAAATCTTATTGAAAAGGAAGCCGAGTTCATTGTTGTCATAAAAGCATTTGACGAGTCATTTTCACAATCCGTCTATTCTCGATCATCCTACAAGGCCAATGAAATAAAATGGGGAGCCAAGTTCACATATCTTGCCAAGAGGGATGATACAGGCCTATCCATTGATGTGGGAAGAATTGATGACACCTTTGAAATAGACCTGAACCAATAATCAGACTCCTAAAAACAAAAAAGCCACACTTTCGTGTGGCTCTGGTGGAGAATACCGGATTCGAACCGGTGGCCTCTTGCCTGCCAGGCAAGCGCTCTAGCCAACTGAGCTAATCCCCCATTTTGCGTGGCAAAGGAAATACTTTTTCAGAACGTATCAAAATCCATCCTAATCTTTCTTTGTACTCAATATCAATACAGGGATGGGGACTGAGAACTCAGATTTTAAAATAGTACTCTTCTCCCAAAGCTTTTTAAAGAAGCCCCGCTTTCTTCTAAAGACACACAATAGTTCCGGGTGTTTGGATTGAAAATGCTCCAATACGCCCAAATAGGTAGTCGCATTTTCAGTGATTGTCAACTGGGAGCTTATGTCCATCAAGGCCGTATTTATCTTTAAATCTTCATCTGAATATCCCGGGGTCTTCACCAATAATAAATTAACCTTGGATCGATGCTTTTCAGAAATGGTAATCAAGGGATTTAAGATTCTTTTCCTTTTTAGGATACCAGATCTAAAGGCGACCAATATATTATGAAATGGCTTGTACTGGGTTCCTTTGGGTACGACTAAGGTTGGGATATTTGTCTGTTTTACGATTTTACCAGATGTTGGACCCAAATAGACTTCCTCCCGTATGTCATTGCTTCTAGGAGCTAGAATGATCAAATCTATACCAAGTTCCTTATCGATTTCCACAAGTCCATCTACCAATTCCCCATTATAAGAAGCAATTTTTATATCGATTTGTTTTGCATCGATCTGTGCGATTACTCCCTTTAAACGCTCCTTTCCACTTTCGGCAACTTTTTCCGAAACATTGGCCAAGGTTCCTGTTTTGGAAGTAACGTTAAAGACTTCCATTACATAAACCTGGGCACCAAAATCGGTTGCAAAGTCTACGGCATATTGTAAGGTTTCGCTGGCATCGGGAGATGTGCCAATGGGAACAAGGATATTCTTCATGGTGGTTTTGTTGTTAATTCCTCTAAATTTACAATTTTAATACATCGGATGGTGATTCAGCCTGCAAAGATATCGGAAATTCCAGAAATTCTATCCATGACAAGGGCCTGTAGAGTGCACATGGAATCCAAGAATATTTTTCAATGGACGACAGAATATCCATCCGAGGAAAAATTCCTTTCAGATATAGAAAGGCAGGAATTATATGTCCTGAAGAAAGAGGAACATATTATTGGGTGTATTGTCATCTCTACGCTCATGGACGAAGAATATAAGGAGGTCGCCTGGTTATCGCCCAATTCCAAAAACCTGTACGTTCATAGATTGGCGGTACATCCAGAGAATCAGGGAAAGGGTTATGCCCAACAACTGATGGACTTTGCAGAGAACTATGCCCGGGAAAACGATTTTAAATCTATCCGGTTGGACACTTTTAGTCGGAACAAAAGGAATCAGCGATTTTATGAGGCAAGGGGTTATAAAAAATTGGAGGATATTTACTTTCCAGAACAGAGTACCTACCCCTTTCATTGTTATGAACTTGTAGTGTAAAGCCATTTTGAAATCCACTGTCACCTTAAAAAGAATCAATAGCCTGGCCATACCGGCCACGGTTGCTGGAATTGCAGAACCCCTGCTTTCCATTACCGATACGGCGATTGTTGGTAATATTCCCGTAGACGGGCTGGAATCACTTGCGGCGGCCGGAATCGTAGGATCCTTTTTATCTATGCTTATTTGGGTGTTGGGTCAGACCCGAAGTGCCATTTCGGCCATCATCTCCCAATACCTGGGAGCGGGAAAACTCGAAGAGGTAAAGACCTTGCCCGCACAGGCCATTTACTTAAATATAGCCCTGAGTGTGCTCATTTTGTTGTCCACCGTATTTGTAATCCGTGAGATTTTTGAGCTATTGAACGCCTCCGGTAAAATTCTGGAATATTGCATCAGTTACTACTCCATTCGGGTTTGGGGCTTTCCCCTTACCCTTTTCGTATTTGCCGTCATGGGTATTTTTAGAGGGCTGCAAAATACCTATTGGCCCATGGTCATCGCGATTACGGGAGCGGTACTCAACGTGATACTGGATTTTCTTTTGGTCTATGGGGTAGATGGAATTATTGCCCCCATGTATTTGGACGGAGCGGCATGGGCGAGCCTTATCGCACAATCCGTTATGGCCATTATGGCACTATGGCTCCTATGGAAAAAGACCGAAATAAGTCTCGTAATGAAATTTCCGATACATCCAGAATTGGGACGCTTGGTGATAATGAGCCTAAACCTTTTTGTAAGGGCCCTGGCATTGAACACCGCCCTTATTCTGGCGGTACGGGAGGCGACCGCCTTGGGCGATAAATTCATAGGTGCACATACCATTGCCATCAATCTTTGGCTTTTTTCGGCATTTTTTATCGATGGCTATGGAGCCGCTGGAAACATTATGGGGGGAAGGCTTTTGGGAGAAAAGAACTATGCCGATTTATGGCTTTTGGCAAAGAAAATTGTGAAATATGGAATCTATGTAAGCTTGGTCCTTATGGCGGTATCCTTTCTGTTTTATAAACCAATAGGCCGACTCTTCTCTAACGAGGAGCTGGTTTTGAACGCTTTTTATGGTGTATTTTACATTATCATAATAGGCTTACCGATAAATACCATCGCCTTTGTTCTTGACGGAGTCTTTAAGGGTCTTGGCGAAATGAAATACCTGCGAAACACATTGCTCATCGCTACGTTTTTAGGATTTATACCCGTGCTTTTCTTAGGGAGGTATTTAGGTTGGGGGCTTGCGGGCATTTGGGTAGCGTTTACGCTGTGGATGTTGATACGGGGTGGGGCCTTGGTTCTTAAATTCCGAAGAAAGTTTCGACCCCTGTTACAAAACCATTAATTTTGGTGAAAACCTTTTGATTATGGGTACCGATAGGGAAAACGGCAGTCTTTACACCAGTATGAACGGCAATGTGGCGACCATAGAGTTTGGGCATCCCGCCAGTAATTCCTTCGTGGCGGTTCTGTTGGACCGGCTGGCCAAGGAATTTGACAAACTATCAGAAAACAAGGATATACATGTAATCATTTTAAAATCCGAAGGGGAAAAGGCCTTCTGTGCCGGGGCCTCCTTTAACGAATTGATGGCCGTATCCAACTTGGAAGAAGGCAAGGAGTTTTTCAGTGGGTTTGCCCATGTCATCAACGCCATGCGAACCTGTAAAAAAGTGATCGTAGGCCGCGTACAGGGAAAAACCGTGGGCGGGGGCGTTGGATTGGCCGCCGCCTGTGATTATGTATTTGCACATGAAAATGCCGCCATAAAACTATCGGAATTGAGTATTGGAATCGCGCCCTTGGTCATTGAACCGGCCGTGGAACGTAAAATAGGAACTGGCGGGTTGTCAGAGTTGTCACTGGCACCAACCGAGTGGAAATCGGCCTACTGGGCCCAGGAAAAGGGACTGTTTTCCAGGGTATTCGATTCCTTTTCAGAGATGGACAAGGAACTCGACTTTTTCACCCAAAAATTGGCCTCCTACAATCCAGATGGACTAACGGAATGGAAAAAGGTCTTGTGGAAGGGGACCGATCATTGGGGCCAATTATTGATTGAGCGAGCTGCCATTACCGGCACCTTGGTACTTTCAGATTCTACCCGAAATGCGCTTTCAAAATTCAAACAATAGGCAATATGACAAAGTTTATACCGTTGTTGTACGTAACTATTTAACTCCATGGAAATTCTGCAGTTTTTGAACGGGGATCTCATTTTTCCCTTGCTCGCCCTCTTTGTCGTAGTTGTATATTTTGTGAACAGAATACGTACAAGGCGTAAGTTCAAACGCTAGCCTTAGCCATTCCTCAACTTCCAAAATTCAGAGGAAATTCCAAATTAACAGGGATTAGGTCCGCGGTTTTAACCAGACACTGGACATAATCAAGTTTGAACTTGTGCTTGATATTTGTGCTTGAACTTGTATTTGTACTTGATATTTGAGTTTGTATTTGAATTTGAAACTTGAACTTGATCTTATGAACGTGTCTTCAACCAGCCCGTGATACTCAATCGTTGGCGGTTGGCCGGTTTTACCTCGTGTTCAATTTTTTGGCTTTCAAATATGACCGTCCTACCGGGCATTGGAAAAACCCGCTTGGCATATTCCTTTCCATTTTCATCGTTTAGGTAAAGTAACAACTCTCCCCCGTGTTCGGGTAACCAATCGTTCTCGTTCAAATAACACACGACGGAAAGTCTGCGCCCGTCATCATTTTGAAAGGTATCCAAATGCCGTTTGTAAAACTTGCCTTCTGGATATACCGCATAATGAAATTCCTTTTTTAGGATTCCCAAAAAACAGGTCTTGTTGAGATAATCGGAAAGTTCGTTAATCCGATTAAAAAATACGGATTGTACGGAGTTAAGCTTGGCCTCGTCCATCCATAGAATGAAATCGCCCCGTATTTCGGTTTTAATGATTTCATTGGTCCGGTTCCCAATAGCCGCTTTTTTAAAATAGTCCTCTTCATATTTGTGGAGCAGGTCGGCACGTAAACCGTTAATGGTTTCCTCGGGAAAAAACGTATCCATGATACTGTAACCGTCCCTAAGGATATCCTCGATCAATCGCTCAAAAAGCGGATTCACCTCAAAGTCAAGTTGTTCTACCAATCCGGCCATTACGATTTTTTTAAAAAGCCGACAAATGTAATTCTAAAACAGATTGGTTTTACAAATTGAATACCTTTGTACAATCAATGAATTCTTATGGGAACTATTAGGATCACCAAACAGTTCAATTTTGAGACCGGCCATGCGCTGTATGGCTACGACGGCAAATGCCGAAACGTACATGGGCATAGCTATAAACTTTCGGTTACCGTAATTGGAAAACCCATTACGGATACCTCCCATGTAAAACTGGGAATGGTCATTGATTTTGGCGACTTAAAAAAAATTGTCAAAGAGGAAATCGTGGACAAATTTGACCACGCCACGGTATTCAACAAAAATACGCCCCATGTGGATCTTGCCAAAGAGCTTACGGAAAGAGGACATAACGTAATTTTGGCGGACTATCAGCCTACGAGCGAAAATATGGTCATAGACTTTGCCAAAAAAATCAAGGCGAGACTTCCTAAAAATATTGAATTGTTTTCCCTAAAACTACAGGAAACGGAAACCTCCTTTGCGGAATGGTATGCCAGTGATAATTAAGGCACAAACATTTCCTATCTTTATCCATCATGACCACTATACATCTTCCCGAGGGCAAAAAGGTATACTTTGCAAGCGATAATCATTTGGGTGCGCCCAATGCGGGTTCGAGTTTCCCCAGGGAACAAAAATTCGTAAGGTGGTTGGATGAAATCAAAGCCGATGCGGGATCCATTTTTCTTTTGGGCGACCTCTTCGATTTTTGGTTCGAATATAAAACCGTAGTGCCCAGGGGGTTTACCAGAACCTTGGGAAAACTGGCCGAGCTATCGGATGCTGGAATTCCCATTTATTATTTTGTAGGCAATCATGACCTATGGATGAACGGCTATTTTGAGGAAGAACTGAATATTCCAGTGTATCATGCACCCAAACAATACCAGATAAACGAGGTTTCATTTTTTATAGGACATGGTGATGGCCTAGGCCCTCATGACAAAGGGTACAAACGAATGAAAAAGGTGTTTACCAATCCAGTGGCCAAATGGTTCTTTAGATGGCTCCATCCCGATTTGGGCGTGAAGGTCGCGCAGTACTTTTCCGTCAAGAACAAATTGATATCGGGAGATGATGATGCCAAATTTTTAGGGGAGGATACGGAATGGCTGGTACAGTATGCCAAACGTAAACTAGAGAATCAGCACTACGACCATTTTATATTCGGACATCGGCATTTACCTTTGGAAATCGACCTCAACGAAAAATCAAAATATACCAATATTGGGGATTGGGTTACCTATTTTACCTATGCCGTTTTTGATGGGAAGAAACTAGAATTAAAAAAATACTCTTAACCTTTTTAAAAGGATCAACTTCATTCCTTTTCATGATCTTCGATATCCTTGGAAAGGTCCAATCTTCTAAAGGATGGCCATGCCAGAGCTGTTAGCCCAACGGTTAGGATAGTCATACTTCCACCAAAAATAACGGCCGTAACCGTTCCCATAAGTTTTGCCGTAACACCACTTTCAAAAGCGCCCAATTCGTTGGAAGAGCCCACGAACATAGAGTTTACCGATGCAACCCTACCCCGCATATTGTCCGGTGTCTTTAATTGTAGGATGGTCTGGCGAATGATCATGGACACTCCGTCAACGGCACCGCTCACAAATAGTGCTAGGACCGATAGCCAAAAATACGTGGACATACCAAAAACGATGATACAGACCCCAAACCCAAAAACGGCCCAAAGCAGTTTTTTTCCTGCATTTTTATGCAAAGGAAAGCGGGTAGACCCCAACATGGTAATGGACGCGCCAACGGCTGGGGCGGCCCTGAGAATCCCAAAACCTTCAGAACCTACGTGTAAAATATCCTGGGCAAAAACAGGTAAAAGGGCAACGGCCCCTCCAAAGAGTACCGCGATCATATCCAAGGTAAGGGCGCCCAAAATAGCCTTGGTATCGAACACGAACTTTAAACCCTCCTTTAAGCTTTGAAAGACCGGTTCCCCAATTTTGGGGTTCATGATCGGTTTTCGTGGTATTTGGAACAAGGTAATCAATGCCAATACCGAAAATCCAAAAATGACGCACATGGACCAATGTACCCCAATAAAACTAATGGAAAATCCTGCCAGTGCCGGACCTAAAACCGAAGCCAATTGCCAGGTAGAGCTGCTCCACGTGGCCGCATTCGGATAAATTTTCTTGGGCACGATAAGCGCGATTAAGGAAAAAATCGTAGGTCCCAAAAAAGCCCGTACCAAACCTCCCAAAAAAACAAGGGCGTAGATTCCATACAAAATGGTTTTAGTTTCCCAAGTGTCTTCCAAACCGGGCCAACTCAACAAAAATAGACCGAAACTAATCACCGAAAAGCCCAAAATACATCTCACCAAAAGGTTCCGTTTTTCTTTCTGGTCCACGATATGTCCCGCAAAAAGGGCCATCCCCACGGCCGGGATGACCTCCATCAAACCAATGATTCCCAAGGACAATGGGTCCTTTGTTAAGGTATACACTTGCCATTCGATTACGATGAACTGCATGGACCAAGCAAAGACCATGGCAAAGCGCACCAATAAAAAAATATTGAATTCCCTAAATCGCAGGGCCGCGTACGGATCAATCTTTTTGGTCATGCATTCGCTATTTTATATCCCTGATTTTTAGCTGAAGACTGATGTTTCCCTGCCACTCATTTTCATCGATGGAGAATACGGCATCAAAGGGATTCCTACTGGTAACCCTGCCAAGTTTATTCCCAAGATTGAACCCAATGCCGTCAATCCTGTGGCTATCCTCCTGGGTAACTGATACCTTTAAATGGGCATCTTCCTGCCCTACAGTTCTGGCATAGCCCGTATCCACTAGATTTTGGGCCATAAAAACCGGAGCCATATTACCCGGTCCAAAAGGTGCGAATTGGCGGATAATCCGTAATAATTTTGGGGTAATGTCCTTAAGTTCGATTATGCAGTCGACCAGGATTTCAGGAGTTAAGAGGGCAGGATCTATGGTTTCTTTGACCACCTTTTCAAACTGCTCCTTGAATGCCTGATATTGTTCCTCCAATAAGGTGAGTCCGGCGGCATATTTATGGCCACCGAATTGCTCGATACAATCCGAACAACGTTCCAGGGCATTATACACATCAAAACCCTTTACCGATCGGGCGGAAGCAGCCAATTTATCCCCGCTTTTGGTAAAGACAAGCGTTGGTCTATAATAGGTTTCCGTCAATCTGGAGGCCACGATACCAATAACACCCTTATGCCAGTGCTCTTGAAACACAACCGATGTGAATCGGTCCTCCTCCTTGTTGTCCTGAATCTGAAGAAGGGCTTCCTGGGTAATTTCCTGGTCCAATCCTTTTCTATCGGAATTATATTTCTCTATTTCCGATGCAAACCTCATAGCTTTTGAAATATCAGTTTCGGTGAGTAGGTTTACGGCATGTTGGCCGTGCTCCATTCTACCGGCGGCATTGATGCGGGGCGCGATGATAAACACAACATCGGTAATGGTCAGGGTCGATTTTTTAAGTTGTTGTATGATGGCCCTGAACCCGGCCCTAGGACTCTGGTTGATAACCTGTAGTCCATAATATGCCAAGATTCGATTCTCACCGGTTATCGGAACGATATCGGCCGCAATGGCAGTTGCCACTAAATCAAGGTAGTACAACAAATCATCTATAGTTTCACCTCGTCTGGAACCTAAAGCCTGAACCAGCTTGAACCCCACACCACAACCGCAGAGTTCATCATAGGGATAGTTGCAATCCTCCCGTTTGGGGTCCAGAACGGCAACAGCAGCAGGCAAAACCGAATCTGGCCTGTGGTGGTCACAGATAATAAAATCGATTCCCTTATCCTTGGCGTACCCAACTTTCTCCACTGCCTTGATACCACAGTCCAAGGCGATGATGAGGCTAAACCCATTGTCCTCGGCAAAGTCGATTCCCTTGTAGGACACCCCATAACCCTCGTCATATCTATCTGGGATATAGGTGGCCACATTGGGGTAATACGAAAGTAAATAGGAAGATACTAGGGCTACGGCCGTGGTTCCATCCACATCGTAATCGCCATAAACCAGGATATTTTCATTTTCGGCTATGGCCATTTCGATTCGGGCTACCGCCAAATACATGTCCTTCATCAAAAAAGGATTGTGCAATTCCTCCAATTGTGGCCGAAAGAATTTTTTGGCCTCCTCAAAGGTCGAAATATCCCGCTGAAGCAGTAAATGGGCCACGATTTTTTCCACACCCAAGGCATTGGCCAATCGCTCAATCTCAACTTGTTCCGGTCTAGGTTTTATCGTCCAGCGCATTTTCTAAAGCTCAAGTTCAAACTCAAATATCAAGTTCAAAGGGTATCTTGTCCTTGTTTTTTGTTCTTGATAATAGTAGCAATAATTCTTACAAGTTGTTCTACTTCGTTCAACAATTTATTTGGCATAGAGCTGTCCACATAGTTCACCCGGTCCAAGATTTTTAAATTTACCCTGGATTCTTTTAATTCTTTTAGAGTAATCGAGATCTTGTTGATATAATCTTTATCTGAGTTTGCGCCCTGTGCTTCGCCAAAATTCAATGCAGAACTACCACCAGATCTCAACAGTTGGTTACCATAATAATGACCTGTCATATCTGAGGGCATATCTCTGCAGAAGAAAACGATATCCGCTGCAAAATTTACAAGTCTTTCTTCTAAATCAAATTTCCTCTCGGGATTCATCGCTATTCCTTTGAACTTGAACTTGACGCTTGAATTTGAATTTAACTATTGTGAAATATAGTTTTAATATCCAATACAGCAAATCTTCTAAACATCTCCATTACCCCGCAATATTTCTCTACCGATAGATCTACGGCGCGTTGTAGCTTTTTTTCATCAAGATTGGGGCCGTGAAAATGGTATTCAATAACGACCTTGTCATAGTATTTGGGATGTTCGTCCGTAAGGTTGGCGATGGTTTCGATATGAAAATCGGTTACCTCAAGTTTCATTTTTTTGATAAGCGCGGCAACATCCAAGCCCGAACATCCCGCCAATCCGGATAGCATCAACGCTTTGGGTCTTACACCGCTGCCGTCGCCACCGTCTTCCTTGGCGATGTCAATCCGTATCGTTTGCCCTGAAGGATTATTGCTCTCAAAGGCCATGTTACCCAACCATTTGGTGGTAATGTGATTTGTTGTACCCATAATTTTTTGTTTCTTGTGGACTACAAAAATACCATAATTAACCTCCAAAAAATAGCCTATGGCACTTGTAAATCCTTTGGACCCCAGCCACGACCCCGAAACAAAAAAATTGGCCAAATTCTTCAACGAGACTTTGGGCTTTTGCCCTAATTCCGTATTGACCATGCAGCACCGGCCTGCCATATCCAAAGCCTTTATCAATCTCAACAAAGCTGTCATGGCCAATGAGGGAAGGGTCACTTCGGCATTAAAAAGAATGATTGCCTGGGTAAGTAGTAACGCTACGGGATGCCGCTATTGCCAGGCCCATGCCATTCGGGCCGCCGAACGTTATGGCGCAGAACAGGAGCAACTGGACAATATTTGGGAATACCGTACCCATCCAGCTTTCTCCGATGCGGAAAGGGCCGCATTGGATTTTTCACTGCAAGCCTCCCAAGTACCCAATGCCGTGGATGCCGAAATAAAAGCACGACTGTACAACTATTGGGACGAAGGCGAAATTGTGGAAATGCTAGGGGTAATTTCCCTATTCGGTTACCTAAACCGATGGAACGACTCCATGGGAACTTCCATTGAGGATGGAGCGGTACAAAGTGCCGACCAATATTTAGGCAAACATGGTTGGGAGAAAGGGAAGCATGATGGCTCTCTGTATTAGTTAAAAGTTTATGGTTGTTGGTAAAAAAGTGATTTTTCTGTCACTTCGAGCGCAGTCGAGAAGTAATTTGTTTTTAAAACCTGCTCATTTACACCACAAAAGCCCTAAACAACCAAATCGTCAACATTCCCCAAAAGGTACCGGTTGCCATACTTAAAATGGCCAACACTATGGCATGGGGCATCCACTTGAGGTTATAGGCCGCCGTAACCGCCGGAGCCGTGGCAATTCCGCCTACATTGGCCATACTGGCGATAGGCACCCAGGCCATGTTTACGTTCAGCAATTTGGCCACCAAGACCATAAAAATAAAATGTCCCAAAAGCCACACGCATAAAAACCCGAAAAAAGGTAGGTTGAAGCCCAACGTGGCAATCTGCAATTTCAATCCCAAAACCGCCATCACCACAATAATTAGGATTCCCCCTGCCTTTAGGGCGAATCCAAAGTTCCATTTCGGTATAAAATTGCTCAATCCCAACCCTACAAACGAAAGTAGCACCACTTTTACAATGAAGCTGTCAATAAGGTAATTGCTAAAAACCACAATGATCAAAAGCACCAAGGCACATAACCATGGATTCCATTTGCTTCCCTTTTCCAAACGGATATCCTCTGGAATGGCAACATCCGATACCCTAAACCACTTATTTAATATTTCACTCTTTTTGATGGTCTGGAACATCAAAATCGTCCAGACATTCACCAAAATATTGTCCATCACCAAAACCGTCAAAAAGATATTCTCCGGGCATTCCACCAACTCCTTTAATACGAGCTGACTCGTACTTCCCCCGATCCAACTGCCCACAATGGGCGGAATGCCCATCCAATAGTTTTCCGTTACCAAGGTCTTTGAAATCAACTCGGATTCTGAAAAAAGTAGCATAAGGACTATCGGGAAAACCGCTATAAAAAAAGAGCCCGCCAGAAAAACCAATATCGGCTTATACCCTATGGACTTCAACTGACCCAAGGACAAACTACTCATCACGGCGATAATGGCCAAGGGAATAAAGTAATCCCGGCTGAAATTATGGATTTCAGCCTGGGAATAGTCTACGTTGAAAACATACGAAATAAGGGCAGGGATAATATAGGCCAACAAAATGGCCGGTACCCAATCGAACAAAGATTTTATATGCCTATTTTCCCATCGGTCCAAAAAATAAACCGCAATCACGGTAAAACCGGAAATAACCCATGGTACCCACATGGGTTCAATTTAAGCTAAATTTTATTTCAAATGTTAAAATTGAGATATAGCATTACCCGATTTTTCACTTCTACCTTCCCATTGTTCAAATTTTGGGCTATGGGCAGCATACTTGAAATTCCCAAGGCAAACCTATTGTAATTGGCCTCGAGCCCCAATCGGCCAAAGTAAACGTCCCCGCCCGTATCGTTAACCAAAAGTCCAAATTCCTTGTTTTTTTCAAAAAATTCAGCCCCAAGACCCAATTGTGGTGTAAACGACCAACTATCCGATAGGTAATAGGTCTTAAAAGTATTAACGGCCAGGTTCCATTGATTCCCAAATAGGTATGAGACACTATTTTCCGTTTTTATGGTATAGTTTACAAGCGCGGAAATTCCCCAATTTCTGTGGGTAAGCCCATAGTTGGCCGCTAAAATATAGTCCCAGCTACCTGTTCCCAACTGAAAACTAGGATTAACACTGCCCTCCAAATTTTCTTCCTTAAAACTTCCCGTGGGTGCTTTGACCCCTCCTCCCAATTGCAATATATGCTTGGGCTTAATGGAAATTATACTATCAGGAAGGGGGGCGATCAATTGGTAGTAGGCAAGTACGGTTGCATCGCCGATACCGCTGATTGTTTGTTCCGAGTTATCCGAAAACCTTCGGTTGTGGGAATGAAAGGGAATCAACGTATTGACCAAAACCCTCTTTCCTATGGGGAAATTCCCCCAGACCTGCACGGTGTTGAAATTTTCGTTTATCCAAGGCGAATTGGCAAAAATACCATCGCGCGACCGATATTTCTGACCAATGTACCGTAACCCTATAAAGTTATTGTTCAACCCGGTCCCAAACCCCATACTACCACCATTACCGCCACATCCACAGGTGTCACAAAAATCCTCGAACATGGTACCTGCCCAGATACATGGATCGGTATTGGTACCGTTTATTGATTCGTTGGCCCGCAAAAAGGAAGCAACGACCAAGAACAAAAGAAAGCTTATGTATTTTTTCATTATCAATATTCTGAAAATCGTTTATCGTTGATAAAAGTGTCGTCCGTTAAAGTTTGTAAGAAGGCCAAGAGTCCTTCCTTTTCCTCATCATCCAATGGAATACCCAGTTCTTCCCCATTTCTCAAAGTCTCGTCCAAGGTTGGGGAATCTACCATGCCCCGGGTATAAAAATTAAGAACGGATTCCAAGCTGCCAAACCTACCATCGTGCATATAGGGCGCCGTTAGGGCAACATTCCTGAGGCTAGGAACCTTAAACTTGTAATTGTCACTTGCCTTGCCACTGACCTCCGCCCTTCCCAAATCGTTCAAGGAAGGATTTGGGGGCAGACCGTTGTTCCTAAAACTACTATCGGTGAATAAATCCGTGGCGTGGCACGATGCACATTTTTCATTAAATACATCCAAACCATACGCCTCTTTTTCAGTGAACTGTACACCATCTTCCCCTCTTATGTATTTATCATATTTGGAATTGGAAGAAATCATCATGACCATAAATTGGGACAGCGCCTTTAAAAAATTCTCGGTACTAACGCCACCCTCCTCAAAGGCGGCCTCAAAGGCCCTTTGATATTCACGGTCGGCTTGAATCTTTGTCATGACCCCAGTCATGGTCTCGCCCATTTCAACTTCATTGGTAATAGGGATAATGGGAAAGAGGTCCAAGTGGGACGTGGCACCGTCCCAAGAAAACTCATTCAAAAAGGCCATGTTCGCTACTGAAGGTGTATTCCTTGTGCCCGATAAATCGTTCACCCCGTGACTAAACTGATGCCCGTGATGGGTAAAGGCAAAACGTTGTTCATGGCAAAATCCGCAGGAAATAAATCCGTTGGAGGAAAGTTTGCCATCATAAAACAATTTTTTACCCAGTTCAAAACCGAATTTTGTTGGCGGGTTGCTCTCAATGTCGTAGACCATTTCCGGAAAGTTTTTGGGAACAGTGAACGCCAATTGTTCGTTTTCTGCAAAGCTGGCATATTCGTCATCATTGGAGCAGGACATAAAAACGCCCAGCATCAAAATGCTATATAAAAATTTCATCCTTACTTTTTTAGTGAAGAAAGTTGGGCTGCCGTAACAGCCCAATTCCATATTAGTGTGTGTCACCAGTACCATTATGCACATGGTCCACCGTAAACATGCCCGACACGTTCGCCGCCACTTTTGGGGATTTTTCCTCACTTACCATGATAACGGCCTGTTCGGAGAGGGAAAGTTTATTGGCCCCGTCCAAAATGGCATTCGCATCTGCCACCAAATGGATTATTGGGGTCATTTCATCACTTACCAAAGCTTCCGTTCCCAAATTCAAGGTAACTTCCTTGTAGTTGTCCAAACTTGAGCCATGACTGCCCATATGCACCTTGAAATTAGTTGGCTCAGTTACGGATTGGGAAGTAAAAGTTCCTTCAAAGTTCAAGAATTTATATCCTGCCTGCCACGCCCACATCATATTGGTAGCTTCGGCCTTGGCCAAAAAAGTACCTTGGCCTTCGGCTCCTTGTAGGTATTTCTCTTGGTCTACACCAATGCCAAATGTTACGGAAACATATCTGCCCGCCGGAATGTTCGTCAAGGAGATTTCAGTTTCTCCAGTCTCCTCACTGGTTACAAAATAGCTATCATCCTTAGGATATGTAAATTTCTCGCCCTTGTCATTGGTAAGGGTAAAATTACTAACGATATAGTTGAGCCGTGTAATGGTCAAGACCTCGTTCTGTGAATTGGTATAACCGGAAGACCCCAACAACAGGTCATCTGAACCAACGGCATTGTCAAAGGAAAGTTTTACGATACCTTCCCCTGTCAATTCTTGCATGTTGTCATCGTCACTGCATCCTACAAGGATAATTATGGAAAAAAGGGGCAATAATAGCTTATATATAGTTTTCATCTGTTTATTTTTAATGTTTGTCATAGGTCATATGCAATTCGCCATCCCCACAGCTATAGGGACATCTCAATGGGTATCAAGACTTGTTATGGTTCATTTCATACTAGTTTATATTAAGGCAGGGCCACTAACTTTTTTTGTGCCCAAACCGAATGAATTGAATACGCAAATGTTCCCTGATGCAACTTAATCAGCAAAAGGTTAATTGCTAAAGGCCACCATCTTCATCTACAATGAAAAAGGTATTCCAATACGCTATTTAAACTAAAAAATTGGGAGGGTGAAAAATGGAAGAAACATGTTGCCCTAGGTAACTGTTACTCCAGGGTAATGCGTTTTTTTTGGTGAAATCCGATGAAAAAAAGGAGGGTTCAAAAATACTTACGAATCCAATCGGGTATTCCCTTAAATCTGCCGAAGGAACATCCTGATGCTGTTTTTCCTTTTGTTGCTCTTTGATCATTTGGGCCAAGTAACATTTACCATCACAATTAAGCATGGGCTTGTCCTTGTTGATACAAAGAACCTCGGCAATATAATCTTGGTTATATAGATACTCCAATACGGGCATTACCGGCTTTACCATGGCCATAAAGTATAGTAAGGTAAAAAGTAATGACAGATTTTTTCTCATTTCTGAATTTCGCCGCCAAGATACACAGTCCTACTGGAAAATTATAGCTTATGGCAAGAATTAACAATCACGAAATGATATCGCTTCATTCAAATGTTAAGAAGGAAATACTTACTTTTTCCCCCCAACCACAATCACTATCTCTCCTTTTGGAGGCTTTTCGGTGTAATGCTTTAGTACTTCCTCGGCGGTGCCACGGATGGTTTCCTCGTACATTTTGGTAAGTTCCCTAGAAACGGAAACGGGCCTGTCCACACCAAAATATTCCACAAAATTGGCCAAGGTCTTTAGCAGTTTATGCGGGGATTCGTAAAAAATCATCGTTCTGGTTTCTTCGGACAAAAAAGTCAGTCGGGTCTGTCTTCCTTTTTTAACTGGCAAAAAACCTTCAAAAACAAATTTATCATTGGGCAGGCCACTGTTAACCAAGGCGGGTACAAAGGCCGTGGCCCCGGGCAGGCATTCCACTTCCACACCCGCTTCCACACAGGCGCGGGTCAATAAAAACCCAGGATCGGAAATGGCGGGCGTCCCCGCATCTGAAATCAAGGCAATTGTAGTACCTGCCTGGATGCGATCCACAAGTCCGGATACGGTTTTATGTTCATTATGCATATGATGGCTCTGCATGGGCGTAGATACCTCCAAATGTTGTAAAAGCTTTCCACTGGTACGGGTATCTTCGGCCAAAATCAAATCGGCCTCCTTTAAGACCCGAATGGCCCTTAAGGTGATATCCTCCAAATTGCCAATGGGCGTAGGCACAATATATAGTTTTCCCATGGTTACAAAAGTAAAGACCCAACACCAAGTGCTGGGCCTTATTGCTATAAAAATACCGTCGCTTTATAAAAATCTACGTTCTATGAGTTCCATAAACCGCATCTCATACTCTTCCTTTCCTTCCCAATTATCATAATCCGGTTTTACCATATTCTTAATGAATGATACGGAACGCTCATGGCTGTCGATGGTACTCAATTGGGACAATACCCTATTGTAATCCTCTGCACTGCCGTTAAAAAGATGTTTTATAAAACCGAGCCTGTTGTTAAGATCTACTTGAAGTTCCCTTGTTGCCAATCGCTCGTTCAAGGATTTAGGGGTCTCCTGTTTTTTGGAAGTTGGCGGGGGCATGAACAACTCCTTGTCGTTCTTCATCAAATCCGGTTTGGACATGAACTCCGTCAAGACTTCTTCCAAATTTTCAGAATTGGGCATTTCTGAAACCATATCCTTTATGGTTTCCATACCCGGTGTCATGATATCCTCCTCATGTGGATTGCTTTCGGGAACAGAGGTATTGGCGCGCATCACGGCATTCGCCATTTTCTCGAACTTTTCGGCAATGATGTTTTTGGAAACGTCCACCTGAATGTCGTTCAGTTCCTCTTCTATAAACTTGAGTACCGCAATCTTCTCGTAAAGTTTCTTGGCAGCTTCGTACAAGTCCGTAATATCATTTATCTCCCTGGAAGTAATGATGTCCGTGGACATTTTAATCAAATCTGCCCTTAATTTTTCCTTCATAACTACAAATTAGTTTATTCCGCGCGAAAGCCGCTCCTTTTTTTAATAACTTTAAGATTCTATAAATAGAACGGAAAAACCCCTTATTTTCGTTTAAAAATACAAAATGTTTCTCGAAAATACCGTTAATCACCAGGAACAATTCGGCTGGATAGAAGTCATTGCCGGGTCCATGTTTTCGGGCAAGACCGAGGAATTGATACGCAGGCTAAAACGGGCACAGTTCGCCAAACTCAAAGTGGAGATCTTTAAGCCCATGGTGGATACCCGATACGATGACGATATGGTGGTTTCCCATGATGCTAACGAAATACGCTCCACGCCGGTACCGGCAGCCGCGAACATTCGTATTTTGGCCGACACTTGCGATGTTATTGGCATAGACGAGGCACAGTTTTTTGATGATGAAATCGTTACCGTTTGCAACGACCTTGCCAATAAAGGGGTTCGGGTAATCGTTGCTGGGTTGGACATGGACTTCAAGGGCAACCCATTTGGACCAATGCCGGCGCTTATGGCCACGGCAGAATATGTGACCAAAGTACATGCCATCTGTACGAGAACCGGGAATTTGGCCAATTACAGCTTTCGAAAATCCAACAACGACAAGCTTGTCCTGTTAGGTGAAACGAACGAATATGAACCCCTAAGCCGTGGTGCCTTTTACAAGGCCATGTTAAAGGAAAAAGTGAAGCATATGAAGGTAGATTCTGTGGAAATCGAAAATCCCAATAGAAAACCAAATGCCTAAGGCCCTGGAGACCGTTCTGGAAATAGACTTGAAGTCCCTGGAACATAATTATCGTTTTCTTCGGTCCAAATTAAATCCGGGCACCAAATTTCTTTCGGTCGTCAAGGCCTTTGCCTATGGTAGCGATGCGGACCAAATTGCCTTGAAACTACAGGAACTGGGAACCGACTATTTTGCCGTGGCCTATGTAAAAGAAGGCGTTGCCCTGCGTAAAGCTGGGATTACGAAACCCATTTTGGTACTCCATCCCCAACCCGTTAATTTAGAAACCCTCATCGAGTTCCAGTTGGAACCCAGTATGTATTCCTTTGGGATCCTGAACCAATTCACTGCGTTATTGAATCGGAAAAAAATCAATCGATATCCGGTACATATCAAGTTCAATACCGGATTGAACCGATTGGGATTTGCGGAAAAGGACGTTGAATCCCTTTTGGAGCTATTGGGAAATAAGGATACTTTGAAAATTGTTTCCCTATTTTCCCATTTAGCCGCCACCGAAGACCCTAAGGAAGAAGCGTTCACCAAAAAGCAGATTGCCAAATTTGAAGAAATAAGTGTTGAAGTAACCAATCGGTTAAAAATTCAACCCATAAGGCATATTCTCAACACTTCTGGAATCCTGAATTATCAGGAAGCACAATACGATATGGTACGAAGCGGAATAGGCTTGTACGGTTATGGAAATGAAGCTAAATATGACGCGGAACTGAAACCCATCGCAACCCTAAAAACCATCATTTCCCAAATCCATCACCTAAATCCCAATGATACCGTAGGCTACAATAGGGCCTATGTTTCAGGGTCGTCCAGGGTCTCTGCCACTCTGCCCATTGGCCATGCAGATGGTATTGGAAGACAATATGGCAAGGGCAAAACCTTTGTGTTGGTCAACGGTCAAATGGCGCCAATTATTGGAAACGTCTGTATGGATATGATCATGATCGATATTACGGATATCCCCAGTAAGGAAGGGGATGAGGTGATTCTATATGGCCCTGAGCTATCCGCCCATGAAGTGGCAAAAACCGCGAACACCATTTCCTATGAGTTGATTACAGGGATTTCACAACGGGTAAGAAGAATATATTCCAGTTAAAATTTGATTTATTTCACATTTTATTAAGAATTATTTTTTCTTACATTGCATCCCTATAAACCAATAAAACACTAAATCATGCTAAAAGAATTTAAGAATTTTATTATGACCGGAAATGTCATTGACCTGGCAGTTGCGGTTATACTTGCCGGGGCCGTTGGTCTTGTTGTCAACGGGTTCGTTTCAGATATAATGATGCCGATCGTAGGACACTTTGCCGGTGGTCTGGACTTTGCCGACATGAAAATCGTATTGGACGAAGCTGTTGTAGGTGCCGATGGAGAGGTTACAAAACCAGAAAATGCCATTATGTACGGAAAATGGGTCAACGCCATCATCAACTTGATTACCGTAGGCTTTGTACTGTTTATGATCGTTAAGGCCTACAACAAGACCAAAAAGAAAGAGGAGCCTGCTCCGGAAGCACCAAAAGGCCCAACAGCCGAGGAGTTGCTTATGGAAATTAGGGACGCCTTGAAAAAGTAATTATCCCTTTACAGGATAAACCGCTGCACCGCAGTCTAACTTTAAAAACCGTCAACATTGCTTCGCTAGCAGTTTGGCGGTATTTTTTTATCCGATAGTCAGATTTAAAAACACTCTAAAAGCTAGGGAGACAATCAATTTAGGACTTTACAAGGCTGGATTATAGGTTTTGCACAAAATGTTATTTTTAAAACTTTTTGTTATATTTTAATTATTAATTCCGAATTCCCTTGTCCAAGTTAGGGTAATACCTATTTTTGCGCGAGAATTTTAAACTAAAGAATTATGAAGGTAGCTGTAGTTGGCGCCACGGGCATGGTAGGTGAGGTGATGTTGAAGGTATTGGCCGAACGCAATTTTCCCATTAGTGAACTTTTGTTGGTCGCCTCGGAACGATCTGTAGGCAAAAAAATGCCCTATAAAGGTGAGGAATACTCCATTGTTGGATTGGCTGATGCCGTGGCGGCCAAGCCGCACATCGCCATTTTCTCCGCAGGTGGGGATACCTCATTGGAATGGGCACCAAAATTCGCGGAAGCTGGAACGACCGTTGTTGACAACTCATCCGCTTGGCGTATGGACCCGGATAAAAAATTAGTGGTTCCGGAAATCAATGCCAATGTTTTAACTAGCAATGACAAAATAATTGCCAACCCAAACTGCTCTACCATACAATTGGTCATGGCACTTGCCCCACTTCACAATAAATATAAAATGAGACGGGTCATTGTATCCACATATCAATCGGTTTCCGGTACGGGGGTGAAAGCCGTGCGACAATTGGAGAACGAAATCGCAGGGGTTACCGGCGAAATGGCGTACCCGTATCCCATTGGAAGAAATGCCCTTCCCCATTGTGATGTATTCCTAGAAAACGGGTATACCAAAGAGGAAATGAAGTTGGCCAGAGAGCCGCAGAAAATATTGGATGACAGAACCTTTTCGGTTACTGCGACCGCCGTACGGATTCCAACTTCCGGAGGACATTCAGAATCCGTCAATGTGGAGTTCCACAATGATTTCGATTTGAACGAAGTCAGACAAATCCTAAACGACACGCCAGGCGTTACGGTCCAGGACAACCCGGACACCAACACCTACCCCATGCCCATCTACGCACATGATAAGGACGAGGTTTTCGTGGGAAGGATTCGTAGGGACGAAACAAATCCCAACACTTTAAACATGTGGATCGTTGCGGACAACCTTAGAAAGGGAGCGGCCACGAATGCGGTCCAAATTGCGGAATATTTGGTGGAGAAAGGTTTGGTTTAAACCCACCCTAAAGAATGTTAAAACCTTCAAAACACGCCTGTTTTGGAGGTTTTTTTGTGGTATTTTTAATCCGACTAATTTTAAAAACCATGCGAAAGATCCTTTTCTTTTCCTGCGCTGCCCTAGCTTTGCAAGCCTGCAGGACAGAAA
This sequence comes from Maribacter flavus, assembly GCF_008386635.1. Classification (GTDB taxonomy): domain Bacteria; phylum Bacteroidota; class Bacteroidia; order Flavobacteriales; family Flavobacteriaceae; genus Maribacter; species Maribacter flavus. Next base: position 1,664,241 of record NZ_VUOE01000001.1, on the reverse strand, counting down.
CAAAAAAAGAACCGATTGTTGTGAACTATCCTGAAACTGCCAAAGTCGACACCGTAGACACCTATTTTGGAACCGAGGTTAAAGACCCGTTCCGTTGGTTGGAGGATGACCGAAGTCCGGAAACCGAAGCTTGGGTCAAAAAACAGAACGAGACCACTTTTGGGTATTTGGAAAACATCCCTTATAGGAACGACCTAAAAAAACGGTTGGAAAAACTTTGGAACTATGAAAAAGTAAGTGCCCCATTTAGGGAAGGCGACTATACGTACTTCTATAAAAATAATGGGCTACAGAACCAATATGTGGTCTATAGGAAAAAAGGGGATGCCGAAGCCGAGGTGTTCCTGGATCCCAATACCTTTTCGGAGGACGGTACCACCTCCTTGGCCGGTTTGGAGTTTACCAAGGACGGATCCCTGGCAGCCTACCTTATCTCGGAAGGGGGAAGTGATTGGCGCAAGGCCATCGTGCTGCGTACGGAAACCAAGGAGGTTGTTGAGGATACTTTGGTCGATATCAAGTTCAGCGGAATTTCATGGAAAGGAAATGATGGATTTTATTATTCCAGTTACGATAAGCCCGAAGGCAGTGAGCTTTCCGCCAAAACGGACCAACACAAGGTCTACTACCATAAATTGGGAACCCCACAATCGCAGGACGAACTTATTTATGGCGGTATCCCCACGGAAAAACACCGCTATGTTGGGGCCAGCGTTACCGAGGACGAAAAATACCTTGTCATATCCGCATCCGTTTCTACCTCAGGAAACAAATTGTTTATTCGCGATTTACAGGACCCCAACGGACTCCTGATCCCCATTGTGGATGATACGGATTCTGACAATTACATCATTGAGAATGTAGGTTCCAAACTCTACATCGTAACCAATAGAAATGCACCCAATCAAAAAATCGTTACCGTGGATGCCAAAAATCCTTCCCCGGAGAATTGGGAGGATTTTATTCCCGAAACGGAAAATGTATTGAGTCCCAATACGGGAGGCGGCTACTTCTTTGCCGAGTATATGGTAGATGCCATATCCAAAGTATTTCAGTACGATTACGAGGGAAATTTGGTGCGAGAGGTACAGCTTCCGGGTGTGGGAAGCGCCAGTGGTTTTGGCGGGAAAAAAGACGAAAAGGAATTCTATTTTTCCTTTACCAATTATAACACTCCCGGTTCGTCCTATAAATACAATGTAGACACCGGGGAGTACGAGCAATATTGGAAACCGGAAATCGATTTCGATCCAGATGATTATGAATCCAAACAAGTTTTCTACGCTTCCAAGGACGGGACCAAAATCCCTATGATCATCACCCATAAAAAAGGCATCGAATTGAACGGAAAAAACCCCGCCATTCTTTACGGCTATGGCGGTTTTAATGTAAGTCTTACCCCATCGTTCAGTATCGTAAATGCCGTTTGGATGGAACAGGGCGGTGTGTATGCCGTTCCCAACTTACGAGGTGGTGGGGAATATGGCAAGAAATGGCACAATGCGGGTATCAAGACCAAAAAACAAAATGTGTTTGACGACTTCATCGCCGCTGCGGAATACCTCATCGAAAACCAATATACCTCCAAGGAATATCTGGCCATCCGCGGGGGTTCCAATGGCGGACTTTTAGTAGGTGCCACCATGACCCAGCGTCCTGATTTGATGCAAGTGGCCCTGCCTGCCGTAGGTGTCATGGATATGCTTCGCTATCACACGTTTACCGCCGGAGCCGGTTGGGCCTATGACTATGGTACTTCGGAGGAAAGTGAGGAAATGTTCAACTATCTCAAGGGCTACTCCCCCGTTCATAATGTAAAGGAAGGAACGGCGTATCCTGCAACCTTGGTCACTACGGGCGACCATGATGACCGCGTGGTGCCTGCCCACAGCTTTAAGTTTGCCGCGGAGCTACAGGAAAAACAGGCCGGGGACAATCCAACCTTGATTAGAATCGAGACCAATGCCGGCCACGGTGCGGGAACTCCTGTGAGTAAGACCATAGAACAATATGCCGATATTTTTGGGTTTACCCTTTTCAATATGGGCTTTGAGGAACTGCCCAACCAATCCGTATTGAAGGAATTCAAGGAATAAGGGTTTAAATCAATAATTAAATGGAAAATCCGTTCTTATTTTTGGAACGGATTTTTTGTGCCCAACAGAACAGCACACTGGTTATGCTACGAATAGAAAATGTTTCTTTTGGTTATAATGCCGATACCGTACTGGAAAACATAGACCTTAGGGTCCAGCGCAGGGAACATGTGGCCCTCATAGGGGAGAGCGGGTGCGGGAAAAGCACCCTTTTAAAAATTCTATATGGCCTGATGGATTTGGAACAGGGCCAGATCTTTTGGGAAGACGAACCTGTTCTGGGACCGGCCTACAATCTGGTGCCTGGTGCCCCGTTTATGAAATACCTTTCCCAGGATTTTGACCTGATGCCCTTTACAACCGTATCGGAAAATATCAGTCAATATCTTTCCGTTTTCTATCCGAAGGAATTAAAGGAGCGTACCCAGAAACTTTTGGAGATGATCGAGCTTACCGATTTTGCCGATACCAAAGTGAAAAACCTTAGCGGGGGGCAGAAGCAGAGGGTAGCACTGGCGCGTGTATTGGCCCAAAAACCGGAAATTCTTCTCTTGGACGAACCTTTTAGCCATATAGACAACTTCTTGAAAAACAGCTTACGAAGAAACATTTTTAAATATTTAAGGGACCATGGTATTACCTGTATTGTGGCTACGCATGATTATCAGGATGTGCTCCCTTTTACGGACAGGGTAGTAGTACTAAAGGACAAGACCGTTTTGGCCAAAGGAAAACCCATGGACCTGTATACAAACCCTAAAAGCCTATATATTGCCTCCCTGTTTGGCGAGGCCAACAGTATTTCTATCGATGTGCTAAAATCCTACGCCAACACCAAGCGAAAAATCATCGTCTATGCCCATGAGTTCAGGATTTCTGAAAATTCCGGCATCACTGTTTTCGCCAAAGAATCGTATCCTATGGGCCCTTATTATTTGATCGAAGGAGCGTCGGAAGAAGGGGAAACCCTATTCTTTCACTCCCCCTATCCCTTGGAACCGGAAAAGAAAGTGTATCTCAACGTTTCCATCGAAACCATAAACCAACGATTGCAAGGAGGAACGACAGTTTAACGATAAAATAGGGAAATGGGCCAATTCTCAGCAAAATTTTGCCCTTCCATAAACTAATCCGCACTTTGGACCGTTATTGGGTTCATTTACAATTAATACGAATTATGAAAAGAGTACATCTTATCCTGACCCTAGTCGTTTTTACCTTACTACTAGCGCCCCTTTTTATCAACTAAGAACGCACTCCCAGGTAGTTTCTTACCTTTGTTCAAAACAACTGATTGGACAAGGAAGGAATTTTAAAGGAACTACAATTCAAGGCCATTCGCAGTAGCGGGCCAGGCGGACAACATGCCAATAAGGTGTCCTCCAAGGTGGAGCTAACCTTTGATGTAGTAAATTCATCGGTTCTTTCCGAAACCGAGAAAACACGTATTTCCAAAAAATTGGCTTCCAAATTGACGAATGAAGGGGCCTTGTTATTGCAATGTGACGAATCCCGCAGTCAGCATAAGAACAAGGAACTGGTCGTTGAGCGGTTTTTTGCACTTTTGGAAGCCGCACTTAAAGTTCCCAAAAAACGAAAAGCCAGTAAGCCCTCCAAATCGGCCATAGAAAAGCGGTTGAAGTCCAAGAAAGCCAATGCCGAAAAAAAAGCGAATCGGTCCAAACCGGAATTATAGAAGAACAGCTCTCTTCCTTTGAAGGAGCGGTCTTATTGGATGTTACGCAAACAGCGTATACAAAACAAAAACGGCCAACGCCCCGGTTAAGCCAAGTATACCGCTTCCCAAGCTAAACAATCGATAGCCATTTTTTACGTTCATCCCGCTCATTTGGGTAACCACCCAGAAAAAACTGTCGTTGGCATGGGAGACCACGGCCGACCCGGCACCAATAACGATCACCACCAGAGCCTTCTGTATTTCCGTTTCAAAACCTAGGGACGACATCATGGGAAAAATAATCGAGGCCGAGGTCACCAATGCCACGGTTGAGGAGCCCTGCGCCGATTTTATGGCAGCGGCAATGACAAAGGGCAGAAAAATACCCAGATTATATCCGCTGAGCAAATCGCCCAAGGTTTCGGCAATACCGGAATTTTGAAGAATCTTTCCAAAAATACCGCCCGCTCCTGTTATCAAGATGATAGATGCCGCATCCATAATGGCCTTACCGATCCATCCCGAGGAGGAGACCATATCGTACTCCAGTTTTTTCGGCAATAGTAAACACAGAAAAACACCTATAAGCAAAGCAATAACCGGCTCCCCGACAAAATTCAGGAAGTCGACAAAAGCATTATCGATTCCTGTTCGTTCCGGGTTCAATATCGATCGTAAAACGATCAGTAAAATGGGTATAATGATGGGAATGGACGATTTCAAGGCACTTGGCTGTTCCTTGTATATCCTTTCAGAATCCGCACCCCCGATCAAGTCGGGTTCAATATAGGTTTTGGAGGCATACTTCGATGCAAATACGAGCCCTGCAATCAAAGCAATGATACTCACCGGAAAGCCAAAGGCAATGACCAAGCCCAAATCGGCCCCCAAAATACCTGCCGCCGCTATGGGACCCGGTGTTGGTGGCACCATGGTATGCGATGCCATAAGTCCCAATCCCAAGGCAATGGCCGGACCTGCAATGGAAATTTTTGCTTTTTTGGAAAGACTTTTGGATAATGGGTGCAACAATAGAAATCCACTATCCGCGAAAACGGGAATGGAAACAATATAGCCCAAGACACCCATGGCCGTGATGATTCTTTTTTTGCCGATGAACTTTAAGACCTTTTCGGCAATGGCAAAGGCCCCTCCAGTATTTTCCAAAAAGGCACCAATAATGACGCCCAAAACAATGATAAGTCCAATTTTGCCCAATGTACCACCAAATCCATCGTTTATGGACATAATGATATCTGAATAGGACATGCCAGAAAATAGACCGTAGGCCAAGGAAACTATTAAGAGGGCCATAAAGGCATGGACCTTCAATCGGGTCGTTAGGAAAATGATGGCCACAATGGCCAAAAGCAAATAAATCAGTACCATATCAGTGTAAATCCCGTTCTACCTTGGATCCTGAGCCACCTACCAAAAAGTCCAAATCGGCACCCAAATCGGCCTGCTCAACATGGTCAATATATAGTTTCACGTACCCCCTATCTGCCACAGGTTTTGGTGGAATCCATGCTTTCTTCCGTTTCGCTAATTCGGCATCGTCAATATCCAAATGCAAGGTTCTTTTGTGTACATCCAGTTCTATCCAATCCCCGTTCTGTACCACGGCCAACGTTCCTCCCACCGTTGATTCCGGTGAAACATGAAGTACAACGGTTCCGGCTGCAGTACCGCTCATGCGTCCATCTGAAATACGGACCATGTCCGTAATGCCCTTGGCTAACAATTTTTTAGGAAGGTCCACATTCCCCACTTCCGGCATGCCGGGATAGCCCTTGGGCCCTACCCCTTTTAGGACGATAACACTGTTCTCGTCGATGTCCAGATTGGGGTCGTCTATGCGTTCGTGGTAATCTTCCATCGTCTCAAAGACCACGGCCTTCCCCCTATGCTTCATCAGTTTGGGCGAAGCAGCCGAAGGTTTGATCACCGCGCCATTCTCACAAAGATTTCCTTTGAGTACGGCAATGCCCGATTTCTCCTGAAAAGGTTTTTCAAGCTTCGCAATAACATCGGTATCATAACAAATGGCGTCGTCATAATTTTTCGTCAGTGTTTTTCCGTTGACCGTAACCGTCTCCGGATGTAGCAATGGGGTCAGGGCATTGATGACAACCGGAAGTCCTCCGGCATAATAGAAATCCTCCATCAAGTATTTCCCGGAAGGTTTCATATTCACCAATAGTGGAATCTTGCTTCCAATCGTATCAAAATCCTCCAATTTTAAATCGACACCGATTCTGCGGGCAATGGCGGTAAGGTGAATGATCAAGTTGGTAGACCCTCCAACCGCTGCGTTCACAATGATGGCGTTTTCGAAGGCCTTTCTTGTCAATATTTTCGACAGCGTAAGGTCTTCTTTGACCATCTCCACAATTCTTCGGCCTGACAACTGGGCGTACATTTTCTTCCGGGAATCCGCTGCGGGAATAGAGGAATACCCCGGAAGGGTCAATCCCAAGGCTTCGGTCATAGTGGCCATCGTTGATGCGGTACCCATCGTGTTACAGTGACCGATGCTTCGGGCCACACAGACTTCGGCTTCGCGAATATCGGCAGCTGAATATCCTTGGTTTTCCTGCCGTTCCTTAATCATCCAGTTCATGGACCCGGAACCTACCTTTTCACCCCGAAAACGTCCGCTTAACATAGGTCCGCCCGGCACTACAAGCGTTGGAAGGTCCACACTGCAAGCGCCCATAATCGTAGAAGGCGTAGTTTTATCACAACCTGTTAATAATACAATACCGTCCAACGGATTTGCCCGGATGGATTCCTCGGTATCCATACTAGCGAGATTTCGAAAAAGCATGGTGGTAGGCTTCATGATCGTTTCGCCCAAGGACATCACGGGGAATTCCATGGGCACGCCCCCAGCTTCCAAGATTCCTTTTTTTACGACCTCGGCAAAATCACGAAGGTGTCCGTTGCAAGGAGTCAGTTCAGACCAGGTATTACAAATACCGATGACCGGCCTACCCTCAAAATAATCGTCCGGATAGCCTTGGTTTCGCAACCACGAACGGTGTACAAAACCCATTTTACCGTCATCCCCGAACCATTCGGAACTTCGAAGCTTTTTCTTTTTATCCATAGGAAAGTCGCAACAAATATTAATTTGGTGTCAAGATAGGCAAAAAATCCACGGATTATTTAGGATATCGATAAAACGGAAAAAGCGTTCCCGTTAAATAAAAAACTCTCCCCGGTAGTTTTTCCCAATAACAATTTGCCGATGGGTGTCGCCGGGGAAATACAGTAAATAGGAAGGCCTTCGGTAGTAATCGCCCCTGCGGAAATTGCAATAAAGTAATACCGATCTTCCGTTTCTACCAAGGCCCCTAAGCCTCCCATGGAGTTCAGGGAATCTGGCTGTACCCTATGGAGCAGTTCCTGCATTTTTTCACATTCGGCCAGTTGATTGCCCAGTTTTTCCCGTTCCAACTGCAACATGGCCCTTCCGGTTTCATGCTTGTCCCCGGCACTACTTTTGGTCTCAGAAGTCAAGGATTCCTGAACTTCCTGAATTTGCTTGGATATTCTGGACATACGATTGGATACAAATTCCTTGCAGTGTTCGTAGGCCCGTTTTTTAATTTCCCGATGCTTCTTCAACGTGATATAAATCGGCTAATTTATAAATCAGGAAGTTAATCATTTGGTCCGAACCTTTGCCCTCCTGCATCATTTCTTGGATGGCTTCCCTGTTTTCCCTTTTAAAATAATCCAAATCCCCGGATCGGTCGTCACTGAAGATATTCCAGGACCGTAAACCACTCAGCATGGCCCTGTGTGCCTGAAACTTGCGCTCAACCTCCTCCCTTTCCTTCTTTGAAAAATTTTCGGGGTTGTTCTGTATCTGTTTATATTCGGCAGTAATACGGGTGTCCAATTTCTCTGCTTCGGTAATGATTTTAAAGTAGGCCCTTGAAACAAGGGATTGATATTGGCTCTCGAAAGCCATTTCGTAATTTGTAGTAGATTCGTCCAAGACTTCCTCGTCATCCAAACTCGCGTAAAGTCCCACTGCTGAATCAACATCCTTGCCCTTTAGCGATTCCATCCAGGCCTGGGATTGTATCATCTCCCGCCAAACCTCATTATATCTGCGCTGATATTTGGTCTGGTTCACCGCACAGGACGAAAGCAGACAAACAAAAATTAATGCAATAAGGAAACTTCTTCCCATATAACGGAGTTCTCTTTTAAACATAAAAAAGCAAAAATGTAGGAAGACATTATAAAGGCTTGGGGCACTTTATTCCCAGAAACGGGAACATGCAATATAGGAAGAAAATAGCATCTGCAATAGGGTGAGGGATAAGATGGATTAAAAATAGGTGTACGGTATATTTTCCTTAAAACAGGTCGCCCAATTGCCTTCCTACAGAGGTTCCAATGGCGATGCCCATACCTCCTAGGCGTACGCCACAGGCCACGTTTTCAGAAAGTGGTTTGATGATAGGCCGTTTTTGGGAACCTACGCCCATGATGCCGCTCCAACCATAATCGATCTCAACCTCTTGATGAGGCAAAATCACCGTTTGTAAGAGGTCTTTCAATTTATCCTGAACGACTTGTGTGGAACCGAATTCCGTTGTTTCCTCCATATTGAAATCGAGGTTTCTTCCGCCACCAAAGAGGATTCGGTTATCGATGTTACGGAAGTAATAATAGCCCTCATCAAAATGGAAGGTACCCTTGATGGCCAGACCTGGAATAGGCTTGGTGATGATTACTTGGGCTCGGGCGGGTTGTACTTCTTCGCGCAACAATTGTTGGGCAAAGCCGTTCGTGGCAATCAAAAGTTTATTTGTTTTAAAGTCAAAATGTGCACAAGAAACCAAAACCGATCTTCCCAAATCTTCGATTTTTTTAACCTCGGTGGCATTCAAAATCTGTATTCCCGTTGTTTGTACTTTCTGAAGCAGGGACCGCATCATATTCCCCGTATTTATTTGCCCTTCCAGCCGATGGGTGATATAGTTCTCCTGGATACCTTTGAAACGAAACCTATTGTCCGAAACTTCAAAAGGAGCTTGCTTAAAAATAGGCCTCAGCAAGGCATTGATATACTCCAATTTATCCAAGCATTGTTCGTATAAGTCGGCATCCTTTTCCAAAAACACTTCATGCCCCCCATACTTGTAATACCCGATGTTATCATCGCCCAAAAGTTCCCGAAGGGATTGGATGCCCCAATAGCGCTGTTCCACCAAGGACAATAGTTCCTCCTCGGAATGGGATTTTAGGTCGGACAGGATTTCCGAAATACTTCCAAAACAGGCAAAACCCGCGTTTTTGGTGCTGGCGCCCTGGGGCAAAACGCCCCGTTCCAAAACCAAAATGTTCGCTTTAGGATGTTTTTCGCGAAGTCGTAACGCGCAGGTCAGCCCTACGATTCCACTACCGATGATGGTGAAATCTACCTCGGACAGCCACGATTTTCGTTCCCAATAGCTCAGGTTCATGGCCGTACCTGTTTTTGGATCCATAACAGCATCGTATCAAGTGCTTCCGGGGCCAGGGTCTGGGAAATCTGCCCATATTCGGTTGGAGAACCCGTAGTACTTTCCTGGAACAAATGGTTCAGCGTTGGGAGTTCCTTGATGGTCACCTGCGTATTTCCTCCACCTTCCAAGGCTTCTTGGATAGCGGTCAGATTTTCCCGTGGGGGCACCTGTACGTCCATTTCCCCGTTAATGGCCAGTACAGGACATGCCACTTCCCCTAGCGTACCCGCCGGGTCATAACGGATAAAATGCAGCCACCATGGATTCAGCAACTGATCTACCCGTAATTGGGCATACGTATCTACATCAACCCCTGGGGGTTTGCTTGGTCCCGGATGTTCTTTAAAGTATTGGGTAAGGTCCGCACTTAATTGCGTCAGGTCCGTGGATTCCTTGATCATGGAAAAAACGGTTCTATTGCCCGTTTCAATATCCATCAATAGGGTCTCGCTGAGGCCCGAAACCTTTCCCACAGCCCGCTGCTGTAACAACAGCAATTCGTCCCCGGGAATCCCTACGCCCGCCATGAGCACGATAAAGGCGATGTCCTTATCCCGACTCGCCACCATGGGCGCGATCATACCCCCTTCACTGTGGCCAATAAGTCCGATGTTATTTTTATCGATTTCCGTTCGGGTTCGTAAATAGGCCACGGCGGCTTCCACGTCTTCTGAAAAATCCTCACTGGTGGCCGATTCAAAATTCCCGGTGGAGAGGGCCGTACCACGGTCGTCATAGCGGAGGACGGCAATGCCGTTGCGGGTGAGGTAATCTGCCAAGACCAAAAAAGGCCGGTGCCCAAACAATTCCTCGTCCCTGTTTTGGGGTCCGCTCCCACTGATCAAGACCACCACGGGAAAAACACCTTCTTGTTTTGGCAGGCTCAAGGTCCCGGCCAGCTCTATATCCGCCTTTTCATTTCTAAAGGTGATTTCTTCAGTATAGTAAGGATAAGGCTTTGTAGGTTCCTGGGGCCGCAGCACCGTTTCTTTTTTTGCAGCTTCCCTGCTCAGTTCCAAGGGTAGGATTTGCCCAAATTGGTTAAAATCTCCCGTTATAGTGCCGGCCTCGTTTAAAGTACCTTCGTAGACAATCCCCAGATTGGGCATGTTTATTTTTAATACTTGATTTTCAAAAGACGTGGAAGTCACCGGAATATCCTTGGCCCCTTGGTCAGGACTGTCCATGGTAGCGGTATAGCCCTCGCCTTCCTCCTGAATATGAAACACCACCCGTAATTGGATACCCTGAACTTGTAACCCCCCATGCCAATCTCCGGTGATGTCCTGCGCAGTTACCGTGAAGGCCGAAAGGAATAAAATAAGGACTGTGGGGAGGGTTCTCATATAGGAATGGACTTCTTGTTTAAAGATAATTGATTGCAAGGACTTCAAAATGGAAATTCTAAAGACAATAAATATTAAACGATACTAGCAATAGTTATTTAATTCTTCCAGTATTCTCCACTAACATTGTTTCATTCTACTACAACCTCCTCGATTTTAGTTATTTGCTTGGCTTCTATTTTTTTGATTATGTTCGGATATTCAGATAAGAATCTTTTAAGGCTTTTATTTTTATGGAGTGGTTTAGAATTTAATTTCTCAACAATATCCTTAAAGGGTGTCTCTCCCGCTCTTCTTGTAAAAGACAAGGTAATAACATTATTATTCTTGTCTTTTAGGTATTTATAGCGATATTCATTATTCAAGACTTTTGGTAATACACCGTCCATATCTAATAGTCCAGGAAAAACTTCAGTGGCCTCATTTCTATAATAAAGAGTCATATTCGGGCCTAGGATAATTCGTTTGGCCAAGACAAAAAGTTTAGAGTTTATAATTAATGTTTCAAAGAATTCTTTACCCCTTTCATAGCTCTTAATACTATCCACTGCAACTTTTTTTTCATTTCCTTCATTATCTAGGTAAATAATTTTATTAAAACTCCTAAACCTATTTTGTACTTTAATCTGCCCCTTCAACGTGTCTCCTTTTCTTGTGATAATTTTTCCGTCTAAAAATTCGGATTCTTGACTTGCGAGATTAATACAGAAGAATACGACTAAATAGGTAGAAGTGATGAACTCTCTCATAATTATTATTCAACGTTGTATGTATGATTAGTGCGAGTTTTTGGAACGGAAATATTCATTTGATATTTCCGAAAATCCACCTGGAATTGATTTTACATTTTTTTAGCAAACGTTTTCTAACTGCTCATTTTATGCATTCCAACTACGGCCATTCCTAAACCAAGAGCCGGACCATAGGCTAATATAAATTGGTCACCAAGATCTAGAATTCCGAGATAGGTGGTTGTAGTCCCCAGTATACCGCAGGCCATAATAGCCAATCCACCGTAGAACATTTGTTTTCCCTTGCTTCTTGTAATATCGGCAGCAGCCATGTGACTCAAATCACGGTCCACTCGCTTCATAATAATTTCTATGTCCTCAGAATCCATTATTCTCAATTGCAATTCCTTCCGAAAATTGGAATATTCCAAGTGCCCGGACCTAATTTTATCACAATATTCAGTAACATATTCTTTCCTAGATTTTCCCGTTCAATGTCTAGTCCTGAAATATGGCTACAGGTTAAAAATAGATTTACGCTGTTAATTTATATACCATATTAGGTGTTTTGTATTCTAAAGATAATTGATTGCAGGAATTTCCAGTTGGAAATTCCGGCCACAATTAATTATACACCGCTTAAGTTTGCTTCTGAATTTTATTATTGTATAATTAAATGAAGAGAAAAATCTATCAATAAATTCTTCAAACAAAAGAAATCAGTAAAAGAACTTATCACTTTCTATTACCCATTGATTTCCCCTCCTGTTTATAAATTTGGCTTCAACCTTAGGAGTAACTTTTAAAATATTTTCATTCGTTTTTATGACCTTATCCAAATAATCAGGATAACTTGAGATACCATCATAGCTATTAAGTAGTACCCTTTCTATTAAAAGGCTGTTAGAGCTATGTAAACTCCCAAACTCTGAATTCTTTAGATCATCTGGTAATTCTGGTAAGATTATCTTTTCAGTATTCTGGCTATCAAAGAGGTAACTCCAATTGTAAATGGTTCTTTTTCCATTTATAATGGCTTCATCATTTAAATTATTTAAAAAAATCTTGCCAGAAGTATGGCCATCTCCGTTTTTAATAATATCTATTTCTTTTCCATTTTGAATATATTCAAATGACCATACCGGGATATTATAAGATTCTAATGGCACCCCTATTCTATTTGTATAATAGTCTTCCCATTGGTAAATATGACTATATGTTTCAAAAGTTGTGTTTAAAAAATACGGTATAGTATTGACTGTGGGGAATGAGGCATCTATTGCATGGTTTCTTTGCCATAGATAATGAAAAATACCATCCTGAAAATCTTGGGAATTATTATAGCCCAATATGGTCAAATAGCCAAATCTACCATCTCCTTTGCCATCATTGTAAGAAGCATCGAAAATTCTTGACTCTATACCGTCCCTAAGTAAATTATTGAAGTCCAATACAAAATCTGATGATAGTTCTTGTTTATTAAGCCAGATATAAGCGTAATCGTTTTGAGATAAGTTATGATAGGGAACATAGTAATTTGTTATATCTCTATCTTCAAAATTCATTTCAATATTGTCCACAACGAAGGTTTTCGTGTTAGAATAATACCCTACATCATATCCGTAACTTGGAAAAACTGTACCGATATTGATTACATCATCATCTGGGAATCCATTAGTGCTATATTCACTTCTTGACGAAGCACCGTAATATAATATCCCTTTGGGTGAAAATAAAGGTAAATTATTCCTGGTGAGGTCTTTAATTGTAAATAGATTGGTTAATGTATACGTATTATTTATATCTCTAGCTATAGCCGCATAGGTAAGCGAATAAGGCGTCTCTGGAGAAATATCGATTGGTGTTGTTAATTTGAAATTTTGGGATATGGGGTCAATTTTTATTGATGCCAATAATGATCCATCTATAGCTGATGCGAAAAAATAAAAATCGACAAATTGGGGTGGTAAGAAAAAGTTTTCTTTTAAATCCAATTCCAATAGAACTCTATGAAAGCTTATAGGATAATTGTGTTGGGTAATATTACCGTTTGCATCTGTGATTATTAAGGTTAAGATAGTGTCTCCTGCGGGAAAATTATCAGGGTTCAAGTTTATCCCCAATTCTTTGCCATCTTCTACTTGAGCAACAATTTCATCAGCAATTTGAGCTTCTATTTTCGATATTCCAAGCTCATTGTTTTTAATAGATAAGGTGAAATTCACGCTCTCATATATAATGGGATTTTCCAATATATAAGAAATGTCAATGTCTTCATTTTCTAAAACTTCATCTATTATATCTATTTGCTTTTCCGTAGAGGTTTGTTCTTTTTCACAACCTATTATTAGTATGATTAGTGTTAAAAGGTAATATTGTCGCCTCATAATTTTTTATGCTAAAACGGAAATATATATTTAAAATGATTATTAATGTATAATCTTTCTTGTGTTTCAATATTACTGGCAACAATTACATATAATCATTTGATCATATACCCACTGTGCGCCTAAGATAATTAAATCCTTGTTAGGAAAAGTATTACAGGTTTGTGGTTGGTCCGTTTTTGATGATGGTTTGACACAAATCTATTATTGATAATTCTTTAGGAGGTTGGCATTTCGTCTCCCTTCGACTATCCTTCGCTTCCGTTCGACTCTCCCTCGACTCCCTTCGACTCCGCTCAGGGTATACGCTCAGGACAGGCTACTCTGGGAATACGCTTGGGGACAAGCAATCTTCTCAATGCCCGAATGGACTTATTTGGGTCACTGAGCGGAGTCGAAGTGACCAGTTCGCAACAAAAAAAAACTCCAACATTGCTGTTGGAGTTTTACATTTTAATTTTCCTTTGGGGGGTCCATCTTAAAATCATTCATAAAGGCGGTGGTATAGTTCCCCGCCAAATAATCCGGATGGTCCATCAATTGCCTATGGAAGGGTATCGTGGTCTTTATGCCCTCGATCACAAACTCGTCCAAGGCCCTTTTCATCTTATTGATCGCTTCTTCCCGTGTCTGTGCGGTGGTAATCAACTTGGCGATCATGGAATCGTAGTTGGGCGGTATGCTATAGCCACTGTATACGTGCGTATCCATACGAACGCCATGGCCTCCGGGTATGTGCAAGGTAGTAATCTTGCCCGGCGATGGCCTAAAGTTGTTGTAAGGATCCTCCGCATTGATTCTACATTCTATGGAGTGCAGTTTTGGAAAATAGTTCTTTCCGGAAATAGGTACCCCGGCAGCAACCAAAATCTGTTCACGGATCAAATCGTAATCGATGACCTGCTCCGTAATGGGATGCTCTACCTGGATACGGGTGTTCATCTCCATAAAGTAGAATTTACGGTGTTTGTCCACCAAAAACTCTACCGTACCGGCCCCTTCGTATTTGATATATTCCGCTGCCTTTACGGCGGCTTTTCCCATTTCGTCCCGGAGTTTGTCCGTCATAAAAGGGGATGGGGTTTCCTCCGTTAATTTTTGATGGCGACGCTGTACTGAACAGTCACGTTCGGACAGGTGACAGGCCTTGCCATATTGGTCGCCCACCACTTGGATTTCAATATGCCTAGGCTCCTCGATCAGCTTTTCCATATACATCCCTCCGTTCCCAAAGGCCGCCTTGGCCTCTTTTACGGCACTTTCAAAGTGGGCCTCCATTTCGTCCTCGCTCCAAACGGCCCGCATTCCCTTACCACCACCTCCGGCAGTGGCCTTGATCATAACGGGATAGCCCATTTTCTTGGCGGTCTTCTTGGCATCGGCCAGATCCTTCAAGAGTCCGTCCGATCCAGGTACACAGGGTACGCCGGCCGCCTTCATGGTCGCCTTGGCCGTGGCCTTATCGCCCATACGGTCTATTTGTTCCGCAGAGGCCCCAATGAACTTGATATCGTGCTCCGCACATATCTTGGAGAACTTGGAGTTTTCCGAAAGGAAACCATAACCGGGATGAATCGCGTCCGCATTAGTGATTTCTGCCGCCGCAATGATATTCGGTATTTTCAAATAGGATTCGCTACTGGGTGCAGGTCCTATACAAACGGCCTCATCCGCAAAACGCACATGAAGGCTTTCCTCATCGGCCTTGCTGTACACCGCTACCGTTTTTATACCCATTTCCTTACAGGTACGGATAACGCGCAGCGCAATTTCTCCCCTATTTGCAATCAGTATTTTTTTAAACATAACAGTTTCGAATTCCAAACTTCAAATTCCAAATTCCAAAATAGCATTTTTGGTATTTGGCACTCGATGCTTGCGGTTTAACCTTATGATGGATCTACTAAGAACAATGGTTGATCAAACTCCACTGGTGAGGAGTCATCTACCAATACCTTAACAATGGTACCTGCCACTTCAGACTCGATATCGTTGAACAACTTCATGGCCTCGATAACGCAAAGAACGTCACCGGCAGCAATCTTGTCCCCAACTTCCACAAAGGCGGGTTTGTCCGGAGATGGTTTTCTGTAAAAAGTTCCAATAATAGGCGATTTGATCGTAATGTATTTGGAATCGTCCTCTTTCTTTTCCGTTTCCTTGGCAGGGGCCGCAGGAGTAGCAGGTGCTTCTGGCTGCGTTTGTGGGGCAGCGGTAGGTGCTACGGGCGCTTGGGCCATAGGAATGGATTGTACAAATGTAGTTTCGCCACTGCCTGGGCTTCCGGTACGGATGGTGATCTTGATGTCATCCGTCTCCAATTTCACTTCACTAGCTCCCGATTTAGCTACGAATTTAATAAGGCTTTGAATTTCTTTAATATCCATAGTTGTAATTAAATGTTAGTTGGTCTCCCAATTAATAGGCCCACTTTAAATAAATGGATCCCCATGTAAATCCACCACCAAAGGCGGCAAAAACTAAATTATCTCCTTTTTTTAATTTATCCTCGTAATCGCTTAACAGCAAAGGTAGGGTTGCCGATGTGGTATTGCCGTACCGTTGTATGTTCATCAATACCTTGGATTGGTCCAGCCCCATTCTATTGGCCGTGGCATCGATGATGCGTTTATTCGCCTGATGCGGTACCAACCAGGATACATCGGTATCCGTAAGGTTGTTACGTTTCATGATGCGCTCCGCTACATCTGCCATATTGGAGACCGCAAACTTGAATACGGTCTTCCCGTCCTGAAATATAAAATGTTTTTTGTCCTTTACGGTCTGTTCCGTTGCGGGCATTAAGGAGCCTCCCCCTTCCATGCCCAAAAACTGACGACCAGAGCCATCGGCCCTAAGATATTCGTCCTTTAGTCCCAATCCCTCCTCATTGGGTTCGAACAGTACGGCACCCGCACCATCCCCAAAGATGATACAAGTCGTACGATCGGTGTAATCTATGATGGAGGACATTTTATCGGCCCCGATCAACAATACTTTTTTATATCGGCCAGATTCTATATACCTGGCGGCAGTGGACATCCCGAACAAAAAGCTGGAACATGCCGCCAAAAGATCATAGGCAAAAGCGTTCTTCGCACCAATTTCCGATGCTACAAAGGCCGCAGTAGAGGCGACCATACTATCCGGTGTGGCGGTGGCCACGATGACCAAATCTATTTCCGCCGGGTCCAGGTTTTTCTTTTGAAGGATCTGTTTAGCCGCCTGGATGGCCAAATAGGAAGAACCTTCCCCTTCCTCTTTTTTTAATATGCGTCGTTCCTTGATTCCCGTTCTGGTAGTAATCCACTCATCATTGGTTTCTACCATTTCTTCCAACATTTTATTGGTGAGGATAAATTGGGGAACATAGCCTCCCACAGCGGTTATGGCTGCTGTAATTTTGGTCATATTTTAATTGCTTTCGTGTGAAAAACTTTCAAAAACACGTCAAAAGTTGTGAAAATTAGTGATTTTCGCCGACTTTTTGTGGCAAAACAACCTGTTTTTGAAAAAATTAATGTGTTTGATACCGATGCACTCTTAAAAAGCCTAAAGCGGATTATTTCGGTAAACATTTGGATTATGGCTAAAAAAAACTCCCGCTTCATATGAAGTGGGAGTCGATAGTCCGTTTATAAAAGGCGCATTATGCCTCTACTTCCTCTGCTTTGTCAATCAAAACCTGGCCTCTGTAGTACAATTTACCCTCGTGCCAGTGGGCCCTATGGTACAAATGCATTTCTCCAGTGGTAGAATCTGTAGCCAATGTAGGTGCAACCGCTTTGTAATGTGTTCTTCTTTTGTCTCTCCTGGTTTTGGATGTCTTTCTTTTAGGATGTGCCATTTGTAACCTTATTTATCCGTTAATAGTTTTTTTAATTCGTCCCAACGGGGATCACTTGCCTCGTTTTCGTTTTTCTTGTCTTTTGGCTGAAGTTCCTGGAGTCGCTCCAAGGCTTCGGATTTCAGCGTACCGTCCTCAATACCTGGATGCACCCTTTTTTGGGGTACGGCCAAGATAATCATCTCATAGATATACTGTGCAACGTTCACCTGATGCTCTCCGTGCGGTAAAATGAGGATTTCGTCGTCTTCATCGTCGTATTCCTCACCAAATTTTACCACGAGCTCCAAGCTCCCTTCTATAGGCTGATCGTAGGGTTCGCTGGTCATATCACAGTCAACGTTCACCGTTCCCGTCGCTTCAAAATCAAGTTCCAACATGGTACTTGTTTTGTTCAGAACAATCGTGAGGTCAACAGCTACTTCATTAAATTCGTCGTAACCAAAAGATTCAAAGAACTTGTTGTCGATTTCATACTTAAAGTCGTGTTTTCCCTGTTTCAACCCTGAAAAAGGAATAGTATACTCCTTTTGCTTCATCACGTACAACTCTTAATATTAAATCCTTACCTTAAAAGGCGGGTGCAAAGATACTATTATTTTGATAACGGGCAATAGTTATCAACTATTTATCTTCATAACTTTTTGGGTGCCAAAAACTAACGTTCACGCTTGAGGCGCTGCTTTTTCAAAACGTTTTCCGTAAGCTTCAAATACTCTGTTCTGTTCCTAAAAATCTTGATGGCCATAAATACGGCTTCCTTGAAGGAACTATGGTCTGCCTGTCCTTTGCCGGCAATTTCATACGCTGTACCGTGATCCGGAGAAGTGCGCACCTTATTGAGTCCCGCCGTAAAATTAACGCCCCTTCCAAAGGAAAGGGTCTTAAAGGGAATCAGTCCCTGGTCGTGATAGGCCGCCAATACGGCATCAAAATTCTTGTAATTATCCGAACCGAAAAAGCTGTCCGCGGAGTAGGGCCCAAAGACCAAATGTCCGTTATTGGCCATTTCTTTTATAACGGGTTTCAATACCTCCTCGTCTTCATTGCCTATCACCCCGTTGTCCCCACTATGCGGATTGATGCCCAAAAGCGCGATTTTGGGTTTCTGGATACCAAAATCCATTTTCAGGGATTTCTCGATCGTATTTACCTTATCCCGAATCAATCTGGGTATAATGGCCGATGCCACATCCTTAACAGCTACATGGTCCGTCAACAGCCCTATCTTGAGGTCGTCCGTAACCATGAACATCAAACTTTCCCCTTCCAGCTCCTGCGCGAGATAATCAGTATGACCGGGAAACTTAAAATCCTCCGCCTGAATGTTGTTCTTGTTGATGGGCGCCGTAACCAGGACATCGATATCGCCATTTTTTAAGGCGGCCACAGCGGCCTTTAGGGACTGGAGGGCGAAATCACCCCCTTCCTTGGTAGCCTGGCCAAATTGTATCTCAGGAACTTGTTTCCATACATTGACAATGTTCAGTTTTCCGTCCACGGCCTTGGAAGCCTCATGAACCCCGTTAAAGGGAATGGAAATGTTCAAAGCCTTTTGCTGGCCCGAAATGGTTTTGTTGGATGCAAAAATGATGGGAGTACAAAAATCGAGCATACGGCTGTCCTCAAAAGTCTTTAGGACCACCTCGCAGCCAATTCCGTTTAAATCCCCAATGGATATCCCCAACTTAATGTTCCCGTTTTCCTCCATTATATCTGTATCTTTGTGAGCTGATTTAGACTTCAAAATTACTTAAATTAAACGACACATGTTTACCGGAATCATTGAAACATTGGGAACAGTAACACATTTGGAATCCAAGGGTGGAAACCTTGATATCACGGTATCTTCCGGCATTACCTCTGAATTAAAAATAGACCAAAGTGTGGCGCATAATGGCGTTTGTTTGACCGTTGTGGAAATATCAGGCAATGCATATAGGGTAACCGCCATTGCAGAGACCTTGAAAAAGACCAATTTAGGCGATTTAAAGGTAGGCGACAGAGTGAATATGGAACGTGCCATGATCATGGGTTCCAGATTGGACGGGCATATCGTCCAGGGACATGTGGACCAAACTGGCGTTTGCACAAACATCCAAGAAGAAAACGGAAGTTGGATATTCTCCTTTGAATATGACCCGGCCACCGGAAACCCTACCATAGAAAAAGGATCCATTACTATTGATGGCACAAGTCTGACAGTAGTGAATTCAGGAACAAACACTTTTAATGTGGCGATAATTCCCTACACCTACGAGCATACGAGATTCAATACCTATAAAGTGGGCACGGTAGTTAATCTTGAATTTGATGTTATAGGGAAGTACGTGGCCAAGTTGATGGGGCAATCGAAGTAACAGGAATCAATTTAGGTAAATTGAAGGAAAACCTATTCAATTGGAAAACTTCATTTCGTTATTGACTTTCTACGGCGTATGCACTAAGAATTTCAAGCGAGGTAAATTTTAGTGCCTTAATATGTGTGGCTTCCAATAGTACCTTGGGTGCCTTTCCTACTTTCTCCGCCTGTAGCCAACGAGAAATGCACAGGCACCATTTATCACCTTCTTGAAGTCCGGGAAAATTCCATTGGGGAATTGGTGTAGATAGATCATTGCCCATGGACTTCGTATATTCCAAAAATTCCTTGGACATTATGGCACAAACCACATGGGTACCCACGTCCTCAACACCTGTTTTACAGAATCCGTCCCTGTAAAAACCGGTCTTGGGTTTATGGCAACAGGCAATCAGTGTTGTACCCAAAACATTTTTTAGCGAGCTTTCCATTCGTTATAAAAATTTACTACCTGATAGGGGAATTTAAATTCCTTGCTTCGGATTTTGTCGGCCAAAGGTGGACAATCGCTAAAAAATTGAATCAACAGGTTCCGTTTTAATCCTAAGAGTCCTTGGTCTGCCCTTACCAATGTAGGGTTATCCCGCTTTTTTAGATACGCGATATCCATTACCATCCCTTCACCTTGTTCCTGCAATTCAAACTTATCCAGAGAAACTACTCCCTCTACTTCCAAACGAAGAAACCTGTCCTCTCCGTCCAAATTAAACGATCTGTAAATGGAATCGCCTTTTCTATAGGATTGGATGTTATCTGCTGAATATCGCTTCTTACGCCCGTTGCCCTTAAATTTGATTTTAGCATGAATACCTCCAAACGGACCCATTTTTCGGTCACTAACATTGCCGATTAAAGTGTCTCCTTTCAAGGTGACAACATAACCAGGGAGATACACTTCCTGCGCCTGGATTTCACTTATATTAACTGAAAAAATGAACAGAAACGATAAAAAGTAAGTTTGTCGAACCGGAAGCCGTGAAATCATACTTTGAAAAAAATCTTCCGTTGGTACAACACATATCCCAAAAAGGCGTAAAAGGCCAGAACGGTAAGTCCATATAACAAGGAAGACATTTCCATCGAAATAGCATCGTGCACATAGATTTTCTGGAACAACCAACCATGTAGGGACGTGTCGCCCACCTGAATTTGACCCATCACTTTCGCAATGAAGCTGGACAGAAAATAGATGATAATGGCATTGGCCCCGGCATATCTAAAAATACTCCCAAACTTGATTTGTTTAACATCGGTCAAATAATAAATCAAGGCCAAAATCAAATTGGCCCAACCTGCGGTAACCAACACAAAACTACTGGTCCATAAGGCCTTGTTGATAGGAAATACTAAATCCCATAAGTGCCCGATGATCAAAAGACTGCCTCCAATACCCATTAAGAGCGTTGCTTTCTTCTCCTGCTTGGAAACCAGTATCAATCCGGTAAAAATCCCCAGTAGGGAACTGACTATGGAAGGGATGGTGCTCAAAAGTCCTTCGGGGTCATAATCCGGCTTGTAATTATGCGACCCGAATACTTTAACATCCAACCAATTGGCAAAATTGTTAGGAGCCCTTTCCAAGGTTGAGGCAACGCCGTCCACAGACACCAAGGTCATTAACAACCAATATCCTACCAAAAGTCCAATAGCGATACCAACCAAAGTTTTCCATTTAAAATTGATGAAAAGAATAGACGCGAAAAAGAAAACCACACCGATCCGTTGCAATACCCCTGGAAAACGAATATTCTCCCAAGCTTTAAAAAAAGGAAACTCGATGATAAAGGCCCCCAGAAATAGCCCCAAACCTATAAGTTTAAGGGTCCGAACGATAATTTTTTTATAGGTGTTGGAATTCACCTCTTTGTTCCGATATGAAAACACAATGCTTGTTCCCACAATAAACAAAAAGAAGGGAAATACCAGATCGGTTGGGGTATACCCGTGCCACTCGGCATGTCTAAAGGGGGCATATACGTTCGTCCAAGTACCTGGTGTGTTTACTAGAACCATTAACAAGATGGTCGCACCCCTAAAAATATCAACGGAAAGAATTCTGTTTTGCATAAGACTAAAATTAAAGGATGTTATCTTTCATTCTATTCCAAGCCTTTACCAACAGAAAGCCCGTAACCAAGGCAATACCCGTTAAGATGAGGGCACTTGTACTCCTCCCATAAATCCAATAGCCCGTTGCGAACATGATGGAATAGATAAGGACGCAACCTAAAAGCATTGCCGTAATTCCTTGGGGTACGCTCCATTTTTCGTCCTTCGCGATTTGGACTCCGTCCGTTTCTGCTTCCTGGACAATTTTTGCCCAGCCCGGACCCCCAGGCTGAATTTTCTTATAAAAAGAGCGTAGCGTTTCCTTGGATTCCGGTTTGGTCATAAATGTAGTGGCAAGCCAAATGGCCGTGGTAAGCAGTACTACAAATACATACTCGCTCCAACTTGGAAAAACTCCCGTTTCTTCGGCAAAAAGAAATGGTCCGATAGCGGTTGTCTTTAAAAGAATGGAAATAATTCCAGAGGCGAACATGGCGGCGATTTCGCTCCATGCATTGATACGCCACCAAAACCATCGTAATATGAATATGAGCCCGGTCCCGGCACCAAATGTCAAAAGGATGTCAAAAATCTGAAGGGCGTTTTCAAGAGCAAGTGCCAAGGCGGCGCTCAATACCATTAAGATGACCGTTGAAATTCGGCCCACGGCCACCATTTGTTTTTCGGTGGCGTTGGGATTCAATTGTTGTTTGTAAAAATCAAAAACGATGTAGGAAGAACCCCAGTTCAATTGGGTGGAAATGGTACTCATGTACGCGGCGATCAAGGAGGCCAAAACGACCCCCAAAAGACCACTTGGCAACTTCGTCAACATGGCCGAATAGGCCAAATCCTGTCCCAATTTACCTTCATCGATATTGGGAAAGGCCTCTTGGATGCTTGCAATGTCCGGGAAAACGACTAAAGAAGCCAAGGCGACCAAAATCCAAGGCCAAGGTCGTAAGGCATAGTGCATAATGTTAAAGAAGAACGTAGCTCCTATCGCATGATTCTCGTTCTTGGAAGCCAACATTCGTTGTGCGATATACCCGCCTCCACCAGGTTCGGCCCCGGGATACCAGGCGCTCCACCATTGCACCGCCAAGGGTATGATGAGCAACATTATGAGCGCTTTTTTATCGCTAAAATTCGGGAGAATATCAAGTTTCGTTTTTACCAAGTCGTTTGCCATTAAGGCCTCCACACCACCTACTTCGGGGATGTTTACCAAATAATACGCCGCTCCAATGGCACCGGACATGGCAACGAAAAACAAAAGGAAATCGGTATACACTACACCCTTAAAACCCCCAAGTGCACTAAAGGTCACGGTAATCAAGCCCGCTCCCACAACGGTTTCCCATGGTTCAAGTCCCAACATTATACCTCCAATTTTAATGGCGGCCAAGGTAACGGAGGCCATAGTAATAATGTTGAACAAGGCCCCTAAATATACCGCCCTGAATTTGCGCAGGAAGCTTGCCGGTTTACCTCCATACCGCATTTCATAGAACTCCAAGTCCGTATTTACATTGGAACGTCTCCATAATTTGGCATACACAAAGACCGTAAGCAAACCGGTTAATAAGAAGGCCCACCATACCCAGTTTCCTGAAACACCATTGGTACGTACGATATCGGTCACGAGGTTCGGCGTATCGGTTGAAAACGTCGTGGCTACCATGGAAAGCCCAAGTAACCACCAAGGCATGGTACGCCCTGAAAGGAAAAATTCCGAAGAGTCCTTCCCTGATTTTTTGGAGACATAAATCCCTATACCTAGGACAATCGAGAAAAAGACCACTATAAAACTGTAGTCGAGGGTGCTTAATTCCATAGTTTGGTTGTTAGTTAGCTACTAAAGATAAAATAATTTAAGATACTTTTGTGATTTGCCCCATAAACCGTTCGGTAATTACTTTCGTACCATGGAAATTTCTTTAACGTCCTGGATTTTGGCCACGCTGGCTGCCTTTGTAATTGGGATGTCCAAAGCCGGAATTAAGGGTATTGCGGTCATTAATGTCACCTTTATGGCCTTGGCCTTTGGTGCCAAGGAATCGACCGGTATGGTGGTTCCCTTACTGATTTTGGCCGATATTTTCGCGGTCATTTATTACAACAGGCATACGCAATGGAGCTACGTATTCAAGGTACTTCCTTGGATGGTATTCGGGTTGATTATAGGCGTATTCATTGGGAAAGACCTGCCGGAAAGTCTTTTTAGGATCGGGATGGCCGTAATCATCATCATTACCGTATTTATGATGTATTGGTGGGATCGAAAAAAGGTGAAGACCGTTCCCACGCATTGGACGTTTTCGGGTGCCATTGGTACCTTGGCGGGTATCACTACGATGGTTGGAAATTTGGCAGGTGCCTTTTCCAATATTTATTTTTTGGCCATGCGTTTGCCCAAAAATCATTTCATAGGCACGGCAGCTTGGCTGTTTTTGATCGTCAATGTATTAAAGTTGCCATTTCATTTCTTTGTCTGGAAGACCATCACTTGGGAATCCTTGATGCTCAACGTAAAGCTGCTACCAGGAATTTTCTTGGGTTTCTTTGTGGGCATCCGCATCATTAAATTGATAAACGAGGAATTCTTTCGGAAAATGATCTTGGTGCTTACCGCTTTGGGTGCCCTTTTGATTATGGTGGGATAACTACAAAACACCAAATTTCAAGTACAAAATTTAGTGCCCTGATATAAAAAAAGCCTATCATTACATTGACAGGCCTTTACCGTTCTCGTTTGTTTTAACTATTCCGATGCTCCCTCGTACAGCGCATTGAAAATCAGTTTATAAGTGCCCCTGGGCTGTGCCCTGAATTGGGGCCTGAACGCAAACAGGATAACGTCGCCCTCGCCATAGGCCACTTTGACCATGGCGGGTTTTTTAGCGATGTATTTTTCCTCGCCCATTGCCCAGCCACTCATCAACAAGTTTTTTGCGGCATAATTAGCGATTACCTCAACGTCCGGCGCAGGGGCATCGGCAATTTTCTCCTCTCCTCCTTCGCCTTTCTTACTTTGTTTGTCGATTGTGAATGCCCGACTCCTATTGAAGGAAACCGCAACGGTATCCTGCATGCCAAATGCCAATGGGTGTTTGGTGTCGATTCCCGTTTTAATCAACGAACCAGGAATGAAGAAATCCTTACTGTCCGCACCTTCTGTGGCATCCTTAAGCGGTAGCCCAAATTGTTCGATGACATAGTTACTGGCTTCGTCAAAAGCCAACAAGGTGCCTCCGTTCTTTACGTATTTACTAAGGGCGACCGTACCTTCCAAACCGATACCTCCCGTAAAATTTTCGGGCATTTCCAAATTGGAATGGCCGTGTAAAATAGAACCGGGTCTTTGCGAAGGAATGATCAGCGCGTCGTATTGAGATAGGTCGACCGTTTGGATATCCTTATCGTGCAAGGTATCCATTGCGAATTCATATTCATCCATGACAAAGCGGGTCCAGCCCTCATCCATATTGGACACCCATGATTTGTAAAGTCCCACTTTGGGCAAGTGGATCTTTGTCAGCCCGATTTCCGGTTTATCAGCAATTCCGATAACTTCCAAACCGTACTGACCCGCCAATTCGGCAACGGATGCACTGCCCCCAGTAACGATATAGGAACCTGCGGGCAAGGTCGCTTTACCAATCTTCATTTCTTCCTTTGTCCTATAGGCCGTTCCGCCGGCTTTTAAAATTTTGTTGGTGACCAAAACTGACGCATTTGTATTGGCACTCAGGGCAAAACCAAAAGAACCCTTGCCATCCACATCGCCCTCCTTGTAAGTTGCCGCATCCGTGACCTTCTCGGTGCTGGCGTCAAAAGAATCCTTTATTTTATCCACGGTCACGCCCATCTGCATGGGAAGGGTCCAACCGGCCAAATCGTAGGGAGTATCCGGCGGACCCCCTGGGTATTGGAAACGGGTAGGATAGTTCTGTTTTTCCATCAGGTCCAATAAATAAGGCCTAAAGGCCTGTCCGCCATAAATGACATAGGATCCCTTCTCGTATTTCTTATCGCCAACGGTAAAACTCTTGGTCGCCTTTTCAATTTCGATACCGCCTTTAAGGAGCACGTTCACCAAGTTGACCGCTTCAAAATGGTCCCATTGGTCGGTCCCGATGACATAGGCAAATGGTCCTTCGGTTTTGGCCTTTTCAATAGCCGAAGCGCCCATTTTGTAGATGTTGTATAGGTAATTGCTTTTTCTATCGGCAGCAAGGTCCAAAGTCGCCCAGGTAGCCGTTAACATATAATCTACGGCATCCCTAAAATGGGATTCCCCACCTTTCCATGGATCGGGATACATGATATCAGTTCCATCGGTCGGAGTTGTTCCTGCTACGGTTTTGGGCAGTTTTTCAGGATCATAGAAACGTGGGGTGGGGGTGGTGTGACCCGTTTCGGTCAGGATACCAATCATATTGTGGTAGTAGGGTACGGTTCTTCCACCGCCGTTCCAGAACATGGTATAGAAGTTATCCGCAATGGCTCCGGGCATGTTTTCCAAGGAAAAGCGCTTGGACATGGCGGAGCCGACCTCGCTCACCGCGGCGGTAACCGCTGGGTGTATTTTTGGGTTAACCGGATCTGCATAGGGAGGTATGGAAATCTTTGTCCATGAGGGAGAGGATTGGTGGTGATTGTACACAATCTGTGGGTACCATTCATTGTATAAAATTTTGGTCACGTTATAGGTTTCCGGCATGGTGTTCATGAACCAATCCCTGTTATTGTCGTGTCCCATGTAATAGTGGTATAAAATAGGGGGTCGCGAAGTTTCATAGGGTGTTCCCAAATTCTTCTTGTACCAATCCACAACAATGTCCAGCCCATCCGGATTCATTACGGGCATTAAAATGGTGATGACGTTCTCCCTGATCTTTTTCATTTCCGTGGTTTCGGAAGTGGCAAGGGTATAGGCAAGTTCAGAAGTCATTTGTCCATGGGCCAACTCCGTGGAGTGCATGCCTCCATCAACCCATACAATAGCTTTACCTTCTTCGGATAACTGCATCGCTTCTTGGTCAGAAACTTTTACCCGGGCCAGTTTCGAACTGATATCCTTCCATTTATCCAATTGGGACAGGTTTTCTTCGCTCGAAATAAATAGGATGTACATTTTTCTGCCCAGGACGGTGGTACCGATCTCCTGCATTTTCACCCTATTGGAGGCAGCCGCCAATTTCCCCAGATAATCCTCTATCTGGGCATAGTCCGCCAGTTTATAATCGTCACCCACCCTAAAACCGTAAACATCCTTGGGGGAGGGAACATTCTGTGCCATGGTCTGGAAAAGACATGACAGTAACACTACTGCGGTCATAATCATGACCTTGTATCCTGTTGATTTTGAACTCATTTTTTGAATTAGTTTGATTTGAGTCAGGAATTTAAGCATTCCTCTGGAAGTATTAAAACCGAAACGCTTGGTTTGCCCTTGTTCTTCCGACTTTTTCCAAATTGGCAATATATCATTGCGGTTTTTATCGATTTATATATAAAGAAAAGAGGCTGACTAAAAAGTCATTTCTACTGTCAATTCGAGCGGAGTCGAGAATTATAACTTTCTGGTTTTTAACGCATCTCGACTGCGCTCGATGTGACATATTAATGGAATTGTGACTTTTTGGACAGCCTCATTGCAAAAAGCTTTTTAAATGATTACAAAACCTTCGTCTTGCCCGGTGTCGGGATTTCGTAGAATCCATCCGCTTTTGGTAGTACCGGCGGTGGGGTATCCCAGGTCATATCATCCGGCACAAGTTGGAGCGTGGATTGCATGGCATCCTCCCACTTGATAACCTCCCCGCTGTAGGTGGCCATACGGCCCATAATGGCCGTTAAGGTACTTTTGGCACCGTATTCCGCATTATTAAGTTCTGTATTTTCGCGAATCGCCTTTAACAAGCGGTTGTGCTCTTCCTGGTACGGGTTATGCCCGGATGAATTTTCAAACTTCCCTATTTCGTTCCCTTTCAGATCATATAAGAAGGCCGCAGCGGCATCATTGGTACTAACAAATCCTTTGGTTCCCTGAAATTGTTCCGCTACCCTATTGTACGTACCTGGCTGATGCCTGCACTGACTGGAAATAACGGCACCACTGGGATAGGTAAACTCTACGAAGTGATGGTCAAAGATTTCCCCATGGTCCTTGCCAGTGCGTACCTGTCTTCCTCCCATACCCTGCGCTGAAACGGGAAATTCATCCAAAAACCAGTTGGCCACATCGATATTGTGAATGTGCTGCTCCAAAATATGGTCCCCACAGAGCCAATTAAAATAGTACCAGTTCCTCATTTGATATTCCAGCTCCGTATATTCCGGTTTTCTTGGCCGTACCCATACCCCGGCACTGTTCCAATACACTTGTCCCCCCACCAACTTACCAACGGCACCTTTTTTGATTTCCTCCAACGCGGCCAAATAGTTTTCCTGATACCTGCGCTGCAGCCCTACAACCACTTTTAGGTTTTTGTCCTTTGCTTCCCGGGCATACTTTAGTACCTTTTGAATGCCCGGAACATCAGTGGCCACCGGTTTTTCCATAAATACATGCTTTCCATTTTCTACGGCATAGGCGAAGTGGGCGGGCCTAAATCCCGGCGGTGTTGCCAAAATGACGACATCAACAAGATCAATGGCCTTTTTATAGCTATCAAATCCTACAAATTTATTTTTTTCCTTTACACTGAACTTTCCAGTATCCTTATACTTCTCATACAGGTTGTTGTAACTTTCGGTCAACCTGTCCTCAAAAGCATCGGCCATGGCCACCAACTCGATGTTTTCATCGGCCTGTAGGGCCTGGTTTGCGGCACCGGAACCCCTACCGCCACAACCTACCAAGGCTACTTTTAGTTTCTTTTCGTTAAAGATGTTGAACATTCCTCGTGCTTCCAGTGAAGGTGTCAATACCAATCCGGCCGAGGCCATGGTGCCCTTCTTTACAAAATCCCTTCGTGTATTTTTCATCAGTTTAATTTTATGTGTTGTTAATCTATTGTTATCCAAAAAGTGTTGTCTTCCTTTATTTCAGGAGTACGCATGGGTCGGACAATTCTAAACCCGACAAAGGCGGCATCCGTATTCCACCATTTGCTTTGGGGAAACTGGGGGTCGCGTACCTTCCATACCAAATCAGACCCCATACGGACCGTTGAACCTACTTCTTCGGCCGTATCCTTAAATGACCCTCCTCGAACCACAGTAGGATACGGTTTTGTAATAGGATGAAATACCTGGTCCTTCGTATAGGCATCCTCAACATATTGGTCCAAGGTCCACTCGGCCACATTGCCATACATGTCATAGAGGCCCCATGGGTTGGGTTTCTTTTGTCCTACTTCGTGATAGCTCTCTCCACTATTTTCATCGAACCATGCGTACTCCTCTAGATTTCCGTCATCCTCAAAAAAATAGGGTCCAGCACTTCCGGCCCTTGCAGCATATTCCCATTCGGCCTCTGTAGGCAATCGGTAATATACCCCGGTCAAAGCGGTAAGCCATTTACAGAACTGTGATGCGCCTAGCACGGTTACATTTGCCACTGGCAAGGAACCTTCGGAACCCATGCCCAACCCCATATCCACATAGGGGATGGTTGCTCCGGTAACGGCATCGATTTCAATAGTTTCGTTCTTCATGGCAGCGCCATCCAATTCCCGTTTTAAGAACTCGCGGTAAAGCTCCCAGGTAACCTCCTTGGAGGACATCCAAAAACCATCTACAGAAATCCTCCTTTGTGGATACGCATTTTTGTCTTCCGGATCGGTACTACCCATTTGGAACGAACCGGAGGGAATCGCAACCATTTCAATTTCCAAATCGCTTCCAGGCAGCTTCTGCGTATAGGCTTTTGGTTCCTGATGTACGTATACCAGCAGCATCATGGTGATTATAAGGGTAGTGATTTTCATATTTGAAATTCCATATGACGTTGGTGCCTAGTAAATATATGAAATCATACTAATTCTTGATTACCAAAGAAATGTCCCATTTATAAAACGAACAATCAACATCCATTTTCCTGCCATAGGGGTTCGGTAACAAATGTTACTGCACAGCTTATTTCCCCAATCTAATTTTGTCCAAAATATATTACAACAATGAAATACCTACTAGGATATATTATTCTTTTCTCCTGCTATTTTGGGATAGGTCAAAATACCATGCCCATTACGAAGGAAGAAGTTTTGACAAAAGTGAGGGAGGGCAATAATACCCTTAAAATTGCGGCGCAAGATGCCCTTGCCGCCAAAGGGGATTACCTGCAGACGAATGCCGTTTTATTGCCCAACATAAGCGTTTCCCATACGGGAATCGCCACTACAAATCCCCTGATGGCCTTTGGTTCCAAATTGAACCAGCAGATCCTTACGGCGGCGGACTTCGACCCAACCTTATTGAACGACCCCAGGCAAATAGAGGACTATGCCACCAGGGTAGAAGTACAACAGCCCTTGATCAACTTGGACGGTATGTTTCAACGAAAGGCTGCCAAGGCGAAGTGGACGGCAACCGAATTACAATCGGAACGCACCGGCGATTACATGGCCCTTGAAGTTGAAAAAGCCTATATGCAATTACAGCTTGCCTATAAAACGGTAGAAGTGTTGGAAAAAGCGAAGGAAACGGCTTTGGAAAACCAGCGCATTGCGGAAAACAGCTTTGCCCAGGGATATTTGCAAAAGTCGGACGTATTGGCCGTACAAGTACGGGTCACGGAAATTGACAACCAACTGCACTATGCCCAGAGCAATATCCTGAATGCCAGCAACTATTTGTCGGTTCTCATGAACGAGGGCGGAACTTCGGTTCTGAAACCGACGGACTCCCTCTCCGTTTCTTATTCGGACATCGATGCAGTATCGCTTTCTGAAAACCGAAAGGATATTTTGGCCCTAGATTCCGCTACCGAGGCCTATAAACAAATGCACAAGGCCGATCAAATGTCCTTTCTCCCCAGGTTGAATGCCTTTGGTACCTACGAAATGCATGACGATGAAGTCTTTCAGGGCGATGCCGATGGATATTTGTTTGGGGCAGAACTTAAATGGAACCTTTTTGAGGGAAGCAAACGTTTTGGGAAATCACAAAAAAGCAAGGCCGAATACAACAAGGCCAAACTGCAATTGGAGCAATACAAATCTGAAAGTGCTTTGGAACTGAACAGGGCAAAACGAAACTTGGAGAACGCCCAGAATAAGCTAAGGCTTACGAAAATGGCCTTGGAACAGTCCGAAGAATCCCTGCGGATCCGTACGAACCGATTTGAGCAGGGCCTGGAAAAAACGACCGACCTGTTAATGGCCGAAACCCAATATTCCCAAAAAACACTGGAGTACTATATGACCATTTTTGAACACAACTATGCCTTGGCGTACGTGCAGTTCTTGACAAAAATTTAATAATTAATACAGGTTCAACGTAAGACCAAATACAATAAGAAACATGAAAAATAATCTTTATATATCAGTAATGGCTTTGGCGGCACTCACCATATTTGCCAGTTGTGGAAACGACCAAAAAACAGCTGTGGCAACCAAAGGTGCTGCCATTTCGGTTACCACAAGTACCGTTACACAAAACAGCAATGACCCGTTCCTTACCGTAAGCGGCAAGGTGGAAGCGGCCAGAAGTGCGAACATCAGTACGCGTATGATGGGGTATGTGGATAAAATATACGTACAGGTTGGTGAAAAAGTGACCAACGGGCAGCTCTTGTTGAGCGTGAACAATGCGGATGTATCCGCCAAGTTGGCCCAAGTGAATGCCGGTATTGCCGAGGCAACCGCCGCTTATACCAATGCCGAAAAGGATTATAACCGGTTTACCGCCCTTTTTAAGGAGAACAGTGCTTCCCAAAAGGAACTGGATGACGTTACGGCGCATTATACTATGGCCAAGGCCCGATTGGAGTCGGCCAAACAAATGAAGAACGAGGTCAATGCGCAAATGGGCTATGCCAACATTCGCGCTCCCTTTAGCGGCGTGGTGACCAATAAATTTATCAATACCGGGGATATGGCAAACCCTGGGATGCCCTTATTGGAAGTAGAGGCCCCGGGCACCTATCAGGTATTGGCCATGGTACCGGAATCCGAGATTTCCGAAGTAAAGAATGATACCCACGTAACCGTCCTGATTAAGTCCTTGGAGCAAAATGTAAAGGGTAAAGTGACCGAGGTAAGTTCCTCCTCTAAAAACACGGGAGGACAGTATATGGTGAAGGTGGTTTTGGAAAAAACAGACATCCCGATACTATCCGGAATGTATGCCACAGTACAGTTCCCTGTAACCAAAAAAACAAACAGCGCCGCAATTTTGATACCTAAGGATGCCTTGGTGACGCAAGGAAGTCTTACCGGGGTGTATACCGTAAGTGAAGGTAATACCGCCTTGTTGCGATGGTTACGATTGGGAAGGACTTTGGGTGACAAGGTAGAGGTTCTCTCCGGCCTTGCGCACGATGAGGAGTATATTGTTTCTTCCGAAGGAAAACTGTACAACGGAGCAAAATTGGCCATACAATAAAAGGAAACGCGTTAGGGATTGCAGTGGTTACCCCGCACCTGCCTTGGCAGGGAGGAGTATTAACGGAAAGCCCGCCCGCCTGCCCCATTGGCAGGTGAAAACGCCCCACTAATAAAAAAACACATGAAAGAAGGTTTAGCTGGCAAGATTGCCAAAATGTTCATAGGTAGTAAGTTAACGGTGCTCCTGATGATCGTATTCATGGTCATTGGGGTCTATAGCTCGTTTTTGATCCCACGGGAGGAAGAACCACAGATCGATGTGCCCATGGCCGATATTTTTGTGGGATACCCTGGGGCAAGCCCAACCGAAGTGGAATCGAGGGTCATAAAACCCTTGGAGCAGCTCATCAGTAACATTAAGGGGGTGGAATATGTGTATTCCACGTCCATGAAGGAACAGGGCATGGTCATCGTGCAGTTCTACGTGGGCGAAGATATTGAGCGCTCTTTCGTAAAACTATACAACGAGATCAACAAGCACATGGATCAGATGCCACTGGGGGTGACCTTTCCCTTGGTAAAGACCCGTGCCATAGACGATGTTCCCATGTTGGGATTGACCCTCTGGAGCGAAAACTATAGCGGCTACCAACTGGGACAAATGGCCCAGGAGCTGGAAGCGGAAATCAAAAAAGTGAACGATGTGGCGGTTACCCATAAAATAGGGGGGCAAAACCGACAATTACGCGTGGTTCTGGACAAGGACAAATTGGCCGCCAGTGGACTGGATTTCCTAAGTGTTTCCGAAATGATAAAGGGCAACAACGCCCAACTGAATTCGGGGAGTTTTGACCGAAACGATACCGAATTTTTAGTGAGTGCCGGAAAGTTTTTGGAATCCGCCACCGATGTCGAAAACCTGGTCGTGGGGGTACAACAAAATAGACCGGTCTACCTCAAACAGGTGGCAGAAATTATCGATGGTCCGGAAATCCCCCGAAATTACGTGAGCCTCGGATTTGGCCAGGCCAGTGAAAAAGCTTCGGAATATCCATCTGAATACCCTGCAGTGACCCTATCCGTGGCCAAAAGGAAAGGAGCGGATGCCATGAAAATTGCGGAAGTGATCGTGGATAAGGTAGACTATTTAAGGACCACACTTATTCCCGATGATGTGCATGTGGAAATCACCCGAAACTACGGGGAGACGGCCTCCCATAAGGTGTCTGAACTCCTGTTGCACCTCATCGGATCCATCATTGCGGTGACCTTTGTGGTCATGTTGGCAATGGGATGGCGCGGTGGCTTGGTGGTATTCCTTTCGGTGCCCATCACCTTCGCCTTGACCTTGTTGAGCTATTACATGCTGGATTATACCTTGAACCGAATCACCCTTTTCGCCTTGGTGTTCGTAACAGGTATCGTGGTGGACGACTCCATCATCATTGCGGAGAATATGCACCGCCACTTCAAGATGAAACGGCTGCCTTTTAAACAGGCCGCGCTCTATGCCATAAACGAAGTGGGCAACCCTACCATTTTGGCTACGTTCACCGTAATCGCATCCGTATTGCCCATGGCATTTGTGTCTGGATTGATGGGCCCTTATATGGCCCCAATGCCCATTGGTGCATCCATTGCCATGATCTTGTCGCTCTTTGTGGCCTTGACCATCACCCCATATTTGGGATATATTTTCTTGCGGGAAAAGGAGAAAAAGGAAACCGTGGAGAAAAAGGAAAAACCGTTGGAGGACACGTTGATCTATAAGTTCTATGACAAGTTTGAGCGTCCGTTGATAGAGAACAAGGGGAAACGTTGGATGTTCCTTGGTTTCACCTTCTTCTTGCTTATCGGGACCATGTTGCTGTTCTTTACAAAATCGGTAGCGGTTAAAATGTTGCCTTTTGATAACAAGAATGAATTTCAGGTTGTCATCGATATGCCAGAAGGTACCACATTGGAACGTACCGGAGTCGTAGCCCAGGAAATTTCCCAATACCTGGCCACCAGGCCAGAAGTGGTAAACTATCAAAATTATGTAGGTACCTCTGCTCCCATTACCTTCAACGGTTTGGTACGGCACTACGATCTTCGTGGCGGTAGCAATATGGCAGACATTCAGGTAAACCTCATCGACAAGGGCGAACGAAGTGCCCAAAGCCATGATATTGCCAAATTGCTACGACCTGAAATACAACGCATCGCCTCAAAATACAATGCCAATGTAAAGGTGGTAGAGGTACCACCAGGACCCCCTGTACTTTCAACCATCGTGGCGGAAGTATACGGTCCGGACTACGATACCCAAATGCAAATTGCGGATAATGTTCAGGATATCTTGAAAAACACTCAAGATGTGGTAGATATCGATTGGATGGTAGAATCGGATCAAACAGAGTATCAGTTTGTCATAGATCGGGAAAAAGCCATGTTGTATGGGGTGGCCCCACAACAGATAGCCTATACCATGAATATGGCATTGAGCAATAGACCTATTGCGAATCTATATGATGAGAACGCCGTTCAGCAGGTGGGATTGGTATTGGCCTTGGATGAAAAGGAGAAATCTACCATAACGGACATTGCCCAGTTGAAGGTAAAGTCCCAACAAGGGAATATGGTCCCCATTGGCGATCTGGTCGATATACAGCCCGTCACCAGCGCAAAGAGTATCTACCGAAAGAACCAGAAACGCGTGGTGTATGTAATGGCGGATATGGCCGGGAAATTGGAGAGTCCCGCCTATGCCATTTTGGGTATGGACGAGAAGTTGAAAGAAATACGGCTACCGCAAGGCTACGCAATAAACGAGATGTACTTGGGCCAGCCCGAATATGAAGATGATTATACCGTAAAATGGGACGGAGAGTGGCAGATTACTTTGGAAGTATTTCGCGATTTGGGCATTGCCTTTATGGGGGCCATTATTCTCATCTATATTTTGATCGTGGGATGGTTCCAGAACTTTAAAGCGCCCGTGGTCATGATGGTAGCGATACCCTTATCCTTGATCGGGATTATCCTAGGGCATTGGTTAATGGGTGCCTTCTTTACCGCGACTTCTTTTATTGGGATGATTGCCTTGGCAGGTATCATGGTACGGAACTCGGTCTTGTTAATCGATTTTATCAACCTGCGTTTGGCTGAGGGAGTGTCCTTAAAACAGGCGGCCATTGAAGCGGGTGCCGTTCGTACGACGCCCATCCTATTGACAGCAGGAACCGTGGTAATCGGGGCCTTTGTCATCCTTTTTGACCCTATTTTCCAAGGTCTGGCCATCTCCCTCATGGGGGGAACCATTGTCTCTACCGTATTGACATTACTGGTAGTGCCCTTGGTGTATTATATGATCGAAAAGAAGAATTATCCGGAAAGCCCCCTTACCCCCGAAGGAGGAACAACGGAAGATGAGATTGACAGTATTTGATTTTCATGGATTGGATGGTGCTTCAACTTTCAAAACGAGTGAAACCATGTAGCTATTTTTAATTGGAAATCGGGATTTGAAATAAACAATTGAATTTGACATTTGTACTTGAACTTGAATTTTAACCGTATGAAATGAGCCATAACAAGTCTTGATACCAACCTTGATGGTTATTGGCGAATTGCATCTGACCTTTTATTAATATTAAATATAAACAGATGAAACTATTGATCGTCACCGTAGTGGAGGAGTTCGATACCGAAATCCTTCAAATGTTTAAAAAAGCACATATCGATAGCTATAGCGGCTCCGATATTGACGGCTATAAAAATGTTGCGCCCATGGTACGAACCGCCAGTTGGTTCCCCAGCGAAAAAGGCGGTGTGGAGTCCAGCCTTTTCTTCTCCTTTACGGAGGATGAAAATATCGACCAGCTTTTCGGCCTCATTAAGGAATTCAACAGTAAGATGGAAACCAATAACCCAATTAAAGCTGTTGTGGTCCCCATTGAAAAATCAATTTAAAAACTAAATCCAAAAACTATGATCAACAGATATATTCGTGCAATTGCCGGTACTTTTATCATCATTAGCGTACTATTGGCTCTCTATGTTAACATTAATTGGTTATGGTTCACCGTATTCGTTGGAGCCAACTTGTTGCAATCCTCTTTTACCAAATGGTGCTTGATGGAAGATATCCTTAGAAAAATTGGTGTCAAGGATACAGATAAAGGATGTGAGGCCTAAACTAAATAGTTGCCAACTAACTTCTTCTACACAAAAAAAGCTCCCCACCCGGTTCTGGGAGGGGTGTTTCTAGATAGCGGAACGGGGAGGGTCGGGCAATAAATAGATTCTTCTTCCTCGCTATGCCCGTCATAAGAATGACAACAGACACCGATTTATCTTATTGAGCAAAGCGAAGTATCCGTTGTGGGAAAGATTGCCCAAAGGGATACCTAGCAGAGAAAATGGGGTCTGTCTCCGATACTTTTTCCATTGCCGAAAAAGTATCCAAATAAAGCTAGGCTGATTGTGGGATACTTAAAATCCAAGCAGTCCTTGGTCCACATCGCCCAAGCCGTTTTCCCCTAAACATCAATTCATTTCACTTACCTTTTTTTACAACTAATAAAAGCTCCCCTACCTGGTCAGGGAGGGGCGTTCCGCGAGAGCGGAACGGGGAGGGTCGTTAGGCATTAATCTCCATCCAAAACAAATCCGCCAATTTTTAGTAGCTTGTAGGAAGAAAATCGAACACCATGAAACCAACCTTTTCCCTGCTTTTATGCTCCCTTTTGATACTTGGCTGTAAAGAGGAACAAACAACCGAAGCTCCCAAACCACAAAAACCAAACATAATTTACATTCTTGCCGATGACCTAGGGTACGGTGAACTAGGCGTCTATGGACAGGAAAAAATAGAAACCCCAAACATAGATGCCCTCGCCAAAAGCGGTATGCTTTTTACCCAACACTACACCAGTGCACCGGTCTGTGCCCCGGCCCGGTACATGTTATTGACCGGAAAACATTCCGGGCATGCCTATATAAGAGGCAATGATGAGTGGGGCGTACGGGGCGATGTTTGGGACTATAGGGCTATGGCCAAAGATTCTACGCTAGAAGGGCAGCGGCCCATACCTTCCAATACCGTGTTATTGCCCCAAAAACTAAAGGAACAAGGCTATGCCACGGGCATGGTAGGGAAATGGGGCTTGGGAGCCCCACATACGGAGTCCATTCCCACGAAAATGGGGTTCGACTTTTTCTTTGGCTATAATTGCCAACGGCAGGCGCACACCTACTATCCATTACACCTCTATCATAATGAAAATAGGGTACATCTGCAGAACGATACCGTGCCCCCTTCCACCAAATTTCCCGAAGGAACGGACCCTAACGACCCGGCAAGTTATGCCGATTATACCCTTAATGACTACGCTCCGGATTTGATGTTCGACCAAATGATCAGTTTTATTTCCGAGCGACAAAAAAACCCGTTCTTTTTCTATTGGGCCACACCCATACCCCACAATGCGATACAGGCCCCGCAACGTTGGGTGGACTATTACAAGAAA
The DNA here is from genome assembly GCF_008386635.1 of Maribacter flavus. Lineage (GTDB taxonomy): Bacteria > Bacteroidota > Bacteroidia > Flavobacteriales > Flavobacteriaceae > Maribacter > Maribacter flavus. The sequence continues at coordinate 1,626,202 of NZ_VUOE01000001.1, read as the reverse complement.
AAGTTTGGTCCGGAAGAACCCTATTTGGGCGACAAGGGGTATTTTCCCCACCAAAATCCACGGGCAGGCTATGCCGCCATGATTTCATACTTGGACGAGAATGTGGGCAAACTAATCGCCCACCTTAAGAAAGAAGGTCTTTATGAGAATACGCTGATTATTTTTAGTTCCGATAATGGAGTCACCTTCACCGGAGGAACCGATGGGGAATTTTTCAATAGCTCCGGACCTTTTGGGGAGGAACGTGGTAAAGGCAAGGGGTTTGTTTATGAAGGCGGTATCCGGGTTCCCATGATTGCGAGTTGGCCGGGCCATATTCAAGCAGGTTCCAAGACGGACCATATTTCGGTACAGTATGATGTCATGGCTACGCTGTCCGATTTAATCGGCTATGAAAAACCTTCGGACACGGATGGTATCAGTTTTTTACCCACGTTGTTACAGCATGAAGGACAGGAGGTGCATGAATTCCTTTTTTGGGAATTCCCGGAATACGGGGGTCAGGTCGCCATACGTATGGGCGATTGGAAAGTGGTCCGTCAACATTTAAAGGATGAAGAAAGTCCCACTTTGGAACTTTATAATCTACAAACGGACCCCGCCGAAACCGAAAATGTCGCCACCCAGCACCCCGAAATTTTGGAAAAGGCCGCTGCCATTTTTGCTAGGGAACATACCAATGCGGAAACGGAACGGTTTCGGATTCCATTGATAGAATCGGGATTATTGGGTTCTTGATCTTGAGGGATGTGTTCATTATTTAGCCATGATCTACCCTAAAATCACTGTTAAGGGTTTAATAAATCCCGTAGTTCATCCACAAAACAACACTTTTCATCGATATTGTCGGCTCTTGATATTTAGCATCACGTAGGTATAAGGAACCGGGTTCATACAGACCATTAGCTAGGTCAACGTTCTTTATTTACTATTAAATTTCTTTACGATGAAAGCAAAACAGATATTGTCCATCCTTACCATACTAACCATCTGTTTGTCTACCAAGGCCCAAGAAAAAGTGCACTGTATCTATGAAGATTGTGGCTTTGAACCCGGGCAGACCGTGTACCTATTTGGCGACCAGGTACAACTACGGGAAGCGCCTACCACAAATTCCAAAGTGCTGAAAACCCTTTCCATAGGTTCGCCTTTGGTTATCCAAGAAAAGCACGAAAACTCATGGCCCTATAAAGGCGTTGACCACCCATTTTACAGGGTAACCTATAAGGGCGTAGCGGGCTATGTCCTTGGCGGACTCATTTCCTTGGAAAAAAAGGTGATCAATGATGTGGTCCATCTTTTCGGGCGGAGCAAAACGGGCGATGAGGATTATCTCTTGATACGCTCCTTAAAGAACGATGGCAGTTTTATCGAAAAATCCACCCGGTTGGCCAATGGCCAGTTCTATTTAAGTGCTTTGGGAAATAAGGGTCTCCCGAATATTGAGGGAATCCTATTTATAGATTATCTGGCTGAAGCCTGTGGGGTCGAAGGCGGTGGCATTTACCTTTTTCAACAGGAAGGCGCCCTGCACCAAGTGGCCCGACTTTCCCAAACTTCCGATGCAGGGGTCTATTATTACTGGGAGGAATTCATTTTCCCCGAAGACCAATATGGCGTACCTGGAAAAATCCGCTATAAAAAGGAAATAGGGGAAAACTTTAATGAAGCGGCCGAGTGGGAAAAGATGAGCAAAGAGACCAAAATACTGGTCTGGAACAATCTTAATCTGGAGCTGGCACAGCGATAATAGCAATGATTTCGATCTAAACCTGTCACCATGAGTGGCAGGTTTTTGTTTTGTAATATCACGGTCTGTTCGTCACTTCGAGTGAATTTTTGAGGTACGAAAAAATTTGTATCGAGAAGCATTTGGGTATAGAAGGAGCCTGCCCTGAGCGAAGCCGAAGGGTTCTCGATACAACGTCTCTTTCAGGACGCCACTCGAACTGACATTTGATTTTTTAATGGCAGATTTACTCCTATTAATTTGTACCTCCTTTCCGTCACTTCGAGTGAATTTTTGAGGTACGAGAAAATTCGTATCGAGAAGCTCTCGGACCCAAAAAAAGTCTGCCCTGAGCGAAGGCGATGGGTTCTCGATACAACGTCTCTTTCAGGACGCCACTCGAACTGACATTTGATTTTTTAACGGCAGATTTACTCCTATTAATTTGTACCTCCTTTCCGTCACTTCGAGTGAATTTTTGAGGTACGAGAAAATTTGTATCGATAAGCATTCGGGTAAACAAGGAGCCTGCCCTGAGCGAAGCCGAAGGGTTCTCGATACAACGTCTCTTTCGGGACGCCACCCGAACTGACAATCGGAGAAACACCCTTCAGTACTTAGAGAAGAAGGCTCTTGTGGATTTCTCATCGTCCCGATGGGCATCGGGGACTCTGTCGAAATGACTAAAATAAACCAAATGTCATTTTGAACCGACTGATAAGGAGCGTGAGAAATCTAAAATTCCAACCAACATTTTTGAAACCTTTTTTCGGCGATGGAAAAAGTGTCGAATTCCAACCCTCCCCATTTCACTAAAGCGAAAGACCCCTCCCTACTCAGGGAGGGGAGCTTTTTCTGGGTAAAAAATATGGGCATTTCCAACTTGGGAAAAGCAGTTTGGAAAAATGACGGACAATGACCAAATACCGAATTTTTGATTCCCTTTCCAGAAGAAAACATCGAGAAAGCTCGGAAAGGTACCTGTTCCGTGCAACGGAACGGCCGAGTTTCGAGATGGGTTTTACGAAGTAAAAATTCCTACTGGAAAGTGCACTTTCTTTTGCTTCGTTTTCTTTAGGCAAGTAAAGAAAATGAAGAATAATTGTGTTCATTTTTTGTCTTCCCGATGGGAATAGGGATTCCGTCGAAATGACTAAACAAACACAGAATGTCATTTCGAACCGAAACAGAGTGGAACGTGAGAAATCTAGGCTTATGAAATGAGATTTCTCAGTCGCAAGCTTCTTCGAAATGACCAAACATAAACAGAAAGTCATTTCGAACCTGTCAGACTGAGCGGCTCGCCCTGAGCGCAGCCGAAGGGAGTCTAAGTCGACTGAATGGAGTGAATGTGAGAAATCAATCGAAAAAAACCATTCATTGTCCTCTTAAAAGCTACGCCCTAATTCTTTGAAAATTAATCTGTAGCTTTAGGTGTAATCATTCTTGCACCGAAATATGATTTCAAAGAACACTTTATTTCTACGTAGTTCCTATGGATTTCTGATTGTATTCTTTTCATTGCTATGCGTTTCATGCGAAGAAATTCCTAGTGAGAACAATGACACTAAAAAACAACTCCTCACGGCATTAGAAGCTTCATTGGATACCCTTTCCAACGTTTGGTACCCAAGGACCATTGATAGTGTTCACGGAGGTTTTTGGTCGGACTTTGATTATAAATGGGAAAAGGTTGGAGAGCAAAACAAAATGTTGGTGAGTCAGGCTCGGCATGTTTGGACCGCCTCCACCTTGGCCCTGTATTACAATGACTCCAAATATCAGCAAATCGCCAAACACGGATATCATTTCTTACGAAATCACATGTGGGATTCCCAGCACGGGGGTTTCCATACCCTGTTAGGTGTAGAAGGGGATTCCCTAAAACTATTATCGACAGGGAAAAGCGCCTATGGAAATTCATTTGCCATTTACGGACTGGCCACGTATTACAAGGTCTCAAAAGATACTTCGGCTTTGAATTTGGCCAAAAAAACCTTCCGTTGGTTGGAGGAACATGCCCATGATCCAGAATATGGAGGCTATTTTGATGTGTTGCAAATGGATGGTTCCTGGATGTTGGATGTTACCGAAAATGACCGTAATTATGACAATTATATCCGGAAGGACTGGAAAGATCAGAACTCATCGATACATCTGTTAGAGAGTTTCACAGCATTATATGAGGTATGGCCCGATGCCTTGGTAAAAGAACGGCTGGAAGAGCTTTTGGTCTTGATTAGAGATACCATCACAACGAAAAATGGCTATCTCATCCTGCACTTGCAACGGGATTGGACTCCAGTTTCCTATAAAGATTCTACGGAAAGTGTCCGCAAAGAAAACTTCTTCTTGGACCATGTCTCCTTCGGTCATGATGTAGAAACCGCCTTTTTACTCTTGGAGGCCTCCCATGTGCTGGGCAAGAAAAACGATACACTTACCATGAGGAGGGCAAAAATCATGGTAGACCATGCCTTGGATTGGGGCTGGGACGACTCAAAAGGTGGCTTTTACGAAGGAGGTCACCATTGGGAAGAAACCAATACTAGAACCATTGAAGATGCCCGGAAGGTATGGTGGACACAAGCAGAATGCCTGAACACGCTGTTGCTCATGTCCAAACTATATCCGGAAGAACCGCGTTATTACGAGTTGTTTGAGAAACAATGGCACTATATTAACACCTATCTGATAGACCATACCTATAACGGTTGGTTTGACGCCGGTTTGGATACAAGCCCAGAGGCGGAAAAAAGGGCCAAGGCCCAAATTTGGAAGGTAAACTATCACAATGTCAGGTCGTTGATGAACGTCATAAAAATGATGAAAGGCGAATTTGAACTGACCCAGTCCCACCAATAAACGCCTTTGGCATCCTTAAAGTTTCTAGCTACGGGCCAAAAGGCAATTCTATTTTTGCTAACTTAACGGAAACTAAAGGATTATGGCTACCTATTCGCTTAACATCAATGAAACCTTGTACGAGGTCGATGTGGCCCAGGGCACCTCATTGCTCTGGGTATTACGGGAACACTTGGGACTTACGGGTACCAAATATAGCTGTGGTATTGCGCAATGTGGAAGTTGCACCATCCATTTGGATGGAAATCCGGTCAGGGCCTGTGTCCTTCAAGTGGACAATGTGGCCAACGGACAGAAAATCAAGACTATAGAAGGTCTGTCTGAAAATGGTGACCATCCCTTGCAAAAGGCGTGGGTAGAAGCGCAGGCACCTCAATGTGGCTACTGCCAATCGGGGCAAATCATGCAAGCAGCCGCACTCTTGGAAAAAAATCCGAATCCGTCACGAGAAGAAATCAAAAGCCATATGAACGGGGTACTTTGCCGTTGTGGCACCTATTTACGCATCCTAGAGGCCATAGAAATGGCCAAGGAACAAACCAATACAACTTCGTAAGGCCATGAAAAATATCAGCAAAAAAGCGATAGCGCCCATAGGCCGCAGGCAGTTCCTAAAATCCTCTGGAGGAGCGGCCCTTTTTATTGGAGTTTCGGGCCTCTTGCCCAATTTAATCTCCTGTACGGATGCCAAAGGCATGGAGGGCCAATTCGCAAAACACGACGTCACGGCTTGGGTACGAATCACCGAAGATGGCCAGATAACCATCTACAATCCCGCCGCAGAAATGGGCCAGGGATCTATGACGTCACTTCCGGTCATTTTTGCCGAAGAAATGGATGCGGATTGGTCCAAAGTGGATGTAGAATTTTCTCCCCAGGAATCGGACATCTATGGTTCCCCGGGATGGCAGCCCGGTACCAAGCTGATGTTTACGGTGGGGAGTCGAACTACCAATAGTTACTACACCGTCATGCGAAACGCGGGAGCTCAGGCACGCTATGTATTGTTGCATTCGGCGGCCAAACACTGGGAGGTTCCTTTGGAGGAATTGACCACGGGTGCCAGTGAAATAATGCATGAAAACAGCGGTAAAAAAATAAGCTACGGGGCACTAGTACCTTACTTGACCATGCCCGAAACCTTGCCCGATTTTAATGATGGGGGATTAAAAGATCCAAAAGATTTTAAATTGATCGGAAGTCTAATTCCCCGTACGGAAATCCCACAGAAAGTGGACGGGAGTGCCCAATTTGCCATCGACCTTCGTTTGCCCGATATGGTCTATGGTGTTTTGGAACGGGGTGCCTTACATGGGGCCAAACCTACCCTGAACAATGAATCGGACATCCTGGCCATGGATGGTGTTTTAAAAGTTGTGCCTTTTAACTATGCTATTGGTATTGTAGCAAGTACTTTGGAGGCTGCCTTGGCAGCTAAAAAAGTTCTTGACATCACATGGAGCGATGCGCAGGCCTCCGGATTCAACTCACAGGAAATTTACGATGTATATGCCCAAATGGCCAGTGCCCCAGAAAAGGGAAATACCGTTAATGAAGTGGGAGATGTGGACCAAGCGTTTCGGACCGCGGCCAAAACCTATGAAGCCGACTTCAAGAACGACTATGTCTACCATGCCCAAATGGAACCTCTGAATGCGGTGGTTCAAGTAGCTGCTGATGGCCAAAGTGCCGAAGTCTGGGTAGGCAGTCAGCAGGGTCCGGATACCAAATTGGGAATCCCTGATCTGTTGGGCATTCCCCACGAAGCCGTCAACGTTCACCTGCAATATTTAGGCGGTGGCTTTGGACGGCGCAGTATGAACGATTTTGTTCTGGAATGTGGCCGCCTAGCACAGCAAATGGCACCGAAGCCCCTAAAATTGCTATGGACCCGGGAGGATGATGTCCGTTATGGTGCCTATAGACCCTTAACGTTGCAGCGGCTCAAAGTAAGTGCCGATGCCCAAGGAAACCTTAGCGGTTTCTCGCACTGTGTAGTGGGCGATGGTGGCAATTTGGTGGCCAGCGGAGCAAGGAACGATCATTATACCATCCCCAACCAATGGGTGGAATGGCGGGAAGCCTCGCACGGGGTACGCTTAAAACATTGGCGTTCCGTGGGGCATGGCCCTAACAAATTCGCTATTGAGGCCATGTTGGACGAGGTGGCCCATGATCAAGGGACAGACCCGGTGGCCTTACGCAGCAAACTCATGGCCGATTCCCCTCGCGCCCTGGCCACCCTGAACAAAGTAGCTGAAATCTCCAATTGGGATACCCCTTCCCCTGAAGGTCGGGCTAAAGGTGTTGCCTTTGTAGAGCATGGCTCCTTGGGTACTGGGGTGTGTGAAATCTCTGTGAACCGCAATACGGGAAAAATCAGCGTGCACCATTTTTGGATTGCCCTGGATGCCGGGGTGGTGGTACAGCCGGACAACGTGAAGGCGCAAATGGAAGGTGGTATCGTCATGGGACTAAGTTCCGTGCTCAAGGAACAGATTACGATCGTGGACGGACAGGTACAACAACGCAATTATGACAGTTACGCACTGCTGCGCATGCAGGAAGTTCCGGATAGCATTGAAACGATCATCCTTCCCTCAGCGGAACATCCGGAAGGAGTGGGTGAAACGGCAACGCCTATGGTGGCCGGGGCCATTGCCAATGCCTTTTTAAAATTGACCGGCAAACGCTTGCGGCACCTACCCTTTACCCCGGACCGGGTTTTGGAGGTCTTGATTGGTTAGAACGATGGTTGAGAATATCAATAAAAGAATCCCGAAGTCAATACATATAAACTCGAAAACAATTAATAATAAATGTCCGTAGACACCTATAGAACCTGTCAAAATTGTGGAACCGAAAATTTAAATCGGGATTATTGTAAAAACTGTGGGGAAATAATCAATATTAATTTAAAAAGAAAGCTTGAACGCCAGCAAAAGGTAAAGGAAAAGAGAGCAATCCAAAAGGTAAAGAAAAAAAATAAAATAACCCTCTTTTTTGAAGACGCAAAGCAACATGAGAATATAGTCATCCGGTATACCGCCCGCTTTTTTTACTCGATTTGGATTGTGGTACTGGCCATAGGTTCTTTTTTAGCGTTGGTTTTTGGATATATTGCGGCTTAGGATTTGAAACCATTCCGATGAAGCAGGTCTTTCTAACATTTCAAAAACACTATTTTCAGGTATTTTCACTCTTTGCGGTGTTAATCTATTTGGCGCAACGCTTGGAGATATCCCTTCCAGCGCTAGCAAATAATTATCTGAACGATTTCTTGTGTATGCCCATTGTGCTGAAAATTTGTTTGGAAGTGGCGCGATTTATAAAATCGGACAATAGATTGCAATTGCCCCCTATGTTGTGCTTCACAGTCACCTTGCTATTCGCTGGCTACTTCGAAGGATATCTGCCCATTATAAATGCGCGCTATACACAAGACCCTTGGGACTTACTTTGCTACGCCGCAGGAATGTGCTTGTTTTTTTGGTTAGAGCGAAGAATACGTACAGAATGATCATCATTTTGTAGACCATAGCTTGCAGGTGTCGAACGGTTACCTGATTCACAAATTGACCAATATGTCATTTCGAATCGAGTATAGAAATCCAAAAAATATCGAATAAACATTCTGTCACTTCGAGTGTTTTCAAACGAACGGTAGTGAAGTCGAAAATGTATCGAGAAGCTTTCTAGTCAAAAAAACTGCCTTGAGCGGCCAGTCCACAGCTTGTTCACTGAGCTGAGTCAAAATGACCCAATCACTCCCGATGTCATTTCGAACTGAATATAATGAACGTGAGAAATCTAAAATTCCATCCTATCGTTTTTGAAACCTTTATCGGCGATGGAAAAAGTATCGAATTCTGACCCTTCCCATTTCACTTAACGAGAAACACCCTTTTCCTCCCAAACCGATATGGCCTCCTTAGCCAATAGCTGCGTCATTCTAAATTCCTTGTGCCGCTGGTCGCTATCCATTTCGTAGTAACAATTGGAATACACATATCCATAATCCTTGGCATCCTGCGCAGAGGCCCCAAAATAAACAGCTTTAAACTGCGCCCAATAACAGGCTCCCAAGCACATCATACAAGGTTCGCAACTGGTATATAGCACACAATCCTTTAATCGATGCTTGCCCAGTTTTTTAGCAGCAATTTGAATGGCGTGTAGCTCCGCATGTTGGGTAATGTCCTGTTCCTTTTTTACTTGATTGTGCACGGCGCACACTACTTCATCGTTTAAAACGATAACTGCCCCAAAAGCACCTCCGGTAGAAGCGCTTTTCCCCTCTTTGGCCTTTGTGATGGCCATTTGCATATAGGTCTCGTGTGTCATGGTGTTTTGTTGTTAAAGATAAGTCGATTGATTGCGACTACCGTGCTCGTTCACCCAAACATGGGATATAATCTTTATTTGGAACTATCTTTCTCAGTTGATGACCAATACCTTTTTTAAGGTTTATAGAAAATATCATTTCGAATGGAAGCTGAGCCAAAAACAGGAAAGTGTGAAAAATATTAAAATATGCCGTGGGATTTCTGATTTGTCAATATTTTCAATTCTTAAGCATTTGCCTATAATGTTAAACTTTACTTCTTATATCCAACGAAAATATCCCCATAATTGGGTATTTTTTAGTTTGATTCCGCATCCTTTCTTTGTTCCCGTAAAAATAGGCCCATTTCTGGATAGCAGCAATAACATATTTCGGGGGAACATTGAAATTGCGAACAGGGTGGGCCTTTACAAGATACGTGATTATCCTATAATATACCAAAGTACTTTCCTGAAGGCATCGAACCTACTAGGCCCAACATTCAAAAGCGCATCCTAAAAGCGTGCGGCTATACCGGCCATTTTAACGAAATAGCCTTATGGAATATCGTAATGTCCCAAATGCCTTGTAAATTTTGACTTGGCTGTTAGGAAACAATCAAAATTAAGTATCTTGATTACCTAACGTAAAACGCGATCATGAAAGGTAAAAAAATCTGCTCCATGCCATTTTTGGCCATATTCTTTCTTGCACTGTGTGCTGGAAAAACGCTTAACGCCCAACAAGAATTTCTATACGGTGATCTCTTACCGGATGCACCGAAACTTGCCGCACGGGGCAAACACACCGTAGGGGTCCAAACCATGGAGCTCTTCCATAAAGATCAAATTGACATCCTAAATTCTAAAGGAGGAAAGGACGTGCTTTACGATCGACCTCTGACCGTTGAAGTTTGGTATCCTGCAGCAGTAGCATCAGCCAACAACGTATTGACGACATACGAAGAAGTAATGGGCACGCGTGGGGATAGCCTGCGCCCATTGATTCCCTTTACTTTTAAAGGCAGGGCCGTTCGAGACGCAGCACCAAAAACAACGGAAGGTGCTTTTCCCTTGGTAATAGTTTCGCATGGCTATGTAGGTTCGCGCTATTTGATGACCTATCTCACAGAAAATTTAGCATCCAAAGGGTATGTAGTTGTTGCCATTGACCATACCGATTCTACTTTTAGGGACGCCAATGCGTTTTACAGTACCTTGCTGAACAGGGCCAAGGACATCACATTTGTTTTAAATGAAATGGCTGCTTTGACCAATACCCCCTTTGGGAAAATTACGGATATAGACCGTACGGGCATAATTGGTTATTCCATGGGCGGCTATGGTGTTTTAAATGTGGGTGGTGCGGGTTATAGTGATGGTGCTGCTGGTTTCTTCAGACAAATGACAGGGGGCAGCACGGCTATCCAATCCCTTGTAGCTAGCAATCCCGATTATCAAGAATCCATTGATCCACGCATAAAGGCGATCGTAGCCTTTGCCCCTTGGGGTATGGCGCGGGGGGTTTGGGATGCTGAAGGGTTAAAAGGGTTAAAAAAACCCACTTTTTTCATTGCCGGCAGTCAGGATGATATATCCGGCTATGAAAATGGTATCAAGGCCCTATATGAAGGAGCTATCAATGCAGACCGATACCTGCTTACCTATATGAATGCAAGGCATAATGTGGCCCCAAATCCACCACCGACCGAATCCTTGGCGCCCGGACTCCACATGGATGAATATTATCGCTATGCAGATTCCTCATGGGACCAGCGTAAAATAAATAATGTTAATCAACACTTTGTCACCGCATTTCTGGGTATCCATCTAAAGGGAGAGGACCATTCCCTACTCTTGGACATTCCTAAAAACTCCAATGAGAAGGATTGGCCCGGTTTTAAACCACGCTCATCCACCGGCATGGAATTGTTACATGCACAGGGAATGGAATAGAAAAAATAGATAGTTCAATCTGATGCAATTTATAAGGTCTTGGTTTGGCTTTTTGGTCCAAGACCATTCAAGACAGTGTTCTTTACAGGTCCATTTATTGACCTAAAGTTTTGCTTAAGGGCATTTATCGCTAAAGTCGTTGATGTACCTTGACAAATAATACTCATTTTGATAAACAAAAAGAGGCTAGTTAAAGATAGGTAGACCACCTCACTTGGTGCAACAACAAAAACCTACCCTTGGTTAGCATTTTTGTTTGGTGGACTCTTCTCTTGACCAATGGCATTTGTGATGGAACATTAAAACGGGAAAGCATTTTGGTAAACAGTTTCTTATTAAAGGGCAAACTTATTGGAGACTGCTGGTATCCGTGGAATCGGTCGTTACAAAAAAGTCCTTGGTCTTGGGGTCTATGCCCTTGTATACCTGAAGTGCGGGACGCTCTTTTTGAAGGGCTTCCAGAGCCGCATCGGAGATATTCGTATCCCAAACATAGAGTTTGGAGAGCTTCGGCAACTGTTTGAAAACTTCTACGCTCCGATCCGTTATTCCCGTTTGGTATACCTTGAGGAGGGTCAGGTTCTGCAAATTCGTAAGCGATTGTAACTCTTTGTCCGTCAATGGGGTTCCATCAATTTCCAACCATTCCAGATTCGTACAGGAGGCGATTGTGGCCATCTCCTCAGTGCCAACCGGCAGGCCGCTCACATCCAATTCCACGAGGTTGTCCGCTACCCGTTTTAAATCCGTTATCGGTTTGGGGTCATAGTTTGGTGGCGCATAGACGTCCACACTAAGGGCGTTGGAGTTGGCCACCATTCTTTCAATGGTGAGATAGTCCGAGGACAGGTTCTGCAAGGTACTATCCGCAACCGTGGCAAAACTCCTCCATTTTTCTTCGTGGTCCGGCGTCCTCATTTCCTGTATGAGCCCTACCAGCGGTTCCGAGGGTTCTAGCTGGTCGAGTCGTACCGTATCGGGAGCGCCCAGGGCAATCCAACGTTCCAAGATATTGATTTCGAGTTCGCTCAAAGGGGTCTTTCCCTCCGGTGGCATATGGTCCTCGTCCTCTTTGGGCAGCCGTACACGCCGTACCAACAAACTCTTTTCCAAATCCCCGGGTACCACGGCCGGGCCGTGTTCTCCCCCTTTAAAAAGTTGGTCAAGGTTTGTCATCAAGAGTTCGCCTTTTTGTTTGTTGGGGTTGTGGCAGGATAGGCAGGTATTGTCCAAAATACGCATCACGACATCCGAATAAATATTCGGGTTTTCGGGTATTTTATCCAGTCTTTTGCTTTGTGGAAAGGCCAAAAAATCCGGTCCATGGGTGACCATTCCCCCATAGTGGCCCGTAAACCCAATAAGTCCTATGAGTACGACCTGGATTACTTGTTGGTAGCGTATTTGGGATGGAAACATATTTACGAAGGCATACCATACTGCCGATAGCAAGGCCAGGGCCCCGCCCAACCATTGGTGCCAAACGAGCAGGTCTCCTTTTACCAAGGTGTCCTTCCCTAGAAAAAATCCTGATATGGCCGTAACCAAGGCCGATACAACCGCAACTATTAGCAACCTTTTCGGCACATTTTTACCCGTTAGGCTCAAGAAAATTGCTATAAGCAGCAGCACAATGGGGAAATGCAGCACCAAGGGATGCCACCGTCCCAACCAGGACACCCACGCCGGTAATTCCATGTAGGATTCAAACAGCAGGCAAAAGACCAAAAAGACGGAAAGCCCCAAAATGAGGTAGTCCACCCAGCGTTTTTGCGTAGACTTTGTCATCGGGTTATGCTAAAAGATCTTTGATAACGTTCCCGGCCACGTCCGTCAATCGAAAACGACGCCCCTGATACTTATATGTGAGCTGTTCATGGTCCAGTCCCAAGGCATACATCAAGGTTGCATGAAAATCGTTGATATGCACCGGATTTTCAATGACGTTGTACCCAAATTCATCGGTCTGACCGTAATTCAAGCCTTGCTTTATGCCCCCACCGGCCATCCAGATACTAAAGGCCCTGGGGTGGTGGTCCCTGCCGTAATTGGCCGGGTCGAACTTTCCTTGGCAGTAATTGCCCCTTCCGAATTCTCCTCCCCAGATTACCAAGGTATCCTCCAACATGCCCCGTTGTTTCAGATCCAAAACCAAAGCGGCCGAGGCTTGGTCAACATCCTTCGCCTGACCCGCCATTTCGTTGGGCAGATTGCCGTGCTGGTCCCAGCCCTGATGGTATAATTGTATGAACCTCACCCCGTTCTCCGCCAATCTTCTTGCTTGAAGCGCATTGGCCGCATAGGTTCCGGGTACCTGGCAATCCTCGCCATATAGGTCGATAATGGATTTGGGTTCCTTGGAAATGTCCATGACATCGGGAACCGACATCTGCATGCGATACGCCATTTCATATTGGGCAATACGCGATTCTATCTCGTCATCGCCCGTCTCCACATGGTGTAACTTGTTCAATACGGATACCTCGTTCAAGAGGTCTCGTTTTTCCGATCGGGAAATACCCTCCGGGTCATTGAGATAGAGTACGGGGTCCTTTCCGGAACGCAACAGCACCCCTTGGTGCTTGGAATCCAAAAACCCGCTGGACCAAAGTTTTGAATAGAGCCCTTGGCTATTGCCATCTCCCCTAGAGGTCAGAACCACAAAAGAAGGCAGGTTCTTATTTTCGCTGCCCAGGCCATAACTCATCCAAGAACCCATACTGGGCCTACCGGATATCTGGCTCCCGGTCTGAAAAAAGGTGATGGCGGGATCGTGGTTGATTGCTTCGGTATGCATACTGCGGATGACCGTGATCTCATCGGCAATTTTAGCCGTATACGGAAAAAAATCACTGATCCAGGTACCACTTTGTCCATGTTGCCTGAAATTGACGGCCGGCGGCATCAACGGAAACTTTTCCTGATTCGCCGTCATGCCCGTTAACCGTTGCCCGTTTCGGATGGATTCCGGCAAATCTTCACCCATGCGCTTGCGCAACATCGGTTTATAATCAAAGGTTTCCAATTGCGAGGGCGCCCCGGCCTGAAACAGATAGATGACCCGTTTTGCCTTGGGGGCAAAATGGGGGATGCCCAAAGGTTGTTGGGCCAACTCTTTGGAGCCGTTCTTGAACAGATCGGGAATTAAAAGGGATCCTAAGGCCAAGGAACCTATGCCCACGCTCAACTGTGAAAAAAAGTGGCGCCTATTGACCTTTAAAGGGTTTTCGTTTTTATGTTCTTCCATACGCTTACTCTTTGGTGATGGTTTCGTCCAAATTATAGATTACCTGTGCGGTGAGCATGAGTGCGGCCGTCTTTGCGGCATCGGTTTCCAGCCTGGGATATTCCCCTGCCGCAATCAATTTTTCCGCCTCTGCCTGTCGCTCCCTATATCCTTTTAAGGCATCCTGGTAATAATTGGTGAGTGCCGCCAATTCCTGCGCTTTGGGAGACCGGACTAGGATGCGCCTGAAGACATCGGTCACATATTCTTTTCCATTTGGGTCTTCATAGACCAAGTTTTGGGCCAATACCCGGGCCGCTTCCAAGATCTGCACATCGTTCTGGAGCACCAAGGCCTGTAAAGGGGTATTGGTCTTTTGCCGTCGAACTTCCGAAAAATCGCGGGTGGGCGCATCAAAAATGGTCATGTTGGGCGGTGGCAGGGTCCTTTTCCAAAAGGTGTACAGGGAGCGTCTGTAGAGGTCGGCACCCTCGTCCTGAATATAATTTGTTAGGACACCCCTGTTTCCGCCGGCGTTCGTTTCCTCCCAAAGACCGGGAGGTTGGTAGGGCTTTACGCTGGGTCCCCCAATTTCCTGATTTAATAGTCCACTGGTGGCAAGGATGTAATCGCGAATCATTTCCCCGCTCATTCGAAACCTAGGGGCTCGTGCCCACCATATATTTTCGGGGTCCGAAAGTTTCAAGTCGGGCCTTAACTCCGATTTTTGTTGGTAGGTAGCCGAAAGCATTATTTTTTTGAGCAGGTACTTGATATCCCAACCGTGTTCCATGAAATCCACTGCCAGCCAGTCCAATAGTTCTGGATGCGTAGGTAGGCTCCCCTGAACCCCAAAATCCTCTACGGTTTCCACAAGGCCCTTTCCAAAAAGCATGGCCCAGATGCGGTTCACGAATACCCTGGCCGTTAATGGATGTTTTTGGTCCGTGAGCCATTCTGCGAGTCCCAGGCGATTTTTGGGAAGGTTATCGGGAAAAGCGAATATCGATTTTGGCGTATTTGGAAGGACGGAATCTGTAGGTTGGTCGTATTCCCCACGGTTTAAAATATAGGTGGTCTTAGGAGCGGAATCGTTCATGACCATTACGTTTATCTTGGGGGTATCCTTCATGTTGATAAAGGAAAGTACGCCATTGGTCTCCGCTGCCGAAATCTGGATAAACGGGGGGTCGGCAAAAAAAGCTTGGTTCTTGGCCTGCACGGCATCCATCTGAAGCCCCTTCTCATCCACCTGGTTGAAAAAGGCGAACATTTCAAAATAGTCCTTTTGGGAAATGGCATCGTATTTATGGTCATGGCAACGTGCACATTCCAGGGTAAGCCCTAAAATCCCTTTCCCCAAGGTGTTGGTACGGTCCAGCACGTAATTGACCCTATATTCCTCCTGTATTACCCCTCCCTCTTGGGTTATGGGATGATTTCTGTTGAATCCCGTGGCCAAGATCTGTTCCTTGGTGGGATTGGGCAGGAGGTCGCCCGCCAACTGCCAGGTTAAAAAGATGTCGTACGGTAGGTTCTCGTTGAAGGCATGTATGACCCAATCGCGCCACGGCCACATGGTACGGTAACTATCGTCCTGATAGCCGTGGGAATCCGCATAACGCGCCACGTCCAACCAGGATTGGGTCATACGCTCGCCATAGGCCGGGGAGGCCAAAAAAGTATCGATGATATGCGCTATGGTATCCTGGGAAGCCGGGGCCAAAAGCTGGGCAACGGATTCTGGAGCAGGGGGAAGACCCGTGAGGTCCAAACTGATTCTTCGTATCAAGGTCTCATTGGATGCTCTGTCTGAGGGAACCAAGTTATGCTCTTCCAATTTTTTGAGCACAAAGGCATCGATTTCATTATTCCCCCAAGTGCTTTTGGTTTGGGGAAGGGACGTTTTTTCCGGGGGGATGTACGCCCAATGTTTTTCAAATGGAGCCCCTTGCTCGATCCATTTTTTGATGAGTTTTTTCTCATAGGCCGATAGGGACAATTTGGAATCGGCCGGAGGCATTTGAGTCGTGGGGTCCTCCGATAGTATAGCCTGATAGACCTTGCTCTCCCGAAGGTTTTTTGGTACAATGGCGAAGTGACCAGGAGATTCCGGTAGTTCCGATAATGTGGATTCCTGAACGTCCAAGCGCAGTCCGGCCTTACGCTTATTGGCATCGGGACCGTGACAGGTATAGCAATTATCGGAGAGAATCGGTTTTATATGAAAATTATAATCTACCGTTTCCGGTAACGACAGGCTGGTGTATTCTTCGTTTTCGAATTCAAAAAGACCCCCTTTATAGGCATACAATCCGCCAATAATAGCTGCCAAAACCAGTGCCGTTGTGATTTTGTAATTCATTTGGAATGGGTTGAAATCCGGTCGCCCTCTAAATGTAATCAATTTACCCTTAATTTCAATTACTTAGCAACCCTCCAACAAAGGTATCGATAGTTGATGCCAAAAAAAATAATAGGAATAATTGATACTTTTGCAGCATGGAAAAAGAAACATCCAGGCTACTTTACGACTACTTGATAAAGACCGGAATCAGCGAAACGCTTACCGCATATTTAAACCTGACCATCCTGATGGCCGCGGTACTCGTTTTGGCATGGATTCTGGACTGGGTCATTTGGAAGTTTTTAAGGGCCTTTTCCATAAGGATTGCCAGGCAATCAAAGACCAATTTCGATAATTTTTTGGTTGCCAATAGGGTGCCTAGGTACTTTGCCCATCTGGCACCTATGTTTCTCCTGTTCAAAACGATGCCCGTCGCTTTTATCGATTTTGACTTCGCCCGCGGCATTGCCATGAAAACCCTGCAAGTAATGTTGGTACTCTTGGCCTTGTCAATCATCAAACGTGTATTCAGGAGTATCAATGATTACCTAAAAACCAAACCAAGGTTTAGGGACAAGCCCCTGGATAGCTACATACAGGTATTTATGATTTTTGGCTGGTCCGTAGGTATTTTGGCCATTCTGGCCATAGTGACCAACGTACAGGTCTGGAAATTCTTTACGGCCTTGGGTGCTGGGTCGGCCATAATTCTTTTGATATTCAAGGATTCCATTTTGGGTCTTGTGGCAAGTATCCAAGTAAGCGCCAATGATATGGTACGCATAGGCGACTGGATCACCTTTGATAAATATGGGGCGGACGGGGATGTAATTGAGATCAATCTCGCCACGGTCAAGGTGCAAAATTTTGATAAGACCATTACCACCATTCCCACCTATGCCTTGATATCCGACTCCTTCAAAAACTGGAGGGGCATGCAGGAATCGGGAGGGAGACGGATCAAAAGGGCCTTGAACATCAGTCAAAAAAGTATTCGTTTTCTCTCCGATAAGGATGTGGAAGCGCTCAAAAAAATCCAATTGATACAACCGTATTTATCCGACAGAAACGAAAAAATAAAGGCCTTCAATATAGAAAATGGACGGAACAAGGAACTGGCGATCAACGGTAGAAACCTCACCAACATAGGCGTCTTTCGCAAGTATATTACGGACTATTTGGAAAACCACTCTGCCGTGAATAAGGGCATGACCCTGATGGTTAGACAACTGGCTCCTACCCCGCAAGGTATTCCTTTGGAAATCTATGCCTTTAGTGCAGACAAACGCTGGGAAAACTATGAATATGTGATGGCGGACATCTTCGATCACCTAATGGCGGCCCTTCCCTTTTTCGATTTAAAGGTTTTTGAGCTCCCGGTGGATTTTGGACAAAACGTTTAAGAATCTTAACGAATTGAAGTCCCAATAATACCATTCTCGCCCAAAGTTCATTCCACAAAAAAAGTCCTAGCTTACGCTAAGACTTTTTGACCACTCCGTGGTCCCACCTGGGCTCGAACCAGGGACCCCCTGATTATGAGTCAGTCTCTTTATGGTCTCAAATGGTTTTATATGTCTTGAAACGCCCATTTATGGGGTTTTTAATTATCTTTAAATTCGTTTTAAACCATTCAAAACCAAAAAAAGCACGCTGAAAGCACGCTGAAAAAAATTAAACAATAATCTCTTTTTCTTATGGCAACAATTAAGGTCACCTTCGATAGACGCGCCTCTAACACAGTTAAAGGTAAAAAATTTCCTTTGGTACTACGTATCAGCCATAACCGAAAAACACGCGACATTCCTTTCAATTTGCACTTAAAGGAGAATCAATATGATTTTACCACAGGTAAAATTAAAGGCGTTATGAACGCTGTGCGCCACACTAAAAGGACAATTAAGATATATTCAGATGTGGATTTATGGCTAGATGAGCACGCTGGAGAAATAAAAAATTGGGAAATGAATCGCCTAAAATCAGAAATCGAACAACGATTCTTTAAAAAATCGCAATCCCGCACCATTTTAAATCATGGTGCAAAATATTTGAACCGCCTGCGTATTGAAGGAAGGTTTTCAACTGCAAGTTCTTATGAGGATGCCTTAAAATCCCTAATTAAATATAGGAGGCATTTAAGAGGTTTGGCGGATTCTAAAATCAAATCCTTATTTGAAATCAAGGATGATAAAATGATACCTTTAGAGGAATTCAAGGATTTCGACATGGAGATCAAGGCCATCGATTATGGTTTCTCGAAAGACTTCAAAGCTTACCTATTAAATCGTTACACCTCAAAAAATACTCCGGCCATATTTCTTCGAAGTCTACAGGCCATTATGAACGATGCAAGGAAAACCTATGAAGATTTGAAAGACCACAAGCCTTTGTCGAATATTAAAAAGAAAAGTCACGCAAACGCTCCCTCACCCATCGATTTGCAGGATATCCAAAAAATCAGGAAGTTAGAGTTGCCACCATTTACCCCTATTTGGGACAACCGCAACTATCTACTGTTCATGTTCAATAATATGGGTATGAACTTTTTTGATATGGCCATATTAAAACGCTTTCAATTTGAGGATAACCGTATCAAATATTTTCGCAAAAAAACGCACTATGAAGGTGATTATTTTAGTGTCCTACAGAACGCTGAGTCTTTGGAAATTATCAACCACTATTTAAACGGTCAGGACGATAATGAGTATCTTTTTCCGATTATCCCAAATAATACTTCACCTGAACGTTTATACAAGGTCAATAAAGGAAAGATTAAAATTTTCAATAAGTACGCTGGAAAAATTGCAGCGCTTGCTGGCATCGATAAAAAAATTACTACCTACACATTACGAGATACTTGGACAAATATTGGGTTGGACATGGGAATCGATATACGGAAGATTTCCTCAGGCCTAGGGCACTCAAGTGTTCAAGTTACCGAAAAACACTACGGCAGAAGCGTTTCGGAGAAAATCCTAGATGAAATAAATGCCAAAATCACAAAAGCGTAATATTCCTATCCATAAAATGGACAACTTACTTTTTCATTTGACCTAAGATACTTTGATGATTCCTTTACATTTTATGCTGTGATTTCTAGTCCAAAAGAAAAAACTCACGAGAAGTCGAATCAAATAAGTATACTTTATCAAAACATTTAATTGATATACTTTTTCGAACAAGTTGGTCAAACCTAAAACTTGACGATTTATGACCTTTTCCTGCTTCTATCAAAAGCCATTTCTCATCTACTAAATTTTCATATGCATTAACTAATTTGGATTTTCTATCAATAATCTTCTGTATTTCCTTTATATCGGCAAATTCGACACGATGCGCTCCTATCCATTGCCAAAGACTATTATCTGTATCATTGGAGACACTGATTTTGTTGAAATACTCATTTTCTATTTTATTCCTTTTAGTTGAGACGTAGAACTTTCTATCCTTGTTGACAGCATAAATATCATAAACCGTATCGTGCAACAAATCCACAAAATATGATTTCGAATAAGTTTTAACATCCATCTTTTGTTGGGTATAATGAAAATAAACGTTCAAAGCTTCATTGTTATTTTTTTTGAATTTGTTCTCGGCACCATTTAATACCTCCTTCCTGAATTCCTCGATTTTCTTCAGCTTGGAATTTAGATATTTAGTATGTTCGACTGAAATTTTTTTATTTGGGCATGTCAATATAAAATCAGGTGTTTCCATCTCATCAATATCAACAATAGTTGTCTTAAGCATAGTGTACTTTAAAAACTCATCCAAAATATACCTCTCTATTTTCTTTTGTTTTATTCTGGTCATATTATGTTTTGTATTATAAATAACTACATTTTTTTCTCCCTAACCACAAAAAGTAACCATCATAGCCAAAGTATTTTCATTTTCGATATGCCCTTTTGCCGCTAAAATGAAATTCCCCGATTCTTCCTTCTCTTTGTATAGTCAGTCAACTCATCCTTAAACCCGTTGTAATCTTCTTGGTTCCCTGTTGGTTTGTCCAATAGCGAGCCGATAGCATAAACACCCTTTCTCAATAGTCGGTTTTGTTTGAAGGTGTTTTTACTTGCTATCCGCTCCTGTATGGCTTTACGAAGCCCTTTATCCATGTGATGTATAGTTGCTTTCCTGTCAAGGTTAGGATGTACGCTTTCATTTGTCAGCATGTAAGCGACCCTATCGTAGTGGCCCAGTTCCATCAAATGACCGGCCCATAGATTCTTGAGGTTGTCCCTTCTATTTTTGATGAGATTTTCCAAAACCGGTTGCTGTTGCTTTAAGGTCGTTTCCAAATCTGAGATGGAACCTAAATAAAGGTTTGTTCTTTTTGGCATCTTGTAACTTGAGTTTATGTTGGTGTAAATCGACTTTATGTTGATACCGCTTTCTCCTTTCTCAAAATAGAATCCCTTGGCATTGAAAAAAGCGATGTAGTCCTTTGGGGATTTCTCGAACGATGCATGCATCCGTTCGGCATGTTTGAGGTAAGCGCCTAAAGCAAGGCTTTCGTATCGCCGTTTATAATCGGGATGCATCCGTTCGAACAATCCGGGAAAGACCATGGGAAGAAAAAAGGAGATGGCCGTTTGCTTGGATACATTGTCAACATCCTGCTTTATCATCATTTCTAACATGAGATGGTTCTGTCGGACAAATCCATTTGATACATGCTCCTCCATTTTTTTTGGAAAGGGAAGATTTCCCAAGGGAACAGGAACGGAATATTTTTCCGAATCGTTGAACAGTAGTTTGTTGTTCTGGTATCTCACACCCAAGGCCTGGAACAGGTGCCTAACGCTACCATCCGTTGCCCCTACATTGAAAACGCCTTTTCTCAATACATCCCCTATCAAATCGAACTTTCCCTGTAGGGCTTCCTTTTCCTTTATGGTTTCCGTGTCATGTATTCTTTGTTGGATTTTGGGAAAGGTTTCTTGTAGGTTTTTCCTAAATAGATGTTTCTGCTCGCTTGACATATATTTTTCAAGGAAGCGGTGCTTTTCCGATTCCATTAGGATTGGAACGATGTCCGTAAAACTGAGTGTTTCGATATGTTCCGATAGCAATCCCTTTTTCTGTTTTGATTTCAAGTACGATGTTCGAATCGCTTCCCTTATCAATTTTTGCATTTCTATTAGGAACTGTTTGCTATGAATGTTTATTTCGGTCCATGCATCGCCATTGCCGAAAATATCCAACCGCTTCTGCATGCTTAGATGTTTGCCCAGTTCCTTTTCCCTGAAGACATATCCTGATTTGTCGTAGATGGTATACCCTTCAATGGTATCCCTCTTTATATCAAGTTCGATATCCATGCCCTTATATTCCTTGAGCACTTCCTTGAGGTCGTGCGGTCGGATGGTCTTGAATAAATCGTAGGTCGTCCCTATTTGTTTCAAAAGCCGCTTCCGGTGCATCGGCAATAGCTTGGACCTTTTATGACTGTCGAAGATCCTTTGGAGTTTCGGGCCGCTCATTTGTCGGTGTATCTGGGAACCATTGATAAATCGGGTTCGGTATCCTTGTCGGTTGTCCAGTCCAAAGGCTACCCCTGCCCTTCCCGTTGTGCTTTGGGTCTGTCTGACCTCAATATGATAGGGCTTTACAAGTCGGGCCAGCTCCTCGAAACTCCTGACCTTATATCTCTGTAGGATGCGGTTCAATACGTCCTGTATGTAGTATCGTGTTCCTTGGATATCATCGTTGTTGGTTCTCGGTTCCGGTAATCTGAAAATCGGGAGTTGCTTCTCCTGTTTTGTCCTTGGGACAGGTTCAAGATTATATTTAGTTTCCAGATAACCTGTGGTGGTCATGCTCCTTCTCTTGCTATTGTAGAGACTTAGAACCTGTCCCTTGTCATTGACATTGGTGGTTAAGATATGCACATGTTCATGTTTGGTATCGTTGTGTCTTACGACCATGAAGGGCTGTTCCCCATAGCCCATCTTTTCCATATATTCCTTGGAGATTTCAAAAAAGGTACTGTCATCGACATGCTCGTCGTGGGGCAGGTTCAGGCTGATATGGGCATAGCGGTTCTTCGTCGCGTTGCGCTGTCCCTGAAAATGGAGAAGGCTCCCGAAAAACTTCGGGGGGATATCCTGGGAAAAAGTATTCCCATAACCGAGGACCTGCATGCCCTCCTTGCCGAGGATATAGTCCAAGGTTCCCCTGCAGGTCTGTCCGTAAATTATCTTGGCTATCATTCCGTTCTTGCTTTCAGCGTTATTTCCAAAAGTTCGTAGAGCAGTTCGTTGGTCCTTTTTATTTCCGTTTCGAAGCTTATGTTGGGGTTTCTTAAATTCTTTTGGTGGGCCAACTTTACCAATTGGTTTATGTTGTTCCCTATCCTGTTGATATGGTAGGCAAGCTCCAAAGTATCGGGCAATCTTTCCTTCTCTTCTGTTTTGCCGTTCAGGACCAATCTTCGAAGCAATGGACCGAGGGTTCCTCTTTGGCAAATGTCCAAATTGTAGCTTTCGCAAATGGCCCTCAGTTTTTCATATTCGGCATCGTTGAACCTGAGCATTATATTATGCCAACGCTTCTTGTTCCCCAATCGTTTCCTTCCCCTTTTTCTAGGTTTCATTTTAGATGCTCATTTTAGCAGAACACTTCGCCAGAAGTAGCCGATTCTAAGTTACTTAGAATACACCTCGCTATCCGTTACACGGATAAATATAACGGGAGAATATTTAATATAACCAATTTATTTTCAATTATTTATGATGTTGAATCATATGAAACCGCATAGGGACAAATGGGACCAAACCGATGTTTTATATGGCCTTAACTGGGATGTCGAAATCCTGAAAAAATCCGTTGATGACGGTTTTGTGGGTAGGGGAAGGAAAGGTCAAGGGGCGTTCTACGCCGCTTGTACTTTTGGGCGACCGAGGGGGTCGGGCGGCCTGTAGCGGAAGGACGACCGTTGCGGACCGGAGAAGCGTGTCCGCATGGGAGAATTGGAGCAGGAGGTCTGGCCGACTTCCGCAGGGGAGGATATAATTTAGTAAACCCGTATAAACTCCAATAATCTATTATTGATGTTAACCAAATTGCAATAATTATTTTTAAATATAAGACATTTTGAAGGATACCATACTAGAATAGGATGATTAGCTAAACCTATAAAAAGACCACGAATACAAAGCTTTGTTCAAAGAAATACCTTCTAGATTATAGTATAACTTAAAGGGCCTGTTTTTCAATACTAAAATTATATTTTTAAGGATTCATAAACAGAGTAATCTTTTCTTTTGAAAGAAAAGGGTTTGCTCCCTCACAACTAGCTACCATTGCACCAACTGCACATCCATAATCCAACGCCTTTTGCGGTCCTTGTTCACTGAAAAGTTTAAACAAGAGAGATGCCAAGAAAGAATCCCCGGAACCAACTGTATCAACTACCTTTATTCTATAGCCACTATTGTAATAAAAGCATTTATTTTGATATAGTGTTGCACCATAAGCGCCTTTTGTTACACATATAGTTTTCGTATTAGTCTTAGTCGCAACATAAACTATGGTTTGTTCCAAAGAGTTGTATTTTGACCCTAATAAAGTTGCAATTTCGAAAAGCTCATCATCGTTAAACTTAATGAAATTAGCTTCCATCATTAAATCAACCAACAGCCTGGGATTATAATGGGGAAACCTAAGATTTGCATCCAGTACTTTATAACGAGCTTGTTTTAATAATCCTTTCAGAGTAGACCTAGAAACATCATCTCTACATACCAGTGTTCCGAATACAAAGAAATTAGAATCCCTAACCAATTTAGCATATTTATCTAAAAAAGGAATTTTATCCCAAGCTACAGGATAGGGGATATCATAAGAAGCCACTCCCTTATCATTCAAGCCCACATTTACCACCCCAGTCGGAAAATCCCCATGCTTGTAAATACAACTAGTATCTATTCCCGAATTGTTTAGATGGTTCATAATTTTTTTTCCTCTTTCGTCGTCACCAATACTACTTACAATCGATACATTCACCCCAAAAGATTGTAACCTTAGAGAAACATTTAAGGGAGCTCCCCCAATTTTAGAATAAGTTGGAAAACTATCAAAAAGGACTTCTCCAAAACATACTGCTTTCATTTTGTGCACTGATTTTTTCATTTATTTTCAATTATCCTGTAATAAAAAGGCACGGGAAAGATTTTCCCGTGCCTTTCAAACTAACAAAACTAACTCAACTTATTATTGTCCTTGAAAATTTAATACCCGGGATTTTGAACATATAATCCACCAGTAAAATCAATTTCTCTTTGTGGTATTGGGTAATATTCATCTCTACCTGCTGTAAAACTAGCGTTTGCGAGAAAATCTCTTTTAGTCTTTTCTTCTGCCAAATATGCATTTAGTGTTTCCTCCGCAATTCCCCATCTTACTAAATCATACCACCTATGTCCTTCCATGGCAAACTCCAACCTTCTTTCAAACATTAAGGCCTGCCATGCATATTCCTTCGATGGAAAAGAAGCGTAAGTACCTATGTTATAAATATCAGTTGCCCCTGCATCCAAAGGCCTTTGAGTACTAGCAGCAGCACGATTTCTAACTTGATTAATTATAGGTAAGGCCTCATCCCATCGGTCTAATTGAATTAAAGCTTCTGCCTTCCAGAGGAGAACATCGGCATACCTAATAAAATCAACGTTTTTGGAAGTGCCCACAAATGGTCCTTCCTTAACATAGCACGAACAATCAGGCGCTTGCTGCTCTTTCATATTCCCGAAAAAGCCATATACTCCCGGATCTCTTGCCCAACTAAAATTATATATCATGTCTCCTGTATCATTTACCGTATTTCTATATTTATAAGGCCTTCCAGGTATTCCCACCGTATGATCAATCCTTGGGTCAACACTTAATCCACTGTCGGGGGGGGTAATTCCATTTGCATCTACGTTGGTGAAAATGTCGGAGTCATTAAACGTTTCCAATAAGGGAAGTCCGTTTCCATCAGTCCTAAATGCATTTACCATATTCTGACTGGCCAAATGAAATCCACAACAGCCATAAAGCCCTGTACCATGTGGCGAATTTAACCCAGTTACAAAACTCACCCTTCCCACAGTTGTACCATCATTAATTGAAAACTGGGCAGCCCAGATAGATTCCGGTCCATTGTCAAATCCATCCAAGAAATTTTCCCCAAAATCCGGTTGTAGACTACCGGTAACTTCATCCGCATAATCAATCACCTCCTGTAAACGTGAGGTATTTATATTCGTTACTTGATGTTGATCATTTTGCTCATAAGCTTGAAACAACCTTAATTTGGCTAAATATGCAGCAGCAGCATTTCGGTCTGCCCTGCCAACTTGATCTTGAGCTTGTGGTAGATTGTCATAGGCAAAAAGAAAATCATCAGCGATTGTATTCCATAAAGCATCATTATCTACATCATTTGAGGTCTGTGCAATTTCTTCTTGGGTTAAATTCTCGGTGATATATGGTATTTTTTTAAAAATCAACTTTAACATAAAATGCGAATGAGCTCTTAAAAAGCGTAATTCTGCTTGTCTAGTTGTTTTTTGTGCATATTCACTGTCCGGTATATCATTGATGACAGATAGTGCAAAGTTTGCCCTAGAAATCGCCTTGTAATAATCGGTCCACGTTCTAGGCGCCATCCAATCTCCCATATCTGCAATAGTGAGATTGTATTGCTCATATTTATCTACAACGTCAACATCACCTCGGCCGCCACCGCCTTTATAAGCATCGTCCGAACGTACACTACCATAAACCCATTGATGTGTTAATGGTCCAATCATTTCATCATTGGCAATTCCTGCATATGCTGCAATGACCAAAGATTCCGCATTCTCGGCGGTTGCCACGTTTTCGCTGGACAATACCCCCTCAGGTTCGTACTCTAAATAATTATCTGAACAGGCAGTGAGCAAAAGGGTTGCGCATATCACCGTTGTTATTATTTTATTATATTTCATGATTATCGCTATTTGTTAAAAGTTAATGTTCAAGCCTAGTGAATACACGGTTGGTACCGGAATACGGTTCACATCTATTCTCTCTGGATCAGCTCCAATATATCCTTTGGGGGTAAACCAAAATAAATTTTCTCCTTGCAGGTAAACTCTTAAACCGGTCATTCCTGCCATTTTTCCTATCACATCAGTTGGCAATGAGTATCCCACTTGCATATTCCTTATTTTAAAGTAAGAGTTGTTTCTAAAAATATAGTCTGAAGTATCCGTAAAGTTGTTTACCAAGGAAAGTGAAGGTATCGAAGAATCTGTATTTTGAGGGGTCCATGCATTTAACACGCCAAGACCCGCATTATCTCTACCCTGTACAAAGTTGTTCCAAAAAATATAGGAGTCAACACCTATACGACCGGCAACCCCTGAACCAAAAACAGAGAAATCAAAATTCTTGTATCCTAAATCAAGACGTATACCATATTCTAAGTCAGGTAAGGTATTACCAATAAAATCACGGTCATTGCTGTCGATTACACCATTGTTGTCAATGTCCACAATTTTTATACCTCCCGGTCTAGCATTGCCTGTTTGCACCCCTCCGGTAGGATGGGAATCAACATCTGCCTGGCTTTGAAAAAGACCATCTGTGCGATAGCCAAAAATTGCCGTTTGTGATTGTCCAAGAATTGAATTTTGGGCCGTCCCAGGAAAGGCTGCTCTCACCTCCTCTGGTAGAAATGTAATTTCGTCCTTAAAAGCACCAAAATTAGTGGAAACACCAAGAGAGAATCCGCTTTCCCATACATTAGAATATCCTAAGTTAAATTCCCAACCTCTAGCAGCAGTTGCGGCACCGTTCAATACTCTTTGTTGACCTTCTCCAATTACAGATGCAATGGGAGGAGTAGTCAAGATATCCGTGGTCTCCCTAGTAAAATAATCAAAGGATCCGTTTATTTTATTGTTTAAAAACCCAAAATCAATACCATAGTTCCATTCTTTGGTTGTTTCCCATTTCAAATTAGGGTTAGGAGCCTGAGTTGAGACGAACCCTGAAGGCAGCGTGCCTGTATTGTTTCCATTTATATCATATGCCGTACCCACATTATAGTAAATTTCAAAAAATCCTCCTGTCAACTGAGCTTGATTTTGACCGTAACGAGACTCATATAAACCAAACCGAGCCGTATTACCAATCTCTTGGTTACCTACTTCTCCATAACCTGCCCTTAGTTTTAAATTGGAAAGTATTTCACTGTCTTTGAGAAATTCTTCCTGACTAATTCTCCAACCCAGTGTAGCTGCTGGAAAAATACCATATCTATTGTTAGCTCCAAACCTTGAGGAACCGTCTCTACGGATTGTAAAGGATGCCAAGTATTTATCATCAAATGAATAGTTTAATTTCCCAAATTGTGAAGCGAGGCTGTATTGGGTAGATATACCATTATTTGTTCTCGCACCAGTTGCGGCGGAAAGCACAAAATAAGATTCTTGTTCTACTGCAAAATCATCTGCTTGCGCAAAAATAGTATCAAAATCTTCTCTTATAGACTCAATACCCAATAGCGCTCCAAATCTGTGTTTCCCAACTTCTAAATTATAATTCAAAGTGTTTGAAAAAGTTAATGTTCTCAATTTATTGGTGTCAAAAATTAACCTGTTATTACTTCGAGTGACAAAACCGTTAAATACTTTTGGCTCTATATTTTTACGTTTGAAATCACTAAAGTCTATTCCTAAACTAGAGCGGAACTTAAGATTATCAAGTATGCTCAATTCTGCAAAAACATTACCGAAGAAATTGTTTTTTATAGCATTGTCCCACCTGTTTAAATATTGCATTAATAGTGGGTTGTTTCTATCCGAATACCCAGCCCCCAAAGGACCTGCAAACTCTCCATTTGCATCATAAACAGGAATGGTAGGTGCAAGGGTAATGGACAAACCGGTTGTAGGCGCTCCACCAACATCACTTGCTACCAATGTTTCATTTGAAGTTGATATTTGTGTATTAACTCCAAATTTTAATCTGTCGTTAAATAAATTTGTAGTACCATTAATTTTACCAGTATATCTATCATAACCTGTAAACTTCAGCATACCTGTATTCTTTAAGTATCCAAGGTTTATTAATAAAGAAGATTTTTCTGAACCTGTGGTAACAGTAACCTCATTGTTAAATACATATCCTGTCTCGTAAACTTCGTCTTGCCAATTGGTATTACCTGAAGGTACATTTGGGTCTCCTCCTACAAAGGGCTGAACAGTAACGCTGTTTAGTATGGGATTGTTAAAGTCATTATTCCAATCGAAATTGTATATTTCACCATAACCTGCATTTGGATCTGCTCCATCATTTACGGATGCCCTCCACAAAGCTTCACCACGTTGTTGGGAACTCAACATATCATAGCGCTGTTTTCGCTCTGATTGGACAGATAAATTGGAATTGATACTAACCGTTAGTCGTTCTCCTTTAAGACCTCCTTTAGTACTTACAACGATGACCCCGTTTGCGGCTCTTGACCCATATATTGAAGAGGCCGACGCATCTTTCAATACTTGAATGGATTCGATAGTTGCAGGATTTAAACTTGCGAATACCTCTTGCCTTTTTGTTGGAACACCATCTATAATGTAAAGCGGATCATTATTCCCCAAAGTAGTAAGTCCTCTAATCAGTATCCTGCTGTTCAACCCTGTAGGGTCACCGGATTTTTCAATAAAAAGACCTCCCACCCTTCCTTGTAGTGCTTGCATGGCATTACCGGAACTTAAACTTTGACCTTCTATTGGGGCAATATCAACTACTGTAACCGCTCCGGTCAAATCTACCTTACGCTCCGTGGAATATCCTGTCAATACTACTTCATCAAGTTGTTGGGCATCTTCTTTTAGGGCAACATTTATTAGTGACTGCCCGTTCACAGGAACTTCCTGGGTGGTAAATCCAATATAGCTAAATACAAGGGTTGCATCGTCGGCTACATTGTTCAATTCATAATTACCATCAAAGTCAGTGGTTGTTCCAATTGTTGTTCCTTTAATAATTACCGAGGTTCCAGGTAAAGGAGTACCGTCATCTGAGGAAGTAACAGTACCTGTAATCCGACCTTGGGCGGACAGACCTATTGGAACAAATACCATTAAAAATAGTAAGAGTTTTAATTTCATAATTTTCTAGTTTAAGTTAAATTTAAGTTGATGTATTTCAATGTATTCGAGTTTAGATTCATCTAACGGAGCTTCAAAATAGAAACTATCGAGAGGTGCTTGTGGAAAGAATATTTCTGTCATAACGGTTTGGCCGTCGTCAAAAAACAATTCTATGGAAGTTTTATCCAGAACAATTGTACCTGACCAATCCTTTTGTGTAGAAATCCTTGGAGCTATGGCAATCCGGTCACTAAATCTGTCCGAAAAATCAGTTATCCCAGCCTTATTTCTATCTACAAAATAATTTCCCTCTGTGACGTCGTAACCAAATCGTAACTTATCCCCTTTGCTATTCGTCAATTCAAAAGTGTAAATCCCATCAACCAAATCTTCAACTTTAAAGTTAATCCGAGCACGAGTAAAATCGATAGCCTTAGAAGTAGTTAGCAAAGTCTTTCCTTCAAGTGGGACATCTGAATTTTTTAGCTTCTCAACCTCAAATTCATTTAGTTCTGGAACAGGATTCGAGACTAATCGAAACGTATTTTCACCCTTTGTCAATTCCAATGTGCGGGCTATTGTCATTGCACTTCGCCATTTTTCAGTAGGGACCTCGTTGGCATACAACCAATTGGACATCCATCCCATAAATAGCTTGCTGCCATCCTTGTTTTCAATATTGGAAAAGGTAACGCCCGCATAATCGTCACGACCATAGTCTACCCAGAAACTATGCTCTTTTTCCATCTCCTGTTTGAATGATTCGTCCAAAATAAAATCTGAACCATCAAAATCTCCTACAAAATATTGGGTAGCAGAGCCTGTATTAGGCCCTCCAGGATTAATACTCACCAACAAAACCCATTTTTTTTCTGACTTGCCAATAACAGGTAATTGAAAGAAATCCGGACATTCCCATACTCCGTCATGATTACCGATACCCTCTCCAAAACTTGTAAGTTTCTCCCATGACTTTAGGTCTTTTGAGGTGTAGAATTGTATCTCTTGGCCTGCGGCCAAAACCATTGTCCATCTTTTCCTCTCATTATCCCAGCTAACTTTTGGGTCTCTAAAATCTCTGAAACCTGGATTTTTTAAAACAGGATTATCTTCATATTTTGTCCATGTAAGTCCTTCGTCCAGCGAATAAGCGATACTTTGATTTTCCACATCTATTTCACCCGTTTTCTCTTTTTTAGGGTCGTGGCTGGTGAAAATTGCAACTATAGGTATTTTGCCATCTACTCCAAATCCTGATGTATTTTCGTGGTCTACAACAGCACTACCGGAAAAAATATAGCCCAAATCATCTGGATACAGCGCTATTGGTTGCTCTTTCCAATTGAACAAATCACTACTAACCGCATGTCCCCAATGCATAGGCCCCCATTTAGTACCATCTGGATAGTGTTGAAAATATAGGTGGTAATACCCGTTATAAAAAAACATTCCATTTGGATCGTTCATCCAACCTGTATCTGGTGAAAAATGGAAATTTGGACGGTATAACAATTCATTGGAACTGACAAGTGTATCTTGCTTATCTTCAACATTGTCGTTTCTCCTTTCCATAGAATTTTTACAAGAAGCTATCATTGAAAAAATTCCTATTACGATAGTTAATTTTAATGCTTTATTTTTCATTTTTATGGTCTTTATAATTTTCAGTTAGATTTCCCTTCATTAAAACCAATAATATTTTCGATTTTGTCCTTCCTTCCCCTTGTTAGGGTATTACTTAACTCTTCTAGCGATATACCCTTTGTTTCCGGCATTACAAAAGCCACAAACAACAATTGCAGTACCATCATAAAAGCAAAAAAAGCAAACACCGTACCTGCACCAATTGCTGTGAATAATACAGGCACCAACGAGGGAATAATGGCTGCCAAAATCCAGTGCACCGAACTACCGAACGACTGACCCGAGCCTCTTAAATGATTTGGAAAAATTTCAGAAATGAACACCCAGATTACGGTTCCCTGTCCTACAGCATGTGCAGCAATAAAGAGAAATAGAAAAATAGGCACTGCAATACTTTCCCAGTGTAGGAAAAAAGCACAAGCTACTAGTGATAGGGAAATAATGTACCCGACAGAACCTATGTACATTAGTTGTTTTCTTCCTAGCCGATCAATTAGCAAGACTCCTATAAGGGTAAAAATCATATTGGTTACCCCTATCCCAATACTGCTTAATAGAGCGGTACTTTCGCCTAAGCCTGCCTCTTCGAATATTCTAGGGGCATAATAAAGAAATGCATTGATGCCAGAAAATTGATTGAACATTGCAATTAAAAAAGCCAACATCAGTGGAAACCTATATTTCTTTATAAGTATATTTTCGTCGGAAACGTTGTTTTTGCTTTCTGTCCTAATTTCTAGCAACAATACTTCTGGATCTTGTTCAGGATTGATAAGTTGTAATACCTTTTTCGCCTCATCAGTACGCATTTTGGTCAACAACCACCTTGGACTTTTTGGAACCGTAAGTACGAACAGGGTATAAACAAATGCAGGTATGGCCTCTACGCCTATCATCCATCGCCATGCATTTTCTCCAACACCGCTTAACAAGTAATTCGATAAGAAAGCTATTAAAATGCCGAAAACTATATTAAATTGGTAAAGTCCTACCAACTTCCCACGGTCCTTTGGTGGAGCTATTTCAGAAATGTAGGCAGGAGCTGCTATGGTTGATGCACCTACTCCCAGACCACCAATAAATCTGAATATTGCGAAAGTTATAGGGTCATTTGCAAAAGCCGAACCTAATGCAGATACTGTATAGAGTATACCTATCCATAATAAAGTTTTCTTTCTCCCAATCTTATTCGTAGGAATACCACCCAAAATTGCCCCAACTACGGTTCCCCACAAGGCCATCGCCATTACAACTGTACCATGGAACATATCGGAAGATTGCCATAATGCTTGTAGTTTTTTATCGGCTCCTGAGATGACTACTGTGTCAAAGCCAAAAAGAAAACCAGCCAATGCAGCGGTAATCGACCAAATCCATATTTTTCTCATAATCGTAATTCTCTAGTGATGTCACTAAAGTATTCGCAAAAATGAAGTGTGTAATTTGATAATGTGTCAATGTGTTATGCTTTGGTTAAGAAACATATCACAAAATGTTAAGTAATTGATAATCAGTATTTTAAAATAATTTTTTAACATTATCGAGCATGTAGCAAGTATATTCATGTTACATTATGTTCGATATTGTTACTTCTAAGATGAAAAGTGTTGGAAGGAATGGTTGAACTGTAACTCAAACAGACTTACGAAACGCCGCAGGGGAAATACCGTATTTGTTTTTAAAGGCAGTAGAGAAGTAATTTGGAGAAGAAAAACCATTGGAATAAGCAATTTCTGAAACTGTTAATGAGCCATTTTCGAGCATGGTTTTAGCCTTTTCCAAGCGGATATTGCCTATGTAATCACTAATGCTTATACCCATAATTGCCTTGACCTTTCTGTATAACTGGACACGTGAGATAGTAAGATTTTCAGCCAGATTTTCAACTGAATAATCAGAATTGCCCAAATTATCATTTATCAATGTATTTAATTGGCTAATAAATTTTTGTTCTATATCCCCAAAGGAATTTATTTCTTCAATTTTATGGATGTTACTGGTAAAATAATACCTGAGTTTTTCTCTATTATAGAGCAAAGACTTAATTGACTGAATCAAAATAGAATAGCTGAATGGTTTCGTAAGATACAAATCTGCTCCGGATTGAAGTCCTTTGATATAGGATTCCTTATTGCCTAGTGCAGTTAGTATTACAGTAGGTATGTGCGATGTACGCAAATCCTTTTTTAAAATCTCGCAAATTTCGAAGCCATCTTTATCCGGAAGATTAATGTCACAAAGTATAATGTCCGGAATAGTCTCAAAAGCTTTCTCAATTGCATCCGTACCTTCTGATAAATGAATATCATACTCCAACTGTAGTTTATTTTTAAGGAACAAAGAAAGATCTTTATTGTCCTCAATTATCAAAACTGAATATTTCTCTTTGTTTTTGCTAGGAGCCTGAATTAAATAATTATCATCTATTAATTGGTCAGAAGAAAAATCGATTATATTGGAATCAACCAAATCTTGTTCCGATATGATTTCTGATTCATCTAGATGTGCTTGACCTTTGTAAAGTGATACAATAAACTCCGTACCGTGTAGAGATTCAACTTCAATATTACCTTTGTGCATCTCCACAAATTCCTTGCTCAAATGTAAACCTACGCCGGAGCTGTTTTTTCTATTATTAGAACCTTTAAAAAATGCTTGAAAAACACCATCTATTTCGTTCGAAGGTATACCAATTCCTGTGTCCTTAAAGTGAATTTTCACAATATTGGCACTTTCATCATCTTTTATATATACACCTATTTTACCATTGTCTGGTGTGAACTTAAATGCATTGGAAAGAAGATTGAAATATACCTTATCCATTAAATTTCTATCTATAAAAATATCCAAGGATTCATTATTGGAAGTTAATTTGAAATCAATATTTCTTTTCATGGCTTCCCTTTCAAAATCTTGGAATATTAATTTTGAAAAGTTGTATAAATTAGTTTTGGATGCCTTTAGATTAAAATTACGGTCTTCGATTTTTCTAAAATCAAGTAATTGATTAATTAATCTCAATAACCTATTGGAGTTATTATGTATTAACTCTATTTCGTTCCCCATTCTGGAGCCTTTTTCTTTAGCATAGTCGCTTATCGACTCTATAGAACTTAAAATTAACGTGAGGGGCGTTTTAAATTCATGAGAAAGCCCTGTGAAAAAATTTAGCTTTGCTTCATTGCTTATTTTGATCTCCTTCGCAATTTTTTCGATTTGATTCCGCTGCACGGTAACCTTTTCGTTAGTCAATTCCAGTTGCCTATTTTTCTTTCGAATTGCAAAGATGGAATAAACGCTATATACTGTAAGGCTTAGAATAATTGCCAACAATGCCATTGTAATTTTAAGAAGGTTGTTTTGCGAATAATAAAGTTCCTCTTGTAATTTTATCGCAGCCAACTGTTCTTCCATTTGATCTTGTTGATCATTTATCTTTTCAAATTGGTTGTTCATAATGTCAGCGTTCAACTCGTTGATAATAGTAGTCGAGAGAATGTTATTTTTAGGTATAGATTCGTTATCTAGGATTTTCAAAGCCAATTTAATTGCTTCATCTCCACCAGTAGGATAGAGAACCGTTGCCTTTAAAATTCCATCTTTTACCGCCTGAATTCCTCCATTAGTTCCAGCTAGACCATCTACTCCAATAAAACTAATTTCATTTTCTATTCCCAACTCGCGTGCTACCTCCCATGCACCAACTGCCATTCTATCATTATGGGCAAATACATAATCAACTTTAATATCGTTATTTAGCAGTTGTCTCAGCGATTCCTGAATAGACTCCTTCTCCCAGTCCCCTTCTATTTTCGCAACTATCTTTGCATTTTTGAATTGATTTATTACCTGTTGAAAACCCATCGTCCTTTCTTCTGCAGGAGAAGATCCGGCCATACCTCTTATTTCAATAATTCGAATTGAGTCTTTTCTATTTGAAGCGATAATTTCCTTAGCCGCATTTCTTCCTATTTCGATATTATCAGCTCCCAAATAGGCTGTATATTGTTGACCTTCAGTTTTTCTGTCTACAACCAGAACAGGAATACTGGCATTAATTGCTTTCCTAACAACCGCCGTAATGGGTTTAGATTGAATAGGCGATACAATTAGAACATCTACGCTATCTGCAATCAGCTCATCTATCTGTTTTATTTGTGTAAGCACATCATAATTAGCATCTTTAATTTGCAAATCAATTTCAGGGTTCATTGAAGCCTGCAATTCCATGGAGTTATTCATGGAACGCCTCCAATCGTCATTCGTCATAGCCTGGGAAAAACCAATATGTATTTTTTCAACGTCTTTACTTCTGTCACATGACAAAATGGAAAAAGCCAATGAAATATTGATTAAGATGAAAATATACCTGATATGTTTCATGAATTTGTGACGAGCATAAGTTTAATTAAATTGAAATTTATCCATCCTTTTCTATTAAAAGTTGAAAAAAATATTTGAAAAATTACAAATTTGGGTAAATATTCCCAATTGAATACTCTTTTAAAGTAGTGTATTTTTGAATAGTTTTATGATTAAAACTACTTCACTTCTTACAATCCCTTCTTTTTACGGTGTTAGAGCTTCCGCCTGTAGATTTTTCACTAATGAGGTTTTTTAATTGTAACAATTGGTAGGTTTAAATAAACCTGTTTAACCTAAAAGAATTGTAGCAAATTGTTATAATCTTAAAGAAAAGTAATAGCAAAATTGCTATGGCCAAATACCATAAACTTTTCTATCATGAAGTACTAAAAATGTTTAAAGAACTATTTTTTAAAGTTCAAAGTAAATGATTTCCTGCAAACATAGATTTTTAGTTGCCCGATTTTTGTATTTTTATTTTTATAGAATTGATATGAGCACTTCTGAACTAAATACTACAAAAAAGGAACTCGTTAATTGGATTGAGTCTTTAAAGGATGATACGCTTGTTGGGTTGCTCAATTCTGTAAAGCTTTCCAGTGAGGGTAAATCGGGGGATTGGTGGGATGAACTGACCGAAAGTGACAGGGTCAATATTCTTGCCGGTATCAGGGATTTTGAACAAGGAGGTACAATGAGTTCAAAAGATTTTTGGAACGGTCTGGCCAATGGATAATTTTGTTCAGGTAAAGTGGACAGAAAGATCACTTTCAAATGCACTTGACATTAAGGAATTTCTTAGGGTCAAATTCAATAAAAAAGAAGTCCTTAAATTTGAGAACCTGCTAAAACAATTTGAAAATACGGTTTCGAATTTCCCGACCCTTTACCCCGAATCTAAAAGTAAAAAACTAATAAGGAGGGCCGTCATACACAAAAGAACGACAGTGTATTATGTGTTCAAAGGGAATATTGTCACTATAATCGCCATGAAAGACAATAGACAACTTAAACCAAAGTATTAAAAATCAGTAAAATTAGGTTTCTATAACCCTAAACCTTTGTTCCTTGTTTTTTTAAAACTGTTTTCTACCGATTTTTCCTGTTTCTTATCTTTTAAAAGTTTGGCTTCATCAATAAAGCACTGCATTCCCAAATGCATTGGATTATCGGGCATGATTTTTTCTTGATTCTGAATCAAAGGAGTTTTAAGGTTCAACTCTTCAGCCAAACGATAGCCTAAATTAAAGGCGCTTTTAAACTTTTCGTCAACTTTAATCTCTTCTTCCATAGTTAAAAAGTTTCACGTGCGTGTTTTTCAATGTATTCCATAATAGACACTCTGTCGTATAGAATAATCTTCTTTTGAGGCTGTGAAAACCTGACCTTTCCTTCATCCCTTAGTTTTTGAAGGGTGGTAGTCGACTTAATTTTCAAAATCGACATAGCCTCCTCACCATCAATCCATCTCTCTGGTGTGTTTGGTCTTTTCGATTCTACATGTTCAATTACTTTCCGAAACAATGCATAAAATGCTTCCTCTTGTAGACAAACAACTTGCATAATTGAAAATCGGTTGGTTTAATTATTGCTTAAGGAATATATTAAAATATATCCTAGTGGATTGAATAATTAGATAAACTGTCTAAAAAAGTCAATAAGTGGGACTGAATAATGAATGTCAATTATATTTAAACTAAGAGAGTATTGAATATGGCAAACCCGAGCCATATTGTGTTCAATATGTAAACGAAATAGTTTTAAATAAAAAGTGAAAACACCAAATCCTACATTCCAAAAAAGCACGCTGAAAGCACGCTGATGAAACAAATAAGGCAGTCACAAAGTATTGTGACTGCCTTATTTTACTGGTGGTCCCACATGGGCTCGAACCATGGACCCCCTGATTATGAGTCAGGTGCTCTAACCAGCTGAGCTATAGGACCCGCAAATTGCGGATGCAATATTACCACTTATTTTTATATGCCACAACATTTTAGGTTGCCAATTCAACCGGTCCGCAATGACCAATTGCCTATTTGATTTCTTGGCATAATTCTATCAATATACCGTTCGTGGACTTAGGATGCACAAAGACCACCCATTTATTATCGGCGCCTCTTTTTGGTTCATCACCCAAGACTTCAAAACCCTCTTGTTTTAAACGCGCTATTTCGGAACGAATATCGGCTACTTCAAAAGCAACATGGTGAATACCCTCGCCCTTTTTTGCCAAAAACGTGGCAATGGGGCCGTTATCGTTCAAGGACTCCAAAAGCTCTATTTTGTTGGGGCCATTTTTAAAAAAAGAAGTTCTAACACCTTCAGAGGCAACCACCTCTTCCTTATAAGGTGCCTCTCCCAACAATTTTTCGAACAGCGCATTTGAATCTTCCAAATTTTTTACGGCAACTCCCAAATGTTCAATTTTTTTCATCACTTACAGTATCTGTGCCCTATAGAATAATAACAAGATACATTATTCTATGTATTTTTGCCGTATGGAAACACAAAGACAACGAAAAATCGCCGGGGTCATTCAAAAGGATATTGTAGCTATCCTTCAAAAAGCCGCCATAGAAGGGGGGCTTAGGGGTACCTTGATTTCCGTTTCCAAGGTTTCCGTCACGACCGACCTTTCCATAGCCAAGGTCTACATCAGTATATTTCCAACAGAACAGGCCAAGGAATTGTTGGAAGGCATTAAATCCAACCAGCCCTTGATCAAGCACGAACTGGCCCAACGTACCCGAAACCAATTGCGCAGGGTTCCGGAATTGTTGTTCTATTTGGACGACTCGCTCGATTATATAGAAAAAATAGAAAAGTCCTTGAAAGGGGAGGAAAACCCTATTGAGAACAGGGACTTGTTGCCAAGAAGAAAAAAGTCCTGATTCTTGAACTTTCCGCTCTATATCGCCAAAAGATATGTGCGCTCCAAGAGCTCACAAAATGCGGTAAACATCATTAATTTTATCACTTTTCTTGTCATCGTCATTGGTTCAGCGGCGCTATTTATCGTTCTTTCAGGATTTGCGGGTCTTAAAACTTTTAGTCTTTCCTTTACCAATTCCTTTGATCCAGAACTTAAGGCACAACCGGCCTTCGGGAAATTCTTTTCTATTACTCCAGACCAAGAAAGTCGTTTGGCCAAAATCAATGGACTTACCCATTATTCCAAGGAAGTTGAGGAAAAAGTTTATCTGGAACACAAAGGAAAAAATCACATTGCCTATATCAAGGGCATCGACTCTAACTATATCAAGGTGGTAAATACCGATTCCATTTTATATTTGGGCGATTGGACCATTAACGATCAACAGGTGGTTTCAGGCATAGGCATTGCCAATATACTTAGTGTGACCATTAACCAATTTAGAAGCCCGATGCAGATTTACGCCTTTAAACCTGGGAAAGGGTCTCTTTCGCAGCAAGGGGTAAGTTCGCTCTATAACCGCCTACCTGTTATCATTGGTGGTGTCTATGCGGTGGAGGCCGATTTGGATAACAAATATGTATTCGCCGATCTTTCCTTAACCCAAGCCTTATTGGAAAAAACCGAAGACGAAATTTCCGGTATCAATTTTAAATTGGAGGATGGGGCGGATGAGCAAACCGTCCGTTCCGAAATCGAGGCGGTTTTGGGAGATTCGGTCATTTTGAAAAATCGGCAGGAATTGAATAGCACCCTCTATAAAATGCTGAATACCGAAAATATGGCCACCTACCTCATCTTTACGCTGGTGTTGATCATTGCACTGTTCAATGTGGTGGGGGCAATTATCATGATGATCTTGGACAAACAACAGAATTCCAAAACCTTGTACAGTTTGGGAACTACCATAAAGGAATTGCGCAACATTTATTTTGTTCAAGGAATCTTGGTTACAGGATTTGGGGGATTGATAGGGGTATTGCTGGGGTCGCTATTGGTATGGTCCCAGATTTTCTTTGGGTGGCTTAAGATTACACCCTCTTTGGCCTATCCGGTTGAATTTCAATTGATCAATGTTTTGACCGTGTTAGCGACTATTCTGGTATTAGGCTTTATCGCTTCCAAAATTGCCAGCAGCCGAATCAATAAAAAGTTGATTGCAGCTTAAACTTGCTCGAACTGATAGTCTCCAAATTTTTCAAGCACCTCATCAAAGGCATCAAAAACATCCACGGCATCATCGCTGGTGACCATTTTCATACGGTATTCCTTAAAATTGGGAATCCCTTTGAAATAATTGGTATAATGTCTTCTGGTTTCAAAAACGCCTAGTTTCTCCCCCTTCCAGTCTATGGACATCTGTAAATGCCTTCTTGCGGCGTGCACGCGTTCTTGCATGGTTGGAAGGGCAAGATGTTCACCGGTCTTAAAATAGTGTTTTACTTCCCTAAAAAACCAAGGATATCCAATACTGGCCCTTCCGATCATGGCACCGTCAAGTCCGTATTCATCGCGCATTTTCATAGCGGCCTCGGGAGTGTCCACATCCCCATTTCCAAAAACGGGTATATGCATCCGGGGATTGTTCTTTACTTCCGCAATAGGTTCCCATTTTGCGTAGCCCTTATACATTTGGGCACGGGTACGCCCATGAATGGAAATGGCCTTGCAGCCAACATCCTGTAAACGTTCCGCAACCTCAACGATTTTTATGGAATCCTCGTCCCAGCCCAAACGGGTCTTAACGGTAATGGGGAGTTTGGTATGTTTTACCATGGCATCCGTAAGGGAAACCATCAAGTCGATATCCTTCAAAATACCAGCGCCTGCACCCTTGGATACTACTTTTTTGACCGGGCAACCAAAATTGATATCTATGATGTCCGGGTTTGATTTTTCCACAATCTCCACGCATTGCAACATACTATCCAAGTTGGCCCCAAAAATCTGAATGCCCACAGGACGTTCCTTTTCGTAAATGTCCAACTTCATAACACTTTTGGCAGCGTCTCGAATTAGGCCCTCTGAAGAAATGAACTCGGTAAAGACCACATCGGCTCCCTGCTCCTTGCATAAAGCACGAAAGGGTGGATCGCTCACATCCTCCATAGGAGCCAGTAGCAACGGAAAATCAGGTAGTTCTATATCACCGATTTTGGGCATAACCAAATCATTTGAGGTGCAAAAATAGTAAAAAACGG
The DNA here is from genome assembly GCF_008386635.1 of Maribacter flavus. Taxonomy (GTDB): domain Bacteria; phylum Bacteroidota; class Bacteroidia; order Flavobacteriales; family Flavobacteriaceae; genus Maribacter; species Maribacter flavus. The sequence goes on along the minus strand of NZ_VUOE01000001.1, from coordinate 1,585,481 downwards.
TCTTTACAAAGGATGCTAATTCAACCCTCCCCATTCCTTTTTCATGGAAGCACCCCTCCATAATCAGGGAGGGGAGCTTTTTTGGGTTTTAAATTCAGCAGGTAACATAAATGAATTTTAGGGAGTAAACCGGCCTATTTTGGGATACGTAGTAAATCCGGGAGTCCTTGGAATTGGCAAAAGGAAATCGCCCACAGAGTATTCCGATGCAATCGGAAACGGCCTGGGCGATGCGGGCCAAAGACTTCTTGGATTTCAAGTATCCCAGAATCAGCCTAGCCTTTTTGGATACTTTTTCGGCGATGGAAAAAGTATCAGAAGAAAAACCCGGACCCTCCGCGTTCCATTTTCGCGAAACACCCATCCCTAATAAGGAAAAGAAACTTTGAAGCAAAGACCTTTTTATTTCAACCTAAAACGAAATAGTTGCTTTGATTTTCTCGCCATTGCGATTAACGATAACTTCCGTGGCATCGCCCTCCTCAAAAATGGAAAGTGCGCGCATGTAGCTCATCATATCCGTTACGGTACTGTCGCCCAATTGAACGACCACGTCCCCCTTTTGGAGTCCGGCCGCGGCTGCAGGCCTACCGTCGGTAACGCCGTCTATGCGCATCCCATTTCCATCAAATAAATAATCGGGCATTACACCCAGGGCTACTTTAAATCGTGGGGTTTCCTCACTTTCGTTTTTCGTTTTTCTAAAGGCCAGCTTTGCGTCGTCGTCCAAATCATAGATGACGGAAAGGATGTAATCCGTGATCATTTCCATCCCTTCATAATTCAGTTTGTCGAAATCGTCCGAAGGCTTATGGTAATCCTCGTGTTGCCCCGTGAAAAAATGCAGTACGGGAATATCCTGTAAATAAAAAGAGGTATGGTCGCTGGGTCCCACACCAGATTCGCTCAACACCAATTTGAATCCGGGGTTGTTACTGTTCAATACCTGACTCCAAATGGGAGCCGTTCCGGTGCCGCTAATGGAAAGGGTCTTATCCTCGCGCATGCGCCCTACCATATCCATGTTGAGCATGTAATTCGCCTTTGACAAATCGATCGTGGGGTTTTTTGAGAAATAATTACTCCCCAAAAGGCCCATTTCCTCTCCGGAAAAGGCCATGATAAGGTAGTTGTGCCGTGTTATCGTATCCATGAGTTTAGCCGCCAATTGCAACAATACGGCCACACCGCTGGCATTATCGTCCGCCCCATTGTGAATGGCCTCGCCATCGGCATACAAAGAGCCTTCTCCCCCCATCCCCAAATGGTCGTAATGGGCGCCAATGATAACGGTCTTATCGGCCTTATTGTCAATATACCCTATGACATTGGTTCCGGTAATGGTGCTATCGCCATCCACAAATTGTACTTCGGCATGCGGGTCATTTTTCGGCTTGAAACTAAAGGTCTGGAAATAGGTGCCTGAGTTCCCTTTGGGCAACAATCCAATACTCCGCATACGTTCTTCCAAATACCGGGCCGCCTCTTTTTCGTACGGAGTACCTGTTTCACGCCCTCGTAGGCTGTCGTTCGCCAAAAAGGCTACATCTTCCCGTAGGGTGACCTTCTTTTGTACTTCTTGTTTGCAGGAGGTCAATACAATAAAAAATACGGACAAAAGTATTAGATTGCGCGGCATAGCTTTTATTTTTGACAAAAATACGCATCTCCATGAGAATTTTATTCCTTTTAGGGCTTATCTGCCTTGTTTTCAGCTGTAAAAACGAAACCAAAAAGACCGAAACAACTCCCGAGCCAACCACCTCCTTAATGGCGGGAGAGGACACCTTGATCTATCCGGAAGAAAAGTATTTTAAAAGCATCCGGCAGATCACTTTTGGCGGGGACAATGCGGAAGCTTATTGGAGTTGGGACGACAAACAGATGATCTTTCAATCCAACAATACGAACTGGGGCCTTAATTGCGATCAAATGTTCTTGATGAACGTGGCCGATGGTATTACGGATTCCATTCCTCCCATGGTCAGCACTGGGTACGGACGTACCACCTGTGCCTATTTTTTACCGGACAACAAACATTTTGTATACGGTTCCACCCATTTGGCGGATAAGGAATGTCCTGAAGTACCGCTTCGCAAAAATGGGAACTACGTCTGGCCCGTCTATGATTCCTTTGATATTTTTGTGGCGGACCTGGAGGGAAATATCACGGCGCAATTGACGGATGAGCCCGGATATGATGCCGAGGCGACCGTTTCCCCAAAAGGCGATAAAATAGTATTTACTTCCACCCGAAGCGGCGATTTGGAACTATACACCATGAACTTGGACGGAACGGACGTAAAACAGATAACCAACGAACTGGGCTATGACGGTGGGGCTTTTTTCTCCCCGGACGGTACCAAGCTTATTTTTAGGGCATCCAGACCCAAAACCCCCGAGGCCATAAAAAAGTATAAGGATTTATTGGCCGAAGGCTTGGTAGAACCAACGGAAATGGAGCTCTTTATTTGTAATGCCGATGGAAGCGATTTGAAACAATTGACCTTTTTGGGAAATGCCAACTGGAGCCCGTTCTTTCATCCTTCGGGGAAAAAGGTATTGTTCTCCAGTAACTTTGAGGCCGAAAAGGGGTTTCCTTTTAACCTCTATTTTATCGACATCGACGGCAAGAATTTGGAGCGTGTAACCCATGGGGAAACCTTTGACGCCTTCCCTGTTTTTTCCAACGACGGTAAATACTTGGCCTTTTCCAGCAACCGAAATAATGGTGGCACCAGGGATACGAATCTCTTTATTGCGGAGTGGCAAGAGTAGCATTTTATTGCTTTTAAATGACCATCCCCTTTGAGCCCGTCATTTTTGGTATACATCTGAACATGCACCTCATATTGGAGTATGTTGCCTTCTTTGTAGGATTTCGTTATTATCTTTTCCTAAGGAAAAATTCCACGGACACTATATCCTCCAACAACCGACTTTCCATTATTATCGGAGCCATTTTTGGCGCCCTTTTTTTCTCACGAGTGGTCGCCTTTTTGGAAAACCCCTTGCTACATTGGGAACAAGGGTGGGTTGCTATTTTGAACAATAAAACCATTATGGGCGGACTTTTTGGGGGGGTGCTTGGAGTTGAAATGGTCAAAAAAATAATCGGGGAAAAACAGTCGTCCGGCGATCTATTTACCCTCCCCATTATTTTAGGAATCATTATTGGTAGGATAGGCTGCTTTGTATCGGGTATCAAGGAGTTTACCTATGGGAAAGAAACCGCTTTTTTTCTAGGAACGGATTTGGGCGATGGTGTCTATAGACATCCCATTGCCCTGTATGAAATCGTATTCCTAACAGTCCTTTTTATCCTCATAAAAAAGTTCCGGAAACGACGGGAGCAATTTGAAAGTGGCATGCATTTCAAGATTTTTATGATAACCTATTTCCTGTTTCGATTTTTCATAGAGTTTTTAAAACCGAATTCCTTTTTGGTTTTGGGGTTGAGCAGCATCCAAATTTTATGTCTAATTTGCCTATTATATTACTGGAAAACTATCCGCCAATTCTTCACACATGCCCGAAGCAAAATACACCTATTATGACTATACGATAAGCCTTTGTCCAGACTGTCTTCGCAGGATCGATGCTAAAATCGTCTTTGAGGATGAAAAGGTGTATATGTTGAAAAACTGTCCGGAGCATGGGCGTTCCAAGGTGTTGATTGCCGATGACATTCCCTATTATAAGAATATAAGGAACTACAATAAAGCTTCGGAGTATCCTAAGACTTTCAATACAAAGGCCCTTTACGGATGCCCCTATGATTGTGGGCTTTGTCCTGATCACGAACAACACTCTTGCTTAACTGTCATTGAGGTAACGGACCGATGCAACCTAACTTGCCCCACCTGTTACGCGGGCTCTTCCCCTAACTATGGCAGGCACAGGACCTTGGACGAGGTTAAAGCTATGCTGGACGCGATTGTAAAAAACGAAAGGGAACCGGATGTGGTTCAGCTTAGTGGTGGCGAACCTACCTTACATCCTCAGTTTTTTGAGATTTTGGACTATGCAAAGTCCTTGCCCATTCGGCATTTAATGGTCAACACAAACGGCATACGCATCGCCAAGGAATTTGATTTTGCGGAGCGACTTGCCACCTACATGCCGGATTTTGAAATCTACCTACAGTTCGATTCCCTGGACAATCACGTTTTACGAACTTTGAGAGGGGCAGACCTGGCGGATATCCGCCTTAAGGCGTTGGAACATTTGAACCAACTCAACCTATCGACCACTTTGGTTGTTACCCTTCAAAAGGGGTTGAACGACCACGAAATGGGAAAGACCATAGATTTTGCCCTACAACAAAAATGTGTGCGCGGGATAACCTTTCAACCCACACAGATAGCTGGGCGGTTGGAAAATTTTGAGGTGGACGAAAACAGGATTACGCTTACGGAGGTTCGTAGAAAGATTTTGGAACAATCCCCTATTTTTGAGCCGGACGATCTTATCCCGGTTCCCTGCAACCCAGATGCTTTGGTCATGGCCTATGCCTTAAAAATTGACGGGGAAGTGAGTCCCTTGACCCGCTATGTAAATCCGGACGATTTATTGAACGAAGGAAAAAACACCATCATTTATGAACAGGACGAACAGCTCCATGGAAAGATGATCGAACTTTTCAGTACCGGAAATTCTGTGGAAAAGGCATCGGAGAACCTAAAAAGCATCATGTGCTGCCTCCCGGAAATCGATGCGCCGGAACTTGGTTATGACAACCTTTTCAGGATAATCATCATGCAATTCATAGATGCCCATAACTTTGACGTAAGGGCCATAAAAAAATCCTGTGTGCATATTGTGAACAAGGACAATAAAATAATCCCCTTTGAAACGATGAATCTTTTCTATAGGGATGATAAAATAAATCGGTTACAAGAATTACAAAAAGAAATAGTATGAGTTTAATTCCAATGGAGGTAGGGAATTTGGATGGTTTGTTCGTGCTGATACTTCTCATCATGTTCGGTCCGGCCGCACTTTTAGGCATCATTGGCGTTGTTTTGATGGGTAAAAACAAAAAGAAGGGGGGCAAGGTGTTTCTGATCTTGGCAGGTGTCTACATGCTGATTAGCCTTGGAGTGTGTGGGTCGATGATTATAGGGCTCTAATTTAAATCCTATCCCCCTCGTCCGTACTTTTTCGTTTTTGGTTGTCCCGTATTTTGTTGTTCCCAAACCTATATCTGAACCCAATATAAAACAATCGCGTTTCCCTTCTGGAAAAAGTGCTGTTGTCCTGATTGAGATAGTTACGGGTATAGAAGAAGTTGCCATCGTTGAAGACATCATCAAAGGAAAAGGACAATGCCGCCCTTCGCTGCCAAAACGTCTTGCTAAGTGAAAGTATAAGTTGGCTTGTGGATTCCCTTCTGGAATTACCAAGTACCATTGGCGAGGAGTACCTGAAAAGAACATCCGCATATAGGGAACGATTCTTTAAGAGCGTAAAATAATTGTTGAACCTAACGTTTCCCGTCCATAAACCATTGCTTACGATCGCTCCGCTATCGATATCCCTAAAACTAGTCTGTTTATTGTAATAGGTAAGTAACAGGTAGGTATCCCAAAAACCCGTCCAACGCTTATTCATTCTAAACTCGGCACCATAAGTGACATTGGATTCCAAATTGACGCTCAAAAAACGGAGCAAATTGCTTTCATTGTCTTGTACCACTTGCTCAAAGAAATCATTGTTATCATTAAAATAATAGACTTCCAATGAATAATCCCTTTTGATGCCGTACTCCAAGGAAACATAGTTCCTAATGGCGGGCCTTAGATTTGGGTTGCCCTCTACCACCGTATTGTTGCTCTGAAAAAATTGGAATGGGTTTAAATCACTATATCTAGGCCTAGTAATCCTTCTGTAGTACCGCAAGGCCAAATTGTGCTTGTTTTTGAAATCATGTTGGGCCGAAACAGAGGGAAAAAGCTCCAAATAGGAATTTTTAATAGGCTCACTTGCCGTGTTCAGGTCTCCTATAGTCTCCGTGTATTCAGACCTAAGCCCCATGTTCAATTGCCAAGTGTCCCAATTGTTGTTGAGACTTGCATAGCCCGCCATAATCTTCTCGTCATAGTCAAAAACACCCGCCTCTGTTGGGTCAATACCCGGTTGGGTCCTATCAAAACCTGTTTGGCCAATGGTCGATTGGGAGTTAATACCGGAATACCGCATACCTGTTTCCAAGGTGGTGGTTTTTTTTATGGGGTTGTTGTAATCTACTTGGGCACTGTAGATGGCCGTCTTTTGGTTGGATTGTGTGGTGAAATCATTATCCCCGGTAAGAATCCCGTCGCTGTCAAAAAAATCAGTATCCAAATCCTGTCCCCTGTTATATTGATAATAGGTATAATTGGAGGCCAGGGAAATTTGTTCGCCTTTCTTATTGAACTTATGGGTCCAGTCCAGATAATATGCCGAGTTAAGGGCGTCATAATCGGAATCGTTTACCGTTAGAAAACTGGATAGTAAATCACCTGAAGTATCTTCAATGAGGGTGCTGGAATCGATAAACCTATTGGCGGGAGCCGTAAACGAATTGATCGTAGAAAAACTAAGGCTGTTTTTGTCATTGACCTGATAATCGAAAAACCCATTAATGTTATGTTCATTGCTCCTGGTAACGGTCCTTTGTTCGGTCGTCCATACGTCCGTAATAGCTCCGGAGTCGAAAAAATTGGTAATGTCCGTAAACCTTCTTAAATCCTTGCTTTTTCTAAAACTGTAGGAAAGTGAAAAATCGGTTTTCTTGCCCTTAAAAAAGTGATCGGTACCGATTATATGTTTTGGGAATACCGCCTGTGTGTATCTATTGTAGACGGACCCATTATATCCGGCAATGAGGTTTTTCTTCATTTTTATGTCTAACAAAAGTCCGCCCTCAGCACTGTATTTGGCCGGAGGATTCAAGATTACCTCCACGGATTCCACATTGTCGCCGGAACTACCCGAAAGCAGATTGACTATATCGGCTTGCGGGATGTTCACCAACCTGCCATTGATCATGACCCCAATATTGGAACTCCCTTTAATGTTGATCTTATCGTTCACGATGATAACACCCGGGGTCTGTTTTAAAATGTCCCAGATATTACCTTGGGACAGGGATGTGTTTTTAACGTTAAAAATGAGTCGGTCCGCCAATTGCTCTATAGTAGGTTTTTTATACACGACCTCAACCTCATCCAATTGGGTCTCGGTCTTTAGAATGATCAAATCCTCTGTTCTCAAATCCGTGGAAACCTGTATCGAACGGGTTTCACTTGTATTGTCTAAATAACTCGCAGATATTAGATAGATTCCTTTCTCAACGTTGTTCAGGATAAATAGGCCCGACTCGTCCGTAGCGGCACCTTGAATCAATATCGAATCCTGATTCTTCAATAAAACGTTTGCAAAGACTAGGGGGTCTCCGTTTTGGTCCTTTACACTACCCGAAATTTCAAACTCTTGGCCGTTTATTGATATGGAAATAAGTAAAATGAAGAAAAGGAGTGGTAAGGCTGGCTTCATTGGCTAATGGTAGTCGCAAGCGAATATAAAAAAGTTATTCGGAAATATCTTACAGCAAATGTTTCTATGTAAGAATATTGTATGAACAGTCAATTTTGGCACTTATTCGGAGCCAATTCGGTCCCTTTCCGCTTTTTCTATTTGGCGCTGATTATCCTCTAGACGGAAGTTTCCAAAATTATAGATGAAAGATAGACGTACGTTTTGGGTTTCCTCTACCGCGATGTATGAATTGTCCTGATTTAAATATTTTGAGGAAAACCATGGGTTTGCCTTGCCCAGGATATCGTTGAAGTTGAGACTAAGTTCCGCCCTTCTGTTCCATAGGGATTTTTGGAGGCCCATGGTAAGGTTTATTGTTTCGGACATGGTATAGGAACCTGCTAAAAATCCAGATAAATAGGCCAGTCCCAATTCACCCTTAAAAGTACCGTCCTTGGAAAGGGTCAAATAATTGGTTACATCTATATAATAACCGTTTATTTCATTGGTGGCAGAGAAAGCATCGCTCTCCAAGGCCAAGAAGGTTTCATCCTCATGAAAGATTGATAGATAGCTGTACACGTACCAGTTGTTGGTAATGGATTTGCCGTAATTAAAATCCAACCCGTAGGAAGTGCTTTCCAATACGTTCTGTGTGATATCCCTAAGTACTTGGTTTTCATTGTCTTGAAAGGAAAGTGTGGAGATATAATTGCCATTGTCCCGGTAATAAAGATCAAAGAAAAACTCCTGGTTCAAGGTATAGTTCAGGTTAAAGTTTTTGCTGAAGTTGGGAACAAGAGTGGGGTTTCCTTCGTAAAAAATATTTTCATTGATGAAGGTTCGAAAGGGGTTCAAATCCTCATACCTGGGCCTTTGCAGTTTTCGGGAATAATCAAGGGCCACGCTATGGTTTTCGTTAATGGTATGAAGCATATAGACCGACGGAAAAAGTTCAAAATACTCTAATTCGTTTACCGTGGAAAGTGCCAGGGAGTTTCCGGAACTTTGGGTATGTTCCGCCCTAAGTCCTGCCTTGAGGCTCCACTTTTCCCAATCCTTGGAAGCGCTTACGTATGCGGCATATACATTCTCATCGTACAGAAAATTGTCAGAAAGGTTTGGAACAAAAACCCGGCCGTTATTTTCCGTGAAGAACTGTAAGCGACTTTCAGAATTGATCATGGAAAGCTTCGCCCCGGTTTCAAAACTCACCGTACCCAAAAGAGTACTGTAATCCAATTGGGCCGTTATGATTTCGATATCCTGATCGGCATCGGTAAAGAAGCTATAGTTTCTTATAAAATCGCCAGTGGGCAGAAAATAATCGGAACTAGCACGTTGTGTTCGGCTTAAATCAAAAGTAGTGTAATGTGCGTTCACCTGTAAACTTCCGTTTTCCTTAAAAGTATGCTTGTAGGTTACATCCCCGGAAATATTGTTCTTGGTCTCGTCCAAAAAACTGGCCGTGGTAAAGGTCGAATCCAAAATACCAATTCCATTGGTAATAACGGTGCTCTGAAAATTGTCGTATTCCCTTTTGGGGGAAAGTTGCATATTGGAGGTTAGGTTGATTTCGTTGCGGTCGTCGATCGTATAATCCAACGTTAGCCCTCCTATGTGGGTTTCAAATCTATTGGTCTTGTCAAAATCCGTATCCCAGCGGGAAAATACACCCGTATCGTTGATAAAATTGGTCCTGTTTTGCACATCCTTAAAATCCTTCCGTGGGGCATAGGCGTAGGAAGCATTTATATTTAGCTTGTTGGTCTTGTAAAAATGAGAGGTGCCAAAATTGTATTTGGGAAAGATTCCTTGGGTGTAATTTGAACTAAAATTGCCTTTATAGCCCAAAGAAATATTTTTATTGGTAATAATGTTCAAAACCGCACCTCCCTCCGCATCGTACCGGGCCGGGGGATTGTTGATGACCTCTACGGATTTAATGTGCTGCCCTTGATAATTTTCGAGCAGGCTTCTTACTTCAGATGGTGATAATTGGACTTTCCTGTCGTTGATATAAACCACGGCGGGCTGGTTTCGTATCTGTAGCTCGTCCTGCATGAGTATTACGCCGGGGGTCTGTTTTAGGATGTCCCAGGAATTGCTTTGGGACAATACGGTATTTTCCACGTTAAAAACCAACCGGTCCACTTTTCGCTCTACCCGGGGCCGTGCCGATACAACGACAACCTCATCCAATTGCTCCGCTTGTTGTGGAATAATCAAAGCTCCTATTTTAATATCGGACCGGATGTCCAGGGGAAGCCCTTCCGAACTTTTCCCAATGTAGGAACATTGTACGATGTAAAGTCCTGGGGTGATATCAGAAATCAAGAAAATGCCCGCCTCATCTGCCGATGTTCCTTTGACCATCGTAGAGTCAGAAGCCTGTAACAAAAAAACTGAAGCAAAAGGGATGGTTTCGCCCAGCTCGTCCTTTACCGTTCCGGTGAGTTGGTGGGTCTGGCTTTGCGCCGCTTGGGAACCTCCTAGTAGCGCCAGGAAAAATAGCAGTAGCGGTCTCAATATTAGTTTGGGTTGAACATCAAATCTAACAAAATAATACTGTATATTTTTACGATTGGCTCTTTCCGCTTTGTTTTTAGCACAATATTGCCTATTTATTTAGTCGAAGCTTCCTAAAATCTAGATGCTATTTAGACTATATTTGCAATTGCTTTTTAAACGGGTAGATTCCAAAGTTTAAAAGGAGCTATTTTTTCAATTGACGCTATGAAAAACATTCGAAATTTCTGCATCATTGCCCATATTGACCACGGTAAAAGTACCTTGGCGGACCGTCTTTTGGATTTCACGGGTTCCGTCACCGAAAGGGAAAAAAAGGAACAGCTGTTGGACAACATGGATTTGGAGCGTGAGCGTGGAATTACCATAAAAAGCCATGCCATTCAAATGGACTATGTATACAATGGTGAAAAATATGTTTTGAACCTCATAGACACCCCTGGGCATGTAGATTTCTCCTATGAAGTTTCAAGATCCATTGCGGCCTGTGAAGGCGCGCTTTTGGTGGTAGATGCCGCACAGAGCATTCAGGCCCAGACCATATCGAACCTGTATCTGGCCCTGGAAAACGATTTGGAAATCATACCGGTTTTAAACAAGGTGGACCTTCCCAGCGCAAATCCAGAAGAGGTTACGGACGATATTGTGGACCTCTTGGGCTGCGATGCGGAGGACGTAATCCCTGCCAGTGCCAAAACGGGAATTGGTATCGAGGAAATTCTAAAGGCCATCATAGAACGTATTCCGGCGCCAAAAGGAAATCCGGACGAGCCCCTTCAGGCCTTGGTTTTTGATTCTGTCTACAATCCGTTTAGGGGGGTGGAAACCTATTTTAGGATTATCAACGGGACTATCCGAAAAAATCAGAAGATAAAATTCGTGGCAACCGGTAAAAGTTATGATGCCGATGAAATTGGCACCTTAAAACTGACCCAGCATCCAAAACCCATGATAAGCGCCGGTGACGTGGGATATTTGATTACAGGTATAAAAGATGCCAGAGAGGTAAAGGTAGGCGATACGATTACCGATGCCGCTACACCCACTAAAAATGCAATTGCCGGTTTTGAGGATGTAAAGCCTATGGTTTTTGCCGGAATTTATCCGGTAGATACGGAGGATTTTGAAGAACTGCGTTCCTCCATGGAAAAGCTGCAGCTGAACGATGCATCCCTAGTTTTTACGCCGGAAAGTAGTGCGGCCCTGGGTTTTGGTTTTAGATGTGGTTTCTTGGGGATGCTTCATATGGAGATCATTCAGGAGCGACTTGAACGGGAATTTGACATGACCGTCATTACCACCGTGCCAAACGTTAGTTACCATGCCTATACCCGTAAGGACCCGGAAACCGCCATCATCGTTAACAATCCCAGTGACCTTCCCGATCCCTCTACCATAGACCGTGTGGAGGAACCTTATATTAAGGCAACCATCATTACAAAGGCGGATTTCGTAGGCAACGTAATGTCCCTCTGCATTGAAAAACGAGGCCAGATTACCAACCAGACCTATTTGACGACGGAACGGGTGGAACTGAACTTCGATATGCCCTTGGCGGAAATTGTTTTCGACTTCTATGATCGTCTAAAAACGGTTTCCAAGGGATATGCCTCCTTTGATTATGCCCCCATTGGAATGCGTGCATCAAAACTGGTCCGCGTAGATATCTTATTAAACGCCCAACCGGTAGATGCCTTGTCCGCTTTGATTCATTTTGACAATGCCGCAAACATTGGTAAAAAAATGTGCGAAAAGTTGAAGGAACTTATTCCTAGACAACAATTTGACATTCCTATTCAAGCGGCCATAGGTTCCAAGATTATTTCCAGGGAAACGATCAAGGCCCTTCGTAAGGACGTAACTGCAAAATGTTATGGTGGGGATATTTCCAGAAAACGAAAGCTGTTGGAAAAACAGAAAAAGGGCAAAAAACGGATGCGCCAAGTTGGAAACGTAGAAATACCGCAGCAAGCATTTATGGCCGTACTGAAACTGAACGATTAAGTTTTTATTTGTTTGTTAGGTGAATTCATTTCTTCCTCTTTTTGAAGCTCCTCTTCAACAGGAAGGGCTTTTCCAAGATATACCAGTTTTGAGCCTTCCTCGATATCCGTAAAATCTTTACTGAACGAGGAGATTATTTTGATATCGTCATCCGGAGTTTTTAGGAATAAAGGAATTATGTCAGGATCGGCCTTGGTAATTTCAATAAGTCCTTCATAATGTTCCGTGTCCTTCAATTCTATTTCGCGAATAACAGGGTTTTTTCTGGCGGTTTCGGTCAGTTTGATGAAATCGTCCGTATGGGAAAAAAGACCTTCCTTGGGGTTGTTTTCAGGGTCGTTCATTTCTTCCGAATCGACCAAGCGGAAGGAGCCATTTTCACCAAACTCACCTTTAAACTTATCAATGGCATACTTGTTTATATCAGAGTTTCCTGTTAAGGCCATAAGATAGCCCACATCGTTAAGCTCAATATAATCTCCCAAGGAATCCGAATAAATATTGGCACTAAAGGCCTCTAATCCCGCCTTACGCGCCTTGGCAACGTTCGTATCGTTATTGTCCACCAAAACCACATGCCTGTTGTTCTTCTGTAGATACTCCGCTATAAGCCTGGAAACCCGTGAGGCGCCAATGACCAAAATGCCTTCTGATTTGTAAAGGAATACACCTACCAACTTGGCAAATAATCTGGCGGTAGTCGCATTCAATAAGACCGTTCCCAAAACGATCATGAACACCAATGGCGTAATATATTCTGAGCCAGGTTCCCCTTTGGCGAGAAGCTTTGATCCAAATAAAGACGCGATACCTGCAGCCACGATACCCCTAGGACCTACCCAACTAACAAAGAGTTTTTCGTTGAACTTAAGGTTGGAACCCATGGCACTTAGGAACACCCCTAAGGGCCTGATTATAAAGACTATGGTCGCAAACAAAATCACGGTATTCCAGTTATAAATCAATTCCATATCTGAAATATTAATATTGGCAGCCAAAAGAATAAAAAGGATGGAAATTAGAAGTACACTGAGCGATTCCTTAAAATATAATAGTTCTTTTATGTTGGGCAGATTCATGTTTCCCATGACCATCCCCATGACCACTACTGCCAATAGACCGGATTCATGTGCGAACAGATCGGACTCCACAAAGACCAGCAGAACTACGGAAAGCGACACCACGTTCAATAGGTAATGTGGTATGAAATTCTTTTTTATGGCAAATGCCAAACCATGGGCAAAGGTAAACCCAAAGGTAAAGCCAAAGAGCAAAATCTTACCGAATTCCACGAGTGCGGTCAATGTATAGGCCTGACCCTCGCCTACACTAATAAACTCAAACACCAAAACGGCCGCAAGCGCACCAATGGGGTCGATCAATATCCCTTCCCATTTCAACACTGCGCTAACATCCTTTTTTAGCGGTATATTTCTTAAAATAGGGGTGATTACCGTAGGGCCAGTAACAATGATCAAAGCCGCAAAGAGAAAAGAAATCTGCCAGCTAAGGTCAAAGATAAAATGGGCCGCCAAAGCACCCACGAAAAAGGTTACCAAACTTCCCAAGGTGATTAGCTTTGTAATAACTGGAGCCGTATTTCGTATTTCTGACCGCCTTAGCGTTAACCCTCCTTCAAATAAGATGATACTTATTGCCAAGGACACAAAGTAATAAAGCCCCTCCCCTGGGAACAACCCCTTCTGCCCATTCCAAATAGGTTCTATAAGCTTGGACCCATCTTCCGTATATAAAGTTGATAACGGGCCCACTATCAAACCGATCAAAATTAGGGGAAGAATAGCCGGTAATTTGAAGCGCCATGCTACCCACTGCGCTATAATGCCTAAGATGATAATACCTGCAAGTTCTAGCATGGAATACTTTTTTGTTAAAAATAAGAATTAAACGGCAGTTGTAACAAAATGAAAATCCAATACCACAATTAAAAAAACTCAAATTTTGTTATATGAAGATATTTTTCCAAAACAAGGTAATGTATCCTTTTCGCGCAAGGAAAAAAACTTTTTGTAACATTTTACTTACGTTTTTTGATTGAAAATACAAGAATTGGAAAATGCTTTTCTATTTTTGTCCCATTGCCCCTCCCCAAAAATGATGAAAGTTCGTAAAGACCATCCCTAAATCTTACCCTTGGCCGCCTTACCGTCGCAAAGTGAATCTGTGTAAAGTTATAGTTAGTTGATGATACGTAAGTAATAGGTGCAAATGAAGTTGATATTAAAACCCTTAAAAAATATTAAACTAGGGATGTCCCAGTTTTCTGGGCTTTTGGTATTTGTTTTTGTTTTTGGACTCACCACTTATTTGAGCTATCAAAGGTATCTTATTCTAAAAAGCTCCGAAGAGAATGAATTGAGAAGACAGGCTTCCCAAGTTGAAAATGAAATAAAAAGGATATTGGAACAAGGTTTTTCAAGCACTCAAAATTTGGCATTTTTAACTGAAAACTATGGCGTTCCGGAAGATTTTCCAAAAGTTGCAAAATTAATTCTTGGTACAAATAGTAACATAGATGCGCTTGAGCTGGTTGACAGTACCGGTCTTATTACCAATGTTTATCCTTTTGAAGGAAACGAAGTTTTGGGATTTAATATTTTAAAGGACTCCATAGGTAAAGAAGGCGCTTTAAAAACAATGGAAAAAGGAGGGTACTATGTTACCGGGCCCATTAATTTAAAGCAGGGAGGTTCAGGTTTTGTTTGCCGTACACCTATTTATGTCGAAAACCAATTTGCCGGTTTTGCCGCAGCCGTAATTAAACTTGAGTCTTTGTTGTCGGAAATTTCCTTGAAATCTTTAGAAAATAATCCGTTTTCATATCAACTTTATAAAACTAATACGGACGGTTCCGAACAAATATTTTATGCCACAAAAGAAGTGTTTTCAAATAACGCAATGAAACACTTCATAAGTGATTACAATGGTGAATGGAAGCTATATGTGATTTCTGAAAAAAAACTGGCACTATATGGTTTTTATGTTTTAGGGGGACTTGGCCTTATTCTTTCTATTATTGCCGGCGTTTTTACCACATTTCTACTGGAGCAGCCTAGAACTTTACGAAAAATGGTTAATGAAAAAACCCACTTGCTTCAAGAAAATGAACAGAAACTTAGGGCTTTTATAGCGCAAGCTTCAGATGGTATATTTTTGGCTGATTTCCATGGAAATCTTTTGGAAGCCAACATTAAGGGCGTGGAATTATTTGGTTATCCAAAAGAGGAGCTACTTACTAAAAACCTTGTTGAATTAGCAACAAAATCCGACTTAAAAAAGGCTCCCTTGAGATTCAAAGAAATAAATAAAGGACATTCCGTTCTTACCGAAAGAAAGCTTCTTAGAAAGGACGGATCCAGTTTCTATGGAGAAGTAAGTGCAAAAAAATTGAATGATGGCACCATATTGGGCATCGTTAGAGACGTTACGGCCAGAAAAAAATTAGAGTATGCCGCAAATGAAAACCTCAAAAAATTTCAAAAAGCATTTAATAGTCAGACCATAGGCATGGCCATCTTTGATAATGAATTAAAATTTGCCGATGCCAATCAATATTTTTTGGAATTGCTAGGTTTTCAGTTGAAAGAAGTAATTGGTAAAAAATTCAAAGAACTAGGAATCATAATCGATGAGGAATCAAAGCGAAAGGAAGCCCTAGATTCACTAAATAGCAGTGGAAAAATATTATCAATGGAACTCATAGCCCGGCCAAAGGGAAAGGAGAAAATTTTTTTTACAGCTTCAGCGGAAACGTACGAAGTAAATAAAAAAAAGTACATTCTAGCAACCTATTTGGACAGGACTGATGAAAGGAAGGCACAGAAAAAAATTGTTGCAAGTGAAAAAAAATATCGAGAGTTGACCGAGCGAATTTCTGATGCGTTCATTTCCATTGATAATCATTGGAACCTAACCTATGTTAATGCTAAGGCACAAGAGTTAATTCAAAAAAAGAAAGAGGAGCTTATAGGCAAAAATATATGGGATGTTTTTAAAAACACTATAAGTTCAAGTACGAGGGGCAAAATTGAGGGCGCTTTAAAAAAGCAGGAATATGTTCATTTGGAGCAGTTCCATCCCAGAAACAATATTTGGATTGAAAGCCATGTATATCCTTCTCCAGAGGGTCTTACTGTCTATTTTAGAGACATTACGCAACGAAAGGTTAGTGAAGAGGAAAATCAAAAACTATTAGCAGTAATTGAAAAAAGCCCTGGTTTTATAGGGTTGTCCGGTATGGATGGTGGTGGTATCTATCTTAATGAATCCGGAAGGGAACTTGTGGGCCTATCCAATGAAGACGCAATTTCCAATTATTCCATTTTGGATTTTTTTCCTGAGGACTCAAGACAGGTAATCAAAGAGGAGTACATGCCTATAATTTTCAAAAATGGTTCTTGGAGCGGGGAAGGTTACCTTAAAAGCTTTAAGGAAAACAGGAATATTCCAGCAGCACTTTCTGCCTTTCTCATTAACGACAAAAATAATAACAAGCCAATAGGCATAGGTTCCGTGGCCTTTGATCTTACAGATCAAAAGAAAACGGAACGGGAAATTCTTGAGCTCCAAAATAAAATGAACGCTGCCATTCGCATTGGAAAGATTGGGTATTGGAACTGGAATTTTGAAAAGGATATTATCGATTGGTCTGAGAGGATGTACGAAATATATGATGTTGAACCCGGAAGAAAAATAGATGTTGCCTTTACTAAAACATTAATACATCCAGATGACCTTGTCATGCATGATACAATTATTGACACCAAAATTTCGCAAAGGGACAATAGTTCTTTCTCCTACAGAATAATACATAGGGATAAATCCATAAAATATGTAAAAGTCCAAATGGAAGTGACAACGGACGCTAGTGGCAAAGTTATAGCTTCTCAAGGAACCGCGGTGGACATTACTGAGGCCAAGGAATTCGAAAAAAGGCTTGAAAACCAAAATGCAGAACTGAAAAAGACCAACTCTGAGTTGGATAGTTTTGTCTATAGTGCCTCACATGAACTTCGTGCTCCTCTCGCTTCCTTAATGGGCCTACTGGACATAATGAAAAAAGAAAAGGGGGAACCGGAAACAATTAATAGATTGGAGATGATGGAGAACTCCGTAATGCGTCTAGACGCGTTTATTGAAGATATAATTTCCTATTCCAGAAATAAACATATGTCATTGAAATGTGAAAAAGTGAATTTTAAGGAAATTATTGACAAAGCTTTGCAAGATTTATGGTATCTTAAAAACACTAAAAAAATTCACATATCTACCAATTTAAAGACTGATTGTGAGTTTTTTTCAGACCGTAGAAGTATAGCCGTATTGATCAGTAATTTCTTGTCGAATGCCATAAAGTACAATGACAAAACAAAAACCACACCGTCTATTTGGATTGACGTGAATACTAACGAAGAAAAGGCGGTAATTGAAATTAAGGATAACGGGATAGGTATAAAGAAAAAGAGCCAAGAAAAAATATATGATATGTTTTACAGGGACTCAAGCGATGAAATGGGCTCGGGAATAGGGCTATTCATTGTAAAGGAAATTATAAACAAGTTGGATGGAACCATTGAACTGGATTCCAAACCTAAGATTGGAACGACTTTCACCCTTACCTTGCCAAATACATATCCTAATAACTAAATTCTACCGCCATGAAGGTATTATTGATAGATGATTCTGAAATAGACAACTACATAAACAAGGCCATTATTTCAAAATCCAAGTTTATAAACGAAGTTATAGTCAAAACCTCTGGGTTAAAGGCATTAAATTATTTAAGAGAATTGGAAGAAAGTCCGGAGGACTTTCCGGATGTAATTTTTCTAGACATTAGAATGCCGGAAATGGATGGTTTTGAATTCATCGAACAATATAAAAACCTACCCGTGGAAACCAAGGGTAAATGCCGTGTATTCATGTTAAGTTCGTCCATAAATCCCAAGGATTTGGAAAAATCGGAGAGTTATAAAGAGATTGAAAAGCACTTGGCCAAACCTTTGGCGCACCATTCCCTAGAGGAATTGTTGCTTTGATTTGCCTTCCAATAAGTTAAATGATAATCACATTTAGTGTCCGATAATTACTGCCCATAAACCCAAATCCAAAGTGGGCTTGCGTTAAAAACTCTTAAACAGCCTGTTTTTCCTATCCTTTTTAATTAATTTTCCGGATTTATACTGTTACCCGGTAGGTTCATGAATCTATACCCCGTTGAAACTGGAAATTTTAAATTGGATGGCGGCGCCATGTTTGGAGTAGTTCCCAAGTCCCTATGGCAGAGAACAAATCCTGCGGATAGCAACAATCTCATCGATATGGCCGCAAGAAGCCTCCTGATTCAAAATGAGGACCGACTCATTATTATCGATTCCGGGCTTGGCAACAAACAATCTGAAAAATTTTTTGGCCACTACCATCTTTGGGGCGATTTTACCTTGGATAAATCACTACATACTATTGGTCTATCCAAAGAGGATATTACCGATGTTTTCCTTACCCACCTGCATTTTGACCATTGTGGCGGTTGCATTCAATGGAACAAGGACAGGACAGGCTATGAACCGGCATTTAAGAACGCCAAATTTTGGACCAATAAGGAACATTGGGAGTGGGCCGTAAAGCCAAATTCCCGGGAAAAGGCATCCTTTTTAGCCGAAAACCTATTGCCAATGGAAGAAAGCGGGCAATTGAACTACGTAGAAACCTCAAGGGATTCGGTCTTTCGAGAGAATTCAGAATTAGGTTTTGGCATCTATTTTGTAGATGGGCACACGGAAAAACAAATGTTGCCAAAAATCGACTATAAAGAAAAGACAATCGTGTTTGTGGCCGATTTACTGCCTACCATAGGCCATATCCCTTTGCCCTATGTTATGGGTTATGATACAAGACCTTTGCTTACACTCACCGAAAAAGAAAAATTCCTCAACGAGGCGGCGGAAAAAAACTATTTTCTTTTCTTTGAACACGATGCGCATAACCAGCTTTGTACGGTCAAAAAGACCGAAAAAGGCGTTAGGCTGGATCAAACCTTTACTTTCAATGAAATTTTCAATTAAAGAACCAAAATTTAATTAACTACTATTTTATATGATACGTACAATCACTAAATCGCTCTTGGTATTTTCTTTTGTCGCACTATTGGGTTGCGGTGGTACGGGAGGCCTTATTTTAACTCCCGTGGAGAACATTGATGCCGTTCCCTTAAAGATTTCGGAACTGACGGAAACGGAGAAGAAAAACTGGGGCCATTTGGACCTTGCAAGTGATACCATTCCCGGGATGAGCGTAGACAAGGCGTATACTGAAATCATCAAGAACAAAAAAGGGAAAAAAATCATAGTGGCCGTTCTGGACTCTGGAATCGATTTGGATCATGAAGACCTGGATGGGGTGCTATGGACAAATTCCGATGAAAAACCCGGCAACAACAAGGACGATGACAACAATGGATATGTGGACGATATCCACGGTTATAATTTCTTGGGTGAATCTTACAATGAGCAATTGGAATATGTACGGATGTTGCGCCTGAACATTGGCGACCAAGCAACATTGGCCAAGGCAAAAGCCAAATTGGACGAGGAGTACACCTCCGCCCAACAGAACAAGGAACGATACGAACAAATCCTTCAAGCCGTTAAAAATGCGGACACGGAGGTTAAGGCCTTTTTAGGCAAGGAAACCTATACAAAAGAGGATGTTATGGGTATGGAAGCATCCACGGAGGCCATGCAGCGTAATAAATCCATTTTGTTACAAATGTACTCCTTCAAGGATTCCATTCCAGAAGTCATTGAAGAGCTGGGAGATGGCATCAACTATTTTACGGAGCAATTGAACTACAACCTCAACAAGGATTTTAACGGAAGGGAAGTTGTAGGTGACGACCCCTATGATTACAATGACACGGATTATGGAAATGGAAATCCCAACAATCGTGTAGACGATGAAAGCCATGGCACCCATGTAGCTGGAATAATAGCCGCGGAAAGAAACAATGGCCTTGGTGCGAACGGAGTGGCCAATAACGTGGAAATAATGAGTATTAGGGCCGTTCCCAATGGGGATGAGTATGACAAGGATATTGCAAGGGGCATACGTTATGCCGTGGATAACGGGGCCAAGATTATCAATGGAAGTTTTGGAAAATCCTTCTCACCAAATGCACAATGGGTCTATGACGCCATTAAATATGCTGCGGACAACGATGTGCTTTTCGTACACGCCGCAGGAAACGACGGGGCCAACTTGGACGATCCCGCCAATCCAAACTATCCCAACGATCAGATAAACAATGGGGTGGAATTTGCCGATAACGTGATTACGGTAGGCGCCTTGGACCCTAAATATGGGTCAGAATTGGTAGCTTCCTACTCCAACTATGGTAAAATCAACGTGGATGTCTTTGCCCCTGGTACGGATGTCTATTCTACCTATCCTAACAACGAATACGAGTATTCACCTGGCACCTCCATGGCGGCACCAGCGGTTTCGGGAGTAGCGGCCTTGGTCTGGTCACAATATCCCAACCTAAGCGCAAAACAGGTGAAGAAAATTATTTTAAATTCCGGGCTTCCCGTAAAAACCAAAGTCGTTCTAGGGGGAGACAACACCAAAAGTGCCAGTTTGGCGGAGATATCCACTTCGGGTAAAATGGTGAACGCCTATAATGCGCTAATTATGGCAAGTAAGGTGAGCAATGGTCAACTACAATTATAATATTGAATCTTAAAATGATGAAGAAAATACTTCTAGCTACTTTATTGTTTGGTTGTGTAAGCATGGCCTTAGCCCAAAACCAGACCGGGTATTGGCAGCAACACGTGGACTATACAATGGACGTGAACATGGATGTTGAGAACTATCAATATACGGGAACACAAAAACTCGTATATACCAACAACTCTCCAGATGTATTGAGCCGTGTCTATTACCATTTGTATTTCAATGCGTTCCAGCCTGGAAGCGAAATGGACATACGACTTCAAAACATCCAAGACCCGGATAGAAGAATGATTACGGAGGACAAGAAAAGTCGTATCGCCGGTCTTTCCGAAAGTGAAATTGGGTACCTACATGTAGCATCCTTGACCCAAGATGGGGCGAACGTAAGCTTCCAAGAAGAAGGTACCGTACTGGTCGTGGACTTGGCAAAGCCGATTCCCTCTGGAGGTAAAACGACGTTCGAAATGACATTTAAAGGTCAGGTTCCCGTTCAGATTAGAAGGTCTGGCCGCAATAATGCCGATGGAGTAGCCCTTTCCATGAGCCAGTGGTATCCCAAATTAGCGGAATACGATTTTGAAGGATGGCATGCGGATCCATATATCGCTAGGGAGTTCCACGGTGTTTGGGGCGATTTTGATGTAAAGCTCACTTTGGACAAGGACTATGTAGTAGGAGGAACCGGATATTTACAAAATCCGCAAGAAATAGGACATGGCTATGAAGCTCCGGGAACAACTGTAAAAAAACAAAAGGGAAAGACCCTTACTTGGCACTTTAAGGCGCCCATGGTCCATGATTTTATGTGGGCGGCAGATCCGGAGTATGTGCATGACACATTACAAATGGAGGATGGCCCAACCCTTCACTTTTTCTATAAAAACGATCCTAAGTTTTTGGAGACATGGAAAGCGGTACAGCCCATGACCGAAAAAGCGATGAACTTCTTCAGCCGTAATATCGGAGCGTATCCTTACAAACAATATTCTGTCATCCAAGGTGGGGATGGAGGCATGGAATATGCCATGGCCACCTTGATTACGGGTGGCGACAAACCCGGAAGTGTCATTGGTACCATGATCCACGAGTTGGCTCATTCCTGGTTTCAGCATGTGCTGGCCACCAACGAGGCAAAGCATGAATGGATGGATGAAGGGTTTACTTCATTTATATCGGCATTATGCAGCAACGAGATCAGGGAGCAAAACAAGGAAAATCCTTTTGAAAACTCCTATAAAAGCTATTATAATTTGGCCCTTTCCGGAAAGGAACAGCCCATGAGCACGCATGCAGATCGATATGACCTTAATTTCGCCTATGGGATTTCGGCCTATAGCAAAGGGGCCGTTTTTCTTGCCCAATTGGGGTACGTTATGGGTCAGGATAAGTTAATGGAAACGCTCAGGAAATACTATGAGGATTTCAAGTTCAAGCATCCAGTGCCCAATGACATCAAAAGAACCGCAGAAAAGGTATCTGGAATGGAGTTGGATTGGTATTTGACCGATTGGACACAGACCACCAACACGATAGATTACGGTATAAAGTCGGTAGAACCAGAAGGTGAAGGCACTAAAATAACCATGGAAAGAATTGGTTTGATGCCAATGCCCATCGACATATTGTTGGTATATCAAGACGGCAGCCGGGAAACATTCTATGCGCCCTTGCGGATGATGCGCGGCGAAAAGGAAAATCCGTATCCGCAAATTGAAAGAACCGTGTTGCCAGATTGGCCTTGGGCATATCCCAACTATGACTTTACCATCAACAGGCCTATTTCGGACATTCAGGCGGTGGTAATCGATCCCTCCCAACTCATGGCGGATATCAACGAGGAAAACAATGTCTGGCAAGCCGAAGAATAAGGCTTGGTGCTAAAAAATGGACGTGCCCGAACAAAAAAAAGACGTTTCCTTCGGTAAGAAAGAGAAGCTAAAAAGCCAAAAAAGTATTGGCCAACTCTTTACCGAAGGAAAAAGTCTTTCCATATTCCCCCTTAAACTTATCTATTTGGAAACCGCTCAGCAAGATGTTCGCATAAAAGCCGCGGTGACCGTTCCAAAAAAAAACTTCAAACGTGCCGTTCATCGAAATAGAATCAAAAGACTGCTACGGGAGTCCTACCGATTGAACAAAGGCCTGGTTTTTAACAATACACAAGGAAACTTTGCGTTTTTATTTTTATACCTTGGAAAGGAAATGCCTGCTTTTGTGGATATAGAGTCCAAAATGAAGCTGCTTTTAGAGAAATTTAATGCCCGGATTCATGAAAAAACTAGTGCGTAAAAGAGTTGTTGTTCCCGTTCTAGCCCTTACTTTTCTTATTGTTGGAAGTAGTTTTAAAAGCGATTTTTTTGAAATAGCGAAGCAAATAGAAATTTTCACTACGCTTTTCAAGGAGCTTAATATGAACTATGTGGACGAGACAAATCCAGCGGAACTTATGGATACCGCCATTAAGAACATGCTGGAGGATTTGGACCCTTATACCAAGTTTTTAAACGAACAGGATGTAGAATCGTACCGAATAAACAATGCAGGGGAATATTCCGGTATTGGAGCGTTGGTACGCACCTACAAGGACAGGCTGTTGATCGTTGAACCGCATCAGGGATATCCTGCGGACAAGGCCGGTTTAAAGGCCGGGGACCAGATCATTCAAATAGGGGATATCAAGGTGGCGGATTTTGAGGACAACGCCAGTGAGCTTCTTAAAGGTTCCGAAGGTTCCACCGTGGACATTATTTACAAGCGACAAGGGAAGATAAACAGTACTACCATTGAACGGGGAGGAATTGAAGTGGATGCCGTGCCTTTCTACAAAATGATAGACGACAAAACCGGGTACATTGTTTTGTCAAAATTCAATGCCAAGGCCACGGACCAAACAAAAAGTGCCTTGCTCGACCTCAAAGGAAAAGGGGCCGAAAAAATAGTACTGGACTTGCGCGACAATCCGGGAGGGTTGCTGTCAGAAGCCATAAACGTCACAAACTTATTTGTTCCCAAAGGCGAATTGGTGGTGACCACAAAATCCAAAGTAAAGAAATTCAATAGGGAATACCGCACAAGCAACCAACCCGTGGATACGGAAATTCCTTTGGTGGTCTTGGTAAATGGGAGCAGTGCCTCTGCAAGTGAAATCGTCTCGGGCAGTTTACAGGACTTGGATCGGGCAGTCATTATGGGGGCCCGTAGTTTTGGAAAGGGCTTGGTGCAAAGACCCTTAAAATTGACCTATGGTACGCAGTTAAAGGTGACCATTTCCAGGTATTACACGGCATCCGGACGTTGCATCCAGGCCTTGGATTACTGGAACCGGGATGAAAATGGCAATGCCATCAGAAATACCCAATTCAATGATTTTACCACCAGGAACGGAAGAAAGGTTCAGGATGGCGGGGGCGTCTTGCCCGATATTGAAATCGCCGCGGTCAAAACGAACGATTTAACCATGGCATTACTGCAAAACAATGTCATTTTCGACTATGCTACGGATTACTACTTTAGCCATAAAGTAGCCGATGTAGGCGATTTTCAGTTTTCTAATTCTGATTTTAACGACTTTAAGGCCTTTGTAAGGGAAAGCGATTTTTCCTTTGAGACCAAAGCGGAAAAGGCAATTACCGAAGCACTTTCCGGTCCAGAAAACGATTTCTTGGGTCAAGAAGTAAAGGATAGTTATAAGACCTTGTTGGCCAATATTCAAAAAGGCAAGATAAATGCCTTGGACAAGTATCAAAAAGAAATCCAGAAAAATTTAGAGGACGAAATTATCAAGCGCTATTTTTATCGTGATGGGCTTTATCAATACTACCTATCCCATGACGATGCTATTTTAGCGGCATCGGAACTATTGGAAAATTCCTCAAAATACAACAGTATCCTAGGCAATAGATAATTATCGGAATTCACAATTATTCGGGTCCGGCTCAATATAGTACGGCTTATAGTTGACGGCCTGAGGGTCCATACAGCCCTTTAAGTTCCTTATTTTTATGTTGCGGAAATCTATCGGCTGACCCTCACTTTGTAAGGCTATAAAACCTTCCTTCAAGGGTGTACCCGGTGTAAAGATGTTTGGATCGTACCCATTGACGACGCCACCACCCATTTGCGGTTTTGTATATTCCAATACCGTTTTACCGTTGATGATATGCTGTACCAAGGAATCCCCGTACACGATAAGCTCCGCTTTTACCCATTGGTCGCCAAAATAGGTGTCGGAAATCGAATTGACACAATGGTTGGGGTCGAGCTTTCCGTTGTAGAAAATATCCGTTCCAGGGGAGCACATATTCCCTGTGGGCCGTTCTTTTCCTTCCTCCACACCCGCCAAGAATTGCATCTCGACGGAAATGGGCCAATCCTGTTCCTTAAGAATCGTTCTAGGGTCTTGGGAGTGAAACATGACCCCACTGTTCAAAAGGGTATAGTCCGGAGCACCCGGAAATAGGTCGCCTACAAAACGATATTCCATGGATAGGTGAAAATAGGAATACGGTTGGTCGTAATATAGATGTCCAAAGCGATCATTGAACAAGCCCTCATATTGGTCATATCTGACCTTTATGATGCTATCCTCCACCCTAAAAGTATCCCCATAGTTGTCAAAAACATCATAATGGTGGATTTTGGCAGTCCATCCGGTCAAGTCTTTTCCATTAAAAAGAGAGGTCCAACCGGTGTCGGTAGTTTCTTGTGAAATAACACCGGTATTAACTGTCATAAAAATGACCAAAACCAGTTTCCTTTTCCAGTCTATAAAATAAGTAAACAACCGTTCTATCTTGGAAAGATGCATTTCATGGTTTTTGGTATGTTATTCAAAAACCGAATCGGAATCGGATTTTGGGGCTTCAAACTTTCGTAGGTAAACGAACTTCCCATTTTTTGACTTACGGTCCATAAAATCGGCTTCCGTTAGCATGGGGTCGATTTGGCTGTAATGGCATCGGTAGGATTTAGCGGCCATTTCCAGATCTTCATCGGTGTAGGGAACTTTCGTTCTTAAATATTTGCTTGCCTGCCCTCTTAGAACTTTTCCATCGGCATCATCGATGTTGTCCAACGGTGTTCCATAAAAGTATAGCGACATGGGCTTTTGCCAATCCTTGCTTAAATACACCTGTGTAATGGAGGCACCAACCAGTCTATGGTCCATGTGCGTGGAACCGCCATCAGGGCCCCATGTGATGATGGCATCGGGCTTGGTTTTTTCTACAATATCGTTTAATTGTTTCACCATTTCCCGGGCATGGGGCACGTGCCCGTCATATCCTTCGCTTGCCTTAAGCTGATCATGAAAGTTTAAATGTGTCAGTTCAACGCCCAACAATTCTGCTGCGCAGCGCATCTCTTCCCTTCGTGTAACCACCAGTTCGTCCCCCGCCTTATGGTCATGGAAATCGTTGGTGCCATACCTGCCGTCCGTTACGACCACCAAGTGCACCTTGGCGCCTTCCCTGGTATATTTTGCCAGTATGGGGGATATCGTACTTTCATCGTCAGGGTGGGCAAAAACCGCCAAAAGGGTCTTTCCTTCATAAGGTTTTTGGGCCCAAGAACTGGACCCTGCCAGAAAAATGACAAGCAACGCAAATAGCCCTTGTCTTAGCATTTGATTTATGGATCGTTGATGTTTTTGCATGATAGATGTTTTTTGGTTCCAGCCCGTTTCTAGACTTTGAAATAAATCCTTCGCTTGTCCAAATAATACGTTATATACCATAAAAATAGGAGAATTAACAATGATTCCAAAACCAATATCCAATCCTTATACGCCTCTAGGGCATGAAAAAGACCTGTGTTCCAAAGAATGTCAAACTCCCTGAATATCAAATGACCAAAAGTCTCGGCGAACAGATAGATGAAAATGGAGTTGGTGCCAACGACCGCAAAAAATTGAAGCCATTTTTTCTTATGCCTTTTCACGTCGATTATCCAATAAAAAAAGGCAAGCGCTAAAATTGAAATTCCGCCAGATGCCAAGGTAAACGATGAGGTCGCAATACGTTTAATAATCGGTGTAATTTCAAAAAAGTCGAGTCCAAAACCTAGAACGGTGGCCAACATTCCCCAAAGAAGAAAGTTCCTGACTTTCTTGGTTTCGGCAGTAGGGTTCAGTAATAATTGACCACATACAACGCCCCAGATGGTATGGGCGGCAGTTGGAAGAAAATTTATGAATACCCAATATCCGCCGTTTACCTTCCCCATCACCAATAGGTCGACCCAAGAGCCAAAGGTTTCATGCCCTTGGGCAAAGGGAGCATTTGGGTTATAAGATCTGTATAAAATTTCCGTCAGCACCAATAGAAAAATTGAAAACCCTATTTGAAAGGCGGCGCTTTTACGCATAATGGCGTAGGCAATCAGGATTGTGAATGCCAACTGTACCAATACATTCCATAGTTCCCATACCGGGCCATGGCTGTAGACACAGTGCAACAACACCCCAAAGAGGAACAACTTTAGGCATCGCATGGCGATGTGCCTATTTAATTCGGAACGGTTTCCGGATGCCAATCGCTTTTTAAAGGAAAATGGCATGGCCACCCCAACGATGAACATAAAAAAAGGCTGTATAAGGTCCCAAAAACGAAGCCCGTTCCAAGGATGATGCTGTAATTGAAGGGCTAAAGGATACAAGGAGGACCCCTCAGTTAAACCAGCAAAACTTTCATGAAAACCCGCAGCTTCGGCAATCAAAAGAAACATAATAAGCCCCCTGAAAACATCCAAGGAGTACAGGCGCTGAGACAAAGGTTTGGCGAATTGCGACATACAATTCAGTGGTTAGGTTTAGCCCAGAAATGTACAACAATTTTTAAATGAAATGATTACCTTTCAAATACCATTTAATAGTCCGACATTTATGCATAAAATAGTACTTTTTTTCTTGTTTTTTATACCAGGTCTAACCCTTCATTCCCAATCCGATGCCCAGGAACAAGACCAAAAACCCATTCCCTATGCCAAGAGTTTTGAAACCCTCCATCAAGGGGTGTTTGGAGGAAAGACCATCAATTATACCGCAACGGCCAAAGAAACCTTTTTGACCAACAAAGCAGGCGACTCCATAGCCACATTTTGGTCGGTAGCCTACACCAAAAACCCAATTGGTGATGTAACAAAGAGGCCGGTTACCTTTATCTTCAATGGCGGGCCGGGTTCCGCTTCCCTATGGCTACACATGGGGCTTTTTGGGCCCAAAATCATAAAAGTGGATTCAGAAGCCAAGAAAGACGACGGCGCCGCGCCCTACAATCTTGTGGCCAATGAACATGGCCTTTTAGACCTTACCGATCTTGTATTTATAGATCCAGTAGGGACGGGGTATAGCAGGTTGGTAGGCAATGGCAAGGGTAAGGACTTTTACGGACTTAACGAGGATGTTGCCTCATTTGCACAATTTATACGAAAATGGGTCACAGATAACGGGCGCTGGTTCTCTCCCAAATATTTGGCAGGTGAAAGTTACGGTACCACAAGGGCCGCCTATTTGGGAAAGGCCTTGGAGGGCTCGGGTCAAAATATGGCGCTCAACGGTATGATCCTTATTTCCCAGGCTTTGGATTATGCCGGTTCTACTTCTATCCATTATAACATTACCTCTTACATCACTTATCTGCCGAGTATGGCCGCCACGGCTTGGTACCATAAAAAAGCAGGGGAAGGAAAAACACTGGAAGTCTTTGTAAAAGAGTGCAGGGAGTTTACCTATGGTGATTATACCAAGGCCCTGTATAAGGGTAACCTTTTGAACAATGCCGAAAAGGATGAAATCGCCCAGAAGCTCAGTTATTTTATTGGTTTGGACAAAGACTACATCCTTAGGTCCAACCTGCGCGTTCTTGTGGAACGATTCCAGAAAAAACTTTTGGAGGATCAAGGTTTGGCGATTGGACGTTTGGACGGAAGATTCATGGGCGACGAGGCAGATGATGTAGCCGAAAGTCCCCACTTGGGAGATCCGGCAAGCTATCAAATTGGTGCGGCCTATACCGCAGGGATCAACCATTATTTTGCGACCGATTTAAAAGTTAACATGGACCGGCCCTACATCACCTCCGGAGGTGGCGAGGGATGGCGATGGCGCACTGCTCCCGATGATGCCTATTGGGAGCCAATGCCCGTAAACACCGCCTCGTTTCTTGGCGAAACCATGAGGCGTAACCCAGAAATGAAGGTGATGGTGGCCAACGGCTATTACGATCTTATAACGCCTTTTTTTGATGCCGAATATACCTTTGCAAGAAATGGGATTGTCACCGAAAAGGTCTCCATGAAATACTACGAGGCCGGCCATATGATGTACACCCATGAGCCCGATCTAAAAAAACTGTCGGAGGATATTCGGGCATTTTTATCCCAATAAAAGGTTGAGGTTTCGTTGCTTAAATATCGCTTTTCTTTTCCTTCTACCCCACCTGAGCATTGCCCAGCATTCGTTTGTCGCCAATGACAAGGAAGGCGTGGAAGTATTCGTTTTGGGAACGGTCCAGGACGGGGGAAGTCCGCACATAGGTTGTGAAAAAGAATGTTGTGCGCAACTTTTTGAAAAAGGTGACCATTCCAGAAAGGTCGTTTCCCTGGGTGTCGTCGATTTTAAAAACAACCAAACAATTCTTATCGAGGCCACTCCAGACCTGCCGGCCCAAATAAGGGCATTGCGCGAAATGGCGCCTTTCAGGCAAAATGATTACCCAGACGGTATCTTTCTGACCCATGCCCATATTGGGCATTACGGCGGTCTTATGTATTTGGGCAAGGAAGCTGCAAACACCAAAAACATTCCTGTCTATTCCATGCCCAGAATGCATCGGTTTTTGACGGAAAATGGGCCTTGGGGACAGTTGGTGGCAACTAAAAATATCAGGCTTGTTCCAATAGAAAATGAAAGATCGGTTCAAATATCGGAGCAATTAGCCATCGTTCCTTTTGTCGTTCCGCATCGCGACGAGTATTCAGAGACCGTGGGATATAAGGTTATCGGTCCCAACAAAACCTTGTTGTTTATTCCGGATATAGACAAATGGGAAAAGTGGGAAAAGAACATTCGGGAAGAAATCAAAACTGTGGACTATGCCTTTGTGGACGCCACATTTTTCGATGCCGAAGAAATCAATTACAGGGACATCTCAGAAATTCCCCATCCCTTTGTCATTGAAAGCATGGAAACGTTCAAGGATTTTTCCCGATCCGAGAGAAACAAGGTCTATTTCATACATTTCAACCATACGAACCCTTTGTTGAGTCCCGATGCTCCCCAAACAAAAAAAGTGTTGCAGGCAGGATTTCAAATAGCAAGAAAGGGCATGGCCATTAAATTATAAACGGTTTTGGACAAAGAATTGATTGCATATCTAAATTACTTGCTTTGCACAAAAATAGAGCGTGTTTCCCCGATTTCCGGAGGGGACATCTCTAGGGCCTACCTTTTGGAATCCACAACCGAAAAATTCTTCTGCAAAATCAACGGGCAAAACAAGGCCCTTGCAATGTTCCATGCCGAGAAAAAAGGGCTCCAGGAGCTCTTGAAAACCAATACGATCGCAGCCCCACGTTCCTTTCAGGTAGCCGCCTATGAAGCAGGTGCTTTTTTCTTAATGGAATATGTGGAAACTAAAAGACCTTGTTTGGAGGATATGTCCGTTTTTGGCCGCCAACTGGCCCAATTACATCAATTATCCAATAGCCAGACATTTGGGTGGGAGGAAGACAATTTCATAGGTAGTTTGAATCAATCCAATAGAAGACATGTGGATTGGACTTCGTTTTACGTGCAGGAAAGACTCCTTCCTCAGCTATATTTGGCATTTGAGAAGGGACTCTTGGCGAAAACCGATATCCCTCCAGGAGAAAAAATGGATACAGTGTGCAACAACTTGTTTCCCAAAGTAAAACCCTCTTTGTTACATGGCGATTTGTGGAGTGGTAATTTTTTGATTTCAAAAGATGGTGTTTCCTTTTTGATAGATCCGGCTATCTATTATGGCCATCATGAGGTGGATATAGCCATGACCCGTCTTTTTGGCGGTTTTGGGGATTCCTTTTATAAAGCATACAGAGAAATCATCCCTCCTGAACCTGGGGAAGAAGAAAGAAAGGATATTTATCAGCTGTACTATCTCCTTGTCCACCTCAACCTTTTTGGGGCTTCGTATGCTGCTCCCGTCAAAAGAATTTTGTCCACCTATTTTTAGGATTTGGCTACCTTTAAAGCAAATACACATGCTATGAAGTCGCTCAAAATAATTGGCCTATTGCTTCTGATATTGGGAATAGGTTCCTGTGAAGAAAATAAAAAGGAAGCACCTGCTCAAAAAGAGTTTACTACTTGGTCCTCCTATTTGGGCGATGCGGGAAGGACCCATTTTTCCACATTGTCGCAGATTACCAAAGAAAATGTTACATCCCTCAAAGTGGCTTGGGCCTATGAATCTGAAGATTGGGGTCAAATGCAGATGAATCCTATCGTTGTGGATTCCATGCTCTATGGGGTTACCGCGGCACTTCGCGTAGTGGCACTCCATGCCGGGACGGGAGAAGAAATCTGGCAGTTTGGGGATTCCGTTAAAGTCTGGCATTCCACGAGCAGGGGCGTATCCTATTGGTCCAAAGGTGAGGATAAACGAATACTGTGTACTCGAGGTGCTTTCCTGTTCGCTCTCGATGCCTTGACCGGTAAACCCATCCCGACTTTTGGTTCGGACGGTAAGGTGGATTTACGTTCCGGTATGCCTAAAAGCGCCGAAAACAAGTTCGTCATTTCCAATACCCCTGGCACTGTTTTTAAGGATTTAATCGTCATGCCGCTAAGGGTTTCCGAAGGAGCAGGGGCCGCTCCTGGGGACATCATGGCGTTTAACGTTGTTACAGGTGCGTTGGAATGGTCGTTTCACACCATCCCGCATCCTGGGGAATTTGGCCACGAAACATGGCAAGATTCCACAACCTATAAGAGTTCCATTGTGGGCGGCGCCAATAACTGGGCAGGTATGGCGGTAGACGAGGAAGCCGAAATCATTTATGTGCCCACGGGCTCCGCTGCGCCCGACTTTTACGGAGGTGTCCGGCTTGGAAAGAACTTGTTTTCCAACTCGCTCTTGGCCTTAAATGCAAATACGGGAGAACGGCTTTGGCATTTTCAGTTTACCCATCATGATATTTGGGACCGTGACCCGCCCGCTCCGCCCAACCTGTTGGTGGTGGAAAGGGAGGGTAAAAAAATACCCGCAGTGGCCCAAGTAACCAAACAAGGGTATGTGTATGTCTTTAACCGATTGACCGGAGAGCCCTTGTTTGACATTAAAGAAGTGCCCGTGCCCAAATCGATGTTGGAGGGCGAAGAAGCCTGGCCCACCCAACCCATACCGGCACGGCCAGAGCCTTTTGCACGGCAATCCCAAGACCTAACGGAATCTGATATCAGTCCTTTTGCGGAAAATAGGGATGAGTTGATTTCCGAATTTAAGGCGGCGAACAAAACACTTTATGCCCCTCCAAATACGGAACCCGTTTTATTATTGCCCGGTTACGATGGGGCGGCGGAATGGGGCGGGGCCTCCGTGGATCCCGAAGAGGGAATTCTTTATGTAAATTCCAATGAAATGGCTTGGATGCTAGGTGTTATTGAAAACAATGAAGAAGCTCATGACGGTCCCTTGGGCGAAAGTACCTATCAAAAATACTGTGTTACCTGTCACCAACCCGACAGAAAAGGATATGCCGCAAGTGGTTTTCCCAGTTTGCTCGACCTGCAGCTCCGAAAAAACAAAAACGAAGTGGCCGAGATAATTACCAACGGAAAGGGCATGATGACAGGTTTTCCCCAGCTTTCAAAACAGGAAATGGAGGCCCTGCTAACCTTTTTATTCGATGAGGAAATAAAACATTCCGTTGCTTCGGAAAATGTACCCCAAGACACCGTTCAGGAACGTTACAAACATGCCGGATACACCAAGTTTTTGGACAGCAAGGGGCTGCCTGGCATATCTCCTCCTTGGGGTACGATGCATGCCATCGATTTGAATACCGGAAACTTTAAATGGTCCATTCCCTTTGGCAATACCCCTGAGTTGGGAGATAAGGGAATCGGTACGGGAACGGAAAATTATGGCGGTGCCGTGGTGACCGAAAACGGATTGCTGTTCATTGCGGCCACTCGGGATGGTTATTTTAGGGTATTTGACAAGGAAAATGGTAGCCTTATTTGGGAATATGAGCTGCCTGCTCCCGCTTTCGCTACTCCCGCCATGTATGAGTTTAATGGAAAACAGTATATTGCCATCGCCTGTGGCGGGGAAAAACTAGGTGCCAAAAAAGGGAATAAAATCATTGCTTTTGCCTTGAACCCGTAGCTAGTCTGTTATATAAATATAAGATTGGCCATTCATCCCTTGTTTTTACCATAACAAGTCTTGGTTCAATAAAAAAGAATAGTTTGGCGCTGGCTGTTTCGGATAGCTAAGATGAAACCTATTGTTTTGATTTAAATTCTCTGGAATTAATAAACATCTATTAAAAGACAGTATACCCTAAAATCATAGAAAAGGCATTATACTGAGAGTCCCAGGCAAAAAAGTCACTTATAATGTCTCTATTGGTAAAATACCGAGCCTCTAAACTGAATCTGTCTACTTTAAGGCCTATGCCAAATGCCCAATTGGTTGAACTTTTGCCTGTCAATGTGGTTATCGTAGGGTTATCTGTTCTTTGAATAATTAAAGTAGTTTCAGAATTAATGTCGTATACATAGGAAGCATTTATAAACAATTTGGATTTTTCTTTAAGAAAAAAATAATGCCGAAGCCCCACTGGTAGTTCAATAGAACTATATGATAAACTAGCTATTGAATTAGCCCCCGAACCATCATTTATACCGGTTGTTTTTGTTTCTTTAAAGCCCATATGGTAAGTTGGCTCAATTATTAGTCCCCATTTGTTCTTTTGAAAAGGCAAAACAAACTCTGTTTCAATACCAAAACCTAATCCAGTTTTACTCCCAAAATCTGCATATTTTGACCCTCCAAAAAAATTCGAAACAACCAATGATGATCTATTTATGCGAGGCCTAACTGTAAAATTGAAGAAGTCATATTTAGATTTCGTGCCGAAAACCTTAAATTGTTGGCCACTACACTCGTTGAATTTTATAAAATAATTGGTAAGACTGTTTTTTGTATAGGTCAATTTCTCTAACTGTTCCTTTTTTATTCCTGCACAACTTAATTCATTCCATAATTGTTGTTTAAATCGGTTATTTGTTCCCTTTTTGTCTTTATCAATCAAGTAATACTTGAAAACTAATGGCTCAATCTGGTTTGCGTCTATCGAATAAAAGAATCGTTTTAAGCCTCCGTTGCGATATTGGTATAAACTCGCATATCCTTTTGTCAATACTTCCAGGAAAACATTTTCCTTTTCAAAAATAGGGTTTCTATCCTTTCCCATTCTATTGAGGTCCTCACTAGACTTGTCAATATTTACTGTTGCTCGAACAAACTTAACAGAAGTTCCTATCCCAAACTCTTTAATGTAAATAAGAGAAGTTCTTTTGGGTTTGCCTTCTTTTGAAAGTTTATACTCAAAATCAACTGGGTTGTCTTTCCAATCCACATTCCTAATAAAGCAATCAAAAATTTGTCCGGAATTATCTATGAAATACCCCTTCTCAAAAGATATTTGTGCAAAACCTTTAAAACTAATAATTAGAAAGGAGGATAGTAATAGGCATTTTTTCATATTTGTCATTAGTTTGTCTAGAAATAAAATTATCAAAACAATTGAGAGGGAAACTATATTAATTTGATTTCAAAGTGTTTTTGAAATATTTCGATGGGTAACAAGCGTCTTCTGATTTTTGATTAAGAGCAACCTATTTTTTGGTTTTCAATTATCCATAATTGACATTCTTTAGGGGTGATATATCCTATCAAAAGCCATTCCGTGTTTTCTTTCCTTGGAATAAACTGTTTCAACCCAATACGTAACGTGAATAATGCTCTTTTATTTGACAATTTTTGATTAAGATTTCAAAGCCAGATGGGCCTGTTTAATTTTTTGCTACGATTATATATTTTTGTTAAGTCTGGTCTTTTCATATAAGAAATCTAAAATGTTTTACTTTTTTGTGCAACTTCAGTAATATTGTCTAAAACCTGAATTCTGTTTTGTCTCCTTTCTAAATGGTCATATTGATTTTATAAAAACCCTTTTTCAAGTCCATAAATGTTGTTTCAAAATAAGTGTCGAGCTAAACTGATGGCTTCAATCGAGGTCAAAAAAGAGAGGTCTTTAATAATGCTTATTGGTTGTATTTAGCAACCAATTAATTCATCTGAGGAGAAATACTAATTAAAATGGGTGGTATTTCAATATTTTTTCGAATTTAATGGAAAGCAGTATATTGCCATCGCCTGTGGCGGAGAGAAACTGGGCACCAAAATAGGGAATAAAATAATTGCCTTTGACTTGAACCCGTAGCGACAGCAACCTAACCGACCCATAATGTTAAAACTATTTGACCGCGCCAAGGTTTTTAGCACCAGAAAAGCCCTTGTTTCAAACAAAACGGAATATACCTATAACGAACTTATAGCATCGGCAGAAGCCGTAGCCGCCAATTTATTGTCCGGTTCTAAAGACCTTGAAGAGGCACGGATCACGTTTTTGGTGCCTCCTTCTTTTGAATATACCGCCATTCAATGGGGAATTTGGAAAGCGGGCGGCATCGCGGTACCCCTATGCGTATTACATCCTTTGCCCTCCATTCAATATGTGCTGGAGGATACCCAAGCGGAAATTGTCATTGCCCATAAGGATTATGTGGACTTTTTAAGGCCCTTGGAGTCAATATTGGGTATTTCCGTGGTTCCCATGGAAGATGTATTGGTGCCTAAAAAAGCAGCCCTTCCCGATCTTTCCCCAGACAGAAGGGCCATGATCTTATACACCAGCGGCACTACCAGCAAACCTAAAGGCGTAGTTACTACGCACTCCAATATTGAAGCCCAAATTACGGCCTTGGTAGAAGCCTGGGAATGGGAAAAAGACGATTATATTTTGAACATTCTACCCTTACATCATGTCCATGGAATTATCAATGTGATGAGCTGTGCGCTTTGGAGCGGGGCGTGTTGTGAGTTTTTGCCAAAGTTCAACGATGAAAAGGTTTGGGAAATTATTTGCTCTGGAAGGCTCACCCTTTTTATGGCCGTCCCAACCATTTATTACAAACTGATTGCCTTTTGGGATAATGCGAGCGACGAGGAAAAGAAAAAAATGTCCGAAGCGGCTTCCAAACTACGATTGATGGTTTCCGGTTCTGCGGCCTTACCTGTTCCCGTTCTTGAAAAATGGCGCGCCATTTCGGGGCAAACCCTATTGGAACGTTATGGAATGACGGAGATTGGCATGGGCCTTTCCAATTCCTATCGCGGGGAACGTAGGCCTGGCCATGTTGGTTTGCCCTTGCCAACGGTAGAAATGCGCCTGGTAGACCAAGAGAAC
Organism: Maribacter flavus; assembly: GCF_008386635.1. GTDB lineage: Bacteria > Bacteroidota > Bacteroidia > Flavobacteriales > Flavobacteriaceae > Maribacter > Maribacter flavus. The sequence continues at coordinate 1,549,154 of NZ_VUOE01000001.1, read as the reverse complement.
AATCCTGTTGGGGCCAACGAACCGGGAGAATTCCAGATTAAGGGGCCCAGTGTGTTCAAGGAATATTGGCAAAAACCCGATGCAACGGCAAAAGCCTTTACCAAAGACGGTTGGTTCATTACGGGCGATATCGGTATGCTGAACGACGGACTTTACAAGATCTTGGGCAGGGACAGTGTGGACATTATCAAGTCCGGTGGATATAAAATATCGGCCTTGGAAATTGAGGATGTCCTTAGAAAACATGAACATATTGCCGATTGTGCCGTAGTTGGCCTGCCCGATGAAGAATGGGGCGAGGTCATTGCCGCGTGCCTGGTTCCATCGGGCGAAGGCATAAATACGGAAGCATTGAATACTTGGCTAAAGACCCAAATGCCCGGATATAAAATTCCGAGGAAATACATAATACAACGGGAGCTGCCAAGAAACGTCTTGGGCAAGGTCACCAAAAATGAGGTAAAAAAATTGTTTTAAACCAAATAACCAAACCATGGATTTTTTAACCTGGATTCCCTATGTGGGAATCTTGATTCTAGTCATCATCAACGCAGCGTTGGTACTTAAAAGGGATATTCACGTAGAGGAAAACGACCATAATCCGGAGCACTGATGGACTACTTCTACGAGCACTACGTAACCCTTATTTTAACGGCCCTTTATGTGGGAGGTTGTCTATACATTGGCTGGTATTTTAAAAAGAAGGCGTCGGAAGGTGTTGAAGGTTTTTATGTGGCCAAAAGGGAAATCCCGGGATGGGTGATTTCCTTGGCCTTTTTTTCCACATCGGCCAGTACGAACACCTATATTGGCCAGGCTGGAAAATCCTTTGAACTGGGGCTTTCCTGGGCTTGGATGGGTTTTATTTGGACCTTTTTTTGTGTCGTCTCCTGGCAATTACTGGGGCCCAAAATGCGGTTCCAGACCGCACGCTTAAAGTCGTTCACCATCCCAGATTATTTTCATCTGCGGTATAAGAGTTCCTTGACACAAACCATAAGAGTGCTTTCCGCCGTAATCATCCTCTTTGCAACACTTTGGTACATGGTAGGCATCGCCAAAGGATGCGCCCACGTGCTTACGTCCGTGTTGGATATTCCGTATGCATATGGATCTTTTGCCATTATTGCCGTAACCTGCGCCTATACCATTTGGGGCGGCATGTACAGCGTGCTTTGGACCGATGCCATACAGGGCATCATCATGTTCGGGGTGGCCATTTTGATGTTGGCCATTCCGTTTATGTATGTGGGTGGCGTGGACAATCTTTTCGAGGTGGTATCGAACACGGACCACTTGTCCAAAGCGGGCACCCCTATAAATTCCGGATTGGTAACCTTTGGTGAATTGGTTTCGTTTCTGTATATCCTGGGGATTGGGCTCTCCGTGGGTATGAAACAGATTTCGGAACCCAAAAACCTCATCCGTTTTTACTCGGTCAACAATACCAAAAGCATGCGGTTCGCCATGATATGGACGCCCGTTTTCTTAGGAATATCCTTGGTGTGTGTCATGGGTCTGGGCGCTTTGGTACACGGTATGGCAACCCCGGAAGAGGCCAATTATCTCATAAACCATACGGATGAGGTTATCGGGTTTATGTTGGATAAGTTCGATAATAAACTGGTAAGTGGTATTTGTGTGGCAGGTCTTTTTGCCGCGGGAATGTCCTCCTTGGCTTCAGTCATCATCATCATAGGAACCGCTTTCGTCAAGGACATTTGGCATGTGGCCAAGCCGATGCAAGAATCCAAGATAATTCCCAGGACCAAATGGTTCATGGCGATTTACTGTATGTTCGTTTTCTTGTTGACGCTCTACCCTATTGCAGGTATTGTGGAGCTAACCGCCTTTGCTGGCGCCGTATTTGCGGCAAGCTTTTTTCCGGCCATTTTTGGGGGACTCTATTTAAAATGGGGCACGGATATGGGCGCTTTAAGCTCTATGGTCGTGGGAATGTTAACGAATATTGTTTGGCGTTTTGTCTTTAGGTTCAATTATGAGTCCTTAAAGGACGTACACGAAATAATACCTGCTTTTCTGTTGTCGATGCTTACCTATGTGGTTGTAAGTCTTATGACCAAAAATCGCAAACCGGATAAGGCCCATTTAGACCATGTTTTTGGTCGCTGATACGGGTGGTTATGGAAAATAGGTGAAAGAACCTCGCACAAGAGAATGTTCAAAATAGCAAACAATCTCAAGAAGTTGGCTGGGCAACGTTAATTCAGCGTCATTTCATGAAATACGCTGTGTAGCCTCAAATATATCCTTGTGTTGCTGGCGCCTCCTTTTTTATGGGTCAAGGCATTGGACCTCCTTAAAACCACCACCGTCTCGAACGAGTTGTTTGTACGCTTGGATTTCTGCGGATATGTCCTTGTTTTCCATTTGATAGGTTGGGGTATAGAGGACCTCGTCCCAATAATTGGTCCTTAGTTCCTTGGCGCGTAGGTCTCCCGTGTTTTCCATCCATCCTGTCAAATGTTTTCGCAGGAGGTTCAGTACCGAGGCATACTTTGGGTTATTGGCTTCGTTCCTTAGATTGTAAGGGTCGTTTTCAAGAATGTAGAGCTCTTCTTCGGGTCGTTTCCCAAAAGCCAATTCATAATAAGCTTCCTTTTCTGAGTTCCCTTTGCCTTGCATGATCAGATATTTGGTGATGGAATTGTCCACGTCGCCATACTGCCCTACGGATTGATGCACCGTTGGGTCCCCGGCCGGCCATCGGTCCGGTTCAAAATTCCGAATATATAGATATTCATGGGTGCGCACGGCTCTCGACGGATAACTTAGATTGCCTTTGCGCACATTGGCATGGCGCTCCCGTTCCAAGAAAACAATGTCTCGGCCAGCCTTCGCAGCTTCCGTATCAAATAGCGGCAACAGTGAATTCCCGCTAAATTCGGCTTGCCGTGGCAACCCTGCGGCCTCTACAAAGGTAGGCGCAAAATCTACGAAGTTGACAAACTCCATAATACGCAAACCTCCCTCTATGTGCCCTTTCCAGTACATGGCCAAAGGCATACGGGTGCCATAATCGTACAGGTTGGCCTTGGCCCTGGGAAACGGCATGCCGTTATCGCTGGTCATGACAATAAGTGTGTTTTCCAGCAGCCCCTCTCGTTGAAGTTTGGCGATTATATTGCCGCACTCCCTATCAAAGCGCTCCACTTCATAGTAATAGTCCAAAATATCGTTCCGTACGCAGGAAACATCCGGTAAAAATTCAGGGACGGACACCCTGTTTACGTCCATCCCTGTTTTTGCCCCTGCATTGGTTTCATAGTCCCGGTGCGGGTCTTGGCTCCCGAACCAATAGGCAAAGGGCCGATTATTCTCTCTAGCTTCCAAAAAAGCCTTGAAATTATCATAATCCTTGCCCGCAGGGTTATGGGTATAGCCTCCTGCTTCAAAATCACCCGGGCCCCACCCTTTTCTGCTTTTCCCAGTATGATACCCATAATCTTCCAACAAACGCATCCAGTTGGTGAACTTGGACGGTATCACCGACCAGAGATTTCCGGCACTTTCCAGTTGGTGCGGATATTTTCCCAACAAAATGCTTGCCCGCGATGGGGAGCAGGAAGGTGCGGCGCAATAGGCATTTTCAAAAACGGCCCCGTTTTTTGCCAAACCATCAAAGGTGGGGGTACGCACCACGGCATCCCCATAAGCCCCAGCATGGGGATAGGACCAATCATCGGCAATCATAAAGACAATATTGGGCGGTTTGGCCTCTTGAGGTTTTTGGGAATATCCCCAAAAAAGCGTAAAAAACAAGATTGCGGTCAGAAAGGGAAAATACCTTTTGGGTGTTATATGTAAATGGTTCATCGGCGGAAGGTTTTCAATGGTTATCGGTTTACCAAACAATCTGGAATAAGACCTAGGAAATTATGCTCTTTGGCGATACCAATAAATATACAAAAACCAAGGGCCTATTTGAAAATCATGTCTTTTGGGTCAAAAAATCAAATCGATACTTTTAAATTTCAATCCTTGAACACGGGCGTTTGGGCCAAATCTATCAATAGGGCGTCCTGTTCCTTAAAAACACGTTTCGTTCGTAGATACCTGTTTAAATTGTATTCGTCATAGTTTTCGGCGTCCCTGTCCATACTGCTGATCCGGATTCTGTCCGAAGCATGGATAAATTCATTATTGCCGATCCACATACCTACATGTACCACTTTTTCGGCGGTGGAATCCGTTGCTTTCCGTCCAAAAAACAACAAATCCCCTTTTTGAAGCTGGTCAAAGCTTTTTGTAGAATCAATAGGAATCCCCGCATTTACTTGCTGAGAGGCATCCCTTGGGATAATCATCCCGTTTAAAAAATAGATGGTTTTGGTAAAGCCGCTGCAATCCATGCCCTTGGTAGATGTGCCTCCCCAAAGATAGGGTACGCCCATGAGGGTTTTGGAAGTCGCCACAAGGGATTCCTGGCTTCGGTCCAGAGTGCCCAACCAAGTATCATACAATGATGCCTCTTCCTTCTTTACGAAACCTTCCCGGCCATCGGGGAAACGAACCCTATAAAAATCCACACCTTCCCCGGTTGTTTCCAAAATGCTGCCCGCGACCAGATCGGATACCCGTGTTTGGGCATCGATGCCCGAAAAAACATGCCCGTAGGTATACGTAAAAATAATCTTTTTCAGGTTTGTCCAAGCCTCCAATTCGGCATCGGTCATTACCGAGATTTCGCCGGAATTTACCCAGGCCAGGTATTTATCAGGGGTTTGAATATAGTACCACCCTCCCTCCTTTTTCCAGACCTTTACCGGGGTTCCCAAAGTGGCCTGTGTGGAAAGTTCGGCGGAGTGTTTGGGCTCGCTTCGCAAGTTGGCGACGGAATTTGTCACCAAGGCAACGTGTTTGCCTTCCAAACTAGGGTCCGGTAGGATTTTAATGCTATCGGTATATACCACACCAGCTTCGTTCAATTTCTCTTTGAGGGCACTAACAGCATCGGGAACGTTGCTTTCACCAACAAGGGTCCAACCATCCTCAGAATGCTTGCCTTCAATATTGAACAACGCAACCCTTTTATCGGGTGCATGTTCCTTTTGTATTGCTTCAATGTATCCCTGAAGATTGTCGTCTACAACCGTTTTTCTATTGCATCCAAGGACCAGGGCAAAAAGAAGTATCAGACTTTTAGAGAAATATTGCATGTGGTTTTTTTGTAAAAGTAAAGAATCCCATCTTTTTTACTTGAATTGGTATTTGAATCTCATTGTATAATTTGGTTACATTAGCCCGAAAGAAAACCCAAAAGAGGATTTTTAAATTTAAACGTTGGGTTAAAAGTAACGGTGTGAACAAATTACGTGTAATAGAACTTTTTGCCGGAGTAGGTGGATTTCGTCTGGGATTGGAGCAAACCGGAAATTTTGAAGTGGTTTGGAGCAATCAGTGGGAACCCAGCACCAAGACCCAGCATGCCTCCTTGGTGTACGAAGCTAGATTTGGGTCTGAAAACCATGTGAATTCGGATATTTCCGAAGTGCCAACGGATGCCATTCGGGATGCCGATGTGTTAGTAGGGGGGTTCCCTTGCCAAGACTATTCGGTGGCCACTACCCTACAAAATTCCAAGGGATTGATCGGAAAAAAAGGGGTGTTATGGTGGAGCATCCACAGGATTTTATCCGAAAAAAAACGCCCGCCCAAATACCTTTTTTTAGAAAATGTGGACCGCTTGCTAAAATCTCCTTCCAACCAACGAGGTCGGGATTTTGCCATCATGCTCAAGAGTTTGGAAGAACTGGACTATGCCGTGGAATGGCGTGTTATCAATGCGGCGGATTATGGGATGCCCCAGCGGCGTAGGCGTATTTTTTTTCTGGGCTATCACAAAAGCACGGAGATGTATAAAAAACTGAAAAAATCGGGTGCCGAAACATGGATGCTTCAGGAAGGTGTTTTGGCCGATGCCTTTCCCGCCCACGTGGACTCGGCCAAGTCCCAAGAGTTTTTGATTGAAGGTGATTTGGTCTCGCTGTCCGAAAACTTTAACAAGGGCCAAAAACTGTCGCCTTTTGAAAATACAGGGGTCTTTGTGGAAGGAAAAGTCACCACCTTAAAGACCAAGGCCGATTATGATGATGTAAAAATGGTCCTTGGGGATGTGCTTCAAAAAGACGCTGTTCCAAGGGAATATTTCATTGATGAACAAGATGTGGCAAAATGGGAGTATTTAAAAGGGGCTAAAAAGGAGGTGCGCACCGCTAAAAACGGATTCAATTACAATTATAGTGAGGGTGCCATGGTGTTCCCCGATGCCTTGGACAATGCCTCGAGAACGATCATTACCGGGGAGGGCGGAAAAAGTCCGTCGCGATTTAAACATGTGGTTCAAACCTCCAAAGGCCTGCGCCGTTTGACGCCCATGGAATTGGAACGCTTGAACATGTTCCCGGACGATCATACCCAATTGAAGGGTATTAGCGATACCAAAAGGGCCTTCTTTATGGGGAACGCCTTGGTAGTTGGTATCATCTCAAAAATAGGAGAAGTCCTTTTCAAAAAAATCAATCCGTAATTCCCTGTTTTGAAGAGTACTTTTACATCGGACCTTGGAAAGGAAAAAAGACTCTCGGAATTGCTGGACACCTATTATTCAAAAGGGTTGAGGCACTACGATTTTGAACGGGTCCAAAGCCTACAGGAACAACTTCGGGGCGTTGATGTAATCTTTAAACATAGAACAACCCAAGAGGCTTTTCTGGTAGATGAAAAGGCCCAATTGGATTATATCAACGAGGACCTGCCCACTTTTGCCTTTGAACTCCATTACCTTAAAAAAGGTGTGCTTAAGGAGGGGTGGCTTTTTGATTCGGCCAAAAAAACCGATTTCTATGCTTTGGTAACCGCCATCTATGAAGACGAGGCCAACAAGTACACTTCGTGCAAGGTCACTTTAGTAAACCGGAGCAAATTGGTGTCCTTTTTGGAGGCAATGGGTGTGACAAGAAATTCATTGTTGGATTATTATCAAAAGGGTATGGTCCCTCATGGAAAGATGGAGATACAGGAATTAGACCCAAGAACGGCCGGTTATTTGTACCATTCCAAAAACAACAAGGCGGAGCAACCCTTCAATCTGGTCTTAAAATTGGATTTCCTAGTAACCAATAGAATTGCCAAAGTATTGGTGTGATTAAGTTAAAAACCTGTTAATCAGGGTTTAATTCTTGGATTTCTCCTGTTTTTTGTTATTTTATAGGGTATGATAAAATTAGACAAGTCAGAAAACACGGAATTTTTAGAAAAATCGATACATCATTTGGAAGCTACGGGCTTCGAGAATATCAAGGCAGATCTGGAAGGCTACGAAAAACCTAAATCCTACAGTAGAAAGGGAGCCGACGAAAAAATTACCCCGGACATCGTTGCCGTTAAAAACGGGCGAAAGTACTTTTTCGATATCAGCCTAAAATCCGAAAAGCCCCGTCTGTTAAAAACCAAATGGTTGTTCCTGGATACCTTGAGCAGGATGAAGTCCAACCGATTTAGAATCATTACTACCCGTGGACATTATAAGTTTACGGACACCATGTTGGAGGATATCAACCTAAGTAATAAAGAACCGATCAAGATTTAATTATCAAAATACGGTACTTAGAAAATATTGGCATGCGTTTGCGTGCCTTTTTGTTTTCCGTTCTATTCCAATCTTTCAATTCAAAAGCTTGGTTTTCAACAAGAATAGTTTTTTTGGCTGTCTTTGTATTTTGTCATACTGAGTGAAGCGAAGTATCTATTTTACCACAAGAAAGGATTCTTGCGACGGCTACCATAGCAAGGTTAATATTAGCTGTTTATTTTTTCTTGCACTTCCTTAAATGTCAATCCATCTTTATTTACCCATTCTGAAAAACCATTTGAGTTGCGGCCTAAAATCATATTAGATGCCGCACTTGGACTGTTAAAAACTGCGTCTTCGGCGAAGATTAATTTATCCCCATCTTCAACCATGATTTTTGTCTCAAGTAGCTTCCTTCGCATATTTCGATAAGTCTCAGTACAAGAGTTTGATAGCGATTTCTTTGCTTCACTTCCTTTAGTAACAATATATCCTTGGTCTGTTTCCATCATTTTCGCACTAAAAGTCCTTGTCTTAATAAAGTATGTCTCGTGGATTTCTGACTTATGTCGATTAAGTTGCAAGTCTTTTGTTGTTACAGTCGACGAAATCAAAAAATTGAAGCCCATGACAGGTAGGATGAGCTTTATTTGTTCCAAGAAATACTCCATATCTGAAATATCCGCTTCGTGTAGAGTTGGCAAACTTGGCGAATTTCCGTTGTCTATCTGGGCGGTCCTCGCTTCTATAGCAAGTTGAACTAATCTTGACTCTAAATATCTAATTTGCGTTTTTGTTAATAATTCGTCCTTACTGACAAAAAATATAAACTCCTTAAAGTCTTTGTTTGGATCGCTTAAGTGTTGCTTTAGTCTTACTTTGATGTTTTCTGCTTCTCCAATGTAAATTTTCTCGTCAAAGGCCTCGTCTGTCGGGTCTCCCTTTAGACAGTAAACCCCCGGGTTTTCAAACTCTGTTCTGTCCATAATTTTATTTACAGATGATCGCGGACTATAAATAGCTTTTCCAACCCAATTCCCAATTTCGCTCAATCTAGGTCCATAGGCAGTGCCATCAATCATGTATACAGTTAACTTTTTACCCATTATAATTCAAGTATTAGTGGAACATGATCGCTGAATTCAATCCAGTTAGATCGTTCCCCAATTTTAAATGATTTTGGTTTTTGAAATTCCTTACTTAAAAAGACATAGTCAATATGATATGGCTTTGCTGCATTTTTTTGAAGCCAAAATGTTGGTGTAGTTTCACATCCTTGTTCTTCACCAGAAATAATATGATATATACTTTCAATTTGCTTCTGCTTTAGTATTTGAACTACATCTGAATGATTCCACCATCTATCCCATTGATCCCAAATAGCATTGCTATTAAAATCTCCAGCTATTATTGGATTCTCGAAATATTTAAAATTTGTTTCCAGATATTTCCAAAATTGACCCATATAGCCAAAATTTGGTGAGTTATTGCGATGTGTCCAGACACCCAATAGTTGGAATTTATTATCCACTAAACAAGGTAAAAAATACTTTACAGAATGGTCTCTAAAATTATTAGACCAAACAAGTTGTTCTAGTTTAATATCTGATTTAGCGAAAATGCCAAGACCTTTGTTTTTAGAATCCCCTATCCATAAGTGGTTATTACTCCAATCTATATATCTTCTGTCACGTGTTCTACTAGGATCTTCACATTCTTGGATAACATAAATATCCGCATCTAAACTTGAAATAATATCAAATTTCTTTCTAAATGCGCCATTACAATTCCATGAAATGATTTTCACTTTTTTTTAAATGCCAACGAATGAATATAAATCAAACAGTCTATGTTCCAATTGCGTACAAAATTAAAATTAACAAACCCCTTATTGAAGCTTTTTATTTTCCCCGCACCATAGAAACATGCGGAATGCCATCTTCCAAATACTCGGGTCCTTCCGCTTTAAAGCCCAATGAATTGTAAAATTTCAACAAGTAGGTCTGTGCAGAAATTCGAATGGTTTTTGTGCCCAATTCTTCCTCAACCGCCTTTATGGATGCTTCCATTATCACCTTGCCATACCCATATTTCCGTTGACTTTGTTTGACCACTACCCTACCAATACTGGCCTCGGCAAAGTAATCGCCCGGTGCGAACACACGGGTGTAGGCAACGATTTCTCCAGCCTTTTTTCCAATAACGTGTAGGGCCTTTGCATCCTTACCGTCCAAATCCTGGTATACACAGCTTTGTTCAACCACAAATACCTCACTGCGCAGCTGTAATATTGCATAGAGTTCAGACGTATCCAATTCGTTGAATCTTTTTATGGATGTGTTCATGGGTTTACGTAGTCTTTTATAGTGGGATTTATTACCACCAAATCTTTTACGAAATTTTCCTTTTCCTTGGGAGATAGCACTAAAACTCCAAATTTATCATAGGTAAGTTGTATTCTATCCAAAGATGCCGCAGGGGCGGAAAAAATGTTTTTTGTCTTTTTTACAGATGTTATTCTTGAAATATCCAGGTGCTTTCTATACACGAAACCGCTTTTTACATACAATATATCGGCATCAATGGCATATTCCGTATGCAGCAGCAGATACGAAATAAACAGGCATACAGCGAGAAAGATACCGGAAGTCGTCAGTATGCCGGACGTATCTTCGCCCTTCACGATCATGGATACTATAATACCTAGAAAAAGGAGCATCGGAACAGCTAAAAGCCCCCAGCTAATTTTGGATTTATAGATTTTCATTAAAAAGAAAGTTTATAGTAAACCATTGTACAAACCTATAAAAATCAGAAAATTACTCTTTAAATTCTTAAAAATAGCTGATTTAAGTAAGTCAAGGATAATTAAACACATTGACAATGCCAATATCCCAAATTATCGAGTCAATCCTGAACAATCACATGTTTGGAATCGCATTTACCAAATTCCGGTTGGATGTTGATATGGTTGATGCCGTGGGTATGGTAGAGTTCTTCCTCTATCTCCTCAAGAATCGTGTCGAACTCCGATAATTTTATATCCTCCAAAAAATCGATATGCGCTTCCAAATGCACTTCATCTTCGTTCAACTGCCATATATGCACGTGGTGCACGTTTTTTACAGGTTTAATTTTCAATATGGTATCAACGATATGCTGTACCTGTATGGTGTTGGGCGTGAACAGCATCAATACCCGGGTAGAATCCTTTAAAAGGTCAAAGCCCATAAATATGAGATACACAGCGATGATAAATGTCAACAATGGGTCCACCCAATAGATTTCGTAGAACTTCATCAACAGACCACCTATCAACACGGCTACGGAAGCCAACATATCCGTAAGCAAATGCAAATAGGCGGATTTCATGTTCATATTTTTATCCGAATCCTTTTTTATGAGCAGCACACTGAAACCATTGGCGGCGATACCCAACAAAGACAGCCAAATGACCAGACTGGATTCCACTTCTTCCGGATGTATAAATCGCTCGATAGCTTCCTTTATCAACAGAACCGCAACAACGATCAATGTGGCGGAATTGACAAAAGCGGCAATGATTTCTGCCCTTTTATAACCAAATGTCTTCGTGGTCGATGCCTTTCTTTTGGAAAGAACGTTCGCTATATAACTAACGATGAGCGATAAGACATCACTAAAGTTGTGCAGCGCATCGGATAATAAAGCAAGACTTCCAGATATGATCCCCCCTACCACTTGTGAAGCGGTAATGAGAATATTCAGTAAAATTGAAATTATGAGGTTCCTGCCTTCCACCTTTGGATGGGAATGTCCGTGTGCGTGATGATGGTGACCGTGGCCCATACAAGTAAGCTACTAAATACAAGGAATCTTTTCGATCCTTCGTTCGTGACGACCACCGGCGAAAGGCGTTTTTAGAAAAACTTCCACCATTTCCAAGGCTTGTTGTAAGGCTATATACCGTGCCGGTAGGCTTAAGATGTTCGCATTATTGTGTTCCCTGGCCAATTCCACAATTTCCTTGTTCCAGCACAACGCGGCCCTGACCTTTTGATGTTTGTTCGCGGTCATGGAAGCCCCGTTGCCACTACCGCAGATAATAATTCCATAATCCACGTTGCCATCTTCCACCTCCTGGGCGACCGGATGTACGAAATCTGGATAATCTACGCTATCGGAACCATCGGTTCCAAAATTGACGACTTCAATATCCATTGAACGCAGTAGACCTATGACGGCAAGTTTATAATCGGTACCTGCATGGTCGTTTCCTATAGCTATTTTCATGTGTTTATAATTAGGTTAATAGCTTGATTTTTAAAAATTTACCTTGGTAGATGTATTTAACTTACCATAAAAAATCCCTGGATGAGGGTTTCGCTTGTAAGTATTATATGTTTTTAAGCGTTGGGGGAACGTTAAAACGCTTCTAAAGGTACAACTTCCACATGGTGACCACAAAAAATGATCCGTTTACAACATAGATTTTCAAAAATTGTCAGAAGGGTGTTCATTCGTGTGTACATTTCACAATTTAGACACTCATAAGTTGTTGAAAAAAAAGCAAATTAAAATTTGTATGGAATTTTAATAATGCACAATACAATCATTCCTAAGAAAACGCGAAAAAAACTATTAGAAAGTATTCCCCGTTTTTCAAAACTATCGGTCTTGTAATTAACATTAAATTTACATTAACTTATCAAAAAATGAATGTTGAAATGGGTTATGAACTCATTTTAATAACTTTTTTAATAGCCTGATTTTTAGATTTCTTGAGTACTCATTATATGTCAATAACTATTCGTATCTAATAAAGTCAAGTATTTTTAAAAATAGTTTTACCCCTTATTAACACCCTATCATAATCATCATTTTATATTTAAAAGACTAAAGAAAAAAGATAATTATATACTTAATGTTGATAACAACTATGATTGTGATATAACACGTGCTAGTGGATTATAATTCGTAATTTTCCAACAAACAGAAACTTTAATGTCGAAAAAAAATAAGAAGAGTAGAAATCACAGGAAGAACGAAATTACCAAAGGGATTTTTACTGTTTTGGAGAAGGAACCAAGCAAAAGTTTCAACTACAAACAAATTGCCGCAAAAATAGGTATTACCGATGCCCATGATAGGAATACATTGATTCAAAGATTGGCTCAACTGAAGGAAAAAAAACGCATTCGTGAAGTTTCCAGGGGTAGTTATCAGGTATTGGAAGATGTCAAGACCTATCATACCGGCACCGTGGATGTAACCGGACGAGGGAACGCCTATATTGTTGTGGAAGGGATGGACGATGATGTTTTTGTTCCTTTTAATAAATTGAATAAGGCCTTTCATAAAGATGTAGTGGAAGTGTATATCTATCCAAGGAAAAAAAATAAAAAACTGGAAGGTGAGATTGTAAGAGTTTTGGAGCGTTATAAAAGCACCTTTGTAGGTGTTGTGGATATGCAAAAAACCTTTGCTTTTGTCCGTCCTTCGGATTTTAGAATGTATACCGATATTTTTATTACAAAAGAAAATCTTAATGGAGCCAAGGATGGGGAGAAGGTAATTGTGGAACTTTTGGATTGGCCGGACGGTGTGGATTCCCCCTACGGAAAGATTACCGAAGTTTTAGGGATTCCCGGGGAGCACAATACGGAGATACATTCAATTCTGGCGGAGTATGGGCTACCTTATGAATTTCCTGTCGAAGTACAATGTTTTGCCGATGGACTGGATACTACCATCAAAAAAGAGGAGATTGCCAAACGAAGGGATATGCGAGACGTATTGACCTTTACGATAGACCCTAAGGATGCCAAAGATTTTGATGACGCACTTTCTTTTACCGTTTTGGAAAACGGGAACTATGAAATTGGGATTCATATAGCCGATGTTTCTCATTACCTGGAGGTGGATACTATTCTTGATGATGAGGCATATGATAGGGCCACTTCGGTCTACTTGGTGGATCGAGTGGTGCCTATGTTGCCTGAGGTGCTCTCTAATAATGCCTGTTCGTTGCGTCCCAATGAGGAAAAATATACGTTTTCTGCAATTTTTGAATTGGATAATACTGCTGTTATCAAAAATCAATGGTTTGGCCGTACCGTAATCAATTCGAACGAACGTTTTGCGTACGAGGAAGCCCAACATATTATTGAAAGCGGTTCAGGACACATTCCAGAACATGTGTCAATTCGTGGTAAGGCCTATCAGGTTGGTGAGGATGTGGTTGAGGCTACGTTGACCATGGACAAACTGGCAAAGATCATGCGAAAGAAGCGCATGAAACAAGGGGCCATTTCTTTTGATAAGGTAGAGGTTCGCTTTAATTTGAATGAAAATAATGAACCTATTGGGGTATATTTTAAGGAAGCCAAGGATGCCAATAAACTCATTGAGGAATTTATGTTATTGGCAAATAGAAAGGTAGCGGAGTTCATTGGAAAACAGAAACCCAAGAAAACATTTGTGTATAGGGTACATGATGACCCGGATGAGGACAAGCTGATCGCGTTGAACGGTATTATCTCCAGGTTTGGTCATAAGCTAAATTTTAAGGATAAGAAATCCATTAGTGCTTCGTTGAACCAATTATTGGAAGATGTAAAAGGTCAAAAGGAGCAGAATTTAGTCGATACACTTGCTATTCGTAGCATGAGTAAAGCGGTTTATACGGTTGATAATTTAGGACATTACGGATTGGCCTTTGATTATTATACCCATTTTACCTCACCTATCAGAAGATATCCGGATGTTATGGTGCACCGCTTATTGCAGCATTATTTGGATGGAGGGAATACGGTTAAGGCTGATATATATGAACAGAAGTGTAAACATTCTTCCGATATGGAGGCACTGGCGGCCAATGCAGAAAGGGATTCCATAAAGTACATGCAGATCAAGTTCATGGAAGACCATAAGGACCAAGAATTTTTAGGTGTCATCAGTGGTGTGACGGAGTGGGGAATTTATGTGGAGATTATCGAGAACAAATGTGAAGGTATGGTGCGCATCAGGGACATAAAAGGAGATTATTATATCTTTGATGAGAAGCAATATGCCATAATTGGAGAACGGACCAAGAAAATGTATCAATTGGGAGACGAGGTCGTGGTTATGGTAAAGAGTACCGATTTGATTAAGAGACACTTGGATTTTTCTTTATTAGGGAAGAATGGATAGCTTTTTGGAATGAATTTTGTTTCATGGAATTGCTTAAAATCAATTTCCGTTTATCGGGTATGAAACCTTAAAAATGAAGCAGTTAGTTTTAATCTTAAGTATTTTTCTGGGTAACGCCTTAGGGGCACAGGATAGCAAGGTATCTGTTGGCCTGGGTAAGTTCGCCGAGGTGAAGGGTTTTGACGGGATTTCTATTAAGCTTATTCGGTCTTCTGAAAACAAGGCCGTTATTTCAGGTGAGAATACGGATAAAGTAGCTATTGTAAATAATGATGGTATTCTGAAGATTCGCATGCAGATTACCAAGTTCTTTAGTGGTTATAAGACTTTTGTCGATTTGTATTACACAGAAGATATTATGGTCATCGATGTCAACGAGGATGCTAGGATTATTTCAGAGGGTACGATTGTTCAGGATGTTTTGGAATTGAAGTCCCAAGAAGGAGGAGAGGTTAATGTTTCAACAGAGGTGGAGCAGCT
Source organism: Maribacter flavus (assembly GCF_008386635.1). Classification (GTDB taxonomy): domain Bacteria; phylum Bacteroidota; class Bacteroidia; order Flavobacteriales; family Flavobacteriaceae; genus Maribacter; species Maribacter flavus. The sequence continues at coordinate 1,533,907 of NZ_VUOE01000001.1, read as the reverse complement.
TTTGATAAAATCCGTTTCAGGCGGTATTGTCAAAGCTACTGGAGTTGCAAATTTACAGGACGTTCAAATTAATACAGGAGGCGTTTACGAGGGTAAATCTCTTAAGACCAAATTCTCTACGGTTAATGTGAATGCGGGTTCCAGAGCGGAAATTTATGCTAGCGAGTATGTGAAGGCTGCTGTGAAGGCGGGCGGCGAAGTACTCGTATATGGGAATCCACCCAAATTGGAGGAGAAAACTGTTTTTGGCGGAAGTATAAAAAGGATGTAGTATTTATATGTGGGAAGATATACAGGCAGCTATTCCATTGGGCTTTATTTTAAGCTTTATGATAGGACCTGTATTCTTTGTACTGCTTGAAACAAGTGCCATTAAGGGTTTTCGTGCTGCTTTGGTATTCGATTTGGGAGTAATAATCGCGGACATTTTATTCATTACCATAGCTTATTTCAGTAGTTACCAGTTGCTTGAGAATCTAAGTAATCAACCAGGTCTTTATGTTTTTGGCGGTGTTATCCTTTTGGTATATGGGATAACTATTTTTTTTAAACACGGTTCAAGGAATAGTTCGAAAATCCCAATAAAATCTAAGCGAAGTGACTATCTAGGTCTCATTGTGAAAGGCTTTCTATTAAATTTTATAAATATTGGTGTACTTGTATTTTGGTTGGGAGTTATAATCATTGTGGGACCTAGCCTGGATAATGAGCCTTCCCGAATTAGAGTATTTTTTACCACAATGATACTTTCCTATTTCATTACGGATTTGTTTAAAATTTTGTTGGCCAAGCAGTTAAAGAAGAAATTAACGGGTACGCGTATTCGCTTGATAAAGAAGGGTATTGGAATTATACTTATCGTTTGCGGAATCGTATTGATAGTTAAGGGTTTCCTTCCAAACGATAGATTTAATATAGAATCAAGGATAGAAAACATAAGTTATTAAAAAAGGCCACAATTTGTGGCCTTTTAGATTGATTCTTTAATATGTTATTTTTTATACTTGTTATTTAGGATGGTTATGATTTCAGTCGTGATGTCATGGGTTTCTTTTCCATAGAGCACACTACCCCCTTCTCCACCTCCTAATATATAGCTGTAACCATTTGCTTTGCCATATGCCTGTATTTCCTTTTTTACTTTGGAAACAACGCTATCCATTTCTGTTTGTCCCTGGATTTGTAATTGTTGGTCTTCCATTTGGAGTTGTTGTCCCATTTGTTGACCTCTTTGTTGGAATTGGGCATATTCTTGTTGTGCTGCGTTTTGTGACATGCTTTGGGCTCTTGTCTGAAATTCGGTAGCCTCTGCTTGAAATTTTTGGGATATACTATCACGCTTTTTACCAAGAGCTTCTGCTTTTTCTTTGTATTTTGTTTCTATATCAATTTTTTCTTGATATTCATTCATAAGTTTTACGTTGTCTACAAACGCAATTTTTTCTTGTTTACAGGAAAGAATAGTAAGTAGTGTTATTCCAAGGATTAATTTTTTCATTTTTGTTTTTATTAATTTGTGGCAAAAGTAAGAAAGCTTAGTTAATATATAGAGTATAGTTATTTCTTATGTAAATTTTACTTTTTATTGGTTTATGTTATTTAACTCACCACATTTTAAGCTATTTTAAGACCTTTTTTATTATAAGGGTATGGTATAACCTTATTTACTTTTATTTCTTATTGTGCGATTACCTATTTAGTTATTTAGCTTTTTAAGAATATATATATGGGAAGAATATTCTTTGCTGAGTATGCCTTTGAGGTTTGATACCAATCCTATCAAAAAAGCCATTAAATAATTATTCTTACTGCTTTTATACTTTTCGGAAAGTAGGGATACATAAAAGGAATCGAAAAGCATTGGTTTCGTTTGAACTAGTTTCAGTTTGTATGGTTTAAAAAGTCTTTTTATTGATTCCTTGGAGAAGTGCCATAAATGTCTTGGGGTGTCGTAAGCAGCCCAGAATTGTTTGTAGTGTTTGGCGTCATAGGATTTGTAATTTGGTACCGCTATAACTAAGTATCCGTTCAGTTTTAGTTTATTTTGAATATTTTTTATTTCGCTTTCCAAATCTGGAATGTGTTCAAGTACATGCCATAATGTGATAACATCAAATTTGTCCTCTGGTATATCCGCTAGTGATTCCTTTAGGGTTATTTCTTTTGTGAGTGCTTTTATTCTTGCTTGATGGTTTGGTTCTACCCCGTGGATTTGCCAACCATCTTTTTGGGCGTATTTTAAAAAGTCGCCTGTACCTGCTCCAATATCTAGAATTGTTTTTTCAGTAGTTCTTAGTTTTTTGATTAGTTTGACTTTTTTATCTAAGCTATAATTTTTAATTAATTGATAGATTTTATCTATAAGTGTTTTCTTTTGGTCTGTATGCGAAATATAGTCGGGATGGTCGTAATAATTATCTAGATTTTTAGGTACTGGATATGTTTTTAGCATATCAAGTTCGGATATGTATTCTAGATGAAATTCCTCCTGGGTGTTAAAATAATCCTTTGTGGTGAGATATCTTGACATATATTTTTGAAGGATTTGATGGATCGTTCCACGTGGAACAATATGACTTTACCTACCAAGGTAAACTAGTAGAACACTTATATCACTCGGTGTTACACCACTGATTCTGGATGCTTGGGATATAGTAACCGGCTTTATGGCTGATAGTTTTTCACGGGCTTCAAAGGATAAGGATTTCAATTCCTTATAATCAAAATTATCAGGAATTTTTACAGATTCAAGTCGGTTTAATTTATCGGCATTTACTTTTTCCTTTTCAATATAACCCGAGTACTTAACTTGAATTTCTGCTTGTTCGAGTACCTCATTATCCAAGCTATTAGAACTAACAAATTCTGACACAGATTCCAGTGTAAGCATATGTTCCATGGTGACTTTTGGTCTTGAGAACAATTTGAACATTTTATCTGATTGTTTTATCGGCGCCGATTTCACCTCCTCAAGAATTGGATTCATTTGCTCCGGCAGTACACTGGTATTTTTAAAAAAACTAACAAAGGCTTCTGATTTCTTTAGTTTTTCTTCCATTCTTTTTAACCTATCCTCTTTTGCCAATCCTAATTCATATCCTTTAGGGGTTAGTCTTAAATCGGCATTATCTTGTCTTAATAAGGTCCTGTATTCTGCTCGCGAAGTGAACATTCTATAAGGTTCTTCCGTTCCTTTGGTGATAAGGTCGTCTATCAACACCCCTATGTACGCCTCATCGCGTTGTAGTGTAAAAGCGTCTTTTTCGTTTGTTTTTAAATGTGCATTGATACCTGCCATTAGCCCTTGCGAGGCAGCTTCCTCATACCCTGTGGTGCCATTGATCTGACCTGCAAAATAAAGGTTCTCTATCAATTTTGTTTCCAAGGTGTGCTTTAATTGGGTTGGTGGAAAATAATCATATTCTATGGCATAACCTGGACGGAAAAATTTGACATTTTCAAAACCTTTGACGGACCGTAATGCTTTAAATTGTACATCTTCCGGTAATGAGGTTGAAAATCCATTTACATATATTTCAACAGTGTCCCATCCTTCAGGCTCTATAAACATTTGATGTGAATCCTTATCGGCAAATCTATTTATCTTATCCTCTATGGACGGACAGTATCTCGGGCCAATACTCTTTATCCTACCATTGAACATGGGAGATCTATCAAAACCTTCACGTAGCAAGTCGTGAACCAGGGCACTGGTATGGGTCATGTGACAGTCTCTTTGTTTTTTTAATACAGGTGTGTTTAAATAGGAGAACTTTTCGGGTTTGTCGTCACCGGGTTGGGGAATCATTTTTGAATAGTCCAAGGACCTTCCATCTACTCTTGGAGGGGTACCGGTCTTCATGCGCCCGCTGTCAAATCCCAAATCGACCAATTGTTCGGTAATTCCTGTTGCAGCCTTTTCTCCGGCCCTTCCACCTCCAAATTGTTTTTCTCCAATATGGATTAAACCGTTTAAAAAAGTACCATTTGTAAGTATGACGGATTTTCCCCTTATTTCAATACCAAGGGATGTTTTAACCCCCATAACTTTGTTTTTTTCCAAAAGAAGCCCCGTCACCATTTCTTGATAAAAATCTACATTGGGTGTTCTTTCAAGTGCTAGGCGCCACTCTTCTGCAAATCGCATTCGGTCACTTTGGGCCCGAGGACTCCACATGGCCGGTCCTTTGGATTTGTTCAACATTTTAAACTGAATAGCAGATTTATCCGTTATAATTCCGGAATAACCTCCCAAGGCATCTATTTCACGAACGATTTGTCCTTTGGCAATTCCGCCCATGGCAGGGTTGCAGGACATTTGTCCAATTGTTTGTAGGTTCATCGTAACCAAGAGTGTTTTTGATCCCATATTGGCCGCAGCGGCTGTTGCCTCCGCCCCTGCATGGCCTCCTCCTACTACAATAACATCATAAATTTCTCCAAACATAATTTCTACTGTTCCACGTGGAACATTTTTATTTTTTCATCTTCTTTTATGCGCATTTCTTTTTTGTGCTCCTCTTCCTTGTCCTTGTACCCAGCTAAATGAAGTATACCATGGGACATTACCCGTAAAAGTTCGTTTTCAAAAGTTGCTTGGTAGCTTACAGCATTTTCCCGGACACGTTCTGTGGATATGTATATGTCTGCCGACATTGTTTTCCCTGTGGTATAATCAAAGGTTATAATATCGGTAAGGGTGTCGTGCCGTAAATATTTTTGATTGATTTCCAACAAATAGCTATCGTCGCAAAAAATGTAATTCAGTTCGCCTATAGTATACCCTTCAGTCGTAACAATCTTTGAAACCCAGCTCCTGTATTTTTCCGTATTGGAAATTTTAACCTCCGTCTCAAAATAAAATTCAATCATTGCCTTTGAAGTACTCTTTTACCTTGTTTTGAAAATTTTGGCGCAAAGGTAAGGCTTGTCTATTTAAAATTTCTATCTCGTTACGATAATTATCTAGTAATGAGGGTTTGGTGGTTATGGGATTGATGAAGTCCTTTTTGTTGCTGTTACTTTCCCGCTCTGTTTTTTTTCCTTGTTTTAAAGAAGCGTTTTCTAGTTTCAACAATTCGTATTGTATGGTGTTGGCCTTGCTTAATGTCCGTTGCGTAATACCATTTTCAAGGAGGTCGTTCTGAAAATCTTCCATTTGGCGAATAAGCTTTTCCCCCAATTTGCGATCACCTTCATTAATGAGGTTTTCCAACTGCCTTTCCAACTCTTGTTTGATGCGTTGCTGCTCCTGATAAATTTCATAGATTTCTTGCAGCTCGCTTTCGCTCAAACCATCGCTGCCTTGAGAATTTCCGAATCCTTGGTTTTGCCTATTAGTACCGTTTTCACCCTCCCCGGATTGACCACCTTCTCCTTGCCCACTTCCCTCGTTTCCATTATTCCCTTGTTCTCCTTGCTCTCCATTTTGTCCCTGAATGCCCTGTTCTCCTCCTTGGTTTCCTTCCTTACCTTGATTACCCTGTTGATTCCCTTCCTGTCCTGATTGACCCTGGCTACCAGACTCCCCCATTTTTTCCCCAAGGGACTGTTGTTGTTTAATGATGTCCGGAAGCTGAAATCCTCCCTGGCTTTGACCGCTTCCCTGGCCCATTTGCATGCTTTGCTGCATGTTTTCAAGCACATGTGCCAAAAAATCAGCGAGACTGTTCGATGCTGTAAGCACGTATTTCTGATAGGATACTCCTTGGTATATTTGTCCTTCCGCGACGCTTTCCAAGGACTTGTCAATGTTGTAATAGACCTCTGTAATTTGCTCGTTCACAAATTCCGAAAGCTCTGCTTGGCGCAACGAAAGCGCAAACAAACTATCATCCACATGTTCAAAAAGACTGCGTAGCTCGTTTTGGCTACGAACAGTTTCGGAATAATGGGAAATATCTTCCCTGTCCTGTTCGCTCAGTTTATCATAGAGACTTTCCTGTTTGAACGAGAAAATGATGAGGTTGTCCAAAATCTGACGCAGCATTTCAGCATCCTCTGCCACGGAATCACTGCCGGAAGACCCACTCATGGATGACTGTCCGAGCTCTTCACTCATTTCCTTCATTTTCTGTGCGGCCGATTTTTGATTTTGCTTGGTTTTATTGGCACTTTGTTCCATGCCTTCGTTATCCGACTTTTCTTTCGACTCTTCGTGGTTTTGAATTTCCTCCAACGCGTTATCTTGGTTTTCTTGGATTCCCGCCTGCTTCGCCTTGTCGATACTTAGGTCCATAGGTTTTTTTAGATCCGCATTGTCTTTTTTCAGTTCATCCAAATCTTTTGCGATTCTATCAAATTCCCCGTTCAATTTTTCCTGTTCTTGTTTTGAGGATTCCGTGGCAATTTCTTCTGCGGCAAGCGCTTGCTGTTTTTCTGAAAGTTTTTCCAGATCGCTTGCCAACTGTGCGGCCTTTTCGGTAACGTAATACCGTTTGGTCAGCTCCACCAATTGTTCAAGGCTACGCTCGGAGTTTTGCTGTTTTTTGCCCAGTTCCTCCAAACGTTGTGTCAGTTCCTCTTTGTTGATTTTATCGGCAATCTTATTGAGTTCTTCCAGAAGTTTTTGATTCTTCTTGGCCTCCATTTCCTGCCGCTCCAAACGCTCTTGCAATAACTGGTTCAATTTGTCGTCCTTCGCCCCTTTTTCCAGATTTTCCTTTAGTTCCCGGCTGAATTTCTCCATCAATTGCTCCTGTCGCTCCTGTTTTTCTAAAAAATCGGATACCTGACGTTGGTCATTAAAATCCAATCGGTTTTTTTCTTTCTGTAAAGTGTTGATTTCCTTAAGGTTATCACGTTGCTCGGCAGCCTTTTCCAAGGATTTGTCCAAGTTGTTAATCAGCAACTGTTGAGACTCCAACTCTTTGTTTTTCAATTGGTTATTGTCTAAAATTTGTTGGGAGAACACAGTGCTTTTAACCGATTTTCCACCATGGATGGCATCATTGTCCGTAACCTTAAAATAGAAGGCATATTTTTTGCCTTCTTCCAATTTCAGCCCAGAGGGAAACGTATAGTAGAATGGATGAAAATTGGATTTTGGTCCGCTCAGCTCAATAATGTTCTCATCTTGCTCGCTTCCTTGTTCAAAATAGACCAGTTCAATCTTTTTAAGTCCATAATCATCCGTGGCCTCCCCTGAGTAATAGGAAATATTCGGTTCAAGGGAGTCCAAGACTTGCTCCACCTTCACCGTTGGATACGCATCCTTGATTACCTGAAACGAATAATTTAGGGTCTCATATTCCCGTATGTTGGCATTGGATGTGGCCAGTTGATAGTCCCAATTCGCATAGATTCTTTTGGAAAGGCTGAAATCGTCCCCGTTATTGTTAAACAGCAAAGACGTATCCTTTGCAACTAGTTTAATTTCCTCGGTGTCCTGGCCTTTTATCTCCCAGGTTATTTTGGTTCCTTCGGGTATTAAGGCGTTTCCGGTACTTTTTATGACCTCTGGAAGTTTATTGATATATGCAGGATACTCCAATCGCATGTTAAAATCCGATATGGCGGGCGCCTTCAAGGCAACCAGCCCATATTCCCTGGACTCTATCCCACTACCTTTGAACATGAATCGCCCCGATGTGATGGGCGGTGACAAGGTATACTGAAATACTCCATTTTCCTCTTGTAGCAAGATTTCCTTATCCTGAAAAACAACGTACACATTATCCGGTTTTAGCGAACCTTCCGTTGCCACTTGGAAGGTGAAGGGCTTACTTTCTATTACCTGTAATTGTGTATTCAACAATTCGAACCTAAAAGGCGCGGGAGGTTCATAGGCCATATTGTAATTGACTACACGGGAATAACTTCCAAAAAAGGAACTCCAATTGCCGGAAATCCACAACAGCCCAATAATCATCAAGGGCAACAAGGCAAACTTCACATATTTTAAAGGTTCCTTGGTGTTAATGGCCCTTTTAAAAGGAATCGTTTTCAGATGTTCAGAGCGCTGTTCGATACTTGCCAGCAACAGTTCTGATTTTTCCGTATTATCGGCCAAATCCAAAAGGTTGTACAATTTGTCGCCAACTTCCGGGAAATGTTTTCCGATCATGAGGGAGGCGTCCTTTGGCGTGATGCCCTTTTTTAGTTTGAAAAGATAGAACAGAGGAATTCCAATATATCGGTATAAAAGGAAAAGCTCTACGGCCAAAAAGATAAGAAACAAGGCGAGCCGCCAGGTCGAATTCAACCACAGGGCAAACTCAACACCTACTACCGCTAAAAAAAACAGCAGCCCAAGAGCAAAAAAGAGGATAACCCCCTTGATCAATTTTTGGGTGTAATGGGCTTTAATAAAGTCGTTTAATTTTCCTAATATGAGATTGTAAAACTGCAATGGCAAAGGATTTTTATACCAAGATATACCCTTTTGGTTTTTAAGGACAGAAAAAATTTGTTAAAAGGCACTTAATCCGAGACTTAACGATACTAAATCGAGAACCGGAAGCCTCCATAAAATTATTTCCACCATCAAAATGAGCCCTTTCCCTTCAGCATCGCTTTTTATACCTTTGTCAAATGACACAGAAAGTTAGAGTACGATTTGCGCCAAGTCCCACGGGACCTTTGCATATAGGCGGGGTTAGGACCGCTTTGTTCAATTACCTGTTCGCCAAAAAACACAAGGGCGATTTTATCCTCCGTATTGAGGACACGGACCAGAACAGGTTCGTAGAAGGTGCGGAGCAATATATTGTAGATTCGCTGAACTGGTGCGGCATTCCCTTTGACGAGGGACCGTCCTCCCCAACCGCTAAGGGCAATACCTTAGGGAAATATGGTCCATACAGGCAGAGCGAACGGAAACATTTATACAAAAAATTCGCTCTGGACCTCATTGAAAAGGGCAAGGCATATTATGCCTTTGACACGGCCGAAAAGTTGGATTTTCACCGAAATGACCACGAAAAAAAAGGCAAGACCTTTATCTACAATTGGCATAACCGACTCAAACTGGACAACTCCCTCTCCATGACCCCCGAAGAGGTACAACGAAGAATAGATGCCGGGGAAGAGTACGTCATACGCTTTTTAACCCCGCCCGATGAGAAACTACATTTGAAGGATATCATACGTGGTGATATTGAAATCGACACAAACACCCTTGACGATAAGGTGCTTTTTAAAAGCGATGGGATGCCTACCTACCATTTGGCCAATATTGTAGACGACCATCTCATGGAGATCAGCCATGTGATACGGGGCGAGGAATGGCTGCCCTCTTTGGCGCTGCACCAACAATTGTATGATGCTTTTGGCTGGCAGGCGCCTCAATTTGCGCATTTGCCTCTGATCATGAAACCTGTTGGAAAGGGCAAATTGAGCAAGAGGGATGGTGAAAAGGGAGGTTTTCCTGTTTTTCCATTATCTTGGAACGAATCCGTGGGATACAGGGAGGCGGGCTATTTTCCGGAAGCCGTGGTGAACTTTTTGGCCTTACTGGGCTGGAACCCGGGAACGGAACAGGAGTTGTTTACTTTGGAAGAATTGGTGGATTCCTTCTCCTTGGAAAGGGTACACAAATCGGGAGCACGCTTCGACCCAGACAAAACCAAGTGGTATAATCAGCAGTATATGCATCAAAAAGACGATGCAACATTGGCCGAAGCCTTTCAGTTACATTTAAAAGAAAAGGAAATCACCTCAACATCTAATGATTATGTCCAGAAGGTAGTTTCCCTGATAAAGGATCGCGCCACGTTTGTTTCGGATTTTTGGGAATTGGGTGATTACTTTTTCGTAGCACCTACCAAGTACGATGAAAAAGCGGTTAAAAAGCAATGGAAGGACGATACCCAAGAAATCATGCAAAACTTGGCAAGTTTTATAGACGGCATAACCGACTTTTCCTCGGAGAATGTGGAATTGGAGGTGAAAAAATGGATTTCTGAAAAGGAACTGTCTTTTGGTAAGGTCATGCCCCCATTACGTCTGGTTTTGGTCGGTGACATGAAAGGCCCGCATATTTTCGATATCATGGCGTTGATCGGCAAAGAAGAAAGTTTAGAGCGGATAAACAAGGCGATTTCGGCACTCGCCTAGCCTATTTTTAAGCTATTTAAGAACCTCCTGAACTGCAGTTAGGTTTCCGTCTATATCTTTAGGAACGGGCAAACCAAGGATTTTACATACCAAGGGGTATATATGAATGTTCTTAAAAGAAGCGATTTCCAAACCGCTTTTAAAACTAGGGCCTTGGGCATAGAATATCCCGTGCATTTCCTTATGTGCAGGGTCGTAGCCATGTACTCCAAAGGACGTTTTGGGTTTGGAAATGACGTTGTCTATTTTTTCCCGTTTCGCAAAATAATAGCCAAAATTGGGCACAACCTGAATTTCTCCCCAATCGGGATTTTTGGGAACATATTCAAACCCCGGGGTTTTCGTTGTTTTGTACACCTTAAAATGGTTTTCTTTCTGGCGCAGATTCGCTAGTGTATTTTCAAGATTGTTGGGGTCTTTCAGATGAAGATTGACAATGGCCCCGTTATCCACCACCGTGTATAGGGAATTGTTTATAATTGGGTCTATTGGAATGTATCGCTCTTTGGGCACTTCAGCCATACCATGGTCGGACACAATGATTAGGTCCACGGGCAGACCCGTTGCTTTAATGCCTTCATAAAGCTTGCGTAGGTTTAAATCCATGGCCATCAAGACAGGTTCCAGTTCAGCATCGGCATTGGGTCCAAACGAATGGCCCACATCGTCCATATCGGAAAAATACATCGTGATCAAATGGGGCCGTTGGGCATCGGGCAAGGAGAGCCAATCAAGCACTTGGGATACTCGCTCCTCGTTTTTTATGGACGCATCGTACTTTTTGTAGTACGTAGGCCAGATACCATGTATATTGGCTTCCGAACCCACAAAAAAATAGCTGGCGGAAACCATTCCTGATTTTGCCGCCAGTACCCAAAGTGGTGTGCCGTTATAAAACGACCCGTCTTCCACAAATTCCCGTTTGCCAATGCGGTAGGTTTTGTCCTTTTTATGACTGTAGAAGGAATTTCCCAGCAGCCCGTGCTTATCGGGGTACATCCCGGTGGCTATCGTATAATGGTTTGGGAAGGTCTTCGTGGGAAATGATGGAATCAACGAAGAGGCCTTGACGCCGTTTTTTATGAATGTACGCAAGAACGGAGGTTGGAAACGTTCCACATAGTCCCATCGAAAACCATCCAGGGAAACCAGGACCACATAGGGCCGTTCCACGGATGAACTGGAATTTTCCGTTGGTGCCGATATAGTTTTTGAACCGCTTTTACAAGCGGACAACAATAAAAGACCAAGGCAAACAAGGATGCTTGGAATCCGTTTTATTTGGGACATACGCGCAAGGTTAAAGTTATGCTTGCCCTAAAATAGTCCATCCGCAAAGCGGCACAAAAAGAAAAGTGTTTTTGTTTTTAAGGATTAGTTCGTTTTGACCAAAACGTTCACCAAGGTAACCACACCTATCAACAAGATAAGGAGCAAGGAAATCGTCTTGAACTTATCCTGTTCTATAAAATGAAGAATGCGTTTTCCCAAATACGTGCCCGATATCCCAATGACCAACAAGAAAGGCAGGTACATGAGATGTTCCTTTTGAATGTACCCATTTTTGAAGTAGACAAAGGTTCTTGTGAAATCGATAAAAAAATCAATAAATGCAGAGGTCGCTATAAAGACGCTTTTTTCCAAATTGAAAGCCGCCATGGTAAGCCCTCTGATGGCCCCCCCGGTTCCCAATAGCCCGGCCGAAAATCCGGACAGAACACCGCCCGAAACTGCATTTTTCCTATTCGGATTGATTACCAAATCCTTTTTGACCAGAAACAAAAGGCTCAAACCAACCAGGAACAGGGCGAGCACAATTTCCAAAATGAAACTATCCACTATTTTGGTCAAATAACCTCCAATAATCACGAAGACTACCGATGGAACCCCAATATTTATCAGCAGTTTTTTGTCCAAACCCTTTTTGAACAGCACGATTTTACTAACGTTACTGAACAAATGAAACAGGGCCGTGAGCCCCAGCACAAAATGAAAATCGAAAAAAAAATTGCCCATGGGCACAAAAAAGACGGAAGACCCAAAGCCACCAATGGTGCCCACAATTTCGGCGACCAGGGCGAGGAGCAAAAAGAGATAGTTTAATTTATTCACGACTAAGACTGCGGGTTCCTACAAAAGCCTACAATTTAATGGATTATGTAGCATATCTAATAAGAAGCGAAACAACTTTTTCTCAAAGATACTTATGTGACCCATCACAGGAAGGCATTTTTTTGGAATGGCCGCAAATACAATCGTGCAGGCCCTTACCATCAAAGATGCGCGAACGGTATTTGTCGATTCTCGACGCCCTGGTGGCCGATTGCTTTGCGCCCGAAAAAAACAACAAATATCCCTTTTGCCTGCCGGGAGTGAGGCTTTGAAAGGCATTTTGGAATTCTGCATCCTGTTGAAAGGCGACTTCCAATTCGTCGGGATGCTCCAGTTCGTCGGGGGTGTTGAATTCGACCTTTTGTCCCGACTTTTCAACTTCGATCGCCTCAAAAACATAGGCTTTTAGAACGGGTTTTAACCGATGGATTTCGGCAGTATCGGTAAACGGAACTATTCTCCCGGATTGCGTGTTTTCGCCTTGCTGTTTCAAAATACCCTCGGAATCTTTGAGGAGAACGCCCTTGAAAAAACTCAAACAACAAAAGTCCTTTAACGCACCCAGAATAACTACATTTTTGCCCTCAAAGGTATAGCAGGGTGAACGCCACTTAAAGGTTTCTTCAAGACCACAGGAAAGCACGATTTCCCGTAATAATTGAAGTTCATGGGACCATTTTTCTTGTTTTGAAATAAATTCAGAAACGTTGTTATCCAAAATATTAAAAGCTTAAAGGCATGTACAAATAGTTCTGGTTACGGTTGCAAACCTTATTGAAAGTACAAAATTTAGATTACTCTACCTGCGAAGACGCCAATTCCCGGTACAATTTCCATTCTCCGTTAACCTTTTTCAGAAGTACCAGAGAGGTATCGCCCATTTCATGAACGGTACCGGTTTTATCCGTGTAAAAAGTTCGGCTAACCCCAAAATCATAGGCCATGGTATCGGATAGGATGACGGTTTCCTTTGGGCTCATGATGATACTGTCATAACGGAACTTGTTACCGTGTTGTTCCCTGAGTTTTCTATAGGCGTTCCAATCTTCACTCCCCGGCCCTATGGAAATAAGGTCCTTGGTTACGAAACTTCCTAGATCGCCATAGCGTTTTTCTCGTACGGTCTTTTGAAAGGAATCCCGCATTTCCTCTATCTTATCAAGTTCGGCTTGTACATCGATTTTAGTAACGGCTTGATCCGTTTCCGCGGTAGTTGAAGTACCGTCCTTACAAGACGCTAAGAGAATAAAAACGGTGGTTAACAGAAGAAGGAACGCAGCGAGTGGGGCGTGAAACGGGTAATTTTTCATTTTGGCGGTTTTTAGATACTTAATAAGATAAGAAAACAAGAATAATATGAATAGAATACTTTACAAACCGCCGGGATTTTCGTGTAAACGGCTTGGAAACATTACACACCGCAAGGGGTTTTTTGGCGTAGTAGTGATAATCACAATCAACTTTAGAGAAGTCAATTTGAAAACATAAAGTTGAATGTATGGTTTCCTTTCCAGAAGAATACATCGAGAAAGCTCGGGATGGAACCTGTTCCGTGAAGCGGAACGGCCGAGTTTCGAGATGGGTTTTACGAAGTAAAAATTCCTGCTGGAAAGTCTCCTTTCTTTTGCTTCCTTTTCTATGGAGAGGCAAAGAAAAGGAAGGGAAATAGTATCGGAATTACAATTTTACACAGCTTTTTGGCTATTGATGCGGTTAATGCCAGCCCACCAAAAAAGTACTACCTTATGAAATTTGTAACAAAACGAACACAAAGCGTACTAATAAAAAGGTACGATTTCGTACATTCATCCAAATTAACTTTAAACAAGGAATCATGGGAAACTTTATTTTAATACCGATTGTAATTATTTTAGGGCTGGTACTTATGTCCTTTGTTTTTATCGTAAAACAGCAAACGGCCGCGGTTATTGAAACCTTTGGAAGGTTTAGCAGCATTAGGCATTCTGGGTTACAATTTAAAATACCCTTCGTGCAGCGCATTGCCGGAAGATTAAGCTTAAAAATCCAGCAATTGGACGTTATCATTGAAACAAAAACCTTAGACGACGTTTTTGTACGGCTAAAGGTTTCCGTGCAATACATGGTCATTAAGGACAAGGTGTATGACGCATTTTACAAATTGGATTACCCGCATGAACAGATAACTTCCTATGTTTTTGATGTGGTACGTGCCGAAGTGCCCAAAATGAAACTGGACGATGTCTTTGTAAAAAAGGACGATATAGCACTTGCGGTAAAGGCAGAACTTAACGACGCCATGCTTGAATATGGATTTGACATCATAAAGACTTTGGTAACGGATATTGACCCAGACCCACAGGTGAAAGCGGCCATGAACCGAATCAACGCTTCCGAAAGGGAAAAAATCGCAGCCCAATTTGAGGGTGATGCCGCCCGAATCCTTATCGTTGAAAAGGCCAAGGCAGAAGCGGAAAGCAAGCGATTACAAGGGCAGGGTATTGCAGACCAGCGACGTGAAATTGCACGGGGTCTAGAGGAATCCGTAGAGGTGTTGAACAAGGTGGGCATCAACTCCCAAGAAGCCTCCGCTTTGATCGTTGTCACCCAACACTACGATACATTACAAAGCATCGGTGAAGAAACGAATACCAATTTGATCTTATTGCCAAATTCGCCTCAAGCTGGTAGCGATATGCTGAACAATATGGTCGCTTCCTTTACGGCCAGTAATATGATCGGGGAGCAAATGAAAAAAAGTAAGGACGCCAAGTCAATTGATAAGGGGAGAGCAAAAGAATAAATCAAAAAGGCGCGGAAGTTTAATCACCGGGCCTTTTAATTTAAATATACCACTTGGTTTAACCTTATTCATATACGCTTTGGACCAGTATTGGAATTATGGGTGCACTGGATTTGGAATTTTTAATTCTTACGTGTTTGTGTTTGGTTGATTTACTCCGCTTTCTGCTGGATCTTGGCCCAAGAATCCCGAAGCCCAACGGTCTTGTTAAACACAAGTTCTTCTTCAGTAGAATCTTTATCCACACAGAAGTAGCCCATGCGCTGAAACTGAATGCGGTCACCAATCTTCGTCTCTTTCAAACTTGGCTCTACATACCCGGTGATGACCTCCAGGGAGTTTGGATTTATAAATTCCATAAAATCCTTGTCCTTTTGGGTATCCGGACTTTCATGTGTAAACAAGCGGTCATACAATCGTATTTCAGAAGGAACGGCATGCTGTATGGACACCCAATGCAAGGTTCCCTTGACCTTTCTTAGGCTTTCGGGGTTACCGCTTCCGCTTTTGCTTTTGGGGTCATACGTACATTGTACCTCAATAATATTCCCATCGGTATCTTTGGTGCAACTTTCGGCCTTGACAATATAGGCGTTTTTTAGACGAACCTCTCCGCCCAACTTCAAGCGGAAAAACTCTTTGTTGGCCTCCTCCTTAAAGTCGTCCTTCTCAATATATAATTCCCTTGAAAAAGGAACTTGCCTAAAGCCTAACGATTCGTCCTCGGGACTGTTTTCTGCCTCCAGCCATTCTTCGTGGCCCTCTGGATAATTGGTGATGACCACCTTTAAGGGGTCTAGTACACCCATGACCCTGGGGGTCGTTCTGTTAAGGTCTTCTCGCACATGGAATTCCAAGAGGGAAACATCGATTAGGTTTTCCCTTTTTGCGATTCCTATGGTATCGGCAAAATTACGGATGGACTCCGGCGTATACCCCCTTCTTCGCATTCCTGAGATGGTGGGCATTCTGGGGTCGTCCCATCCGGTGACTACTTTTTCGGCCACCAACTGTGCCAGTTTTCGTTTGCTTACAACGGTATGGCTCAAATTTCTTCGGGCGAATTCACGCTGTTTTGGTCGTAACATTTTGGGATCGTACACTTGGTCCAAAAACCAATCATATAGCTCTCTATGGGGCAAAAATTCCAAGGTGCAAAGGGAATGGGAAACCTGTTCTATGTAGTCGCTTTCACCATGCGTCCAGTCATACATGGGATAAATACACCAATCGGTATTCGTTCTGTGGTGCGCTCTGTGCAGGATTCTGTACATGATTGGATCTCGCATAAGCATATTGGTATGGGCCATATCGATTTTCGCCCTCAGCACATGCGAACCCTCCTTGTGTGCCCCGCTTTTCATCTCTTCAAACAGGGATAGGTTTTCGGCAACGCTTCTGTTTCGAAAGGGACTATTTGTTCCAGGTTGTGTTGGGGTGCCCTTTTGCACGGCCATTTCTTCAGAAGTCTGACTGTCCACATAGGCCTTGCCATCCTTGATGAGCTGAACCGCCCAATCATACAACTGCTGGAAATAATCGGAAGCATACCGCTCGGTATCCCACTTGAAACCAAGCCAGGAAACATCTTTTTTGATGGCGTCCACGAACTCCTGCTCCTCCTTGGCCGGATTGGTATCGTCAAACCTAAGATTTACAGGGGATTGATACCGAAGGCCTAAACCAAAATTTAGACAAATGGAACTCGCGTGGCCTATGTGCAGGTAGCCATTGGGTTCGGGAGGAAACCGAAAGCGTAAATCGCTCTTGGAATAACCATTTTCCAGATCTTCCTCTATGATCTGTTCAATAAAATTCAAAGACTTGGATGTCTCGCTCATGTTGTATTTTTTCAAGCTACAAAAGTAGCAAAATTGCCGCAAAACCTAAGATTAAAAAAGGTTCACCTTGTACAAAATGCGTTTCACAACAAAAATGAATCGGCCTACAACAATAAATACCCTACGCGCGTTATTTGTGTCATATTTGTTTTGAGTACCAAAGGTTTAAAGTGTTTGACCTACAACATCACTATCATTTGGGGCACAAAACCACACATCACTATGAAACAAAATTACAAATCTTACTACTTGACCACCCTCCTTGTGTTCTTGGGTTTCCTACAGCTTTCTGCCCAGGCCATTATCATCAATGCACCTGAACCTGCGGATAATCCCAATCTTGCCGGTAACTCCGTTTGGGGGTATATCTGCGCGGGTAATGGGGGCTTTAACGAATACTTTGTGAACGTTACTTGGGCCGGTACGGCCAATGCCGGTAACGAATTTATTTTGGAACTATCCGATGCCAACGGTAGCTTTTCGGCGCCTACTGAATTGGTTACGGTAACAGATAAAAATACCGTGAACGACTTTGATGTAAGTTTTTCCATTCCAACGGACACTCGAGGTCTTAACTACAAAATGCGGGTACGAAGTACCGACCCGGTAAAGATTGGAACGGAATCCCCCACGTACAACATGTACTACATGGACATCACCAATAACCTGAACATTAGCGAACTAGGGGACGGTGTACCCCCGGGAAGTGTTTGTGCTACAGGGCCAATTACTCTTCAGGTGGATAACATTCCCAATCCTGAAACCTATCAGTATATTTGGTATAGAAGCGGAACCCTGCTTACAGGCCAGACTGGGCACACATTGAACGTCACCCAAAGTGGTATGTACAATGCCTACGTGGATTATGGCCCCAATTGTACGGGTTCCGGAAATACGGATTCCAACATTGTGGATGTTACCATTGGCGGTACAGGTTCTGGTATTGCAATTAATCCACCAAGCAAAACGGTACTCTGTCCAACGGATTCCGAAATATTGTCCATTGACCAAACCGATGCGGCTTGGAGCTATCAGTGGTATAAGAACGATGTTGCCATTATGGGCGCCATCGGAACTACCTATACCGTTAATGGAGGTGTTGCGGGATTTGAAGGGGATTATGCGGTTGAGATTTCAGGGACAGGTATCTGTACCGAGCGTTCCGCGCCGGTTGCCATGAGCAATCCGGGCTCATATTCCGTTACTAGGGTCAACCCGGAAAACGTGGTCTTGCTCCCAACGATGCCTCAGACCTTATCCGTCGCTACCGATGCAAGTTCCCCAACCTACAAATGGTTTAAAAACGGTGGGGAAATCGCGGGTGAAACTACCAGCACATTGAACGTTACCGAGGCAGGCAACTACTATGCCCAGGTTACCGAAACAGGGGGAAGTTGTGGCAGCACTAGCAAAAACTCGGAAACTACGGCGGTGGTTACACCGGCGTCTTTTGAATTGGTATTGGATTATACAGGAAATTATACTTCCTGTGTTTCTACAAGTATAGTGTTGGAGGTCGCGACCATTAATGCGGTTGCTTCGGATGGAACCAAAACCAACGTCACGGAAGATCTTAGGGATGCCTTTGCCTATCAGTGGCAAAAGGACGGGTCTACCATATCCGGTCAGACAGGAAACTCCATCAGCATCGCCTCCAACTTGGAAAATGGAAGTTATACAGTGAACGCAACTATCGATACATACAACGAAACATCAAATGCCTTAGCCGTGCAATTATTGACCGGTGATACAGTTACTATTAGTAGTACAGGCACGGTCTATTGTAGCGCTAGTGATTTGATAACCTTGAGCGCTTCATTGGATTTAACGGCCGAATCGTTTGAGTGGCAATTGGATGGCAGCATGGTAAGCACTACGGACAGGGACTTAAATGTTAGCGCAACGGGAACATACCGTTTAGTTTTGGATCGGGACGGATGTCAATTAATTTCTAACGAAGTCACGATATCTCCTTTGGACGAAAACCTAATCAGTTTGGAGCCGGCCGGTAATATGGTCATTCCTGAGGGAACAACTAGGACGATTTCTGCTTCCGGCGGAACGGCCTATAGATGGATGGATGCCAACAACACGGAAATTAGTACTTCGGACAGCGCTGCCATTACCGAACCGGGAACGTACACGCTGATAGCAAGTATTGGGAATTGTGATATTGTTAGGCAGTTTGAAGTATCCATATTGGATACGTTCAAAGTACCCAATGTCATTACCGTAAACGGCGATGGAATCAATGACCAATGGGTAATACCCAATTCCTACTCCAACAGGGCCGATGTAAACGTAATCATTTACAATGGCCAAGGAGAAGAGGTGTTAAATGAGTTTGACTATAAAAATAATTGGCCCCAGACCTCAACGGCATTTACCAAGCAGAACATGGTGTTTTATTATAAGATTCGAAATGCCAACGAGGTGCTGAAACAGGGCACAATCACTGTAATACGCTAAAACCAAACATGCTACCTAAAACACGTATACTACTATTATTTGTACTTCTTGCCCTTGGGTTTTCTAAGGCCCAAGCGCAGGAAGACAATCCTTATTTTGGGTACGAGGTACCTTCCCAAAACCTGTTGAAATACAATCGGTTTTTGATAAACCCAACATTTTCTACGGTACGGGAAGACAAATCGTACATCAATTTATTGCACAGGAACCAATCGGTACAATTTGACGATAACAACCAAAACTATTTCTTGAGTTATAGTGGTAGGATCAGCGACCGTACCGGTTTAGGATTGAGTTTGTATACCCAGCGTTTGGGGGCATTGAGTAACTATGGTGTTTTGGCAAACTACGCCTACGGAGTAAAACTGAGCGATAAAAGCAATTTTACCTTTGGGGCCAATCTTTCCTATTACAATAGTGGTTTTGACGAAGGCCGTGCAACAACGGTAGAGGAAGATCCATTTTTGGCGGGATTCCAGGACCAGAACCTTTTATCCTTTCAACCGGGATTTAACCTATCCTACGGAAATTTTGATATTGGTGCCTTTGCAGAAAACCTATTCGATTATAATTTAAAAACAAGTGAATCCCTTACGGATTTTAGTGAGAAAACCTATTCCGGACACCTGCAATATACCCATCAGTTTAAAAATAGTTCCGGAATTCTGGAAGCGGGGCGTTTGATGCCGTTGGCAAGGGTTCGAATGGATGGAGAAGAGGATAACATCACCTTAGGGGGAAGCTTAATTTTGGACCTTCCAAAAATAGGTTGGATCCAAGGTGGTTATGATAGTTTTTATGGAGCTGCCGCCGGGGTAGGATTTAATCTTAACCAACGGATTTCTTTGGGGTATACCATGGAGAAGGGCTTGTCAAACAACTTTGACAATTTTGGACTTACCCATGAAATTTCCTTTGCCTATTCCTTCACACCGAACCTGACCGAGGACAGGGTTATGTTGGAAGATGATTTTGAAGACGATTTGGTTAAAAATGATTTTGAACCGGAGAACATTGCTACGAATGATGAGATTGAGGAGCTGAAAAGGAAATTGGCCGAAAACGATGCCATTATTGAAGAGTTGATGTTTCGGCAGGATTCCTTGGAGGCCAATAGACAGGCAGACCTGGAACGAAGGTTCAATATGGTTATGAAAATGGTTAGGAACGAAACCAATGGCGAACGTCCCGATTTGGAACGCAGGGCCGAAGAAATCTTCAGGGGTGACGAATCCGATGTAAAATTGGCATCGGCACAAAATACTCGGGAGCGAGAAATAAAACCAGCAGAAAATACCAATCGGAATACATCGGCCCAAGACGCCTTGGCCACCAATGTAAATGCCGCTTCAAAAGCCATGGATGATGTGACACAAAGCAACAATTCGTTCGAAGAGAAAGGTACATCCAATGCCATAGTGAATACCGAGGTGTCCAGAACGAACCGACCAAAGCAGGAAATCAGACGGGAAGAAACCAAAAAAGACGTGCTGGCATATACCCCTCCACAGAAAAATAAGGTAAACCAGGAACAGGAAAAAACAGTGGTTCAGGAACGGGTGAAAAGCAGAAAGTTCAATGACCTGCCCAATGTAACCGATGGTTACTATGTGGTGGCAAATGTCTACAAGGGGGGCAAGTATCTGGACAAATTCTTAAATAGTTTGGATGCCAAAGGAATTCAGGCGGATTATATTGACAACCCAAACAACGGATTGAAATACGTGTATTTACAGCGCTATGACACTTTTGAGGAAGCAGTTGCCGCCCACGATTCAAATTTCAACGGAGCCTATGACGGCAAAACCTGGATCATGAACGTTGAGAACAGGTACACCAACGAAGCCTATGTGAACAATGTAAACAAGTTAAGGGAGAAATCTTCCAAATACGATACGGACGTACTTCGTAAAAATGTAGTACAACAGGATAGATTGGCTGCCAACGGTACGGAACCTGAAAACTACGAAATTGATGGTATCGGGTCCGGTTACTATATCATCGCCAATGTTTTTGCAAACCCAAAAAACGCCAATAGGTTTGTGGCGCTTTTAAATTCCTACGGACTCAGCGCCAGCTATTTTATCAATCCCAAAAATAATTGGAGGTATGTTTACTTAAAAAAACATGATTCCTGGACAAATGCCCTAATATCCTATTATTCTAAATTGAACGATGCCTATGATGAAAAAATGTGGATTATGAGGGTTACCCCCGGGCAAGTGGCATAGTTAAAAGAAAAACACAATTAAATGGACCAAGAAATTTTTCTTGGTCTTTTTTTTGGAACAAAATTTAACGGCGAAAGCCATCTGTTTTTCAGTAAAGGAGAATTCTTAATCGGAAGGATTAAAACCATTCCTAAACTAAGAATAGTTTTTTTTCTATACCCACCAAAGAGACCTCGTTTAAACCTGATTTTTCTTAAAATTTCTAGATGTTCCATGGGTCATAAATACCATAAAACAGGGAGATCTCATTTCACATACCCTCTGCAAACCACTTTTCACAACATATAGCTTTCAGACCACAACAATAAATTTCAAACCTTCCTAGTATGGACAATCTTTGTTATTGGCATATTCTGTAGTGATTTGTAATTGAATCCCTCGAAGTGCTTTTAGAACATAGTGCTATGACCAAACAAACTACCTTTTTGGAGTTTACCGTTCCAAATATTAATATTAGAATCTCTTTATTGAGGGTTTCATTGTTTCTGATTTTTTTGGTAATCGGAACTTTTTCAACTTTTTCACAGGTAAAGAACAATTTTGAGGTAAGGTATTCCGCGGATATTAGGGGTGAACTAACCTTTGCAGGCAACAACATTGTCAATAGACAAACCCAAGAGGAAACAAGACAGGAGTGGCAATTCATTAATGGAAGATGGAGAAGGGTAACGGTTACAATACCTGCAACCTCTCCAAACGAACCGTACAATTTGACCGGCAGTTCTTCTGAGTACAATGATAACTTAGACATGCAATATATTGACGTGGATGGTGACCCAAGTACCTTCAGCTCAAGTAGTGCAATTTTAACGGTTCCAGATCCTACATGTTCCTTAATTCGATATGCCGGTTTGTATTGGTCCGCCGTCTATGTAAATCCGGATCGTAGTACTATTGACCAGATCAGGTTTAGGGTACCGGGCGGTGCCTACCAAGACATAACCGCCGATGAAATACTGTTCGACGGCAATGGGGATGCAGATTTTGGTTATTACAGTCCATATGCAGCATACAGGGATGTAACGAGTATACTTACCGCGTTACCGGATCCAAACGGAGAATATACGGTGGCAAATGTTAGGGCCAGTTTGGGAGGTGGTATTTCTGGCGGTATTTCTGGTGGTTGGAAATTGGTTGTAGTGTATGAGAATCCAAATCTTCCCGGCAGTAGATATATCACCACTTTTGATGGATACGCAGGAATTGCATCTGGACAAACTGTTGATATACCGGTAAGTGGGTTCACCAGTTTACCGGCTCCTTTTCCTGTGAACGCCAAAATTGGTGTTGCTGCTTTGGAAGGGGATAATAGGATATCAGGCGATGGATTGGCTATCGATGCCTTTGGTGGTGGCGTCTTTACACCTTTATCCAATACATTAAACCCAGCTACAAACTTTTTCAACTCAAATATTACTCGTTACGACGCATTGGTTACAGATAGAACCCCCAATAGTATCAATACCTTGGGTTGGGACATAGATCTTTTTGAGATAAACAATCAATTCAACAATGTCATACCAAACGATGCCACTAGTGCCGTATTGAGGGCAAGTTCCTCTCAGGACAAATATGATATCTTTTTTACGTCGTTCGATATAGAAATTATCGCTCCAAATATTGTTTTGGAAAAACGGGTTAACACTCCTGGCGGTGTGGACATTACCGGTCAGGGAGTTAATTTGGGCCAAGTTTTGGATTATGTACTATCCTTTCAAAATATTGGGAATGATGATGCGGACAATTATACCATTCGAGATGTCCTACCAATAAATGTTTCTCCGCCTGACGGCAGAACAGACTTTATACCATCTGATTTTGCGTTACCTCCAGGGGTAACTTACGTATATACACCTGCTTCAAGAGAAGTTATTTTTTCGATTCCAAATAATCTGGTAGAAGAGGATGGACCTGAATATTCTATTAGAATGCGGGTTCAGGTTGCAGAAAACTGTTTCGATTTTATTGATGCATGTTCGGATTTGATTCAGAATTTGGCCTACTCCTCGTATCAAGGAGTTGAAAATACCGCTATGGTTACAGATGACCCCAGTGTAACGGACTTCAATGCTTGTGGTTTTGTGGTTCCTGGAGCCACAAACTTCCTATTGGATGACCTTTCGGACTGTAATTTTCAACGCACCGTAGAACTATGTGGAAGTTCGGCCATATTGAATGCCGGAGATGGCTTTGACGAATATGTATGGGTAAGGGACGATAACGGAAACAATCAATTTGACGCGACCGATACGGTCATTACCGATGGTGACCCGGATAATGACCCAAGCACCATCGTTGTTACGCAGGTGGGTACTTATATCGTGGACAAGATAGTAGCAGACCCTTGTAAGGGGTTCAAGGAAATCATTACGGTCACTCCCTATGGAGCAGGTTTGATACCCAACCCTATAATTGAGTTGATGAACGCCGTCAATAATGATACGGATCCTTACAACGATATCGCCGGTGAAATTGTTCAATGCAGTGTGGACAATGCCATGTTGCCCAAGTTGTTTCTATGTGGCGCTGCGGACACAAAGGAGTTACAAATTAACATTATTGATGCACAAACCATTGTTTGGGAACAGCTGGACGAAGGAAGCTGCAGCCCTTCTGGGGACGATTGTGCCAATAGGGCCTTGACCTGTACCTGGAACCAAGTGGCAACCGGCAATACCTATACGGCGAATACGGAAGGCCAGTTCAGGCTTTCTGTCACCTATCAAAATGGGTGTACCAGTCGCTTCTACTTCAACGTATTTAGAAACAACTTGGACATCCAGTATACCAAGGAAGACATCATTTGTGCCAATCCCGGAAACATCACGATCACCAATTTGGGGAATGGCTATGGATACCAATTGGTAAATGACGATACGGATACCGTCGTGATTTCTTTCAGTGCCAACAATGGGCCTAGTTTTGATTTTAACGCGGGTGAAAATGGCAGTTATGTGGTGGAGGTTACCCAGTTGGACCTAAATGGAGATCCTATTGACAATGCCTGTATTTTTAGGACTCCGGTCATTGGAGTTTTGGATAGGGACGTAACTTTTGATGTATCCCATACGGACCCCAATTGTATATCACAGGGAAGTATCAACATTCAAATTAACAATGCCGAGCCCAATTATGAATATGAACTTCGTTTGGACGATGGTTCCAACGGTGGTCTAGGGACCTTGATCGATGATGAAACCGCGCAGATAGACAATGATTTTACCTTTTCCGGCCTGAATGCAGGAAACTATATTGTTATTGCCCGTACCCAAGATGGTTGTACCCATTCGGAGCAGGTAACCCTTGTCGACGGCAATGATTTGGAAATAGAGGCGCGGGTCTCACAACACATCACCTGTAGGGAAGGAAATATTCTCATGAGCTCCACTGGGGGCCAAACACCCCATAGATACGCTATTTGGTCCTATGAGGACGAAACGGGTACTATAGTTACCTCCTACCCAACACCCCAGGATATACCTGCGACCGAATTCCAGTCCAGCCAAATCTTCGATATCTATAATCCCGGTGATTACACCTTCGTGGTGGTAGATCGAAACAATTGTTTTGCATTTTCCAACACGGTTACTATTGAATTTAGACCGGCAGCCGAATTTTCAGGCGCTACCATTGAAGACCAAGCTTGTTTTGGCGATGCTTCGGGGTCCATACAGATGAATCTTTTGGACGATAATGGCTACCAACTTACGTACTATCTATTCGATATTGACATTCCACAAATCGATGTGATCAACGATAATTTTGATATCAACGATGCGATTGCCGCCAATGCTTCTGGTTATTTTGGAAACCTCATGCCTGGCGACTACACCATTGTGGTCAATATGCGTAGAGGAAGCGCGGACTGCAACTATCCGTATTACCATACTATAAGCGGTCCGGCAAATGCATTATTTGCGGAATCAGCATTAGTTCAGGATTATTCCTGTTTGCAAGATGGCATTATAGAGGCCCAGAATGTATCCGGAGGAACGGCACCTTACAGCTATAGTATCGATGGAATAAACTTTATTCCCGATTCGACCCCAAACGCACATCGATTTGAAAATTTAACCGCCGGTTCCTATACCGTATCGGTTAGGGATGCTGCGGGATGTGTATATGCCACAACTCCAATAATCATCGACCCAACGGACCCTCCAACGGATATTACGGTTGTTGAATCCCAAATAACCTGTCCAAGTGGTACGGTAGATTTACAGGTTACCTCAATTGGGGGGACCGCTCCTTTGACCATTCAGATTGTTGCCCCTTCAACGATAGCACCGGATGCCACTCTAGGAAATACGGCCGACTTTAACGGTTTGGCCCCGGATACATATACCATTAGGGTAACGGATGCCGATGGTTGTTTTTACGAAGAAAACCATACCATAGCACCTATTGTACCTATTACCATGAGTGGTATCACGGTAACTCCCGTTTCCTGTTTTGGTGCGACCGATGGTACGATACAGTTCAACGTTAATTATCAAACCGGACAAAATTTCACCTATACCGTAACCGGACCTTCCGGAACTGTTGCTACGGGAGGGGTTCAGGCCACAATAAGCCTTCCTAACCTGGGCTCGGGCAATTACACCTTGGACATTTTGGATACGGATACCAATTGTACGTACAATACGACCCATACCTTGGAAGGACCTCCATCGGCATTGACGGTAGCTGCACCTATGGTAACGCAACCCACGTGTTTGGACGATGGTAGTGTAATCGTTGCTGCATCGGGTGGATGGGGAAGCTATGAATATACCCTTTATAATCCGGATACCTCGCTATTCGGCACCAATACGAATGGCGTATTTAATGGATTGACCCAAGGAGGCACCTATACGGGCACCGTTACGGATGCCAACAATTGTGCGGTACCCTTTACTTTTGATATAAACCCGGCAACCGCTCCTGTACTGGCAGTAACGCCCAATGATTTCTGTTATGACGATGCGGTTGGATTGACGATAACGGCCAATGTTACATCAGGAGGCGATGGTAATTTTGAATATAATATCAACGGAGGTGGTTATAGCTCATCAAATGTGTTTACAGGCCTTGCCCCTGGAACCTATATCATCAATGTTAGGGACGGAAATAGTTGTACGGATACACAAACCATAACAATTAATCCTGAACTTAGTCTTATTGCCAGTGCTGGCAATATTACCGCATGTACCTCGGATACGGATATTGATATTACAGCAGCCGGTGGAGACGGAAATTATGTATACGCTGTTGTTGCCGATGGTGTTACACCAACTGCAGGTGATTTCTCAACGACGAATCCTGTTACCGTAAGTGCTCCGGGAGACTATGATGTCTATGTTCGAGATAACAACGGAATCACAGGATACTGTGAAGCCAGCTATGACATCAATATTGTTCAAGATGCTCCATTGGCCCTTTCAGTATCCAACACACCAATTCTTTGTAGTGGAGAAAACCAAGCAACCATAACCATTGTGGCAAGTGGTGGGGAAGCTCCTTATCGTTATAGTATAAATAACGGAGCAACCTATCAAACAACCAATACCTTTAATAACCTGGGCACGGGGAATTACACGGTTCGGGTACGGGATGCCAATAATTGCGAGTTAAGTCAGTTATATTCGATTACGGAACCTTTTACCTTGTCCGCTTCCGCTGCCGTTACCCAGTTGATCGAATGTAATCCAAGTGCCGGTGCTGAGGTACGGATTACCAATGTACTAGGAGGAACGGCACCATATTCCTACAGTTTTGACGGAGGATTGTCCTATGGGGCGAATGCCATTGATTATTTATTGGCAGGTACACATACGCTATACGTGCAAGATGCCAACGGTTGTACTTACCCAATGTCCGTAACAATTGATCCGGCACCAACACCTCCCAATGTTACCTTGACCCCAACGGTCGATTACTCCTGTGATGGAACGGGTATCGTAACCATAGGAACGGACGATCCTAGCTTGGATTACACGTATAGCTTGAATGGGACGCCAAATACACCTGCAGATTCGAATATTTTCACCAATGTTCCTGTCGGCACCCATACGATTTCGGTAGATTATATCAGTAATGTGGCTCCTTCTCCGAGTGTTTTATTACGTGAGGATTTTGGTGTTGGTGCGCCAACCAGCATTACGGAAATAGACCCATTATTCTGTTTTGAACCTCAAGACGGAAGCCCAAGTAGTTGTCCTAGCTTTGGTACGGACACCCATATACAGGACGGGGAGTACTCTGTGGCAAATACCATTGTGAACCCTTATACATGGTTGGTACCCAACGAACAATCCGGAAACCCAAATGGTAGATACCTTGCTATAAATATTGGTGGGGTCGCCGGTGTAAATGGTATTGTTTATGCCAAAAGGGGAATCGAAGTGGTTCCAAATAGGGACATTACCATTTCCATTGATGTTTTTAATCTCAAATTTGTTGGTTCTACAGGGGCTGATGCCAATCTGGATGTTCAACTGGTAAACTCATCGGGCACGGTCATAGCAAGCATACCCACAGGTAATATTCCAAAGAGTACGGATCCTGATATCTGGGAAAATTACAACATCACATTAAATCCAGGTGCGGAGACAAATTTGGATATAGTAATAAGGACCATTGGAACTGCAACTGCAGGAAACGATGTTGTTATCGATAATATCGTCGCGACACAACTTCCGGAACAATGCCCACAAACGGTAACCATAGATGTAACTGTTGAACCGGGCAACGCATTTGAGGCCTCCATTGTTTCTGCCATGGATGTTACCTGTAATGGAGATACGGATGGCTCCATTTCTTTTGACGTAGATAATTTTGGCGCTGGGGGATTTGAATATAGTTTGGACAACTTCTCTACGATATTGGGTAGCTCCACAACGTCCCCACAGATCATTTCCGGTCTTTCCGCGGGGAACTATACAATTTCTATCAGGGATGTGGATAACCCAATTGCAGGCTGTACGGTTACCTTGAACCAAACGATTAACGAACCTACTCCTGTGGTTGCTTCGGCAACGATCATTAGTCAGGCTACTTGTACGGATGGAGGAGTTATCATCGCATCGGCTATGGGTGGCACCCCCAACTATAGGTATCAACTGGAAGATGGTGTAGGAGGCATTATTGCAGGTTTTGATTTTGCCACTAATGGCAGCAATACCACTTTCAGCGGACTTGCCCCGGGCGATTATTTGGTGCGTGTGCGTGATATAAACAATTGCGAGGATATAATTGACGCCCCGCTCACCATAAATCCCACCGACCCAATTGTGTTTACGGCAGAACCCACAACGTGTTACAGTGGAAACAACGATGGTGAGATTGTAGTGAACGTTACCAGTGGCAACGGAGGCTATCAGTTTAGGATAAACGGCGGTCCTTGGTTGGCTCCAACACCAACGACAGCCACTACATATACCTTTAGTAATCTTTCCGCAGGTTCTTATGATATTGAAGTAAGGGATGCCCTAGGTTGTCCTTTGGCGGCCAATACCCAAACGGTAACGATAAATCCCCAATTGACTGCGAACGCGGTCCTAACGAACGATTTAACGTGTTTGGTGGATGCATCCGTTACAATAAATGCCAACGGAGGTTCTGGAACCTATTCATACGAATGGTCCAATGATGGGGGAACTACTTTTTCCAATACGAACTTTGCCGGGAACGTATTTACGACCAACCTATTTGGGAACTTTGTTTTTAGGGTTACGGATACCTCTACGCCCGTAAATTGTGTGGTGGTAACAAATCCTATTACCATTACGGAAGCCCAAACTCCCGTAATTGCGAATGTAGTTCCAACAGATATTCTTTGTAATGGTGAAAGCACGGGCTCTTTGGATGTTCAAATAGATACTTCTGTGGGCGTGCCTCCTTATGTAATCAATGTAGTGGAAACTTCTGGCCCTACCAATTACGGAACCCAGACCACTGGGTTGCCTGCGGGCAATTATGAGGTGACCATTACAGATGATAAGGGTTGTGTTTCCGCTCCTTTTCCTGTAATTATTGCTGAACCAAGCCCTATTGTATATACTACTTCGGATGTACCAATTACCTGTGATGCTGGATTGGGAACCACAAATCCGGGAGAAATTTCTATTTCAGGCGTTTCAGGCGGAACGGCCGAGTATACCTATATTTTAACGGGTAACAACGGGATTCCAACCCAAACCCATACCACCACACCGTCTACGCGTGACCATACGTTTACGGTATTGGAATTCGGTATTTATCAAATTGACGTAGTGGATGCCAATGGTTGTGCTTCCTACACGACCGAAATCATTGCCTCACCTCCCAATGATCTGGATATTGATGTATCTACGGCCACGGTTGATTGTTTGGTAGGGGGAACGGCCGTAGTATCTGTTGGTGCTGCCGTAGGAAGTGGGAACTACGAATTTGCCATTTTGGAAACGTATTCGGCTCCTTATTCCAGTAGCTATCAGGCTCCGGATGTTCTTGGAGGCTTTACTTCAACGTTTACCGGACTTACACCTGGCATCACGTATACTTTTGTGGTTTTCGATTTGACCACCAATTGTTATTATTTTGAGGAGGCCGCTGCACCCATCAACACGCCATCATCCATGGTGGCTACGCTTGACGCTGTTAATAACGTAAGTTGTACAGGTTCCGCAGATGGTAACGTATCCTTTACTTTTTCTGGGTTTGATGTTGCTGCTACCGATGTACAATATGAAGTTTTCAACAGGCAATCCAACATAACAACCGGGTATATGGGTACATCCAGTGTAAACCCACCCAGTTCCGTTACGGTAAGCAATTTTGCGACCTTGCCTCCAGGGGAATACTATTTATTGCTTACGGAAGTGGGCGGACCCAACAACGGTTGTTCCGTAGATGGAGGTACTTTTACGATACGTGAATCCGCCTTTGCGCTGGATTTGGATGTCGCCTCTCCACAAAACGACAATTGTAACCTCAACGCGGGCATCATTACCGCAGCGGGACGAAACGGAACGGCTCCGTATGAATATCAATATTTACTGGATACCGCCCCTGCTCCTTTGACAACTGATGCGGGATGGATAAATAACACCACAGCAAATGTAGAAGCCGGTGATTATATCGTGTATGTTAAGGATGCTTATGGTTGTATTTTCCAAAGGCCTATCACGGTATTGGAAGATCCAAGTCCAATAATTAGTTTGAGTATTGTTGATGAATGTGCCGATGAGGGAATGTTCCAAGTAAGTGTAACCTTGGATAATCCATTGGTAGCTTCGGCCCCTTTCCAGATAAGGGTGAATGGAAATGCCTTCCAAAACTTTACCTTTGATGTCAGCAACCAATACTTGGTAACAGGCCTTAGCTCTGGTTTGGCACAAACTATAGAGGTTAGGGATGTAAATGGATGTTCAGTTACTGAAACATTTGATATTCAACCACCCTTACAGTTCAATGCTACGTTGACAACCTTATTGGATTGTGAGGTAGTTCCTGCCAACAATGCGGAAATCACAATCAATGTGACCGCGGGATCTGGTTCCTACGATTATGAAATTGATGGCCCCGGAGCAGTGGACCAAGCAAGAACAGCAATGGGCGGTTCAAGTATCACATGGACAGGTGCCAGTATTGACGGCAACTATACTGTAACGGTATATGATACAAGTACGGCGATACCCAATTGTTTGGGCAGCATCGTGGTCAATGTTCCGCCAGCGGTACTACCAAACATTAGTGTTTCCAGTTTTACGGATGTTACTTGTAACGGGGCCGATGACGGATCCATAACCGTAACGAGTACGGATGTGGGCACCGGACCTTATTCCTATGAAATAATTTCCGGACCTGGAAGCAGTGCAACATTCCCTATTGCACCAACGACCAGTACGGCCACAAGGGCCACGTTCCAAGGGTTGGAAGGTTTGATTGCCCCAGGAATCACCTACACCATTAGGGTTACCGCGGCCAATGGTTGTTCAATGGACATCACTCAGGCAATTACAGAGCCTGAAATCATCACCAATGTGAATGCATCGGTGGTTGAATTTGCCTGTACGGTTGGAAACAACGAAAACAACGCAACGATTACCATAGATACTTCGGCAATTACAGGTGGTTCAGGAACTTACGTGAGGTATGAATTTATAGAAGAGGACGACCCGAACACGGCACCCATAGAGGCTCCGGTAGTTGTTCAATCTGGAACGAATCCCGTGTACACTGAAACCGATTTTGCTGGTGGAAGCTATACCATCAATGTGTACGATAGCAACGGCTGTTTAGGCTCCACGACTGCCATTGTAAATCCGTTTGACGAATTGATATCCGCTTCGGTCAGCATCACGAATACGGTTACATGTAACCCAGGAAACGACGGGGAATTGACCATGAGCGTAGTGTCTACGTTAGGGGACCCTTCGAGATTCGAATATAGTATCGATAATGGTTCGAACTATCAAGTATCCAATGTCTTCCCAGGTTTGGCGGCTGGACCGTATACCATTTTGGCAAGGCACATCGATACAGGCTGTATCATCTCGGCTTCCGAAACCTTGTTGGAGCCTAACACTTTTACGATTAATGTGACCAATGTAAGCGATGTGGAATGTTATGGAACATCAACAGGTGCGGTCAATTTCGAATTGGTCGACGCGACCTATCCGGGTGGGTTTACATGGACAGTTTACGACACCAACGGAACCTTGGCAAATACCGCCGATGATATTTTAGTAACAACAGGCAATGAGGCCACCAACGGTCCAATGGCCGACATCAATTTACCTGCCGGAAGTTATTATGTATCAATTGCACAGGACAACAACCCATTCTGTGTAAACACCGAAGCGTTCACCATTGCCGGGCCCAGTATGGCCATTAGTGGAGCAATTGCAACAATGGACATTACCTGCGTTCCTGGCAACGATGGTAGTATAGAAATTATCAACGTTCAAGGTGGATGGGGAGGTTATACCTATTATATAGGTGTAGCAGCACCTACCTTGCCTACGGATTATACAGCATCTCCAATGTTAGGGGGACTTTCAGCTGGAACGTATCAGGCTTGGGTAAGGGATGCCCAAGGTTGTGAGCAATTGATAGACAACACTATTGTGTTGGTAGATCCTACCCCAATAACTGCCAGCTTACAGGTAAATCAGGAAAACTGTACCAATTTGGAAGGTGAGATTGAAGTATTGGCATCAGGAGGCCAAGGGTCCAACTTTACCTATCAGTTGGTATTGAACGGTTCTAACTTCCGTGCTTCCCAGAATACGCCTATATTCTCTGGATTGGGCACCGGCAACTACGAGGTAATGGTTACCGATCAGTGGGGATGTAGCGCGACAACCCCGGCCGTTTTACTGTACGAAGAAATGAATTTGTCAACGACCGTAGACAAGCCAATCGACTGTACCCTTAATCCAGGTGGCGAAATCACAGTTGGTGTAACGGGGGGTTCCACAAACCTAGAGTTTGTTATGACCACACCATCAGGTACAATAGTCACCCAATCAACAGGTATTTTTACAAATCTAACTGAAATTGGAATTTACAATTTTGTAGTTAGGGACTTGGATACTACGAATCCCGTATGTCAGAAAAGTATCTCACAAGCGCTAGTTGCTCCAATAACGCCCGTTTTATTGGATGCCACCATAATCGACGTAAGCTGTGAAGGAGGTAGTGACGGTAGTTTAAGGGCTATTTTAGACCCAACTACGGATGGAAATCCTAACTATCAATATGAATTGATTGGGGTAAGTGCTGGAGCTTCAAATAGACCATTACAAAGCAGCCCTTTGTTTGATAACCTACCGGCAGGAGACTACCAAGTGAGAGTGGTGTCCGGACTAGGTTGTGAAGACATCAAGAACGAAACGATAACGGAACCACAACCTTTGGTCATTAGTGCTTCTGCGACCACATTTGATTGTGCTCCGGATAACAGCATCAATACGGCTGTGGTAACTATTACTGTGGAAGATGGTGCCGCGACCCCTGGGGTTCTTTCGGGAACGGGGCCATACTTATACAGCTTAAATGGTATTACCTATCAATCAGCCAATACATTCAATATCGCTGATAACGGGACGGTGCAAAATATCACGGTCTATGTTAGGGATGCCAATGGATGTATCGCAACGGATTCCGTCATCATTCAGCCTATCAATAGGTTTACGGCATCGGTCGCTACAGATGTGGACATCACCTGTACAAATGATGAAACGGTTACCATTACGGTTTCAGACAATGGTTTGGCGCATACGTATACGTACGAGTTATTGCCTATTGGCAATACAAATGCAGTACAAACAGGGTCTACGGCCACCACGGCTACTTTTGACCTATTGACAACAGGTTCCTACACGTTTAGGGTAACCGATGTAGATACTGGATGTTATTTTGATACGCCCGCCTATAATGTAGAACCGTATGATTTCATTAGGGCTACAGCCACTGCAGTTACTCCGGTTACGTGTTTTGGTGATTCCAATGGTGAATTGGAAATAAACATCACAGGGTATACTGGGAACTATAATTATCAAATATTCGATGCTGCAGGTAACCCTGTAGGCGGAGTGGTGAGTACGGATACGTCCGTTAACCCTAGGGTTGTTGGAGGTCTTTCCGGGGGCAATTATTACGTCACCATTACGGAAACGGATGTGCCTTTTTGTTCCGAAGATACCAATATGGTGACCATCGCCTCACCGGATATGGCACTAACGGCAACTACGGACATTCTTTCGCAGCCAACATGTACCAACGATAGGGGTGAAATTCGCGTAGTTCCCCAAGGTGGATTCGGACCTTATACCATTTCCATCACCAATGGAACCGATACGTTTACTGAAAACAATGTGTATGCCAATGTCTTTAGTGGACTATCCGCAGGCATCTATGACATTACGGTCACGGACCAAGCAGGTTGTCCTTACACGGACACTGTGGTACTTGACCCTGCTACACCCATAGTTGCAAACGCGACTCCTTTAGTGACCAATTTGGCATGTTATGGCGATATGGGCGCTACGGTTACCGCAAACATAACGGTTGCCGGAGGAAGCGGTTCTTATGAATATATCTTGAACTATATTGATGCGGATGGCACGACGATCCTTTTCTCTACGGCGTCGCAACTAAGCCCCAATTTCAATGACTTGGGTGCCGGTATTTACAGCATTACGGTTACGGACGGTTGGGATTGTGACGTGACTACCAACACGGTCGAGATTATTGAACCCACTCCAGTCAGTGCGCAATTGATACGTACCGACCCTTTGACCTGTGCAACCGGTGTTGAGTTTGAGCTTACGGCAACAGGGGGCAGTGGCACCTATGAATATAGTATCGATGGTATCAACTTTTTGCCAATGACCAGCAATCCAATGGGATTACCTGCAACTGGAACACTGGGTGCAGGAACTTATCAATACTTTGTAAGGGACGCTATCAACGGTTGTGATGCGGTTCAGTCAAATGCGATTACGGAAGACATGATCGACCCCTTGGTGTTATTTGTGGACCAATCGGCAGCATACATCAATTGTACGGGTGAAAGTACCGCCATTATCTATGCCGATGCATTTGGAGGACTTGGTAATTATCAGTTCGAATTGTTTACCGATGCTTCCTTAAGCGTTGCCGCAAGAATTGCCGGTCCAACATCCATTGGCGAATTTAGAAACCTGCCTGCCGGAACATATTATGTATCGGTAACAAGTGAGGATTGTACCACATTGCCAGAGGAGGTTATCATTTCGGAACCTGCACCATTGACCTATGTTGATGAGGTAATCAATGTAACCTGTGAAGGGGAAGGAAATGGTAGTATTACCGTTACACTTTCTGGTGGTTCTGGAGGATATCAATATGCCATTTCCCCCAACCTGAACCAGTTCGATACCGTAAACACGTTTACGGATCTGGAACCGGGAGATTACATCATCATCGCCCAAGATCAGAATGGATGCTTCGAATATTTGGAGTATACCATTACGGAACCATCCATGCTAATGGTTGATGCCACTACTACCCCAGAAATTTGCGTGGATAGTCAGGACGGAACGATTTCATTGAACATCACGGGAGGTACGGCTCCGTATAGTACGGCGTTGAATTCCAATGATGATGCTGACTTTGTGCAGGACAGGACCTCTTTTGTTGATATGGCCGCCGGCAACTATTTGATTTTCGTTAGGGATGCCAATGGCTGTGAGACCAATGTGGTCGTGGATATAGAACCAGGTGTAAATCTTAACGCCACGGTTGAACCTGTTTATGTGTGTACGGGAGACCTTCCGGACAATTACGTGAACATCACCTTGGAGGATGAAAGCCTCATTGGGGATGTGATGTACGCATTGGATAGTACGGATGCTTCTGCGCTGCAACTCAATCCAGACTTTAGGAACATTGCTCCAGGAAATCACTATATCACCATCGCGCATTCAAATGGCTGTTTGGTTACGGTAGACTTCACCATTGAAAGTTTCGACCCGTTGATCCTGCTTCCTGAACAGCGAAGCTTAAACGAGATAACGGCCATTGCCGAGGGAGGTAGTCCAGAATACACCTATTATTTTGATGGTGTTGACAATGGAAACGACAATACGTTCTACATTATGAGGACGGGCACCTATGAGGTTAGGGTAGTGGACCAAAACGGATGTGAGATGATGGCCAGCATCTTTATGGAATTCATTGATGTGGATATTCCTAACTTCTTTACCCCGGATGGTGATGGCGAAAACGACTTCTGGATACCAAAAAATATTCAGCAATTCCCAGATATACTAATAAAGATTTATGACCGTTATGGTAGAGTGGTTTCAAGACAGGCCCATGATGCCAAGGGCTGGGATGGAAGATACGAAGGCAAGGAATTGCCAACCGGAGATTACTGGTACGTCATTCAATTGAACGGGGAGGAAGATAGTAGGGAATTTGTTGGCCATTTCACTTTATATAGATAAAACTTAACCTAAATACTATGTTTAAGAGATTATTGACCTTAGCACTTATCACAAGCGCCTTCTTCGTAAGAGGTCAAGAACTTAATTCCCCACAGCTCTCCCAGTATCTGGCGGATAACCCGTTTGTATTGGCCCCCACCTATGCAGGGATTGGAGACCATGTTAAGATACGGCTCAATGGTTTGGCACAATGGGTAGGCATAAAGGATGCTCCCAGGACACAATCCTTGGCCGCTGATATGCGGATTGGGGAAAAATCCGGGGTGGGCGTGTTTCTATATAACGATTCAAACGGATATACCAAACAAAGGGGCGCCAGGGTTTCTTTTGCCCATCACCTAACTTTGGATAGGTATGAGGACGAGTTTTTATCCTTTGGCCTTTCCTACAATTTTAACCAGTTCAATATCGACATTGATCAGTTCAATCTTATCGACTTTCCCGATAATGGAATCGTAAACAACAGGCAAACGACTAACCACAATTTTGATGTGGGCGTTTTGTATCGATATGACAAGTTTTACTTTGCGGCGAATGCCTCCAACCTATTGGACAAGGATCCAAGAGACCTTACCTTTGATATAGACGAGCCCAATGAATTGAGAAACTATTATGTGTATACAGGCTACAGATATACCAAAAGTAGGACAAGTAATTTGGAAATTGAGCCCTCTATGTTGTTCAAGATTTTTGAAAGTGATGGCAGGTCCGAAACGGATTTGAACGTAAAGTTCAGATGGTACGATTTTGAGGATTACTACTACGCAGGGGTTACATACAGGTTCTTGAACGACCAGATAGGAAACCCGCTCTATATAGCCCCGATACTAGGGTTAAAGAAAAGCAACTTTTATTTTGGATACTCCTATCAGATAATCTTGAACGAGATTTTGGGCTATAGTACAGGTACTCATGTCGTTACCATAGGTGTGGATCTATTCCAAGGTATCAGCAATTGCAGGTGTACCTATTGATTTACCCATCTTTGTTTTAAGTTTGTGATCTAATCAATAATTGGATCATGGGGATTATTAGGGTAGATAACATTAGAGTGTATTCATACCATGGATGTCTTTCGGAAGAAACAAAAATCGGAAGTGATTATTTGGTAAATGTTGAGGTCAAGGCAGACCTTTCCAAAGCCATCGTATCCGATGCACTGAAGGACACCGTGGATTACGTTCATATAAACCGTATAGTGGTGGAGGAAATGGGCATTCCCTCCAAACTTCTGGAACATGTGGCCAAAAGAATAGGGGACCGTATTTTTAAGGAACTCCCAATGGTCAAAAAATCGAGAATTTCAGTTGCCAAGGTAAACCCGCCCATAAACGGCGATGTGCAAAAGGTGCTGGTAGAATTATCGCTCATGAGAGGAAAATAGGATAATGGCATTGTGGCCGAACGGGAAGGCGAAACTCCTGCAAGGGTTTTATAGTGGTTCGAATCCATTCGATGCCTCAAAAGCTGAATAAATTCTGATAGATCCATGATAGAGCGGCCATGGATCTATTATTTCAAACAAACTTCGTTTCCTTTAAAACAAAAGGATTATTTTTTACTAAATTTGCAATCATTTTAAAAAGGGCATCGTGGCCGAGTGGCTAGGCAGAGCTCTGCAAAAGCTTGTACAGCGGTTCGAATCCGCTCGATGCCTCTAAAACCTCCTATTCTTGGGAGGTTTTTTTTAGTTCTGGAGCAGAAACAACAGAAAAACGGTGGGCATGAGATATATCACTATCGTCCTGGCACCGTCATAGTCCTTTGCTACCCTTTGCCCTAACAGCAGCATCAAAAGGGTGATACAGCCCAAAAGAGCCCCCCAAAAAGCCATGGATGTATTTTGGGAACTTAGGATTCCATAAATGCCCATTAATGAGGCAATCCCCGTAATTAGTTCCAGCGCTAGGATAATCCCCACTAGTAAAGGAACGGAATTCCTGAACGGCGTTTTTAAAAAGTGACCTTTTAACCATCCTATATTGCCCTTCCAATCGAATATTTTATCGGCCCCGCTTTGTAAAAAGGTCAAGGCCAAAAAAAGAAGCAAAATGAGCTCAGAAGCGTATTCCTGTATCGTTTCCATCAAGTAGGTATTTTAGTCGGTTTTTTATGAAGTAGCCTTGTAAGGCGAATGGATAGGTCCGTAAATATAATCTTCGCATTGCCATTTCTTTCCACGTGAAATATGGCATCTTCCAGTTCTTTGGTTATTTCCAGGATATTGTTTTCATGCACAAAGGGCGCGAATTTTTCCAACTGGAAGCCATCGGCATGAATCTTCATATAGGCCAGTTCGTGCACCCCGTAATTCAAGAGCAGCGCCTGGCGCATTACCATAATGCAATAGTGTAGGAACTTTTTTTGGGTCTCCCTTCCGGTTTTCGCCAATTCATCGCTCCATAATAGTAATTCGTGTATTGCGGCTTTGTTTCCTTTCGCTTTAAAGGCACTGCGCACCCATTGCACGAACCACTTTTCGAACACCAGATCTTCCGAGTCCTTGTTCAAAAGGTCAAGTGCCTTGTTGAAGTTTCCATTGGCTTCGTGGGCGATTTGCATCGCCTCTTGTTGGGATGCCCCTTTTTTGAGAAGCGCATCGGCGATAACGTCCTCTGCCAAAGGTGGAAAATGCAAAATCTGGCATCTGGAACGTATGGTCTGTAGAATTTGCTCCTCATCTTGGCAAAGTAACAGAAAGACCGTTTTTTCCGATGGTTCCTCTACCAACTTCAAAAGTTTGTTCGATGCGGCGGTGTTCAATTTTTCGGCCATCCAAACGATCATGACCTTAAAACCGCCTTCATAGGATTTGAGGGATAGCTTTTTTACGATTTCCTTGGCCTCGTCCACCCCGATCTGGCCTTGCTTTTTTTCAATATCGATCAATCTGTACCAATCAAATAGGTTTCCATAGGGTTGCTCGATCAAAAACTCCCGCCACTCCTTGCTAAAATTGTCACTTACAGCATGTTTTTTAGCCTGCTCCGTATTGGCAACGGGATAGACGAAATGTACATCTGGGTGGGCAAAGGAACTGAACTTTAGATTGCAGGCGGCGTTGCCGCCCTCATTTTCGCCATTTTGGTTGCCACATATCAAATATTGGGCATAGGCCAAAGCCATGGGCAAGGTGCCGGACCCCTCGGGGCCTACGAACAATTGCGCATGGGGAATCCTTCCCGCATCGGCACTGGATGTGAGATGGTTCTTTATATGGGGGAGCCCTAAAACGTCCTTGAATAGCATGGCTCCAAATATAGTTGTTTTTGGAGCAGGAAAGAATAGCCATAATTTCTTGGGGAAGGTTTTAACAAGACCTATTAATGGTTACATTTGCCTTTCATTTTAAAGTACCATTCCATGAAAGTATTAGACGACCACAATTTTGAGAATAAAAAGGCCTTGATCAGGGTTGACTTTAATGTACCCTTGAACGAAAAGTTTGAAGTAACGGATGCCAACAGGATCGAAGCGGCCAAGCCAACCATCATTAAGGTATTGGAAGATGGAGGCAGCGCGATTCTTATGAGCCATCTTGGTCGGCCCGATGGCAAAAGAAATCCGGATCTGTCCTTGAAGCATATTTGTGCCAAGGTTTCCGAAGTAATTGGTGTTTCGGTCAAGTTTGTGGAAGACTGTATTGGGGAAAAAGCGGAAAAGGCCGCCCAAGAACTAAAAAGCGGAGAGGTGCTGTTGTTGGAGAACCTCAGGTATTACAGTGAAGAGGAGAAGGGTGACGAGGCTTTTGCGGAAAAACTTTCAAAATTGGGGGATGTCTACATAAACGATGCCTTTGGTACTGCCCACAGGGCACACGCCTCAACAACGATTGTTGCCAAGTTCTTTCCAGGGGCAAAATGTTTTGGGTACTTATTGGCCAAGGAAATCGACGCCATCGAAAAAGTAATGCAGACGGGTGAAAAGCCAGTATTGGCGATTTTGGGAGGGGCCAAGGTTTCGTCCAAAATTACGATCATTGAGAATATATTGGATAAGGTGGATGACCTTATCATAGGTGGGGGTATGACCTATACCTTTGTTAAGGCACAAGGAGGCAGCGTTGGCGATTCCATTTGCGAGGACGATAAAATGGACCTGGCCATGGATATCCTAAAGCAGGCGAAGGAAAAGGGCGTAAACGTGCATTTGCCTGTAGACGTAATCGCTGCGGATGATTTCAGTCCAAACGCGAAAACCAAGGTTCTGGATGTAGACAACATACCCAATGGTTGGCAAGGTTTGGATGCCGGTCCCAAAACGCTGGAAAACTTCAAAAAAGTGATTTTGGGCGCTAAAACGATTCTTTGGAACGGTCCCGTAGGTGTTTTTGAAATGGATGCCTTTGCCAAGGGAACCATAGCTGTTGGAAATTTCATTGATGAGGCTACCCGAAATGGTGCATATTCACTTGTGGGAGGGGGCGATTCCGTTGCCGCAGTCAAGCAATTTGGCTTTGAGGAAAAGGTAAGCTACGTTTCCACGGGAGGAGGGGCCATGTTGGAAAGCCTGGAAGGAAGGACATTGCCAGGAATCGCTGCAATAAACGAGTAGACAGGGCGTTATCGATTAACGGAGTTTAACGGGTTAATCTACATTTTAAGAAAGAAAATTTTATTCTAAAGGAAAAATGTACGATTTTCGTTAGTCCCGCTAAGAAAATTTTCGCTCTATGAACAAGTTGCACATCCGTAGTTTTTTTCTTGTTGGTTTTTTTGCGTTTCCGATGTTTTTATCGGCACAGCAAAAAGATTCCGTAAACCTTCAAAACAAGAAGGCAATTGTCACAAACCAGATTGAAAATGATTCCGCCACGTTACAGGCGGAACAGGTTATAGACCTTTCGGCGGTGGATTCCATCCCGGATAATGACTTTATCTTGGTGAAGTCAGACCAAACCCAGAGGTATGACCTCAAGGACCAATCCCAGGCTGCAAAGTACGATAGTCTTTGGATGAAGGAACTTATTGCCAATGCTCCGCTGTTTGAGGCTATCTATGAAGACGTAACGACTTTGGAGCCGGATTCGACCTATGTGCTGGATTTGAATACGGATACATTAAAACTCAGGTTGGAAAAATTAAACCAAAAAACCCCTTTTAATGTTGCTTACAATCCCTCCCTTGAAAATGTAATCAAATCATTTTTGACAAGAAGAAGAGGGCTTATGCAGCGAATGTTGACCACGAGCCAGTTTTACTTTCCCTTATTCGAGCAAGAAATGGACAATCACAATATTCCTTTAGAAATGAAGTATTTGTCCATTGTTGAATCTGCCTTGAACCCAAAAGCAAGGTCCAGGGTGGGTGCCACGGGTTTATGGCAATTTATGTACGGAACGGGAAAAATGTACAATTTGGACGTAACAAGTTATGTAGACGAACGCAGTGACCCTATTAAATCTACTAAGGCAGCTTGTCAATATTTGTCCAAACTTTATGAAATTTTTCAGGATTGGGATTTGGCGCTCGCCGCCTATAATTCGGGACCAGGGAATGTCAACAAGGCCATAAGAAGATCTGGCGGATATAAGAATTATTGGAACATTCGAAGCTATTTGCCCAGGGAGACAGCGGGCTATGTGCCGGCATTCTTGGCCACCATGTATATTTTTGAATATGCGGAAGAGCATGGTCTAAAGGGGCAAAAGGTGGACAGGCCGTATTTTGAGACCGACACAGTACACGTAAAAAGCCTCATTACGTTCGACCAGATAGCTGAGTTGGTAGGTATTGACAAAGAAGAACTAAAGATTTTAAATCCGTCCTATAAATTGAATGCCATTCCTTATGTGGAAGGAAAGAACTACACCCTTCGTTTGCCCAGAAGCCATATGGGCAAGTTTGTGGCCAATGAGGAGGCTATTTATGCCCATGTGGAAAAGGAGCTTAACAGCAAGGAAAGTCCATTGCAGGAGCTTGTAAAGCAGGCCGAGGAGGGAGAAGTGGTCTATAGGGTACGGAGTGGTGATTATCTTGGTAAGATCGCGGAGCGTTATGGCGTTGGTGTGAGCCAAATAAAAAGATGGAACGGCTTAAGGAGCAATAATCTTAGGATTGGCCAGCGATTGACCATTTTTCCCAAAAAACAGCCCGTTGCCGCTGTAAAACCAAAGAACACCCCTTCAAAAGGTTCAATATCGAGCAACATAAAAGTACACGAAGTTCGCAGTGGGGATTCCCTATGGACGATTTCCAAAAAATATCCTGGAGTTAGTATCGAAAATTTACGAGAATGGAACGGTATTAGTGGTAATAATCTAAAACCGGGCACAAAATTGAAACTGTGCGATTGTTCATCGTAAATTAGATATGTAAAATGAAGAAAATCAGAACACTATTTTTATTGACCATCTTGATCTTTGCTTCCTGCAAGGAGAATAAGCAACAGGATTATTTACCGGAATCCATTGGTGCCTATAATACCCTTACGGTCGTAATCAATAACGATCTTTGGAAAAGTGAGGTAGGGGACAATATCAGAAGACATTTTGCCGCTCCCGCATTGGGCTTATCTTGGGACGAAGCCCAATTCAGCATCACACAAATACCCCATCAGATATTCTCGGGTTCTGTACGGAACACAAGGTCCGTTTTATATGTCATGGAAGACTCCCTGGACCTTGCCCACATGAAGAGTAACATGTATGCCAAACCGCAGTTGATTGGTGTGGTCAAAGGAAGAAACCACCAAGAGATCATTGATAATTTAAATGAAAAGGCCCCCGAATTTATAACCGATTATAAAGCGTTAGAAATAGCGGAAGCACAAAAGAAATTTTTGAAGTCCTTAAGCAAGGAAAAGGCCTTGCAGGAAAAGTTGGGCATCAATTTGAATGTACCCTCCGTTTATAAAGTTGGAAGGGAAGAGGAGAATTTTGTATGGATCGATAGGCAAATTCAAAAAGGGAACATGAACATTATTGCCTACAGCGTTCCCTGGGATACATTTTCAAACGACTCGACCTTTGTCCAGGACATTGTACGCATGCGCGATTCCATTGGAAACCTGTTTATTCCGGGGGAGGATATCCCCGGAAAAAACAATCATATGATTACGGAAAAGGCGTTTTCACCCTATGTTTTTCCCGCGGAAGTCGCCGGAAGGAAAGCCGCAGAGGTTAGGGGGAGGTGGGAAATGTCCGCATATCCTATGGCAGGCCCGTTCCTGACCTATATCATAAACGACAAGCCAAACAACAGAAAACTGGTATTGGAAGGCTTTACCTTTGCCCCGGCGACCGAAAAACGAGATTATATGTTCGAGCTGGAGGCGATTTTAAAGACCGTAAAATTCAATGAGTAGAATACTTTCTTGATGCATAAAAAAGGGCCCACATTTTGCGGGCCCTTTTTTGCTTAAATATTTATTCTCACTTAAAGATTACTAAACGAAAAACCTGTAGATATTCTAAATATCAATGCATATAACGCCAATGCAATTAGTATAAAACATGCCCAA
Source organism: Maribacter flavus (assembly GCF_008386635.1). Taxonomy (GTDB): domain Bacteria; phylum Bacteroidota; class Bacteroidia; order Flavobacteriales; family Flavobacteriaceae; genus Maribacter; species Maribacter flavus. Next base: position 1,489,998 of record NZ_VUOE01000001.1, on the reverse strand, counting down.
GAAAACACCTTAAAATAGTGTTCCAGAATATAACTTTTCCAGTTTCTAAAGGCTTCAATATAAATTTCCTTGATAAGTAAAAGATTCCCCATAATCATAGTTTTTTAAGTTACAGAGCTAAAGTTCTAAAACCGTAGGCATATTTCTAAAAAGATCAGACTAAGGGATAAAAAAGTCTGCAAACAAAAAGGGATATTTTAAAAAATCTATGAAATACCTGTATTATCGTTCAATTGAAATGTATTCGTTTGAGGTAGCAATACGCTTCGACAAATTAAAAAAGGCAGAAACCCTTAGGTTTCTGCCTTTTTTATTCTTTATGTAAATGGATTTTACAAATCTACAATGATGAATTCAGATCTACGGTTCAAGTAGTGCCTTTCTTCCGTACAACGGACACTGCCGTTACATTCGTTCAACAGTCTTTCCTCGCCGTACCCTATGGCACTTTGGATTCTTTCCGGAGCAATACCTTTGGATATGATATATTCCCGCGTGGATTTGGCCCTTCTATCCGAGAGGTACTTGTTGTATGCATCGCTACCCCTTGAGTCGGTATGTGATTCTATCTTGATGACCATTTGGGGATACTCGTTCATCACGATAACAAGCTTGTCCAGTTCTTTGGCGGCATCGGGGCGTATGTAAGATTTGTCAAAATCGAAATGGATCATTTCCGTCTTAAGTTTTCGAATACCGTCCTCAACGGCAATCATTTCCTTAAGTTTTCTCATTTGGATATCGACATTTATGGTGTCGTTATCCGCCGTGGCAACTTCCCTTTCATCATAAAAATAGGAATTGCGCGTGGTCTTGAGGGTGTATTTGGTGTTGGCATCCAAATCCTCGAACATAAAACTCCCATCCTCGCCGGCCTCAACCTCCTTCAGTTTCATATTGTTCTCGTCCAGTAATTCTACCAACGCCCTAGGCATAACATCGCCGGTTACGAGTTCTGTCACTACTCCGGCGATGGCATTTTTCACCACGGGAACCTCCTCTATTTTTAGAGTCTTAAAGGAATAGATGTCGTCAAATCCTTTGCCTCCGTCCCTATTGGAAGCAAAATAACCCATTTGTTTTTCCTCATTTACGATAAACGAGAAGTCGTCCTTATTACTGTTGATGGGTTTGCCCAAGTTCTTGACTTCCTCAAATCCACCATCCTCGTTAAAAACCGCCTCATATACATCCAAACCGCCCATTCCTACATAGCCATCTGAAGAAAAATATAGTTTTTCCCCGTTCACGAAGGGGAACATCTCCTTTTTTGCCGTATTAATGCCAGGACCTAAGTTTCTAGGTTCCGAGAAGGAACCGTCCTCCAAGAGGTCCGCTACGAATATATCCGTTTCACCAATGCTTCCGGGCATATCGGAAACGAAGTACATTTTCCTGCCATCCGGACTAAGCACGGGGTGTCCTGTTGAATAGGAGTCGCTGTTGAAAGGTACTTCGGTAGCTTCGGCCCATTGACCATCGACCTTGACCGATTTATAGATTTTTAAGTGGTTGATTCCCTTACTGTCTCTACGCAGCTTTTTGCCATAATTGTTCCTTGTAAAAAACATGGTGTTGTTATCTGGCGTAAAGGTAACTGCCGCCTCATGGTATTTCGTGTTAATTTTCTTGCTGAACTTTATGGCATCGCGAAGTTCTTGCGTTTCCTCGTTCAATTTGGCGGTATAGAGGTCCAAATAGGGTTGGTTGTCCCATTTATACCGTCTGGTCGTAAATACGGACGAATCCTTTGCAGAGGCGAATACAACCTTGTCCTGCTCTAAAAATGCAGGGGAGAAGTCGCTATATTCAGAATTGATGCCAAGGTTCTTTATATCAAATTTTGGTTCAGCATTTAATAGTCGGTCCAAAATTTGTTCCCTTTGGTTGTTTGAAACGGTAGCGTTGCCAAGTTGGGCCTCATATTTTTTATTGTAAAGTCGCATCAATCTTTTGGACCTGGCATAGTTTCCCGTACCTTTTAGGGAGTGTGCATACCTAAAAATATTATCGGCGGACATTTGATCCCCATAAGTCTCATACATGGTATTGTACCATTTGTAGGCCTGCTCCATATTTGTGTTGAAATAATGGGCATCGGCAATCTTCTGAAGTACCTCGTAAGATTGCTCGGTTTTATTGTTTTCGAGAGCCGTTTCGTAGAGTTTGGCAGCTTCGGCATACCACATTTTATCGAAATAGGCATCGGCCCTTTTTATGATCATGCTTTTATTAGGGTCCGATTCAATGGATTTGGAGCCGGGGTTGTCCTGGAATTCCTCTTCCATGACGGCCAAATCGGATTTCGTAGCCTGTTCCTGTATCATATCATAGGTCACGTCTTCCGGTTCAAGGGGTCTCACCAAAATCTCCTTCTTAGATTCCCTTAATTGAGAAGTGTTCGTTTTGGATTGGTTGGTATTGGTCTCGGCACTTGCAACACTACTTTCCTGCAATCCAGAAACGGCTTCCTTATACTCGTCAATTTTATCCTGATTGGTATAATATACGGCAGCGGTTTTAGTCGCCGCTCCGTTGGAGCTAACAGCATCGGAGTAAATGATGTTACCGCCCTCTGGCAATCTTTTTTCCAAAAGGTCTTTTTCACTGGCAATGACGCTATTGTCAAAGGAGTTATCGATTACCATGTTAAGTATCCAAACATTATCGTCGTATTTTCCATCAAAATCCGACTTACAATCGGCAATCGCTTTTTGCCAGGAGCTATAATGATTTAGGTATAAATAGTAAAGCTTGTTTTTGGGATTTTTGATATAGCCGGCATTGAATCCCTGTTTATTAAGTTTCTTTACCTGTTTGTCCAATTTGTTATCCTTGCTGAAAACACCTGAAATCACATAATAGCCATTCGAGAATCCATCGATATCCGTCAGGGTTCTTTGAGGAATATTGTTTGCCCTTGCGGCATTGAAAAACCTCTCATCGTCAGTTCTGTCTATCGTATAGAATTTTTGATCTGTAGTATTTTTTGAAGCCCCGGTATTGGATGATGCCAGTCCTGTCTGAAAGTCCTGTGCTCCCATAGATAGGGAAAATAGAAATACACAAATGGATAAAATATATTTCATGCTTTAAAAATCATTTTCGAAAATCGTTCACAAACTAGTTGTCTAATAACAAGTTTTGGACGGATTTATTTTCGAAAATACCTTTAAAGGCAATAATGGATTATTTTTTGTTGTGAAAGGGGTGTTTTTTGTCGTGTAGCCTAAATAAATGCGTGGGTCCAAAGAAGTTTCAACAACATATTTAATGATTAAAGATCCAACAAAAAAAGGGCGTTAACCGCAATTGGATAACGCCCTTTCAGTGTATTCGAATGTATGTTTATTCCTTTTTTTCTTTTTCAGGGGACTCGTCCTCTTTGGAAGCATCCTTAAATTCCTTGATTCCGCTGCCAAGGCCACGCATGAGCTCGGGAATTTTTTTACCACCGAAAAGCAAAAGAACTACCAAAACAACTATTGCTATCTGCCATGGGCCTATTGCCAAGAATATATTCGCTACTGTCATAATACAAAGTCTTTAATGGATAACAAATGTAGTAAAAACTAGTTTACCTAACTAGAATATTAACGTTAAGCAATGAAAGGTTGAAATCAGTATCAAATAATCTTACGGAAATTGCATAGCGACTTTAGGCGTTGCTTATTTTTAGGTTTAACGTACTAGTTTACATTTCTAAGTTTATCTTTGTTCAGATGGCCAAAAAAGTAAAAAGAAGAAAGGAAATAAAGCGCAAGCTGCTCCACAAGTACCGTTTGGTAATACTGAACGAAAGTACTTTTGAGGAAAAAATATCTTTCAAGTTGAGCCGATTGAACGTTTTTGTAACGGCATCACTCTTCATGATTGCCCTTATTGGCCTTACCATCCTCCTCATTGCATTTACCCCTTTAAGGGAATATATACCAGGATACTCCTCCACCGCCCTAAAAAGACAGGCCACAGAGCTTACCTATAAGACTGACTCCCTTGTAAGAACCCTTAATTATACCAATAGGTATTTAGATAATATCCGTATGGTTTTGAAGGGCGATATTGAGAACAATGAAATCAACAGGGATTCCTTGTTCGAACAATTTAAGCTGGACCCCGCATCCGTTGACCTATCGCCCATTAAGGAGGATTCCCTTTTAAGGGCTGAAGTTGCCCTTGAAGACAAATACAATCTATTTGAACGGGACACCAATAGGAAAAATCTAGTCCTTTTTCCTCCTGTTACAGGAACCGTCTCCATGGGATATGATTTGGAAAGTAAGCATTACGCCGTGGATATTGTCGCACCCATTGATACCCCTGTAAAGGCCGTGGCCAATGGCACCGTTATATTTTCGGAATGGACGGCGGATACGGGTTATGTTATAATCCTGGAACACCAGGATGGTCTTTTGAGCGTTTATAAGCACAATGGATCGCTGGCTAAATTCCAAGGAACGGTAGTGCGCGGAGGTGAGGTAATCGCATCTGTTGGGAATACGGGTGAATTGACCACGGGTCCACATTTGCATTTTGAGCTTTGGGATGACGGAAATCCTGTTGACCCACAGAATTTTTTAGACTTCAATTAGTTATCATGTCCTTAAAAGCCTTTGCCGCCAAGATTTTCGCCAAAAGAATTGTGGCCAAGACCCAAAAATGGGTTCAAAATCCGCACAAAACCCAGCAAAGGGTCTTTAAGGAGTTGGTGGCCAAAGGGTCCGGTACAAAATTTGGGGAGGACCATGATTTTAATGGTATCCAGACGCATCAGGACTTTGTTGAAAGGGTGCCCGTTAGGGACTATGAAGAACTAAAATCCTATGTGCATAGGGTGGTGGATGGAGAGCCGGACATTTTATGGCCAGGGAAACCCATTTATTTCGCGAAGACTTCGGGAACCACTTCTGGCGCTAAATACATCCCCATCACCAAAGAATCCATAAAGCACCAAGTAGAAGCATCCAGAAATGCCATTCTCAGTTATATCCATGAAACTGGCAGGGCCGATTTTGTAGACGGAAAAATGATTTTCTTACAGGGAAGTCCGGAGCTTACCGAAAAGAACGGCATCAAATTGGGCAGGCTTTCCGGGATTTCCGCACATTATGTCCCCAATTATCTTCAGAAAAACCGATTACCAAGCTGGGAGACTAACTGCATCGAGGATTGGGAGACCAAAGTAAATACCATAGTTGAAGAAACAAAGGACGAGGATATGACCGTAATTGCGGGTATTCCTTCCTGGGTACAAATGTATTTTGAGAAGTTGAAGGAAAAAACCAATCGGAATATTGGAGATCTGTTTCCCAATTTTGAGCTTTTCATTTATGGCGGGGTCAATTACGAACCCTACAGAAAAAAGTTTGAGGAGCTCATTGGCAGGAAGGTGGCCAGTATAGAATTGTTTCCTGCCAGTGAAGGTTTTTTTGCCTATCAGGACTCCCAAATGGAAAAGGGCATGTTGTTGCTCCTGAATTCCGGGATATTATATGAGTTCATCAGGATTGATGATTTTCATAAAGAGGAGGGCCAACGATTGACCATAGAACAAGTTGAAAAAGATGTGGATTATGTAATGATTATATCCACCAATGCAGGGCTTTGGGCATACAACCTTGGAGATACCGTTCGGTTTGTTTCATTGGAGCCCTACAAGGTCGTTGTTTCCGGAAGGGTCAAGCATTTTATTTCGGCCTTTGGGGAACATGTTATCGCAAAGGAAGTTGAGGAAGCGATGCAAACGGCAATGAATGCTACGGATGCCAAAATGAACGAGTTCACGGTTGCTCCCCAAATTACTCCGGAGAACGAAGAGCTGCCCTATCATGAATGGTTCGTGGAATTCGAAAAGGAACCTTCGGACATGAATACCTTCAAGAGAATTCTGGACGAATCCTTACAGCAACAGAACAGCTATTACTTTGATTTGATAGAAGGTAAGGTCTTACAACCCCTTAAAATTACTCGTATACGACATAACGGATTCAAGGAATACATGAAATCCATGGGGAAACTAGGAGGTCAGAACAAGGTACAACGTTTGGCGAACGACCGAAGCGTAGCCGATAAATTGAAAGAATTCATGGCCTAAAAATACGGCGATATCAATACCAAATAATAATTGTAGTTTTGCGGGAAATCTCTTATGAGCAGAACAGTCACAACAACCAGGGCGCAGGAATCCACCAATGCCATAGAGCGCATGTACATCACTATGCGCCATCTTTTTAACAGGGGCTTTTATAAACCAACGGGTATTTCGGGCGAAGCCTTAAAAAATGCTCTTCTGCTCCTACGACCAGAAATTTATGGCTCCTTAGGGGAGGAAAAGGCGGAACTCAACGGACTTCTGTACGTTCTGGAAAGACTTCCCGAAGGAATTGAACAATGTAGGTTCATAAATCTCACCTCGGACGAAGGTTATGGTATATCCCACATAGACCCAATAATCCCCCCAAAAAGAAGGCGAAACTGCTACCGAATAGACGATGAGCAGATGAATATTGAGATTACCCGGGGCAGATCGGATATCTACGACATTCTTACCCATTTAACTTTTTTGTTCATTGAGTCCGAAAAAATATGCAAGAAGGTCCTGATACCGGAATCCAATAAGACCATCAGGGATTGGTCAAAACTGGAAGCTTTTCTTAAAAAGGAAACGTTGGAACAATCTGAAAAGGAGATTGCCCTGATACATACCGCCAATATTTTGGGAAGGTCCTTTGGAGAAGTATTGCATGTTTACAATAAACTGACAACAGAAACCGACCCAGAACGATTTTTGCGCATTGTATATTGGTTGGGAAAATTGGCCATAGAGGAGGAAATTACGGGAGAGAAGCGTTCCATAACCTTTAGCGCCCTACTGAGGGAGCGATTGGGACACCACATCCACGGTGAACGATGGGCCAACCACATTAAAGGGATCCTGGAAGAACATGGTCTCTTGGAAAGGCCGATACATATTATTTCCGCCAACATGCATAGTGTCATGAACTCCTTCTTCGCGACCAACGCCCTTAAAGAGGAGTTTCCCAATACTAGCAAACTGGAAATTTTTGAAGCCTTGAGCGCTTCGGGCAACGAGGTCCTACGCTTGAAGGTACGTGAATTTGCAGAGGCCAATGGCATGATATCCATTGCGGATTCCTCTGGTACCAATATTGACGTCCAAATATTTGATACGGGAATGTTCAATAAGAACGTCTGCTGCTATAATTTTCCAAGTACAGGTGAAGAAGAAAAACCTGTTATATTTGTGATGGACTATGCCTTTGGAGAACAGGCTTTTGAAACCATAGATGAGTTTCTTAAACCTTATGAAATGGATGAGAAGGAAGTTTTTTTGAATGTGGTTTCCGTCTCCATCATGGGTAAGGCCGGGATTTTGGAAGGGGGCAAGGGCGATATCATGATACCTTCTGCACATATTTTTGAAGGAACGGCTGACAATTATCCATTTAATAATGAATTGTGTAGCGAGGATTTTAAAGGAAACGGTCTGAAGGTATATGAAGGGGCCATGGTAACCGTTTTAGGGACTTCGCTCCAGAACAAGGACATCCTGAAGTTTTTTCATGAGTCCACTTGGAACGTTATAGGATTGGAAATGGAAGGAGTACATTATCAAAAAGCAATACAATCGGCCTCGAAAATTAGAAAGAGCATACGGGAAGATGTAAAGGTGCGCTATGCCTATTATGCTTCGGACAATCCTTTGGAGACAGGAAGTACTTTGGCTTCGGGTGGATTGGGAACGACCGGTGTAAAGCCTACCTATTTGATTACAGATCGTATTTTAAAGCAAATATTCAACACATAACATGGCGGAAAATCAATCAATGAAAAATCAGAACAGTTCCGATGAAATCGACTTGGGACAGTTATTCCAGCTTATAGGAAAAGGGTTTGATTCTTTATTTAAATTTATTCTACGGGTATTTGTCTATTTAAAAAGAAATATTTTTATACTGATTGGTTTAGCTGCTATAGGTTTTGCGGTTGGATATGGACTGAACCAAATAGTAACCAAAAGGCAGAAAACCGATGTTATCGTAAAACCACAGTTGGAAAGTAAAAATTATCTATATGATGTCATTGATGAAATACAAGCAAATATAGATGCAAAGGATAGCAGTTTTTTTGAGTCAATAGGAATCGAAGAAGTTGATTTTGCAGGATTGGAGATTACCGTGAATAGGGTTATTGAAGAGGGCACTTCTGATAGGGACATGCAATATCTTGAACTATTGCAAAGTTTTGAAAATACCGACGCCATTGCCGATATCGTTAGGGCAGAACTGGAAAATAAAAGTTCATTTAACCATCGAATAACCTTTTATTACAAAAACAAAGAGTTAGGGATTCAATTTGCAAAAAAAGTGATGGAATATATTAATTCCAGCACATATTTTGATGAGGTTCTTATGATATCCAGAAATAATGCTAGAGGAAGGATAGAACAGAATGAACTTTTGTTGGACCAGGTTGATAAAATCATTACAAATTATACCAATAACTTGGCGTCAAGGAACAATGCTGTTTCCAGTGAACGCATAATTTTGGACAATCAGGAACAAGTAAATATTGCTGATCTTTTTGAATACAAGAATCTTTTAATAAGGGATATTGAAATCAAAAAGTTGGAATTAGCAGAACAGACGGAACCTATAAGTATTATCAATTTTGGAAAATCCCATGAGGTTCAAAAATCCTTTTTCGGAAAAAATCTTGTCCTCATTCCTTCAATTCTGATCGTTGTCTTCCTTTTTGTTTCATTCTTAGTTTACCTGAACCAGAAATCAAAAACCTTAATTTTATGAAATGCCTATAAGCCATGGACAAAATCACACTGTTTTAATTACGGGGGGGGCAGGTTTTATTGGTTCCCACGTTGTAAGAAAAATGGTTATGGCTTATCCTGGCTACCTGATTGTCAATTTGGATAAGTTAACGTATGCGGGCAATCTTGAAAACCTAAAGGATGTTGAAAACTATCCCAATTATAGATTTATCAAGGGAGATATAGCTGATGGGTACTTTATTAATGACCTTTTCTCAAATTGGAATTTTGACGGGGTTATTCACCTTGCGGCAGAATCTCATGTGGATAGGTCTATAGAAGAACCATTGGAATTTGTAAAAACAAATGTTCTTGGGACCGTAAATCTTTTGAATGCGTCCAAACAGAATTGGAAAAAAAATTATGAAAGAAAACGATTTTATCATATCAGCACTGATGAAGTATACGGATCATTAGGTGATACTGGATTTTTCTCTGAAAAAACCTCATATAAACCTAATTCTCCCTACTCGGCTTCTAAAGCAAGTTCTGATCATTTTGTAAGATCATATGGGGAAACCTATGGGCTGCCATATGTAATTTCAAATTGTTCCAATAATTACGGACCTTACCAATTTCCCGAAAAACTGATACCACTTTTTATTAACAACATTATCCAAAACAAACCTTTGCCAGTCTACGGAAATGGAAAAAACACAAGGGATTGGCTTTTCGTAGAAGACCATGCAAACGCTATTGACCTGGTATACCACAAGGGAATAAATAAAGAATCTTACAACATTGGAGGTTTTAATGAACGGCAAAATATAGATTTGGTAAAATTGCTTTGCAGTTTGATGGACAAAAGACTTTTTAGAAATGAAGGGGAGTCTGAAAAACTAATAACTTTTGTAAAGGATAGGCCGGGGCATGATTTGAGATATGCAATTGATGCAACAAAAATCAATAAAAAATTGGGCTGGAAATCCTCCGTAACATTGGAAGAAGGACTAGAAATGACTATAGATTGGTATTTGGCAAATGATGATTGGCTTAATCATGTAAACTCTGGAGAATACCAAGATTACTACAAAATGCGCTATAAGCAATAGAAAGTTGCAATGAAAGGAATTATTTTAGCAGGTGGTTCAGGTACAAGACTTTATCCTTTGACTTTGTCCGTTAGCAAGCAATTGATGCCTGTGTACAACAAACCCATGATTTATTATCCTCTTTCAACCTTGATTAGTTCTGGTATTAGGGAAATACTGATTATTACGACCCATAAAGATTTACACCTGTTCCAAAACTTGTTGGGTAACGGTTCTAATCTTGGTTGTTCTTTTAAATATGAAGTTCAAGAGAAACCCAATGGAATAGCCGAGGCATTCATATTAGGGGCTGATTTTATAGGGAATGAAAAGGTAGCGCTTATTTTGGGGGACAATATTTTTTATGGCACAGGATTATCAACTCTTCTCAAAGCAAATAACAATCCCGAAGGAGGTATTATTTTCGCGTATCAGGTGGGCGATCCAGAACGATACGGGGTAATCGAATTCGACATAGAAGGAAAAGCTATAAGTATTGAGGAAAAGCCAAACAAACCTAAATCAAATTATGCGGTTCCTGGAATTTATTTTTATGATAATGAGGTTGTTAAAATTGCTAAAAGTGTTACACCAAGCAATAGGGGGGAGTTGGAGATTACAGATATAAATAAGGAATATCTAAAAAAAGGGAGGTTACATGTGATTGTCATGGACCGAGGCACGGCATGGTTGGACACCGGGACCTTTACATCTTTAATGCAGGCTTCACAGTTTGTTCAGGTGATTGAAAATAGACAGGGTTTAAAAATAGGGTGTATCGAGGAGGAAGCTTATAAACAAGGTTTTATTAGTGCGGAACAATTGAAAAAATTAGCAATACCTCTGCTTAAAAGCGGATACGGTCAATATTTAATGAGTTTGATACCATAATGTATTAAAAAAATACTACAAGGTGTATTTTCAATGTTTTCGCAAGATTTTCATGGAATTTGGTAATAAAGCATAGGAATTTAAGTCACCATAGTATCAAAAATAAGTCGTTTAAGTGTTTATAATAGGCAATCCTTGTAATTGATATTTCATTTCTGAAACCCTCAACTATTTTAATTTTCATCATACATAAAACAATATGATTAAGAACTTTATGAATCCCCAAATTTTAATATGGATATTAAAAGGGCCAAGATGTTGATAAGATAAGCCTATGAAATAAAGAATAATAGTATTTTTGAACAAAGCTAATACTAATAAGAAATGAAAGTAGTCGCATTATTGCCAATGAAAGGAAACTCTGAAAGGGTTCCCAACAAAAACCTCAAAAATTTTAGCGGAGCTCCATTATACCACAAAATACTTAATAGCTTATTAGCTTCCAATTATATTGAGCAAGTTGTGATAAATACGGACAGTGAGGATATCAAAAAGGATATTGAATACAATTATTCGAACAAAGTATTGGTGCTGGATAGGCCAGAAGAGCTTATTGGAGATATGGTTTCGATGAACAAGATAATTGAGTATGATATTAATAAGGTAGATGCTGATTATTACCTACAGACACACAGTACCAACCCATTATTAAAGACTGAGACAATTGATGATGCCATCGAGACTATGATGAGAAGGAAAGATGGATTCGATTCTATTTTTTCCGTCACAAGGATACAAACAAGGCTTTATGGTTCTGATGGAACACCATTGAACCACGACCCAGTGGAATTAATTAGAACACAAGATTTGCCGCCTATATATGAAGAAAATTCCAATATGTATATTTTTTCAAAGGAATCTTTTGAAAATGCAGGAGGGAAGCGTATTGGTAAATCCCCTATTATGTTCGAAATTGATAAGATAGAGGCAATTGATATTGATGAACTACATGATTTTATCATGGCAGAAACCTTATATAAAACACTTAGATGATTTTTGGAAACATTGAGGACTGGAGGTATTATTTTGGAAAATCCGAAGTTTTTAATGAGATTTTCCAAGAATTACCAAAAATATCAACAAGTACGGGTAATGGGGAATATAGACTAAATAACCAAATCTATTACAAAGTCATGAGTTATGACACGCATGTGAGCCCATCCGTTATAGAATCGCATAAGAGGGAAGTGGATATTCAGATAATACTAAAGGGCAAGGAGCGTATCAAAGTCTTTGATGAAGATGCCGTTAAAGTAACGGTACCCTATAAGGAGGAAAACGACTGTCAGTTTTATTCCATTGAAAAACAGTCTTTTACTGAGTTTGACTTAGTGCCTGGAAAAATGGCTGTCTTTTTCCCGAAAGACATCCATGCATGCCAATATGCGGTGGAAGATAAGGTTGAAACTATAAAGAAAATCGTATTTAAAGTAGATGAAGAACTTTTTACACACTAAGAGTAATTTAAAGGAAAAACTTAAAAAAAGGCAGGTTTCATTTGGTTCATGGCTTACCATACCACACCCTTCCATAGTGGAAATCATGTCATCTGCGGGTTTTGAATGGCTTACCATAGACATAGAACATTCTGCTATTGACATCTCCACATTACAAAATTTAGTCGCCCATGTCCAGGCTAATAAAATGGAAGCTTTGGTTAGGGTAAGCAAGAATGAGGAGGTTATTATTAAACGGGTTATGGATGCGGGTGCAAATGGGGTAATTGTGCCTATGGTAAAAAATGCTGAAGAGGCAAGACAAGCAGTTTCTTGGGTAAAATACCCACCCTTGGGGTCTCGTGGAGTAGGGCTTTCAAGGGCACAGCATTATGGACTTGCTTTTAATGAATACAATAAGTGGGTACAAGAGGAAGCTGTAGTAATAGCTCAAATAGAACATATTGAGGGTGTTAATAATCTTTCAGAAATTCTAGATGTTGAAGGAATAGATGGGATAATTGTTGGGCCATATGATTTGTCTGCGTCTATGGGTAAACCTGGAATGTTCTACGATGATGACGTCAAAGAGGTCCTTGCCAGAATAGACAAGATAACCTTGGAAAAATCGCGGAGTCTTGGTTTCCATGTTATCGAATCCGATTATAAAAAGGTAATGGATAAAATAAAGATGCAATATAACTTTCTTGCCTTTAGTCTTGATTTCTTTTTTCTTGGCGACAAGGCTAGGGAACAAATGGATTTATTAAGGGATAAATTATAGAATGAAAGAAATTCTTGTTTTTGGCGGGTTTGGGTTTCTTGGTCACTACTTGGTCAAAGAACTTTTAAGGAGACAGTATAGTGTTACGGTCGCGGATATTGCTGAAAATGAAGAATTAATTGATCAGGTTACGCATCATTACTGTGATATTTCAGACCGGAACCAAGTTTCCAGTATTTTTAAAGGGCAGCAATTCGATATTGTTTACAACTTGGCCGGTTTTGCCAATCTAGACAATGCTATAAAGCACCCAATCAAAACAATGAATCTTAATGTACTTGGAAATATGTACATATTGGAGGAGTGTGTTAAACAGAAAGTAGAAAGATTTATTTACGCAAGTAGTGCGTATGCCATGAGCAATAAGGGGTCATTCTATGGAGTTAGTAAATTGGCATCGGAAAAAATAATAGAGGAATACCATAAGAAATACAATTTGCCTTTTGTCATATTACGTTACGGTTCCGTGTATTCGGAGCGGCCGTATGATAATAATTATATATACAATTTGGTCAAAAAGGCAGTTAAGGAAAAACGCATAGACCACCATGGAGACGGTAATGAAATAAGGGAATACATTCATGCAGCTGATGCCGCTAAACTATCAGTGGACGTTATTGAATCCGATTCCTTTTCAAACCTACATGTAATTCTTACTGGAACGGAACGCATGAAGCGTTTGGAACTTTTTCAAATGATCAATGAAATTCTAAATAACCAAGTAGAGGTGAATTGTAGCGACTCTGGTTATCAAAATCACTACAAATTTACTCCGTACTCCTTTGAACCCAGTGTTAGTAAAAAGCTTACTGCCAATCCTCACATTGACATGGGCCAGGGCCTATTGGAATGTATAAGGGCGGTTCACAATGAATAGGGAAAATGGCGCTTAAGAATATTTTTTTTGATTTTGATGGAGTACTTGCAGAGTCAGTTGGTGCCAAAACAGAAGCTTTTAAGGAAATGTATTTGCCGTACGGTGAGGATATTGCCAACATGGTAGTCGATTATCACATACATCATGGTGGTATTTCCAGGTTTGAAAAGTTCAAGTACTGGGAAAAGACTTTTTTCGGAAAAGAACTTAGTGAAGAAGATGTCCATAAAATGGCCCAAAAATTCTCAAGTTTGGTTTTGGAAAAGGTGGTCATGTCCAAACCGGTTCAGGATTCTATTTGGTTTTTGGAGAAATACTACCAAAAATTAAGCTTTTGGGTAATTACAGGCACTCCTTCAAATGAAATCGAAATTATCGCATCAAGAAGGAATATGTTACATTTTTTTGAAGGATTGCATGGGTCTCCAGAAAACAAAAGACATTGGACGGAATATTTAATTAAAAAACACGGGCTAAACAGAGAAGAGACCCTTTTCTTGGGCGATGCAACTACGGATTTGGATGCGGCCCAATTTTCCAAGCTTCACTTTGCTCTAAGGGACAATGAAGAAAACGAAGGTATGTTCAAGGATTATAACGGGCCTCGTTTTAGTAACTTTAGGGAATTGGAACAACTTTTGGTAGATAAAAATTTGTTGTAAGAATGAAAGTACTGCTTACCTCCACATCATTTCAGGATACTCCTGGAAAGCATCAGGAACTATTGAAAGAACAAGGTTATGATTTGGACACCCTGCGTGGACCTATTTCAGAAGGGCAATTGTTGCCCATCATAGGTAATTACGATGCCGTGATATGTGGGGACGATGAGTATACCGAGGCTGTCATTAAAAAAGGGGTGGAGGGAAACCTAAAATATATTTCAAAGTATGGGGTTGGACTTGACCGAATAGATTTGGAAGCGGCAAAGAAATATGGTATTCCGGTTACCAATTGTCCCGGTGTCAATCAGGTTTCCGTATCGGAGCATGTATTGGCACTCCTTTTTACCTTTGAAAAAAATGTGCATTTACAATACAATTCCACCAACACCGGTAGCTGGAAACGTTGGGTTGGTCATGAAATTCAGGGAAAGATCATAGGTATTATAGGTTTGGGAGCCATTGGCAAGGAGCTCTCGAAAAAGGCCAATGCCCTAGGAATGAAAGTCTTGGCGTGCGACCTTTATAAAGACCGAGAGTTTTTGGATCAAAATCCGTACATCTCCTTTGAAAAGGATATCAACGAAATTTATAAAAATGCGGATATCATCAGTCTTCATTTGCCGCATACCCCACAATCGGAACACCTTATTAGCGAAGAAGTCGTTGAGAACAAATTTAAAAGAAAACCGATATTGATCAATACCTCTAGAGGAATGTTGGTAGATTCAAAGGCGATTCTAAAGGGCTTAAAAGAAGGCAAATTGAGAGGATACCTCACTGATGTATTGGCACACGAACCTATGTTGGAAAACGAGATTTTAAAAGGGGCCGAAAATGTAATAATAACTCCTCACGTAGGGTCCAGAACCTTTCAAAGCGTGGAAAGGCAGGGAACGATGGCCGTTGAAAACCTTAAGAAATTAATCAATTTAGGTAAGGATTAGTTTCCTGTTGGAGTATATTTTGATATGATTTGCCATTGCGCCCCGTCATAAAGAAGGGTAACCGTTTCTCCATCCTTCAAATTCAGGACTTTTTTATTTTCAATGTTAGAGGTGCTGGAACTTACTTCCAATAAATTATTAGCGGTACCGGAATTTTTGATGAGCAGTTCTCTCCTAATATCTTCCTCGGAAGGGCTTATTGTAACCAAACGTTTACCATCATTAGTATTTACAATAATATTCCTGGATTTTTTGTCAGTTTTTACATTCGATGAGGTTATGGTTGTAGCAAATTTTATTCCTGAGATTTCCGTAATACCATTAGGAGCTGAAATATGGTCTCCAATTTTTGGATTTGTTGTCATACTGTAGGAACTTCCGTTACCAAAACCTTGAATACTGGGCTTTCCGTTAAATGTTCCAATACCAATTTTCCCCTCTTTAAGGTTGCCAAATATGCCTTGGTAACTTTCCATGTAATGCCTATTGTTGGTTTTTCCACTTTCTGAACCCAATCCTAAAAATTGCCTGCCATAACCTCTACCTTCCCTTAACTTAGGGTCCAGCACCAAGTTGGTGGCCGGATCTTCAACAATGAAATTTTGTTTGACCCCGCTATATTTGGAATTTAAAATCTCCGCATTGATAACATTTTTTCCAACTTTTATACCGGTAAGTATTCTGTCGTTCGCACGAATAAAGCTTTCGTTGAAAATGAAGGTATAGGTGTTTTCAACTTCTACTGCATTTTGATCTTTATGGGCACTATGCCCTCCCGTGATAAAGGGACTGTAGAAGGCGATAATATCATTGTCGAACTTTTCATTTAAGTCACTTGTTATTTTTATTTGTGGCTTGTCCTCATTTCTTCCATTTCCCTCTAAAAAAGTGGAAAAGGAGGTAAAGTTGGTCAAGTCTTCCAAGATAAGCCCTTCGTCATAGCACCCCTGGATGACTCCACCAAAAAATTTCAAACCCGTAGATGAATTTATATCACTATTGGTAAACTTGACGCCCACCTTACAATTCTCGACCTTAAAATTTCTAAAGTCCGTATTTGTGGCATTCCTACCCAGGATTCCAAATTTAGAGGCATTGTATATAAAAAAGGAGTCAAAACTTGGGGTGTAGCAGTTAAGAAGACTTAACCCTATTCCTCCTCCTTCAATAATAATGTTTGAAATACCGCTATTTCGATTGACTTGATTTAAATGTATAGCAGTAGCATCTGGATGAAATTGATTGATGAAAAGATCTTTAATCTTAAGGTCGAATTTTTCATTTTCAGACCCAAAATCCATGAATGTTCCACTTCCTGTAAAGTCTAAATAGGTTTTTCCTACGCCGTCTCCAATAATTTCCACGCCAATCTCAGAAGATATACCCCGCTCAAACCTCCAATGTCCTGCAGGTATGTAGACCTTGCCAACGTAAATGTCCCATTTATCATCCGATCTAAGCTCCGTACTGGTTACGATGGCTGCATCAATGGCAGCTTGTAAAGCTCTGGAGTTATCATCCAATTGCATGGATCCCCCAAAGTCCTCAATATTAAAAATGGCCGGTCTAATAAGGTCTTTATGCTCCTGTGACGTCTTGTTTATTTTTTCATAAGGGATGTTGCTAAGACCAAGGGTCCGTTTTATACTTTCGTACCTAAAAACAACAAATGCCAATAAAAAACCTAAGATTACGGATAATAGGATTATGGGACCATATTTACTAAACTTACCAGACCTTATAGCCATATAAAATTCATTTTAAAAACGGGAAAAGTACGAAAATTAGGATTAAAATAAATAAAGACATCAAAGGAAGCCTGTAAGGTTTTCTCTACCTTTGCTCACAAAATGCTAACCACTTCATATCTAGGGCTACTTTCCATAAAGAACATAAAACTTCAATTAATATTTAATGAATTATAGAAAGGATATTGATGGTCTAAGGGCCATAGCTGTTTTAGTCGTCATTTTTTGTCATCTTGGAATGGGACTTTTTAAGGGGGGATTTTTAGGGGTGGATGTTTTCTTCGTGATTTCTGGCTTTCTAATAACCTATAATATCACTCAAAAGCTCAATGAGAATAAATTTTCGTTTAAAAAGTTCTATTTGAATAGAATAAAAAGGATAGCCCCTGTTCTCATAGTCATTTTGGTTTTATTGACGGTATTCAATCTTTTGGTGTTGCTTCCAGAGCCTCTAATAAACTATTTGGAGTTTTTACCATATGCCTCAATTGGATTAGGAAATTATGCCGCGGCAAATCTTAATTCTGGATATTTTGACGCTGTTTCAGAACGATATCAACTGCTTCATACTTGGTCCCTGGGAGTCGAAGAACAGTTTTATCTTTTCGTTCCCTTATTGTTTTTCTTGTTATGGAAAATTAAAAACCAAAAGTATCGGAATGGGGCAATCGTTTTTATTTACATACTATCCATAGCTGTCAGCGTATATTTCGTGGAATTTACGGAACAAAGCAAAAGCAACTATTATTTACTGCACACCCGATTTTTTGAAATCTTTACAGGTTCAATGCTGGCGGTGTTTTATCACAAGGGGCTGCCGGTCATAAATTCCAAAAAGGGAATAGGACTGCTGTATACCATATCATTAGGTGGAATACTTCTCTTTTCGTACATTTTTGATGGGTTCAGTCTTTGGCCCGGCATGAACGCTTTATGGGTTTCTTTGTTGACCGTTTTAATCATTTTTTTGGGAAAGGAAGAAAATGCTCCTTCCTGGGGAAAGCAACTCTTGGAATATCCTGCGATACGTTTTATAGGCAAAATATCCTACAGCCTTTATCTATGGCATTGGATAATTATTGCCACTTTGGTTGAAATTGGATATGATGTCAATCATTTCAGCCTATTCACTAAGCTTTTTCTCTTATGCGTTATTATGATTCCAATCTCATACCTCAGTTGGAAATATATTGAAAACGTATTTAGATACCGATTGGTTTTTAATTTTCCCACCTCTTTGGTTTCTTGGGTATTGGTGCCTTTACTCCTGGCTTTGGGGTTGTATAAATATCAAGAACTTAAACCGGATAAATTCTACCCCAAATCTGAAATTGATGCCACAACCTATCAATTTAGCTATGTGAATACCCCGCATTTAACAGTTAAAAACAATCCATTGACCAAAGAAATGAGAAAGAAATTCTTAGGGGTAGAATACTTCATAGGCGAATATCAGAATAGGAAAAAGAGAATAAAGAGAGATTTGAGGATTTCTGATGCGGAAGTGTTGATTTTGGCCAATTCTCACTTCCATGCCTTTAAGCAATTCGCAGATCAGCAGTTGAAGGAAAAGAACCTTGTTGCCCATGTGATGCATGAAAGAACAGGTAATGTTTACGGATTTAAGAATGCAAAGGAACGTTATAGGGAACTCCTGAAGGGCAAACGGTTTATTGTTATTTGGGTTAGGCTTGATTTTATAGATTTTAACGGAACTGAAATGAACTGGGACCGATGGATTCTAGATGAAGCAATTAGACAGGGGGTTCAACCTATTTTTTATGTTCCCGGTATTGAAATGGCCTCCGAAAACGAAGCAAGAAAAAACATATATCAAAATATATTGTTTGGAAAATCTGCAAACGACGGTGATAATTTAAATCAGTTATTTGGAGACATACCCACCCTGGAGTACACATCAACTTTATTTGAAGATTATGGGGATTCGGTCAGGTGGGTAGATTTTAAACCGCTTATGTGTTATAACAATACTTGCAAGCTTTGGCTGGATGACACCTTTGCCCTTTTTGACAAGCATCATATAACTAGGCAATTTGGCTATGAGCTAGGCCGTGAATTCAATTTTAAATACGACAATATTTTTGAAGAAGATTGGAAACAACCCCCTCTCATGTTCAATGAAGAGTTATTGGAGTATGATTGGGCCAGGGAAGATGACAATAATGAAATATACCATGAAGATCAGGGTTACACCATAAAAATTGACCTTGCCGATAGGACATATCAAATTAACAAAGCCTATAGCGAACAGGATTCTGAAAGTATGTTTTTTTTCCACGTTTTTCCAGAAGATGTAAACGTGTTATCCGAGAAAAGAAAAAAATATAAGTTCGATAATCTAGATGTAAAGGGGAGTATATTAATCTCATTTATGGAGAAGGACACTTTTTTCTTTGGGAAAAACAAATTGCCGGATTACAAAATCAAAAGCATACATTTGGGTCATTTTAAACCTAAAGGGGATAGGTTTTTTGAGAAGACTTTTGATATTCCCTAAAAAAGACAAATTTTAAAAGGTAGAATCTGATGTCCAATGTTGCCTATTCTTCTAAAAAAGTATTCAAAAAGGCACTCTTCAACATAGGTTTTCAGGTAGTTCCAATTGCTGCGGCATTAATCCTTACTCCCTATTTGATTGAAAACATGGGTAAGGACTTTTGGGCGAAGTATTCTACTGGAATAAGTCTTGTCTTTTTGTCCAATTATTTTTCTTTTGGTATTGGCCCTACATTGAATAGACGGGTTTCCCAGATAATTGGGTTGAAACAAAACTATAGAATACAGGCGGAACTTAGAGAATGCGTGTCCTTTTCATACCTTCTTGGACTTGCCTTTTTCATACTGCTTCAAGCTATTTTGTATGCCTCCTACATTTCTGAAAGCTTTAGTATTTTGAGAACTGACCAGGATTACGTTTTTTATAGTATCGTACTCTGTGTATTTTTTCTGTCCTTTCTTATTATACCCTATAAATCCTTGTTGGAGTCGTTCAGTGATTTTTATTTTTTGGCGATAGCAAGGGCCATCACTGCTGCGATGTTGTTCCTAGTGCCTTTCTTCTACATTTCTTTATTTGATGTTTCTCTTACAGGTATTTCCACCACCTTGCTTTTCATATATGTCATTTTGTATCTACTCTATTTTGTAAGGGCCAAAAGTTATGAAGGCAAACTCTCGTTTAAAATGATATCCCCGGTAAACTGGGAAATGGCCAAAGGTCTATTTAGGTTTGAGCTAGGCTTTCTTAAAGAGACCATCTGGTTCAGTATTTTTTTTGCAACCTCAGCCATAGTCCTGTTTTTTGATCGGTTTTATTACCCCTTATTTTTTGATACCCGTACAATTTCTGACCATGTTACCCTACTGGACCTTTTCAATAGGGTTGCGATAGTAACAGGAACCATTTCCCTGGTTTATTTTTCGGCAATTTCTGTCTGGTATCAAGAAAATAATTTGGGCAGGGTCACAACGAACTTAAAGTTACAGTTAATTGGGGTAGGGTTGTTATTTTTTGTAATTGCCTTGGTTTCATATTTCTTTTTGGATACAATTTTGCTTTGGTGGCTGAAATCTAGTTATTCAAATTTCATTGAATCCAATGGTTTCCGTTTACTTATTGGGACATTACTTGTAAACTATACCATATTGCTGATAAGGCCATTACAGGCAATAGGTGAAATTAAGCAGGTCAGTGTCTGGTTAATGAGCTCAACCCTTTTGTATTTAATAATAGTTTTGTTTTTGGGCGCTTTTTATTTGATAGATTATCATTTCGTGGCATTCATTACCAAGGCTTTGATAGATGTAATTATTCTTGTAACATTGTTGAGGAGAAAAAAGATATTATGAAGGACAAGGCATTTATATATGAAGTCCATTATTCCAATTTCAACAGATATGTTATTCCATTAGCGGAATACCTGGTTCATAATTCCATAGCCAAGGAAGTTATATTGGTATATGATACGTTTACCAAAAGCGAAAAGATTCAAATATCACAGGATTCAAGAATCAGCCTTTCACCAGTTAAAAATGTTTACAGGGAGAATAAGGGTAAGGATAATACCAACACCTTTTTTTTCAACTATAGTTATAGGATAACCGACCTTTATTGGACCTATAAATTCAAGAAAATAGGAGTTTGTACGTATCAGTTGCAACATGGTATGTATGCTGAATTTCTAGAGCGAAGCTTTCTGGGATACTTCTCGGCAATCAACAGAAAAATGACCTATTTGCGATATCTTTTTAGTTTTTTGGTCAAAGGAAGATTTTCCATTTTTCTGTATTTGTTCAATAAGGACTTCACAAAGTCTTTTAAAATCAATGAATATATTGAGAACAATAAGAGAAACAAGATAAGCCCCTTGTTATCAGACCATGTATTTGTGTGGGGCGATTATTGGAAGGAGTGGTTTATTAAGAATCACTATTATGTGGCCCTTGACAGTTTTACCACTGTTGGAAACCCTGATTTCCATACCTTCATAAAAGGAAAAAATCAAACAAAACAACCGGAAAAAATCTGCTATATCGCCCAAACTTTTGTGGAGGACGGGCGTATGGAAAAATCTGTCTATAAGGGAATTATAGACAAACTTTCCAATGCAGTGAAAGACAGATTGATAATAAAGTTGCACCCAAGGTCCGATAGGACTATTTTCGAAACGGTGGTGCGCAATAAAGGTGTTTTAACCTATGATTTTCCCATTACTGGATTTTATGTAGGACACTATTCCTCCTTATTGGCATTGGCCATCAATGAGGACAGCAAAGTATACCTGTTGGAGGTTAATGGAGAAGAAATACCCCATTATTTTAGGAATACCGTGGATCATGTTTTTACCTCTATGGAGGACTTGTCCCGTGCAATTCTTGAAAATAATAAAAGCGAAAGGACTTCAAACATCTCATATTACTTTAAGAATATGGAGGAGCATCCATTTTCCATAATTGGGAACAAGCTGACCGAAAGAGTTAAATAGTTTCTATGGAAATATATAAACCTATAGTATTACAATCTATTTCGTTATTGTGCCTATTGGTTTTTTTGCTTTTTTCTAAGCTTAAGCGCTCAACCTCCTTAAAAGCCATTTCGCTTCTTTTAATTTTACTCTGTGTTTTGGCGATCTTCATAAATAGGGATTACGGAGCAAATATAGATTTGCCTCTTTACATGGATTTTTATAAATATAATGTCGTTTTTGCTGATATTTTTATCTCTAAAACGGCATGGAAGGGAGATTTCCTCTTTTTTGCATTGATGCCCTTATCACATTTGATGGGCTTTTCCAAGGAAGATTACATTACATTTCAGCTCGTATTGAGCATAGGACTTACGTTTTTGGCCTATTTTTATTTTTTTAAGGATACCAGGGCTATGATGTTTTTGGCACTCTTCTTTATGCTGAATAGTTCCTCCTTTTACTTGATTCAGGGAAATGTAATTAGACAGGGATTATCTTCTTCCCTGCTTCTTTTAAGTCTTTGCGTGCTGCCCGGTATTCGAACAAACCTTTTTAAGATTATGGCATTTTTTAGCCATAAAGGAAGTGTGTTTTCTTTTCTGACAGGTTTTTTGAATTTTAAAACTAATATTAGGGCAGTTATTTTGATTATTGGGGTGTTGGCTGGCTATTTTTCCATTTTTGTTCATCTCTTGAAGTTGTTTCCCTTGCCACAATTTGTAATTACAAAACTGGAGTTTTATTCCACTTTTGAAAGGGCCTCTTCAAATTCTATTATAAAACTTGGCCTTTTAATACTTTTTAATATTTTATTTTTATTCTTACGGAATAGGAAAGGGAATTATGAAAAAGCATATACACTTTTTTTTTCCTTTTCATTGGCCGCATTATTGCTCTTTCGGTTTGACGGGATGTTCTCAAGGTTAATCCTGTATACTGACATTTTTGTGCCGATATTAACGGTTGGGGTAATCCAAAGATTCAGTTCCAAAAAAAATAGAGCCATAGCGACAGTAATTTGTGTTGTATTAAGTCTGGCGTACTCCGTTTATGTATTCAACCACGAATCTATTCTCTTTAATATAGGTAAATACTTTTCGGTGTAAATAAGATGAGAATAAAGATTTCACAAATAGTATTTCTTGTATTGGTATTTGGACTCTTCATTGGTTGCCAACGGAGGATGGATTCAAAAAATAAATTCATAAACGATTTCTTAATCGAAAACGGGAAACAACTATATAAGAGCGAAATGAAGAGAACCAAGTTGGACTATTTACCATCATCTCAACAACTGGTTTATAGTTTTTGGAAAAAAGAGGTTTTTGAGGATAATGGCGAGTTATTTCTTCATCTATACCCAAAGGACTCGCTAGCTCTGCCAGAGAGCAGATATAAATATGGTTTTTTGAATATCGCCATAGGGGAAGGCGATATTCAAAATGTGGATTCGGCTTATTTCTATATTTTAAAAGACCTTTCCGTATATGGCAAAATTAATAGGGTGGTAACGGGCCAATATATTGGAAATAAAAGAACGTGGGAGGCAGATGAAATAATCAATTTAAATAGTTCGAACAATAGTTTAGAACTGAATGGAATAAAAAGCCCAAAGGTTGAAAATTCAGGTTCTGGATTCATGGAAAGATTATTAATCGAAAACTCCTTTATTCGGCATGTGGACAGCGAGACAAAAGTAAATTGTTACATAAGCTCCAACAAAAACATACTCTATTTGAGTAACTTGAATCCTAGTTTTTTAGAAGGTAATTTTGAATTTAGGTTCTATAGGTTCGATAGGGCTGTTGAAAACATAGTGGACAAGAAAAGTGTAAGCAAAATCAGAACATATTGTCCTGAAAAAATGCCATGCTTTGCTTCCTTAACACTTCCAAAAAACATAGACAGAATAAGTTTTGTCAGTTTGGAAAATATTGAAAGCAAGGCACTATTCAGTATGGTTTTAGAACAATAAAACATTTAAATCACCACAAAGTTTTTAAATGGTCAACGATCTGGGTCATATTAAGAAAATAGATATACATAGTTTTGCTATAGGACTTTGTATAGGCATACTGCCTTGGAGCGAAAAATGGAATACTGTATCCATTATTCTCTTAGCCTTACTGTTGTTTTTCAATCATTTTTGGTCAAAGAAAAAAGTCAACTTTAATATCAGGAAATTTTTAGCGGCAAGTGCACTTTTCTGGATTTCTTTGATCTGGCTACTTAATACCGATGATAATATTACCGGATGGAAGTATATGGAACGGATATCCTCATCCTTGGTTTTTCCAGTGGTTTTTTCATTGACCCTAGCGGGATTAAAAATTGGACTTCGTAGAGTATTGTTCATCTTTATGGGGTCATGTATGTTACGATACTTATTTTTCTTGGCCCAATTTATAGATTGGGAATTGGTTTATATATTGGATTATTGGAAAGAAGTCCTTATTCAGTTCAACCAAATTGCTTTGACCGAAGCACTTCATCCTTCATATTTCACCTTGTATTTGGGTTTTTGCGTGCTTGCCTCCTTTTATTTCCTAAGCAAGGCACCAAGTTTCAAAAGGCGCACAGGGTGGTTCATTCTTCTATTGATTTATTTTTTGATGGTTGTGTCATTAGGGGCCAAAATGCCTTTAGTGGCCTGTGTTTTCGCAATTTTGACCGGAGTATTGTACAATTTGTATCGAATTAAAAGCGGGCGGATCAAGTATGTGGCACTGGTGTTCTCAAGCTTATTGATAGTGGCTCTCTTTCTGCTAAAAGTGCCCAATGGCATCCTACAGGATGTGGACAACTATTACAGGTTCTACAAAGGAGAAGAAATGGACAGGACATTGGATTATGAACAATATGGCACAAGCTACTCCTTTGAGACTTGGTCCAAGACCAATAGAATATATATTTGGAAGTCTTCAGCAGAGTTATTCAAAAACAAATTTTTGTTTGGGGTGGGGACCGGGGATATTCAGAATGAACTGAACAATCAATATTTGATGGACGGACAGGAGTATTTGGCAAAACGAAATACCAATACACATAATCAGTTTTTAGATTTTTTGATCAAGTTTGGAATTTTGGGTTTTTTGGGGGTTATAATTTTCTTATGGTATTTTATAAAATATGCTTTGTCAGGTACGGACGGTTTTTACCTTATGTTTCTCGTTTTTGTTTTATTGTGTATGCTCACGGAAAACATTCTTAATAGGCAACTTGGAATCGTTTTTTTCTTTTTCTTCAACAGTCTTTTTTTGTTCAGGAAGGAAAATCCTGTATGCATTTCCAATCCAAAAAACTGAAGTGGCTTTTTGGGATTTTAATATACTTGGATTACCTGTTTGGAAACCATTTAAAAGTTCTAAAAATAGGCTTAACTTTGAGCAGGTTACCAAATAGGGGGGACAAAGACTAGAAAGTAAGGTACAACCATGCCAAAGCCACTTATATTTAATACCAAGGAAAGGAAAACTATCCTTGTTTTAGGGGATTTTTTTATCATTGGTTCGGCATTGAACGTTTTCATAAACGATGCCCTTGATATCAAGGTGGAAAATATTTTTTTCAGGATAATTTTTTATGTTTCGGGCACTCTGTTTTTCTTTTTGTTGTCCTATGTGTTAAACTTCTATAATCTTGAACGGCCCTTCAAGACAAGATTGATTCTATCCCAATCTTTTTTCATAGTAGGCTCTTTTGTCTTAACAATATTTATAGGGACCGTTCTTTTTTTTGATGCGAGCTTTTGGAGGATTCCCTTGATAATATTTCTATTCCTCACCCCTTTGGAAATATTTTTGTGGAGGTATTTCTTCGGGAATTTATTCAAGGTAATTCCCGCTATTAGGAATGTCATGTACGTATTTGATAAAGAAATCGATGATGACCATCAGAAATACATTGATCAGATAGATGGTGACGGAATGGAAAGCTATTATAAAACCAGGCTTACCTATTCCATAGACAACGTAACTATTTTAGAAAGAAAGAAGTTTATGGATGCCATGGACAAGATAGACTCTTTTATTCTTAATATTCCTAGCTATGATCAGCTATCACCGAGGTTTGAAAAAATGTTGATTGAGGCTATATTAAAAGGCAAGGAAGTGCTATCATTTACAACCTTTTATGAGAATATTTACGAAGCGCTACCCTTAAAATCTCATAATGATAGCTTTTATGAGTTACTTCAATTGAAAAACGGTAAGATAAGATACCTTGAAGCCCTGTTCACCTTTATAGTGAATTGGCTATTTATACTCGTAGTAGGAGCAATTTTCATATTCTTTCTTCCTATTGTATTTGTACTTAATCTCTTTTTTAATCGGGGACCTTTATTCTACACACAAAAGAGAGTAGGCCAATACGGAAAGGAATTCAGTATATTCAAGTTTCGGTCTATGGTGGTAGATGCCGAATCTACCGGTGCTAAGATGGCTGCCAAAAATGATGCAAGAATTACTCCTTTCGGAAAGATTTTAAGAATGTTCAGGATAGACGAATTACCACAACTAATTTCTATTATAAAGGGTGACATGCAATTAATAGGCCCTAGGCCTGAGCGTAAAATTTTTGTTGATAAACTCAATGAGATTACGCCATTTTATAGTGCTAGGCACCTCATAAAGCCTGGTATTACTGGTTGGGCCCAAGTAAAATACAAGTATGGAGAAAATTTGGAAGATTCAATAAGAAAACTAGAATACGACATGTATTATATTAAAAACAAGTCAATAACTCTGGACATCAGGATAATTTTTAAAACGATCACTACAGTATTGTTTTCAAGAGGTATTTAATAGCTTTCAATGAATAAAATCCTAATAACGGGCGCGGCCGGATTTCTTGGTTCACATTTATGTGACAGATTTATTAATGAAGGTTTTCATGTAATTGGCATGGATAACCTCATTACGGGAGATCTGGATAATATAAAGCACTTATTCCCATTGGAGAATTTTGAGTTTCATCATCATGATGTGACCAAGTTTGTGCATGTTTCGGGCAAATTGGATTATATTTTGCATTTTGCCTCTCCTGCCAGTCCTATCGACTATCTTAAAATCCCAATCAAAACCTTAAAGGTAGGTTCCTTGGGTACGCTGAACCTATTGGGCCTTGCCAAGGAGAAAGGGGCAAGGATATTGGTGGCTTCCACTTCTGAGGTGTACGGAGATCCACTGGTACATCCTCAAACCGAGGAATACAACGGCAATGTGAGTCCGGTAGGCCCTAGGGGAGTTTACGATGAGGCCAAGCGCTTCATGGAGTCCATTACCATGGCTTACCACAGACACCACGGATTGGAAACAAGGATTGTCCGTATTTTTAATACCTACGGTTCCAGAATGCGGTTGAATGATGGTAGGGTGGTACCGGCATTTATGGGTCAGGCCTTGCGAGGGGAAGATTTGACCGTATTTGGTGATGGTTCGCAAACTCGGTCCTTCTGTTATATCGATGATCAGGTTGAAGGAATATACCGATTGTTATTCAGCGATTATCCGGATCCTGTCAATATTGGAAATCCGCATGAAACTACGATTAAAGAGTTTGCAGAGGAGATAATTGCCCTGACCGGGACAAATCAGAAAATTGTTTATAAACCGCTTCCCAAGGACGATCCCACCCAACGCCAACCGGATATCACAAAAGCAAAAGAGATTTTGGGCTGGGAGCCTAAGGTAAGTCGGTCTGAAGGCCTAAAAATCGTATACGATTATTTCAAATCTCTTTCTCCTGAGGAGTTGCAGAAAAAGGAACATCGGGATTTTTCTTCCAAATAGTTTATTTACGCATCAAAGCTTACTTTTGCCAAAAGCATACTCATGAACATTTTAATTCTTGGATCTGGGGGCCGCGAACATGCATTCGCTTGGAAGTTGTCCCAAAGCGATCATTTATCAAAGCTCTACATTGCCCCTGGAAATGCGGGTACCTCCAATTTAGGTGTAAACATACCAATTGGTGTAAACAATTTTGAAAAAATCAAGGAAGTCGTGCTGGAGAAGGAAATCGACTTGGTGGTTGTTGGACCGGAAGACCCTTTGGTAAATGGGGTCCATGATTACTTTTTGGAGGATTACCAATTGAGAGATATTCCCGTTATCGGGCCACAAAAAATGGCAGCCCAACTTGAGGGTAGTAAAGAGTTTGCCAAGGAGTTTATGATGCGTCATAACATTCCAACGGCCAAATACCAAAGTTTTACTACAGAGACCTTGAACGAGGGCTATGAATTTTTGGAGCGACTAGCCCCTCCGTATGTTTTAAAGGCAGATGGTCTCGCTGCGGGAAAGGGAGTGGTCATTCTTAAGGATTTGAGAGAAGCAAAATTGGAATTGAAATCCATGTTGGTCGATGCCAAATTTGGAAGCGCCAGCACCACCGTTGTCATAGAGGAGTTCTTGGACGGTATAGAATTAAGTGTTTTTGTGCTTACAGATGGTACTAACTACAAGGTGCTGCCCACGGCCAAGGATTATAAAAGAATCGGTGAGGGCGATACCGGACTCAATACGGGCGGCATGGGTGCAATTTCCCCCGTTCCTTTCGCCGATGATTCTTTTATGGATAAAATACACGACCAAATTGTTAAACCTACCGTAGAAGGCCTTAAAATGGACAAGCTTCCTTACAAGGGTTTTATTTTTATCGGTTTGATAAAAGTTGGCGATGATCCCAAGGTAATCGAATACAACGTTCGTATGGGTGATCCGGAAACCGAAGTTGTATTGCCTCGAATCCAAAATGATTTTGTGGAGTTGATGGATGCCGTGGCAAAAGGAAAATTAAACGATGTAGCGCTTAAAATCGATGCACGTGCCGCCACTACGGTGATGACGGTTTCGGGCGGATATCCTGGTGCTTACGAAAAAGGAAAAGAGATAAGCGGGATTGACGCGATTGAGGAATCCATTGTTTTCCATGCGGGCACCACCCTTAAAGAGGGTAAAATACTAACAAATGGCGGAAGGGTCTTGGCGGTAACTTCCTATGGAGAGTCGTTTAAGGAAGCTTTGGCGATTTCCTACAAAAACGTTCAAAAGATACAATTTGAGGGAATGAATTACCGGCGGGATATAGGTTTTGACCTATAAAGAAAAACGGCATTTTCCAAATTGGAAAATGCCGTTTTTTTTAAGTGTTGATCTTTATAGGTACGAGTGGGAAGAAATCGACTTATCCTCTTCACCGTTATCGTTGAACTTTTTCAGCTCCAACATCCAATACACAAATGCTACAAAACCTATTAACATAAATATCCAGTTCAAAATATTGGATAGTGTCCAGCTTTCCATAAATCGCAAAGCATCCATTGGTGCAAAAAGTACATTGACGAACAAATCCTCGATACCGTAAAAAAATGACTTCATCTTATTCCTATATTTACAGGGCAAAAGTATAAAAATCATCCATGATTTCAAGCATTTTTGGTAAAACAAAACCGGTAAACTTTGTCATTCTGTTCAGTTTTATCTTTTTGTTGTATCCTATTACGCTATTTTTTATACTAAATCGGGATATAGCCACCTTACAACCGATTAAGGAAATTATCGTATTGGCCGTCTTGATATTCAGCGTTTTCATTATAGATTTCATAGTAAAACGCAACAAGCTAACGAAGAATAATTCGTATGCCATCCTGTTTTTTACCTTATTGCTAATGCTCTTCCCCAATACCCTAGGGGATTCTAACGCCATATTTTGCAACTTTTTTTTGCTTTTGGCCATGCGTCGAATCCTTAGCATCAAATCCCTTAAGAACATTAAACTGAAGATTTTTGATGCAAGTTTATGGATATTGATCGGTAGTCTTTTTTATGAATGGGCTATAGTCTATTTGGCCCTGGTGCTTTCGGCCATATTTATCTATGAGCCTAAAAACCTAAGAAACTGGCTCGTAATTCTTTCCTCGGTAGTTTGTTTCGTTTTAATACTGGGTGGTTTTTTATCAGTTTTTGAACGCTTGGATTGGCTTCAGGAACATTATAGATTTCATATAGACTTTAAGAACATGTTTGCTTTTGATTTAGGGTCAAGCGTAAAAATCGGTTTGTACATTTTAACGAATTTGGTACTCGTTATTTGGGCCTTCTTAAAATTGGGAAAGGCGGGAGTTGGACGGATCATCATGATCAGGTTGGTAGTACAATCCTTTGTGTTGGGTTTGTTGGTAAACCTTTTGGTCCTTTCAAAGGACAACTATGCTTTGTTAATTACGTTCTTCCCATCGGTTATTTTGATTACAAATTATGTGCAATCCATTAAGCGCGAAAAATTCAGGGAGATCTTTCTTATAGCCAGCTTCTTAATTCCTATTTCATTTTTTTTGGGTAGGCTTCTGATTTCCTGATATAAGGTATCTTTGTCAAAAATTCAATTATGTTCAGTGACTTTGCCATAAAGGTATTCGAGGAAAGTATTGAGAAGTATCATGAAAAGGACGATGTGTATCAGGTCTTTGATAATCCTTATCCAAAAAACGATATAGCACATTTGCTGTACCGAAAGAATTGGATCGATACCGTACAATGGCATTATGAGGATATCATCCGTAACCCACAAATAGAACCGCTCCAAGCTTTGGATCTAAAGCGAAAAATCGATGCCAGCAATCAGGACAGAACGGACCTTGTTGAATACATTGACAGTTATTTCCTAGATAAATACCGCTCAGTAGAAATTAAGCAAAACGCCACGATCAATACAGAAAGTCCTGCTTGGGCCGTGGACAGGCTCTCCATTCTCGCCTTGAAAATTTACCACATGCAGGAGGAGGTGAACAGGAAGGATGCATCCCAGGAACATCTAAAAAAGTGTCAGGAGAAATTGGACATTCTTTTGGAGCAGCGCAGAGATCTTTCCACGGCCATAGACCAGTTATTGAAAGATATAGAGGAAGGCAACAAATACATGAAAGTGTACAAGCAGATGAAGATGTACAATGATGAGGAACTAAATCCCATCCTACGTGGCCAAAAGTAAGATACGTCATATGCTGGTGATCAGGCTATCAGCCATGGGTGATGTAGCCATGACGGTTCCTGTACTTCTTGCTTTGACCGAAAAATACCCCGATGTAAAAATCACCTTCCTTACCAAACCATTTTTTGCGCCCATTGTTTCTGAAATTCCCAATATAAAAGTTTTCATTGCCGATGTGAAAGGAGCACACAAAGGAGTTTTAGGACTCTGGAAACTTTTTAAACAATTAAAAAGTTTGGATGTGGATGCCGTGGCCGATATACACAATGTCCTGCGGAGTAATGTACTAAAAGTTTTTTTTAGGTTTTCTGGAATACCATTTGAGCAGCTGGATAAGGTTAGAAAGGAGAAAAGGGAATTGACATCGGGAAAAAACAAGGAATTAAAGCCCCTAAAACCGATGTATCAACGCTATCAATCGGTTTTTGAGAGGCTCGGCTTTCACTTCCCCATAAACAATGACCATGTTCTAAAGAGCCGAAACATTACCACTGAATTTGCCTGTGATGTTTTTTCCGATGCAAAAAAGGTAATCGGTATCGCACCCTTTGCCGCATTCCCGGGTAAAATCTATCCGCTCGATTTTATGGAGACCTTAATAGCCGATTTAAGTGCCATTGAGGATGTAAAAATTGTCCTTTTTGGAGGCGGTCAAAACGAACGGACAATTTTGGAGGGTTGGGAAGGAAAATTTGCCAATTGTATTTCCGCCGCAGGAAAAATATCATTTAAAGAAGAGCTGGAACTCATCAGTAACTTGGATGTAATGATTTCCATGGACAGCGGTAACGGGCATCTGGCTGCCATGTATGGGGTTCCCGTTATTACACTTTGGGGGGTAACACACCCTGTCGCAGGTTTTGTGCCCTTTGGCCAACCGGAAGAAAATCAAATCACTTCAGATAGAAAAAAATATCCGTTGATACCTACCTCCGTGTATGGAAATAAAATCCCGCCAGGCTACGAACTGGTAATGGAAACACTAGCACCTGAACAAATAGTTACGAGAGCCCTACAAATACTTGAAAAGGTCTAAACCGCTACCTTCTTAGGCTCCAATGTTTTTAAGTACATTTTCAATTGACTCATAAAACGGTATTTTCTGGCACTAGGTGCTGCGCCTACCATCAATGTTCTTATACCAAAATAAGAACTCATCAAATACGTAGCTGCGGCTTCACAATCCACATGCCGGTCAATATGACCGTTGAACTTTCCTTTTTGAAGGGTAGAGACCAAATTTACCTCCCATATGGATAGGATTTCGTTTAAATGCTTCATAATTACCTCGTTCCTACCGCGAAATTCCGTAAGGAAGTTATTGAGGACGCAGCCAAAGTCCATCTCATTGTGAACGGCCGTTTCAAGAGCTTCTTCAAAACATGAATTGATGGATTGCAGTGGGTTGCTAAAACCTTCTATGGGCTCTATAAGGCAACTATATACTTTTCTAGAAAGTAAATTCTGTATGATTTGAACAAAAAAGTCCTCTTTGGATTCAAAATGATAATAAAAGGCCCCTTTGGAAAGCGAGAGTTTATTTAAGATGTCGTCAACACTGGTAGCATAATATCCATTTGCATAAAAAAGTTCTAATCCAGCAGTTTGCATTCGGTGCATGGTAGCCATGCGTTTTAATGTTTTGTCCATGATTTCAAGATTTGGGTTCATCCGACCGTTTGGTCTGTACAAAGAACCGATCGATACTTGGAGAAATTCGATTCTTTGGATATGATGAAGAAAAAAATCGGCGAAAGTTCAAAATCCCGATGAATTACTACTTTTCTGAAAATGAAAACCGACCACTTGGTCGGTTTATGTGTACACTTTTAAGGATTAACAACGTGTTCCATGACATAGTTCATGTCTGATACCACCAAAGTAGAATAAAAATTCCCCTCCTTTGGAGGGGTTAGGGGAGGCTTAAGCCACAGTTCCCTGACAGCTACTACCGGCACCGGCCGTACAGCCATAACAGTGTTGGGAAATGATGATGTTTCTATCGTTAAGAATATCTTCATTATAATCCTTAATGTGTTTGATTTTACTGGCTACCTTTAAATCCAACATTTGGTTAAAATCGCAGTCATACAACCAACCGTCCCAACTTACGGATATGGTGTTCCTACACATAACATTGGTCACCGCAACGGGATTGTAAGCCTCTACAAGGGCGTACATATAATCCTCATAGTTTTCCGAAGCAATCAAATAATCCAAAAATCGGGCGATAGGAAGATTGGTGATAGCAAATAGATTATGGAACTGAATACCAAAGTCCTCTTTCAGCGCTTTTTTAAAGTCCTTCTCCATGGCGGCCTGGTCTCCTGGCAGGTAGGCTCCGGATGGATTATAGACCAAGTCCAAGCGCAAGTCACTATCTGGCATCCCATAGCCTCGTTCGTTCAACTCCTGAAGCGCTTTTATCGATTTATCAAAAACACCGTCCCCGCGTTGTTTATCCGTTTTTCCGCGGGTCCAGTGCGGCATGGAGGAAATGACGTGTACATTGTGCTTTTTAAAGAAATCGGGCAGGTCATGATATTTTTTGTTGGCCCTAATAATCGTCAAATTGGAACGTACAATAAAATCCTTGATTCCTGCTTTTGCGGCCTCCTCTACAAACCACCTGAAATCAGGATTCATTTCAGGCGCGCCACCTGTTAAATCCAACGTATGTGCCCCCGTATTTTTAATCACTTCCAAACATTGTTGCATGGTCTCGCGTGTCATGATTTCCTTGCGGTCCGGACCTGCATCCACATGGCAGTGCTCACAGACCTGGTTACACATATATCCAACATTGATCTGCAGTATTTCCAATTTCTTGGGGCGTAGAGGAAACTGACCAATTTGATCGATTTTATCCTTAAAATAGGGGAGTTCCCCATCGGCAAAAATACCTCCGTTAAGGATTTCCAGTTGGCGATTGTTCTGCGCCAGTTCGTTTCCTGTAGCTTTTAATGATTTTGTAGCCATTTCTTTAGAAATTAGTATTTAGTATCAAGTATTCAGGATTGTCCACATAATAATGCTCAATCCCAAATAAGTATTTTTTAGTAGGTTTTGTATCAATACTTCCCCCTTTGGTGGACAGGGGATTACATCGACAACTTGTTGTATTTGTTCATCATTTGCACTCCATGCACCAAGGTAGCACCACTTTCTATAGCTGCTCCAACATGTACGGCTTCCATCATTTCCTCCTTGGTTATCCCTTTTTGTAATCCGTCCTTGGTATAGGCATCTATACAATAGGGACATTTTACGACATGGGAAACGGCCAGTGCAATCAGGGATTTTTCCCTTGCGCTCAAGGCCCCTTCTTCAAATACCTTTCCATAGTAATCAAAGAACTTGGTTCCCAGTTCTTCGCTCCATTCGGTTATTTTACCAAACTTTCTTAAATCTTTTGGGTCATAATACGAGTCTGCCATTTTATGCTGTGTTTTGGATTGAATGTTTTGTTTATTTAAATCGATAGTAAATGAAATGGGAATTCCTTGTCCCATTTTCTCTATTTCCGGAAGAATTTCCATATTATCCCATATTCCGGATGCTAAGGTGTCCGCATATTCCTCTGGCAAATGGTTTTGATACATAAGCCGTTGAGCGGTCTGGAAATCATATTCAAAGGATTCATGGGAGAAAGACATAGTACCATCAATATCCTCCATAAGAACATACCAAACCCTTGGGGTGCCATCATTCGCGGGCATCCCTATAACCCCGGGATTAATCCATAATTTTCCTTTTATGCTTTGATGAAAAGGAAGCCCACAATGTCCTGCAATTATCACTTGACTGTTGGTGGCTTCAAAACACCTTTCCTTACTTTCCTGTGCGTTGGATTTAAATATGAATTCTGAAACATCGCCATAATTGCCGTGGACTACCGTTACTTTTTTACCCGCATATTCAAAGCTAATATTTTCGGGTATCTTGCCGATCCATTTCAGGGATTCTTCGGACAACTTCATTTTTGTATATGGAAACCACATTTTGGAAAAACTGTCACAGCGTCCACCTGCCTTAAAATCGCAACCGCAGTCCTCACTGTCGTTGGCCAGCTGTAGTTCTACATTACCGGCAATACTCAAAGCCTCCCAATTTTTGAAGGCTTGTACCGTTTCTTCGGGTTGGGCACAGTATCCCGTAATGTCACCCGTACATATACAGTTCTGTGGGGGTATACCTTCTTTTTTGGCTATTGAAATCAATTTTTCCAAGGCTTGTAGGTTGCTATAAACGCCGCCAAACAGCAGTAGTTTGCCTTCTTTGGTTCCTATGTCCCTTATTTTTTGATCCATGAGGGTATAAAATATAAAAGTGTGCAACAAAGAATGCCCCAGACGTTGATCCAAAGCAAATCGGCATATTTCCCTTCCGTTAAAATTAATTGCTGGGGGAAGCGTTGAAAAACAAGCAATAAACCAAAAAGCAATCCGCAGATAACGCTCAGGTGAAAACTAATTTTAGGGGCCTTTCCTTTCCAAAAGATAAATACGGGCGTCAATCCTATGACCATGGTGCCGCTTATGGTGGTAGCCGATAAAATTTTGGCATCCAAAAAAACGGGTATCGTACCCAAAAAGGCGATAAAAACCATTGACCACCTTCCAATACTAAGCGTTTTTCCGAGTTTTAGGTCTACGGCAATCAGTTTTGAGAAGGAAGAAAAGGTAGAATCCAAGGTGGAGGCTGCTGAGGTAATCATAATGAAATTGATGATTAATAGTGTTACAATACCAAAGGCCTTTCCAACCTCAACGGCAGCTTGCCCTACAATTCCTTGGGACTGGGCATAAACACCAATAACGCTAAACAGCACAATGCATATAGCACCGGTTACACTGGCCCCTAAAAAGCTTTTCAAGGTAGTTTTAGGGCTGCTTATAAACCCCCTGTCCGTGAGCACGGGATCGTGAAAGGGATAACTAAAGGATTGAATTATAGCGGCGAACAATAGGTTTAGTCCCGTTTCAAAGGACCATATACCTGAACTGACCGTGTCCTTTACCGTAAAATCGGTCTTAGGTCCGTATACGGTAAGAAGTATTATCCCTAGTAATAGGGTGAACAAGGCCATTTGTACGACATCGGTAAAAATGGAACTGCTCATGCCACCCTTGATTACATAAGCCAATGTTAGCAAGGTAAAAATCAGGATACTCCAGTAATACGGACTCGACCCAGCTTCCCCAAAATAGGACCCAACGACCATGGTATTGCTCCAAACTTCATTGAACAATCGAATAGCGATCAACATAGAAAACAGGGACACCGCTCTTTTTCCAAATTTGGAGGTCAAGAAATGATGGATACTGGTATAATTTGCTTTTACCCTCATTTGGTATATTACGAAACCTGCAACGGCAAAGGACACATAGTAACCCGCATAGGCAATCCCACCAACGATACCAAATTCCAAACCTAGGTTAGCGGCATTGGTTATGCTTTTGGCAAAAATCCATGAGATGATCAAACTGCCCATAAGGACCATGGTATTGGGCGTGCCCCTTTTTTGAACCGCATTAAAAAACTGATTGGTATCTTTTGCGTATGGGGAAAGAAGAAACAGTACCAAACTAGATACTAGAATCAATCCCCACTGCCAAAATACTAGGTCGCTCATTTTAGATTATTCATGGTCCCACCACACATTTACATTGATACTATTGCCATCCGTGTTGTTGGCGGCCGTGGTATAATTTTGGTTGTTCAACGCTTCTTCCTCCGCCGGGTAGGGCATTCTTACGGGAATTAGGTCATCGTTTAAACTGGCCGATATCGTTTTGAGTTGGGGAAAACCGGTTCTTCTATATTCGATCCAACCCTCATAGCCGTTGACCATATTGGCAATCCATTTTTGGGTGATGATATTCTCCAAGGGGTCGCCATTTTCCATTGCCCCGGTTCCTGAAAGATAATCGCTTGGCAACTCCACCTGCCAATAGTCGAATGCTTGGGACACACCAATTTCATACAGGTTCTGGGCATCGGCAGAAATTAAACCCTTTTGTGCCGCTTCCGCCAAAAGGAAATACGTTTCCATACTGGTCATAAAATTGGCATCCAATAAGCCTGTATTTTCCCGGAATATGGTACCCGCCAAAGAGTAATCGGCCAAGGTAACCGTAGTGGAGGACGCATCGATACCGTTCAATAGACCATTATATTCATTACCCTTTTCACTACTGGCAAAGGGTCTGAACAGCCTTGATATACGAGCATCTTCCAAATCGATAAGGATTTCCTCCATGGTTTCGGACATGACAAAATTGTTGAAGTCGCCAATTCGCAACCTTGCCAACCTAAAATTGTTGGGTTCCCCATCGGTAAAACTAAAAATGGCATTTAGGCTATTTTCGCTGATGAAATTTCCTTCGGAAAACAGGGTTTCTAATTCGTTTGAAACATCCATTTTTGAGGAGACGCGCATGAGGTATTTAATCTTTAGTGAATTGGCAAAACGCACCCAGCTATCCAAGTCTCCGCTGAACAGGATATCACCCTCCAGAGCGATATTTCCATCATACGCCTGGATAGCCGCTATTCCCTTGGTTAGATTATCGAAAATTCCATTTTCCGCCATATAAATATCCTGCTGTGCATCGTAGACGGGCGTGACGGTACCTTGATTTCCCTTAAAAGCTTCAGAATAAGGAACATCCCCAAAAAGATCTGTCAAGGCAGCGGCCATGTAGGCCTTCATGATACGTGCCGGCCCTTCGTAAACCCTAAAGGAAGGATTTTCAAGGGAGTGGTTTAAAATCAGTTCATTATCCCTTAGATTTTGATAGAATATAGGCCAGGGATTACCCCCTAGTTGGGGCGATTTTAAGTTATGCCTATCAAAAAGGTTAAAATCCAAGGCCGTGGTATATTGCCCTAAAAGATTGCCCGCCGTAAAGCCTTCGTAGGACATTTGCTCCCCGTAATCATAAATAACCTGTCTTAGCAAAAGACTTGGTTGTACGCTTACCGGAGCATTGGGATTGGTGTTGATATCCTCAAAATCTTGGGTACAGGAGGTGGTTCCCAAAAGCACAAGTACAAATACAACTATCAAGTTCAAGAAAAAACCCCGACTGTTCCTTTTTTTGTCAACTTTGCTTGAATTAACAGGAAGGAGAATAGCCTTATTTTTTGTCAAAACGTCGAAAAGTATGACATGAAGGCTAAGTACAGTGTTTACTAGTATGTTAAATATAATTTTCATTTTTTTAAAAATTGAATCCTGCTTTTATTCCAATACTTCTTGAAGTGGCATAGGACATATCCTCTACACCGCTGATAAATCCCTGTCCCTGTACGGCCAATTGCTCTGGGTCGAAGTGCGGATTCTCCGTTAGGGCAAAAAGGTTACGGCCAATTAAGGAAAGGTTTAAGGTCGCGTTTTGGTTAAAAAGGGAAAGATCGGTAAATGTATAGCCTAAGGAAAACTGCCTTAGTTTTAGAAAAGAGGCATCATAGGTATTGTTTTCCTCGTGGTTTCGGTCGTAAAATTGGCGATAGTAACTCTCCGCCGAAACCGCTACCGTATTGGGTTCATAGACAGGGTTTTCAGACGTTCCAATATTTACGACCCCCAGGGGCACGATTCCTTCCTCTGGCCGAAAGGCGGTCTCTGCCAATTGACCTCCCACATTTCCCAGGGCCCTGGTTCTCGATACGATAATACCACCCTGGCGCCAGTCGAATAGAAAGCCAAGGTTCCAATTTTTGTATTGGAACTGGTTATTAAACCCTAGCATGAAATCCGGATTATAGTTTCCCAGTTTTTGAAGTTCATTATCAGGGATGTAACGTCCTTCATCCGTAAGAATAAAATCTCCGTTTTCATTTTTTAAATAACCGGTACCATAAAGGTCCCCAATGCGTCCCCCTTCTTCAACCTGTAAAAATACCGTTTGGTTTTGACTGTCATAGATTCTTGAGTAGGCCAATGTCAAACGCCCTTCATCTTGGGGCAAGTCCTCTACAATGGCGCGGTTGGTGCTGAAATTCAAACTGCTGTTCCACTTGAAATTATTGGATAGGACGGGTGAAATACCCCCGATAATTTCCACCCCAGTGGACCGAACACTTCCCGCATTTACAACCTGTTGTGTATATCCAGAGGATATGCCAATAGGCAAGGAAAGAATTTGGTCTTCGGTTAAGGCATTGTAGTAAGATATATCCATACTTAGCCGATCACCAAAAAATCGAATATCGGCACCAACCTCCCAAGAAGAGGTACGTTCCGGTTGTAGATTGGGATTGGCAATTGTATTTTGATCGCTAAAGGTAGGTTGACCATTGAAAGGCGTCTGGGCAACGAAGGCCCCAGTCGTTTGATAGGGGTTTGTGTCATTACCTACTTGGGCCCAACTGGCCCTCAATTTTGCAAAGGATACTAAATTGGGCAGTTGCACTACTTCAGAAATAATAAAACTGGAAGATACGGAAGGATAGAAAAACGAGGTGTTGTCTACCGAAAATGGAGTGGCCAAGGCACTGGACCAGTCGTTTCTTCCGGTGAAGTCAAAAAAGAGGAAATCCCTATACCCCAACTTCATCAAGCCATAAAAACTGTTAATTCGCTTGTTCGATTCAAACTCAAAGACTTCTACTGGGGAGGCCGCGTTAGATAGCCTAAAAATTCCCGGTTGCGCCAAACTAGTGGTCTGTGATTGAGAAGTAAAGGCCTTTTGGTCCAACCGGTTTCCACCTACACTAACATCAAGGATTACATCTTTAAAACGATTGGTATAATTTAAAAGAAAATCAGTGTTTATCTCCCTAAACAACACATCGTGTTCTGCATACCCACCATTTTGAAATCGGTTAGAGCTAAAGGCACGTCGTAACTGTCTTAGTTCGCTTGAATAATCCATGCCCGAACGAATTGAAGCGGTCAAATGCTCCGTGATATCATAACTTGCCGAAATATTCCCGAACACTCGGTCTCTATTGAAAGAGTTTCTATTTTCGAACATGGTAAAAAATGGATTATCAAAATAGGTATAGTTGAAAGAGTATTGCTGAATGTCTTCTAATCCGGGTTGCCAATAATTTCGTAAGCTATCCATGTTCAGGGATCTTGGCCCCCAACCTACCAAGGAATAATTTACGTTTTCGGAACCGTAACCATTTGATGGTCGGTTATCACTTTTAGAATTCACATAATTGATGGTCGAGTTAACCCTTATTTTATCCGTAGGTCTAAATGTCAAACGCGTATTTATTGTCTGCCTATCCAAGTTTACCCCAGGAATAATCGATTCACTACGTAAATCGGTAAAGGAAAGTCGGTAGCTACCTTTTTGAAAGGTTGAACCAACCGCTATGTTATTGATAAAGGTAGTTCCCGTTCTGTAAAAATCCTTAAGGTTATCTGGATGTGAAACAAATGGGGTAGGCGTAATAGGCAGACCACTATAAAGTGCAGTGTCGCCACCTCGCACCACGGTTCCATCAGGCAAAGTAACTGGGCTATCAAATTGGGGAATAAGGTTGCCTACGTCCAAACGAGGCCCCCAACTATAGGATATTAAATCATTGGTGCCACCTCCAAGTCCATCTACAAAGGCAAATTGCCCCGCATTGCCCTGTCCATACTCATTTTGAAAATCGGGCAATTGAAAGGCTGTATCCACGAAAAAGCTGGTATTATAGCTAATACCAAGACCTGTACTGATTCTACCTCTTTTGGTTTCTATGACAATGACCCCATTGGAAGCCCGGGTGCCATATAATGCAGCTGCACTCGGACCCTTCAGCACGGATACTTCTGCAATATCGTCTGGATTGACTTCCATGGCACCATTTCCAAAATCGATTTCCTGAAAGCC
This sequence comes from Maribacter flavus, assembly GCF_008386635.1. GTDB lineage: Bacteria > Bacteroidota > Bacteroidia > Flavobacteriales > Flavobacteriaceae > Maribacter > Maribacter flavus. Next base: position 1,448,956 of record NZ_VUOE01000001.1, on the reverse strand, counting down.
CGCAGCCGCTTCGTTGGTAAAGTTAAAAACCGAGTTATTGTTAATGGGTACTCCGTCTACGATGAAAAGTGGGTTGTTATTGGAGAAGGAAGCTTCTCCCCGTATGGTAATTTTTGAGGTGGAACCTACTCCTGTAGGTCCTTGGCTAATGGTAACTCCTGCCAATTTACCTGTAAGGTTATCCAAAAAATTGACCGATTTAACTTCGGTAACGCCCTGAGCGTCCAAACTTTGGACCACATAACCCAATTCCTTGGTCTCTCTTTTTAATCCAAGTGCCGTTAGGACCACTTCGTCCAATTGTTCGGAGGATTCCAATAAGGCAATATCAATGACCAAGGCACCATCTATGGGAACTATTTGCGTTTCATATCCAATAGCTGAAAATTCCAGGATGGCATTTTCGTTCAATTTGGAAAGTTCGTAGAAACCTTTTTCATTTGTCGTAGTTCCTTTGTTGGTACCAGATATCAGGACATTCACATAAGGAATGGGTACTCCTGACACATCAGATACAGTGCCCGATACGCTCTCCTGGGCAAAATTTATGGTGGTCATGAAAAATAGCGCGACCCACAATACATACTTCATGTTTTTTTGGTGGTGTTAGTTTAACTTTTCACAAAGGTTTTAGACCTTTCGTGTACATATTATTGGATATGCACTAACACTGGGGACCCCTTGTTATATGGGTTTTGGAGTAAGACCGAGACATAACAATTTTCCGCTAGAAGTAAAAATTGTTGTTTGACCGAAAGACAAAGGGCAAAAAGTTTTTGTATCGAAACGGAGATGGACCTGATGTAGTTGACCAAGGAAAGAACATCCTTAGCGGTATCGATGTCCCTAAAGGTCGGTAATTGAAGTATGGGACAATAGCTTTCCTGTAGGGTGTCCAAAAGCGACTTTAGTAGGTTGCATTTTTGCCAGGGCAAATTCTGGAACTTCTCCTTGTTAAAATCCGCCTTATGGATACCCATTAGATAGAAACCGCCGTCCAAGGAAGGACCAATTACGGTCTTGCCATCGGCCAAGGCCTTGGCCGCGGTCGTAATGTGTGCCGTTTGTAGATGGGGAGTATCGTTTCCTACCGTAATTACCTTGTCAAACCCTTTGTCAAAGATATTTTGAACCGCGGTGGAAAATCGTTCCCCAAATGAAAAGCCCTTTTGATGTTTTTCCGATATATGGAAGTAGGTCAATTTTGATTGCTTGACCTTCTGGATAACCGTATTGGTCAAGGAGTCGAACAGTACCTCGCCCCTTTGAAGGGGTTTGTATTGCATTTCTTCCTGGGAAGAGTTGGCAAAAATAAGAACGGCGGTACTGCGCATTAAGGATTCGGTTATCATTCTTTTTTAAACATACGACAAAAAAATCCAAGGGTTTTGTTTTGTCTAACATTTTACTGCAAATTAAATCAAGTCAAAATGTCAGATACCGACCCTTTAGTCGGTAATAACCAATTTACAACTCAATTTGGATTAGATGGCAGCCTTTAAACTTTAATAAAGAGTCGACGAAAAGTACGTTCCTTTCAATTTTTTTGATGCTTTTTCCTAAAATCAGACTAAACAGTCTAAAAAAGAACTTAAAAGGCATTCAAATTTTAAAAAATTTTTAGCAATCACAGGGTTTTAAATGGCACAGGAATTGAACAAATAGGAACGTACTAAAAAATAATATAATTATAATCAGAAATAATATGGATACAAACAAATCAAACAAAGGCAGTTTAAAAGTATACCTCTTTTCTGCCGCTATCGCCTTGGCAGTGAGCCTAGGTGTTATAGTAATCAACAAGTTAAATGACAAAGAGGAAATTAAGGGTGTGACTACGGTAGAAACGGTACAAGGAAAGCATGTGCTTTATACCGCGGACGAGGAAGGAAACATTAAACCGTTGGATTTTACGGATACTTCCAAAAAAGTATTGGATGCGGTAGTGCACATCAAATCCACCCAATCCTCTCCTAGTTATGGAAATCAAGGCAGGGAACTTCCAGATCCCTTTAAGGAATTTTTCGGCGATATGTTCAAAGGACAAAGTCCGGAAGGGATGCGCTCCCAACCTAGAATCGGTACTGGGTCAGGAGTTATCATAAACGATCAGGGCTATATCATTACGAACAACCATGTGATTGATAATGCCGATGAGGTTGAGGTTACCCTTTATAATAATGAATCCTATAAGGCAACGGTTATTGGCACTGATCCAACTACAGATTTGGCCTTGTTACAGATCGATGCCGATAATTTAAGCACCATGTCTTTGGTAAATTCCGATGATGTTGAGGTAGGTGAATGGGTTTTGGCCGTTGGTAACCCAATGGGTCTTAATTCTACCGTAACTGCCGGTATCGTTAGTGCCAAGGCAAGAAGTATCAATATCAATCAAGACAAGTTTGCCGTAGAAAGTTTTATCCAGACCGATGCTGCCATCAACCCTGGAAACAGTGGTGGGGCCTTGGTAAATCTAGATGGTAATCTTGTTGGGATAAATACGGCAATCGCCAGTAGAACCGGAACCTATACCGGATATGGTTTTGCAGTACCTAGTAATATTGTCACAAAAGTAGTGGAGGACCTTTTGAAATATGGAGCGGTGCAACGAGGTATGTTGGGCGTGACCATACGGACTATGGATAGCAACCTGGCCAAGGAAAAGAAGGTGGACTTCACTAAAGGGGTATGGATTGAGCAGGTTGGTGAGAATAGCGCCGCGGATAAGGCCGGAATCGAGTCAGGTGACATTATTCTTGAAGTGAACGGGGAGGAAACTACTACATCCCCCAGATTGCAGGAAATCATTGCCAGTAAAAGACCAGGAGATGAAGTAAATCTACTTGTCAATAGAGATGGTACCGAAAAGGAATTCAAAGTAATCCTTGAAAATGTCAACGGAACAACCAAGCTCGTGAAAAAGGAGAAAAAGGAAATATTGAACCTCCTTGGAGCCGATTTTGAAAACTTGGATAAGGATTTGGCCGAGAAACTCGACTTGGATGGCGGTGTACAGGTGAACAAGCTGTATCCAGGAAAAATCAAGAAGGAAACCCAAATGCGGGAAGGTTTTATAATAACCCATATAGATGGCAAACGTGTTCGCAATGTTGAAGATGTTGCCAGTATTCTTGAAAACAAAAAAGGCGGAGTAATGATTGAAGGCGTCTATGAAGATGGAAGTAAGTATTATTATGCCTTTGGATTGGATTCGTAAACTAGTGGTATTTGGTTAACTTTAATGCCGTATGGAGTAAATTACTTTATACGGCATTTTTTTGAAAGTATATGGAATCCCTTTCAACAAAGAAAATTGGTTTGGTGCTCTCAGGCGGCGGGGTACGGGGAATGGCCCATATTGGGGTCATTAAGGCCATGCAGGAGTTTGGTCTGGAGGCCCAATTGGTAGCGGGAAGTAGTGTAGGGGCCCTAGTAGGCGCCCTATATGCCAATGGAACCCCTATTATGGACATGTTGCGTTTCTTTAAGGAAACTCCGCTGTTCAAATATAACTTTATTTCTATAGGTAAACCGGGCCTATTGGATACCGATAGGTATGAAACCGTTTTTAAGACCTATTTTCCGCACAATACCTTTGAAGGGCTGAAAAAGGAGTTGCACGTAGTGGCCACCAACCTGGAAAAAGGAGAGGAACTTTTTATTAGTCAAGGGGAACTGATCAAGCCTTTGTTGGCTTCGGCGGCCTTGCCACCCGTTTTTAGTCCGGTGTCCTATAATGGAAGTTTGTATGCAGATGGAGGCATTATGAACAATTTTCCCTTGGAACCGGTTCGGGATAAGGTAGATTTTGTCATAGGTAGCAATGTATCCATCGTAGCGGAGCTGAATAAGAAGAATCTCACCAATTCCTTGCAATTGACGGGTAGGGTCACCGGATTGATGATCTATGCCATCAATCGGGAGAAAATAAAAAAATGCGACCTGGTAATCGAACCGAAAACCTTGGAACATATAGGAATTCTGGACCGTAAAGGAATCGAAAAGGCCTATGCCATAGGATATGAAAGTGCTTGTAAACAATTGGAAACCCTTGGTACTTAATCCACTTACAGCATAGCACTTAAGAGCAAGGTACCCAGGACAAGTAGCACCAAGGAAATGATCCCTCCCAGAATTAGAAAGTGCTTAAACTTATAAATTCCCATGCTATAGATCAAGGCGTTGGTTTGATACCCTAAAGGCGTAAAAAAGCTAAAATTAGCTGCAAACATCACACAAAGAATAAAAGGTTTTACATCCAATTCCAGTCCCTTGGCCAGGGAAATGGCAATGGGGGCCATGATAATGGCCGTGGCATTGTTGGAGACTACGCCGCTCAACAACATGGTTGTCAAAAACAACATTCCTATAATTATCATTGGCCTTTGTCCTTCCATTAACCCCAAGAGGCCTTCGGTCAACCATGCATCCGCCCCGGAGTTGGTCATTGCAATTCCTAAGGGAATCATACCTGCCAATAGAAAGATTATCTGCCAATTTATTTTTTCATAAATTTTATTCAATTCAATGCATTTGAATAGAAGCATTGCGATGGTGCCGGCTATAACACTGGTCATGATCTCGAATGCGCCTGTTGCAGCCAGGATTATAGTAATAATTAATATAAAGAGCGAGAGATTCCGTTTAAGGGGCGTGGAAGGGATACCTCCATCAAACTGATTTAAGACTGCAAGATTATTGCTGTTTTCAAAATTTTGGATGTAGGATGCATCGGTTTGAATCAATAATCGGTCACCAACCTTGAGCTTTGTAATCGTTTTGTTACTAAGATGCAGCTTATTTTTAAGATTCGTAAGGGATTTTCTTTTGTTCACGGCGATGGGGATGGCTCTTGGAAAGATCATTTTTTTAAGTGATTCAAGAGTATTGCCCAAAAATCGTGAGCCCGGTAGCAGCAGCAATTCCAGCAAGACGGTATTGGAGACTTTCTCTTCAGGATCTTGTTTTTGTTCATCGACCTTTTCTATGGACGTCCCTTTTGAGAAGCTACTCGTTAGGTTTTCATCGACTTCCAGGTCAAAATAGCCTTCGCCCCGCATCTTTTGGAGATTCTCCAAACTGCAATGCAACAAAATCACATCCCCTTGCTGAATCTCAAATTTGGGATTGGAAAGGTTCATTTCATAATTGTTCCTGGATACCCGAAGCACCGTAATTTCTGGCTCCTTGTACATAAAGGATTCTTTTAATGGAGTGCCTATAAGCGGTGAATCCGTATCCACTTTTAGGGTGAGCAGGTATTTGTTGAGATTAAATTTTTGGGAAAGTCCATCTTTTTCCCCTTCGGGTAGAAAGGAATAAAAAAGGACGATAATGCCGATCGATGTGCCTAAAAAAATGAGGCCCATCTTGGAAAACTCAAAAAACCCCAAGGTTTCGCCCGTATAGCGCATAAAGATGTTGTTGACGATTAGGTTTGTGGAAGTCCCCATGAGCGTACAGCTTCCACCAAGAATACTTGCGAAGGAAATAGGCAAAAGCAATTTGCCCGGCATTAACCCGTACTTGTCCTTTAGTTCGGCGACTATTTTAATGAAAACGATGACCACGGCCGTTGAGCTTATAAAGGCCGATACGCCTCCAGATAATATCATGATGACTATCAACACGAGCAAGGCCGGCCAGTTTTTTAAAACTTTTAGTCCTTTGGCAAACCAAGAAATGACCCCATTCTCCTCTAGACCTATGGCCAATATCATAAGACAAAGAATGGTGATTACCGCTTTGTTGGAAAATCCGCTGACCGCCTCCTCCGGACTCACCAAACCTGTTAACAAAAGGGCCCCAATGATAAAAAAGGAGATTTTATCCATGGGGAAAACCTCAAGGGCAAAGAGAATGATCAAGGCGCCTATGATCAAAAATACCGTAATGATTTCCCAGCTCATATTTAAAGGTAGAAATTGATTAAAGGTAACGCAAGGGTACGTGCAAATTAGCTCGAACCATAGTTTTACGAATTCAATTGAAAAAAAAATTGAAAGAGAAACTGGATTATAGAAAACAAATTTTGGGCTACCTAGGTATTTTGCATCGAAAGGAATTCATTATACATAGGGTATTCATTGCGATTTGGAAACTGCTCAACTACTGCCTAAAGGCAAATCTAGATACTTTTGAAATAGATAATTGACCTAAACGGGGAGTACTGTTTTTATTTTCTCACTTTGTGTAGCTAGTTAAAGCTCCTACACATCATCATAATCTACCTTAAGTGTAGGTGTGGTAGGATGCGCTTGGCACGTAAGCACTAAGCCCTCGGCGATTTCACTGTCCGTTAGGATTTGGTTTACGGCCATTTCCGCTTTTCCTTCCGTGATACGTGCGATACAGCTGCTACAGACCCCACCCTGGCAAGAGTACGGGGCATCGATATTTTCCTTAAGAACGGCATCCAACACGGTCGTTTTTTTATCCATTGTAAGTTGAAACACCTCATCGTCCAAGGTAATCGTCAACGAGGTTTGCCCATCGGGAAGACTGGGCAGTTCCTCCTTTATATCCGTTGCCGTGAATAGCTCAAAGTGGATTTTCTCCTTTGGGACGTCATTATCCAACAGGGTATCCTTTACGTTCTCGATCATTTCTTGGGGCCCGCAGAGGTAATAACCGTCAAAATCCAAATTGGCATGCTTGTTTTTTAGGGCGTAGTTCACCGTAGAGGTATCAATGCGTCCAAACAGTGCTTTGTCTTCCCGTGTCTGGCTATTGATGAAATACACAAAAAACCGATTGGAATAATCCAATTGGAGTTTTACCAAATCCGTGTAGAACATGGTCTCCTCATAGGATTTGTTTCCATAGACTAAGACAAAATTGTTTTTTGGGTTTCCGTCCAAAACCATTTTTGCAATGCTCATGATAGGGGTAATACCACTACCCGCCGCGAAGGCCGCTACATGTTGTGAGTTCCCCGTGGGTTTGAATAAAAATCTTCCTTCTGGCGGCATCACTTCCAAGGTGTCGCCAACTTGCAGTTTGGTATTGGCGTAATGGGAGAATCCACCATTATCTACTTTTTTGATGCCAATGGTAATGTGGTCTTTCTTGGGGGAAGAACTGATGGAATAGGCCCTACGCAGTTCCTTTCCCTTAATTTCTTTTTTTATGGTGATGTATTGCCCGGCCGTAAATAAAAAGGTCTGGACCAAATCCTTGGGAATCTCAAAAGTGACCGCCACGGAATTGGGGGTTAATTTCTTAATATTTTTAACGGTCAATGCATAAAAATCTGCCATAAGTATCCAATCTAGAAATAGAATGCAAAATTAAGGAAAGAAGGAAGTATATGAAATGGGAAATAAAAAAAAGAATACCTAAAAATCTTATGCATAAGAAATTTATGTATATTAGTTAATGAAAAATTGAATCGTACAGGAAAAATGGGGAATTCGAAATTATACAAAGGCAGTTTAAACACTATAATCTTAAAATTGTTGGATGAGGAGGGTAAAATGTATGGCTATGAAATTACCCAAAAGGTCAAGGAACTTTCCAAAGGGGAATTGAACATTACAGAAGGTGCCTTATATCCGGCTTTACACAAATTGGAAGCAGAAGGCTTGTTGGATGTGGAAGTTGCCAAGGTGGATAACAGACTGCGTAAATATTATAAACTTACAAAACAAGGGGAAAAGGAAACGGTTAACAGATTGGCCGAATTGGAGGATTTTATACGAAGTATGCAACAATTGGTGAATCCAGATTGGAGTATTCAATAATTATTTGAAAATGGCAATTTCTAAGGAAGAAGTCATATACATTGACAATTACCTTAAATTTTTAGGGGTTAAGTACATGGATATTCGTCTCGAGATTTTAGATCATCTGGCATCAGAATTCGAAAACATTCAGGAACCTACTAGTTTGGGAGATTTTTTGCGCACTAAACGCTCTTTTGTCAAGAGATATGAGAATCAATGGCAAAAAGCGAAACATTGGGCACATCAAAGAGCATTAATTAAAAGAATCATTGGATATTTCTACAAGCCCAACCAACTCTTCATTCCTATTTGTATTGGGATTTTCTTTGGATTTAACGCTACCCTGTTGCCAAAATCTTTAATTGCCATTTCATTTTGTATTAGCTTAATCGTCCCTCAGTGTATTCACTTTTATATTTATTATAAGCCTGAAGGAATCTATAAGAACATTCAATCAGCTAAATATATCCTGTCTATCATGGCTTTGCCCTCGATATTTATGTACCTCATGGGAATAATGGCACCAATAATAAAAGAAAGCCCAACAGTTTTCTATGCGTACTGGTTTTTTGCCATGGTGTTTAATATTGCAGGGCTACAAGAAGTAATGACTCTGAAACGGCAAATTGTAAAGACCTATAGTAAACTAATCAGTAATTAAATGAAACTCACCCAAAACCAAATTGAAGAGCTATTTAAATTTACTAGAGCCCATTATGTGGAATACTATGATTTACAACTAGAATTGGTAGATCATTTAGCCAACGGTATTGAAAAGCAATGGGAAGAGAACCCCGGACTTACTTTTGAGGAGGCCAAAAACCGTGAGTTTAAAAAATTTGGTGTTTTTGGTTTTCAGGATGTTATAAATGAGCGCAGAAAAGCTATGTCCAAAAAGTACCGCGGCATTATCTGGGGTCATTTTAAGGAGTGGTGGTCCCTCCCTAGGATAATAGCGACCTTGACTTTTGTAATGGTCATATTTACGATGCTCAAAATGCTTCCTCCAGGTGAGCTAAAAAAAGGCATAGTTTCGGGGATATTTATAGGCTTTTCGCTTGTAATGCTATTTAGAACGTTTCAATTGAAGAAACGCATGGAAGGAGCTTGGCGTAAATGGATGCTACAGGAGATAATATATAATCAAGGGCTACTTGTAAATTTATTTACTATCCCCATGAATCTATTGAACCTAACATGGACCAACGACTTTATGGATAACCTGTATTTTCAATTGGCATTGTCTTTATTAATTGTAAGTATGGGGCTTTTGCTCAAAATTTGTGGATATGTCATTCCATCAAAAGCTGATGAAATATTGGCAGAAACCTATTCCGAGTATAAAATCTCCTAGTTTTTGTAACATTTTCCATTTTTGGTTTACTTATGAACCTGACAACAATATCCAACCCTTATGTTTAAACGATTTGCCTCCCTACAATGGAAATCCTTTTTTAGGTCGGCCAATTTTGGTAAAAGCCTTGCCGTAAAGATTCTCATGGGCTTTTTCGCAGTCTACATGCTCCTGGTGCTTGCAGCGTCAGGTGCTGGGGTGTATTTTATACTCAGAAAAGCCGTACCGGACCAAAGTCCTATGTGTACCTTGAGCCAGTATTTGATTTACTGGGTACTGATCGAACTGTTTTTGCGGTATTTCATGCAGAAACTTCCCGTGATGGACATTAAGCCCTTTTTGACCACACCCGTGAAGAAAAGTTCCATAGCCCACTATATTTTAGGTCGTTCTGCGGCCTCCATGTACAATTTGTTGTCACTGTTCTTCTTTGTGCCATTTTGCATTGTACTATTGTTTCAAGGATATTCTGGAATCAATGTATTCCTTTGGCTGATAGCCATTATGGCGATAGTTTTGAGCATCAATTACCTAAACCTTCTTATAAATAAAAGTGACAAGGCACTCACGGTTATTGGAGGTATCATTGTAATTTCTTACGCCTTGGATTATTTTGGTGTATTTTCCATAAAGGAAGTTTTTGGCCCTATATTTCATGGGTTGTATGCGTATCCCATAACAGTTTTGGTTCCGTTGGTCTTGGCGGTTTTCATTTATTATATCAACTATAAGTTTCTCCATGATAAGATATACTTGGACGCTACTTTAAAACCTAAAAAGGTACAGGCCAATACCAGTGATTTGGCCTGGACAAAACGCTTTGGCGACTTGGGTACCTTTTTGCAATTGGATCTTAAAATGATTTGGCGTAACAAACGAACAAAATCCCAGGTTTGGATATCCCTGTTGTTCGTGTTTTATGGCCTTATATTCTATACCCAGGAAATTTATGCCAGCATGATGCCCATGAAAGCCTTTTTGGGCGTTTTTATGACCGGTATTTTCCTTAGTAACTTCGGACAGTTTATCCCAGCTTGGGACAGTAGTTATTACAGCATGATGATGTCCCAAAATATACCGTTGCGAAAGTATTTGGAGTCCAAGGCGCTGTTGATATCCGTGAGTGTCATATTTATGTTTTTGTTGACCATCCCGTATATATACTTTGGATGGGAAGCCTTGGCCATTAATTTTGGTTGTGCCATCTACAATCTGGGGGTAAACATACCCGTCATTTTATATTTTGGGTCGTTCAACAAAAAAAGGATAGAATTGGATCAGAGTCCGTTTGGGAACATGCAAGGGACGAGCGCCAATCAGTTTTTGATTATGGTTCCCGTGCTTATTGTACCCATACTTATATTCAGTCTTTTCTATTACCTCTTTTCGGTGACGGCGGGTGTCACAGTGCTGTGCGTCCTCGGACTCATCGGTTTGGTCCTTAAAAATACCCTAATGGATAAGGTCACAGGACAGTACCGAAAAAAGAAATATGGCATGATTGCCGGATTCAAGGAAAAAAATAGCTAGTCTTTTAGACGTTAGACGCTGTATGTGAAAAATGAAACTTGAAGCCTGAAACCTGAAACAAAAAAACCATGATAACAGTACAAAATTTGACCAAAAAATACGGCAGTCAGACCGTTTTGAATATTGAAAACCTAGAAATTCCAACAGGACAAAGCTTTGGATTGGTTGGAAACAATGGTGCGGGTAAAACCACCTTTTTCAGCTTGTTGTTGGATTTGATACAACCCACAACAGGACATATAGAAAATAATGGTATTCAAGTAAATACAAGTGAGGAGTGGAAGCCTATCACCTCTTCCTTTATTGATGAGACATTTTTGATCGGTTACTTGACACCGGAGGAATACTTTTATTTCATTGGGGATTTACGAGGGCAGAACAAGGCCGATGTGGATGCTCTTTTAGGCCAATTTGAGGATTTTTTTCATGGTGAGATTTTAGGGCAAAAGAAATATCTACGGGATTTGTCCAAAGGAAACCAGAAGAAGGCCGGAATTGTAGCTTCTTTTATTGGAAATCCGCAAGTGGTTATCCTGGATGAACCTTTTGCCAATCTCGACCCTACCACACAAATTCGCCTAAAGGGTATTATAAAGGACTTGGCGGCCAAGGAGGACGTTACGGTCTTGGTATCTAGCCATGATTTAATCCATGTGACCGAAGTCTGCAAACGTATTGTGGTATTGAACAAGGGCCAAGTGGTCAAGGACATCAAAACCTCTACCGAAACCTTAAGGGAATTGGAGGCGTTTTTTGCGGGATAATCTAAACCTGTCAAGTTTAAAGAGTAAAACCGACGCTTCAGTCGGTTTTTTGTTTTAATCCATTTCCTACCCTTGGAACAGATATCGATATTGCTCCAAAAAACATCGGCAAAGGACCTATTTTCCACTTAAAATCGGTATAAAATTCAAGGAAACAAACCGGATAGTCGGTAAATCATCGGCCCTTGAAATTAATATCGGCCCATAATCTCCAAAACAAAGTGGCCATTTGTCGATGAAGCGTATAATAATATGGATGTTTTTCAGTTATGCATACATACGTAGACCGTCTATTTTGAACTACAGAAACAAACTTTTTTTATCGCTTATTCTAGGAACCGTACTCTTCAATGCCTGTTCCACCAAAAAGGATGCCTTCATAAATCGAAACTGGCATGCTCTTAATACCAAGTACAATACCTTGTACAACGGTAATATCGCTTTTGAAGAGGGTAGGGCCACGCTGAACGATTCCTACAAGGACGATTATTGGGAAATACTGCCCATAGAGCGTTTGGAGGTATCGGGAGAGGTTAAATTGGATTCGGAGGATAACAACCCCAACTTTATCATTGCCGAGGAAAAGGCGACCAAGGCCATCCAGAAACATAGTATGGATATCAAGGACGAGGAACGCAATCCGCAGACCGATGAGGCTTTTTTGTTATTGGGCAAGGCCCGCTATTTTGATGAACGTTACATCCCGGCATTGGAATCCTTCAATTATATCCTCAACAAATACACGGAAAGCAATAAGCTCAACGAAGCCAGTATTTGGCGGGAAAAGGTAAATATCAGGCTCGAAAATGAGGAGCTGGCCATTAAGAACCTAAAGCGGTTGATGAAGTTTGAGACCCTAAAGGATCAGGAATATGCGGATGCGCGGGCCATGCTCGCACAGGCATACATCAACCTAAACGTGCCGGATACGGCCATTCAACAATTAAAGGTGGCTTCCTATTACACCAAAAAGAATCCGGAGAAAGGCCGATATTATTATATCATTGGGCAATTGTACAATCAGTTGGGCTATAAGGACAGTGCCAATTACGCTTTTGATAAGGTGATCGACCTCAATAGAAAATCGCCCAGGGTGTATATGATCAATGCCGAAATCCAAAAAATAAGGAATACGGCCATCACTTCCGAAAATCAGGAGGAAATGCTGGAGTACCTGACGGAGTTGGAGGAGAACAGGGAAAACAGGCCCTTCTTGGACAAAATTTATAGGCAAATAGCCGAATTTCATCTCGAACAAGGCTCCGATAGTCTGGCGTTGGCCTATTTCAATAAATCGCTACGGGCCACGCAGAACGAGCCAAAACTGAACGCCCTCAATTATGAAAATCTGGCTGAATACAATTTCGACGAAAATCAGTACAAAAATGCCGGAGCCTACTATGATAGTGTGCTTGTGAATTTGGATGAAAACACCAAAAAGTACCGTACCATCAAAAAGAAATTGGATAACCTTGAGGACGTGATCAAGTATGAGGATATCGTTCAGTATACCGATAGCGTCATAACCATCTACGAAATGCCCATAGACGACCGAATCGCCTATTTTGAAAAGCATATCGCCGATCTGCAGGCGGCCAAGGAAGCGGCACAGAAAAAGGAACGGGACAAGTTGACCGATGGTTTTGCGGCCTTCGCCAAATCCAAGGGAGGCAAGGAGAACCAAGGTAAATTCTACTTTTACAATATTACCAGCCTGGGATACGGACAGAACGATTTTAAGAACCGATGGGGCAATAGGGAACTGGCCGATGACTGGCGTTGGTCCAACAAAGCGGTTTCCAATATATCCGAAGCTACGGGAGAGGCCATAGCGGCAAATAACAATCCGGATGCTGCGGTTACAGAGGATGAAAAGTTCTCTTTGGACTTTTATATGGATAGGGTTCCTAAGGAGGAAACCGTAATAGATAGCCTTAAAACGGAACGAAATTTTGCCAATTATCAGTTGGGCCTTATTTATAAGGAAAAGTTCAATGAAAACTTGTTGGCTGCAGAAAAGCTTGAAAATGTGCTGGCGTCCAATCCGGAAGAGCGTTTGATCCTTCCCTCCAAATACAATCTGTATAAAATTTACGAGGCGGAAAACAGTCCGTTGATGGCTTCCATGAAGGCGGATATCATTGCAAACCATGCCGGTTCCCGTTATGCGGAGATTTTATTGAACCCACAGGCAGAGCTTGCCGATGATAGTGACAGTCCGGAAAACAGGTACCAACTTTTGTTCAAGAAATTTCAGGACCAGCAGTTTTTACAGGTTATCACGGGTTCGGAGGAAAATATAAATCGGTTTACTGGAGACCCCATCGTGCCAAAGTTCGAAATGTTGAAGGCCAATGCCATTGGTAGGTTGCAGGGATTTGAAGAATTTAAGGAAGCCCTCAACTATGTGGCGCTTACCTATCCAAACAGCCCCGAAGGCAAAAAGGCGGAACAGATGGTGGCGGAGCAACTTCCCAAACTGGAACCCACGGAATTTTCGCCTGAAACGGGCTCCACGGGAACATCGAACTGGAAAGTGGTCTTTCCGTTCAAGAGGAGCAATAATGACAAGGCGTTGAAATTGATGGAGCTCTTGGAAAAGTCCATTGTAGATTTAAAATACAAGAACATCGTATCCAAGGACATATACAATCTGGAAGACCAATTTGTGGTGGTCCACGGTTTCAAATCCAAGGACTTTGCATTGGGCTATTCGGAACTTTTAAAAAACAATAAGGATTACCGGGTGGCTGATGAGAATTTCGTAATTTTATCGGACAACTATAAAATAATCCAAGTACATAAGAATTTAGAGGCATACAGAAATACACTTATAACCCCAAAACCTTGAACAATGTTTTCAGATAAACAAAAACCTAGAACTATGAGCGAAATAGGAGGACAACCAAACAGAATCGAAAAGAATACGAAAATAAAAGGGGATATCATCTCCGAAGCGGATTTCCGGATTGACGGCAAGCTGGATGGCAATGTGAAGACTTCCGGCAAGGTGGTTATTGGAAAGGATGGGTATATCCATGGTAAGGTGGAATGTGTAAATGCCGATATAGAAGGCAGTTTCAATGGGGAGCTTTTGGTGTCCGACCTACTTTCCCTAAAATCTTCCGCAGTAATTGAAGGAACGGTATCCGTTTCCAAATTGGCCGTAGAGCCCGGGGCTACTTTCAACGCTTCCTGTACCATGGGGGGAGGAAAGGCCGGTGCTAGCAATGCTGGAGGTTTTAAACCTTCCATGAACACAAAAAATGAGCCAGCAAAAGCCTCGTAACGATTCCAATTTATTGCGCACCGCGGCAAGTCTTTCCGGGATTGCCATACAAATGGGCGCAACCATATATTTGGGGAATTTATTGGGCGCCTGGCTGGATGAAAAATTTCAAAAAACCTTTTTAGAGGACACCATTACCTTACTTGCCGTATTTTTGTCCATATATCTGGTCATTAAAAAGGTGATGTCCTTAAATAAATAGGCAATTGTTCAGAAAGATTCTTTTATATACGATCGTGTTCACTATGGTGGGCACGATTTCTTTTTTGGGCCAAACGGTTTTGATGGATTTGGAAACTGACTTTTTACAGTTGTTGGAACAGTCCTATATATTCCATTTTTTCTTCTCTTTACTGTTGGTAATTGCCTTTCAAATCCTTTCAAAAAATCAAAAAGTCTTTGAACAATTGGGTTTTTTGTATATCGGGATGTTAGTTTTCAAGATTGTGGTTTTTACCGCTATGTTCTTTCCGCAACTCATGGGAGATCAACCACTTCCCCATTTTTACAGGGCTATGATGCTACTTCCTATTATTATATTCTTGACTTTGGAAGTGATTTTTGTTTCAAAAATCATGCGTGAAAAATAAGGTCGAATTTTAAGCCTTTAAAATTCTTTGTATTACATCTAGATTGACTACTTTTGCGCAAATTTTCAGGAGCATAATTTTTGATAAAGAAATAATGAAGGAAGTTTCCAAAGTGATAAGAAATCTAGTATTGTTTACGGCAATAGTAAGTTCACTCCAAAGTTTTGCGTTCTCCGAAGGTCAAGATGAAGGTGCTGTTGACACGAAAGAGGAAGTATCGGAATATATAAATCACCACATCAAGGACTCCCACGACTTCCATTTGTTCTCCTATACAAACGCTGAAGGCGAAAGAAAACACGTAGGTTTTCCGTTACCCGTAATCGTTTGGTCCAGTAATGGCTTGGCTACTTTTATGTCCTCTGAATTTCATCACGATGACAATGGCGAGGTAATCGTAGAAAAAAACGGTTCCAAATTTGTAAAACTGCACAGTAAAATTTACGAGTTGGAAGCTGGTGCCACTTCGGTAAACCTGGATGAGAGCCATCACGCGACCAATGCACACAAGGTGTTGGATTTTTCTATAACAAAAAGTGTTGTTGGAATTCTATTGGTTGGGTTGTTCATGTTGTGGGCCTTCTCCTCTTTGGCCAGACAATATAAAAACAAAAACGTACCCACAGGTTTTGGCCGTGTATTGGAACCTTTGGTTATTTATGTAAGGGACGAAATTGCCAAGCCGAACATCGGTGAGAAAAAATACAGACAGTTTACGGGGTATCTACTTACCGTATTCTTTTTTATATGGATATTGAACCTATTAGGACTTACGCCTTTCGGGTTTAATGTTACGGGACAGTTGGCAGTTACTGCGGCTTTGGCCATTCTAACGTTGATTATTTATACGTTCAGCGGAAACAAGGACTACTGGATGCACATGTTATGGATGCCCGGGGTACCCGTTTTGATCAGACCGGTCTTGGCCATCATCGAGTTGGCGGGTGCCTTTTTGATCAAACCCTTTTCGTTATTGGTCCGATTGTTTGCGAATATATCTGCCGGGCACATTGTGGTTATGAGCTTGATCGCCATTATGTTCACCCTCAAGGATAGTTTGGGAGTGGCAGGAGCTACCGGACTTTCATTGATACTGTCGTTTTTCATAACCCTTATCGAGGTATTGGTTGCCTTTTTACAAGCCTATATTTTTACGATGCTATCAGCATTGTTTATTGGGATGGCGGTAGCCGAACATGATCATGAACACCATCACGATGCCGAGGGCCATGAAATTCCGGATGAGGAAGATGTAAGGGCGGATTTTATTTAAGAGTGTTTTTAATTTAATATATAAATCAGTTTACTATGTACAATTTAATTGGAGCAGGTTTGATCGTAATTGGAGCAGGTATTGGACTTGGTCAGATTGGTGGTAAGGCAATGGAAGGTATTGCCCGTCAACCAGAAGCGACCGGTAAAATCCAAACTGCGATGATCATCATCGCTGCACTTTTGGAAGGTTTGGCATTCGGTGCCTTGTTCTTAGGAAAATAAGAACGTTAAGCCAAAAAGCATTTTCCTGCAACGGTTGGTTGCAGGAAGTGTTTTTTAATCATTGATTCGTATAAAAATTCAAAATAAATGGAAACATTAATAAACGATTTTTCACCAGGTCTATTTGTCGTACAGATCATTTTATTGTTAGGACTGATTTTCCTATTGGTGAAATTTGCTTGGAAACCTATTCTAAACTCACTTGACGAAAGGGAGACTGGTATCCAAGAAGCATTGGCTGCTGCAGAAAGAGCAAAGGCGGAGATGCAAAACCTTCAGGCTGATAACGATAGAATGCTACAGGAGGCCCGTGCTGAGCGTGAGGCGATGTTGAAGGAGGCCCGTGAGATAAAGGAAAAAATGATCGCGGATTCCAAGGAGCAGGCGAAGATAGAGGGCGATAAAATGATCAAGCAGGCGCAGGAGACCATTGAAAGCGAAAAGAAGGCGGCAGTGGCGGAGCTAAAAAGTCAGGTTGCTGAACTTTCGGTTTCCATAGCGGAAAAAGTAATCAAGGAGGAGCTGTCCGGTAAGGATAAGCAATTGCAGTTGGTGGAGAAGATGTTGGGTGACATCAAATTGAATTAAAATGAGTGATTCTAGAGCGGCGGTACGATACGCCAAGGCCATATTGGATTTAGCGGTTGAGAACAAGGCTACGGATGCCGTGGAAAAGGACATGCGTTCCGTGGTAAGCACTGTTTCCGATAGTAAAGAGCTTCGGGATATGCTTTCCAATCCGGTGATTTCCGGTTCGGCCAAAAAGGACGTTCTCAAGGAAGTTTTCAAAGGTTCCCATGCCATTTCCGAAGGGCTGATGAACATGTTGGTGGAGAACAAAAGGGTTTCCTTGTTGAACGAAGTCGCATTAAAGTATATCATTCTAAACGAATCGCTGAAAGGAAAGGACGTGGCCTATGTAACCACGGCGGTTCCCATGACGGCAGATTTGGAAAAGCAGTTGTTGAAACAGGTGGCGTCCATTTCAGGAAAGGAAGTGACCTTAGAAAATAAAATCGATGAGAGTATCATTGGTGGTTTTATTTTAAGGGTAGGGGATTTGCAATACGACGCAAGCGTTTCCAACAAACTGAACAATCTAAAAAGAGAATTTACAAACAGTCTATAATTATATTCCAGCAATGGAATTTACCCGGAGTCTAGTCGACGGGATTATCTTAAACAGGAACAAAAATGGCAGGAGTAAAAGCCGCTGAAGTATCGGCAATTTTAAAGAAACAATTATCAGGATTTGATGCAACCGCTACTTTGGACGAAGTAGGAACCGTATTGCAAGTTGGTGATGGTATCGCTAGGGTCTATGGTTTGGCAAACGCCCAATATGGTGAGTTGGTGGAGTTTGAAGGCGGTTTGGAAGGAATCGTTTTGAACTTGGAAGAGGATAATGTGGGTGTTGTATTGCTAGGGCCTTCCAAAGCCGTAGGTGAAGGAGCGACCGTAAAAAGAACACAACGTATCGCCTCCATCAATGTAGGTGAAGGCATTGTGGGCCGTGTGGTGGATACCTTAGGTAACCCGATCGATGGTAAGGGACCGATTTCAGGAGAAACCTATGAAATGCCATTGGAGCGTAAGGCACCCGGGGTTATCTATAGGGAGCCCGTAACGGAACCGATGCAATCCGGTATCAAGGCCATCGACGCGATGATTCCAGTGGGTAGAGGTCAGCGTGAGTTGGTAATCGGTGACCGTCAGACCGGTAAGACTACGGTTTGTATCGATACCATTTTGAACCAGAAAGAGTTTTACGACGCTGGTGAGCCTGTTTATTGTATCTACGTAGCTGTGGGCCAAAAAGCTTCTACTGTAGCTGGAATTGCCCAGACATTGGAGGATAGAGGTGCCATGGCGTATACTACGATTGTTGCCGCGAATGCATCAGATCCTGCACCTATGCAGGTATATGCTCCCTTTGCAGGTGCATCCATCGGGGAATATTTTAGGGATACAGGTCGTCCTGCTTTGATTATTTATGATGATTTGTCCAAGCAAGCTGTCGCCTATCGTGAAGTTTCCTTGTTGTTGAGAAGACCACCGGGACGTGAGGCCTATCCAGGGGACGTTTTCTACCTGCACTCAAGGTTGCTGGAGCGTGCCGCTAAGATTATAAATGACGATAGCATTGCCAAGAATATGAACGATTTACCGGAGGTATTAAAGCCGATGGTAAAGGGAGGTGGTTCTTTAACGGCCTTACCGATTATCGAAACACAGGCGGGTGACGTATCGGCCTATATTCCAACCAACGTAATTTCCATTACGGACGGACAGATATTCTTGGAGCAGGATTTGTTCAACCAAGGGGTTAGACCAGCGATCAACGTGGGTATTTCCGTATCGCGTGTGGGTGGTAACGCACAGATTAAATCCATGAAAAAAGTGGCCGGTACCTTGAAATTGGACCAGGCACAGTTCCGTGAATTGGAAGCGTTTGCCAAGTTTGGTTCCGATTTGGATGCGGCTACGTTGAACGTAATCGAAAAAGGACGTAGGAACGTTGAGATATTGAAGCAAGCCCAGAACGATCCTTTTACCGTTGAAGATCAAATTGCGATTATTTACGCCGGTTCCAAGAACTTGCTACGCGATGTTCCCGTTGATAAGGTAAAGGAGTTTGAGCGTGACTATTTGGAGTTCTTGAACGCCAAGCATAGGGACGTATTGGATACCTTAAAAGCAGGTAAACTGACCGATGAGGTTACGGATACGCTTGCAACGGTTTGTAAAGAGCTTTCAGCGAAATATAAGAAGTAAATTAAGAATGCTGAATGGTGAGTAAATACGAATTTTGGTTGCAATAGTCAAAAACTCATAACTCTGAATTCAGAATTTAGAACTTTAAGGAATGGCCAATTTAAAGGAAATACGTAACAGGATTACATCGGTGTCATCGACCATGCAGATAACCAGTGCCATGAAAATGGTATCTGCCGCAAAGTTGAAAAAGGCACAGGATGCAATTACCGCCATGAGACCCTATGCGGATAAACTAACGGAGCTGCTTCAGAATCTTAGTGCTAGCTTGGAAGGTGACTCTGGTAGTGTATATGCGAGCAATAGGGCGGTCAATAAGGTCTTGGTGGTTTCCATTACATCCAACCGTGGTCTTTGTGGTGCCTTTAACTCGAATATCTTAAAACAGAGCGTTAATCTTGTAGAAAACGTTTATACAGGTAAGCAAGTCGACTTTGTTGCAATCGGAAAAAAGGCGAATGATTATCTAAAAAAGCGTTACAATGTGATTTCAAATCACAATGGGATATTTGACGATTTGACCTTTGATAATGTTTCGGAAATCGCCGAGGATTTAATGGAAAAGTTTGCCAAAGGGGAGTATGACCGCATCGATATCGTGTACAACAAATTCAAGAATGCGGCTACCCAGTTGGTCATGACGGAACAATTCTTACCGATTATTCCTGCGGAAGGTGAGGAAGGAAGTAATTCCGACTATATGTTTGAACCTTCCAAAGCTGAAATCGTGGAGCAATTGATTCCTAAATCCCTGAAAACACAGTTGTACAAAGCTATTAGGGATTCCTTTGCCAGTGAGCATGGAGCACGAATGACGGCCATGCACAAGGCGACCGACAATGCCAAGGAATTGCGGGATCAGTTGAAACTGACCTATAACAAGGCAAGACAAGCGGCTATTACCAATGAAATCCTCGAAATTGTAGGAGGCGCCGAGGCTTTGAATAATTAATCAATTTAAAAAGTTTGAATAAAGACCCCCTTCGGAAACGTAGGGGTTTTTATTTGCACATGAGAAGACTTTTTTTCCGACTTTTGTCCCTTCCATGAAATCAAGAAAATCGGCCCTACTCTTTATTTTCGTCACCATTTTGGTCGATGTTATTGGAATTGGCATCATTCTCCCCATTATCCCAGATTTGATCATGGAACTAACCGGCGAGGGTACGGCCATGGCCGTAATCTATGGGATGTGGTTGACCACGGCATTCGCGGGAATACAATTTTTGTTCTCGCCCGTTTTAGGGGAGATTTCGGACAAGTTTGGAAGGCGTCCCATTCTTTTGCTGGCATTGCTGGGTTTAAGTATCGATTACCTGATCCATGCCTGGGCACCAAGTATTACCTGGTTGTTCTTGGGAAGGTTTTTGGCCGGTATTACCGGTGCTAGTTTTACGGTGGCATCGGCCTATATTGCCGATGTCAGTACCAAGGAGAACAAGGCAAAGAACTTTGGATTGATCGGTGCCGCTTTTGGTCTGGGTTTTATCATTGGTCCGGGCGTGGGCGGGTTTTTCGGGGAGATCGACATCCGCCTACCCTTTTACATCGCCGCGGGACTGACCTTTGCGAATTTCCTATTCGGATTGTTTTTTGTGCCCGAATCCCTAACACCGGAAAATAGAAGGGCTATCAATCTTACAAAGATGATTCCCGGGGTCTCCTTATTTGCCCTCCGGAAGTATAAAGGGGTACTTCTGCTAATTTTTGCTTTCTTTCTGGCGAATTTGGCCGGTCAGGCCTTGCCCTCCACATGGTCTTACTACGGAATTGAACGCTATAATTGGAGTCCCAAGGAAATAGGGGTATCCTTGATGGTAGTAGGGCTTTTGGTAGCCATCGTTCAAGGTGTATTGGTAGGTGTCCTGGTCAAAAAGTTTGGAAAGCGAATTGTGGTCACGGTCGGTTTTTTACTGTGGACCGTAGGCATGTTCTTCTTTTCCCTGGCCTCGGAACCATGGATGTTATATGCCTTTTTAATCCCGTATGCCTTGGGCGGGGTTGCCGGTCCAACGGTACAAGGAATCATTTCCAACCAAGTTTCCGAAAAGGAACAGGGAAACCTCCAGGGTTCCATCACAGGTCTTGTGAGCATTACCGCCATCCTTGGTCAGTTGGTTTTCTCGCCGGTATTCTACTTTTTTATACGTCCCGGCGGAGGAATCTACTATCCTGGTGCGCCCTATACATTGGCCGCCTTTTTCTTGTTGGTGGCGTTTTTAATGGCATTTATTGCCATGAAACGATTGGAACTCTCGGATGAGCAGGCCCCGGTTCAAGTTGAAGATTGAACAAATGTGTTGATTGGGGGGAAATCCAACTTTGTATAACGAAGGTAAATAGGTACATTTAACACTTCAATCTAAGTTGCTTGAATCCGCTTAAAAAACTTTTTAAACAAACGGCGATTTATGGCTTGGCAACCGTGCTCCCGCGGATGTTGTCCTTCCTTTTGGTTCCCATTTATACCTCGGTCATGCCACCGGGAACGTATGGAGAAGTGACCCTTATTTTTACTTGGTTTGCCATCTTCAATATTTTCTTGGCCTATGGTATGGAAACCGCTTTTTTTAGGTTTTACAAGGATTCGGAGAACAAAAAGAAGGTAGTCTCCACGTCCTTACTATCGTTGGGGGGTTCCTCGTTCTTATTTCTTTTTATCGGTCTGTTATTTAAAAAGACAATTGCCGCTGCCATCAATATAGAGGCCCAGTACATGAACTATGTGCTATGTATCCTAGTATTGGATGCCCTGGTAATTATTCCCTTTGCTTGGTTGAGGGCGAATGAAAAACCCATGAGATATGCCATGGTAAAGACGCTTAACGTAGCGCTGAACTTGGGTTTAAATCTGTTTTTTCTTTTAGTTCTCCCATCGTTGGCAGTTGAGGATGGGGCCGGTTTCTTTAACAAATTGTACGTGCCGGATTATGAGATATCCTACATACTGATTTCCAATCTACTTGCCAGCGCCGTTACACTGTTGCTTATGATACGGGTATACCTTAGAAGGCCGTATATTTTTGATGTGGATTTATGGAAACGGATGTTGACCTATGCGATGCCGGTAATGGTCGCAGGTATTGCCTTTACAATAAATGAAGTTTTTGATAAGTATTTGTTATCGGAATTATTACCGCCCGATATTGCCAAAATTGAAATGGGAAAATATGCGGCCTGCTATAAATTGGCCTTGTTCATGACGCTTTTTGCTACCGCATTTCGATTAGGAATCGAGCCTTTTTTCTTTAGCCATTCGGACACTAAAAATCCGCAGAAGGCCTATGCACAGATTACCAACTACTTTGTGGTATTGGGGAGTATAATTCTGTTGACCGTAGTTGTATTTGCCGATGTTTTAAAGCAACTCTTTATCCAGGACACTTCGTATTGGGATGCCATGTCCGTAGTGCCGATTATAATCCTGGCCAGTTTTTTCTTGGGTATTTACCACAACCTCTCTGTCTGGTACAAAGTAACGGATCGAACCAAGTTTGGGGCCTATATTTCAATGATCGGAGCCGTCCTCACCATCATCATTAATGTCGCTTTGATACAATACTTTAGCTATGTGGCCTCGGCCGTGGCTACTTTGGTTGCCTATGGCTCAATGATGTTAATGTCCTTCTATTTTGGGCGTATGTACTATCCCATACCCTATAATTTCAGAAAAATTATATTTTACTTAGGAGTTTCCATACTGTTTTCAATAATATCCTTCTATATCTTTGATAGAAATTTATTTGTAGGGATTCCTTTATTGTTGATTTTCTTGGGATTGGTGTACAAAATGGAAATCGAGAATTTGAAAAAGGTATTTGTCAAATAAGACTAGCGAACAATAAAAATGAAGATTAGGATAATCAACAAATCGGAACATGAGCTGCCCCATTACGAAACCGATGCTTCGGCCGGAATGGATTTGCGAGCGAACATTGAAGAACCAATTACCCTAAAACCGTTGGAGAGGGCCATTATTAAAACGGGCCTCTATATGGAGTTGCCTATAGGATTTGAGGCCCAAGTACGTCCTAGAAGCGGTTTGGCGGCCAAAAAGGGAATTACGGTGTTGAATGCACCTGGCACGATAGATGCGGATTATAGGGGGGAAGTCGGTGTTATTTTGGTGAATTTATCAAATTCCGATTTTACCATTGAAAACGGGGAGCGTATTGCCCAGATGGTGATCGCCAAACATGAGCGCGCCGAATGGGAGGTAGTAGAAGAACTATCCGAAACCCTTAGGGGAGCCGGTGGCTTTGGCAGTACCGGAGTAAAATAGATCTACGAATGACAAAAACAGTCCCAATGCTACTACTTATTTTAGGAGCAACGCTTGCCCCGGGGATTGTTTTGTCCCAAGAGGAAGGTCCCATCACCGAGGAGGAGAGTGCGGAAGTATCTTTTGAGGAGTATTCAGATGAATTTCAGCAATATTTTTTTGAAGGTCTAAAACAAAAGGGTATTCAAAATTACGATAAGGCCATAAACGCATTTTTAAAGTGCAAGAATTTGGAACCGGAAAAGGAAGTGGTTTCCTTTGAACTCGCCAAATCCTATTTGTTGGACAAGCAGTATATCAATGCCCAGGAATATGCGCAGGAAGCCGTTTTGGAGGATCCGGAAAATTATTGGTATGCAAACACCTTGGCAGAGAGTTTGCAGGCCCAAAACACTACCGTGAGCACCATAAAAGAACAGATTCCTTGGAATAATCGGGAATTAAAATCGAACCTGGCCACTATTTATTATGAACTGGGAAACTATCAAGAAGCCAAGAGCATATTGTTGGAATTGGAGAAAACGGTAAAAACCGAGTACCTTCAATCCAAAATAAACGATTCCATTGCAAAGCAGCGGACTATAACGAACAAGATTGACATATCTGAAAACAAGAGCGGGGATGCCGGTGATTTGGGTGCGTTTGAAAAGCGGATACAGGACTTGATAAACGCATCCAGGGATGCCAAAACACTGCTAGAGCTTACGGAGGAGGCTCTTGAAAAGTATCCCCTACAGCCCTTTTTATACTATGCGAATGGAGTCGCCCTTAAAATGGGCAACACCCTCAACGAGGCAAAGGAGGCCTTGGAGACAGCCTTGGATTATCTAATAGACGACCCGGTATTGGAGAATAAAATCTACAAGGAGCTTTCAGAGGTGTACGGTGCCATGGGGAATACGGAAAAGGCAAACGAATATTTGAACAAGGTGAAACCCGGATTTTAATGATGCAATTGAGTTTACGAACATATTTAAGAATGGCTACGGTATGTAGTTTCGCGCTTATTGTGTTTTCCTGTAAAAGTGCCAAGGTAATTTCCGATGGTTCCATGGATGATCGGCTATCGGCAAAGTCCGTCGTAAAGGCCCACTACCAAAATAAGTTGGAATTCAGAACCCTTACGGGAAGGGTCAAAATCGATTATTCCGATGGGGAGGACGAACAAAGCGTATCCGTAAGCTTACGGATGGAAAAGGATAAAGGTATATGGATCAGTGCTCCTTTGGGAATCGTAAAAGCGTATATCACTCCGGATAGGGTTTCGTTTTACAACAAAATGGACAATGAATATTTTGATGGTGATTTCTCCTATTTGAGCAAGCTTTTGGGAACCGAAGTGGATTACTCCATCCTTCAAAACATGTTGTTGGGACAGGCCCTTTTTGACTTAAGAAATGACAAGTTTGACCTTTCAATAGGTAAGGATAACTATCGATTGACCCCAAAAACTGCCGGTGCGCTTTACAAGACCCTGTTCCAAATCGAGCCCAAGAACTTTAAGATGGACCTACAACAATTGTCACAGCCCCTGAAAAAGCGCTTGTTGGAAATCAAATATGAAAACTACCAACTTGTGGGGAAGGAAGCCATACCCAATGAGGTATCCATTTTGGCGATAGAAGAAAACAACGAGAACCGGATTCTTTTGGAATATAGAAACATAGAATTGAATCGTGACGTCAATTTTCCTTATAATATACCGAAAGGTTTTAAAGAAATCGTTTTGGAGTAGCGTAATGGTAGCAAAACAACATTGCAGTATCTTTTTTCTTCTTTTGCTATGGGGAGCACCTCTTTTATGGTCGCAAACCAGCGAGCAAAAGGCCTTGGAGGAAAAGCGGGAACAACTACAGAACGAAATCCGGGAAATCAATAGATTATTGTTATCCGAAAAAAAGGAAAGGGGCACGGTGCTGGACCAGATGGAGGCCCTCGATAAAAAAATTACCGTCCGTCAACAATTGATTCGGGTTACGAACCAACAGGCCAATTTGCTGAATAGGCAAATCAATACCAACATACGGAACATCAGTAAGCTCAAGGGAGAGCTACAGGAAATAAAGGAGGAGTACGCCAGGATGATCCAAAAATCCTATCAGAACAAATCCAAACAGAACAGATTGATGTTTCTATTGTCCTCAGAAAGCTTTTATCAGGCATTTAAACGGCTTCAATACATGAAGCAGTACACGGACTATAGAAAGGAGCAGGGAGCACAGATTTTGGCCAAAACGGAGGAGTTAACGCGTTTGAACATGGATCTAAACGAGGAGCGCAAGGTTAAGGAAGTACTGTTGGCCCAGAACACCAAGGCCAAAGATCAGTTGTTCGCGGAGATACAGGAGCAGAAAGCACTATTGGGAACCATCCGACAGAACGAAAGCAAATATGCCAAGGCCATTGAGGAAAAGAAGCGGGAGGCGCGTAAAATAGACCAACAGATAGAAAATCTGATACGGTCGGCCATCGCCGCCTCCAACAAAGAAGCTGGTAAAACCACTACCAGTGCCAGTAAATTCGTGTTGACACCGGAGGCGACCCTAGTGGCCAACAATTTTTCGGCGAATAAAGGAAAATTAATTTGGCCCGTTGAGAAGGGCATTAAAAGTCAGGGTTTTGGTATATACAACGATGCCGTATACCCTGGAATAAAACACCAAAGCAACGGGGTCATCATTGCCACAGATCCTGGATCTAAGGCAAGGGCCATATTTGAAGGCGAGGTTATCGCCATTTTGGCGGTACCAGGTGGTAACAAAGGGGTTCAGGTAAAGCACGGTAATTTTATAAGTACCTACTATAATTTAGCCGAACTCTATGTAAAAAAAGGAGATAAAGTGAATATAAAAGATGAATTGGGAACCATATATACCAATCGGTCAAATGGCCAGACCCGCTTAAAATTTTATCTCTACCAGGACACGGATAGATTGAATCCGGAGGAATGGGTCTACCGGTTGTAAGTGGGTGGTAGTTAGTGAAAAGTGAAAAATGAAAAGTGAAAAATGAAAAGTGAAAAATGAAAAATGAAAAATGAAAAATAACTTTTACATAACCAACAACTCCTGCCCCTGAGCGGAGCCGAAGGGAACAACCAAAAATCGAAACATATGAAATGAGCCATAACAAGTCTTGATACCCACTGAATCCAAAGGTTCACGAGCACCCTTTTTGAAAATAGACGAGCTTCGTGAGTAAATGGTTATTGGCGAAATCGAAGATTCATGAACACCGATGGTAGACAAACTTAAATGATGTGAATAATTACATCTGACCTATGAAAAACAATAAGAATAAACATATGAAAATTACGGACATTTCAGGGGGAGTTGAATTACGCAATGGGGTTTTTATGCCTTATTTAGGTTTGGGAACTTACCAAGCCGATAAAGACCAAGAGGTCATAGATTCCGTAAAGGATGCCTTGGATTTGGGGTACAGACATATCGATACGGCTTCGGTGTATAAGAATGAAGAAGGTGTGGGCAGGGGAATTAAGGAAAGTTCCGTAGCCAGGGAGGATATTTTTCTAGTGACGAAGGTTTGGAACAGTGAGCAAGGGTATAATACTACGCTACAGTCGTTTGAAGATAGCATCAACCGATTGCAGGTGGATTATCTCGACCTATTTCTGGTGCACTGGCCCGTTAAGGGGAAATACAAGGATACTTGGAGGGCTTTGGAATATTTATACGAAACTAAAAAGGTTAGGGCAATCGGGGTCAGTAACTTTTTGCGGCATCACTTGGATGACTTATTAAGTGACTGCAATATCGTACCTATGGTGAATCAAATGGAATTTCACCCATATTTAGTGCAGCAGGACCTTTTGGATTTTTGCAATAAAAATACCATTCAGTATGAAGCGTGGTCTCCCTTCATGCAAGGGAAACTATTCCAATTGGATTTTTATAAGGATTTGACCGAAAAGTACAACAAATCGGCTGCTCAAATCATCCTGCGATGGAACCTACAGAAAGGGGTGGTCACCATACCAAAATCAGTACATAAAAAGCGTATCGCCTCCAATGCGGATATTTTCGACTTTGAGCTTTCCAATGAGGACATGGCCTTTTTGGATAGCCTGGACAGGGATGAACGCAGTGGGCCACATCCTGACCATTTTGATTTTTAAGCCTTAAAAGAGTAGGCTTTTTGCACTTTGTTTCGTTTTCATTTATTAGACCGATTCGTGCAAATCAGAAGCTTTTGTATTCTAGGCAATATGGAAGTGTATTTGCTGAGCTTTCTATTTTTCATAGCTACCCACCTAAACTTCGAAATATGTCCTTAAGGTAGCATTACGGGTACTGAATTTTAAACATAGGGATGATGAAAATTGTATCTTTCCTACATATACTAACACTACGAGAATAATGAATAGAATCCGTCTATCTTTCGTTTTTATCTTTTTATGTTTCAGCATTGCCTGGGCACAGGAAACAACGGCCTTAATTTGCGGAAATCTTATCACGGCAAAAGATACGCAAGTTCAAGCCGATGCCGTAATACTTGTAGAGGGGGATCGGATTATTGAAGTGGGCACCATGGACCTGCTAAAACCGGGATATACCGTTATCGATTTAAGTGAATATACCGTATTACCAGGAATGATAGATGCCCACACCCACCCTTTAATTTACGGCAGTGAATACCAAACCAATCACTTAAAGGGTTCCTCGGCTTTTAACGCATTACGGGGATTAAAGACGGTACAGGAATGGCTGGAAGCTGGTTGGACCACGATAAGGATTGCCGGTGATGCCGATACCAAATATGCACATTTTGAGATCCGCAATGCTATAAATGCCGGCCTGTTCAAAGGACCACGGATTTTTGGTGCCGGGCACTATATTTCAGTAACCGGAGGGGGAGGGGATATAAATTATATTTCCAACGAACAATCCGTTATCCCTGATGGTCTCATTGTGGATGGCAAGGATGAAATGCGGAAGGCCATTAGACAAGAAATCAAGAATGGGAGCGACTGGATCAAACTTTTGGTAACGGGAGCTTTTATGTCTACAGGAGACAACCCAAGGAACGTACATTTTAGCGATGAGGAACTTAAAACGGCGGTAGAGGAAGCCGGCCAAAGGGATGTTCCGGTCATGATGCACGCACATGCCAAAGAGGGGATTGTTAAAGCAATAAAATTTGGGGCAAGATCCATAGAGCATGGGACCTTTTTGGATGCTGAAACGATAGACTTGTTTTTGGAGTACGACACCTATCTAGTACCAACTTTGACGGTTGGCACCTATTTTCGCTTAAAGGACCCTGGGAATGTGGCCCTGACAAAAACGCAACGTTCCCAAAAGGAATTTAGGGAAGCCAGAATGAAGGTACTTGTGGAGGCCCATAAGAGAGGGGTAAAGCTGGGTATTGGTTCGGACAATGTGGGATTTCCCGGTAGCTTTGCAGCCAATGAGTTTCACGAATTTGTAAAGTTTGGCATGACTCCTATGGAAGCCATTATTGCCGGGACCAAAGTAAATGCGGAGCTTTTGAAAATGGACGATAGTATAGGAACTATTGAGGTAGGTAAATACGCCGATATTATTGCTACCAAAAAGAATCCGCTGGAAGATATTACAGAACTACAGCGTGTACAATTTGTAATGAAAGGTGGCGAGATAATAAAGTCTACCGAGTAAATAAGTCGCACTTTTTTAAATCATCCTGTACATATATCAAGAATCTCTCCGCCTTTTGGAGTAGTAGTAAAACAAATAGGCCACCAAAATCAATACCACAAAGGGAAGATAGGTACCAATGGCCACACCAATCTCATAGGAACGATCAGGTGCCTCCTGGATTTTCTTTTCGATTTCCGAAACATCCTGTAAAAACAATAGCAATCCCATAACTATAGTGCTATTTCCAAACTGATAGGGCAATGATCGCTACCCATGACCTGGTCATGGATTTCGGCCGAGGTTACCTTGGACCATAAAGATTCACTGACCAAAAAATAATCGATACGCCAACCCACGTTTCTGCTTCTGGCTCCGCCGCGCATGCTCCAGAACGTATATTTGTCAAACGTATCCGGGTGCAAAGCCCTAAAACTGTCAACTAGGTTCAAGGTTTTGAGCATGTGGTCGAACCCATCGATTTCCACTTGGGTAAAACCTGCCGTTTTGTTGTAATTGGATTTGGGATTGGCCAAATCATTTTCAGTGTGGGCCACGTTAAAATCGCCCGTAATGATCAAAGGTTTCTTTTCTGACAGGTTTTGAAGGTATTCCGTGAAATCAGTATCCCAGCCTGACCGATAATCCAGCCGTTTGAGTCCATTACCGCTGTTTGGCACATAGACATTGACCAAATAGAAGTCGGGGTACTCCGCATAGGAAATCCTGCCTTCCATATCATGGTCCGCAATACCCATATTGCTGCCAAAAGAAATAGGCTCTTGTTTTGATAGTATCCCTGTGCCTGAATATCCTTTCTTTTCGGCACTATTGGTATATAAATGATAGTCTTCTATCCCAGATAAGGCCTCTGCCACTTGGTCATCCTGGGCCTTGGTTTCCTGGATACAAAAAACATCGGCATTAAAACTCGACACAACATCCTCAAAGCCCTTTTTTACGGAAGCCCTTATACCATTGACGTTCCACGATACTAATTTCATATTCTTTACTTTTTAATTTCTTTCTAGTTTTTGAGGAATTCAAAACCTCTTATTTTATCTCACTTTGAAACAAACCATTCTCCTACATCCAAATGGATACTACCATTTTTTGAAGGTTAGAGAGGGCTATTCATCAACTCCTCAATTTCCTCAATTTCAATAGGAATATTGCGCATTAAATTAAAGGGATCCCCTTTTTCTTGGATGACCACATCGTCCTCCAAACGGATTCCCATATTTTCCGCAGGAATGTAAATCCCTGGCTCTACGGTAAATACCATATTGGCTTTCATGGGGGTCTTTAGTTCCCCATAGTCATGCGTATTCAACCCGATATGGTGACTGGTGCCGTGCATAAAGTATTTTTTATAGGCGGGCCAATCCGGATTTTCATTTTGAACATCGGCTTTATCCAAAAGACCCAAGCCCAAAAGTTCAGAAGTCATCAATTTACCGCATTCCTTATGGTATTCCGCCCAAAGGGTTCCGGGAACCAACATTTTGGTCGCATCGTTTTTCACCCTTAGTACGGCGTTGTAGACCTCCTTTTGCCGTTTCGTGAATCGCCCGTTGACAGGAATGGTGCGGGTAAGGTCGCTGGAGTAGTTGGCATACTCCGCCGCTACGTCCATCAACAACATATCGCCATCCTTACAGGGTTTGTTGTTCTCCAAATAGTGAAGTACGTTGGCATTGTTGCCCGAGGCTATGATTGGTGGATAGGCAAATCCTTTGGAACGGTTCCGTATAAATTCGTGCAATAGCTCCGCCTCCACTTCATACTCCATAACGCCAGGCTTTACAAAACCCAATAACCTACGGAAGCCTTTTTCGGTGATGTTGCAGGCCATTTGCATCAGTTCCAATTCCTCAGGTTCCTTGACACCCCTAATTTCTTGAAGTATCGGGTTGCTCTTTGCCACTTTGTGCGCAGGGAATTTTTGCTGGCAGGCGAGTATAAATCGGTCTTCACGTGTCTGGGTCTCAACCGCTTGCCTGTAGTGCTCGTTGGTATTGAAGTAGATAGTATCAGCTTCGGTCATCAGATCAAAAAAAACTTTGTCAAATTCCTTTAGCCAGTAAATGGTTTGTATCCCCGATACGCCGGTTGCCTTTTCCTTGGTCAACTTTGCACCTTCCCAAATGGCGATGTGCTCATTGGTTTCCCTTACGAATAGAATTTCCCGGTGTTTTTTGTCCATGGCATCCGGAAATAATAACAAAATAGTTTCCTCTTGATCGGCCCCGCTCAGATAAAAAATATCCCGATGTTGCTCAAAGGGCATGACACTATCGGCACTTATAGGGTAAATGTCGTTGGAATTAAAGACCGCAATGCTCTTGGGACGCATGCGGGCCATAAATTTCTCTCGGTTTTTTATAAATAGGGCGTTGGGAATTTGTTCGTATTTCATGAAGTCTATGATTTTGCCATAAAATTAAGCAATAGCCACTGTTTTCTTAAGAAATGAACCACATATTTACCACAATTACACCCTTTTTAAAGGGCTATTTTAGACAACAATTGGCTAACTTGTACACCATACCATAACAAACCAATTGTCATGAAAATCCGGTATTTTTTGCTTGTATTACTTTTTTTAAACTTTGTTTCGATTTTTCCCCAAACAGACCCCGCTGTTTTTGGGAACCTACGGTTTCGTTTTATAGGACCGGAAGGCAACCGTACCATTGCCATGGCGGGGGTGGCGGGAGACCCTATGACCACCTATATCGGTGCGGCCTCCGGCGGATTATGGAAAACCTCCGATGGTGGTATTAGCTGGAACCCCATTTTTGATGCTCAGGACGTTTCATCCATTGGCTCGGTGGCCATTACTCCAACAAATCCCGATATCATTTGGGTGGGCACGGGTGAAACCTTTGTGATTCGGCCCGCCCATGCAATGGGTGATGGCATCTATAAATCCGAGGATGGTGGAAAGACCTGGATAAACATGGGCCTTGAGAAAACGGGGCGCATTGGGCGTATTCTTGTGCATCCTACCAATCCAAACGTTGTTTACGCCGCTGCTCTGGGACATACCTACGGACGACAGCAGGAACGAGGGGTATTTAAAACCACGGATGGCGGTAAGAATTGGGAACGCATCTTTTTTGTGGATGAAAACACAGGTGCAGCCGAACTTGCCATGGATCCGAAAAATCCAGACCGACTCCTAGTAGGCATGTGGTCCATACATATTAATACATGGGGCTTGAACAGCGGTGGGCCCGGAGGAGGTGTTTACAGAACCTTGGATGGTGGGGATACTTGGGAGCCCTTGTCCAAAAAAGGCCTGCCAGGTGGTAAAGAAAATCCAGTGGGAAAAACGGCGGTGGCCATTTCACATTCCAGTCCGAATATTGTGTATGCCCTTTTTGAAATCGAGAGTCCGGCCCTTTATCGCTCCGAAGATTTTGGTGACTCTTGGACCCTACAGACTCGAAACCACGATATTGCAGAACGTGCACCCTACTACACCCGCATGGCCGTTTCAACTTCTAACCCTAATGAACTCTACTTTGCCAGTGTTAAATTCAGTATTTCCAAGGATGGCGGCAAAACCATTGAAAGTAGTTACAGTGCCGGAGGCGATAACCATGATATCTGGGTGGACCCCACCAATGCGGACCGACTCATGGTGGCCCATGATGGGGGTGCCAGTATCAGTATGAACCATGGAAAAACCTTTCAACGGATCGTGCTTCCAATAGCCCAAATGTACCATGTAGCCGTTGATGATAAGATTCCTTACAATGTTTATGGAAACCGTCAGGATGGCTATTCCTATATGGGCCCCAGTAACAGCAAACAGGGCTATATACCTCTGGGCCTTTGGAAGGGTGTGGGCGGTTGTGAAAGCGGCTTTGCACAGCCCGATCCCTTTGACAATGACATTGTTTGGTCTGGATGTTATGATGGGGGACTGCAACGTTATAATGTTAAAACGGGGCACGCCCGCGACGTTCGGGTCTGGCCGGAAGCAGGCTATGGTTGGGAACCGGGCAAGTTAAAATACAGGTGGCATTGGAATTTTCCATTGGCCTTTTCCCCTCATACAAAACATAGGGTCTATGTGGGCAGCCAATATGTGCATAAAAGCGATGACGGCGGACAAAGCTGGCAAGTGATCAGTCCGGACCTTACCTTGAACGATAAGACCCATCAACAAAATTCTGGGGGCATCGCGGTAGACAACCTCATGACCTTTGATGGGTCGGTTTTGTTCAGCATTGTGGAGTCAACATTGGAACCGGGCCTTATTTGGACCGGCAGCAACGACGGGCAAGTTCAGCTCACCAAAGACGGCGGTAAAAACTGGACAAATGTGACCCAAAACATTCCCGATCTTCCCAAATGGGGCACCATAGCCAACATAGAAGCATCCCGATATAAAAAGGGAAGTGCTTATATCACGGTAGACTTGCATCAAATGGGGGACTTTTACCCGTATGTTTACAAAACAGAAGATTATGGGCAAACCTGGAAGTTAATAAGCGATACAGTGCCGAAATCTGTCCATAGCTTTGCCCATGTTATCAAGGAAGACCCTAAAAGAGAGGGCATGCTCTACTTGGGAGTAGATAACGGACTTTATATAAGCCATGATGATGGTGAACATTGGATGCGCCTGCGTAACAATCTACCCCCTGCCCCGGTCTATTGGCTGGAAATCCAGGAACGGTTTGATGATCTTGTGGTGGGCACGTATGGAAGAGGCTATTATATCATGGATAATATTTCGCCATTACGGGAATACGATATGGATGCCAAGGATAAAGAGGCCCATCTTTTCAGCCTAAGACCGGTATATCGTTTCCAAGATGTTCAAAGCATCAAAACCGATGGTCCTAGTTTAAATTCCGGAACAAACCCTGCCTATGGTGCAGAAATCAATTACTTCTTAAAGGATAGTACGGATCAAAAAATCGAAATACAGATTTTGACTATGGAAGATGAAGTTGTCCGGACCTTGGAAGGAAAAAACAAACCAGGCGTCAATAGGGTCATGTGGAACCTACGATATGAACCAACCTATAAACCAAAACTTCAGACCACCCCTCCCGGAAGGCCATGGGTCCAGCTCAATGGTGAAGGATGGCGTCCTTTGGTCACTTGGGACCTTGATTTAATGCGTGGACAATACGGCCCCAAGGTAGTACCCGATAGCTACAAGGTAAAACTGGTCATTGGCAACAAAGAATACATTAGGGAACTAGAGGTGTTAAAAGACCCGAGTACGGAAGGTAGTCTCGAAGACATCCAAAAACAAGTAGACTTTTCCTTGGAACTTCGCGATGCGATGAACTTGGCTGTAACCATGATTAATGATATTGAAGCGATACGGGCAGAGCTCAATGCTATCATCCCAAAGTTAAGCCGCTCAGCCGACCGAAAAAAAGCCGAGGAACTACGCGCCTTGGCCATTGCTATAGCAGGTAGTCTTTATGACATTCATCTGACCGGGGCCCGTGAAGATGCCTTTAGATCCCCCATAAAGCTTTATGGTAGGCTGAGTGCCTTGGCCAGTGACATCGGTGGGTTTGGTGCCGATTTTAAACCCACGGACCAACAACAGGAAGTATATACCATTTTTAATGAACGTCTTAAAGAGGTAGATGCCAAGTTTAAGAAATTCATAACCGTGGAAGTGGAGAAATTGAATTCCCGATTGAAAAAAAGCGAACTACAAATACAACATACCCAAAAAATAAAATCATAATATAAAAACAACTAGCAGACCTATGAAAAAACAACTATTTATTGTTTTAACAGCCATTTTAGCCGTCTCTTGCGGCGAAACGAAAAAAGTAGAATCCCAAGCGGAACTCTTTGCCAGAATTGATGCCGAAATCAAGCAAAACGCAAAAGGCTACAGTACGTTAAAGGAAGCTACCGAAACTATTGGCCACCGCTTAACTGGTTCCGAAAATGGGGCAAAGGCAGAGGAATACACCTATACTAAGTTCAAGGAATATGGTTTTGAGGACGTGAAATATCAAACCTTTGAGGTAGAGGCCTGGTCCAGGGGCACAGTATCCGTATCCATTAACGATGAACCCGTGAAAGCGGTAACCCTGGGGCATTCTCCTGTGGAAGCAAACGTAACCGGGGAAATTGTGGATATGGGCAACGGGCTGGAGGTAGATTATGCGGCAAATCCAGATGCCGTAAAGGACAAAATCGCCTTGGTCTATATCAGTATTTTAGAAGGAAGTCCGGAAGGATTGAGCAATCTGCACCGAAGTGAAAAAACGGCCTTGGCCATCAAGTACGGCGCCAAGGGTATCATCATAATCAATCAAGTGGATAATGGCGTGCTTCTTACGGGAACCGCCTCCGTAACCGGGGAATTGATTCCCATTCCGGCCGTTTGTATCGGCAAGGAAGATGGTATGGCCTTAAAAGAAACGCTTAAAGAAGGAACCGCGTCCGCCACCATAGAAATGACCAATAACAGCGATATGATCAGTGCCAGAAATGTGGTTGCCACCTTGCCCGGAAGTGAGTTGCCCGAGGAAATCATTGTCATCGGCGGACATTTGGATTCCTGGGATTTGGCTACAGGTGCCATAGACAACGGAATCGGGTCTTTCGCCGTATTGGATATTGCCCGTGCTTTTAAGGCCAATAACCTTCAGCCAAAAAGAACGGTCAAATTTGTGATGTTCATGGGCGAGGAGCAAGGACTCTTCGGTTCCAGACATATGGTTGCCGAAGCCCTAAAAGCAGGTTCCATGGACAAGATCAAATACATGATGAACCTGGACATGGCAGGCAATCCCATTGGCATGAATGCTGGCGGAAAGTTGGATAACGAAGCTTTTTTCACCGATTTAGGCGCCGCAATCCAACAACAGGACAGCATCTATAAAAATGAATTTTCAAACCGTTCCGGATTGCATAGCGACCACCAGCCCTTTATGTTGGAAGGGGTGCCAATTTTATCGGTTCACAGCAACTTGGACCGTTCCATTTACGGTTGTTATCATTCGGATTGTGACGATTTTAACTTGGTGAACGAGGAACATATGACCAATACTTCCCGGTTTGGCACCATGATGTTGTACGGCTTGGCAAATGCCGAAACCCTTCCCGCGACCAAAATGGATAGTGAGACTACAAAGGAGTTCATGATAAAAAACGACCTTAAGGAAAAACTGATTATTGGAGGCGATTGGAAATGGGAGGAGTAGCATAAATTAAGTCCAAGGTTAATTTTCAAATTCAAATTCAATTCATCTGACCGCAGGGCATGAATTAAAAAGGAGAAAAAACAAATCATCTAAGAATGGAAAGTCGACAACTTCTTATTGTTTCAATTTTGGTATTGAGCCTTTTCTCGTGCAAAGACAATACTGCCACAACCAGTGAAATGACGAGTGCTGATACCAAACCCAATATCGTTATTATTTATATGGACGATTTGGGCTTTGGTGAGCTTAGTGCCTATGGGGCTACGGAATTGAAAACTCCAAATATGGATGCATTGGGCAATGGCGGACTACGATTTACGAATGGTTATGCCACCTCGGCTACCTGTACGCCTAGTAGATATGCCTTGTTGACCGGGGTGTATCCTTGGCGGAATAAAAATGCAAAAATTCTTCCGGGTTCCGCTTCCTTGATTATTGATACGGCCCAAACCACACTACCAAAGCTTTTGAGAAACGAGGGCTATGCTACTGGGATTGTTGGTAAGTGGCACCTTGGCCTGGGTGCCGGGGAAATCAACTGGAACGAGACCATACGTCCGGGGCCTAATGAGGTAGGTTTTGACTACAGTAATATTTTGGCCGCCACCCAAGATAGGGTACCTACGGTCTATATCAAAAACGGGAATGTCGTGAATCTGGACCCCAATGACCCCATTCAAGTCAGTTATGAAAAGAATTTTGAGGGTGAACCTACTGGGTTGGACAATCCCGAAATGCTAAAAATGAAATGGCACCATGGGCATAATAACAGCATTGTTAATGACATTCCGCGAATAGGCTTTATGAAGGGTGGGGAAGCCGCCAAATGGGTCGATGAGGATATGGCCGATTATTTTTTGACGGATGCCCAAACCTATGTCAAAAAAAATAAGGACCGACCCTTTTTTCTGTACTATGCCCTACAACAGCCCCATGTTCCCAGAACGCCACATCCAAGGTTCGTTGGAAAATCGGGAATGGGACCTAGAGGCGATGTGATTTTGGAAGCGGATTGGGTCATAGGGGAGTTCATAAAAACCTTGGAAAAGGAAGGTTTGTTGGAAAGCACCCTGATTGTTTTTTCCAGTGATAACGGCCCTGTGGTAAACGACGGTTATTATGATGATGCCGTGGAAAAATTGGGGCATCATAAACCTGCCGGTCCCCTACGTGGCGGAAAATATAGTTTGTTCGAAGCGGGAACCCGAGTACCGTTCATTACCTATTGGAAGGGAACCATAGCTCCGGGTGTTTCCAATGCGATGGTATCCCAATTGGATCTTTTTGCTTCGTTGGCCTCTTTAGTAAATAGTGATGCCACAACGGAGGATAGCAAAAACCTGATGGCCGTATTGTTGGGAAAGAGCGAATCTGGCCGGGACGAGTTGGTACTGGAGGCTACTTCCAGAACGGCTTTTCGAAAAGGGGATTGGGCGATGATTCCCCCATACAATGGTCCAGCAAGAAATGATTTGGTGGATATTGAATTGGGAAATGACAGTGTATATCAGTTGTATAATTTACAGGACGATATAGGGCAACAAAATAATTTGGCAGAAAGCCATCCAGAGAAACTACAGGAACTTATCGATTCCTATCGGGCCATCCTTAAAAATAGCGATACAGATACAGAAAAACTTCAGTTGGATTAAAGGTCTCCTCATATGTCACAGTTCCTAGAAAAAACATGCACCCTCCGTTTCTTTTATGCACTATTGCTGGTGATACCCTTACATCTACACTCACAGAACAAGGAGGGTGAAAAATATGAATATTTTGATTTGGTCCGACCAAAGTTCGATGGGAAATTGGCCTATGAAACTACGGACTATGTAGCGCAATACTGGAGGGTCCCTGGAAATACCGGGTTCAACAATAGTGTGAAATGGATAGCCAAGGAACTTGAAAAAGCCGGATATGTACTGGAATCCAAAGCCGATGCCAATGACCGATTGACCTACAGGATCGAATCCCGACCCATGAAAGACCCAACTTGGGAACCTGTTTCTGCACGTTTGGAATTTTTGGGCCAAACCGATCCAATTTTGGTCTCCACCTCAAACAGGAACATGACCTATCTCAACGCGGCTTCAACACCAACAGAAGGAATAACGGCGGAAGTGGTCCCTATTGGCGCCAAGGAGGATATACCCAACCTCGACTTGAAAAACAAGGTTGTTTTTATGGAATTCGGCCTCAATGGTATCTACCAGGAGTTATTGGACAAAGGGGTTTTGGGCGTTTTGACCTATAACAATCCAACGTACCTACAACCGGAAAAGAATATCACCTCCATACAGTTTAGAAGCCTACCTCCGCAAACTAATACCAAATTCTGGGGAATCGCCCTGTCCTTTGGAGCCAAGGAAAGACTAAAGTCAGCGTTTAAAAGAGGGGAAATGATGGTCAAGGTAAACATTCAAACAAAAATATATGAAGCTGAGGAGCTTACAGTAATCGCCAATATAAAAGGAAGTAAAAAACCTTCCGAACGACTGGTTTTCAGTGCCCATATCCAGGAACCGGGCGCCAATGACAATGCCAGCGGTGTTGGGGTGCAGCTAGAAATGGCTTCCGTTGCGGCGAACCTCATCAATTCCGGTCAAATCGACTGCGAGCGTACCATGACCTTTCTTTGGGGCGATGAAATATCGTCCACCCACCGATACATTCAAGAGGATAAAACAAGGGCGCAAGGAATCAAATGGGGCATAAGTCTGGACATGGTAGGCGAAAATACGGATATCACAGGAGGCTCTTTTTTAATCGAAAAAATGCCGGACCCAAGTGCCATATGGACGCGTGGAAATGACAAGCACACAGAATGGGGTGGCGAAGTTCTTTCTCTAAAGGACATGACACCCCATTATCTCAATGATTTTATTATCCATAATTTTCGACAGCAAGGAGAATTCGCAAACTGGGAAGTGAATACGAACCCTTTTGAAGGAGGCAGCGACCATACACCGTTTTTAAAAGCCGATATTCCCGGATTGCTGCTATGGCATTTTACGGATCAATTTTACCATACGGATAATGACCGAATTGACAAAGTGTCCCAAAAGACCTTACAAAATGTGGGCACGGCGGCACTGGCCAGCGGTCTACAATTGGTCAATGCCGATGAAAAAACCGCACTGTGGATTTTAAGCATATTGGAAAAAGAATCCTTTGAGCGATTGGAAAACGAGTTTAAACAAAGTCAAACGGCGATTGAAAAAGGTTCCAATTTCAAGTTTGAGAAACAGATTTTATCAGCATGGGAGGAGTGGTATAAAAAAGCCTATGGTTCCGTAATCGATATAGATGATTCCCCAAAAACAAAATCGGCAATAGCCCAAAAACAGTCGGATTTGAAATCATATTACAACAAACTGATCGGAAGGCTTAAGAATCAATAGATACTTCTGTTGGTCCAAAGGGACTTTGAACAAAGTTTTAGTAACTTTCCAAAACCCTATAATTTATAATCTACCATGAAAATAGTACCCTTCTTTCTTCTATTGGGATTCAGCATGCTAACGGCCCAGATTTCCCCCACCGATCAAACCGAGGTTTTGAAATCCTTGGAAAAAAAGGCCCAAATGGGTCAAGCTTCCTTGGTAAAAAACATCCCTTTGAAGAATATTGGACCTTCCATTATGAGTGGGCGTGTGGTGGACGTGGCTGTAAATCCAAAATCGCCTATTGAATTTTATGTGGCCTATGCTTCGGGTGGACTTTGGTATACGAACAATAACGGGACGACCTTTACCCCAATTATGGACAATACCCCAACACAGAACATTGGGGACATTGCCGTGCATTGGGAATCGGGGACAATCTATGTCGGTACCGGCGAGAACAACGCCTCTCGCTCGACCTATGCCGGCATCGGTATTTTAAAATCAACGGACCAAGGAAAAACTTGGTCCAATATGGGATTGCCAGATTCGCACCATATCGGTCGCATCCTAATTAATCCCAATGATCCAAATGATGTAGTGGTTGGCGTGGTAGGACATTTATATTCCACCAATGTTGAAAGGGGGCTTTATAAATCTACCGATGGTGGCAAAACATGGAAAAAAACCTTATTTGTGGGCGATGACACAGGCATCATAGATGTGGCCCATGCCCCCAAAAACTTTAATATCATGTATGCGGCCACGTGGCAAAAGGATCGAAAGGCATGGGATTTTTTGGGGAACGGCAATTCATCGGGCATTTATAAAAGTACCGATGCCGGAACGAGTTGGAAAAAAATAACCACGCCCCAAAGTGGATTTCCTACCGGTGAGGGAGTGGGTAGAATCGGCCTTGCCGTATACGATGACAACACCGTTTATGCCGTGCATGACAATCAGTTCAGGAGAGCAAAACAGGATAACGATGTAAAGAAAACGGAAGGACTTCAAAAGGAAGATTTCAAGGACATGGGTACGGAGGCGTTTTTGAAATTATCGGACAAACAACTCAACGATTTTCTAAAAACGAATAATTTTCAGGAAAAGTACCGTGCCGAAAACGTAAAACAAATGGTGCTCAGTGGTGCCGTAAAACCGGCAGACCTTGCTTCCTACTTGGAAGATGCCAATGCATCGCTCTTTGATACGCCCGTCATTGGAGCGGAGGTATATAAGAGCACGGACGGTGGTGTCAATTGGAAAAAACAGAACCAGGATTACATTGACGGACTATACTACAGTTATGGGTATTACTTTGCCCAAATCAATGTGGACCCATCCAATGTGGATAAAATCTATTTGGCGGGTGTTCCCCTTTTAAAATCGAACGACGGCGGAAAAACCTACATGGCGGTCAATGAGGATAATGTACATTCAGACCATCACGCTTTGTGGATAAACCCAGATAGGTCCGGGCATTTGATCAATGGAAATGATGGCGGCCTCAACATTTCCTACGATGATGGGGAGAGCTGGATAAAGAACAACTCCCCGATCGTGGGTCAGTTCTATGCCATAAATGTAGATAATCAGGAACCGTACAATGTATATGGCGGTCTTCAGGACAACGGCGTTTGGATGGGGCCCCATAATGCGGAGGAGAATAGGGAATGGCACCAGTCCGGGCAATACCCTTGGAAATCCATTTTGGGCGGTGACGGTATGCAGGTGCAAATAGACAGTAGGAACCCAAATATCGTGTATACGGGATTTCAGTTTGGTAATTACTTCCGATTGGATTTGGAGACCGGAAAAAGGAAGTACATCCAACCAAAGCACGAATTGGGAGAATCGCCCTACCGATTCAATTGGCAAACGCCAATACTACTTTCCTCGCACAACCAGGATATTCTGTATTTGGGCGGAAACAAGTTGCACCGGTCTTTAGATCAAGGCGATACTTGGGAAACCATTTCACCGGACCTGACAATGGGAGGAAAAAAGGGGAACGTGGCCTATGGTACCTTGACCACCATTTCTGAATCGCCATTCAAGTTTGGACTGATATATACCGGCAGCGATGATGGTTTGGTGCAGGTAAGCAGGGACGGAGGCGGTAGCTGGGATTTGATTTCAGGGTCTTTTCCCAAGGATTTGTGGGTGAGCCGGGTAACGGCATCAAAACATAAAAAGGAACGTGTTTATGTTGCATTGAACGGATATCGTTGGGATGATTTTACGCCCTATATCTATGTGAGCGAGGACTACGGAAAAACATGGAAATCCATTGCCAAAAACATGCCAACTTCTTCGGTTAACGTCATTTTGGAAGATTCGGAAAATGAAAATCTGCTTTTTGTTGGAACGGATAATGGCCTTTATGTTTCGTTTGACAGGGGCGGTTCCTGGGAGGTTTTCGATAACGGACTTCCCTACGTGGCGGTGCATGATCTGGTCATACAGGAAAAGGCAAAACACCTATTGGTGGGTACGCACGGGCGAAGTATTTATAAGGCCAATATTTCAACCTTACAGCAAATGACACCCCGGGCCTTGGAGAGTAAATTGAAACTTTTTGAACTTACCGATATCAAACATTCCAGCAGATGGGGCAACCCTAGAAGCTCCTGGTCAAGAGCGCAAACCCCAGGCTTGGACATCACCTTTTATACCACAAAGGAAGGCCCTTTTAAGGCCATCGTCCTGAGCGAGGACGATATTGTGGTAAGCGAGACCGAGATAAACGGGGATAAGGGTTTCAATATTCTGTCCTTTGATGTAGCCTTCTCTAAAATCGGAAAAGACAATTACTTAAAACAACATAAAACAAAGTTATCGGAAGCAGAAGATGGAAAAACATATCTGCCCAAAGGAACTTACGTGGTTAAGATTTCCGGCAATGGCATTACAGAATTAACCACATTTAAGATAGACTAACTTTTATTCAATTAAACCTGTGAAAATAGTAGATTGGAATACACTGCCAGAACTAGGGGTGAGCCATAATCAACATATCAAGAAAAAGACCTTGGTTTCAAAAGGGGAAATACCTCACCTCATGATGTTTGGTACTGCAGTTTTTAAACCAGGAGACAAAGTGGATTTTCATCTACACGAAACCATGTTCGAGGTGTTCTTCATTCAAAGTGGTAAAGTCATTTTTGAGGTAAATGGCGAAAAACATATTTTAACAAAAGGAAAGTGTATCACCATTGAGCCCGGTGAACTTCATGCACAATCAAACCCCTTTGATGAGGACGTTAGTTGGTCATATTTTGGAATATCGATTGATTAAAACAAAATACTAAATGGAACTAACTTTAGGAATTCCCGCATTACTTTTTCCGGCCATATCTTTGACCATGTTGGCCTATAACGCCCGTTATTTGGCCATCGCGGCGCTGATACGTCAATTGCACCAAAAGTTCGAGGAGACGGGGTCAAAATCCGTAGGCTTACAGGTTAAAAAGCTACAAAAACGACTGACAATAATCAAGAACATGCAGGCTACGGCCATCTTTAGCTTTTTGCTGGCCGTCATTACCATGTCTTTGATCTACGTCCAGCTCACGTTTTGGGCAAATCTTGTCT
Source organism: Maribacter flavus (assembly GCF_008386635.1). GTDB lineage: Bacteria > Bacteroidota > Bacteroidia > Flavobacteriales > Flavobacteriaceae > Maribacter > Maribacter flavus. Next base: position 1,405,327 of record NZ_VUOE01000001.1, on the reverse strand, counting down.
TCGGCATCAGTCTGCTTGCACTCATGATTTCCTTGATACTTTCTTTTATCGAGGTGCAACTTTCTACCAAGGCTTTGGAGATTCAGCTCAAGAACATGGAAAACTGAATATCACCCTATTTGCAGGGCATTTCTGACCTTTTATTTCAATTATAAACCGTACATTTAGAGGTGTTTGTCCAAATGATAAACTGATTAAAATAAGTTAAGGTTACAATGGCTGCCTGCCGAGATTTCCCGATAACTATCAGGTTGGTTAATTTTCTACCCTGCGCTGCGAGAAGTCCAGACTTGACCTATAAAACAAAAAACTTGAAAGTATGAAACGTGTTAAGGATCTTCCATACTTCAAAAAAATACGGGAGGTAAGGGAGTTTGAATTCGGGGTTTTCTATTATTTTGATGGTCTGGTCATTTCGGAAATAAAGGAAGGGGTTGTTTTTGACTGGAATATGGCCAAGAGGGCGGTAGCGGCCGCCAAGGAAATTTTCGGGGAGGAGACCCCCATTGCCTATATCTCCAATCGTATAAACAGTTATACGGTAGTTCCTACAGAATGGTTAAAATTTTACAAGAACAGACATCAGTTGTCCTATTACAGTGTGGTGGGTTCCACACAAGGTAGTTTTGCGAGCATCGTTTTGGAGAAAATGTTCTTCAAGGAATCACTACGTCAATTCAATGATTTGGAAGCCGCCGTTGCGTGGAGTTTGGACCGAATCAAAGAGGAAAAGGAGCCTCTGTCCTAAAATCCAATAAAAAAGGCCTTTAACTTGTAAAGGCCTTACGAGTTCACGTGTTTATTTTTTAATTGATAATCAGTGTTTTTCCCTCATAACCGTCCGCGGATTCGAACAAGAGGTAATATACCCCTGATGGATATTCCGATACGGAAAACTGATTTACAGCAGGATGGTTCGCAGGGTAGCTTACCGTTTTCAATAACTGGTTACCGGGCCCATAAAGACTGACCACCACAGCTTTGCCCATATATCCGGATAGGTCTATGTTGAAAGTATCCGTCGCCGGCATAGGGTACAGCTTTATGGAACTGGTATTTGGAGCAATTACCTTGACAAGCACCGTGGCGTGATAGCCGCCGTCCTCGGTAACAACGGATACATCCATCTCACCTACGGCATTGGCCGTCACCAATCCTGAATCGGGATCAACGGAAACAATCGATGGGTCATTCGAGAACCAACGTACATTTTTGTTCGTTGCATTGTCCGGTTCAACGATGGCATTGAGCAAGAACGTTTCCCCTTCATTTAAGGTCAGTGTCTTTGGCGACACCAACACATTGTACACCGAAATATTGGGAGCGGTACCTCCGGTTACCTTTATCAAGGCACTGGCTTTATAACCGCCATCGTTCGTAGTAACGGTGACATCGATCTCACCATCCCCATTGGCGGTTACCAGACCTGTTGTGGCATCAATGGAGGCAATACTAGGGTCGTTGGAAATCCAACTAACGCTTTGGTCCGTCGCATTGGCAGGTTCTGTGATCGCATTCAACTGAAATGTCTCCCCAACCTGTAGGTTCACTTGGTTGGGTGATGTCAATACGTTATAAACGGAAATTGGGTTTTGGGGAGTGCCGGCAACCTTAACCAAGGCACTGGCCTTATACCCGCCATCATTGGTTGTCACGGTTACATCTATTTCACCGGGACCCACTGCGGTTACCAGACCTGTTGTGGCATCAATGGATGCAATACTAGGGTCGTTTGAAATCCAACTAACCCCTTCGTCCGTTGCATTGGCCGGTTCCGTAATGGCGTTCAATTGAAAGGTTTCGCCAACCTGAAGGTTCACAACGTTTGGTGATGTCAGCACATTGTACACTGGAATGTTGATTGTCACCTCTCCAAAGACTTCTACCTCTGCCAAGGAAAGAATTTTATTGTTTCCAGGTAAATATACCATTAGGTATCTACCACTGGTGTTGACATTGGTAAAGAATTGCGAGGGTTCAGCATTGGCCGTTCCCACTTCTGTATAGTCGGCTGGATTGTTGCTCGGCGTGTTTCCAACCATGAGTTTGGCACCGCTCAGACGCTCGTAACAGCAATCGGTTCTATTGTACATATTGATTTTGCTGATAGTGTACTCCCTTCCCAAGTCGACCCGCCACCATGGATTGTTGGACGTATCCGTATGCGTTACGGAACCATTGGAATAGAGACCGCTCCTGTTGCCGTCCACGGCCTTTGCGGCATCCCCTCCAAAACCGATACTTGACTGTACTGCCACTTTGTTCAAGGCCAAATTCACCTCATTGGGTCCGGTGTTCGAACCCAATTGCCGTATCCATGCTTCCAAAAGGGCCACACCCTGCGCATCGATACTGTTCTTTGCAATGGGGGGCATGGCTATTCCATCCTGTAGACTGTTGGCTCGCAGGTATACAATGGATTTCTCCGGAGAACCTTGTTGCAAAATAGCTTCATCGGGGATGCCCAAGGAATTAAAAATTCCCGCATCCAAAAGCCCCGTTTGTTCCAGGTTCAGCACCATCCTCATATCAAAATCCGCCCGAACATCGGAACCGGCCTGGTGGCAATAGGCGCAATTAAGGTCTAGGTAGGAACGTGCCTTTTCATCCAAGGAGGCGTTTGCATCGGTCAAAGCTTTATATGTTAAAAGGGAGTTTGTATTGGCATCCGTGATCGTTTGGTCCAATATGCCCAAATGACTCAAGGTGACCAATTGATTGGCGGTTCTACCCGTTCTTGGATATCTTAAATCCTTGTTGAGGTATCTTGTACGTGTGCCAATGGTACCACCGGTGCTTGGATTATGGCAGGTAGCGCAGTCGCTTCTGCTGGGGTAGGTCCAGACTTGGGCTTCGGTCGTTCCATCGGCCCTTTTCATGTTCAAGGTTTCATCCAAACCGGATGTCAATAGCACCGCATCGGTCTGGGCCTCGTTCCATTTATAGGTAACATAATAAAACTGACCGTTGGCCGCCTTGACCGAAAAACGGGTCTCCAAACGTTTGGTAACCGATGGGTTATTTTCATCCAAGGGCATTTCAAAATGCTTTATCAGCACAGATCCAATGGGGAAATCCCAATTTCCGTTTTCGGAAAAATTGATCTGTTCCTCTTGTGTATCGTGCGTGCCGTCATTAGGGATTCCCAACCATCTTTTTTTGAGGGCACCATCGGACCAAAAAGACTCGATCAATTCATAGGGGAAGATTCCTTGTGAGGGTGACAGCGTGGATAGATCGCTGAAGGCTCCCGTTGCGCTCAAAGTCTGGGGCAAGGTCTCTTCGAATGATTTTTTGGTGGAAAGTTTAAAAAGCGTGGACACGCCCTGTTTCAGGATATACAGTTCTCCCTGTTTGTCCTCCCCAAAGGATATGATGTTGGTGGAACTAAAATTACCCAACTGTTCATAGGTTCCGTTGGAAGTATTCACGGCCCAGATTTCCTCGCCAACACCATAATCGGCACAAATATACTTACCCTTTAGTTCCGGGATTTCCTCGCCCCTATACACGAATCCGCCAATAACGGCATTCGCCTGGGATCTGGGGAAAGCTACCAAGGGTTCTTCATGCGGCATGTTCCCGTAAAGACCGGATACACAAAAAGTGCTCCTGAAAAGACCCTCGTATAGTGGCCAGCCATAATTTTTTCCTTTTTTGACCACATTGATTTCCTCGTGGCGGCCTCCGCCTATTTCGCCAATATACAGATTCCCGGTAGCTCTGTCCTTTGTCATTCTATGTGGGTTTCTATGACCCATGGAGTAATATTCCTCAAAGCGTGCACCGTTGGGGCTTAGAAAGGGATTGTCATTGGGTATCCAATATCCTACCCCGGTAATCTCATCTGAAAATCCATGGTCTTGGGGCATGGTCTTAATGGGCGCATGGCTGCGGGCAGGGTTCCTATCCACATCCAAGCGAAGTACGCCCCCGTCCAAGTTGTTTACAATGTCCTGCGACTTTTTAAAGGCAGTTTGATCCCCGGTGGTGAGATATAAATAGCCATCGTCCCCAAAGAGAAGTCCGCCCCCTCTGTGTGTGGTTCCGTACATTCTAAGCTTCAACATAACCTGTTCCGAACTTTCATTCACAGTCATGGTCGTAGGATTCATGGTATATCTGGATAGAATCAAAAAATTGCCCCAATACTCCTCGCTATTGCAGCTTTGGGTGGTATACATATTTGGGAAATTATTCCCATTACGGTCTTTAGTGGTGTAATATGTATAGAAGTAATTGTTCCCTGCGGTACCAAATTGCGGGTGAAAAGTAAAGCCTAAAAAGCCTCCGTCCCAAACTACACCTACCTTATTACTTAAATCCAGAAGTATGTTTTTTTGGGATACTTCAGGGTCCTTGTCAAACCAAAATATCTTTCCGTCCCTTTGCCCGACTACAATTTTAGCCGATGTTGGCAGTTCATTAAAAGTCAAGGGCGAGTCAAAGGTCAGATTGGTGTACACTGGTGCATACGGCAAACCGTTCGAGTTGGGTACGGCCGCTGGAAAATTGAAGTTTAGGTAACGTCCAAGAGGTTCGGGAGCATCTAGCCCTGATCCGATAAAAAAGGGAGCCGCACTTAATAGTAAAAGTGCTAAGGCGGCAAGTATGGTAATTTTTCTTTTGGTAGATCGTAAAGCTATTTTCATATAGTGATTGGTCTGGATGAACTGTCGAAATAAAAGAAAGCAGCTAAAAACACAACTTGTTTTTCGACTAAGCGATGGTATTTTAGACCAATTCAAAGTGTTGTTGGTAATTCTTACACGAAGGGATAGGGTTTACATATAGTTCTGATTATCAATATTTTTAAAGACTTTATCGATTGGTTGTTCTTCAAGCCTTCTAAAATCGATAATTATTCAAATCAAGTATCTGGTAGTTTGATTATACTAGATTTTTAGGTGAACCGTTATAAAAAACCATCAATCTGTTTAAGTTATAAACCCATATAAACCCTGTTTTTTAGATCGTACTTAAACAGTCTATAAAACATTCTTAAAATGGGTCTAAATAAGCACACTTAGACTCTTGAAAACTTGTTAATAACTGCCCCGTGCAGTAAATTTGTACAAATTAAAAAAGCAACCAATGAGCGGATTTTTTAAATCTTCAATCGGTAGAAAATATGCGATGGCGCTTTCGGCCCTTTTCCTTATGGTTTTTCTACTACAGCATTTTGCCATCAATATTTTATCGGTTTTTAGTCCGGATGCCTTTAACGAAGCTTCCCATTTTATGGGTACTTTTTGGGCGGTTCAATTCGTTCTTCAGCCTATACTCATTTTTGGCGTAATCTTCCATTTCGTAATGGGATTCATCTTGGAAATCAAAAACAACAAGGCACGGCAAAAGAGCTACGTTAAGAATAACGGCAATGCCAACTCCACTTGGATGAGCAGAAACATGTTGTTGAGCGGTGCGGTCGTTTTGGCATTTTTGGTGTTGCACTTTATTGATTTTTGGATTCCCGAAATAAACGTAAAATACGTTCAAGGAGACATGTCCGGTCTTTTACCAAGCGGGGAAGGTTTTAGATATTACGAGGAATTGGTCCATAAATTTGAAAATCCATTGCGCGTTGGAGCCTATGTCTTGGCCTTTGTGCTATTGAGCCTGCATCTGCTTCACGGGTTTAGTTCGGCATTCCAATCCATTGGTGCCAATTCCATTTACAAGAAAAGTATGAAAGGTTTGGCTCAGGTGTATGCTATAGGTCTACCTGTAGGATTTATTTTCATTGCACTTTACCATCATTTCACCCATTAAAAACAGCTAATATGGCATTAGATTCAAAAATACCTGAAGGCCCATTGGCCGATAAATGGACCAACCATAAAAACAAAATCAACCTTGTCAACCCTGCGAACAAACGTAATATTGACGTTATCGTAGTGGGTACAGGCTTGGCGGGAGGATCCGCCGCGGCAACTTTGGCGGAATTGGGATACAACGTAAAGGCATTCTGCTTTCAAGATTCACCACGTAGGGCACATTCCATTGCCGCACAGGGTGGGATAAACGCCGCGAAAAACTATCAGGGCGACGGCGACTCTACTTACCGACTTTTTTACGACACCGTTAAAGGCGGGGATTACCGCTCGCGCGAGGCAAACGTTTATCGTCTGGCCGAAGTATCCGCAAATATTATTGATCAATGTGTGGCCCAAGGGGTGCCATTTGCCAGGGAGTATGGGGGTTTATTGGACAACCGTTCTTTTGGGGGCGTTTTGGTATCGCGAACGTTTTATGCAGCGGGCCAAACCGGACAGCAATTGTTGTTAGGGGCGTATTCCGCTATGAACCGACAAATTGGTAGGGGGAAGATAAAGATGTACAACCGGCATGAAATGTTGGATGTGGTCATTGTCGATGGAAAGGCTAGGGGTATTATTGCCCGTGATTTGGTATCCGGTAAGATAGAAAGGCATTCCGCCCATGCGGTGGTTTTGGGTACTGGCGGTTACGGGAACGTATTTTATTTATCCACCAATGCCATGGGCAGTAATGTTACCGCTGCTTGGAAAGCTCATAAGCGAGGGGCCTTTTTTGCAAACCCATGTTATACCCAAATACACCCAACTTGTATCCCTGTTTCAGGGGACCATCAATCCAAGCTTACCTTGATGTCAGAATCCTTACGAAATGACGGTAGAATCTGGGTGCCCAAGAAATTGGAGGATGCCGAAGCGATACGAGCTGGGAAACTTAAACCAACGAAGATTGCTGAAGAAGACCGAGACTACTATCTGGAAAGGCGTTACCCGGCTTTCGGTAATTTGGTGCCTAGAGATGTAGCATCTAGGGCGGCCAAAGAACGTTGCGATGCCGGATACGGTGTAAATGCCACCGGTGAGGCCGTGTATTTGGATTTTGCCGATGCGTTCATGCGCTATGGTAGGGAACAGGCCTTGGTGAAAGGATTGGACGTAAATGATGATGTCCTCGTTAAAAAATTGGGTCAGGAAGTCGTGAAGACAAAATATGGAAACCTGTTCCAGATGTACGAAAAAATCGTGGATGAAAATCCTTATGAGACCCCAATGATGATCTATCCCGCGGTGCATTATACCATGGGCGGTATTTGGGTGGACTATAACCTGATGACGACCATTCCAGGTTGTTATGCGATAGGGGAGGCGAACTTCTCCGATCACGGTGCCAATAGATTGGGAGCGTCCGCATTGATGCAGGGTCTGGCAGACGGTTATTTTGTACTACCATATACCATTGGCGATTATTTGGCAAACGATATTCGTACTGGACCTATCCCAACGGATACCAAGGAATTTGATGAAGCTGAAAAATCGGTTCGGGATAATATAGATCACTTGATCAACAACAAGGGCAAACACCCTGTTGACTATTTCCATAAGCGTCTTGGTAAAATCATGTGGAATAAATGTGGGATGTCCAGAAATGAAGCCGATTTAAAATCGGCCATCAATGAAATTGCGGAACTACGTGCCGAATTCTGGAAAGATGTTTTGGTACCCGGTTCTGCGGACGAATACAACGAGGAACTTGCTAAGGCGGGACGCGTTGCCGATTTCCTGGAGTTGGGAGAATTGTTCGCCAAGGACGCCCTGCAAAGGGAAGAGTCCGCAGGTGGTCATTTTAGGGAGGAATATCAGACTCCGGAAGGTGAGGCCAAAAGGAGAAAGGAGTTCCAGTATGTTTCTGCTTGGGAATATAAGGGAGAACCGAAAGACGCCGTTTTACACAAGGAAGATTTGGTGTACGAGAATATAGAAGTTAAGGAACGAAGTTATAAATAAAGAAAAGCTATGAATTTAACATTGAAAATTTGGCGTCAAAAAAACGCTAATGATAAAGGAAAGATGGTTGATTATAAAATCAGCGATGTTTCCCCCGATATGTCATTTTTGGAAATGCTGGATGTGTTAAATAGTCAGCTGATATCAAAAGGAGAGGAGCCCGTAGCTTTTGACCATGATTGCAGGGAAGGTATCTGTGGGTCTTGTTCCTTATATATTAATGGCGAAGCTCATGGACCTGATAGGGGAGTTACTACGTGCCAATTGCATATGCGAAAATTCAAGGATGGTGACACAATCTATATTGAACCTTTTAGGGCGACGGCCTTTCCGGTAATCAAGGATTTGATTGTAGACAGAAGTGCCTTTGACCGTATCCAGAATGCGGGCGGTTTTATATCGGTAAATACCTCTGGTAATACCATCGACGCCAACGCGATTCCAGTAAACAAGCACGATGCGGACGACGCCTTTAGTGCCGCCACATGTATTGGCTGTGGTGCCTGCGTGGCTAGTTGCAAAAATTCTTCGGCCATGTTGTTTGTAGGTGCCAAAGTTTCCCAATACGCGCTGTTGCCGCAAGGAAGGGTAGAGGCCGTTGACCGGGTAAAGAATATGGTCGCGCAAATGGATTTGGAAGGTTTTGGAAACTGTACCAATACCGGTGCATGTGAAGTCGAGTGTCCAAAAGGAATATCCTTAGAGAATATTGCCCGTATGAACCGGGAGTATCTATTCGCAAACGTTAAGGGTTAATTCCTAGATCATAAAGTTTTTATAAATCCCATTTCATTCGAAATGGGATTTTTTATTTTTAGCGGATGTCCAAAAAGTATTCCGAAGAACGAATTATAGTCCCCAGATTTAACGAGGAATCCGGATTCTACACCACACCCCAACGCTCGAAGATTATGAGTAAGATCCGGGGAAAGGACACAAAACCAGAAATGGCCTTTAGAAGGGCCTTGTATGCGGCCGGATATCGATATAGGGTAGACTACAAAAAACTCATTGGAAAGCCGGATATCGCTCTAAAAAAATATAAAACGGTCATTTTCATAGATGGGGAATATTGGCATGGCGAAAACTGGGAGGAACGCAAACCCAAGATCAAGACCAACCGCGATTTTTGGATAGCTAAAATAGAACGCAATATGCAGCGTGACCAAGAGGTAAATCAGGAATTGGACCGCTTGGGCTATACCGTATTTAGGTTTTGGGAACGCGAGGTCAAAAAGGAGCTGGACCGATGCCTTCAAGAAGTCCTTCAACATCTTGCATCAGTTCACTAAAAATCCTAGCCTTTGTCCGTTTAAGAGAGCTTTAACCTTCAGCAGTCCTAATTTAATAAGGCATTAACGGAGATTTTCCTTTCCTATTATTATATTCTTCTAGTGATAGATTATTAACTTAAAAAATGAATATAATGAAGAGGATAGCAATTTTAGCAACACATGGATTTGAAGAAAGTGAATTGAAATCACCTAAGGAAGCCATGGAAAAAGAAGGCTTTCAAGTGGACATCATAAGTCCGGAAAACGGAAAAATAAAAAGCTGGGCCAATGGCAACTGGTCAAACAGTTACGATGTGGACAGAAATCTTTCCGAGGTAAAAGCATCGGATTATAATGCTTTGGTATTGCCCGGAGGTGTAATGAATCCAGATACCCTAAGAAGAAACGAAGATGCCTTGGTTTTGGTTAGGGATTTCTTTAGCATGAAAAAGCCGGTGGCGGCAATATGCCATGCCCCCCAGATTTTGATCAGTGCCGATGTCGTAAAAGGAAGAACCTTGACTTCTTTCAGTTCCATAAAGGATGATCTCATCAACGCTGGAGCCAAATGGGAAGATAAAGAAGCTGTTGTGGATGAAGGTTTTGTAACCAGTAGAAATCCACAGGATTTACCTGCCTTTAACTCAAAAGTAATTGAGGAAATAAAGGAAGGTAAACATGAAGCGCAACATGCTTAATTTTTTAGTTTAGTTGTTTGGAAAGGCCCGGGTTTCTTCTCGGGCTTTTTTGGTTTATTTTTATGATTATGAATATCGATACGAAAAACAGTTCCAAACTGCCCAATGTAAAAACTACCATATTTACGACCGTAGGGAATTTGGCTCGAAAACATAAGGCCCTTGACCTGTCCCAAGGGTTTCCAAATTTTGAGGCGGACCCGAATCTTATTTCCTTGGTGAACAATGCCATGATGGAGGGACACAACCAATATGCCCCCATGCAAGGGTATTTTGGCCTTAGGGAGGTTATTTCTGAAAAAATTCAAACACTTCATGGTCATCAATACCATCCGGAAAATGAGTTGACCATTACGGTGGGCGCTACCCAGGCCATTTATACGGCCATATCGGCATTTGTGCATGTAGGAGATGAGGTAATCGTACTAAAACCTGCCTATGACTGCTATGAACCGGCCATTCTCGTCAATGGGGGCAAACCGGTCTTCCTCCAATTGGATGCCCCGGATTATAGCATAGACTGGGAAGCCTTCAAAGCCAAAATCACCAAAAAAACTAAAATGTTGATAATCAATACACCGCATAATCCCAGTGGAAAAATACTTTCCCAAAACGATATGTTATGGTTACAGGAAATTCTTAAGGATACGAATATTTTGGTATTGAGCGATGAGGTGTACGAACATATTGTATTTGACGGACAACAGCACCAGAGCGTATCCAGATTTCCGGATTTGGCGCAGCGTAGCTTTGTCTGCGCCTCTTTTGGCAAGACCTTTCATGTTACCGGCTGGAAAATGGGTTATTGTGCCGCTCCAAAAGCCCTGATGGAAGAATTTAGAAAAGTGCACCAATTTGCCGTCTTCTGTGTTGACCATCCCGTACAGCGGGCTTTGGCAGAATACTTAAAAACCCCCGAACACTATCTTGGGCTCAATGATTTTTATCAAAGGAAGCGAGATCTATTCCTAAAGGGCCTTGCCTATAGCAATTTTAAGTTCATCCCCTCGCAAGGCACCTATTTCCAACTGTTGGACTATACCCAAATTACCCAAGAATCTGACGAGGACTTTGCCAAAAAACTGATTCTTGAGCATAAATTGGCTAGTATCCCCATATCCTCGTTTAATGTAAACGACAGGGATGATAAGGTACTCCGATTTTGCTTCGCGAAAAAGGAGGAAACGTTGGAAAGGGCTGTGGAAATTTTGTCCTCACTTTAGTCCAGCGCCTCATTCAATTTGGACATAAATTCCCCTATTTTATTGGGTTCCAACCATCTAGTAACAACGACCATATCATTTTTCGAATCTATGACGATAAAATTTCCGCCAAAACCAGCGGCGTAGTATATGTTTTGCGACAATCCATCCCAATACCTGTCCCCTTTTTTATTCAACCACCACATATAGCCGTAATTGCTATTTGGAACGGAGGGTGTTATGGCTTTCTCGATCCACTCCTTACTAATCAATTGTTCGTTTTTCCATTTGCCATTGTTCAGGAACAACAAGCCAAAACGGGCCATATCTTCCGTATTGATGAACATTCCTCCTCCTGAATGGCCACCACCTGTCACGGATTTCATTTGTATTCCATCTATTTCCGTCCACGCATGGCCGTATCCATGCCATCTCCAGGTTGTGCTCGCCCCGATCGCATCCATGATATTTTCTTTTAAAACTTGGGGAAGCGGTTTTCGCCATACATGGGTAAGGGCGTAGGCAAGTACATTGACACGTACATCGTTGTATTCCATGAACGTACCGGGCTCCTTGGGTTTTTCAAACTTCCAGTCATCGATATCACCTTCTCGCGGTGGCCGGTCCGCCCAATCCTTTCCACCCCATAATTCACCGGACCAAGCCGAATTCTGTTGTAATAGATGTTCCCAGGTGATTTTGGAATTGTGTTCCCCTTCAAAGGTACCGTCCCAAATATAATCACCGGCCTTATCCTGTGTTGTGGAGATCAATCCTTGGTCCCATGCAAGTCCGGCCATTGTACTTAAAAAGCTTTTGGTGACGCTAAAGGTCATATCCACCCTTTTTACATCGCCCCACTGTGCTATTACATAGCCATTCTTAAGAATCATTCCCGCAGGACCGCCCCGTTTTTTGGTAGGACCCAATATCTCATGGAAAGGCTCCCTTTCAAAACCCTTTAATATAGCGATCCTTAAATCTCGGGAACCGGTATATTCGTTCGCTTCGGCAAAGTCTACGACCGCTTTTAGTCTTTCGGTATTGACTTTATATTCCGTTGGATTTTTTTGTTCCCAAAGGGCATTTCGCTCCGGAAAGTAATATTCCTGGGCGTTTAACATACCGCAAATCACTAGAGCTAACAAGGTGAACTGTAAACTTTTCATCTGTGTATTTTTATTGTTTTTAATGGGTCATGCTTCGACTACGCTCAGCACAGGGTTGCAATTATTCACATCATTTAAGTTTGTCTACCATAGGTGTTCATGAATCTTCGATTTAGTTCATTATTTACTATTTGCTTTTCAGCGGTATTCATGAAACTTCGTTTTCGCCAATAACCATTTACTCACGAAGCTTGTCTATTTTCAAAAAGGGTGTTCGTGAACCTTTGGTTTCAGTGGGTATCAAGAATTGTTATGGCTCATTTCATATTTAGTATTCTTATTTTTTAAAAGTCGAAACGCATGAGCCAATCCGTTTGCTCGTCCTGTCCAATAAAGTAGGGATGTGTCCCAAATTTATAGAATCCATGACGTTCATAAAAAGCGATGGCACGGGGGTTTTTCTCCCAAACGCCCAACCACAAAAATGATTTTTCGTTTCCTTTGACCCAATCCTTTATCCAATCCAAAATCCGCTTCCCCAATTGTTTTCCCTGGAAGGCTTTAAGGACATAGATACGTTCCAATTCCATTGAACCCTCTTGTTTTATATCCGTTTGGGCATCGCCTTCGTTCAATTTAAAATAGGCCGCCAAAACACCCTCAAAATACACAAAATAAAAATTCATTTTAGGGTTGTCAAGTTCCTTCCCTAGCTGTGTTCTTGAAAAGGCCTTGTCCAAATATACATTGAAATCCTCGGGATTGTTCTGAGCTCGAAAAGCATCGGAAAAAGTAGTTCTGGAAATGGTCATTAATTCCTTTAATTCCGAAGGTCGACACGGCATAAATTCTATTTTGGGAATATTCGGCATTTCTAATCCGTCAAAGTTTCCTCGAACAATTTGAATATGCGTTTATACTCATCGGTCCAGCTACTAGGTTCCACAAAACCGTGGCGTTCCACGGGATATACGGCCATTTCCCAGTTTTCCTTGCCCAGTTCTATGAGCCGTTGGGATAATCGGACCATATCTTGAAAATGCACGTTGTCATCCACCATTCCGTGTAAAATAAGCAATTTACCTTCTAGACCTTCCGCAAAATAGATAGGGGAACTCCGTTTATAGGCCAGACTGTCCGCTACCGGCGTATTCAGAATATGCGCGGTATACGGGTGGTTATAGGCCGCCCAATCGCCCACAGAGCGTATGGCCGCTCCGGCACTAAAGGTTTCCGGTGCGTTGAACATGCCCATTAAGGTTATAAATCCGCCGTAGGAGCCACCATAGATACCGATTTTATCCGGATCAACCCCGTAATTCTTTACCAAGTAGTTGGCGCCATCCACTTGGTCTGACAGGTCCTTGCCACCCATGTGACGGTATATGCCCGTCCGCCAATCCCTACCGTAACCGGCACTGCCGCGGTAATCGATGTCCAAGACGGTATAGCCATTGTCCACCAATAGATTGTGGAACATATATTCACGGTAATAGGAGCTCCACCATTTATGGGCATTCTGTAAATAGCCTGCACCGTGCACGAAAATTACGGCCGCGTTATTCTTGACTTCCAACTTGGGGGTGTACAACCTTGCGTGAACCATGGCACCGTCAGAGGCCGAAAACGTAATAACCTTTGGATCCTTCCAATCATAGGAATTGAATGCTGTCGTATTGGAACTTGTGATGGCTGTAGGTTCGCTTGTATCTCCAAACAGCGGATTGCCTTGGAGGTACAGCTCTGTGGGCTTGTTAGAGTAGGAATGTAGAATGGCCATCTGTGTTTCATCTGGTGAAAGCGTTACGTCGTTTCTGCCTTCCCATTGGGTCAATTGTTCCATTCTGCCCCCTTTTAAGGGCATGGTATAAAACTGGCGGTCGCCCGGATGGTTCTTATTTGCCGTAAAATACCAGCGTTTTTTATCCTTGGAGATAAAGGGGTCATAAACTTCAAAATTGCCCGAGGTCAAGGCCTTTTTGTTCTTGCCGTTCATATCCATGGTATACAGGTGGGAATAGCCTGTTTTTTCGGATTTATACCAAATACTTTTTCCGTCGGGCATCCAACCCAGGTCGCCCCCATCAAACCACCCAGTAATGCCGGGGCCCGCAATCCAAGCCTCGTCATGTTGCCGGTCAAGGAGTTCTATTTTTCCCGTTTTGGCATCCAAAAGCACCAACCATCGGTTTTTATAATTGCTGGCCTGAATGTCCAAAATGGCCTTTTCACCCTCAGGATGCCATGTAGGACTGGGTATCCTTCCAATGGGGTTTTCGTTTTGATATGTCTTGTCCGGGTAATCCTGCATGAATTCCGGAACATCGTTCAGCCCTTCCAGGCTATCCAAAACAACGTTATATTGGGTACGTTTCTTAGTGTCGTACACGAACATTTCATAGGTTGGAAGTTCGTCGCCTACCTTGGTCCGGGTGGTTTGTTCTTCCGTATACCCGGATTCCGTCACAAAATGGGGTACCATCGTGCTTTTGTTTTTAGGGGAATCCATCAGCACAAAGCTAATATAGCGCCCATTAGGGGAAATGGTTTGGTTGATGACCTGTTTCTTTCCTGTTGCTATGGGCAGGGGTTCAAGGGCTTCCATTTTTTTGGTAATTTGCTCGCCCAACTCCTTTTTTTCCTTCCGTTGGCGTAAAACACCAAAAAGCTCCAATTGATCTTGGTACAGCCATTCATCCTTCTCGCTCCGTTTGGAGTCTTCCGCAACTTGTTCCACAAAATCAGTAAGCTGTTCCAAAACCCCATTGTCCATATCCCAAGAAAAAACATTGGACCCGTTGACAAAAGCCACTTTTTTGCCATTTTCTGTAAAGTGCGGATTGGATTCCCTTTCCTTGGTTTTGGTGATGGCCAAGGATTTGCCCGTGGCATTATCCAATAGGAAAATGTCCCCGTTTTTAGTATAGACCGATTTATTTAGCGTGGGATGGTCCACCTTTTGCGTTGCGGGAAGTTTTTGCGCTTCAAGGAAACCGACTTTTTCAATGTTTTTGGAATTTAAATTATAGCTATAAAGCGAATCGCTATAGGCCATTTCTGGATTCCAATCGAAATAGATGGCGGATTGGTCGGTCGCCCATAAGACATTGGAAGGCCGGTGCCCGATAAAGTCATCGCCTTTCATGATATCCTCAATTTTTAATCTGGAGGTATTCGAAGCTTGCGCGGCTACGTCCACTAAGTGCCCTAGAAATAGGTTGCAAAAGACAAAAAAGTACTTTGTCATAGAAACTGGATTTAATTCTCAAAGAAGAGTAAGATGATAAAGCAATAAAAATAGGAATAATTAGCAGGGTAGGGCTGGCAATTTATAATTAAGATTTGGATGTAAATTGTCCAATACTATTTCCAATTCAAAAGTGAGCTAATTTAATGGTTCATTTTTCAATTAGAAACTAAAAAAGAGCAACCTGGGGGAGTTGCTCTTTACAGTTAATTTCATTTGCTTTTGACCTAAAGCATGAAAAGCTTTTTCGTCAAACGTACAAAACCACTAAAAAAATCATTATGGTATACTTGCACTTTTTCTTCTCTCGGAATGTAATTCTGGGTATCCATCTTTGGTTAAGTTTTGCTTTTACTTTGGGTTAAAAAATATCAGTGACGTAAATATAGGTACAAAGAGAAGCTGTTTGTGAATTATTGTTGTGAAGTTATCCCAAAATGTTGTGAATAAATCAAGGTATTTGATTTATCCGATGAAATGCAATCGTTGTAGTGTTAGTCCAATTTCATTTCAGGAATGTCCCCGGACACGATAAGTGTACCTTCCGTAGCCTGTTTTATTTCTTCCACGGATACTCCTGGCGCACGTTCCAACAGGATAAAACCTTCTGGGCCTATTTCCAGTACCGCAAGGTTCGTCACAATTTTTTTTACACACTTTACGCCCGTGAGCGGTAGGGTGCATCTTTTTAATAATTTGGATTCCCCGGCCCTATTGGTATGCATCATCGCCACGATAATATCTTCTGCGGATGATACCAAATCCATCGCTCCTCCCATTCCTTTGACCATTTTTCCCGGTATTTTCCAATTGGCAATATCCCCGTTTTCAGCAACTTCCATAGCCCCTAAAATGGTAAGGTCTACATGTTTGCCCCGTATCATGGAAAAACTGGTGGCCGAATCGAAAAAGGAGGCACCGGGCAAGGTTGTAATGGTTTGTTTACCTGCATTTATAATATCTGCATCCTCTTCACCTTCAAAAGGAAACGGGCCCATTCCCAATACGCCATTTTCGCTCTGAAATTCTACACTAATATCGTCACGTACAAAGTTTGCCACCAGTGTAGGTATACCGATACCGAGGTTCACGTAATAACCGTCCTTTACTTCTTTGGCGATACGTTTTGCAATTCCGTTTTTATCTAACATTTTAATTTCTTTTTCGTACGGTTCGTTGTTCGATTCTTTTCTCATAACCTTCTCCTTTGAAGATTCTTTGGACAAAAATCCCCGGAACATGTATTTGATTGGGGTCCAAAGACCCCGCGGGTACCAGTTCCTCTACTTCGGCTACTGTGATTTTTGCCGCACCACACATAACCGGATTAAAATTTCGGGCCGTTCCCTTAAAAATGAGGTTGCCGGCCTCATCGCCCTTCCATGCCTTGACGAAGGAAAAATCGGCTTTGAAAGCTTCCTCAAGCACATACATTTTTCCATTGAACTCCCTAGTTTCTTTGCCTTCCGCGACTTCGGTGCCGTAGCCTGCCGGGGTGAAAAAAGCCGGAAACCCACCTTGAGCGGCGCGGCACTTTTCTGCCAAGGTACCTTGGGGGGTCAGTTCCACCTCCAGTTCCCCACTAAGCATTTGCCTTTCAAATTCATCGTTTTCGCCCACGTAGGAGGAAATCATTTTTTTTATCTGACGCTTTTGAAGTAAAAGCCCTAAACCAAAGTCATCTACACCTGCGTTGTTGGAAATACAGGTGATGTCCTTTATGCCCAATCGTACCAATTCCTCTATGGCCTTCTCCGGAATTCCGCATAATCCGAATCCGCCGAGCATAAATGTCATACCATCTTGAACCCCGGCAAGCGCTTCCGATACATTTGAAACCGTTTTTCTAATCATATCTGTACATTAAATGTCATATTACTAAAATAACGCTTTTAAACTGAACAAAATAAAAAAGCCTCGATGTATACCGAAGCTTTTTTAAAAATTTTACAATCGTTGACTTTCATTAAAAATCCAAATCTTCAAGGTCGTCCTCAAGCTCAATATCCTTCTGTTGGTCTTCAATAAATTGGGTACAATCTGTGACAATGGTCATATCTTCCGGCTTTTCAAAGTCTTCCTTGGATACGCCCAATTCCTCGTTCGCATAATTCTTTTTCATATACAATCCCCATATGGGCAATGCCATGGAGGCTCCTTGGCCATAAAGTATATTTTTAAAATGGATGGAACGCTCTTCGCCACCTACCCAAACACCGGTGACCAAATTAGGCACCATACCCATAAACCAACCATCGCTATTGTTTTGGGTGGTTCCCGTTTTCCCGGCAATGGGATTGGTGAGCTCATATGGGTATCCGGTAATAATCTCTTTATATACCGTATTATTCTTGTTATAAGCATGTCTCAGACGCGTACCTGAACCACCTTGGGTTACCCCTTTCATCAAATCGATCATGGCATAAGAGACTTCCTTGCTCAACACATCTTTCGTCTCTGGAACATATTCATACAATACGGTCCCGTTTTTATCCTCAATTCTGGTTACCATAACGGGTTTTACATAGACCCCTTGGTTGGCAAAGGCCCCATAGGCCCCAACCATATCATAAATATTGGCATCCAGGGTTCCTAGTGCTATGGAGGGCACTTCCGGTACTTCCCCAGATATCCCAAGGTTTTTTGCAATGGAGACTACTGATTTTGGCCCCACCTTATCAATTAATTGTGCCGTAACGGTATTTACCGAATTTGCCAAGGCATTTTTTAAGGTCATTTCTTTACCCGAGTACTTTAAATCGGAATTTCTTGGGCACCAAGCCTCCATGTTTCCATGTTTGCCCGCCTCTATGCAATATTGTGTATCCGGTAGTTTTTCACAGGGCGAAAGTCGGAGTTGATCTATGGCGGCGGCATATACAAATGGCTTGAACGTAGAACCTACCTGCCGGGCCCCTTGTATTACGTTATCGTATTGAAAATGCTTGTAATTAATACCCCCAACCCAAGCCTTTACATGGCCTGTTTGAGGCTCCATGGACATCATCGCCGCCCTTAAAAAGGTTTTGTAGTACCTGATGGAATCCAAAGGGGTCATGACGGTATCCTTTTCGCGGGTATCGCTCTTCCAATCGAATACGGTCATTTCGGTTTTTTTGGTGAAGGAACTCTTGATTTCCTCTTCTGATTTGCCCGCTGCCTTCATCTCTCTCCAACGATCGGAGTTTTTCATGGCACGCTCCATGATTGCTTCCGTTTCTTCCGGGGTGATATCGGAGAAAGGTGTAGTTGCATTTCGTTCCTTGGTGTTTTGATTGAAAAACTCGGCCTGTAGGTTTGCCATATGGGCGTATACCGCCTCTTCCGCGTTGGCCTGCATCTTGGAATCGATCGTGGTGTATATTTTCAATCCATCCAGATAGATGTTCCATTTATCACGTTCACCGGCCAAGGCGGGTTTGGGATTTTCGTCGATCCAATCCTTCATAAAACGTTGCAAGTACATCCTAAAATAAGTGGCCAAACCTTCCCTATGGTTCTCCGGATTGTAGTTGATGTCCATTTTTAGGGCCTGCAAGGAATCCTTTTCCTGCTCGGTGATATAATCGTATTTGGCCATCTGGGCCAGCACAACGTTTCTTCGGGTTTTGACCATTTCCTCTCTTCGAAGTGGATTGAAAAGCGAAGAATTTTTGAACATACCAACCAACATGGCAGATTCCTCTATTTTCAAATCCTTGGGCTCCTTTCCAAAATAGATACGTGCTGCGGAACGAATACCATCCGCATTGTTTCCAAAATCATAAATGTTAAAGTACATGCTTATGATTTCCTCCTTGGTATAGCTTCGCTCCAAGCGTGTGGCCAATACCCATTCCTTTATTTTTTGTTTGATTGCGTCCAGTTTACTTCTGGAGCGGACCCCCACAAAAAGCTGCCGCGCCAATTGTTGACTAATGGTACTTGCCCCACCTTTGGTTCCCAAAAAGAAGAAGGCACGTACCGTTCCCCTAAAATCGATTCCGGAATGGTCCTGAAACCTGGCATCCTCCGTGGCGACCAAGGCGTTGACCAAATTCTCCGGCAAATCCTTATATTTTACATCGGTACGGTTATCGTCCAAATAAAATTTCCCCAACAACTCGCCATCTGAAGAAATTATCTGGGATGCTAGATTGGTTTGCGGGTTTTCCAAATATTCGTAAGGCGGTAGTTCACCAAAAAAACCCCATGCGGCGGAAAGAAAAATAAGTGCGACAAATGCCACACCCGAAGCAAATAGTATCCAGAACCATTTGATATATTTTGAAAAACCGGAGTTGCCTTTCTTTTCTGTCGCTTTTGCCATGAGCTTAGGGATTACTTTTTGTTATTTCAAAACCTACGTCTGTAATGCCTTCCAGGGAAATCACCCCTTGAACATTTCCGTTTTTTCGCATCGCGTGCGAAACTTCTAAAGTATATACGCCAGAATTGGCAAAAACGATGTTTTCCTTATACCATAATTTGTTCTCCTTCAAACTCCCGGAACCTTTGCCGAGCCAAGTACCGTCCGGCATTGCCATAGTGTATTCGAGGGTATCCTGTAGCACCTCGCCTTCCGGGGTATTCAATGCCGTAATTAAAAAAAGATTGCTATAGGGAAATGTATCGTCGTTACGAATATTGATGAAGATATCATATTGCTTTAGGGTATCCAATTCAGAAAACGTGAACTCCAAAACATCGTCTTTGTTCCAAACGGCCCCATTGAGACTTTTATACTCGGTTGCGACCACATTGGTATTACAGGAATGGAGAAGGATTATGGCAAACACTAAAAAAAGACAGTTACGCATTTTTTTTGCTCCTATTTCGTTTTCTATTTTTATTCGTGTTCTTTTTTCTGTTCCTGTTTCTGTTGCCTTTTGAATTTTTCTTCGGCCTATCAAAACGGGTAAGGCTATCTTGACCCACTACATTTTCAAAAACTACCTTATCCTCAACAATATTGTCCGCTGCATAAATTTCAAGGCTTGGAACTTTTTCTTTTTTCTTGTTTTTTTCGATGATCTCGTTCACCTGGTCCTTGGAGAGGACATGCCAATTGGCCGGTTCATCCTTGTATGAAAACCAAAGCAGTTCCTTGAAAATATCCGTTTTTTGACAGAAGGCCAATCCCTTTTCCGTAAACAGTTTGGTGTCCTGTGGTGGAAAGTCCTTTAAGGCATCCAGGTAAACGTCCAGCTCATAATTAAGGCAGCATTTCAGTTTACCGCATTGTCCCGCCAATTTTTGGGGATTTAACGAGAGTTGTTGATAACGTGCGGCAGAGGTGCTTACGGACCTGAAATCCGTTAACCAGGTGGAACAGCACAACTCTCTTCCGCAAGACCCGATACCGCCCAAACGTTGGGCTTCTTGCCTATAGCCTATTTGCCGCATTTCGATACGGATACCAAAGGCCTTGGCCATATCCTTGATCAATTGACGGAAATCAACCCGGTCCTCCGCGGTATAATAAAAAGTCGCTTTAGATCCATCACCTTGAAATTCCACATCTGAAATCTTCATCTGCAGATTTAGGATAATTGCGATTTCCCTGGACCGTTTTTTTATTTCCTCTTCCCGGTTACGGCACTTCTGCCAGATATCGATGTCCTTTTGCGTGGCCTTTCTGTATACTTTGGGAATTTCCTCTTTGGAAGGGTCTATTTTTTTACGTTTCATTTGTACACGGACCAGTTCGCCCGTGAGGGTCACCATGCCAACGTCATGACCCGACTGTGCCTGAGTGGCAACCACATCCCCAATGGATAAGGATAGGTTTTCCGTATTTCTAAAGAATTCCTTTCTACTGTTTTTAAATCGTACCTCCACATACTCAAATGGACGCTCTCCGTTGGGAAGCGACATGTTTGAAAGCCAATCAAAAACAGTTAATTTATTGCAACCATCTGTACCGCAAGTACCGTTATTCTTGCATCCCTTTGGTTGTCCATCCTTGCCGGTAGAACAACTACTACAACCCATATTTTATATATTGATTTGGCCCAATCCCAAAAGATTTGCCAAACTAGGTTCATAAAAAATCTTCTTGTAAAGATAATGAAAATCTATGCGAAAAAAAGAGCACTTAATTTACCCTAATGTTGATATGTGGATTTTCAGTAGACCTAAACAGATTGCTTTTTAAACTTGAGAACCTCTGAGCGCCCTTTTTTAAAGATTTTGTTGCTTACCACTTTCCCTTTTCTCAGGGCCTTTTGTTCTTCGTAAGGCAATGCATGTATCTCCTTACAATGGTCCGAACAACAATCGTTCATTTTTTCCGCACATTTTTTACATTGAATGAACAGAAGGTGACAGGCCTCATTGGCACAGTTTACATGGTCATCGCAGGGTTCCCCACATTGATGGCATTGGGAAATGATATCATCGCTGATGCGTTCGCCCCTTCTATGGTCGAACACAAAGTTTTTGCCCAAAAATTTGTTCTCCAGTTTCAGTTGTTCTACTTGTCTGGCATATTCGATTATACCCCCTTCCAGTTGGTAGACCTGTTTGAAACCTTTGTGTTTGTAATAGGCACTGGCCTTTTCGCAACGGATGCCTCCGGTACAGTACATGACCAATTTCTTATCTTCTTTGTGGTCCTGAAGGTCCTTTTCAATGATATCCAAGGAATCCCTAAACGTATCCACATCTGGCGTGATGGCATTCTTAAAATGACCGATTTCGCTTTCATAATGATTTCTCATATCTACCAAGACGGTATCCGGGTCTTCTATGAGCTCATTGAATTTCTCCGCATTCACGTGAACCCCTTTGTTGGTTACATCGAAGGTGGCATCGTTAAGGCCATCGGCCAGGATTTTATGCCGTACCTTGACCTTTAATTTTAAAAAGGACATATTGTCCTGTTCTATGGCGATGTTCAATCGCACATTTTCCAAAAAGGTAATACTATCCAAAAAATCCTTGAATCGCCCAAAGTTCCCTGCGGGAACGGACAATTGGGCGTTGATGCCTTCATGGGCTACGTAAATTCGGCCCAAGACATCCATTTCGTTCCAATGAATGAACAAATGATTTCTAAAAATGACAGGATTGCCAATGTGTGCATATTTATAGAAAGAAATGGTCAGGCGATCCTGACCGGCCTCTTCAATGAGGGCCGCCCTTTCCTTTGCACTTAAGGTATTGTACAGTTGCATGCTATACGAATAGTTAAGTTAACAAATTTTGAAGGGCAAAGATATAAAATCCCGTAGGAAGGTCGGTTACCTATTCCGCATAAAAAAAGCCCCGAATAATTCGAGGCTCTTCGTTCGGCCATCCCTGCTTTTCTTCTTCACAGCATTGTTTGAGTTAGTTTCTATCAAGAAATGGCCATCAAAACCAGTGACACTAAAACCCACCAACAAAACATGTTTTGCCGGTTTGCTTTTTAAGTAGATAAGAAAAGTTGCAAATGGTTGCGTTCAAAAACCGAATATTCTTTTTTAAGAAAAGAAACACTAATTTAGCGTTCCTAAAAAACACACAATGAGTTCCGAAAAAGAAGCCAAATTAAAAGCCCTGAAACTGACCCTTGATAAACTGGATAAGACCTATGGAAAAGGCGCCGTAATGAAGATGGGCGACAGTGTTGTTGAAGATGTAGAGGTAATTCCGTCAGGATCCCTGGGACTTGACATTGCCTTGGGTGTTGGAGGTTATCCACGCGGAAGGGTTATTGAGATATACGGGCCTGAATCTTCTGGAAAGACTACCTTGACATTACATGCCATTGCCGAGGCACAGAAAAAGGGTGGAATTGCGGCCTTTATTGATGCGGAACACGCGTTCGACCGTTTTTATGCCAAAAAGTTGGGTGTGGATATCGATAATCTCATCATATCCCAACCGGATAACGGTGAGCAGGCCTTGGAAATCGCCGATAATTTGATTCGTTCCGGAGCGATTGATATTGTAATCGTGGATTCCGTGGCAGCTTTGACGCCCAAGAGCGAGATTGAAGGCGAAATGGGCGATTCAAAAATGGGATTGCATGCCAGATTGATGTCACAGGCATTACGTAAATTAACAAGTTCCATAAGCAAGACCCATTGTACGGTGATTTTCATCAACCAGCTGCGGGAGAAAATTGGGGTGATGTTCGGTAACCCTGAAACAACAACAGGGGGTAATGCCCTAAAATTCTATGCTTCGGTCCGATTGGACATTAGACGTTCTACACAGATAAAAGATACGGACGGAAACATTCAAGGTAACAAGACCCGGGTAAAAGTGGTCAAGAACAAGGTTGCGCCTCCATTCAGGACCACCGAGTTCGACATCATGTACGGCGAGGGAATCTCCAAGGTAGGAGAAATCATTGACCTTGGCGTGGAGTACGAAATCATTAAGAAAAGTGGTTCCTGGTTCAGTTACGGCGATACCAAACTAGGGCAGGGTAGGGATGCAGTCAAAACACTTTTAATGGACAATCCTGAATTACTGGATGAATTGGACGGCAAAATTCGTGAAGCCCTCAACGCGGTCAACAACTAAACTCGGTTGTAAGGTATCTATGGGGTTTTAGATCCGAAAAGAGTTTCTCGATTTACTGTAGGATTTCAAAAATATTGCCAGAACCAACAAGTTCAATCCTTTTGTCCCATTATCTTATTAAATCAAATCCCTCATTAATTAGTGGGGGATACTACGCAACCTTTAGGGGGTATTTTCATCTTTCTTATAAAAGAAATTGTAACGATGATTAAAAAATATACCCTAGTGGTTGCGTTTTTCGCTTTGGTGTTGGGAAGTTGTTCCCTAGAAGATGATGAACCCAACTTTAATTTTAAGGCATTGCGCATAGAAAGTGCGGAATTACCGGAATCCTTCAATTTGAACGAAACCTATCAGATAAAGGTAACCTATTTATTGCCAGATGGTTGTACGCAATATGAAGGTTTTGATGTGACCAGGGAAGATACGACCGTAAGAAATGTAGTTGCCATAGGTGTTGCAATGACAGATTTGGTATCTTGTACCCAAGCGGTTATCCAAGAGGAGGCATCCTTTAACTTTATAGTTAAATATGACCAACCCTATACTTTTAGGTTCTATCAGGGGGAGAATAGTGATGGCGAACCTGAGTTTTTGGAGGTAGAGGTACCCGTCAACTAAAAGAACATTTTCGGAGTACCCTTAGGTGCCAATAAATCTCGGATTTAGAGTAAAAATACAACCAACTAATTTGTCGCAGGAAGAACTGGTACATAGATGTAAGAAAGGCGAACGCAAGGCCCAAGAGCTGTTGTACAGGCAATACGCTGGAGTACTCTTTGGTATCTGTTTGAAGTATTCCCGCAATAAAACGGAAGCAGAGGACAACCTGCATGATAGTTTTATGACAATTTATGATAAAATTGGGCAGTACGAATCCAAAGGGTCTTTTGAAGGTTGGATAAAGCGAATTACAATAAATACGGTATTACAGAAATACAGACAGCAGGAGTATTTAAGCGTAGTCAATGAGAATATTCCGGACGAGGTAACCGTAGAGCCCAATTATGCGGATATAGGACTTCCATCTTTATTGGGGTATATACAGGAACTGCCCAATAAATATAGGACAACCTTCAACTTGTATGTGCTGGACGGTTATAGCCATAAGGAAATCAGTCAGATGTTGGGAACCACAGTGGGCACCTCCAAGTCCAATTTGGCCCGCGCCAGAATGTTGTTGAAGGAAAAGATAGAAAGTAAACTGTCACAATCCATTATTGGGTTGGTGATTATTATAGGTAATTGTTTTTGATTCCATAGGGAATCCGTAGAAATATGAGTTTTGAAAATGAGTAAGAAGCATTTAGACGAATTGTTCCAGGAAAGATTCAAGGGGTTTGAGGAAACACCTGATGAAAAGGTCTGGTCTGCCATAGAAGCGTCTTTGGACAAAAAAAGGAAAAAGAGGATATTGCCCTTGTGGTGGCAACTGGCCGGAGTGGCGGCAGTCCTTATCGTTGGATTGTTACTATTTAATCCCTTTAATAGCAAGGTTTCACCGGACACCCATATTATAACAGATACGGAACAAACGGATGAAACCCCTCAATTATCAAAAGACCCTATACAGACAAAAAACGAAAATGGGCGTGAAACCGAAATGAATAGAAGTGCCGAATCCAAAGATGGTTCTAACACTATAGATGAAACTTCCGTGGCGGACACGGATACTGACTCGGATGGTACTATCTCAACCAATAAAGTCGTTAATTCTGCGGACGCCCAATCCAACATTCACTCCGGCCGATCCTATAGTGAAGCCACAAAACAGGATGGCCAGCAGATTACCAAGAATACAGGTATTGCCGAGCAATCTTTGACTAAAAAGGACGGGCAAAATACGGAAGTCGCTTCGGTTTATACTACGCAATCCAACGATACTCAAGAAAATGGTACCAGCGAAGATGCTGTTAGTGGAACGGGTGAAGTAGTTTTGAGAAATGAAACTATAGTCTCCGCGGAGAAAAATAAGAACCCTGAAACCAAGGGTGTTGACGAAAAAAAATCCCTTTATGAAGAAATTCAGGCCATGGAGGAGGAAGAAAAAGTCGCGTCCAGAACATCGGGCAATAGATGGTCTGCGGGACCTAGTATCGCGCCTGTGTATTTTGATGCTATTGGAACGGGATCTCCAGTAAGTCCCATGTTCAGTACAAATTCCAAATCCGGTAATGTCAATATGAGTTATGGGCTATCGGTAGCGTATGAAATCAGTCCAAAACTATCGGTACGTTCCGGGGTTCACAAGGTGGATTATGGGTATAATACCAATGATGTGTTTTTCACATCTTCCCTATCGGCCGCCTTTAATGAAAACCGTATTGTCAACATCAATTATGCGGAAACCGCTGAAAACATAGTGGTCTCGGCTAGTAATGCCACCTTGAACGTGGATAGCAAATCCTTTGACGTATCTGCTAGGTCTGCCAATAGATCCGGTGTCATGGCACAACAATTAGGCTATTTGGAAGTTCCCGTGGAGGTAAGCTATGCGTTGGTAAATAATAAATTCGGTGTACATGTGATCGGAGGGGTGAGTTCCCTGTTTCTTGTGGACAACGACGTAGATT
Source organism: Maribacter flavus (assembly GCF_008386635.1). GTDB lineage: Bacteria > Bacteroidota > Bacteroidia > Flavobacteriales > Flavobacteriaceae > Maribacter > Maribacter flavus. The sequence continues at coordinate 1,378,947 of NZ_VUOE01000001.1, read as the reverse complement.
TGACTTCTGGTAATCTTACCACCCAGATCGGGGAGGCCAACAATGTCAACGACCTTAACTTCAGTGCCAATTTAGGAATTGGTTTGGGGTATCAATTTTCACAACGATTGAAATTGAACGTGGAGCCGGTGTTCAAGTATCAGCTAAACACTTTTTCCAATGTTGATGGCACCTTTAACCCGTATACCATTGGAGTGTATAGTGGCATCAGTTTTAAGTTTTAAAAGAAAACATATCACATTGAGGAAAGTAGGTCTTGATAAATAACATTCCTGACCTCCTCACGCAAGGTACCCTTGTCCTCTTCGGATAAAATACCTGTTTCAAAGAACTCGTGAACCCTGGCCCTTACTAAGCCCGGCCCTCCACTAAAAAAGGTGAAGGAAAAACGCTTTTTATTGTCATGAAAGGTAATGGGTACCAAAGGTATTTTATGGGCAATGGCCATTTTAAAGGCCCCGTCCTTAAAGGTATCCAGGATGATGCTTTCGTCATCTGGCACACCGCCTTCCGGAAAAATACAGATACTAAGGCCTTGATTAAGTCGCCGCTGTGCCCTTCTGTAGACGCCCGTCCTACTTTGGGTACTGTCGCGATCCACCATAATGCAGACTCTTTTGTAAAAAAAGCCGAAAACAGGGATTTTTACCAATTCCTTTTTTCCTACGAATACAAAAGGGTTTTTGCTCACGTAAAGCATCAGCATGATATCCAACATACTGGTATGGTTGGCAACCAGCATGTAGCTTTTCCCTAGCTTCATTTTTTGGTCATAGGTGACCATTGGAGGGCATCCCATGCCATATAAGATGGGTTTCGCCCAAAGGTTTCTGGCCATCCAAAAGAATTTTGGGTACCATTCCTCCTTGGAGGCGAACAAAAGCAAGAAAGGGAAAAACAAAAATATTGGAACGGCCACAAGCACGTAAAACCAAATCCGGTAGAGCGTTTGACCAATGCGCACGAATAGTACCATGTATCAAAAATAGCGATTCTACCCTTGTTTTTTTCTATTTGTTTTACCTTTGTCGCCTTATAGAATTTAGCAAATGGCAAGAATTTTAACAGGTATCCAAAGTACCGGCACGCCCCATTTAGGAAATATCCTTGGGGCCATTATACCGGCCATAGAAATGGCGAGCGACCCAAAGAACGAATCGTTTTTGTTTATTGCAGATATGCATTCCCTTACCCAGATTAAGAATGCCGAGGTCCTGCGTGAAAATACCTATGCCATAGCCGCTGCCTGGTTGTCTTTTGGCCTAGATATCAACAAAACCGTTTTTTATAGACAGAGCGATGTTCCCCAGGTAACGGAACTTTCGTGGTACTTGAGTTGTTTTTTCCCCTATCAGCGACTTACGCTGGCACATTCCTTTAAGGACAAGGCCGATAGGCTGGAAGATGTAAATGCCGGTTTATTCACCTATCCCATGCTTATGGCCGCGGATATTCTGCTGTATGATGCCCACATCGTCCCGGTTGGAAAGGACCAATTGCAACATATTGAAATGACACGGGACGTAGCGCACCGATTTCACGCGCAATTGGGAGAGACCTTTGTGGTTCCCGAAGGAAAAGTACAGGAAGAGACCATGTACGTTCCGGGGACCGATGGTGCCAAAATGAGTAAAAGCAGGGGGAATCTTATCAATTTGTTTCAGCCCGATAAAAAACTGCGCAAACAGATAATGGGCATCCAAACCGATAGTACCCCTATGGAAGATCCCAAGGACCCAACTAGGGACAATGTGTTCGCCCTCTATAAATTAATGGCTTCCAAGTCTCAAATTGAAGAGATGACCGCGAACTATCTGGGAGGCAATTATGGATATGGGCATGCCAAACAGGCCTTGTACGAACTGCTTCTGAACAAGTTTGAGGAACCCCGGGAAAAATTTGAGTACTATATGAACCATTTGGACGAAGTGGACGAAGCTTTGGCCCTGGGAGCCGAAAAGGCCAAAAAAGTGGCAGACGGCGTTTTGTCCAGGGTACGGGAAAAGTTGGGGTATTAGGTCCACTTACTCCCTTCGATACTTTACCAGCGCTCACCACGGGCGGAGGGGAATTTGTTCCTTACTTTTTGTAATTGGGCCTCCTGAATTTTCAAAGGATAAAAGCATCAAATTTAAGTTAACCGACCAGCTGGTCGGTTTTGTGTTTTATGTTGCATTCAATTTTTTGGAAAGGAACGGTAAGGCTCCGTTCTTTATCGGTGAATGGCGTAAAGCCCGTCCATTTTAATTTGGGTCCCAATGCAGACAAACCGTGTGGTCTGTAAAAATCCTACACCGCCTCGAACAATTTACCCGGCAAGGGCCGTATGACCCCTTTCATTTCCATGGAAAGTAAGGTTGCAGAGGTCTTAAAAATGGGCAATTGGCAATCGAACGCTATGCTGTCCAGCAATTGTTTTCCCTCCCGTTGTAAATAGGAATAAATTCTTTGTTCTATTTCGTCCAGATCAATGAATAATTGCTTTTGAACGGCTTTGGCATGGGTTTCCTGGAGGTCCCAGTTCAAAAGATAGATCAGATCTGCCGCTGAGGTCAACATCTGGGCCTTTTGTTGCTTGATGAGGTTGTTGCAGCCAACGCTGTATTTATCCGTACTTCTTCCCGGAAGGGCGAACACGTCGCGGTTATAACTGTTCGCGATATCTGCTGTGACCAGACTTCCTCCTTTTTCGGCAGATTCCACCACAACGGTCGCTTCGCTCATCCCGGCGATAATCCTGTTGCGTTTTAGGAAATTCTCCCGTTCCGGACTGCTGGTGCTCCAGAATTCCGTAAAGAACCCGCCATTATGCAGGACATCGGATTGATATTTCTTGTGCACTTTAGGGTAAATCTGGTTTAGGCCATGTGCCAAACAGCCTATGGTCTGCAAGCCTTGATTAATGGCTTCGCGCTGAATGCAGATGTCCACACCGTAGGCGAACCCGCTTACGATTACGGGATTTAGCGGCATCAAATCGGCAATGAACTGTTCGCAAAAGGCGGTACCGTAACTGGTAATGTTCCGCGTCCCCACCACACTAATGATTTTTCGGCCTTCCAAATCGATATTTCCCTGCTTGAATAGAAGTATCGGGCTATCGATACAATTGCGCAGATGCCTGGGATATTCGGTATCTTCAAAATAGGCGACCTCTATTTCATTATCCAGGATAAATTGGTATTCCTTTTCGGCATCGGAATGGTTCGCGGCATCGTACAGGTGTTTTAGCGTGTAGGTGCCAATACCATCGATCTTTAATAGCTGGTTTTGTTTCTGCCTGAAAATTTCCTGCGGACTTCCGCAATGGGCAATCAATCTTTTGGCAATGACATCGCCAATATTGGGTACGTTCTGCAAGCGTAAAATTGCAATCAACTCATCCGCAGTATGTTGTATAAAGCTCATTTTTTATCCACCAGGGATTACAAATATAATGTTAATAAAAAGTTATGTCCGTAATTTTGTGAAGCCCTATTTTTTTTGATATTTGCCAACGATGGTCGTAGAGCACTATATAAGCGAATTACTATATCGATACAATTGTGTGGTGGTGCCCAACTTTGGGGCCTTCCTTACACAGCGTACCTCCGCGCGTATCAACGACATTACCAATACCTTTTTTGCCCCCGCCAAGTCCATATCTTTCAACGAGCAATTGATTTCGAACGACGGTCTGCTGGTTTCGTACATCGCCGAAGCTGAAAAATCCTCTTTTGAGGATATTCTGTCCAAAATAGAAACGATTACCAAACAGTGGAAAAGTACTTTGAACGCCGGGGAAAAACTGAGTCTTAAGAACATTGGCCTATTGTGGAACAATGCCGAAAACAGGATTCAGTTTCAACCTTTTTACGAAGTCAATTACCTTACTTCTTCCTTTGGATTGTCATCGTTTAAGTCGATTCCCGTGACACGGGAAGTACTTAAGGAGGAGGTAGAAGCCATTGAAGAAAAGATTCCCTTTATCATTAGCCCTGAAAAAAGAGAGAAGACCCGTTTTAGGCCGTATTTGAAATATGCCGCAATTTTGTTGTTGGCCATTTCCGTCGGGTTTACGGGCTATCAGGTGTTCAACAACGGATTACAATCCCAGCAGGTAGTTAGGGAAGATGCGAAAAAGGAAGTTGAAAGACAGATACAGGAAGCTACTTTTTTCAACACCGCTCCTTTGGAACTTCCCACGGTGAGCGTGGATGCCGTTTCCACGGCCTCGGTAAAGGTAGAAGAGGCCGCCAAACACCATATTGTGGCCGGAGCCTTTCGGGTAAAGGCGAATGCCGACAGAAAAATCGCTTCCCTACAGAGCAAAGGGTACAAGGCCGCATATTACGGTACCAATGCCTATGGACTTCACGTGGTTACCTATGACCGATTTACAGATCCCAAGAAGGCCCTGACCGAATTACGTCGCATCAAGGGTAGCGAGTCCAAGGATGCCTGGCTGCTTTCCGAAAAATAACCGGCTTATTTTCCCTTAGAATTTTTGTTGCTCGTATCTTTGCGGAAAAATTTCGTCTATGACACCGAAAACGCCTTCAGAATCGAGAACAACCATGACCGATATGGTCCTGCCCAGTGAGACCAATGCCCTCCAGAACCTTTTTGGCGGGGAACTGTTGGCACGTATGGACCGTGCGGCAAGTATTGCCGCTGGCAGGCATAGTAGGAGGATTACGGTAACCGCCTCGGTCAACCATGTCGCCTTTAATTTGGCGGTGCCCTTGGGGAGCGTTGTTACGGTGGAAGCGGCCGTTTCACGGGCCTATACAACGTCCATGGAGGTGTATTTGGACGTGTGGATCGAGGATCGTTATAACGGAAAAAGAACCAAGGCCAATGAGGCCATTTATACTTTTGTAGCCGTGGACGAAACCGGAAAACCAACCGAAGTACCGCCTTTACAACCGGAAACCGATCTGGAAAAGGAACGCTATGCAGGCGCACTGCGTAGAAAACAGTTGAGCTTGGTCTTGGCGGGCAAAATGAAGCCCAACGAGGCTACGGAACTAAAGGCTCTTTTTATGCAAGGGTAACATCAAATAGCTATTATACTTGTGGCTGAAAGGAATTAAAAGAACTGGTTTTTAGCTTAGATATTTTCCTCCGTTATTTATTAGTTTCCAGTCAAAAGTTTATACTTCTAAATTCTGATTTAATCGTAAATATTGGTCTTTGTTCAAGTCGTCCAAAGTATAAATCGAGAACTTCTGCCTGTCAGTTGTTTGTCCGACAATATTGTGGAACGTCTTTTTATTGGAATAAGAGTAATATGTCACCCGACTAGATTTAAAAATTCCCCAGCTTTTAATTTCTTCGTTGCAAAAGTGTTGGGTAAGTATACTGAAATCAAAAAAAGATATTTGATTTGGACAATCAATTTTCAAGTTTTGAATACCGCTTATTTTGAAATTCTCAAATTTTAAATCTCCATCATAAAATTCCAGAAAAACCCTTATTACAGATTCCGCTTTTCTTTTAGAAGCTTGGGTAAGAATTATTTTGTCCCCATTTGAAAAATCCAATTTCAAATTTCCAGTTGAAGGGTATTTTTCAAGTCCATCGCAACCATCGTACTTTTCGATTATATTCCAACCAAAGGCTTTCTCCAACCCATAACCAACAAACCAAATCGGGCTTGTAACCCAAGTAATTGGTCTAAACAGTCGAGGTTGGCACATACTAACCAAACCTAATACAATTTCCTTAAAATCTTTTACGAAGGTATGGGCAAGACCAACGAGGAGTAGGAAAAATATAATAACAAAAATATAGAGAATTATTTCCACAGGCTTTTGAAGGTGTACAATTTATTAATACAGACTATTAACGGTTTATAAATCTAGTATAAACGGAACTCAAATACTTATTATCTTTCTGATTTTGACCACTCCCAAAACCCAATAGCATTTACGATCATAAAAACCACTAATGCCGGCAATACCCATCCTAAACTGTACTGTCGTAGGGGTATCCATTCGAGTATTCCCCCTTTGGAGACTAGGGGGCTTCCCATTGTGGCAAGAAAATCTGGGATACTGAATAGGATGGTGGTAGCAACTACGGCTTTAAAGACCTTTGAGGTGGCATAATTTTGGGGGAGGACGTTCAGTAAAATGAGTACAATGGTAATGGGGTAGATGATCATCAAGGCCGGTAAGGCCACTGCAATGATATAGGAAACGTTGAACTGCCCCATGATGACTCCCAACAGGCACCCGGTAATGGCGGTTATGAGGTAGGCTTTTTGGGAATTTTGAAATCGGGAGCGGATAAAATCCGAGGTTCCCGTAACGATGCCCACGGCCGTAGTGAAACATGCCAAGGCCACAAGGATACTGAGAAAAAGATTGCCTATGGAACCTAAGGACAAGGTGGCCATCCCGGATAAAAGTCCGGTGCGGGAGATATCGTCCTCAAAAGCATTCTTTACTAGGGCCCCTGAAAGGATAAGGCCTGTGTATATCAAAAACAACCCAAGCCCTGCCAGCCAACCGGCGCTGCCAATTAGGGCTTTTTTTTCCACATAGGAAGCCTGCTTTTGGTTGATATTGGTGGATACGATAATAACCCCTCCCACCACCACGGCCCCAATAGCATCAAAGGTCTGGTAGCCTTCTAAGATGCCGTTCGTGAAAGGGTTCCCAAAAGCGGTATGCGGGAATTGGTATTCAAATGAAAAGGTAATAACGCCAATAATGGCGATGAGGATCAATAGGATAGCTGGGGTCAGTAATTTTCCCACGATGTCCAATATTTTGGATCGGTTCATCACAAAAACGAACACCAAGGCAAAATACAGGATGCTGGTAAGCAAGGGTGGAGTCTCAAAGAACGGGGCAATGGCCATTTCATGGGTCACGGAGGCCGTTCTGGGAGAGGGTAGGCTGATGGATATCGCATAGACCACCAAGGAATAACCCAGGCTAAAGGCGGGCGATACCTTTTTGCCAAAGTCGAAAATAGTGCCCTGCAATCTGGCATGGGCCAAAATTCCCAATAAGGGAATTAGCACGGCCGAAGCACAAAACCCCAGTGTTACCAACCCCCATAAATCCCCAGATTTAAAACCCAATTGCGGAGGCAAAATAAGGTTGCCCGCACCAAAAAATAGGGAGAACAGGGCAAAGGCCGTGACCCAAGTTGCCTTTGTTCGAAATGTTTTTGGAATCATGATGGGAAGATAGGCCAAAAACGGGAATCACCTTTCCAAAAAACAAGACCTATAAAATTTTAAGGTTGACCACATTTTTGGGCAGGCTCACAACAAATTATGGTTCAGGCGATTAAAAAGTCATACCTTGACAATAATTATTGAAAACAGGACGTTTTCTTAAGGCAACAAACAAAACGACATTTAAAACCAGCATTTTTTCACGATTCCCCAAATCGAACCAAATGTGAACCTAAAAATCCTACGGCATGAAAAAACTTTTCTGCACCATTTTTGGACATCACTACGCAGTTTCCAAAAAAGTGACATCCCATATCAAGGAGTACAAATGTATCCACTGCAAAAAAGAGGTCACCACGGACGTAAGTGGTAACTTATCCATTTTAACCCCAGAATTGCAGGATATAAATAAAACCTTGGAACGTATTTACCAATATAGACACAGCGAGCATCAGGTAGCCTAATCCTGAAGCGAAAATATACCCGGTTTTGGAACCTTAGTTTTCAAAACCCCACAGAATTCCTGGAAATTAAGTACGCATTTTTAATCTTACCTGTCGTATGCCCCACAACGGTTAAGTAAAGAACAGCGCTTTTTTTTCAGGATTTTTTTATTCAGATTGAAACGAATTCCAACCCTGTGCCTTCAAAGGAATCAACGTTTCCGCACGGGTTACGAGATTCGCTCCTTGCGATTTGTCCGTCATATGGCCAATGACAGTTAGGTTGGGATTTCCCTTGATTTTTAGAAAATCGGCCTGGTCAATGGTAAACAACAATTCGTAGTCCTCACCCCCACTCAAGGCGATCATGGTACCGTCCATCTTAAATTCCTCACAGGTAGAAATGACCGTAGGGTCCAGTGGAATTTTATTTTCGTAGAGGGCACATCCTACGTCACTATTTTTACATAAATGCAATATTTCCGAGGAAAGCCCATCGCTAATATCGATCATGGAGGTAGGTCTTACCTCCAATTTGGCCAATAGTTCCACGATATCCTTTCGGGCCTCTGGTTTTAGTTGGCGCTCCACGATATAGGAATACGGCTCCAAATCTGGCTGGTTGTTGGGGTTTACCTTAAAGACTTCCTTCTCGCGTTCCAAAACTTGCAGTCCCATGTAGGCACCGCCCAGATCGCCGGTAACCACCAATAGGTCGTTTTCCTTGGCCCCGGAGCGGTAGGCTATGCTTTCTTCAGATGCTTCGCCAAGGGCCGTCACGCTGATCAACATGCCGGTTTTGGACGAAGTGGTATCGCCGCCGATCATATCCACGCCATAGGTCTCACAGGCCAATTGGATGCCAGCGTACAATTCTTCCAAGGCTTCCAAGGGAAATCTGTTGGAGACCGCTAGGGAAACCGTAATCTGGGTGGCTTTGGCGTTCATGGCATAGATATCGGACAAGTTTACCATGACCGATTTATATCCCAAATGTTTCAAGGGCATGTAGCTAAGGTCAAAGTGAACGCCTTCCACTAGCAAATCCGTAGAAAGCACCACTTTTTTATCCTTAAAATCGAGTACCGCTGCATCGTCACCAACGCCTTTGATCGTTGAAGGATGTTTTATTGTAAAATGTTGGGTCAGGTGATCGATCAGGCCAAACTCGCCCAATTTCTCCAAGGAGGTTCTTTCTTTGTTCTTGTCTTCTAGCATTTTGCAAAAGTAAACAGGATATTTTATATCGTATATTTACGAATGGGATAATTTTATACCTATGAGGTTTGCACTATTGATCATTGCGATTACGGTTTTGACCGCCTGTTCCAAGGAGGACGACGGGCCCGCGGACGGACAAGGAAACATCCAGCAGCCTGTGGTAACCTCTTTAACACCTTGCGAAAACGGATTGGCCGGGGAGTATCCTTGCAAGGGGTACGATTTGTTGGGTCACATGGCCGTGGCCGATTTTAACGCTCAGGAAGCCAACGATATTTGGGGCTGGTCGGATGCTTCCACAGGTAAGGAATACGCCTTGATGGGTCTGGACAATGGAACCGCTTTTATCGATATTACCGATACCGAAAACCTGGTTTATTTGGGCAAGTTGCCCACAGCTACCATTGCAAGTCCTTGGAGGGATATCAAAGTCATGGGGCATTTCGCCTACATTGTGGCGGAAGCATCGGGGCACGGCGTACAGGTTTTTGACCTTACCAAATTGCGGGATACGGAAGGAATTCCCAAGGAGTTTGAAGCCGATGGCCGGTACACTGGTATTGGCAACGCCCATAATATCGTCATCAATGAAAATTCAGGATTTGCCTACCCCGTGGGTACGGATAGAAACGATGCCTTTAACGGAGGTGTCCACTTTCTGGATCTTGCCAACCCAACAGAGCCCTTGGCTGCCGGTGGCTGGGGGACGAATGGCTATACCCATGATGCCCAAGTGGTTACCTATAATGGTCCGGATACCGACTACTTTGGGACCGAGCTATTTGTAGGTGCCAACGAGACACAGATCGTGCTGGTGGACATTACGGACAAGGGGAATCCCGTGGAAATTGCAACGCTGCCCTATCCGAATATCGGCTATACCCACCAGGGCTGGTTTACGGAAGACCAGCGTTATTTTATTTTGGGCGATGAGCTGGATGAGATCAATTCGGGTTTTAGATCCCGCACCTTGATTTTTGACATGTCGGACCTGGACAATCCCGTGTTGCATGATACATATCTGGGACCAACAAGTGCCATTGACCATAACGGTTATGTGATGGGGGATGAATTCTTTTTGGCCAACTACACGGCCGGGGTGCGGGTTTTGGATATTTCAGATGTGGATGCCAGAAATATTTCAGAGGTGGGTTTCTTTGACACTTATCCTCTGGACGATGAAACTAAATTTGACGGGGTTTGGAGTGTATACCCCTACTTTGAAAGCGGTAAAATTGTGGTAAGCGATATCAGTAATGGCTTTTTCGTTATCAAAAAATCCGAGTAGTCTATGTCCAGATACCTTTGGTACATAGGTGCCCTTTTGATTTTTTCCTGTTCCACGGATCTGGGCAACGAACCGTTGTCCGTATCTGAAAGCAATTTTGAGGGGAAAGTGGAATACATTAAAAATTTTGGCGGAAGTGGCGAGGATACCGGTCAGGCCATCATACAGACTTCCGATGGTGGTTATGCCATTTTGGGCTTTACCAATAGCGTGGATGGCGGTATTTTGGACAAGGAATTGGAGGTAAACGATTATTGGCTTTTGAAGTTGGATGCCAATGGAAACCTGCAATGGAACAAGACCTATGGCGGTTCCAAGGATGACCGGGGCCAAAGCTTGGTCCAGACTTTTGATGGAGGCTTTGCCCTCACCGGATACGCCATGAGCGATGACGGGGACGGTTCCGTAAACAAGGGTTTTCATGATAATTGGATTTTGAAGCTCAATGCTTCGGGTGAAGTTGAATGGGAAAAAAGTTTCGGATTTTCGGGGCATGACCATTCCTACGATATTCTACAAACCGCCGATGGAGGCTTCTTTTTTACCGGTTTTTTGGATATCACTTCCGCCCGGGCGGATGGAAATACCGAAAAGTTCAATACCCTTACCCGTCATGGTGTGGGCGAGTTCTGGGGCACCAAAATTGATGATAAAGGCTCGTTGCAATGGCGGGGATACTTTGGGGGCACCAACAATGATAGGTCCCACGCGGTTGTGCCTTCGGAGGATGGTGGATTTGTAATGGCCGGTTTTTCTGAAAGTGACGATTTTGACATCAGCAGTACCCGGGGGAGTTATGATTTTTGGCTGGTGAAGGTGGACGCTTTGGGGAATTTTGTTTGGGAACGCTCTTTTGGGGGAACGGGTATAGAAATTTCCTATGACATTGCCAATACCTTGGATGGTGGCTATGTAGTTGCCGGGAATACCTTTAGTACCGATGGCGACATTGGAGAGAATAAAGGCGAATCAGATATTTGGTTGGTCAAGGTCGATGCTTCCGGAAAACTGGTTTGGGAACGGACGTATGGCGGCAGCGGTTTTGATGCGGCACAGGCCGTAATTGCCAGTACGGATGGAGGTTATTATGTATTGGGCAACTCCAAAAGCACCGATCAGGACGCGACGGTAAACGCAGGGGAGAATGATATTTGGTTAATTAAGACCGATGGGTCCGGTAATTTGGTTTGGCAAAAATCCTTTGGAGGATCCAATATCGATTTTGGGTTCGATCTGGTAGAAAGTGCAGACGGGAGCATTGTGTTGGTAGGGGAGACCATCAGTGCGGATTTGCCCGGAATATCCAACAAGGGAAAATCGGATTTGGTCCTTATCAAACTTCGGTAATCCAGGGCCCTGAACACATAGAGAATTCCTATGGTTTTATACGTTATAATAATGTTATGTCCTATTGTAAATAGGTGGCAATGAAGTATATTTGTAGACTATTTATAATTAATCCATTTTAAGATATGATACAGGTATCGGAAACGGCAAAAAAGAAGGTGATTACCCTCATGGAAGAAGAGGGTTTTGACGCTTCTAAGGATTTTGTTAGGGTGGGTGTGAAGAGTGGTGGCTGCAGTGGACTGTCCTACGAGCTCAATTTTGACAACAAAATGGATGAAACGGACAAGGTTTTTGAGGATAACGATGTCCGTATCATTGTGGACAAAAAGAGTTTCCTATATTTAGTGGGTACAACCTTGGAATACTCCGGGGGTCTCAATGGTAAGGGCTTCGTCTTTAACAACCCCAATGCGCAACGTACCTGTGGTTGTGGCGAAAGCTTTTCACTGTGATTTGAAAATTTGATAATTAGCCAATTGAATGAATTTTCAAATTGGCAAATTGAAAGGATATGGCATATACTGAAGAAGAATTAAAAAAGGAACTGGAAACCAAGGAATACGAATATGGTTTCTATACGGATATAGAATCGGATACCCTTCCTGTGGGTCTTAATGAGGAAATTATTATTGCGATTTCCAAAAAGAAGGACGAGCCGGACTGGATGACCCAATGGCGTTTGGACGCCTATAGGGCATGGCTAGAGATGGAGGAGCCGGAATGGGCGAACGTCCGTTATAAAAAACCGGATTTCCAAGCTATTTCCTACTATTCGGCCCCCAACAAAAAGCCTAAATACAATAGTTTGGACGAGGTAGATCCAGAGTTGTTGGAAACCTTCAAAAAGTTGGGGATTTCCATTGACGAACAGAAGAAATTGGCCGGTGTGGCTGTGGATATCGTGATGGATTCCGTATCCGTAGCGACAACCTTCAAAAAGACCTTGGCCGAAAAAGGTATAATTTTTTGCTCCATTTCAGAAGCGATACAAGAGCATCCAGAATTGGTCAAGAAGTACATGGGAACCGTGGTTCCAAAGAAAGATAATTTCTACGCCGCTTTGAATTCTGCCGTGTTTTCGGATGGTAGCTTTTGTTACATCCCGAAAGGGGTTAAATGCCCCATGGAACTTTCCACCTATTTCAGGATCAATCAAGCCGGTACGGGTCAGTTCGAAAGAACTTTGGTCATCGCCGATGAGGGAAGTTATGTTAGTTATCTGGAAGGTTGTACCGCGCCATCACGGGATGAAAATCAATTGCACGCGGCCGTGGTGGAGCTTATCGCTTTGGACAACGCCGAAATTAAATACTCAACGGTACAAAACTGGTTCCCTGGTGATAAGGAAGGTAAGGGGGGTGTTTTCAACTTCGTTACAAAACGAGGACTTTGCGAGAAGAATGCCAAGATTTCCTGGACCCAAGTGGAAACGGGGTCGGCAGTTACTTGGAAATATCCATCCTGTGTATTGAAAGGGGATAACTCCATAGGGGAATTTTATTCCATTGCGGTCACCAACAACTTTCAACAGGCGGATACAGGTACCAAAATGGTCCATTTGGGCAAGAATACTAAGAGTACCATCATTTCCAAAGGGATTTCCGCAGGTAAATCACAGAATAGTTATAGAGGTCTGGTACAGATCAACAGCCGTGCGGACAATGCTCGGAATTTTTCGCAGTGCGATTCCCTGTTGATGGGCAACGAGTGTGGGGCACATACGTTCCCCTACATCGAGGCGAAGAACAAGTCGGCCCAAATTGAGCATGAGGCAACCACTAGTAAAATTGGGGAAGACCAGATTTTTTATTGTAACCAAAGGGGAATCGATACGGAAAAGGCAATTGCCCTGATTGTAAACGGATTCAGTAAGGAAGTTCTTAACAAATTACCTATGGAGTTTGCGGTAGAGGCACAAAAATTATTGGAAATAAGTTTGGAAGGTTCCGTTGGTTAGAATCGTACGCATTCCATCCATTCCGACTTTTCTGCGATGGAATAAGTCTATTTAATAGATGTGTACAGTTTATTTGAAATCGAATTGAACAATAGAAATACACTAATCAAATTACATTAAAATGAAGAGATACATACTTCTTTCCTTGGTCGCCATGGTGGCATTTTCATGCAAGGAGATAAAAAAGGAAGAAAAAACGGAGGTTGTTGAAGAAGTAGCCCCAGAAATAAAGCTGTATACTTTGGATGGAGGTACCATCATGGTAAACAATCTTCAATTATTTTCACAGGATACTACCTACCAGGGCCAAACAAAGGAGTTCGCGGATCCCTTCTATGTTGTGGTACATCCCAAAGGAACCTTGATGTGGGATGCCGGCCTTCCGGAAATGTTGGTAGGACAACCTGCTTATACAGACGATGCCGGGGCATTTACCGTATCTAGACAGGATAGTGTGGTAAACCAATTGAAGAAAATTGGATTAACACCAGATGACATCGATTATATAGCACTTTCCCATACCCATTTTGATCATAGCGGTCATGCCAATGCCATTAAAAATGCCACATGGTTGGTACAAGGTCCGGAATATGATTTTGTCACCAGCGAAGATGTCAAGAATAGTGGTGAAGGCATCTATGAGGCGATACAGCAATTGGATAAGATTAAGAAACTAGAAGGTGATTATGATGTTTTCGGCGATGGAAGTGTCATTATAAAATCCATGCCCGGCCATACACCAGGGCATCAGGTCCTGTTTCTGGACCTGCCGGAAAACGGACCCACACTATTGTCTGGAGATTTATATCATCTATACGAAAATAGGGAGCACAGACGAGTCCCTAGCTTTAACTATGATGTGGAAGAAACACTGGCAAGCATGGAAGATTTTGAAACATTTGTAAAGGAAATGGGCGCTAAGGTGTACGTACAACATCAAAAGGACGATTTTAATAAAATGCCAAAGGCACCTGAATTTTTAAAGTAACAGACTATGTTGAAAATTAAAAACCTGCATGCGCAGGTAGATGACAAGGAGATATTAAAGGGAATAAACCTGGAAATAAAGGCCGGTGAGGTCCATGCGATCATGGGGCCCAATGGTTCTGGGAAAAGTACCTTGGCAGAAGTAATAGCCGGTAAGGAAGAGTTTGAGGTCACTGAAGGATCCGTGGAATTGGACGGTGAGGATTTGGAGGATGTGGCTCCGGAGGAAAGGGCGCATAAGGGAATCTTTCTTTCCTTTCAATATCCCGTGGAAATTCCTGGCGTATCGGTTACCAATTTCATGAAGACTGCTATCAACGAATCCAGAAAGGCAAAGGGCTTGGAAGATATGCCAGCGAACGAGATGCTGAAATTGATCCGTGAGAAATCGGAATTGTTGGAAATAGACCGCAAGTTTTTGTCCCGCTCCTTGAACGAAGGATTTTCAGGAGGGGAGAAGAAACGAAATGAGATTTTTCAAATGGCCATGTTGGAGCCAAAAGTGGCAATTTTGGACGAAACCGATTCCGGATTGGACATTGATGCGTTGCGAATAGTGGCAAACGGGGTTAACAAATTAAAAAGTAAGGACAACGCGGTATTGGTTATCACCCATTATCAAAGATTGTTGGATTACATCGTGCCCGATTTTGTCCATGTTTTGCACGATGGTAAAATCGTAAAGTCCGGAGGCAAGGAATTGGCCCTGGAACTGGAGGAAAAGGGATACGATTGGTTAAAGCAGGAAGCTGCCATTTAAGGTAAAAAGTACAAGGTATTAAGTACGAGGTGGGAAATATCAAAAACTAACCACTTTATACTAACTACTCAATACTAAAAAATATGGATTTAAAAGATAAATTGATTTCTTCCTTTATGGCGTTCGAGAACAACGTGGATGTGGAGCATCCCGTTCACGACGTACGTACGGAAGCTATAAAGAATTTTGAAAAAAAAGGTTTTCCCACCAAAAAGGAGGAAGCGTGGAAATACACATCCTTGAACAGTCTTCAGAAAATAGACTTTAGCATCTTCCCAAAAGAGGAGAATGCCTTGGAGTATAAGGATGTCAAAAAATATTTTCTGCACGAGATAGACACCTATAAAATCGTGTTTATCGACGGAATCTATAGTTCCTACCTTTCGGAGACCACCCATGACGGTGTGGACATTTGTTTGATGAGCGCAGCGTTGACAAAACCCATGTACCAGCCCGTAATCGATGTTTACTTTAACAAAGTAGCATCCAAGGATGAATCATTGACAACCTTGAACACGGCATTCAGTAGGGAAGGGGCCTACATTTACATTCCCAAGAACAAAATGCCAAGGAAACCTATAGAAATCCTACATTTTGCCACTGGGAACGAGGCTTCTTTGATGTTACAGCCCAGAAATCTGATCATTGTGGAGGAGAATGCCGAAGTGCAGATTATTGAACGGCACCAAAGCTTAACCGGCAATGAAGTATTGACCAATTCCGTGACTGAAATTTTTGCAGCGGAAAACGGTATAGTGGACTATTATAAAATTCAGAACGATGCACCAACGGCTTCTTTAATCGATAATACCTATATCGACCAAAAGGATAAGAGTGTGGTAAGGGTGCATACCTTTTCTTTCGGAGGGAAATTGACACGAAATAACCTGAATTTCTATCAGAATGGGGAGTACATAGACTCCACTATGAAAGGCGTTACCATTTTGGGCGATAAACAACATGTGGACCACCATACTTTGGTACACCATATAGAGCCCAATTGCGAAAGCCATCAGGATTATAAAGGGATTTATGGAGACAGTTCCACTGGGGTCTTCAATGGTAAGATCATAGTGGATAAAATTGCCCAGAAGACCAATGCTTTCCAACAGAACAACAATATTTTGGTCAGTGATAAGGCGACCATCAATACCAAACCGCAATTGGAGATTTTTGCCGATGACGTAAAATGCTCCCACGGATGTACCATTGGGCAATTGGATGAAGATGCCTTGTTCTATCTACAGACTCGTGGAATACCCCAAAAAGAGGCACGTGCCCTATTGATGTACGCCTTTGCGAACAACGTATTGGCAACGGTTCGGATTCCGGAACTCAAAACACGGATCAATAAATTAATAGCGAATAAATTAGGGGTGAACCTAGGGTTCGACTTATAGAAGTGCTATGAAACATAATAATAGATATTTAAGGGCCATTATTACAATGGCCCTTTTTTTATTGTCAGACCTAGGTGTAAAGGCACAAGAGGCACATTTTGGGTTAAAAGGGGGACTCAATTATTCTTCCATTGTAGGTGACCTTACGGATGGGCTAAAGTTTAGATTTTCAGGTCACGGTGGCATTTTTATGGAAATTGATTTCTCCGATACATTTAAGTTGCAGCCAGAGCTTATGTATTCATCCCAGGGATTTCAATATAGTACGGATCTGGCCGCCATCCAGACAAATGGTGCTGTTGGCGAAGAGAACGATTTTAGAACCAACGTTCAATTAAACTTCATTACGATACCTATTTTGGGAAAGTTTGCGCTAAATGACCGTATAGACCTGGAGTTTGGACCTCAATTTGGATTTTTGCTCAATCAGGTAACAAAAATCAAGGATTTGGACCAGAATATAAATGCAGAAAGAAGGGCTGTGATTTCTGGGGATTTTCAATTGGATTATGGCGCGGCTGTGGGACTAGGACTTATATTAAACGACAATTTCTCCATATCCCCAAGGTTTTATATCGGGCTTCGAAATAGGTTGAATGCCTTGCAAGGAGCACAGAACTATAACGCTTCCATACAATTATCGTTGAATTATTTATTTAAGTGATCTGCAATATAAAATTGGAGTTTTTCTAGTAATCTAAGGTTAATGTGAAATAGTCTTTAATCAAAATGTAAGGTTTTATCCGCATGATTGCAAAGGGGATAAACATATTTATAAGTCCGAATGGGTTTTAGCTTTTTATTAATAAACTTTCAAATCTTCAAATACCCTATATGTCTTGGCTATCGGGTATCTTTGTATATCAATACATCGATATGTTGGATATAAATAAGATACGCGAAGATTTTCCCATCCTAAAGAGAAAGGTCAATGACAGGCCTTTGGTGTATTTGGACAATGCGGCGACCTCGCAGACTCCAAAACAGGTCATTGAAGCCATCGTGGATTATTATGAAAACTACAATGCCAACATCCACAGAGGCGTTCACACCCTTTCACAGGAGGCAACGGATAAGTACGAGCAGGCCAGAATAAAAATCCAGAAGCATTTTAATGCGGCCAAACCCTATGAAATAATTTTTACCTCGGGAACAACGCATAGCATCAACTTGGTCGCTAACGGGTTTGCTGCGTTATTGGAAGACGGCGATGAAATCATAGTCTCTGCCATGGAGCATCATTCCAACATTGTGCCATGGCAAATGTTGTGCGAGCGAACAGGGACCATTTTGAAGGTTATTCCAATGAACATGGAAGGGGATTTGATGATGGAGGAATATGAAAAAATGTTGTCCAACAAAACCAAAGTGGTCTTTTGTAACCATGTATCGAATGCCTTGGGAACCATTAATCCTATAGATGAAATAATTAAGAAGGCCCATGGTGTGGGTGCCGCAGTATTGATAGACGGTGCACAGGCCGCATCCCATATTGTCGCCGATATGCAAGCGTTGGATGTGGATTTCTATACCTGCTCCGCCCACAAAATATGCGGCCCTACCGGAGTAGGTATGCTTTATGGTAAAGAGGAATGGTTGAATAAACTACCGCCCTATCAAGGGGGTGGGGAAATGATTGCTGAAGTGACCTTCGAAAAAACCACCTATGCCGATCTCCCCCATAAGTTTGAAGCAGGCACCCCAAATATTTGTGGAGGCATCGCTTTTGGTGCGGCACTGGATTACATGCACCAAATAGGATTTAAGAATATAGCGGAATATGAGGCCGATTTACTGGCCTATGCCACCAGTGAGCTTCTGAAAATAGAGGGACTCAAAATATATGGTACGGCACAACGCAAGACCTCGGTCATCTCCTTCAATATCGAGGGGGTACATCCCTATGATATTGGCACTATTTTGGACAAATTGGGCATCGCCGTACGAACCGGCCATCATTGTGCCCAACCCATCATGGATTTTTATAAAATTCCGGGTACGGTAAGGGCCAGCTTTAGTTTTTATAATACTATGGCCGAAGTAGATACTTTGGTCGAAGGTGTACAAAGGGCTCGAAACATGTTGTTGTAAGGCAATTTGTTAGAGTAAGACTAAACTTTTGATTACCAAGAATTCCTATTGTATTTTTGTAGAAAACAATACATGCAGATAAAAGAAATACAGGAAGAAATTATAGACGAGTTTTCCATGTTTGATGACTGGATGCAGCGTTATGAATATATGATAGAATTGGGCAAGTCGTTACCTTTGATTGAAGATGCCTATAAGACCGATGACAATATCATCAAAGGTTGCCAGAGTAAGGTGTGGGTGCATGCAGAATTGCAGGATGATAAATTGGTGTTCACAGCGGACAGCGATGCCATTATCACCAAAGGAATCATCGCCATTTTGATACGTGCATTCAGCAACCAAAAACCTAAGGATATCATTGAGGCTGACACCGATTTTATAGATAAAATAGGACTTAAGGAACATTTATCGCCCACAAGGGCCAACGGACTGGTGAGTATGATCAAGCAGTTGAAACTCTATGCAGTGGCCTATCAAACCCAAATAAAGTAATAGATATGAACGAAGAAGTAGTAGGAACGGATACCTCAGAATTGGGGGAGAAAATCGTAAAGGTGCTCAAGACCATTTACGATCCTGAGATTCCTGTGGATATATATGAATTGGGACTAATTTATGATGTACTGGTCAATGAGGACAAGGAGGTTAAAATATTGATGACCTTGACTTCCCCCAACTGTCCGGTTGCCGAAACACTTCCAGTGGAGGTGGAGGAAAAGGTAAAATCCTTGGATGCCATCAAGGACGCCGAGGTAGAGATTACCTTCGACCCTCCATGGACCCAAGATTTGATGAGCGAGGAGGCTAAGTTGGAACTGGGATTGTTATAAATTTCGGCCAAATAAGGAATGGTATGGCAGAGGAAATCATCAATCGGGTCGCTAACAGCAAACTGTTCACTTTCAACCTGGAAGACCATTATCCTACCGGTGAACGGAAACTTTTGGACATAAAGTACTGGTTGTACGAAGGCATTATTCTGAGGGAAAAAGAGTTCAGGACAGCTCTGGAGGAGTATGATTGGAGCCAATATCAGGACTGTTATGTGGCGCTAACTTGTTCCAGTGATGCCATTGTGCCCGGATGGGCGTTTATGTTGATTACGACCAAATTACAACCTATCGCCAAAAGAATTGTACAGGGTTCACTGGAGGATTTGGAGACCGCACTTTACTACGATGTCATAAATACTTTGGACCTTTCCCCATACCAAGATATCCCTATAATTGTAAAGGGTTGTAGTAAAAGACCGGTTCCCCCGAACGCCTACATTTTTTTGACACAAAAACTGCAGAAAGTGGCCAAGTCCATCATGTACGGGGAAGCCTGTTCTTCTGTACCCCTTTTCAAGCGTAAATAATCAGTCAATTTCTATATCTAAAAAGTGACTATTCGTAAATTTGGTGTCTAATTGAAATAAACACTAAATCATGAAAAACACTTTCTTAGTTACATTCCTTCTTTTGGGATGCGCTTTTGGATTTGCACAGACCGAAGCGGAATTAAAAGCGGAGATGGCCCCTAAAAAGGATTCCATTGCCGCTATTCAGGGTAGGGTAGACGCCATTCAGGCAAAAATTGACGCACTTCCGGGCTGGAAAAAAGGTGCTTTTGGTACCATAGGAGCCAACTTGACCAATTTCAACAACTGGTATGCCCAAGGTTCTCCCAACAACTCTTCCGGAAATATTGGTGTTACCGTAAACGGATTCGCAAACCTAAAGCAGGAGAAGTTTTTTTGGAGAAACTCCATGAACGTAAATCTTGCCTGGGTTAAGTTCGATGACAAGGATGACCCTAGCGATGATGACAGCTTCAGACAGGCATCGGACGTATTTACTATTTCCTCCTTGTACGGTCAAAAATTGAGCGAAAAATTCGCCATATCCGGTTTGGGCGAGTACAGAACCACCTTATTGAGCAATTTCAACGATCCTGGTTATTTGGATTTGGGAGTTGGTGCTACGTGGACCCCAATTACGGATTTGGTAGTGGTCATCCATCCCTTGAACTACAACTTTGTGTTTAGCAAGAACGACGCTGTTTTTGAGTCTTCTTTGGGAGCCAAGATCGTGGCGGATTACACCAGAAAAATAGGTGCCGTTAACTTTAAGACCAATCTTTCTATGTTCCAAAGCTATAAAAGCGGTGACTTGTCCAATTACACGTGGATCAATTCCTTTGGCTATACGCTTTGGAATGGCATTGGACTCGGTTTTGAGTTCGGTCTAAGGAATAACAAGCAAGAGGCCCTAAACTATGCCTTGAACCAAACACCGGCAACGGCTACTTCCTTTGATGACGTGGAGAACGATCTACAGACGTATGTGCTGTTTGGTCTTAACTACGCTTTCTAGGAAAAGACTAGTATTATTAGAATAAAAAGCCCTCCTTTTTAGGAGGGCTTTTTGGTTAAGTAGGTATCGTAAAACTTGGGGTTTTTACTTTTAGCTTAAGAAGTTAAATACTGATTTGGGGTCAACACTATCACTTAAACACAGAGTAAAGGTACGGCCTAGATTCAATTTGTACCGCATTTATGTTGTGAACCCAATCCAAAATGTGGTGTAAAATATGAGAGGTTTGATTTGATCGATGAACGACACCAAAGTCTTTAAATGGCTATTGGTATTCGTCCAAATTCTCCGGATAAAGGAAATTATTGTAGGGAAAACGTGTCACATGTATGTCCCTGACCTCCTGGTACACCCGTTTTCTGAATTCATCCAGATTTTCTTTATTTAAAGCGGAAATGAACAAGGCCCTATCGCCCACTTTTTCCATCCAAGTGCGTTTCCATTCCTCAATGGTAAAATGTCTGGAGGTTTTCTCGGTCATGAGATCATCTTCGGCAATAACCTCATTCGTATATTGATCAATTTTATTAAAGACCATAATGGTCTTTTTCTCGGAGCTTTTGATATCCGTAAGGATTTCGTTGACCGAATGGATATGTTCCTCAAATTGGGGATGGGAAATGTCAACGATATGCAGTAGAAGGTCGGCCTCACGTACTTCGTCCAAAGTACTTTTAAAGCTTTCTACCAGTTGGGTAGGGAGTTTGCGAATGAACCCTACGGTGTCGCTTAGTAAAAAGGGAAGATTGCCCAATACCACTTTTCTAACTGTGGTATCCAACGTGGCAAAAAGTTTATTTTCCGCAAAAACCTCGCTTTTGCTGATGACGTTCATTAGGGTGGATTTGCCCACATTGGTATATCCTACCAAAGCGACACGCACCAAGGAGCCTCGGTTCCCTCGTTGGGTCTCCATTTGTCGGTCAATCTTTTCGAGTTTCTTTTTGAGCAAGGTGATTCGGTCGCGGACGATACGTCTATCCGTCTCAATTTCCGTTTCACCCGGACCTCGCATCCCGATACCCCCTTTTTGCCTTTCCAAGTGGGTCCACAGACCGGTGAGGCGGGGCAATAGATATTCATACTGTGCCAACTCTACCTGCGTTCTGGCATAACTGGTTTGAGCTCGTTGGGCAAAGATGTCCAAAATAAGGCTGGTACGGTCTATAATTTTGCACCGCAATTGTTTTTCTATGTTCCGCTGTTGGGCAGGGCTAAGCTCATCGTCAAAAATGACGGAACCAATTTCGTTTTCTTCCACAAAACGTTCTACCTCTTCCATTTTCCCGCTGCCAATAAGTGTTTTTGGATTGGGGACGTCCACTTTTTGGACAAAACGTTTTATGACCTCCCCACCCGCCGTGTAGGTAAGGAACTCCAATTCATCTAGATACTCCGTTACTTTCTCTTCGTTTTGTTCCCTATTGATGATTCCAATAAGGACTGCCTTTTCGTACTCTATGGTCTTCTTCTCTAACATATATATGTAAAGTGCAAAATTACGGAAAACCGCCTATGCTATTTTAGTAATTTTATGGCCCCTTAAAAAAAGGACATGCGATTTCCATTCTTCAAAAAGAAAACTTCCAAACATTTATATACCATTGCCTTCTACAATTTGGAGAATCTTTTTGACCCTAAGAACAATGTCCGTACGTTGGATGAAGATTTTACCCCGGACGGATATAAGAACTGGACCCAGAAGAAGTATCGCAAGAAATTATCCGGTCTAGCCAAGACCATATTTGGCATAGGACAATTCGCAAATCCATATCCACCCGTAATAGTAGGCGTTGCCGAAGTTGAGAATCGCTCTGTCTTAAAGGACCTGATTGAAACGGAGCCTCTAGAGGATGTGGATTATGATTTTGTACACTATGAATCTCCCGATGAACGGGGAATCGACACAGGGCTCATTTACCGCAAAAAATATTTTAAGGTGCTCACCTCCGGAGCAATTCCACTTATAATCAGCAATCCAGATGGAGAACGTGATACTACCAGAGATATACTCTATGTCTGCGGACTACTGAATGGCGAGAAAATACACCTGTTCGTAAACCATTGGCCTTCAAGAAGGGAGGGTGTGGAAAGCACCGAATATAAGAGAATTGCCGCAGCCGAGGTTATAAAAAGAAAGATGGTCGCTATTCAAAGGGATGAAACCGACCCTAAGTATATCGTAATGGGCGATTTCAATGACGACCCCTCGTCCAGTAGCATCCAGTCCCTTTTACAAAATACGGGGTTGCACAACCCGATGGAAAGCCTTCATATACCCAAATCCCGGGGTAGCGCCAGTTATAAAAAAACCTGGAGTCTTTTTGACCAAATACTACTCTCCCATAGATTCTATAAATATGAAAAGGGAAGCCATAGTTTTGACACCGCCAATATCTTTGACCAGGATTTTCTAAAGGAACTAAAGGGAAAATATAAGGGTAATCCTTTTAGGACCTTTGTAGGAAGGAAATACCTGGGCGGTTATAGCGATCATTTTCCCGTATATATCGTTTTAAAGTTGAACAAATAAAAAGAAGGAATAACCTTACAAACATCAAAAAAAGATACTTTCACAACACCCTTTTTAAAACTACTATGTAGTTCATCGAATTTATGGATGTACCGAATTTCCCGATTCGAGTCATTCAATAATATTGTAGTCCAAATCTTACATAATTTATTTATGTTATGGACTATAGATATTATTTTTTCCATAGGGGCGTAAAGATTTCGCTTCTCTTTTTTCTTGTTTTTGGAAGCCTACGAATGGCTGCGCAATCAAAGGAATTTAAGTCCTTAATTAAGCAGGAATATGATTTTTCCAAATTTGGTTCCATGCAAGTTGACCTTGAATTCGATTATGAAGCCAATAGGTCCAAGATTTTGGCTATGGCCAAAGCGAATAAACTGAAAATAAAAGAGGTTTTGCCCGACGGTAAAAAGGTGGAATTACAGGAAATTGGTCAGGATGGAAGCCCCATTTATTATGAAACTTATGCAGATAATGCCAGCCAAGCTTCCAGGGCTTCTGCACTGCATAGCAATGGACTATTAAATTTGGATCTGGACGGTTTGGGAATGCAGGTAGGGGTTTGGGATGCGGGAGTTGCGCTGACCTCCCACCAAGAATTTGATGATCGGGCAATTATTTATGACGAAAGCACCGAAATCGATGCGCATGCCACCATGGTCACGGGAAGTTTGATTTCCTCAGGGATAAAAAGGGATGCCCAGGGAGTTGCCTATAGGGCCCATGTGCTTTCCCATGACTGGACTCGGGACAAGATTGAGGTTGCGTCTGCCGCTGCAAACGGTCTATTGTTATCCAATCATTCCTACGGCATAAAATCGGACCGAGTACCGGATTGGTATTTTGGTTCCTATATCAAGGTAGCCCAGGACTGGGACAATATCATGTTCAACGCCCCCTACTATCTTATGGTAACGGCGGCGGGGAATGCACGGCATAGTGGGGATAACGAATTCCCTATTTTTGGAAATAGTGAAGATGGTTTCGATTTGCTCCTGGGGTTTACCGTGGCCAAAAACGGGATTACTGTGGCGGGATCCAATACTAGAATCGATATAAGGGGAAACTTAAAAGAAGCATCGGTATCGTCCTATAGCAGTTATGGCCCTGTGGACGATGGAAGAATAAAACCCGATTTGGCCGGAGACGGATCCTCCATTATTTCAACAGATGCGAAAGGAGATACCAGCTATGATGTATCCTCGGGTACTTCCATGGCAACACCAGGCGTCACAGGTGCCCTATTGTTACTGCAACAGTATAACGAACAACTTTATGGCTCTTATTTAAAGGCCGCCACCCTAAAAGGCTTGGCTTTGCATACCGCGGATGACGTGGATGCTCCGGGTCCGGATTATAAGATGGGATGGGGCGTGATGAATGCAAAAAAGGCTGCAGAGCTATTGTTTCAAAAGGATTTTAGTACGTATGTTTCGGAAAGTACCTTGGCATCGGGAGAAACATTTGAATTTACGATTAAGGCAACAGCTGGCGAGACACTTACGGCTTCCATTTCATGGACCGATCCTGCATCGGAATATATAAATCGGGGAACGTTGAACGATGGTACACCCGCACTCGTAAACGATTTGGACATCAGAATAACCCAAAACGGAAGAACCTTTCTTCCCTGGAAACTGAATCCCAAAAACCCAAATGCTCCAGCTGAACAAGGCGATAATGTGGTAGATCCATTTGAGAAAATTGAAATACCTAATGCCCAAGGCACGTATACTATCATTGTTTCCCATAAAGGAGGGTTATTGCAGGATGAACAGGATTTTTCCTTGATCGTTTCGGGAGCTTCCTTTACGGAATGTAGTTTGGAGGCACCCATGGGATTGGCACTGGCAAACGCGCTTGAAAAAGAAATTTCCTTGGAATGGGACGAAATGGCGGATGGTCTCTATGAAATCCAGTACAGAAACGAAAAGGATGATACGTGGATTTCAGACTTTACCACGACTCATTCAAAGGCCCTATCAGGTTTGGTTCAGAACGAAGCCTACATAGTGCGGGTTAGGACCTTTTGCTCTCAAAATATGGCCTCGGAATTTGGTATGGAATACAGGTTTACCTTCGAAGGAACCAACACCATGGTAGGGCCCTTGGATGTATTCCAGACTCTAAGTACGGACCAAGGCATCAACTTTTCCGTATATCCCAATCCTGCAATAAACCAAATAAGCCTTCTGACCGAATTAAGTGATTCAGCAATGTATCGAATTATCTCTTCTGCCGGAATTGAATTAAAAATAGGTCAGGTAAACAATGGGCCTATTCAGGTGGCCGATCTCGCCACCGGAATGTACATCCTTCAAGTTAAGGATGGCGAAACCTATAAAAGCACCAAATTCTATAAAAATTAAGTTTTTAATTCGTCCCGTATTCCCCCGGAACCAATTCATTTTTCCTATTATTAGGACCCGACATGCCAAATGCACGTCGGGTCTTTTTTCTAGATATCTGGAGGACCTCCTGCATAGACAAAATCGATATTGAAATAAGTCAAAACAAGAAAATAGCTATTCATTTCAGGCCCTAATTTGGTACCTTTACGGTTACTGGAACTTAAAAACTTAGAGACAATGGATACTAGTAAAAATCCCCATGGAGAAGCATGGGACGTGAACGATTCAGAAGCCGCCGCTTGCCCATTTTTGAACGGGCAAATGAACCAATCTGCAGGCGGAGGAACCACTAACAGGGATTGGTGGCCCAATATGTTGAACCTGAACATTTTGAGGTTGCATTCTTCCAAGTCGGACCCCATGGATCCTGACTTCAACTATGCCGAGGAATTCAAAAAATTGGATTTGGCGGCCATCAAAAAGGATTTGACCGATCTAATGACCGACAGTCAGGATTGGTGGCCAGCGGATTATGGACACTATGGCCCCTTCTTCATTAGGATGACCTGGCATGCCGCGGGAACTTACAGAATATCCGATGGACGAGGGGGCGGAAGTACCGGTAATCAACGTTTTGCACCTTTGAACAGTTGGCCGGATAACGCAAACTTGGACAAGGCCAGATTGTTATTATGGCCCATCAAACAAAAATACGGGAAACAGATTTCCTGGGCAGATTTGTTGATATTGGCCGGAAACGTGGCCCACGAGTCCATGGGACTTAAGATGTTCGGTTTTGGCGGTGGCCGTGAGGATATCTGGCAGCCTGAAGAGGACATTTATTGGGGTTCCGAGACCGAATGGTTGGGCAATAAGGAGCGTTATGATTCTGATGGCAACAAACTGGAAAATCCCTTGGGAGCTGCCCACATGGGGCTTATTTATGTGAATCCGGAAGGGCACAATGCCAATCCAGATCCGATGGAAGCGGCACATTATATCCGTGAAACCTTTGGTAGAATGGCGATGGACGATTATGAGACTGTAGCCTTGATTGCCGGGGGACATACATTTGGTAAAACGCACGGTGCTGCCAAGGATTCCGAATTTTTGGAGTCAGAACCAGCTGGTGCGGACATCACCATGCAGAGTATGGGATGGAAAAACAACTTCAATAGTGGTGTAGGTGCAGATACGATTACTAGTGGACTGGAAGGTGCTTGGAGCCAGACTCCTACAAAGTGGAGCCATAATTACTTTAAAAACCTATTTGGGTTTGAGTGGGAATTGACAAAAAGTCCCGCAGGGGCATGGCAGTACAAGCCCGTAGGGGATGCTGGAGCAGGTACCGTTCCGGATGCGCATATTGAAGGGAAAACACATCAACCTTTTATGTTGGTAACCGATATGTCATTACGTATGGACCCCGCTTACGAAAAGATATCCAGACACTTTTTGGAAAATCCGGATGAGTTTGCGGATGCCTATGCAAGAGCGTGGTTTAAATTAACGCACAGGGACATGGGGCCATTGGATAGATATTTAGGGCCCGAAGTTCCAGAAGAAGTTCTTTTATGGCAAGATCCCGTTCCTGCGGTAGACCATGAGTTGGTAAATGATTCCGATATCGCTGAATTGAAGAAAAACATTTTGGCTTCTGGATTGTCATTGTCCAGTATGGTTTCAGCCGCGTGGGGAGCAGCTTCTATTTACAGGGATTCTGATAAAAGAGGTGGTGCCAATGGCGGACGTATCCGTTTGGCTCCACAGAAGAACTGGAAAGCCAACAATCCAACCCAACTGGCAGAAGTCATTGATACTTTGGAACGTATCCAAAAAGAATTCAACGATGGCCAATCTGGAAACAAAAAAGTTTCTTTTGCGGATTTGGTAGTCTTAGCTGGAACCGCTGCCGTAGAAAAGGCCGCGCATAATGCCGGTCATGAAGTAACCGTGCCATTTTCACCAGGAAGAACCGATGCCACCCAAGAGAATACCGATGCCGAGGCATTCGAAGCTTTGGAACCATTGGCGGACGGATTCAGGAACTTTACCAAAGGAAAGTATTCTGTTAAAGGTGAGGAATTGTTGGTGGACAGGGCGAATCTATTGACCTTGACGCCACCTGAAATGACGGTATTGGTAGGAGGTATGCGTGCCTTGGGTGCCAATGCGGATGGTTCCAATCACGGTATTTTTACCGATAAGAAGGATCAATTGACCAATGATTTCTTTGTAAACCTATTGAATATGGGAACAACTTGGAAATCTATTTCGGATGATGATTCCCTGTTTGAAGGAACCGACCGTAAAACGGGTGCCAAGAAGTGGACAGGTACGCGTGTGGATTTGATTTTTGGATCTAACTCGGAATTGAGGGCCCTAGCTGAGGTATATGCTACTTCTGATTCCAAGGAGAAGTTTGTAAAGGACTTTGTTAAGGTGTGGACTAAAGTGATGAACTTGGACAGGTTTGATTTGAAATAGTAACCATACTAACTCGAATATTTATTTTATAGGGCAGCTCATTGGGCTGCCCTGTTTTATTTGCAAAAGTTAGAATTTAATAAATTACACCCATATCAATCCAACCGATGTTTACTGATTTAAATATCGTTCGTAAGCCAGATTACGGTGTCTTATTTTGACATTGAGAAGGATTTAAAAAATAAGCAAACCACCAAATACCAACAAGCAACTTCCCTCTTTGGGGGTTAGGGGGCCTTACACCTTCCTTATCTGATAATCCTCCAACAGCGGCTCGTTTCGTAATCTTAAGAAGACTTGGGCGGTGGTAACCACATCCAACTCACAATATTTAATGATGCGGTCCAGGTTTTTCTCTTCGTAGAAGACGTCCCGCACCATACTGCCATCAATGTCTTCCTTAGGTGAGGAGATTCCTAAAATATTGGCCATTAGTTTTAAGGAGGTATAATGTTTGTAATCCCCAAATTTCCAAAGGTCCATGGTATCCAAATGGGGCACTTCCCAGGGTTTCTTTCCAAAAAGGTCCAGTTTCCAAGGTAGGGAGATACCATTAATGATCATCCGGCGGGCGATATAGGGAAAATCGAACTCCTTACCATTGTGGGCGCAGAGGAGGTGTTTGGCTTCGCTGAAATGCCCGTTCAAAAGGTTTTTGAAATCCTTTAAAAGTTTGGATTCATCCCCGTGAAACGTGGTAACCCTAAATTGGAGGGTTTCGCCCTGCATTTTAAAATACCCTACGGAAATACAGATGACTTTGCCAAACTCTGCCCAAATACCGGCCCGATCATAAAATTCCTCGGCGGTAAACTCTTCCTTTCGTTGGTATTTGGATTTTTGCTCCCAGAGTTCTTGTTTCGCGTCGTCCAATTCTTGGAACTGTTCTTTTTCCGGGACGGTTTCGATATCCAAAAATAGGATGTGTTCCAAATTCAGTTTGTGTAACATACTCAGGCATAATGGTTAGGCCTTCCAAGTTAGGATAATATTTTAATTTCAATAAGATTAATCTTATCAAAGAGGTAAAATTTAGGGAACCGACCAAGTAGTCTTTTTTAGGTTTAGAAAAAATTAATACGATATGGTAAAAATAGATTTACATCCAATTCAATCGGTGTTTTACCTTGAAATAGAAATTATTACTTGAATGAAAATAGCTAATAGACCGATTGGTTTGTAAAATTTAAAAAAGTGTCTGCTGTTTAACAGGGTTTTCATGTTCCAGTAGCCATTTTTTACGGTGTAGGCCGCCGGCGTAGCCCGTAAGGGAACCATCACTACCAATGACCCTATGACATGGAACCACGATCCACAAGGGATTTTTTCCATTTGCTGAGGCCACGGCCCTAATGGCCTTTACATCGCCCAAGGTTTTGCTCAAGTCCAAGTAGGTAACCGTCTTACCATAGGGAATATCCTGCAAGGCCTTCCAAACGGATTTTTGAAAATCGGTTCCGGATGGGTTTAGGGACAAATCGAATTGTGTTCTTGAGCCTTCAAAGTATTCCTTTAATTGATAGGCGGCTTCTTCCAGGTCTGGAGGAATGATATCGGTAAGTGTTTCATCGGTATTCAAAACAGTGATGGAGTTGAGTCCGTTTGCATCTCCTTCCAACTTTGCAATTCCCAAAGGTGTTTGGATAAAGGCAGTTTCCATGTATGGTTATTCTTCTTTTTCTTTTGTAGCATCCTCCACAACTGGATTCTTTTCAATGACACCACTTTGTTTGGCCCTATTTTCCCAGTTTTTACGGGCCAGCAATTGTAGGTCTGCCACATTATCGCTCTCGTCCATGATTTCAAGCCCTAGAAGGGTCTCAATAACATCTTCCATGGTCACTAGTCCACTTACGGAACCGTATTCGTCCATTACCAATGCAATGTGCTCCCGCTTGTTTACGAACGTATCGAAGAGTTTTGGAATGGGTGTATCACGCTTTGTCAATAGAATGTCACGCTTTATCTCTACCAAGGGCAATTCCCCGTTTTTATGGATGATTTCCTCATAGACATTGTCCTTAAGGACGAAACCGGTAATGTTGTCCACCTTTTCCTCAAAAATCGGAATCCGGGAAAAGCGCAACTTTGGATTTTCCTCAAAAAAGGACTGGATGGTTTGATCGGAGGAAGCAATTTTCATTACGGCCCTGGGTGTCATAATATCCTTCACTTGAACTTCTTCAAAACGTAACAGGTTTTTAATGATGGTCGATTCCGACTTTTGAAAAACACCTTCCTCATGGGCCATATCTGTCATAGCTGTAAAATCCTCCCTGCTCAGCACACTGCCATGATGGCCCTTGCCCCCGACCAATTTGGTGAAGAGTTGTAACAACCAAAGCAAACCGGTGTATTTTAGAACAAGCACCATGGCCTTTAGCGCCTTTGCGGTAAAATTGGCGAGTTGCTTCCAATAGGTAGCACCAATCGTCTTAGGTATAATTTCTGAGGCGACCAATATCAAAATGGTCATAATCGTAGAGACTACACCTACCATAAGATCCTCGGTAAATTCAATCCCAGCTATGGAACGGGTGGTACTTCCATACATTTCCGTATAGGCTACTTTTGCCTGTACTCCCACCAAAATAGCTCCCACCGTATGGGCAACGGTATTTAGGGTAAGTATGGCAATGAGGGGTTTGTCCACATCCTGTTTTAGTTCTTCTAGCGATATCGCATAGGTTTTTCCTTCCCTTTTTTTAACGTTCACAAAAGTTGGGGTGATACTCAACAGTACAGCTTCCAGAATGGAGCACAGAAATGAGAAAAAAATGGATATAACAGCGTAAAAAATGAGCAATCCCATACAATAGTTTTGAGAGCCTAAGATACCAATTTAATCCTGTTGCACATAGCTCAAAAGGAAAGGAACATTGTTTTAAAGTTAGGGCTGTTATAGTTGTAAGGCCTTGTAGAAAACCTGTTGAACGGCCGATCTTATATTCATGTCGTACAGTGCCCTATGTTCCCTGGTAGGGTATACCCTGTTTGAAAGAAAAATATATACCAGTTGGTTTTCAGGGTCCGCCCAGACAAATGTTCCTGTAAATCCACTATGTCCAAAGCTTTCCGCACTTACTTCTGGGGCAGGGTAGGCATCCTTCAGGGCCAAGGTATCGTTTCCTAACAAGGGTTTGTCAAACCCCAAACCTCTACGGTTATCGTTTTCCTTATATTGCACTTTGATAAATTCCTTGACCACGGCTTCGGGTAAAATTTGGTTTCCTCGGTATTCGCCATACCGCGTATAAAGCTGCATTATTTTGGCCAAATCCTCTGCAGTTCCAAACAATCCGGCGTTTCCTGAAATGCCTCCCAATAAAGATGCGTTTTCATCATGCACCCATCCTTGGGTCAAAGTGTGTCGGTATAGGGTGTCCATTTCTGTAGGAACGATACGATTCGGAAAATTTTTAGTGGAAGGCAAAAAGCCCAAGGTGCTGGCCCCAATGGGTCTATAGAAATTATACTCGATATATTTATCATAGGGAACACCGGTCAAGTCTGTGATTATTTTCGGAAAAATAAGGAAGGTCAGTCCAGAATACCGATACCTTTTTTCTTCCGACACCTTGGAGCGGTTTATCATCTGATACATTTTTCGGTTGAACTTACTTTTTACATAGATATCCTCAAAGGCTTGTTTGTCAAATCGGTGACTTCTGGATTTTCGTAGGAACCTACTTTTAAACCGACCGTTCTTTTTCAATGTTTCGTTCAAAAAGACGATATAGGGTTCCAGTCCTGCCTGATGTGCCAATATCTCCCTGAGGGTGATATCCTTCTTATCTTTCCGTCGCTTCCAAGGTTTCCAATAGGTACTAAAAGGGACATCCAAATCCAATTTGCCCTCGCCCACCAATTTCATGATGGCCGGTAATGGCCCCGTAATTTTTGTTACCGAAGCGAGATCGTACAAATCGTCCAAAGCCACGGGTTGTACGCTATCATAGGTATGAAATCCAAAGGCTTCATGAAATAGGATGGAGTCATTTTTGGCAACCAAGACTTGAGCTCCCGGAAAGGCATTATTTTTAATACCGTTGATTATAATCGAATCGACCTGCTTGTAAACCAATTCATAATCAAAAGGATAAGTGGACTCTTGGATTGTGCCAACGCCTTGGTTTTGTCCAAAAACCAGCTCCGGGCAAATAGCAATAAAAAGAAAGAAAATAATTTTAGGCATGACAGGTTTGTGCGTATTTCAAATATAACTTATTGAAATCACCGATAGCATCCTGATGCCACAACAACAGTAAAGACAATACCATTTTTAGCTATTGAGCAATTTGACTACATCTTTAGCGAAATAGGATGCAACGATATTGGCACCGGCCCGTTTGATGGCCGTTAGTTGCTCCATCATCACGGCATCATGGTCCAGCCAGCCTTTTTCTGCGGCGGCCTTTACCATAGCGTATTCTCCCGAGACCTGATACACGGCTACGGGCACCTCCACTTCATTTTTTATTTCACGGACAATGTCCAAATAGCAAAGTCCGGGTTTTACCATAACGATATCCGCACCTTCATCAATATCCTGTTGGGTTTCCTTGATGGCTTCAAACCGATTGGCATAATCCATCTGATAGGTCTTTTTATCCTTGGGTACATTCTGGATGTCGACGGGCGCGGAATCCAAGGCATCCCTGAACGGACCGTAAAAGGCACTGGCGTATTTGGCGCTGTAGCTCATAATGCCCGTGTTGATGTAGCCCTCGTCATCCAAGGCTTCCCGGATGCTTAGAATCCTGCCATCCATCATATCACTGGGAGCGACAAAGTCCGCACCTGCTTTGGCATGGGAAACACTCATTTCGGCAAGCACTTCCACGGTTTCATCGTTCAAAATCTGCCCGATGGCGACAATTCCGTCATGCCCATAGGCGGAGTACGGATCAAGGGCCACATCGGTCATGACCAACATGTCCGGACAGGCACTTTTGACTGTTTTGATGGCCAACTGCATAAGGCCGTTGTCGTTTACCGCTTCAGACCCGGCATTGTCCTTGAGATTGTCAGGCACTTTTACGAACAACAGCACGGAACAAAGTCCTAGATTCCAAAGTTCCTTTACCTCTTTTTCAAGATTGTCCAAACTCAACCGAAAGTAATTGGGCATTGATGGAATTTCCTCTTTAATCCCTTTTCCTTCCACTACGAATAGCGGGACCAAAAAATCATCCGGACTAATAATAGTCTCCCTGACCAATCTTCGTATGGCTTCATTCGTGCGTAATCTTCTGTTTCTAATGAGTGGGTACATGGTCTATTTTTTGTTGTGATAAATATAAATTAAAAGGTGATTTCACCGATTAGATAACACACCGCCTGTCCCGAAATTTTCACCCGGTCTTCTAAATATTCGCAGGTTAAATCGCCACCGCGGGCAGAAAGCTGTTTCGCCGTCATCAATGTTTTTCCGAGACGAGGGGACCAATAAGGCGTAAGCGTTGTATGCGCCGATCCGGTGACGGGATCTTCCGGTATACCACATTGAGGAGCAAAGAAACGTGATACAAAATCGACCGAATCTCCTTTGGCCGACGCAATGACACCCCGGCAATCCAATTGGTCCAATAAATGGAAGTTTGGTTTTAA
Source organism: Maribacter flavus (assembly GCF_008386635.1). Classification (GTDB taxonomy): domain Bacteria; phylum Bacteroidota; class Bacteroidia; order Flavobacteriales; family Flavobacteriaceae; genus Maribacter; species Maribacter flavus. Next base: position 1,344,935 of record NZ_VUOE01000001.1, on the reverse strand, counting down.
ATCTTCGATGTCCTCCTGAGTTTCATAAATCAATAAATAGTCCGTCTTGCCTTTATAGGTTTCTAGGGGTACCCTTCCAATAGCTTTATTTATAGCCTGAATGTTGGATACTGGATTCAAGGCATCCGTTGGAAAGTCCATCGTCATCCATCCATCAAGGTCTTTAGTGACGGTTAGCTCGCCACTTCTTGGCGACAAAAACCGAATGATATTTTCTTTATGATTATAAAAATTAAAAAGCACAAAAGCGGTCGCCAACGTGGCGTGTCCGCAAAGGTCCACTTCCAATTCTGGGGTAAACCAGCGCAATTCATATCCTTTTTCGATGGGAACGGCAAAAGCCGTTTCTGCCAGATTGTTTTCCGCTGCAATATTTTGCATGGTTTCATCCGGCAACCATTTTTCCAAAATGCAAACGGCCGCAGGATTACCACCAAACAGTTTATTGGTAAAGGCATCGATTTGATATAACTTCTGTTTCATGGTCTATTCTTTTTTAGGAAACCCAGTCTCTTGGTTGCTTCAAAACGTTAATCAACTTTTCTTCTTCACTCCCAGCTTCCGGATGATGATCGTACCTCCATTGCACATGTGGTGGAAGACTCATCAAGATACTTTCTATACGACCGTTGGTGCGTAATCCAAACAAGGTTCCTTTGTCATGAACCAAATTGAATTCCACATAACGGCCCCGTCTAATTTCCTGCCAATCCCTTTGTTCTTTGGTGTAAGGAAGGTCTTTTCGTTTTGTAACAATCGGTATATAACCGTCCAAAAAACTGTTTCCTACTTCGGTGACGAAATTGTACCAGTCTTCCATGGACCTACTTTCGGTCTTCTTACAATAGTCAAAAAACAATCCTCCTATACCTCGGGCTTCATCCCTGTGGGAATTCCAGAAATATTCGTCGCATTTCTTTTTATAGGTTGGATAGAACGAAGGGTCGTGTTTGTCGCATGCCGCTTTACAAACCTTATGAAAGTGTTCCGCATCCTCTTCGAATACATAATAGGGGGTCAAATCTTGTCCCCCACCAAACCACTGGTCCACAATCTTACCGTCTTTGTCGTACATTTCAAAGTAGCGCCAATTGGCATGAACGGTGGGCACCATTGGGTTTTTGGGGTGTAGTACGAGGCTAAGTCCACAGGCGAAGAAATCGGCCTCCTGTACCCCAAAATACGCTTGCATGCTTTTGGGTAATTCGCCATGAACGCCCGAAATATTGACGCCGCCTTTTTCGAAGACATCCCCATTTTCGATGACACGTGTCCGTCCGCCTCCGCCTTCGGGCCGTTCCCAGTTATCTTCATGAAACTTGGCCTTCCCGTCAATGGATTCCAAGGCATCGGTTATGATATCCTGTAGATGGTGTATATACTCAAAAAATTTATCCTTCATAAGCTTTCACATATAATTCCATATCCATAGGTTGCATGGCTGGTGGCTGATGTTCTTTGGGCAAGGTTTCCTTCCACGTATACCCACACTTTTCTGCGATGCGTATACTTGCGGGATTCGACTTATGTACAATGATGCGTAATGTTCTTAGGCCGTGTTCCTTGAATGCCCAAGCCGTTATCTCTTTGACGGCCATGGTGGTTATTCCAATACCTTCGTGCTGATACCCGATACAATAGGCAATTTCGGCCTCCTTTTTATCAAAATCAAGATTTTTCACAAAGAGCAAACCCGCTACGCTTCTATCGATGGTATTTTTTATCACGAACACAAATTCGGTTTTGTTATTAAAGGCCTTAATTTTTTGGTCGATGAATAATTTGGAGAGCTCCGGGGTCAGATTTTCGGTCAGGGTTTGAGGGAAATAGGTTTTAAGCCTTGAGGTGTTGACCGTTACAAAATCACAGATTCGCCATGCATATTTTTCATGGATAGGCGTTATTTCAAAAGTACCGTTCGCAATGGGAATCATTCCTTAAAAGTACGAAGTCTTTGGCCCTTTGAAAAGGTAAAGCGCAAGGTTTGGAAAAATTAAATGGTTCAGTGCGCCAATTTATATTCTTTTACGGCATCTATGAATGCCTTTGCATTTTCCACCGGAACGTTTGGAAGGATTCCGTGTCCTAAATTCACAACATACCTGTCCTTGCCAAATTCATTGATCATTTGCGTGACCATTTTTTTGATTTCCGATGGTGGGGATAACAATCTGGCAGGGTCGAAATTCCCTTGAAGGGTTATTTTTCCTCCCGTAAGATATCGGGCATTTTGCGCGGAACATGTCCAATCCACACCAAGAGCCGATGCACCCGATTGGGACATTTCCTTAAGTGCGAACCAGCATCCTTTACCAAAAACGATCACGGGAGTCTCTTCTTTAAGCGCATCTACAATTTGTTGGATGTATTTCCATGAAAATTCCTGATAGTCCGTGGGGGAAAGCATACCGCCCCAAGAGTCGAACACCTGTACGGCATTTACACCGGCCTTTACCTTAGCTTTTAAATAGGCAATGGTAGTATCCGTTATCTTTTGAAGCAATTCATGGGCGGCCACAGGTTGCGTAAAACAGAACTCCTTGGCCTTGTCAAAGGTCTTACTTCCTTGGCCCTGCACACAGTAACAAAGTATGGTCCAAGGAGAACCGGCAAAACCGATTAGGGGTACTTCGTCGTTCAATTTCTCCTTGGTGGCCGTAATGGCCTGCATCACATAATCCAATGCCTCTTCCACATCTGGCACGATTACCTCGCTTACATCCTTTCGGTTTCGTACGGGATTTGGCAGATAGGGTCCAAAATTGGGCTTCATCTGTACCTCGATGTTCATCGCCTGTGGAATCACCAAAATATCGCTGAAGAGAATGGCGGCATCCATCCCAAACCTTCGTATGGGTTGCACGGTAATTTCGGAAGCCAGTTCTGGGGTCTGGCATCGGGTGAAAAAATCGTATTTCTCCTTGATTTCCATAAATTCCGGTAAGTACCTTCCCGCTTGGCGCATCATCCAGACCGGTGGTCTTTCTACCGTTTCCCCTTTTAGGGCCCTAAGGAATAAATCGTTCTTTATCATATTTTGGCTATTGGCTATTGGCTATTGGCTATTGGCTATTGGCTGTTAGTTGTTGGTTTTTGGTTGCTCGTTTTTCGTTGTTGGTTGATGGTTGTTCGTTATTGCTAAACATTTTTTTGAGCTTGATTCTTGCTCTTGAACTTGTATTTTCTAACTACTATCAGCTATTGGCTATAATTGGAATTCACCAACTCAATAACACTTTCTACATCCGGGATATTGGCAACTTTCACTTCCTTGAAATGTTTCCGGGCTTCGGTTGCCGTAGTTTCCCCGATACAATAAGCAACTTGATGTGGTTTGTTTTTCAAGAGATAGCTTTCTATGGTGGAAGGACTGTAAAAAAGAATTCCCTCAACGGATTCAGGGATAGCCTTGCCTGAAAGTTTGGTCTTATAGGCCTCCACTTTGTTTACATTGATATTGTTCCCCTCTAAAATAGTAGGGAGGTCCTCCAAGCTAAGATTTCCATGAAAATAGGTCACTTGGGTGCCATCCATATATTCAACAAGGTAGTTGGCCAAATCGGTGGCGCTGTTCTCCACATGGGCCACAGGTCCTATTTTTTTCTGGATCAACCTTTTGGTCTTTCTACCTACACAGTATATGTTTTTAAACTGAAGTTCTGCCGGACTACAATTTGTAAGTAGGCTCTCCACGGCATTCTTACTAGTGAAGACGATGTTCCCAAGGCTCTTTTTTAGAATAATCGGAGATATTCTGTTGGGGCTTATTTTGATAAAATCCTCAGAATCTACCCGTATGCCCGAACTGAATTTCTGCAGTTGCGCTTCAGTAAATTTTTTGGTAGAAAACACGTTGGTTTTTAGGTCGGCTCCCTGCAATTCGTTCATTAAACGCCTTCCTCCGCGGCTCAAAATACTTTTGGCTGCATCAATTCCCAAATTCTCATGCTTTCCGAGTGGGGCCGTTAAGGCAGCTTCCAATTTTTGGGAGCCATCAATGGTCAGTAGGACCCCTTTGAGGTTTACTTTTTCCTCCTTGTCGATATAGGCCAGGGCCCCGATGGGTGCTGAACAGCCACCTTCCAATTCCCTGAGGAAATCGCGTTCCAATTTCGTACAGATTTCGGTTTCCCTATGGTTGAGTTCGGCACATATTTCACGAATTTCCAAATCGTTTTCCATGGCTACGACCATAATGGCACCCTGTGCCGGGGCTGGCACCATCCATGTGAGTCCGATCGTGTTTTCAGGTTCCAAGCCGATGCGTTCCAATCCCGCGGCGGCAAAAATGGCTCCGTTCCAATCGTTTTTGTTCAGCTTTTCCAAACGGCTGTTGACATTTCCCCGTAAATCCACTACCGTATGGGTTGGGTATTGGTTCAACCATTGCGCCTTTCTTCGCAAACTTCCGGTTGCGATAATACCATCGGGAGAACCCAAAAATTCCTCATTGTTCTTAAAGGCCAAAATGTCCATATAGTTGGCTCTTTTAAGAACGGCAGCCTGGACGATGCCTTTTGGGAGCATAGTAGGTACATCCTTCATGGAATGTACCGCAATGTCGATTTCACCGTTCAACATGGCCACGTCCAAGGTCTTGGTAAAAATTCCTGTGATCCCTAATTCATATAATGGCTTATCCAGAACAAGGTCGCCCGTGGATTTTACGGGGACTAGTTTTATGGTATGCCCTAAAGCTTCCAATTGATCTTTTACGGTAGTGGCTTGCCATAGTGCCAATTCACTATCGCGTGTGCCTATGCGGATTGTTCTACTCATTCTGTTTCCAGCTCTAATTGAAACACTTTTTGGATAAGGGCTAGGCTAGAATCGGAATCGATAGTGTCGTCCTTAAGGTGGTTTGCGAATTGCTTTGTGATTTTTTGGATTATCCTATTGGATATGATATCCGCCTGTACGGCATCAAAATTCGATGTCTTTTTGGATTGATAGTCCAGTTCCTCATCCTTCATGGTCTTTAGTTTCATTTTTAGGGCCTTTATGACCGGCGCAAATTTACGGGTCTCCAGCCATTGGATGAAATCCTCCTTAACATCCTCAATGATTGCTTCGGCCTCTGGTATAAAAAGTTTACGCTTTTCCAAGGTTTCGTCCGTTATTTGTGAAAGCTGGTCCAAATGCACCAAGGAGACGTTATCCAGTTCCATGACATTGTCATCCACGTTTTTGGGAACGGATAGGTCAAGGATCAATAATGGATTTTTGGTATAGATGAGTTCCTTGCAAACGGTGGGTTTTTGGGCTCCCGTAGCAACTACAAGGACGTCTGTTTTTCTGATTTCGGCCTGCAGTTCGCCATAATCCTTTACCGTGAGGTTGAATTTCCCACCTACTTTATCCGCTGTTTCCTTGGTTCTGTTGATCAAGGTAATATGCGGATTTTTGGTATGCTTGATGAGGTTTTCGCAGGTATTCCTACCAATTTTGCCAGTGCCGAAAAGTAGGATGTTCTTTTCCGAAATATTCTCAACGTTGTTCAAAATATATTGTACCGATGCAAACGCCACCGAAGTCGCCCCGGACGATATTTCCGTTTCGTTTTTTATACGCTTACTGGCTTGGATGACCGAGTTGACCAACCGTTCCAGGAACGGATTGGCAATATCCACTTTTTTGGAGCGGTTAAAACTTTGCTTTAATTGGCTAATTATCTCAAAATCCCCTAAAATCTGGCTGTCCAGTCCCGTACCTACACGAAAAAGATGGGAAATGGCCTCCTTGTTCTTATAGACATAGGCTACTTCTTGAAATTCCTCCACACTTCCCTTGGAAAAACCGCACAACAATTTTATCAATTGGTAGGGGTGCTGGGCGAAACCGTGAAGTTCCGTCCTATTGCAGGTAGAAGTTACCAACAGGCCATCAATGCCTTCTTCCTTCGCCTTTACCAATAGCGCGGTCATGGATGCATCGTCCAAACTGAATTTTCCCCTAACCTCGGCATCGGCCTTTTTGTAGTTTAGGCCAATGGTATAGAATGAGCTATGTTTAGAAATATGGTATGCCTTCATAGTTGCGGGGACAAAAATAGAACCATAGGATAAATAAAAATAACGCTAGAGGAACTATAAGCATCGGCAGAAGTGATTTTAGGTAAAATACAACATAAATCGGCCCAAAACCCTTAATTTTACAACGTCTAGCGGAAACCCTACGACGATATTGTTTAGATAGATTCTAAATAAAGTAAATTGATAAGCCGTACTATGGAAAGTAAAAACATCGCCAAAGGTTCATTTGAGGAACTGTTGATAGAGAATAGCTTTTACGTACTTAAAATCCAGAATAATACTTCTGAAAGTAAGCAAGTTACGCGGGAAATAAATAGGAGTTATATTCAGTTCCATTTCTGTTTGAAGGGCGGCGGTAAGTTCGTTTTCAATCAAGGGAACTATGCTTTGGAGGTATCAGAAGAGAACTCGTTATTGTTGTACAATACCCAATTGGATTTGCCTTTGAACCTTATGTTGGCACCAAATTCCTGGATGGTTTCTGTGGTGATGAGCATACGAAAGTTCCACTCCCTTTTTTCCGATGAGGCGAGTTACATTCCCTTCCTTAGTGAGGAGAACCAGGAAAAAAAATATTACGCCCAAGAGCCGGTATCGCCCCCTATTGCCGTGGTTCTAAGTCAGATAATTAACTACAATCTGCACCCTACTATTAAAAACCTGTATCTGAAAGGAAAAATTTACGAGTTGATAGCCTTGTACTTCAATAAGAATACCGATGCCGATGTAGAACAGTGTCCATTCCTGATAGACGAGGACAACGTAAAACGCATTAGAAAGGCGAAGGAAATCATCATCTCCAACATGGCCGAACCTCCTACCTTGAATGAACTTTCCAAGGAAATAGGATTGAGCCTAAAACGATTGAAGGAAGGATTTAAACAAATATATGGGGATTCCGTATACAGTTTTCTATTTGATTATAAAATGGAACATGCCCGAAAACTTCTGGAATCCGGTCAGTACAATGTAAACGAAATCGGGCTAAAAATTGGGTACAGTACCTCAAGTCATTTTATTGCCGCTTTTAAGAAAAAGTATGGCACCACACCCAAGAAATATGTGATGGCGTTGGCGAGTAGTTCATAGTTTTTTTGTCATTCTGACGAAGTACGTAGTACTGGGGAAGAATCTCTTCTAGAATCGGATGTTTCCTTTTACTCAGCATGACTAGTTGTTGTGCCGGTAATTTTCAGGGTAGATCTATAGAAACTTAGTATTAACTTGGTATAGAATTACTGAATTTTAAACCGAAAGGTATTTATGAGAAAGCTAAAGCGGCCTCGCCACCATAATACCTGTATTCCCTTTGACTTTTTTTAAATATTCTACCAACGGCTTTTCCGAAACTTCCACTTCCATAGAACCTGTAGAGGCGTGGAGAAGATGGATTCTGCCATCCGCTTCCCGCGTGGCAATTCCGGTATGGGTAACGTCCAGGCCATTGATGGAGGTTGCAAGGGCAATGATATCCCCGGATTGGATCAAATGCTCGTTTTCCGCAATCCGATCTTGGGCCAGGACACAAATGGGCCGACTGTTCAAATACGTTTCGGAAGCTTTTATCTTTTCGAAATTGCTATCGTCCGAAAGAAAAGGATAGAGATCGCGATGTTCGCTCATAAAGTTGATGTCCTTGGTAATTTCGGCACCTCCAATTTCCTCGGTGATATCTTGTAGCAGGCCTTTTTTGGCATTGTTGGCGATCCATTCGGAAAAATAGTGGAGTCGGGAAGCGTAGCCGTCCAAATAGCCATCTTTATACCGAATGGTTTCTAGGGTTTCTATGAAATTCTCGAATGAGGTTTTGTCCTCTTTCATCATCAACGAAAATGCGAGCACATTTTCCACAAACGTGGTGCAATCCAGCCCTTGTAAGTTGACCACCAAGGTTTCCGTTTCCCCAATTTCAAGGGTTTTGGCCACATAGGGAGTTTTGAGGAAGGTTTTGCCTATGGCTACCATGGTCTGTCCAAAATCAGGTTTTTCCAAATCTTGAACCTGTTCAATCTTGGAAACCACGGCCTCTTTGTCCAATGGGGAACAGGTAACGGTTTGTGCCTTGGTATGGTAGCAAATAAAAAGTAAACTTAAAAAAAAGATGCGTCTCATGTTCCTTTATTTTACTTTGAAGAATCCGTCTCAAGATTGCCCATCAGAACCCTATTGTGAACAATGCTCTTGGGATACTTCTCCTGAAGGAAAGTTATTAATTTTTCCCGTACATGTACCCTCAAATCCCATGCCGTTGGCGAATCCTTGGCGCTCATCAGCGCCCTTATCTCTACATAATTGGCCTTGCTGTCTGTAACCTGTAGTACGTTTACTTCCTTATCCCATAAATCGGTATTTTCCAAAATGCGCGTTAGCTCTGCCCTCAATGCATCAAAAGGGACCTTGTAATCCGTGTATAAAAAAACGGTTCCCAAAATATCGGAAGAAGTTTTGGTCCAGTTTTGGAAAGGTTTTTCAATGAAATAGGGGGTGGGAACTATAAGTCGACGTTTATCCCAGATTTTCACCACTACATAGGTTAGGGTTATTTCCTCTATACGACCCCATTCGCCTTCCACAATGACCACATCGTCCAATTTTATAGGTTGTGCTATAGCTATCTGAATCCCTGCCAGGACGGTACCTATCAATTTTTGGGCGGAAAATCCAATTATGATACCGGCAACCCCTGCGGAGGCAAAAATACTAAGCCCCAATTCCCTGATTTCCTGAAAACTCATAAGGGCCGCGCCAACGGCCAGAATGATGACTATGAAAATGACGATGCGCTCCAGAATATTGAATTGGGTATAGATTTTTCGGGCCTTTAGATTATCGGTGGTGTTTACATCATACCTGTGGATGATGAGTTGTTTCATCACTTTTAATATCCCAATGATCAACCAGGTCATGGCAAAGATGAACAACAGGGTACTGGCCTTTTTGAACCAATATGCTTCATCGGTCAAACCAAAAAGCTGTCGGAAGGAATGCATCCGAATGATAATGGAGATAAATATGAGGAAAATAGGAAGGGCCACACGCTTCATAACACCTTCGGGCAATAGATATTTGGGGTCTTTTCCTAACCTTCGAAGCACGAAAAGTGTACTCCAATAAAGTATTACGAATGTGGCAACCGTAAGGCCCAAATACATTAGTGACTCCCTAGGAATATCCTTAAAAAGTAAATCCATTCGTTCTTTATTTATTTTCAACATACTAAATTTTGATGGGCTATGAAATTAATTGAATGGAAATTGATTGGGTTTATGGTAGTATAGAAAACTAATGGCCTAAATTAAAATATCATCTATTTCCAAGTCTTATTTTTGCAATTCAAAAATTAATGAGGAGCATGAAAGGAGTATTATTGGTTAATCTGGGTTCTCCAGATAGTCCAACCCCAAAGGATGTAAAACCCTATTTGGACGAGTTTCTTATGGACGAACGCGTCATAGATGTTCCAAAAGTATTGCGGAACATCATCGTGCGGGGAATCATTTTGCAAACCCGACCTAAGAAATCGGCCGAGGCCTATTCAAAAATTTGGTGGGAGGAGGGCTCCCCTTTGATCGTACTCTCGGAACGCTTTACGGAAAAAGTGCGTCAACAATCCCAGATACCCGTAGCCCTGGGGATGCGCTATGGAAGCATGACCATTAAAAATGCGCTTCAAGAGCTTAAGAATAAGGGTGTGGACGAGGTTTTGTTGGTGCCCTTATACCCACATTATGCCATGTCTTCCTATGAAACCGTGGTAGTAAAGGCGTTGGAAGTGAAGGATGCTTTTTTTCCTGAACTAAAAATTACCACCTTACCGGCATTTTATAAAAATACCGACTATATCCGAGTCCTTTCGGATTCCATTAAGGAAGGTTTGAAGGATTTTGAGTACGACCATATCCTGTTTTCCTACCATGGGATACCGGAGCGCCACATCCGAAAATCAGACCCGACAAAGTATCATTGTAAAATTGACGGTTCTTGCTGCCATACCAATTCCGTGGCCCATCATACCTGTTATAGGCATCAGTGTTATAAAATGACGGAACTGGTACGTACCCAAATGAACCTACCGGAGGAAAAGGTGAGCGTATCCTTCCAATCGCGTTTGCCCAACGATCCTTGGTTAAAACCCTATACGGATTTCGAGTTTGAACGATTTGCAAAGGAAGGCAAGAAGAAGCTAGCCGTGGTAACCCCTGCCTTTGTGGCGGATTGTTTGGAAACCTTGGAGGAAATAGCCATGGAAGGTAAGCATCAATTTATGGAAGCCGGGGGAGAAAGCTACAAGCACATCCCATGCTTAAATGATAGCGATGCCTGGGTTACCTTAATGGCGCAATGGATTGAAACCTGGGAAAAGGTTGGCGTACTCCCACATCATTAAACTAGTTGAAAAAGGTATGAGCAAAGTAAACATAGAGAAAATAGAAAAGGCCTTGGAACCTTTAAGGACTGCCTTAAAAAATCATCAGTTATATAATGAGTTGACTACCATAATGGACGTACGGATTTTCATGGAAGGGCATGTGTATGCAGTATGGGATTTCATGTCCCTACTAAAGGCCTTACAGATAAACCTAACGTGCGTGACCACTCCTTGGATTCCATCAAAGAATACGAATACGGCCCGGTTTATCAACGAAATCGTCTTGGAGGAAGAGACTGATAGGGACCAGGCCGGAAATTACAAGAGCCATTTTGAGATGTACCTGGAAGCCATGCAGGAAGTGGATGCCGATACGAACACTGTTGAAGCCTTTATTGATACGGTTAAAAAATCGGGCGATATCCAAACAAGTATCTTTCAATCAGAATTGCCGGATGCCGTAAAGGAATTTATGCAATTTACCTTCGCTGTAATAGCGGAAGGCAAAGCCCACAAAATTGCGGCGGCCTTCACCTTTGGAAGGGAGGAACTTATACCAGATATGTTTCTAAAGATCATCGAGTCTAACGAAAAGGCACCTCTATACCCCAAGTTGGAGTATTATCTACGGAGACATATAGAACTGGATGGCGATGAACACGGTCCCCTTTCGTTGAAGATGATCATAGAACTTTGCGGGAACGACCCTCATAAATGGGATGAGGTACTGGAAGTTTCCCAAAGGGCCCTGGAGCGAAGAATTCAGTTATGGGATGGCATAACGGATGGAATTCTGAGCGAAAGGACCTCCACAGCTACGGTGGTTTAATACCATTTTTAATTCAAAAGACATCGGCCTATGGCCAAATTCACATCGGAAGAATTGGGCAAGCAGCCTATTGGAAAGCTATTGGTAGGGCAGGCGGTGCCGGCTAGTATAGGAATTCTTGTGATGTCCTTGAACGTTTTGGTCGATTCCATTTTCGTTGGCAACTGGATCGGCTCCATTGCCATTGCGGCCATTAACGTCGTACTTCCTGTCTCGTTCTTTATAGGGGCCTTGGGAATGGCCATTGGGGTTGGAGGGTCTAGCATCATCTCTAGGGCCCTTGGTGCCGAAAATAAGGAAAAGGCCTTTACGACTTTCGGAAACCAAATCACCCTTACCCTGATTATAACCATTACCATGGTCATTGTCGGCCTCACTTTTATTGAGTCCATCATTCCCGCTTTTGGGGGAAAAGGAGCAATATACGATCCGGCCAAGGTGTATTATACCATTGTGCTGTACGGAGTTCCTTTTTTGGCACTTTGCATGATGGGGAATACCGTTATTAGGGCCGAAGGCAAACCCAAATTTGCCATGATCGCCATGATTATTCCTTCCGTAGGTAACCTCTTGATGGACTATGTCTTTATCTATGTTTTTGATTGGGGGATGGCAGGCGCTGCCTGGGCCACTACGGTCGGCTACATACTGTGCTTTCTATATGTTGGCTACTTTTTCTTTTCCCGGCATTCCGAAATGAAAATCCAATGGAAACATTTGGGATTGGATGTACCGGTGGTAAGCGAAATAGGATCGTTAGGCTTTGTAACCTTGGCAAGGCAGGCGGTGGTGAGTATTATTTATCTGATAATGAACAATATATTGTTCGCATTGGGCGGTGAGGCGATGGTGGCGGTGTATGCCATTATTGGCAGAATGTTGATGTTTGCCTTATTTCCGGTATTTGGGGTTACCCAAGCATTTTTGCCCATTGCCGGATTTAATTATGGGGCCCGAAAATACCATAGGGTACGAAAGACCATCAATACGGCAATCACCTACGCCTCTCTATTAGCGACCGTAGTTTTCATAGGGCTCATGATTTTTCCCGAAGCAATTACGGCACTTTTCCTGAGCGATAACCCGGACATGTCCGCCCAAGATTTGGAAACCAATGCCTTTGTTTTGGAAAATGCCCCAAATGCCATGCGTTGGGTATTTGCGGCAACCCCGATCATAGCCTTGCAGCTTATTGGTGCAGCCTATTTTCAGGCTATAGGCAAGGCCGTTCCCGCCTTATTATTGACACTTTCCAGACAAGGTTTTTTCTTCATTCCCTTGATTCTGGTTCTTCCAAAATTGTATGGCGAACTAGGCGTTTGGATTTCTTTTCCCATCGCCGATGTGCTGGCGACCATCGTTACCGGTTATTTTTTGAGAAGGGAAATCAAGAGGACCTTGGTGTAGGTGATGTCTTTACACCAGTATACTAAAGAATTATACTACAAAGGCGTTCAAACTACCCAATTTATCTATAAATACCCAATAAACGGTACTTAGGGCTTCTTAAAAAAATAGTATATTGTCCTCATAACCAATTAGATATTGAAATGAGAAATCTCACCTTGCTCTTATTTTTTATTTCTGTATTAGGGTACTCACAAACCCAACGTAGTACAGGACTCTTATTTGATGATGAAGCCTATGAAAATACCCCGGTAAAAGCAAAAAATGTTGCTTTCCAAGATGTGGTAACTGAATTCACTTCCTCTACTTTAAAAAGCTTTGTCCCTCCCATAAAAAACCAGGGGGGATATAGTACTTGTGTAGGGTGGGCGACAGCATACTATGGACGGACAATCTTGGAATCTCGATTGTATGATGTACAAGATTCGCTTACAATTGCCAAAGGTACTTTTGCACCAGTATTCACCTACCTACATTCAAATGTGGAAAATGATTATAACTGTCAGGGAGGTGCCTATATAGGTAAAGCCATGGAAGCCATGGTGGAAAAGGGTGTGCCGTACTACGAGGATTATAGTGTTATGTGTGATACGGAGATACCGGAAAATCTGTATGGCTCTGCCGAGCGATTCAAGATAAAGGATTTTGCAAGAATATTTGGTTCCGATGAGTCGGAGGAGTTTAAAGTAGATGGTGTAAAACGTTCACTTCTAAATGGAAATCCCGTGGTTATCGGGTTTATGGTAGATAATGCATTTCAAAGTGCCAAGAATGTTTATGTCCCTGATAATTTGGGGACAACCGGGGGGCATGCCATGTGTGTAATTGGATATGACGATGATAAGTACGGCGGTTCTTTTGAAATCGTGAATAGTTGGGGGCCTACATGGGGAAATGATGGATTCATGTGGATCAGGTATTCAGATTTTGCCGAGTATACAAGATATGCCTTTGAAATGATACCCTTAAAGGTCAAAAAAGAGGAAAAACAGATTTTGGCGGGAGAGGTCGACTTTATCCTTAGAAGTAACGAACCTATGAACGTACGCAATGAAAAGGGCGAATATACAGGATCCGTATTTGGTGCTCAGGATGTGGTCATTGAAAAAGAGGATGAAAGTATTGGAGATTATATTACGGAAGATGTTTATAGTACCGGAACTAGGTATCGTATGGTAACTAAAGTAAATCAACCCGCTTATGTATATGTTTTTGGGATGGATTCAGATAATGAGTTTTCCCCTTTATTTCCCCATAAGGATTCAATAAGCCCCTTTATAAATTCCGATAAGTCCGAAGTTATATTGCCTGCGGCGCCAAAAGGAGCTAAGGCCTATGCGAGATTAAGCAAGGATGTGGAAAAGGAATTTACCATAGTTGTTTTTTCTTTGGAAAAAATAGACATGAAGGAGGTGCAATCCAAACTTCAAGAATTGGATGGTACGTTATTAGATCGATTGTACGTGATTTTTGATGACAAGCTAATCAAAAAAGAAGCGATGAAGTTGAGTAAGGATAAAATGAGTTTTAAAGCGGAATTCGATAAAGGTTCATTGGCGATGATGATATTGGATATTAAAAGGTCCTAGAATGCAAAAACTAGCTCTTTTGATGGTCGTTCTATTGATGTACTCTTGTATGTCTTCGCAGAAGTCGGAGAAAAGCAAGGGCTCCGGTACGATAGAAAGTACAAAAATAAAGGGCTTGATCAACCCGGAAAGATTCGGTAAAATTGAAAATGCCAATACAGTCATTAGAATTGATTTGGTCAAAACGCTTATCGAAGGAACTGAAAATGAATATTACAATCAGCTAAAAGTACTGGACACTTTGAATGTCAACAGTGCTCAGGAATTAAAACAAGTGCTCATTGACGATACCAACTATGTTTGGGACCTACAGAATTCAAATTCATCTTTTGATCCTCAGCAGCAGTTCATATTAAAAAACAATGATGAACAGTTGACCATACTGCTTGATGAAAATGAAAATAAAATCGCCTTTATGGACCTTTTTGGAAGAAAGGTAATCAGCGTTACCTCGGGTTTTCCTTTTTTTCGTAAAAATTTATCGGATAAAAAATAGATCAAAGGAGTCCATAAACAAACCTCTTAATTGTTTTCTACATGCAGGATTCAAATAAAAAAAGGTATTTCTATAACTTTTTTATGAGGAACAAGAGTTTGTTCAAAGAGGCATTTTTGTGTATGATTTTCGCCTTTACCGTGTTGGGCATAGTCTCTTGGATAGGTGTTAGCCTTAATTTTTTTAGTCCATTTAAAAATGCGTTTAAGGATTTTAGTTATTTGGATATGTACTATGCTGAAAAGCTAGAAACGAATGATCCAAATATAAATGAGAACATCATTTTGGTCAATGTTGATAGGCGCAATAGAAAGGAGCTGGCAGGGATGCTACAAAAGATACAGGAATCCCAACCAAAAGTAATCGGTGTCGACGTCATATTCAAAGATTTGGAAGATCCCGTATGGGATCGTTTTCTTTCGGAATTTCTTAAAAGTGAAAACATAGTCGCAGCCTATGTTCTAAATGATGATAAAAGAATAGTCTCAAATAAAAACATACTTGAAGAAGGAGTTGCATCAGGATACTCGAATTTCAATTTTGATGATGAATCCGCAGTAATAAGAAATTTTAGGGGTGTCTATAAAAAAAACGATACCATCTTGGAAGCTTTTGGAACGGCGGTATCGAAGAAATTTAGGGCGTCTGATTGGGACATGGGGATGGATAACTTTCTCTCAATCGACAGGCCCATCAATTATACCGGAAACAGGGATTTCTTTCTCGTATTGGAATATGATGAAATAATGAACGATGAGTTTTCTCATTTGATGAAGGACAAAATAGTTATGGTAGGATACTTGGGTAATCCCATTCAACATCGATTTGATTTGGAGGACAAACATTTTACCCCGATGAATCCCAGATTTGTGGGGAAAAGTCCTCCAGATACCTTTGGGCTGGTCATTCACGCGAATATTGTCCAAATGATTATTGAAGGTAATTTTATAAAAGTAGTTCCCAATTGGATACGTATCCTGTTAACGGTCCTATTGACGTACATGGCCCTTTGTTACTTTATTTGGCTGAATAAAAGACAGTTGGCCAGTTATATACTTAGGTTGAATATAGTTCAACTATTTTTTATCGTATTTTTTGTCTGGGTGGCCTTGTTGCTTTTCAGGCAAAAACTACTATTTAAAACAGCTTCCATAACCGCGGTCATTGTTTTTAGTATTGGTCTGATAGGATTTTACAAAAAGTTGGCACATTATTTATATAAACGATTTAAATGGCAAGGATTCTTTTTTCACGATTGATTTTCATCATTTTTTGCGTAGTATATACTGCCGAAGGCTTTGGGCAGGAAAGCTATTATATATATCAAAAAACGGGAGAACCTTTGTTTTCTTCGGATAAAAAGGCCATTAGGGGCGTATATTTTGAGACTTTGGATACCTTGAGACTTTCGGATGATGAAAAGGTTACCCTTGTAAACCAAACAGGGGAGATTTTTGCTTTGTCAGGCCCAAATGCGTATGTTTTTCAGGATATTTCGAAAAACAAGGTGCAATTAAACCAAACTTCGTTTACAAGAAAGTATTTTACGTATGTGTGGACGCAGTTCACAAACCGCCGAAAAAGTAAGCAGGAAGCCGGGGTAGTGTATAGGGAAGATAGAACGATCATCAAACATTTTCCAGTGGATAGTGCCAAATTATATCAGCCCAGTATATTTTTCCGGTGGGAGAACAATTCAGAAGCCGATTTGGTTTATCTTTTTCTAAAACAGCGTGATGGCGACCATATTACCAAAATAGGAACCGCTTCAGATTCTATGCTACTTTATGTGGACAATAATCTTTTGAAAAAGGGAAGACAATATGAATGGGCCATTAGTCTGGAGCCATTTCCCAGTTTGAAGGACATAAAATACAACACACTTACTTTGTTGGATGATGAGACTTTTCAGGAATTGAAAAAGGAAATGGATGTCTTGATTAAAACGTTTACTTTATTGGGATATCCAGAGGCCAAGATTAAGGAAGCTATCTGTGCGGATTATAAATTTTGCCCCTATTAAACAAAGGCCTACATGGATTCCGAACTTGTACCGAAACGTTCTAAAAGAAAATTATTATGGAGGGATGCCTTTTTAAGCACCCTTCTTTCCTTGATAACCTGTATTTTGTTATCACTACTCTTTGTAAACCTAAACTTTTTTAATCCCCTTAAAAAGGCCTTGGAGGATTTTAGTTTTTTGGATATTTACTATAGTGAGCAAATGCATCCCTATTTGGAGATGGATTCTAATATTGTTTTAATCAATATCGAGCACGAAAACCGGGAGACTATTTTGGAAGGGTTGCAAAATGTGCTCGAAGAAAATCCAGCAGTCATTGGTTTTGATGTAATGTTGCAACATTTAGATAAATCAAAGACCGATACCCTTTTGGCCCGAGTACTCAATGATAAAAAAGTAATATCGAGCTATATTTTAAAGAAAAGTCAGTTCTTTTTAAATCATCCGTTTTTCGTGCGTGATGGAAAACAGGGCTATGTCAACTACAATTTTGGCTACCAGGATGCCGTAGTTCGTGAATTTACCCCCACCTATGTATTTCAGGAAAATACTTTTGAGGCATTTCCCGTGGCCGTAGCCAAGTCGTATATGAGTACCGACGAATGGTATGCCAGAGGATATCCCAAAAAATTGTCGAAACCCATATTGATAAACTATAAGAGTGATTACTTGGGATTTGTCCATTTTCCGCTAAAGGATTTTCTATCGTTTCCCGATAAAAAAATGGTGAAGGACAAAATTGTTTTGTTCGGTTATTTGGGCAGCCCTACCGGAAATCCCTTTGATGTGGAAGACAAACACTTTACCCCTTTGAACAAGGTAACGGCCGGTAAAAGCATTCCGGATATGTATGGTATGGTCATACACGCCAATATTATTTCCATGATCCTATACAATACTTTTTTATATGAAGTTCCTTTGTTTTGGATGGTTATACTGACCTTTTTCCTCAGCTTTCTGGCAAGTGCCTACTTCATTTGGCTGGACACGAAATTAAAGATTAGTTATAGGACCGTACGTAAAGCCATTTTATTCGTGTTTACCGTACTCTTTGTTTGGCTCACCATCGCCCTGTTTAAAAATGGGATTGTCATCAAGTCCGCTCCCATTATTGCCGTGACCCTTTTTAGTGCCGGATTTGTAAAGTTTTATAAGCATTTGGTAAAGTATATCAATACTAAGACGGTATTCAACTCTTATTACAGGTAAAGTTGGATTATTTCTCCCTTGCTACTTTCAAAATCTCTTTTTGAAACCGAAGGTCATTTTTCAAAATCGCAAAGAAGTCGGATACGTAATTGTGTGCCATTTCATAGCTCCTGGCTTCTTTGAATAGGGATTTATGTGCTTCCAGTATTTTTAGGATTTCCGACTCTTTCGAAAGAAAATGCCTGCGGGTATCTTCAAAAAGTGCAGGATTTCGTTTAAAACCTCTGTACTGGCGTTCCGTTACTTTATCAATGTCCAAAGAAGTGTTGTTTATGTTGGATACAACGGAATAGGAAGCATTTACCAGACCGCTCATATCAAAATCATAGGGAATGGGATAACTTTTTCCCTCTTTAAAAATCAGTTTTTGGTTGTGACTGTAGGCTGTGGAGAAATCTGTATTCCCAATCATAAACTGAAAGAAGGCATTGGTGATAGAGACAGTTTCCTCTTGGTTTAAGGGGTGCACAAAACGTTTAAGCACTTTGGCATCATGGCGCCTGGCCACCACCTTATCATCCTCGATAAGAATGGTTAGCAAGGTATGGTTTTTTGGTTTTCGAGCGGCCCACGCTCCCTCATCGTTGTAAAGACTGTTTTTTGAGTCATTTAAAAAAATAGCTAAGGGGTGTAACTCATCTTTTTCACCACGTGTATCCGTATATTCCAAGGTTGCCAGGCGGGTTTTAAAGTGGATAGGCGATAGCAATTCATACATTTTATAGGCCAGATACTCCTTGAGTACGTCATCGTTACTACGGTCTTCCAAAAGGCAGGGCAGTACTATTTTAACGTTTTTGTGGTCTTCAAAAGGCGTGTTTTGGGTGCCGCCCCGTTTAAAGTAGACTTTTAAAGGCGTAAAATAGCAGGTGTTCTTTCTAAAGTTTCCCCGTGCCCTTAAAGAAATTGGAACGGTATCCCAGTTTTCTACTTGCTTGTATAGTAAATTGGTATGAATGCCCTTTTCCTTATTCGTCTCCTTTTTAATTTGTTTGTTGGTATAGGAGAGTTGGAGGGGGAGAATTGATTTTGTTTGGAATAAATCATTTCTATTTGGTTCATTTTGAGCATTTAGAATAACAAAATGAATTAGAAATATGAACAGAATTTTCCTTTGATTCTTGAAAATGGCGATAGAATTTACAAGTTAAAACTGACTAAATTTTAAGATACTATAGGCTTCATTTACACCGTCTTTTGCAACAACCAAAAGAAAATAGTCCCTGTTGGGGTCAAAATTTGGAATAGTGAAGGATACTTCCCCAATGGTTAAGTTGGTATCAAAATCAATATTATTTGAGATCCCAACATCTGATGAGTCCCCTATATAGGCATCATAGCGTAAAAAACTATCATTATTGTCACTATCGCCTCCTGTCCATTTAAAATTAATTGTATTCCCGTCGATTTCTGGTTGTTCAAAATTGACAGCCAAGGGTACTTGGTTTTCTTCCTGATCGGGTAACGGAGTTGTAAACTTGTCTTCGTCACTTTCTGCAACATTACTTTTAATTTGCCATGTATAATCCTTGTTATATTCCACTGGATATTTAAACACAAGATTCCCACCTTCTTTTTCTTCGATGTTTTCCGGATCAATCGAAACTTCTACCTCATCCAATATCAAAGTATATGTTTGAATATTACCTTGAGGGCTCCATTCAAACGGAATAATAATGGAGTTTGCCACTTCTTCGCCTTTTTCGCATTTTGAGTTTGGTTCAGGATAAACCAGATTTATGGCAAATTCCGCAGGATCAAATTCACCTTTTTGACAACTTAACTGTATTACAATGAGTATGAGTGTAAGAATGATGCTATATTTTTTTTTCATCTCTTGATAAGTTTAAATTCTACGGTTTGATTGTTGCCTTTAAGTATTTTACCTAAATACATACCTCTCTGTAAGCTAGAAATATTAATTTCCATTTTGCTAATTTTCCTATCAGAAGTAGTTTTCTCAAAGACCAATTTCCCCTGCATATCGAAAAGAACCAAACTCTTAAAATCCTTTAATGATTCCCCCATTATGGAAACAATTTCATAAGATGGATTTGGGAAAATATAAATATCTTCCATTAAAATCTCTTTCTTTATAGTCCCTTGACAAATTGCATCCCCTTTTATTTTTATTGAATTTAATCCTTGTTCTAAAGGCAAGGTTATCAAATGTTCACCGGTGTCCTCAAAGTCAAAATTGTACACTCCAATTTCGGTACTTAGGGTATAGCTTTGACTTCCTGACACAAGAAAACTCCCGGTCTTACTTTTGAGGTCAACACCTTGTTCCTCAACTGACATATCTTCCAATTTTTCAATTTGTACAACGTATCTTGGAGCTATGGCATTCTCCGGTTTCTCGCCTTTAAATTCAAGTATAACTTCATACCTGCCTATCGTAAGCGGTTTGCTATTCTTGAGCCTGTCATCAGAGCTATTTGTTCCCAATAAGAATCGATCAACTTCATTTTCCGTATCGTTATAAATAACAATATCGAATTCAAATCCGGATGCATTGGAGATTTCAATAAATCCCTCTTGGTTATCACCGGGACATCTAGGCTTTTTGGAAACAACGGATATACTTGCGGGTTTAAATGAAGTTAGGTCCGTAGTAGCACTTTGGAGTATTACTTGTGCCTCATTAGGTATTCCCGCCCTATAATTAACACCGTCATCCAATTCTAAAAATAAGGATTCATTATCTTCTTCAAGGTCGTCCAATAATGCCTTTACAAAAATACTTTTGCGGTTTTCGCCGTTTGCTTCGAATACCACTTTTCGATTATTGGGAGGAATCACAGTTTTTTTATCTGCCTGATATATTAAATAGTCCTGCCCTTCCCCTTCAATAACTTCATTTTGATCAGTTTGATCAGAAATTTTGAAAAACACTTCAATAGTATCATCCACAGGCGACTCATTTAACTCAAGGATTACTTCAGCAAAATCATCTGTTTGGGATTCTCTAGATGCATTATCGGCTCCCTGAATTATTGTTGCTGTATATTCTGCTTCGTCTTCACTTTCAATTTCGATTTGTGCCCTGCTTGAATTGGATAAAGTATATCCTGAACCATCAAGCAGATTTATGATGACCGTTTCGTTAATTCCTTCAAACCTATCATCGTCTTTGGGTATGACAGTTATTTCAGCTACTAATTGGCCAGCAGGAATAGTAACTTCACCTAAAAGTATTTCAAAATCCTCATCTTCATCTGCACTAGATTGTTCATCCAACTCATATGATATTTTAATATCTGAAATTGATTCTTCATTAATACTAACAATAAAGGAGGCAGGAGTCAAGGGAGACTCCTTTGCCAAATTTTCATTAGGATTAATTTGAATAGATGCAAAAACAGGTTCGTCAATTAAAAAATCGGTGGAGAAAGAATTTAATTTAAAATTAGAATTATTTGAATTTTCGGCCTTATCAAAGAAAATACTAAACCCCTCTAAATTCTCACCAAGTTCATCTCCATTAGGTATTCTTATCAAAAGTCTATTATCTGGTAAACCCAAAGGGTTTAGAAAATCATCATTGGCTTCGAATTCAAAGACTCGTTGATTAATATTTTCAGTTGTTAGCAAATAATCTACATTTTCAGTAGCTACATCGAAAGATATTAAGGGGTTTGAAACTTCATCAGAAAATTCTAATTCTACATTATATTTGGTACCTTCAGGTACTCCTTTTTCTGCATTAAATTCATAAACAATAGTCGATCCTTCCTCAACAATGAAATATGGACAACAACCACTTCCTGTATCATCTTTAGAAATTAAATTTTCATCTATTAATGTTAGAAATACTTCAAACTCGCCGTCTTTATCTATAATTTTCAATAAATAAGGATTTGGAAGATTAATATTTGGTTCTTCTAATGGACTTTGGACAATTAAGTTATAAAATTCATGATCAGTATCTTCATCTATATTGTTCTCATACGATATCTCCAAAGTGCCAGTAGAGTTACCCTCGAAAACCGTTATAAAATTATTTAAAGGAGTATAGTCATCTTCTTCAGCCCTTTGTTCAATGTTAATATTAGCCACGGAAAAAGAAACGGGAAAAATCAAATCCCTATCCGTAATATATGGATTACCATCTCCGTTTTCTAAACTTAAGGTTACCTTCTCATTTACATTCCAACCTTCACTACCTCCTCTATTGCTTAATTTGGCATAAACTCCTTGCTGCGGAACGTCCATAATTTCAATCTCAAATATCCTTTGACCATAGTTAAGCCCACTACCGTCATCATCTTCAAGACCATTTTCCCATTCAAATGTAGCGTTGTTGGAATCAGGCTCAATTTGAATATTAATTGTTCTATTCAGGTTGTTGGATGCCTCAATTGGTATATCAATTGTTATACTACCGTCTGGATTTATAGAATTGTCAACTGTAAGAATCAAAGGATTTTCTGATTGTACGGTTCCCTCAGATGAAACAAAATATGGTATCTCTAAATTAAAACCATTGGCCTCATTAGGTAAATTAGTATCAATATTTATTTCAATTGTCCCTCCTTCATTTATCTTTAATTTTCCATCTTCATTGAATACATCCCCAGCAGCAACTGCGGAAAGTAATATTGATTCTCCATTATAAAGATTATTGTTTTCTATTTCAACCTCTAAGGTTAAAGTTTCACCAACATTTAGTGTATTTAAATCTTCATCAACCAACGCTAGATTTGCTGAAATGGGAATTATGTCAATAAAGAAGTTTTCTAATGGTTCATTAAGAATTTGATCTAAATTGACTCTTACATTTCCGATGGAAGAATCAACAAAACTATCATCATTAAAAATTGTGTAGGTTTCATTTACTGAATTATAATCATTTGTTGATGCAGTCGCGCTTCCATCTCTAGTAACAACCATTATTTGATAGCTTGATAATTCGGTTGAGTTAAAATTTTGTAAGTCTACTTCAACAAAAATTTCATTATTCCTATTTTCCTTTATCTGATAAACAGGACCATTTATCGGGTTTACTGCAAAATCAACATTCTTAAAAACTGATACATTTACTAATGCTGTCTCATTAATTTGTTGGTCAATAACAGTAATGTTAATGGTGGTTGGTTGGGCTATAGTATATTGCCCGGTGTTTTCTGATTCTATTGTTATAGTATACACCTCATTACCATTATCATTACCATCATTCAAAGGGGTAAACGAAATACTGCCGTCAGGATTTACACCATTAGCAACAGTTATAGCTTGGTTTAGTCCAGTAATCGAAAAATCAGCGGTTGCATCAACGCCATTCTTGGTCACCAAGATAATTGGATTATATACAGTTCCGTTTTGAGCGGTTGCATCTGCATTAAAATTTAAGGTAAAACTATTACCTTCGGTAATTTCGATTGCAGGAGGGTTACCTGAAGTACCGGGGATGCTCGCTGTTACCGTAAATGGTTGGGGATTACAATTTGTGGAATAGGACGTGTTGGCATCTTTTAACCAATTTGCTTGGTTTTCCGCATTGGCTACATTGCTCACTTGGATACATGTGAGGGTGGTGTTACCCGTAGCATCAAAAGTAGAAAGGTTGGTATCCGCTCCAGAGATGTCAAGACTTGCTAAATTGGGATTGTTTGAAATTGTAAATTTTAGAAGGTTTGCCTTAGTTCCCAATTGAATTGCAGTAAGGTCGTTGTTCGTAATATCCAGTTCTTGAATGGCTGGACATGTCGCAAAGTCGACAGTGGTAATCGAGTTAAAGTTGAGTCCAACGGTCTGTAAATTTGTAAGGCCACTAACATTTAATGTTTGAATATTACATCGCCATGCCCTAAGCTCCCTTAAGCTTGTATTTTGTGAAAGATCGATGGAAGCTATGTTATTACCTTCTACCCTTAAAACCTCCAAAGCGGAAAAATTTTCGATCCCTGCAAGATTTGTAATGCCTAAACCTGGAGGAAAGTTTACAATAGGAATGGAGCCAGAGAGGTTCAAAGCGGTCAATACTTCCACTTTTTCCTTACATACCAAACCATTTCCAACTATTCCATCCCCTACGTTTAGAACGTTTTCTAAATAGGCTTCAAAATTGGCATCTGGAATGTTAACGGTTTCATTACATCCATTCGGATTATAGACATGGAGTTCCCTTCCAATTCCGCTACCATCTGAGCCTGTCACATATAAATTGCCATTAAAGAAAGAACCATAAACGGGAGTAAAACTATTTGAACCAGAATTGTAATCCTCCGTAAAATTAATTTCACCACCTGCTTCATAAATATATAGTTCACTACCAAAAGCATTGGTGAATCCAGAGAAAGCTAGATAATTTTGATTTTGTAATGGAAATCCACCTAATGGGTATTCTAAACCAGCTGCAATTGGAATTATTTCTTCATTACCCAAAATATCCCTTGATACCAATTGAGTGTTGTCCTGGTCAAAGAAAAGGAGCTTATTTTCAAAAACAGTTAATCCGAATGCGAAATTTAGTTCCACACCAAACCCCCCAGTTCCGTTTGTATTATTATACCATAAGTTATAAGGTTGGTTGAAATCCCCATTTCGGTATAAAAAGTATAAATTATCTCCTAATGAAGTAAGATAGGAAACTGAAGTGTTCTCAAAGAAAGTTACCATTTCTACTGAAGTACCATCACTTCTATAAATGGCGTCCACAGTAGTAAGCAATCCTCCTACTGTAGCCGATTCTTTGCCCACAAAGTAAAGTTCGCCCAAGTGCTCCACGTATTGACTTGGATCTAAACTGATAGTAGATTGGTCTTCTACCAATCTTACCGTAGTTCCATTAAAAGCCATAAGTTCATGGTTGGGATTTAACGGGTCCGCTTGATTAATTTCACCACCAAAATAAAGCTCGCCATTATACACAAATGCAGAACCCCACATTGAAATGGAAGAATCCACTACGGTACTCCCAGCTCCAGTACCATAAGGTCTATTTAATCTGTGTAATTGATTATTGGCATTGAAGTATAGGTCGTTATTATAAACGACCATGTCATAAGCGTTAAATCCTTCTTGCCATGCAATCGAAATGGTTTCATTAGTATCCATCATAAATATGGCAGGCCCACCTGTAGATTGTCCTATGAAAAATAAAAAACCATCATGTTCTAAAAATTGGAACGGATTAGATTGCTCGACTCCTGGTAGGATATCTTCTACCAATCGAATCTGTGCAATAGAAATCAAAGTTGTTAAAAGAAAAAAGGGGAGTAATAATCTTTTCATTTTCATCTGTTCTTTTTTATACTTTTAAACCGGTTAGAGGTAATTCGCTAAGGAAAATCTCGCTGATTAATAAGAATTGTATTTAGCTCATCTCATATTTTTAAAACACCTCTTCCAAAACAGGCAGGCTGATTCCAAAATAAACGTGATTTAAAGGTTTGCCGGTAGCTACGTTGGCCAGGGCAGCGCAACCTGCTGTGATGTATTTATAGCGAACAGCCAAGCCAATATGGACACTCCCGGTTTCCATTACATACGCGAGGGGGATGCTTGCGCTAAAATCCGAGGTTTCATACCGGGGGGCCAACGTGGCCATACCAAATCTAGTGTTTGTAAATTCGTCCTCCTTGGAGGTCAGTGCCTGGACATAGTTGAAGTTTACGTAGTATTTATTGTCATTAAGGACAAGGTAGTCCGCATTGATATGTAAGGAACGAGGAAGCGCAAAAGTTACACTGCCCTGTTGAATCCTTTCACCCTGTGGAGTATGGGTATTCGCAGCATCTAAGGTTTGGAACAGTTCTTCTGTATTGTCCGGTTCAATTGAGTTACCTTCAAATTTAAACAACCTCTTTCGTATGTCCTTTTCTTCTTTTCCGTACTCAATACCTCCAATATCCAAAAGAGCCGCGCTCAATCGTAATTTATAAGTATTCACAGTTGCACTACTGTTTCTAGCTCCAACCCTGTTGGTTTCCCTAGGGCGCCACTCGTAAACCAAGCCCACGTCACCACCAATTCCTTGACCATTAAAGTCAATTCCAAAGCCATAGGTGTAAAAGCTTTCGATATCCATATTGCTATTGGAGGGAGGAAACTCATTACTTGTATTTAAATAAGTTAATTGTTCAACTCCGGTAATATTTCCGTTTTCATTTGTTGTAATGCTACCTCGAACTTCGGTACCCCGTCTACCTGCCAAATATTTAATGGTACCACCAATTTTTAAAAAGTGATAGTTACCCCTAATGGCGGCAAAAGCATAGTTGATACCAAATTCGTCCCATTGGTGGGTGGTATTGTTGAAGTTGGATGTATTTATGGATATGGAGCCGTTATAATCAGGATTGGTTAGCCGTGCCCAAAGCCCTCCATTGTAGCCTTGGTAATCCGTATAGGAACGGGAACGCCATAAAAATGCAGCGGCATGTCTGGGAGAAAAACCCCAAAGCACTGAGGGCAGCATAATATCCTGATCTACGGCAGAATTGTTCTCATTGCTCGCATTCCCCTCGTTTTCGGAAAATTTTAGGGCATTAAACCCATTTGGTTGTTGGTTGATGTCCTGAAAATCGGTTCTGCTAATGTCCGTAGGGTTGAAAAAGTGATAGGACATACCGTTGATATGATATCGGTATTTGGATTCTACACTGTTGGCCGGATTTTGTACAACGTTGTAGATACCACCATAGTTGTCAAAAACGGTGCCGTGGCCAAATTGGGCAAGTGCCAGAAATGGTAAAAAAAGTATAAATGATAAAATAAAGTGGTCTCTCTGCATTTTGGTTGGTGGTTTAAAGGTCCTTATGGACAAAAGGGGGGATTTTCAAGATAGAAAATTTTCATGGGTTTTGTCTCCGTTAAATAGCTTTTTGTCGATAAAAAGATAGGTTTATCGATAAAATCAAATATAACAGGTAAGGCCAAATGAAGAAATACCCATTATTGGGTATAATTTGGAATGAGGAGATTGATAATCAATTGATTGTAAAGAAGGAAAGTATTGGGTAGACTTAAAGAAAAGACCTACAAAATATCGCTTTTTCAAGTATTGTTAGAACTGAATATCCGTTATTTTTCGATCCTGATATATACCTTCTTCGGTTTGGGGAATGTCACTTTTTAAGGGAACCAGACTTGCTTTAATCTCGGTAGGAAATTGTAGCCCGTTAAACTCTTTATAATGTCCATACACTATTTTCCGTTCGATGTTTTCCTTCTCCTTGAGATTTCCTTTTTTAAAAGATTCAATCAATTCTTTTTCTACGATGGCATACAGCAATCCCGTGGCCGTTTGATAATAATAGCTTTTTTCTACGGTCACACGTTTCCCCTTTTTTTGTAGGTCACCAAATTCCAGGCGTTCCTCGGGCAGTTTGAGTTCAAAACATTCGATGCCGTCGATTCTTTCCCTTCCGGCGTAGGTCGCTACCTCTGGATTGGACAGTAAAACAAAGTCTTCAAAAAAATTGCTCAAGCTTGGCTCAATGTCCTTTTTAAACTCATAGTCATCTTGTTTTTCTGTACCTATGCGGGGAGCACCTTGGTTCCATTTTTCCTTATCTGAAAATTTCCATAATAACGAGTCGTTTTCCACTTTGTAATTCTCACTGTAATCCCGTCCCTCCAAGGGTTTGTTTACCAAGATGATATTTGGGTTCAGCACATATTCATGTTCAAATTCATTGGATACGGCATTTAAGCTTTGACCAATTTTTTCGGTAATTTTTTCGCTAAATCTTAGTTCCCTTATTTGGCCTAGTTCCTTTTGACCTCCAACTGACTTATAATACCTGTTAATAATATGTTCTGGAAGAATATCCCGATCCGGGGTATTTTCATTTAACAGAACCGTTCTTTGGGTTGGATTATTGATCCTGTTCCATCCTTCTTTTATGGCTTCCAAACGTTCCGCCCTTCCGGGATGGGTGCTAGAGGCTTTTTCAGGATAGTTTTTGAACATGCTTTGCGCTTCCTCAAGCGTACTTCCCATACGTGCCATGGTAGACCCGGCAAACCGGTCTGCACTGATCTCATACCTGTGATTGCTCCCCACATTGTTCAAAGAATGATAGTTTAAAAGATGACCCACCTCATGGGCCAAAACCCCTATGGAAGCCCAATCCGTACGGGAACTGTTCTTCATTTTGGAAAGCCAAATGGGGTCATACAGGATATAGGGTTCTTTTTTACCACTATTATCTTCTTGTATACTGGCCAATGCGTTTTGAATATTTGGGCATTGCCTGATTTTAAAGGTTCTGTTCAACCCCATTTGGGCCATAATCTCGTCAACGATAGCTTCGGCTTCTGGGTCCGCTTGATAGCTTTGGTTACCAAAACAACTTTCATCCACTTCTTCATATACAATATCCTGTTGAAAACCTTGGGCATAAACCGTAGTCATGGCTAAAAAAACTAGGAATGTAAAAATTGTAAACTTCATTTTTGGTGGTTTTAAGTCCGATATAAAGTATAATACAAATTAAATTATTTACCTATGCATCAGTTTGCCACGGCTTTTATCAAAAATTTGGAGATATTGTTCTGGTTACTTTGGTAAAGTTCTAGATAGCGGTCCCAATTTTGGGTCTTTGCATTGATTTCCCGTACCCTTACCTGAACGGTCTGCAGTACTTTCATTTTTGGTATTACCTGATAGTTTATTTCTGGAATTTCCCTTTTTTCTCCATCGATGAACTGTTCGTCCAAAAGAATGGGATTAATGTGGAATTCCTGGGCCTTATCATCCTCGTCAAAATAATAAAAACCAATGTCCAGAATATAGTTTATTCGGTTGCCTGGTCCACTTAGTTTACACAAGGAATGATTGAGTTCGTAGGATTTTAGGCCTAGATAATAATAACCTTCTACATTTTTTACGGTACCTAGGTCAAAGACAAATCGATTGATTACTTCCTGTCCCCCAAATTCGTTGAGACCAGATTGTTGGAAGACCATATTTTGCTCAGAATCTAGTTTTTTAAAACTTCCGGAATTCTCAAAAAAGGAATAACTGGCAAAATATTCTTTATTGAAATTATCAGGATTATAGAATAATTTGGAAGCCCCATCAACCAACAAGGGTATCAGTTTGACGGCCAATGCACCCAGGGCCAGCCCAAAGGTTTCCTTAGTATCCGTTGATTCCGCTTTAAATAAGAGCTCTCGTTTAATCTCTTTGAAATCGGTCTTTACAACCTCTTGGTTTTTCAGGGCATAGTGCGTTTCAACTTGGGAATATCCGGAAACATGGGCAATCATAAAAATGGTTAGAATGTACAATGACCTGATAATCATTTTCTTTGAGTATTTCAATTATCTTTAAAAATAGGGGAAAAGATTAAAATTCATACTTTTTTTCCAAGGCGTACCTCAATAACTCTCCTTTTCCCTGGATTTCTAATATGCGCATCATGTTTTTTCTATGGGTGTCAACTGTGTGTATACCAATAAAAAGTTCATCCGCAATTTCCCTTGAGGTTTTTCCTTGTGCAATCAAGGATAATATTTCTTTTTGTCGCTTGGTCAACAGACCTTTGCTGGAGGCTTTTTTTTGATTTTCTGCAAATGAGAGATCAATATTGCCATCATAATAAGTACCGCCATTGGCAACGGTCAATATTGCCTCCAAGACTTGGTTTAGAGAAGCGTTTTTAAGGATATACCCAGTGGCACCCGCATGTAACATTTTTTTTACGGCCCCCTCTTGGTCGAACATGGTAAAGGCCAAAACGGTAATATGGGGGTGTTCTTCTTTAATTATTTTTGTTGCTTCAATCCCGTCCATAATGGGCATTCTGATATCCGTTATTATTACATTTGGATTTCTTTTCCGTACCACTTCCAATAACTCCTGCCCGTTATTGGCTGTGCCTACAATTTGAATGTTTTCCTCGTATTTGAGTAGAAGCTCCAAACCATCAATCAAGGACTGATGGTCTTCGGCGATTGCTAACCGTATCATATGGGTATATCTATAATTATGGTCGAACCTTTACCAGGTTCAGATTCTATGTGAAAAGTGCCCTCCAATTGGGATATTCGTTTGTCGATACTTTTGAGGCCCATTCCATCTTTTCCTTTCTTTAAGGTTTTAGGGTCAAAACCTATTCCGTTATCTTCGACCAAAATGTTTAGTACATCACCGTGGTTGGTGAGGTGTATGTTTGCCATTGTGGCCTTGGAATGTTTAATAATATTGGTCGTTAATTCTTGTATAATTCTGAACAGGTTGAGTTCCAAGCTGTTTTCAAGCCGATTGTCCAAACCAAAATCCTGTACCGATACCGCTATTCTATTTGATTGCGAAATTTTATCAGCCATTTGATTAACAGCTCTTAATAGTCCTTGTTTCGCAATGACCCCGGAATTTTTTTCATGGGCGATGGCCCGTATTTTTTGATAGGCCTCTTCCAATAGTTCATTGGTCTTATCATAAAGTTCTTGCTTGTTACTTATTGATTTTTCTTGCAAGGAGTTGAAATGAAGTTTTACGTTTGCCATCAATCCACCTAAATCATCATGAAGGTCATGGGCGATGCGTTGCCGCTCTTTTTCCTGCCCTTCTATCATGGCATCAATAGTAGCAAGTTCTTGGTCCTTTAGAAGTGTTGCTACTTTCTGTTCCTCCAATATTTTTCCCTGCTCAGCGAGCAATTGTTTGCGCTTGGTATTTTTATAGGTAAGCACACCAATGACCGACCCAAAAAGAAGGGCCAGTCCAAGCCCCAAGGTCCAAATTTTTATTTTTTTGTTTTGGGCATCCAATTCGAGCTTGTCTAGCTTGAGTTTGTCGGTTTGATTTTGGACTGTTAAAATGGAAGATTCTAAGGTATTGTTTTTGTAGCCAAGCCTATATTCAATTTCCAATGATTTGTTAAGATAGTGGTATGCACTGTCGTATTGCCCTTCTTTGTGGAAGATAAGAGCGTTCAATCTGTCAATATAAAAAGTGTCCTTTAGTTTTTCGGCAAGCCTCCCTGAGGCTTTGAGGTATTTTTTTGCTTTATTGAAATTATTATTTTGAAAATTTATAAAGGCAATTTGCCATGCTATAGATGCTCTCATATTTATTAAATCAGCATTGTTGGCAATAAGACTATCCGATTTTAAAAAAAAATCCTCTGCCTTATCGAATTCCTGCTCGATTTTATAATACATTCCTTTTTCGTAATAATATCTTGAAAATAGGTTATTGTTCCTTGGAATACGTAGAAATAAGGAATCCAATTTTTCCATATAATTGTAGTATCGGGCATCAACATCATTTAAACTGTCATCGGCCTTTGTGAAAAAAACCAAGTGATATAATATCAACAAAGCTTCATCAACATCACTGGACTTTATCTCTGTAAATCTTTCTAAAAAAGATTCGTATTGCTTACTTCCTATAAAGATTTCAGTACTAAAAAGATTTAAAATGGCGATTAGGGCAGCTTTTTCTAGGTAAATGTTTTTCATTTTTTGAGCTACCTTAAGGGCATTTGAAAATTTTTTGTAAGCTTCTAAGGATTGTCTATTAGGGTTGTAAGCATATTGGTACCCTTGGTAAAGTAATTTAGTAAATGCATGTTCATCAGAATCTTTTTCATCTAGAACCATTATTGTATTATTTGATTCCAACTGCAATAATTCAATCAATTCACCAAGCAATCTTTTGGACTCTTCATTACCAATAAGGGTTATTGAATTTTTTGCTGCTGTAAAATCTTGAGACTTTAGTAAATCATAGAACCTTTCCAAAGGTGTTTCCGCAGAACTGATTGTAGAAATAAGAACAATTATGAAAAGGCAAATAGTTTTTGGCATAGACTAAAAGATAACCTTGTTATAACTATGCCAACATCTTTTACCAGGAAGTCCAAACGCAATCTCATTTTCGTTCGTTTGTTTAAGTTCAGTATCCAATACCTTGTCATAATTTGCCTTACGAACAATATGTGTCCCATCCTTATAAAAGAACTCAAAATCGAAAGCTTTGCCATTATCGGGTTTACAAGCAATTCGCCCATCGTCCATAAGGATAGCATTACCATTCTTGTCAAGTTCTGGAAACATAGGATTTAAATAACGTTCGGCATGTAGATAACTGCCTTTTTCAAAATGGATATTTTTTAAGTCTTCTTTATTAAGTGAGAAGGTCTGTTGATCGGACAAGGCTCTTGTGTACACTTTAAATGTGATTGTGTTTTTACCATAATTTGAATCGACCACAACGGAATCTATTCCTATAAAGTAAGTAGGTTTATAATTGACAATCTCAAATTCAATATTCTTTAAGGTTCTATACTGGGGTCCTAAAGAGGAATTTTCAATTTTGATGGAGGCATATATTCCATAATTGGTTTGATAATTCTGCCCCGCCATTAAAAGTTGTTTTCGGGTATCATTCAAATCCATGGTTGAACTATATTCCTGTAGTCCAGTTACTTTTTTGACTATAACTTCATTACTTCCCTTAAATTTCTGTCCCAAAAGAGGATGAAAACTAAGACTTAAAAGAAGGAAAGTAATTAGAAGAGGGAATTTTTGAAATGTTTTCATTTTTTGTATAGTTTTTTGGTTTGGTCTTCAAAGATTATAATAACCAACAAAGTAGGCTATACCGGATAGTGGGGATATTTCTAAAAGATAGGAATTTAATCGGATATTGGTTTATCAATAGTGCCTTTATAATCAATATTTTAATGAATAAGCATCCGGTTTATCCAGAAAAAAGGTATGGTTAGTGACCTTAACCAACACTCTGGGTCCTATAAGGAAATATCCCCCATGATGTACTTTGTTTTGGTTCTGGTTACCTTCGTTTTGTTGATTCTTGTGGTATTAGCCATCATCGATTTAAGAAAGTCGACCAAGGAATATCGCGAGTACAAAGATCAGGGAAGCGATACCAAAACCGACCTTTAGATGTATCGTTTTGCCAAGTTTCATTAAAAGTGTCTACATTTAGGTACATTAAATTTTCCTATGAAATGAGCCATAACAAGTCTTGGTTCTATCGAGATAGTTATTGGCGAAATCGAAGATTCATGAACACCCAAATTAGACAAACTTAAATGATGTAAATAATTACATCTGACCTATGAAAAACAATAGAAATAAACAGATGAATAGATGGACAACTGCAATGATGTGCTTAGGCATATTCTGTATAATGGGATGCAATATGAATTCTAATCACATTACCTATGATCTATATGTAGGAACCTATACGGACGGGGATAGCAATGGTATTTATCAACTGAAGTTCAATGCGAATACAGGGGCCTTAACCAACAAGCAATTGGCCGCCAATATTGAAAACCCTTCCTTCATCAAATTTTCTCCGGATAATTCTATACTCTATTCGGTACTTGAGACCGATACCTTCGAGGATACCTCCGGTGGGGTAATGGCCTATGAACTTTTGGATGGCAAGCTTATTCAAAAAGGGGCCATGGCTACGGTAGGAGCCCATCCTTGCCATATCGCTGTTTCAGATGATGGCCAGTATTTGGCCGCTTCGAGCTATACAGGAGGCAATGTCACCATTTTTAGCTTGGACGAATTTGGTGGCCTTATGAATGACCCCCAGGTTATTGACCTCCAAAGCTTGGATACAGTGAAGACGTCCCATGCACACTCTGCCGCCTTTACAAAGGAAGGGTTATTTATAGCCGATTTAGGGCTGGATGCCATGAAGCGATTTTCTATGGATGCCGGAAAGTTCAAACCAAACGAACAGCCTTCCATTGATTTACCAAGTGGTGCAGGGCCAAGACACTTCACCTTTGGTCAGGATGGGAAGTTCTTATACACCATAAATGAATTGAATTCTACCATCACTGTTTTTGAAAGAACGGGTTCAAAATATATTGAAAAGGAAACCCATACTACCCTTGCGAACGATTTCTTAGGGGAAAGTTACTGTGCTGATATCCATTTGTCCCCTGATGGTAATTTTCTATATGGATCCAACCGTGGCGAACAGACCATCGTCATTTTTAGGGTGGACAAAGCAACAGGTTCCTTGAGTCTGGTGGACAGGGAGTCCGTCCGGGGAGATTGGCCCCGTAATTTTACAATGGACCCAACTGGGAAGTATCTGTTGGTAGCCAATCAAAAAAGCAGCAATATTGTGGTATTCAGAAGAGACCAGGAGCTAGGTACTTTAGAATTCTTGGAAGAAATTGAACTGCCCAATCCCGTTTGTTTGGAGTTTCTGGATTAATATTTACATAGGCCACGTTCCTAAAAAATATCCATTCTTATGTTATTGAATTTTATAAGCTTGGAAAAAAACCATAAGCCCCAAAATCATTATTGTCTTTTTTAAATGGGTGTATTAAAAGCTTTTCTTTAAATTTAGGGTTGACTAATTCAAAGAACTGAAAATGAAATCCAAGTACTCTTTTATGGCCCTCGTGGCCCTTTTCCTATTGCTACTGCCCAGTACAACAGAGGCACAACGTAGAAGTAAATCCAATAGCGCAACTGTTTCCTATCCAGAGGAATTGTACTCCAGCCTTGAATATCGGGGTATAGGGCCTTATCGCGGTGGTAGATCGGCTGCCGTTACCGGCGTGCCGGGAGAACCCAACCTTTACTATTTTGGAGCCACGGGTGGAGGGGTCTGGAAGACCTTGGATGGCGGTCGAACCTGGGAAAATATTTCCGATGGATATTTTGGCGGAAGTATCGGTGCTGTGGAGGTGGCAAAAAGCGACCCGAATGTAATCTACGTGGGCGGTGGCGAAAAGACCCTAAGGGGAAACGTTTCTTCAGGTTATGGCATTTGGAGAACCGTAGACGGCGGTAAAACCTGGGAAAAGGCCGGTTTGGAAAAGAGTAGGCACGTGCCTAGGATCAGGGTACATCCCACGGATTACAATACGCTATACGCCGCAGTATTGGGGGATATCTACAAACCGACAAAAGAAAGGGGCATCTACAAAAGTACCGATGGTGGCGACACTTGGAGACAAGTACTTTTCGTAAACGAACAGGCCGGTGCGGTGGATTTGACCTTCGACCCAAACAACCCAAGAATTTTGTACGCTTCTACGTGGCGTGCCCAAAGAACCCCATACAGTCTAAGTAGTGGAGGGGAAGGATCGGCCCTATGGAAAAGTACGGATAGTGGTGAAACTTGGAACGAGATATCCAAGAACGAAGGTTTTCCAAAGGATACTTTGGGAATCATTGGGGTAGCGGTTTCGCCCAAGAATTCTGAAAGGGTTTGGGCCATTGTCGAAAATAAGGAAAAGGGCGGTTTGTACCGTTCCGAAGACGGTGGTAAAAAATGGTCCTTGGTCAATAGCGACCGAAACCTGAGACAACGTGCCTGGTACTATACCCGTGTCTATGCGGATACCCAGGATGAAGATGTAGTGTATGTTCTGAACGTAAGCTATCACAAATCCATGGATGGGGGAAAAACATTCAAATCCTTCAATGCCCCGCATGGAGACCATCATGATCTTTGGATTTCTCCAGAAAATGACCAGCGGATGATTATTGGGGATGATGGGGGTGCCCAAATTTCCTATGACGGAGGGGAGACCTGGAGTACCTATTACAACCAGCCTACAGCTCAATACTATCGGGTGACTACGGACAACCATTTTCCATACCGAATTTATGTAGCGCAACAGGATAATTCCACACTTCGTGTAAATCATAGAAGTGATGGTTCCGCTATTACTGAGGACGATTGGGAGGAAACCGCCGGTGGGGAATCCGCCTGGATTGCCGTAGACCCGGAGAATGATGATATTGTTTACGGTGGTAGCTACGATGGCTTCCTTACCCGCGTGAACCATGAAAAAGGCACCGTTAGGGGCATCAATGTATGGCCGGACAACCCCATGGGTGCAGGGGCGGAGGCGATGAAATATCGTTTTCAATGGAATTTCCCCATTTTGTTCAGTAGGCATGACCCCAACAAATTATACACTTTTTCCAACCATGTACACATGACCACGAATGAAGGCCAGAGTTGGGAAGTGTTGAGTGGGGATCTTACCAGGAACGATCCAACAAAATTAGGTTCCAGTGGTGGGCCAATTACACAAGACAATACCAGTGTAGAGTACTATTGTACCATTTTCACTGCCAATGAAAGCCCATTAAAGGAAGGCTTGTTGTGGGTAGGTAGTGATGACGGATTGATCCATGTGTCCAAAAATGGGGGCGAGACTTGGGAAAATGTTACTCCTTCCAATATGCCGGAGTGGAACATGATCAATAGCATTGAACCTTCAGCTTTTGATGAGGGTACATGTTATGTGGCCGCTACCCGATATAAATTGGGCGATTTCCAGCCCTACCTATACAAAACAACGGACTATGGCCAAACATGGACCAAGATTACCAATGGCATAAATGAGGAACACTTTACACGTGTAGTGCGGGAAGACCCCAAAAGAAAAGGCTTGCTGTATGCGGGAACGGAAACAGGTATGTATATTTCCTTCGATGATGGGGCGAACTGGAAATCTTTCCAGATGAACCTGCCCATCGTACCCATTACGGATTTGACCATCAAGGACAATAATTTGATTGTGGCCACCCAGGGACGCAGTCTATGGATCATTGATGATTTAACGGTACTACATCAATTGGATGAAAGCAAGAAATCATCGGAACATATTCTGTATAAACCCAAGGATTCCTATCGTACGAAAGGGAGGGCAACAAGCAGTCCTTCCAAAACATCCGGACAAAACCACCCTAACGGTGTGGTGACCCATTTTTACTTGAAGAATCTCAGTGAAAAGGATAGTGTTCATCTAACTTATACCTCCATGGCAGGGGATACCTTGGCCACTTATAACAACTATACAAAAGAAAAGGACCAAAAACTAGAAGTAAAGAAAGGTGGGAATACCTTTGTTTGGGACACTCGGGGTAAGGGTGCCAAATTGTTGGACGGTATGATACTTTGGTGGGCCAATTTGGATGGGCCAAAAGCGGTTCCCGGTAACTACAAGGTACATTTGAATGTCAATGGGAATTCCAGTATGCAGGAGTTCAAAATTGTCCCAGATCCGCGGGCGGAGGCATCGGTAGCCGATATGCAAAAACAGTATGACTTTATTACCGATATCAACACGACCATAGATAAGGCCCACAAGTCCATTGAAAAGATCAGGAACGTAACGGCCCAATTGGATGCATTCACTAAGCAGTATGCAGATAACGAATCCACTAAGGAACTTATCGAAAAGGCCAAAAAGATGAAGGAAAGTTTGGGCGAGGTGGAGAAGGCCTTATACCAGACCAAGAATAGGAGTCGGCAAGATCCTTTGAACTTCCCCATTAAGTTGACCAACAAATTGGGACATTTGAATAGTTTGGTGGCGATTGATGACTTTCCTCCCACGGAACAGGACATTGCCGTTAAGAACGAGCTTACGGCCGCTATCAACAAGGAATTGGACAAGTTTGACGCTGTGATGTCGAATGAGCTAAAAACGTTCAATACATCCTTTAACGATTTGAACTTGAACTATTTGTTTGTTGAGTAATATAAGGTGTTATTCTATTGATCTGTCACTTCTAGCGGCCTATCCAGAGTGTACTCAAAGGGGGGTCGAGAAGTTAAAAAGGCATCAAAAAACTAGAAATTAAATGAAAAGATTACTTGTGATTTTATTCACCCTTGGAGCAACGGGAACCTTTGCCCAATTGGCCAACGAGTATTTCAAACCGATGAAATACCGTAATATAGGACCCTTTAGAGGTGGGCGTTCGGTTACGGCAAGCGGGGTTATCGGTGACCCGATGACGTATTATATGGGCACCACTGGTGGCGGACTTTGGAAGACCGAGACCGCCGGTCAGAAATGGGAAAACATCTCTGATGGTTATTTCAAAACCGGTTCCGTAGGCGCCGTAGCGGTTTCAAAATCGAACCCCAACATTCTATACTGCGGTATGGGCGAGCATGCCCCAAGGGGAGTGATGACGTCTTATGGTGATGGTGTGTATAAATCCACCGATGCCGGTAAAACATGGCAACATGTAGGATTGGAAAAGACGCAGCATATCTCGCGTATCATCATTCATCCAACCAATCCGGATATTGTCTATGTAGCCGCCCAGGGAGCACTTTTTGAAGGGAATCCAGAAAGAGGAATCTACAAATCCATCGATGGTGGGAAAACTTGGAAAAACACCCTTTTTGTGAATAATCTGACCGGGGCGGCAGAACTTTCTATGGATGCCAATTACCCTGAAATCATGTACGCGGCCATGTGGGAGCACCAACGCAAACCCAATATAGTAATCAGTGGCGGGGAAGGCAGCGGACTCTACAAATCCACCGATGCCGGAGAGACCTGGAAAAAAATCCACGAAGGCCTTCCAGAGGAAAAAGGAAAAATGGCCATAGCTGTTAGCCCTGCTAATTCAAATAAAGTGTACGCCTTGATCGAAAGCGATTCCAATGCGGACAAGGGCGGACTTTTCGTCTCCAATGATGCAGGGGAATCCTGGTCCATGGTGAGTGGTGATAATAGACTGGTACAGCGTGCCTGGTACTACATTGAAGTATTTGCGGACCCCAATGATGAGGATACCGTGTATGTGTTGAGTGCGGCCATGTTCCGTTCCGAAGACGGCGGGAAGACTTGGGAAACCATTGATGTACCGCATGGGGATACGCACGATTTGTGGATAAACCCTGATAATTCCAAAAACATGGTGCTGGCCGATGACGGAGGGGCTACCATTACCTTTGATTATGGTAAAACTTGGTCAGCGCAGGACAATATGCCAACAGCGCAGTTTTATAGAATAAGTGTCGATAACCTGTTCCCATACAATATTTACGGTGGGCAGCAGGACAATACTTCGGTGCGAATCGCCAGTTTGTCCTTGGGAAGGGGCGGTATAACGGAGGAGGACTGGACCTATTCCGCCGGTGGTGAAAGTGCCTTTTTGGCCTTTGACCCAGATAATCCAAGATATGTGCTGGGCGGCAGTTATTTGGGTACTATCGAAGTGCTTGATACGGAAACCAAGAGTTCTACCAACATTATGGCAGCCCCCATACAGTATTTGGGCAGGGAAGCCAGGAACATGAAATATTTGTACAACTGGAACGCCCCGATCATTGGTTCCATCCACGAACCTGGTACGTATTATCATGGCGCGCAATTGGTTTTACGCACACGCGATATGGGGCTTACCTGGGAAGAAATCTCTCCTGATCTAACACGCGATATCGATGCCAAGCAAGGTAACGGTGGCGGACCTTACACCAATGAGGCGGTAGGTGCGGAAAACTACGGAACCCTGGCCTATATGATAGAATCGCCGCATGAAAAGGGAGTGTTCTGGACGGGAAGTGACGATGGATTGGTACATATTACCAAAAATGGTGGGGAAACTTGGGACAATGTAACCCCAAAAGGACTGAGCGAATGCTTGATCAATGCCATTGAGGTATCGCCCCATGACCCCGCTACGGCGTACATCGCCACCACCCGATACAAGTTCAACGACTACACACCGGCCCTTTACAAAACAACCGACTATGGAAAAACCTGGACCAATATTAGTGCTGGTATCCCTTACGGGGCCTTTACAAGGGTGGTTCGGGAAGATGAAAATAGGAAAGATTTATTGTATGCGGGTACGGAACTCGGTATGTACATTTCTTGGAACGGAGGCAAAACATGGGAGCCCTTTCAGCTGAATTTACCGGTAACCCCTGTGTTGGATTTAAAGGTGCATAGAGGGGATTTAATCGTGGCGACCTCGGGACGATCTTTCTGGATTTTGGACAATATCAATACCATTAGCCAGTATGAACCAACCAAAAAGGGCCTGAAATTTTTGAAACCAAATGCGGCCTACGCAGGATCTTGGGGAAGTCCCATGAGCAGCAATGCCAAGGAGGTTACTGCCACGGATGCCTTTGACGGGGTCAATCCGGCGAACGGTATGGTGCTGTATTACGAATTGCCAAAATTGAATGATTCCACCAAGCTTACCATGGAAATCAAGGATTCCAAAGGGAAATTGATTCGCAGTTTTAGTTCGGAAAAGGATAAAGACTATATACCACATAACGGTGGGGGAGCCCCTCCGGCCCCTGTATTGCCAAAAAATGAAGGCTTGAATCGGTTTGTATGGGATATGGGCCATTCGATCGTTCCAGGAATTCCAGGCGTGTATATAGAGGCCAACTTTAGGGGACACCAGGCAATTCCTGGAATGTATACCATAACACTTACTATGGATGGGCAGACGGTAACCACGCAAGGTGAGATCAAACCGATTCCAACCATTGAAATGAAACCGGGACAATTTGAGGAGTACGATGGGTTAATGAGCGAAATGGAACAGAAGATTACCGAGATGCATAAAATGGTCAATACCCTTTTTGAGGTTCAGAAAGACCTAAAGGAAGTGTTGAAGGAAATCGAGGATGAAACCTTAAAATCAAAAGGTGAAGCACTGTTGGAAAAAATGAAGGCGTGGGATGCCGATATGGTCCAAAGAAAGTCGCAGGCCTATGACGATGTGGAGAATTTCCCCAACAAATTTACGGCGGAATATCTATTTCTCTTGAATCAGACCAGCGGTAGTATTCCACGGGTAAACAAATCCAATATGGATAGAAAACAGGAATTGGATAAGCAATGGATACCTTTAAAGGCCAGAGGAGAAGCCTTGCTAAATACAGATATTCCCGCGTATAACAAAGCACTTTGGGAAGCGGGTATTGGGGCATTAAATCCGAAGTAGTTAATTAATTGTTCTTTCTTTTTGAACGTTTCAGGTTTTGTTTTGTAACCGTTTTATTAGTGAGTTAGTTGGATAGTGATATAGTGAGTTAGTGGGATGGTGAGTTAGTGAAATCCTTGTGGAAATAATAAGTGTTTGAACTTGAACTTGACTCTTGTATTTGAATTTGATTTTGTATTTGAGTTTAATAGAATATGACCGAATATTATAATTATATAAAAGCCTTGCACCTGATTTTCGTGATTACGTGGTTCGCGGGGCTTTTTTATATCCCAAGATTGTTCATTTATCATATCGAAGCGCAACAAAAACCAGTGGTAGAGCGAGAAATATTGAGCACCCAGTTTAAGTTGATGGAAAAGCGGCTGTGGTATATCATCACGTGGCCATCGGCGGTCTTGGCTACTTTGTTTGCCATTTGGTTATTGATCTTAATGCCCCAGTGGTTGCAACAACCTTGGATGCATATTAAATTGGGGTTTGTACTGTTGCTGATTGTGTATCACTTAAAAAATCACCTCATATTTAAAAGATTCCAGCAGGATGATATCAAATACTCCTCAAATTACATGCGTATATGGAATGAAGGGGCTACACTTATCCTATTTGCAGTGGTCTTTCTGGTTATATTGAAAGGTACTTTTAACTGGATTTTTGGCGTAGTCGGAATCATTGTTTTGGGAATCCTTTTGATGCTGGGAATCAAGCTCTATAAGCGAATACGTCAAAAATGACATTTCCTATGTTAAAAGACGACCTATAATTACTTTGAAGGGTGCTTATTATTCCTGTTACTGGATATACCTTTTCAAAATTGAAATATACCGCTTTCGAAATTAATTTTCGTTCCAAATGTCATGTGTGGTCAACCATGAACCATCTGACTGTCGTCTTAAAATATTTAAATATTTGGAGGAAGTTGTTATAGTTTCCCCACCTTTCTTCGGTGTCGCTTTGACAATAGCTTCACCTCGGCCATAGGCCATGTTTCCTGAAACCTCCACTTCCTCGTAGTAACTATCCAATTCAAGGTTAAAATTATCAAAAAGACCTTGATAATATGCCTCTATCGATTCTTGTCCAATCTGTACATTTTTATTAGGTGCCATGAGTATAGCATCTAGAGTAAAATAAGAAGCAATTGTCTTAGCATCCGATTGATTAAAAGCTTTAGCCCTTTCTTTGCTCAAATTTTCAATCTCAACAATTGCTTTGCTATGTTCGTTTTGAGCAAAAATTGAGGTAAAGACAAGTAAGCTCAAAATATGAGTAAGTTTTTTTCTCAATGTTTTTTGAGTTATGATTACCATTTTTGATGACATATTATTACGATTTCATTTGATTATTAATTCATTTACAATCTTAAAACTCTTTTCTGAAAAACTCGAATGTATTCTGATAATTGGAGCTTATCAAATGTCTCTTTAAAAATATAAACAATAACACTTGGATGGAATTTTATATGGAATAATTCGAATTTTAGCTTACAATCTTCAATCAATACGATGTACGAACTATCTTAGGTTTTCTGTACCTATTGAATTGGTTGTAATTGTTATTTGAATTTATTTTTTCCGTTTGGCTTTAACTTGAGATTTGCGCTTGAACTTGATTTTGAACCCGCTTTGGTGCGATATTTGCTAACTTTGAACGAAATGCCCAGCTTTTGTTAAGTAGATTTTCTTTACGGTCGCGCATCTTCGTATCAATGATATTATTGGTACTGATCGCTTCCGTGCTTATATTGGCCGTTACCATCTATCAGTTTAGGGAAATCAACAGGGATTACCATGAAAACAGGATGGAGCGGAAGGAAGAGCAGATTAGGCAGAGCATCGACTTGACCATTCAAAAGACCACCTATCCGGTCACTACAGAGAATCTTGGTCTCATTTTCAAGGAGGAAATTTATGAGATCGCCGTGGTGCAGAACATGAACTTCAACATTTATAGTTTGGAGGGTGAATTGATCAAAAGCTCACGCCCAAAATTTGAGAACGACCCCATTTCCCTTTGTTTAGATCCGGAAATCCTAAATCAGCTCGATGCCAGCGTTGATAAAAGATACGTGGAGCGCAACAAGGCGGCCGGCGACCAGTATCAGGCTTCCTATACGTATATCGCAGACCGACAATTCAAGCCTATCGGGATATTGAATTTGCCTTATTTTGAGGATAATTCATTCAATGACAAGGAGTTGAACGAGTTTTTGACCCGTTTGGGAGGGGTCTATTTTCTGATGTTCCTCTTGGCCATAGGACTGGCCTACTTCATTTCCAAATATATCACCAGGTCCCTGGAAACCATCAGTGATATGATGGAGCGTACGGACCTTACCCGCAGGAACGAGAAGATCCATTTGGAAAAGCCAGGTGAGGAAATAGAGAAATTGATTTCCTCCTACAATGCCATGATCGATGAATTAAGCCTGAGTGCGGCAAAATTGGCAAAAAGCGAGCGGGAACAGGCTTGGCGCGAAATGGCCAAACAGGTTGCGCATGAAATTAAAAATCCGTTGACACCCATGCGTCTGAGTGTTCAAAGTTTTCAGCGAAAGTTCGACCCCAACGATCCTGATATTGCCGAAAAGGTGGCGGAATATTCCAAGACGCTTATTCAGCAGATCGATACCATGAGCAGCATTGCTTCGGCCTTTTCAAGTTTTGCGGAAATGCCGGCGCAGCAGAACGAAACCCTCAACGTGGTAAAAATCGTGAAACTGGCCCTGGATATCTTCAATGAGGATTACATCCACTTTATTGCGGAAGAAGAGGAAATCATAGCCAAATTGGATCGCACCCAGTTGATACGCGTGGTAACCAATTTGGTAAAGAATGCAATACAGGCCATACCGGAGGAGCATGACTCCCCTAGGATTTTGGTTTCGGTTGCCGAAGACGGGGAAATGGTAAAAATTTCAGTAGCCGATAATGGAATCGGTATCGGAAAGGAAGTAGAGGACAAGATTTTCGAACCCAAGTTCACCACCAAGACCAGTGGAATGGGGCTGGGTCTTGGAATGGTAAAGAACATCGTGGAAACCTATAAAGGAACCATAAATTTCACGTCCCAACCCGGGAAAGGCACGGTTTTTTGTGTTAAATTCCCAAGAGTAGCAAGTATGAGGACCATAAAATAAAAAGCAAGGAATATGTCTTACGAAACGATACTGGTAACCATTGAAGAATCGGTTGCGACCATCACCATCAATCGGCCAAAAAAGCTAAACGCCTTGAACCGGGAGACCATTCAAGAACTGCATGAGGCCATATCGGAGCTCGAGGAGGATGCTGATGTAAAGGTGCTTATCATAACCGGTAGCGGGGAGAAGGCCTTTGTGGCAGGGGCCGATATTTCAGAGTTCGCCGATTTTTCGGTAAAAAAAGGAAAAAAATTGGCTGCCAAAGGGCAGGAACTGTTGTTCGACTTTGTGGAGAACCTTTCCAAACCGGTCATCGCCGCGGTAAACGGTTTTGCCTTGGGAGGCGGGCTGGAACTGGCCATGGCCTGTCACCTTCGGGTGGCGAGCGATAACGCCAAAATGGGCCTTCCGGAGGTGTCCCTTGGCGTGATTCCCGGTTATGGGGGTACCCAGCGCCTTCCCCAATTGGTAGGGAAGGGAAGGGCCATGGAAATGATCATGACCGCAGGAATGATTTCTGCCGAACAGGCAAAAAATTACGGCTTGATAAACCA
Source organism: Maribacter flavus (assembly GCF_008386635.1). Lineage (GTDB taxonomy): Bacteria > Bacteroidota > Bacteroidia > Flavobacteriales > Flavobacteriaceae > Maribacter > Maribacter flavus. The sequence continues at coordinate 1,300,587 of NZ_VUOE01000001.1, read as the reverse complement.
TGTCGTAACACAGGAGGAGCTTTTACCACTGTGTCATAAGATTGCCGAAAAAATCTGTAATAATTCCTCCGTCGCCATATCCCATGCAATAAAAGCGGTAAATGCGGGTTTTATGAATACTGTTAACGGCTACGAGCAGGAAATTGAGGCTTTTGGGGCATGTTTTGGAACGGATGATTTTGCAGAGGGCACCTCGGCATTTTTAGAAAAAAGAAAAGCTGATTTTCCGGGTTCGTAGGTAAAGCGAACTGACCATGTTTAGAAAAATTTTCCTAGTACTTTTTTTGGCGACACTAAACCTTTCCGTTGCCCAAAAGGCCGATGTTGCGTATAACATTGGCGAAAAATATAATGACAAGTACAAGTATTCCAATCTATTGGCCATTGCGGACGATGGCCAGGGCGGAACGGTCATCGTTAGGGCCTACTACACGGGAATCGTGCTAAAACCAAAGGGGTATTTCATTGAACATTACAATGAGGATTTGGAACTGCTTTCCGAATTCAACTATAAGCTGAAAAATGCCAATTTTGTGGATGCATATATCAAGAACGGTCAGGCATACTTACTTTTTCTGGAATACAATTACGACAGAATGGCCTATGAATATCAAGTTCATAGAAGTCCGTATACGGATTATCAGTTCACCAAGGAGACTATTTTGACCATCCCATCGGATCCCGTGGCGGAGCCGCTGGACAGGAATTACTACAATAGGAATTTCTCATCGGGGTTCACTACATCGGTGTTGTTTAACGATGAAAAATCGGCCTTTGCCATCACTACCCATTTTAAAAAGGGTAAGAACAACCAGCACTATATCCATGTTTTTGATGCCGGACTGAACAAATTGATGGAACATGATTTTTCGGCAGAAGTCGAAGAAAAAAATTATGCCTTTGAGACGATCACCTTCTCGGAAGACTTTAGCAATGTATACTTGGTAGGAAAGGCCTATTTCAAGAAAAAACGTTTCAATGCCACGGAGCGCAAGTTCCAATATGAAATGGTACGCGTTTCCAGTACTGGGGGTACAACGCAGTCGTTTTACACGCCGGGCAAGTTTCCAGAGGCCCTGAAACCTATTTTTAAGGGCAAGGAATTATTGTGTCTAGGTTTCTATGCCGATAGAAAGGATAACCGATATAACGGCATCTCCTACTTTAAAATGAATCCGAGGACCTTGGAAATCGAAAGTCAAAAGTTCAATCCGTTTTCTGAACAGTTCATGAAGGATAAGTTCGGTAGGGAAGACGATAAGACGTTGAAAAACTTGGTATTCAAGGGAATGAACATTACCTCCAAAGGAAATATTTTATTTAATGCCGAAGAGTATTTCACCAGTACCAGTACGCAGGCCAATAGTAGTGGTGGTAGGGTGTTGGTCACCAGATATCACCACAACGACATTGTAAGTGCCAAACTGAGCGGTGAGGGCGACTTGATCTGGGCCAGAAATATCAACAAGACCGAAGTTACCCAAGGCGATGGGGCCTACGCCTCGTACAGTTCCCTCACCAAGGACGATACTACCTACTTTTTCATTAGTACCTCGGCCGAAAACCCACAGCAGTTGAGTGACGAACGCATCATGTTCAAACAAGGTTTGAGCAGGAACAGGAACGTGTTTTTGATCAAGTTGGATGAAAATGGCCGCATGAACTATGAAAAGGTCATCGACGATACCGATGCCCGCTTGCCCTTAATGGTTTCCAAACCCTATATTGACAAATTGCATGACGAGCTCCTATTCTATGCAAAGCGCGGCTCCAAAAAACAATTGGTCCAAGTAGCTGTTAAGTAATCTCGTTTAATGGATATATTCCATATTTTTGGAATAAATCCATTAAAATGAACAATTCCCCTATAAAAGGAAGAGGGGCACAGGAAAATACGCCCAACAAATTCCTTCAATATAGTTACGAGACTCGGGACGATTTTCTGGAGTTCTGCCGATTGGAAGGTGAGCCGGCCGATACAAACAAAACCCAGTACATTCCTATTTTTCCAAAGACGATCGTCAACGAAGTGACAAGTCCCGATGTGGGGATGCTATATTCCATGAACCCCTATCAGGGCTGTGAACATGGTTGTGTCTATTGCTATGCAAGAAATAGCCACGAATACTGGGGTTACAGCGCCGGCTTGGATTTTGAGCGAAAAATATTGGTTAAGAGAGATGCTCCAAGATTGCTAGAAAAGAAGTTGAAAAGCAAGTCCTGGAAGGCCTGCACCATTGTACTTTCGGGTAATACCGATTGCTACCAGCCTGCGGAACAGGAATTCAAATTAACAAGGGCCTGTTTGGAGGTTTTTTTGAAATACAGGCACCCTGTAGGAATCATCACGAAAAATGCCTTGATATTAAGGGATTTGGACCTCTTAAAGGAATTGAACAACTACGGACTCATCGGGGTGAATGTTTCTATAACTTCCTTAAAGGAGGAGACCCGGCGGATTTTGGAACCGAGAACCGCTTCTATCCCCAAAAGGCTGAAGGTAATAAAAGTTCTGTCCGATAACGGCATTCCGGTCAATGCGATGTTGGCCCCCATCATTCCGGGAATCAATAGCCATGAGGTCATGGATTTGGCCAAAGCCGTTTCGGAAAATGGGGCGGTATCCTTTGCTTTTACGGTTGTGAGATTGAACGGTGCCATTGGCGGTATCTTCACCGATTGGATCCGCAAGACCCTACCTGATAGGGCGGACAAGGTACTCAACCAAATCAAGGAATGCCATGGAGGTACCTTAAACGATAGCCGCTTTGGTATCCGAAGTAAGGGCGAAGGGAAGATAGCCACCCAAATCCACGATATGGTCAGGCTCGCAAAACGCGTCTATTTTAAGGACAAAAAGTTTCCCGCTTTGAACACGGAATTGCATGAACAATACAAGACTGGTCAGTTGAGTCTTTTTTAACTATTTAGGAAAATAAGTAATGAGAATGCTATGTCTATATTGAACGAAAAGAACTTGTTTTTAACTCAGTTCTTTGTTGTTAGCTGACCTTTTCATTCAATTTTGAATTGTAGTTTCTCATGTGTTTTTGTCGGTATGATTTTTCCATTTTCACCTAGAATATGAGAATATAGAATTTTTGAATCGTCAAGTGAATTCTTTATTACCATCCTGTATTCCTTTTGATACTTGTGAATGTCTTTTTTTACAAAAGGATTCAATTCAATTCTGCCTTCTCTATTTAAATCTTCATAAGTAACTGTTTTAGCGAATAATTGAATATTGTCTTTTTCAGCATACTCAAATACACTATCTATAAACATTTTGGGGTTTGATATTACTAGGGCGTGTCCTCCAAAATTTGACATTCTTTCGTCTACCTCAAAAATGTCTGAGCGTTCAAAATCCTTATTCGTGACAGCATAAAAACTACATGTCAAATAGTTATGATTAAACTGGGTTAGCTTAGTCAAGGTGCCAGGAACGCTTCTAAATTTAAATTCCCCGAGCTTTGGATGATTAAGGGTTGTTTGAATATTTTTTAGATTTTCAATCCATATAGCTCCTTCATTACTGTCTCCTTGTGCCTCGTTAAGCTTTTTAATTTGATTGAATGCTTTGGCTGCTTTGAAATAAAGCTCGCCTTTATTACGAAGAGATTCCAAATATTTCTTTTGTCCGAATTTAATTAAGAATAAAATACGTTCAGATTGACTCATATTACCGCTTTGGCTTAATCAGAACGCCGTGCTATGTACGCCACCTGCGTTATCAGTGGGCGAGTTGATGCGCTAGTGGCGAATTTTATGGAAATATAGTGAAAACCTGTAACGATGGTTCAGTTATCTGACATCTTTTGTGTAAACCACCTGCCCATTAAAAATGGTCATTACCACTTGGGTGTCCAATAATGTATCTTCGGGTACCGTCATTAGATCTTGGTCAAAAATGGTGAAGTCGGCCAGTTTTCCTTCCGTTATGGAACCCTTAATACCTTCTTCAAAGGCGCCATAAGCGGCATCAAGCGTATAGGAACGTAAGGCCTGTTCCCGGGTCATCTTTTGAGCGGGTTCATAACCCCCCTCTGGATTCCCTTCCAGGGTTTTCCGTGTGACACTTGCGTAAAAACTGGCAATAGGGTTCAAGGGTTCCACGGGAACATCCGTACCGTTCACAATGGGAATCCCGCTCTTTAAAAGGGCCTGCCACATGTAGGCACCTTCCTTGATTCGTTTTTCTCCCAAACGGTCTATCGCCCAAGGACGATCGGAGGATAAATGCACGGCCTGCATTGCGGGAATGACTCCAAGCTCCGCGAACCTTGGAATATCGTCCGGGTGTAAATGCTGGGCATGTTCTATACGAAACCTATTGTCATTGACCATCTGCGGTTTTTCCTTAAAAGCCGCTTCATAGCGGTCCAAAATTTCCCGATTGGCGCGATCTCCAATGGCGTGGGAACAGACCTGAAAGCCATGTTCCAGCCCTTTCAAGGATGTTTCCTTGACAAATTCCATGGGCAAGGTCTCATGGCCAAAATGATCAGGCCTATCGGAATAGGGTTCCAACAACCAGGCCCCTCTAGACCCAAGGGCCCCGTCGCAATTCAGTTTTATGGACCGTATGGTAAAAAGGTGCTCAGGATCTACGTTGGGACCTTTTTTGTACCATTCGTTGAGGAGCTCTTTGTCCCATCCCGTTAACATGGCGTACATACGTATCCCCATTTTACCTTGGGCCTTCATTTTGTCATAAAGGGCAATGGTTTCCCTCCCAATGCCGGCATCATGGAAACCCGTAATACCGTTTCGGTGGCAGGCGGCCACGGCCAATTCGAAGGCCTGAATGTCCTTCTCTGGCGTGTTCTCAGGGATGTGTTTGGTGATAAGGGTCATGGCACGTTCGTTAAACACCCCGGTTGGGAGGCCCAAATCATCCACGATGACCTCACCACCTTCCACGGAAAGGGCATCCATGTTTTCGGTACCCATCAATTGAAGTCCGGCCAATTCCATTGCTTTTGCATTTGCAAAACCGGCGTGTCCGCTGGCATGTCTTAGGTAGACAGGATTATCTGGCGATATGGCACTAAGTGCTTCATGGGTGGGAAAACCTAAAACGCTATTTTCCGGCAGTTGGTCCCATTTGCTCTGGTGCCAGCCCCGTCCCGTAATCCACTCACCGGGTTGTGCTTTTTGGACCGCATCTGCAACGGCATCGATAATTTCCTGAAAGCTTTTGGTGTTGATAAGGTCGAGATTAAGTTCATTGTAGCCGAGACCCATAAAATGTCCGTGCCCTTCGATCAGTCCGGGTGTCATGGTCTTACCCTCCAAATCGATTACTTGGGTTTCTGGGCCTTTTAGTTTTTCGGCATTTTCCAAACTACCGGAAAACAGGATTTTGTTATCAAGGGTGACCACGGCTTCCACCACGGGATTCAGGGAATCCATGGTGTAAATGGGGCCACCGTGGATCAATAGGGTGCCGGTTTGTTTCTTTTCGGTTGTACAAGAAAGTACGACCAGGGCAATGATGGCATAGCTGATAAGGACAATCCGTTTTTGAAAGGCAAGCAACAATAGTTTTCTCATGATAGTCAAATTAGTTAATCGGTTGGTTATCAACCTACATGTATTATTCAAAATCAAGATAATAATCAAAGAAAGGTAACATTTGTTGCGGAATTCGGCCATCTTCTGTATAGATATTGTTCGTATGGTTGCCAATATATTCTTCGGCAAAATGTTTTACACCTACGTTTTCCAAGCGCTGACTGAACATTTTACATTGTATGGTAAAACGTTCCCCGGCATTTCTTCCCCAATCGAATTTTATGGCCCTAAGCGCATTGAGATTTTCCATATATTCATCGATCATATGAACGGGCATTTCGGAATACCATTTTTGTAGCACTTCGGGATTGGCAGCAATTTCGTCATTTACATATTCAAAAGGTAAATCAAAATAAAATGGCGGTTTATTGGGGTTTGGGGACCATGACCTTCCGAACGCCATAATGACTTTTCCAAAATAGGATTTTGAAAGATCTTCTATGGTTTTCATTTTGGAAAATTCAACATAAGTATTGCTGTTCGGTCCATATTCCCTTACAATGGTCAGTGCTCCAGGACTCAGCGCATAAACGGTTTGAAAAATATCCGGGTGTTTCATGGCGATTTTTAAAGCACCGTATCCCCCCATACTATGTCCGGTAATTCCTCGGCTACCGGGTTTGGCCAAGGTTCGATAGTTCTTATCCATATAAGAGACCAAATCATAGGCGGTAAAATCTTCCCAGTTTCCAAAAACTCCCGTGTTCGAGTAAAAGCTTCCGTCATAGGTGGTCCGCTGATCGGGTATTACAAGAATAAAGGGGTCAATCTTTTCGGCCGCGATGGCATAATCCAAAAGGTCTTTCATGTAATCCATTAGACTATTGTCGTTCAAAAAACCGTGTAAAAAATAGATTACGGGATATCTGGTTTCTGAACCGTCATAATTTGGTGGCAAATAAACGGACACCTTTCTGGTTGGGTTCTCGCCTAAATCATTCTCCAGGTTCTTCGAATAAATAGAGTCTAAGACCACTTTTCCTTGGAATACCTCTTGAGCGGATAGCAAACTTGTTAGCGATAGAAATAGAATGACCAATATTTTTTTCATAATCTTTGTTTTAAAAAGGTATGTCCAATAAATAAGCCCCAAGCGTTTTTCCGTGTTTGTCCAAGGCGGTGGAAGACGTCACCCCACCTCCAAGAGCATCATACATTACAAAATTGAGCGCGCCAAGTTGAGGTAGATCATATCTTTTGACCTCACCCAGTACCTGTTTCCCAAACCATTTCTTAATAAATTCCGGAGTTAATTTTTCCGAAACCATATTAAAATGTTCAGGGTCATAGACGGTAACGGAAACATTACTGATGTTTCCCTTGTCCCCGGTTCTCACATGAGCAACTTCCCATAATTTCATGGCTAGTTAGTTTTATAGAGTACGTTAATTTCAAAATCATCTTTGGGAACCAATATGGAGGCAATGGAAATAATCTCCTCTACTTTTTTGGTTGCACCGCCACCACCATAAGGACCATTGGTATATAAGGTCTCCACCTCATTGGCAATGAACTGGGCCTGTTCTTTGGTGTTTGTTTTCCCCGCTACCCTTAATCGAACTTCATTGATTTCCTTGGGCATTTCCCCTTCATCAAATAGGGAATTTATACCGATAAGATCACATCGTAATTTCGAGATTGGGAAAGGCAGGTTTTCTAACCTTTTTTCTACGATTTCCTTGGCCAATAGCGCCCTTGCAATACAGTTGGGGCCGCCGTAACTTATTTGGCCTTCGCCAATAAAACCATTCAAATAGCCAACGCTTACTTTATACGTTGCCGTAGCCGATTTTCCCGAGGCCCCGGAAAATTCAATAATGTCCTTTTGTAATTCATGGAACGTAACTTTCGAAAAATCAGCGGTGCAATCTGGGGTTAGATAATTTTCCGGATCATGTATTTCATACAGCAATTGTTCCGTACATGTAGCGGTGGTGACCATACCCCCGGTATTCTCCAATTTAGTGATAAAGCCTTCCCCGGCATCATTTACTTCAACTAGGGGAAATCCTAAATTCCAAAGATCTGGAACTTCTTTAATACCGGGATCGGCAAAATAGCCCCCGGTTGCTTGTCCGGCACATTCCAATAGGTGGCCGATCATGGTTCCGATGCCCATTTTTTTCCAATCGGTTTTTTCCCATTCAAACTCATAAAGCAAGGGTGCCAGGAAAAGGGAAGGGTCCGCAACCCTTCCGGTAATGATAATGTCCGCATCGTTGCTTAAAGCTTCAACAATGCCATCGGAGCCCAAATAGGCATTTGCGGAGAATAGGTCCTTATTAATTTCAGATAATGGCTGCCCGGTTTCAATAACAGTTTCTCGGATGTAATCCTGTATTTTATGCGATATGTCATCCCCAATAACTGCAGCTACTTTCAGGTTTTTAAGCCCCAATGTAGTAGCCAATTTTGCAACCTCTTCCATGGCTTTTTTTGGATTGGCCGCCCCCATATTGGTAATGACCTTGATCTTGTTTTTATGTGCCAATGGAAGAACTTTTTCCATCCGATAAAGAAGAAGGTCATTATAGCCTTTTTCCGGATCGGCCTTTTTAGCTTTTTGGGCCAAGGCGATGGTCCTTTCGGCAAGGCCTTCAAAACAGATATAATTTAGATTGCCATGCTCCATTAATTCAAGGGCAGGTTCTAATCGATCTCCAGCATACCCAGCTCCGCTTCCTATTCTAATCTTTTTCATGCTACCAGCTTATTGCTCCAATCATTAGGGATAAAACTAAGATAACCATGGTCACCAAAAATGCCAATGGTATGGTTTTTTTCTGATGATCCCCCAATTCGATTCCCGTGAGTCCAATTAATAGATACGTGGAGCCCGTTAACGGACTTACCGGAAACCCTGTTGTCATTTGACCGATAATCGAGGCCCTTCCTACCTCAATAGCCTCCACACCAAAGTGGGATGCCGTGGTGGACAATAAGGGCAGTATTCCAAAATAATAGGAATCCGGATCAAACAACAGACTGGCAGGCATGGATAATACACCGGTTATGACGGCCAAGTGACTACCTATGGTATCTGGAATGTAAGTTACTGCACTTTCTGCCATGGCATTTATCATCCCTGAACCTTTTAAGATTCCCGTAAAACATCCTGCGGCAAATAATATACTGGCCATTAAAAGAGCTGCCTTTGCATGTGCGTTGATTCGCTCGCCCTGCTCCTTTGGATTCGGGTAATTTACTAGTAAGGATATAGAAAACGCTATCATAAAAATAATATGCGGCGGGGCGATTCCACTGATCAAAACTCCCACTGCGACCAATACAAGGGCAATATTGAAATAATATAGCCTTGGACGTTCCAGTTTGGTATCTGTTTCTTGTTCCCGTGCTATGACATCAATATCAGCACCTTTATTCACACGTTCCCTTTTGCCAAGAATATAGGCGATAACCAAAACGGTCAAAAGGCCTCCAATAACGGGAATCAATAATGGGTTAAATAATTCGGTAACGTTTACCTCCAAAGCTGTGGCTGCCCGTATGGTTGGTCCACCCCAAGGTAGGATATTCATTGTGCCCGCGGCCAACGCGGCTATGGTGGCCAAGGTGGTTCTCTTCATTTGCAACGTATCGTACAACGGTAAAAGTGCCGGAATTGTCACCAAAAACGTTACGGCGCCCGAGCCATCCAAATGAACGGCCATGGCCAATAATGCCGTAGCCACGGCAACCCGGGACGGATTGTTCCCGGCAAATTTCAGTAGGGCCCTTATCAGGGGTTTAAAGGTTCCCGCATCGGTCAATATACCAAAGAATAGAATGGCAAAAATGAACATGACCCCAGTGGGAGCGATGGATTTTAAACCATCGGTTATAAAAGTTGCTATTTCCGTAGTAAAACCACCCAAAAGAGCGGTTACGATAGGAACTATAATCAAGGCTACAACAGCGGCCATTTTCTTGCTCATGACAAGGAACAAAAGAGCAACTATGGTTAAAAGACCCAGCCAGGCAAGCATGTAAAATTAAGTATTAAGTTGGTTTACGTTTTTAAATATAGGGATTTGGACCGTTTAAAAAGTAAAAGGCCAGGAATTAAACCCTAGCCCTTTTATACATTTTTGATTATTGGCCGCTTAGCTTAATTCCCATCCTTTTCGGTAACTTCCTTTTACCCATTCGTTCGCTTTTTCCCAATTGGTTACCCGCATGTTGTCGCCATCCCAAAGGATTTTTCGTCGACCTGGATATTCAAAAGGGTCCCAGTCTCCCAATTTTTTGCCTTCCTTCAGTTTCTTATATTGGAAGGCCTTAATGGCCAAATTACCCATGAGAACTGCTTCTGTCAAAGGTCCGGAGCGTTCAAAGTCAGAAGAGGTTTCCACTCCTTCCAAACATCCTTCCACAAAATTTCTTTGGTGGCCGCCCGTATCCCCAGGAATACGTTTTAAATAGGGTTTTGGAGGTGTCAACAATTCCATGGTCGTTGAGGGCAATAATCGTGCGTTTCTAGAATAGGTATCACAGACCAAAATTCCTCGGGTACCGTAGAAAATGCTTCCACCACCGTTATCTCCAATCGTTTCTCCATCCTTCAATTCATCCGGTAAATCAGGGAGTAATCCACCATCATACCAGTTCAAGGCGATATCGCCATGTTCTGGCGTGTTGAATTTTAATCGTACAATGGACGAAGCCGGACAGGATTCGCTGTAATCTGCCTCCACAAAATCACCCACCCAATTCGTGGTGCAACTTGCCTCGGCTTCGGTTGGATAACCAAGTCCCAAAACACTAAATGGGGTTTCCATAATGTGACAGCCCATATCGCCCAAGGCACCTGTTCCAAAATCCCAAAAACCTCTCCATTTAAAGGGTAGATAAGCATCATTATAATCCCTCATCTCGGCGGTCCCCAACCAAAGGTCCCAATCCAGACCCTTGGGAATACGGTCTTTTCCTTGGGGAACGGGAACACCCTGTGGCCAAACGGGTCGGTTTGTCCAACAATCTACCTTATACACTTTTCCAATAATTCCGGAATCTATCCATTCCTTGGCTTCGCGACTGCCATCACTGGAAGCGCCTTGGTTTCCCATTTGTGTAACGATTCCGTTTTCCTTGGCCACTTGGGTCATTAAACGCGCCTCATTGATATTGTGGGTCAACGGTTTTTCAACATAGGCATGCTTTTTTGCCCTCATAAAAGGCAGGGCAATAGATGCATGCATATGGTCCGGAGTGGCTACCATAATGGCATCCATATCGTTCAGATGCTTGTCATAGACCGTTCTAAAATCCTTGTACCTTTTAACATCGGGGAAATTGGCATAGGTTTCCGCTGCCCTTCTATCATCGACATCGCAAAAGGAAACAAATTTCACTTTTTGAGTTTCATTGAGCCCCTGGATTACACCGGCCCCACGTCCACCAACACCAAATGCACCCAAATAAAGGGTATCACTTGGAGGCACATGGGTTTTTCCCATTACAAAACTGGGAACAATACTAAATGCGGTCGAGGCAGCAACCGTATTTTTTATAAACTTTCTTCTTTGCATGATAAAATAAAATTTGACTGAGCTAGGAAGGTACAAAAAATTGACTTTTTATATAAACCAATCGGATTTTATTAAACCAATAAAATTTAGTCTTTAATTTTTAGGTATTCACAATGCAACCAAGTAGGATTTCAATGTTGTGGATGTCGTTTAAATAAGGCGAAAACCATCACAGATTCTTAGCTAAAAGTTAAAGAATCCCATTTTGCATAAATATATCATAATGGATAATCCATAAGGGGTTTGTAGCCGTATAACAACTAGAACAAATCAAGAACACAAATGAAATCTGAAAATACTTTTACACCTGAATTGAACGCTACCAAACAGTCCGATACCAGACCGAGTATCAAGAACGGATTCTTATTGAAAACCAGACTCCAATCCTTTATCCAAAATGCCAATGCATGGGGGGTCTTTGTAATGGGCAGCACCTTTGTCCTTATGATAGCTTCCATCTATGTAATGTATGTGTTGCAGTCCGATTACGACCAGTTTAATCAAGACCGATTGAGTACCACTTTTGGTATGATTTTTATGGTCATCGCTACCGGACTCTTTGCTTTTAAAGCCGGATTTTTTGTCTATACACTGTACCGATATTTCCGTTATAAGGCAATCGAATCCGTCTCCAATGAGGAATTGCCCACATGTACCGTAATCGTTCCTGCATATAATGAGGGAAAACAGGTATACGCCACTTTGATGAGCCTGGCGAACAGTGATTACCCTGTTGAAAAATTACAATTGCTATCCATTGATGATGGCAGTAAGGACGATACTTGGTATTGGATGCAGGAAGCCAAAAGAGTTCTAGGGGATAGGGTCGTTATCTACCAACAACCTAAGAATATGGGTAAAAGACACGCCCTTTACCGCGGATTCAACGAGGGAACTGGAGAGGTTTTCGTAACCGTGGATAGTGATTCCATCGTTAAAAAGGACACGCTTAGGAATTTAGTAAGTCCGTTCGTGACGAATGAGAAATGTGGGGCGGTAGCGGGCAACATTAGGGTACTGAACAACGAAAAGGCCTTGATTCCTAAAATGCTGGACGTAAGTTTTGTGTTGAGTTTTGAATTTGTAAGATCTGCGGAAAGTAGCTTAAATTCTGTGTTGTGTACCCCGGGAGCATTGGCCGCGTATAGAAGGACCGCCGTATTCGCCTGTTTGGATGCCTGGATAAACCAGACCTTTATGGGACAACCTTCGGACATTGGCGAGGACAGGGCCATGACCAATATGATTTTGAAGCAGGGATACCATGTGCTATTTCAAAGAAACGCCTATGCCTATACCAATGTTCCCGAAAAATATAAGGGGCTTTACAAGATGTTCATCCGTTGGGGTAGGAGCAATGTTAGGGAGAATATAGAAATGTCCAAGTATGTTTTTACAAACTTTAGGGAAGGTTCCAAAGCGGGCACTAGACTATTGTTTTTTAGCCAGGCGACCAAGATTGTAATGAGTTATCCTTTCTTGTTGTTCATGTTGTACTTTGTGGTAACACATCCGCTGTTGTTTGTAGCATCCACACTAACAAGCATTTTGGTTTTGTCCACATTCCCGGTCATATTTTATGCAAAGCGATATAATTTCATGGAATCCTTTTGGGCCTATTCGTATAGTGTTATGTACACCTTTGGGTTGTTTTGGATTACCCCATATGCCATAGCCACAGCCAACAGAAGAGGATGGTTGACCCGCGGTTTGGCAGAAAAGAAATAAGTAATAGAGAATTTGAGGATATTTGGAAAGGAGCCGGTCTTAACGGGCTCCTTTTTTATGGATTGGACTTCGCCGATAATGGATTCCATTCTTTATAAAACTGCTCAAGGTAGTCTAACATGAATTGGTGCCTCTCAGCTGCCAGTTTTTTCCCGGTTTCAGTATTCATTTTATCCTTCAGAAGAAGCAATTTTTCATAAAAATGATTGATAGTGGGCGCCTTGGATTTTTTGTATGCTTCTTTGGTCAGCTTTAGATTGGGTGGAATGTCAGGATTGTAGAGCTCCCTATTTTTAAATCCGCCGTAATTGAAAGCCCTTGCTATACCAATGGCCCCAATGGCATCCAAACGGTCGGCATCCTGTACTACCTGTAGTTCCTTTGAAACGAATGCTTTCTTTTTGGAAGTACCTAAGCTGTTTTTAAAGGAAATATGTTTTATGATTTTTACGACATGACCAACGACCTTTTTTTTGACCTTTAGCGATCGTAGAAAATCGGAAGCCATTTGCGGACCCATGTTTTCATCGCCACCGTGAAATTTTGCATCGGCTATATCATGCAAAAGGGCCCCAAGGCTTACCACAAGAATGTCCACATCCTCGTCCTTCGCAATGAACATCGCATTTTGGAACACCCGTTTAATATGGAACCAGTCATGTCCGCCTTCCGCATTTTGTAACGTTTCCTTGACAAAGGTTATGGTCTCCTCAACGATTTCCGTATTGCTCATTTAAAAGGGTTTTATTGAAAACCTCATGGACTTGTCCTGAAGTGTTTTATACCGGAAACTACCGCAGCTTCCGCCTTGGCGAGCAAACCGTCATAGTCCCCGTCGTTTTCAAAAGGTTCGTGAACGTCAAATGACACTTTTGCGCCCAAGCCCATGGGGAATTTACCAAATCGGACCAATTTCCATGAATTGTTGATGCTTATGGGAACGATCAATGCAGATGGCGCCTTTTTCATCAGCATTTTTAGCCCCATGGGTTTAAAAGGTTTTGGATGGCCGTCCCTACTTCTGGTACCTTCCGGAAAAATAACGGCTGCCCGATTGTGTTTTTCAATATACGCGCCTAGTTTGCCTATTTCCATTAGCGAAGCCTTGGCATCTTTCCGATCGATCAAAACGGAACCGCCGTGCCTTAAATTGAACGAAACACTGGGAATACCTTTGCCAAGTTCCTTCTTGCTCACAAACTTGGGGTGGTGCTTTCGCATATACCAGATAATGGGGGGGATGTCGTACATACTCTGGTGGTTGGTGACGATGATCAAGGGTCTATCCGTGGGTATGGTATAGGGATTCGTGAATCTGTAGGTGGTTCCAAGAATATTTGTGGAACGCATTAGAAACCAGTTGAGCAGACTGACCGTTTTTTTAATGCCAGGGTACCCAAAAAGTTTTAACCCCAACCAAAGTATGGGATGAAAAATAACCAATATCAACCCAAAGGCTATAAAGAAAAAGGGGGTGACAATGTAGGATAGCATTTTTTGCATGCTACAAAAATAAAAAACCGCTCTGGTAAGAGCGGTGATTCCGTATTAAAATAAGAGCTCGTTAGAAGGATTTGTTCTAACAGAATTCGTTATAGGCCTGTACCAAGTTTTCCGCGATCATTTCCGCAGGTCTTCCTTCAATATGATGACGTTCTATCATATGGACCAGTTCTCCGTCTTTGAACAAGGCCATGGATGGTGAAGATGGAGGAAATGGGACCATCAAGTTTCTGGCAGCATTGACAGCTTCCGTGTCCACACCGGCAAAAACGGTAACCGTATGGTCCGGCGTTTTGGCGTTCTGTAAGCTCATTTTTGCAGCGGGCCTGGCATTGGCAGCGGCACAGCCACACACAGAATTTACGACTACCAAGGTAGTTCCTTGTTGCTTAATGGCATTTTCGACAGCTTCGGCCGTATATAATTCTTCAAACCCGGCCGAAGCCAAGTCGTCTCTCATAGGTTTTACTAATTCCGCAGGATACATAGTATTATTTTTTTTAAAATCCGAAATACAAATATAACCAATTTGATATATTTCCTTGGTCACCTTAACGTTTCCTTAGTCATCCGTATTCTGCCTAAAATCATATCTTTGGAAATTATCAAAAGATTGGAATGATTAAATGGATCGGGGCCTTCATAGGCTTTTTTTTAAGGGGATTTGTTGGGGCCATTTTGGGCTTTTTTGTGGGTAGCGCCCTGGACAGTCTCTTTGGCTCGGGTACTGGTAGGGCACAGAGCGTATTTAGTGATTTTACGAGACCCAACGTTTCACCGGCAGATTTTGAACTGAACTTACTTTCGTTGTGCTCCATTGTCATAAAGGCCGATGGTCAGGTAAGCCAACAGGAAATGGACTACGTACGGCAGTACTTTGTGGGTACCTACGGAAAGGAGAAGGCGAATGCCATTTTTAGGACCTTCAATGATATCAATAAGAAAAGGGAGATTTCCGCACAGCGAATAAGCAGTTTTTTGGCACAAAGGACGCGTTATGAAGTCCGGCTGCAGTTGCTTCATTTTTTGTTCGGTATTGCCCAGGCCGATGGAAACGTAAGCACACCCGAAATCAACAAAATCAGGGAAATTGCCGGTTATCTACGGGTTTCCCAGCAAGACTTTGAAAGCATCATGGCGATGTTCATCAAATCTGCAGACAATGCCTACAAAATACTGGAAATTGAAAAATCTGCTTCCAATGAGGAGGTCAAAAAAGCCTACCGGAATATGGCCAAAAAATACCATCCGGACAGGGTAAATACACAGGACGAAGCTATAAAAAAAGGCGCCGAGGAAAAGTTCAAACAGGTTCAGCTTGCCTACGAGACCATTCAGAAGGAAAGGGGAATCAATTAACAATAGAAGCTATGGGAAATTTTTGGTTTTATATTGAAATGGGTCTAAATCATGTATTGGACCTTAGTGCCTATGACCATATTTTGTTTTTATCGGCCTTGGCAATACCGTTTACCTTCAAAAGTTGGAAAAAGGTATTGGTATTGGCTACTGTTTTTACGGTCACGCACTGCCTGTCCCTGATGCTTTCCGTTTTTGAAGTGGTGGTAGTGAAAGTGTCCCTTATCGAGTTCTTGATTCCGGTTACCATTTTTCTGACCGCGTTGTTCAACATTGTATATCAACGGCGAATACAGGAACACAATAGCATTTTGTTACATGTTTTGGCGACGGCGTTCTTTGGTCTCATCCATGGTTTTGGATTTTCCAATTATTTTAAAATGTTGATTTCGGGGGAAGAGGAAAAATGGACCCCATTGTTGGGTTTTGCTACCGGAATTGAAATTTCACAGGTAATCATCGTACTATTGGTCCTATGCCTGGCATACGTTTGTCAGTCCTTGTTTAAGGTGAGGCCATCCATTTTTGTAGTAGTGGCGAGTGCAATTGTGTTGTTAATCACAATACCCTTGTTGTATTCAACGTTTCCTTGGTAAGGAGGTCGAAGCTATCTGGGTCCGAACGGAAATTTGAGTCTTTTGGTCAAGTCCAAATAACAAATATTGAGGAAAAGTTAAAATTGTCACTATACCTTTGTAAAGGTATTTAAAGCGGGTATCTTAGACAATCCAAGCATTTTTGCTTCCGGTTACATGAACAAATCGAAACAGGAAAAATACGATAAGGCCTACCTAAGAATGGCCAAGGAGTGGGGCAAACTCTCATACTGCAAGCGAAAACAGGTGGGGGCCATTATCGTAAAGGATAGAATGATCATTTCCGATGGATATAACGGCACTCCAACCGGCTTTGAGAATTACTGCGAGGACGAAGAAGGCTACACGAAGTGGTATGTGCTCCACGCGGAGGCGAATGCCATTTTAAAGGTAGCTTCGTCAACACAGAGCTGTCAGGGCGCTACCTTATACATAACGTTATCGCCCTGTAGGGAATGCAGTAAATTGATACATCAATCTGGCATAAAACGTGTAGTATATCAAATAGCGTACAAGGACGATTCTGGCCTAAGTTTTTTGAAAAGGGCGGGAGTGGAACTTGAATTTATGCCCCAAATAGAGGATTGACATTAATGAAGAATAAGTATACATATCTATTGCCCACCATAATCGCCTTGGCCTTGGCCATTGGTATTTTTGTAGGTGGTAAACTTAACTTCAACGATACGCCCGAGAAATTATTCACCACCAATTCCAAAAAGGACAAGTTAAATAGGCTGATCGATTATATCGACTACGAATATGTGGACGATGTCAATACGGACAGCATTGTTGACGTAACCGTAAACAGCATCTTGGAGAAGTTGGACCCCCATTCCGTGTATATCCCTGAAAAGGAGATGACCCGTGTTTCAGAGAATATGAAAGGGGATTTTGTAGGTATTGGCATCAATTTTTATCCTTACAGGGACACCATATCGGTAATACGCGCAGTAAAGGACGGCCCCAGTTTTGCCAAGGGAATAAAGCCTGGAGACCGTATCCTTATGGCGGACAACGACACGCTCTATGGAAAGAACATGCCCAGTGATCTTATCGTTCAAAAACTAAAGGGCAAGGAAGGTACGCCCGTCAAATTGAAAGTATATCGAAAGTCAGAGGATAGAATGTTCGATGTTACGGTAACCAGGGGTGTAGTACCGATTAAAAGTGTGGAATCCTTTTATATGCTTACGGACGATATTGGGTATATCAAAGTGACCCGTTTTGCGGAATCTACATACGACGAATTTAAATCGGCCTTGAAACAGTTACAAAAAGAAGGGGCCCATAAATTGGTCCTGGATTTGAGGGACAATCCTGGAGGATACCTGAACATTGCCGAACAGATGGCGGATGAATTTTTGGAGGACAACAAACTAATATTGTTCACTAAGAACAAAAAGGGAAAAATAGACAAGACCTATGCAACCCGCAGGGGCAGTTTTGAGGATAAACCGGTCTACGTCCTAATCAACGAACGTTCCGCTTCGGCCAGTGAAATTGTTGCAGGGGCGCTACAGGATAACGACATAGGCATCATTGTAGGGAGAAGATCCTTTGGGAAGGGCTTGGTACAGCGGGAAATGGCCTTGGGGGATGGTTCCGCGGTTCGCTTGACCGTATCCCGATATTATACGCCCACCGGTAGGAGCATCCAGAAAAGCTATGCCAACGGAAGTAAGGACTATTACGAACGATTTACAGAAAGATACCATAGCGGGGAGATGGTTTCCGTGGACAGTATCAAGGTGGCCGACTCCCTAAAATTTACCACACCCAAAGGAAAGGTGGTTTATGGAGGAGGGGGAATTATTCCCGATGAATTTGTTCCCATTGGCACCAATGAGGAAGAAGCCGTAGAAAGTATGGATAGTTTAGGGTTTTTATCCTTTTTTGTATTCGAACATCTTGATGAAAACCGGGAACTATATGCGGACTATACGGCTGAAGAATTTTTCAGGTATTTTAGGGTGGACGATATCCTTTTTGAAAAGTTTGTGGATTATTCTTTGGAACGAAATCTCAAAATGAATTTTTATGATTTTGAGGATAACATTAAACTGTATCTAAAGGCCTCCTTGGCGGAGCAACTGTTCAATGCCAATATGCATGCCAAAATAAAAAGCGTGGAAGATCCCATGTTGTTAAAGGTGTTGGAACTGGACAACCCTACCATACAACAAGGGGAGGCCGAAGCTATAGAATCCCAAAATTAATCCTCGTTAATTTTCTTCTGGATTTTTTTGCTTGTATAGAAGATGAGTATCAGGACAATGGCACACAAGGATGCCATAACGCCAATAATGGCCACGACACTATTGCCTTCAAAAGGATTCTCAAAATCAATCAACGTTACGTTGTATGCAATCAGCGCAACCGCACATATCACCAGTATAATCGATAAAGTCTTGTTCATTTTAATCACTTAGGACATTAAAAATACACTAATTTCTATTGATTGAAAAGCTCGTTTATGTTGGCGGCAAAGAGCTTAACGGCAATGGCCATCAGAATAACTCCAAATACCTTTCGAATAACATTGAGACCTCCCTTGCCCAAGACTCTTTCGAGTTTGACAGAGGATTTAAGGACCAAATAGACAAAAATGACATTGACAATAATCGATACGATGATATTCTCAACGTAGTATTCCGCCCTTAGGGAAAGTAGTGAGGTCAGGGTACCTGCACCTGCAATTAGGGGAAAGGCAATAGGTACAATGGAGGCACTTTCAGGTTGATCGTCCTTATAAATGGAGATGCCCAAAATCATTTCGATCGCCAAAAAGAAAATAATAAAGGCACCAGCTACGGCAAAGGAATTTACATCTATTCCAATTAGATTGAGGATTTCCTCACCAAGGAAAAGAAAGGCGACCATAATACAGGCGGCAACGATCGATGCCTTTTCTGATTGGATGTGCCCCACTTTTTTGCGGAGTCCAATAATGATGGGGATACTTCCCAATATGTCGATAACGGCAAACAATACCATACTGGCCGTGGCGATTTCCCTAAAGTCAAAATGAAAGGTCATTCTTCAAAATTTTTTGCAAATCTACGTTTATAAATAAGTCTTTGGATGTTATGAAATTGATAATGTTTAAATGACGATGTAAATGCCGTATCTTTCAGCCCAAAATTTTCTCATGTTTCAATTAGGAAAAACCATCGTCTCCGAAGAAATCATTGAAAACGACTTCGTTTGCAACCTAAATGCTTGCAAGGGTGCTTGTTGTGTGGACGGTGATGCCGGTGCACCATTGGAAGATAAGGAAACGGAGATTCTAGTGGACATCTATGATAAGGTGAAGCCTTTTTTGAGACCGGAAGGAATTGCGGTTATTGAAAGTGAAGGAGCTTTCGTCAAGGGCGATGACGGGGAATGGGAGACACCGCTAATAAACGGAAGTGAATGTGCCTACGTCACCTTTGATGAAAGAAATATAGCAAAATGCGGTATTGAAGAGGCCTACAACCAAGGTAAGATCAAGTGGAAAAAGCCCATTTCATGTCATTTGTATCCGGTGCGGATCAGGGAATACACGGCCCTAACTGCGGTGAACTACCATAAATGGCAGATCTGTGATCCTGCCTGTACGCTGGGCGCCGAATTGAAAGTTCCCATTTACAAGTTCGTAAAAGAAGCATTGATCCGCAAGTTTGGGAAGCAATGGTACGATGAGTTGGAAGAAGTAGCTACGGAACACCTCAAATAGTTGGGATGTGCAGTAATATCTTGGTGCCCGAAGGATTGTTCTCGGTATCATAGATGTCGATAATTTCCACTTGGAATGAGTTTTGGTAGTCCTTGGAAAAGTTGGCCAATCGCTCTTTGGTTATATCAATACCTACCGATTTTCTTTTTAGCACTTTACGCTCCTTGATTTTTTCGGCGGCATCGCGACCCACCCCATCATCGGTAATGGCAATCCTAATAAATCCTTCCCTGCCCTTCATTACGTCCAACTGAATGTTTTTTTCACCTTCCTTAGAGGATAATCCGTGCCACAAGGCGTTTTCCAGAAATGGCTGAAGAATCAAGGATGGAATTTTTACATTGTGTACGTCAATATCATCCGCAATGTTAACTTTAAAAATTATCTCGTTCGAGAAACGGATATTTTCAATGTTCATATAGAGTTCCACGGTCTCCAGCTCTTCGGCCAGGGATATTTCCCGCTGGGAGGAGGCTTCCAAAATTTTCCGTACCAATTTGGAGAATTTGTTCAAGTAATGGACGGCATTTTTCTTTTCGTTGTTTATGATATACAACTTAATGGAATTCAACGAGTTGAATAGAAAATGCGGATTCATTTGACTACGTAACATCGTCTGTTCCAGAGTGAGTAGTTTCTTTTCACTACTCAATTGGTATTGTCTATACAGGATATAAAGAATTCCGGCAGCAAGCGCCAAACCAATAAAGGTGATGAGCAACATGGTCCTGTTTTTCCGTAAGGTAATGGCTTGGTTTTTTACTTCTTCCTCCAAGGATTTTAGCTGGTCATTTTGCTTTTCCGCCTCATATCGTACGATCATGTCGTTCACATACCTAACGTTCAAGTTATTGGTAACCTGTTCCTCGTATTTTTTGGACTCCTTATAATAATTCATGGCCTTTTTGAAGTCGTCCATTTTCATCCATAATTCGGATAAAAATTTATTGGCCTCCGCTATTTCCGATGGAAAATTGTACGCCTTGGCAGTTTTAAGTCCCTCGAGTAGATAGGATTCCGCCTGGTTGTAATCTCCTGTATTCAAATTGGCCCAACCCAAATTATTAAGGATCGTAGCTATTATTTCCTGGTCTCCCAAGGCCTTTGCCCTCGTTAAGGATGACTGGAGCAGTGCAAGTGCCTCGTCCATTCTATCCATATGAACATACACATGGGCAATGCTATAGTTACAAATGATTTTCCCTTTTTCCGAGTTTATTTCTTCATTGTAGGAAAGTGATTTTTGAAAGTTTTCCAAAGCGGGTTCCAATTTTCCTTGTGCTTCATAGCACTCCCCAACATTTTGATGATTTATGGCCAACCCAAGTTTGTTTCCCAGCTCCTTCTCCAATTGCATTGATTCCTTGAACTTTTGAATGGCCAGTTCGTATTGTTCCAAAAGCTGATAGATGTTCCCAATGGAGTTCAGGGAAACGTTGATACTTCGTTTTAGCCCTACAGATCTATCCTCCGGTTTTACGGTTTCTGCGAGTTCAAGGGCTTCTTGGCTGTAATCCAGTGCAGATTTGATGGCCTCCGTACGCCTATACACGACACTTATCATATTGAGGCTGTAAACCCTAAATTCGAGATTGTCCGCTTGAATCGAAAGTTTAAGCGCTTCTTGAAAAAGGGTGAGTGCCTTTGGATAATTGGAGATGTCCCTGTAAACCCTTCCTATTTGATTCAGGGCGTATAGTTCCGCTTCTGGATAATTGTTGTTTTTGGACGCTTGGGCAACGAATCGCATGGATAGCGTATCTTTCCTGGAATCCCTTAAAAAACTGTCTATTTCTGCATAGGTCCTTGGCGTTGCCGCTATCATTTGGGTTACCTTTTTCCTAAAGGAATCCGGAACATCCTGCGATCGGACCACATGGAAGGACAGTAACATACCATAAAAAAGGATAAACCTTCTTAAAAACAAAGAAGGTTTCAGGTATGCGGAATCGCAATGATTTTTAAAAAGGTTTAAAATCATGTAAACTTATAACAAGTCAAGAAAATCTGATTTCTTTTGTCTGGAAACAGGTATCTTATGATTGGATTTTAAGACCACATAACCATCGGTCTTAAGAAATTCCTTAATCTTATTTAGGTTGATGATGTAGGAGTTGTGAATTCTGAAAAAGCATTCTTCGGGTAGCAATTGGTTTACCTCCTTTAGTTTTTTGGTAAGTACGATTTTCTGACCGTCGGTTAAGAAAATCGTGCTGTAATTTCCGTCGGATTCGGCATACAATATTTCATCGCTTTCCAAAAAAAGTAACTTGCCATCCGTGTTTAGGGTAATTCTTTTGTTCGTGGACCTCGCATTGAAATTGATCAGGATACTTTCCAACTTTTCGGCGGTTAAATTCTTCGAGTTGAACTTTTTGATTTTGGTAATGGTGTCTTCCAAATCATCCGAATCAATAGGCTTTAGTAAATAGTCGATAGCCTCGTTTTTGAGTGCCTTAATGGCATATTGGTTGTAAGCGGTAGTGATGACGACCGGAAAGTTCTTGTTCGTTAGCTTTTGGATGAATTGAAAACCATCCATTGTTGGCATTTCAATATCTAGGAAAAGACAGTCTGGTGTATTTTTTTCTAAATAATCCAGTGCCTCAAAAGGATTTGTAAATGATGCCATTACATGAATTTCCTCACTAAAGTTCGTGAGTTCCCAGGTAAGACTTTGGAGCGCCTTTATTTCATCGTCGACGATTACAGCTTCTAACATATTTACACTTTACGCTATGGGGAAGTTAATCAAAATTAGTACTTAGAGTATACACTTATTGGTAATTTGTATCAATGGATAATTTTTCAGTATAACTGGTAAAAATTGTAAAATCAGTCGTTTACGGGTTAAAAATCAAGTTAAACTGTAAGAAAATAAATACAAAGAGTAATTTTTTTTGGAACCCCTAAAATCCTGCCTTCCGATTATACAAAAAAGAATGCAGTTTATACATGTTGCCCACGGCAAGGCTATTCTTGTCATAAATTCGTAGTGGATAATTGTGCAACTTGTAAATTAACTGATTATGAAAAGATGCTTGCTTATGTTCGGGATATTATTGGTGGTCGTAATTGTAGCATCTATACTGGAACACAAAAATTCTGGAGAGGTTTTGAACGAAAAATTGGCCATAGGACAAAATGCGGCTAAAACGATAGTTGATGCCCGTAATTAGATATTGGGAAAAGGATGTATCGTTTTATCATTAAAATAGTGAAATATGTTTCTTTGGGAATAATGCCCTTTGTTCTGATTTCCAATGCAGGAGATGAAATTGACTATGGCTTTACTGAAGTTATAAATCACGATTTGATTCCTAACCAACTAGATTTTGGTTTTCAAAGTGAAAAATCAGAGGCCGGAACTGTTATTAATAGTTTGAATCTTGTATTTACGGACACTAGGGATAACGGTAGGATGGAACTTGTTATGAGAATCCCCAATAGCGACACTAAATTGTATAACGGTGAATATCAAGTTGGCAAAGTGGATGGTTTCCTGAATGGTTTCGAGGGTATTTTTGGATTCTTTACTCATAATGATTATGGAGAAAAGCCATTTTTTGCGAATAGCGGTATAGTACGGATTTTAAGTTTGGAAGATAATCGGATTCAGGGTTATATGGATGTAACCTTGGTCAACGATTATGGGAAAGAAATTAGGATTTCGGATACGTTTCGAAATTATTAGCAATATACGACCCTAGGAATATTCTATTCCGGTCAATGTTTTGAGCGCCAATCGTAATCGCAACGCAGAAGTGTTGCATTACAGGTCTAATATTAGGTTTCGGGGGAACTACCTAGATTAGCACTTGGTGGGCATTTTCATATTATGAAGCATTGAGGGTCGTATTTTTAGATTTTATTCTGTATTAAAGATGACCGGGGAATGAATTCCCCGGTTTTCCTTTTTGTAAAAAAGTAAGGCCAAAACATAAGTATTGGAATCAAAGCTTGTACCTTTTTTTAAGATAGGAACAACTTATTTTGGAAATACATAATAAGGCGCAGTATACGACAAGTAAATACAAATAGGAATGCATACCAACTATAACGAAAATGTAATATAAATCTTACATTTTATTATGGTTGTTCATCGAAAAAAAGAAATTTTAACTTGATTTTTAAAGGTCAAGCAGGAAGTCAAAAAGGAAGCCACTAGCGTACAAATTCATAGAAATCGATCAACACTTTTGTAGGCTTCGATTACCGCTGTCTCCCCTTCCTTGCCGGACATTGAATTTCCGTGCTCCATTCCCAATACCCCGTCAAAACCTTTTTCATATATGAATTTAAAGACATTTTTATAGTTGATTTCACCCGTAGTAGGCTCATTTCTACCTGGATTATCCCCAATTTGTATGTAGGCTATTTCGTCCCAGGTAAGGCCCATATTATGAATTAAGTTCCCTTCTGTTTTTTGCATATGATAAATATCGAAGAGAATTTTGCAAGAGGGGCTATCTACGGCTTTACATATCATATAGGTTTGATCCGAGTTCTGTAAATATAGGTCTGGGGAATCTGACAGTGGCTCCAATACCATTACAAGACCATGGGGTTCAAAAATCTCCGCGGCACGCTTCAAAGCCTCAATAACGTTCGCATCCTGCACCCCAATGGGCAGTTTTCTTTCAAATGCACCAGGAACCACGGTCATCCATTTGGCATTTACCCTTTTGGCGACCTCAACGGCACGTTTGCAACCATCCAAGAAAATATCCAAATGCTGCTGTTTACCCGCTGCCAAGGTATTTGCCATATTACCGCCTTTATCCACTACAAATACACCCATGGTCATTCCCCTTTTGGCGAGGGTTTCTCCAATGCTCGTTTGCATGGCTACATCCCGACTCATTAGACCATTATCCTCAAAAGCCGTAAACCCTTGATCGGCCATAAAGTTTAATTGATCGATGAGGTTTTCGCCGGCATGTTGTTTGAACATACCAAAATGAGGGGCATATTTAAGGTTGAAAGTAGTGGCAGAAGTCTTCTTATTCTTTTCGGATGCATACGTAACGACCCCTCCCAGTGTAATAACTCCACTGGAAAGGGCCGTATTTTTAATAAAATCCCTTCTTTTCATTTGTTGGTACTGATTGATTTAAAAAGGTCGGATGCAATTATCCACATCATTTCCTATTGTCTTTATATGGGTTCATGAACCTTTGATTTCGCCAATGATAATCTAGTTATAAAGATTTTTTTGGCTTATTCCAGACGTTCAAAATTAGTTCAAAAGACTGATTATTAGATATTTACTCTTGCAGAGGTATTTCACTTATCATAACAAATCCCTCGATGAGGGTTTCATCTTATAGGGACCAGGCTTTTCCTCCTGTCAATTCTTGGACTTCCCCGCAAGAAATATACTCCCCGGGTACGGGAAGGTAGGCCATTACTTCCTCACCAACATATTCGGAAGTTTTATAGCCCCAAATTGCGAGACCGCGCAAGTTATTGGCAAATGCGAATCTTGAGGTTTCATCATCTATGGTAGCCTCTTTTCCTTCAGCCACGGCCTCCGTATAGGAGGTAATGGACTCGAACATTTTGGCCTCGTCTTCCTTGCTGTATTTCAATGAACTCGCCAACACCGGTTCCAAGTCTTCGGCCGTGAGGTCTTCCACTGTTGATTTACCTGAATCCTGTAGGGCTTTGTCGGTAAATTTACCCATAGACATTCTAAGGAAATCCTGTTGGTCTTTTTCCATGACGTCCATAGCAAACTTGTCGATGAAAACATCCACTTGAAGTTCTGAAGCTGATGGGGTATCCGTCTTTGGAAGGATGACATCTACCAATTTGGTAAGTGTCCCTCCTTCGGCAGGGGTAAAAAATTCAGGTGTCCATGTGGCCACCGGTTCCCCTTTACAACTTTGCATGATACTTAACAGCGTGGGTGTTGCCACGGTATAACCCATGGCAAGGCCCATATTTTTGAGTGCTTTTCTTCTATCCATTATATATTTCCTTTTTTAAGTTCTTCGGCGGCATGATTGGCGGCCCTTGCCGTAAATGCCATATAGGTCAAGGAAGGGTTGACACAACTTGCGGAGGTCATAAAGGACCCATCCGTTACATAGACATTGGGTACGGCATGTATGGCATTGTTTCCATTAAGTACCGATGTTTTTGGGTCTCTACCCATTCTTGCGGTACCCATTTCATGAATACCGAGCCCTATGGCATGGGATTCCTTATTGTCATGTCCTACAACATCCCTAAGACCTGCTTTCTCCAACATTTCTACGGCAGATTCCTGCATGTCCTTACGCATGTTGTATTCATTTTCCTTAAACTCGGCATCGAAAGTTACCGTTGGGAGTCCCCATTGGTCTTTTTTATCGTAGTCCAAGGTGAATCTGTTTTCCTCATAGGGTAAGATTTCACCAAAACCACCAATGCCAAAAGTCCATCCGCCTGGTTTGGTAATGGCTTCTTTTAAGCTTTTACCGTGTGACATTTCCGCGATCACTTCTTCCCAGTTTCCACGGCTGGCACCACCTTGGTATCCAAAACCGCGCTTGTAGTCGGTACGATCGGAATCACCTCCCAAGTTTCTGAATCTTGGAATATATACACCATTGGGTTTTCTGCCTTTATAATATTTATCATCAAAACCGTCGAATTTTCCCGATGCACCCACACCAAGATGGTGATCCATGATATTTCTACCCAGCTGGTCTGAGTCATTGCCCATACCATTGGGGAATCTATCCGATTTGGATTGCATTAAAATAGAGGTAGAGGCTATCGCTGAAGCACAAAGGAAAATAACCTTCGCCTTAAATTCATAGGACTCTTTGGTTACCCTATCGATTACTTTTACACCCGTAGCTCTTTTGGTATCCGGGTCGTACATAATCTCATGAACGATGGAATCAGGTCTTAAAGTCATATTTCCTGTGGCTTCGGCAGCTGGCAGGGTAGATGATAAGCTACTGAAATAGGCACCAAAAGGACAACCCCGTATACATCTATTCCTAAATTGGCATTTTGACCTGCCGTCGAAATTTTTAGTTCCCGTAATGTGTGCAACCCTTCCAGAAGTTATGACGCGTCCATCAAAATTTTCGGCTACCTTTTCCCTTACATGCTGTTCCACACAGTTCAATTCCATCATAGGAAGGAAATCACTGTCCGGTAATTGCGGAAGATTAAGGGCTTCCCCACTTACTCCTATAAAATTCTCCACTTTTGAGTACCAAGGTGCAATATCCTTATATCGAACGGGCCAGTCTACCGCAATACCTTCCCTTTGATTGGCGGTAAAGTCGATATCGCTCCAGCGATAACTCTGTCTACCCCATTGAAGGGAGCGTCCCCCAAGGTGATAACCGCGCATCCAATCAAATCGTTTGGTCTCATTGTAGGGGTGCTCAAGATCATTTACAAACCACATGTGGCTTGCCTGGCTAGTGGTGTAGCCCGTCCTGTGCTGCTTTGGTTGCTGTGCAATAATCTCTTTGGTAGCTACGCCTCCATTTGGAAAATCCCAGGGATCCATGTTTGCGGTCTCATAGTCCTCAATGTGCTTCACCATTCTACCCCTCTCAAGAACCAAGGTTTTCAATCCATTTTCACAAAGCTCCTTTGCGGCCCAACCACCGCTGATACCAGTACCAACAACAATCGCATCATACGATTCCTGTTCTTCGTTATAATAAAATTTACTCATAGAAATTGTTTATTCCCTAAATTTATTAAATATTAAATTAATTCTATACATTTAAAACTTAATCTTATTGAGAATATCTTACTACATCGTTATAGGATATATGGAATTATAATTCTCGCTCTATCGAAACTAAAAGAAAATCAATTACATAACCAAAAAATATCCACGGATTCATGAAAAGAAGAAATTTTATTAGCAAGACCACGGTAGCTGGGGTAGGAGTCACTTTCTTTGGGGCATATGCTTGCAAAGAGGCAAAGAAAGAAGAAGGGAAGACTGCGGAAGTGGAGGAGGCAACACCGGCAGCACCATTTTTTGAGCTTTCCTTGGCACAATGGTCCATTCATAGAATGATCAGGGAAAATGGGGTAGACCCCTATACCTTTGCCGAAAAGGCCAAAAACTGGGGCTTCAAAGGCTTGGAATATGTAAGTCAATTGTACAATCCTGAACTTTCCGATGCCGATTATTCGGAGGAGGCCATGGCCGCCTTCGTTGAAAAGAGCAATGCAGAAGCCAAGAAGCACGGAATGAAAAACGTGCTCATCATGATAGATGGTCAGGGCAATTTAGCCGTGAATGACGAGGCCGAACGTAATGAAACGGTGGAGAAACATAAAAAATGGGTGGATGCCGCCGCCGCTATGGGATGCCACGCCATTCGAGTTAATCTCAATGGAAGTAATGTCCCAGAGGAATGGATAGAGAATTCCGTAGACGGATTGACCAAATTGGCCACATACGCAAAGGACAAGAATATAAATATTTTGGTGGAAAATCACGGGGGACTTTCTTCCAATGGAGAGCTTCACGCACAGGTAATGGAAAAAGTGAACATGAAGAACGTGGGTACCTTGCCCGATTTTGGGAACTTCTGTATGACCAGAAAACCGGATAGTTGGGAGTGCGAAGTGTCCTACGATAAATACAAGGGTGTAAAGGAACTGATGCCATACGCCAAAGCGGTAAGCGCAAAATCAAATGTTTTTGATGCCGATGGCAATGAGGAAAACATAGATTATGTCAAAATGCTACAAATGGTAAAGGATAATGGCTATACAGGTTTTGTTGGGGTAGAATATGAGGGGAACGTACTCAGTGAGGAGGAAGGCATTATCGCTACCAGGGACTTACTTATAAAGGCAGCTCAAAAAGTTGTTTAATTCTATGTTTCTCAAAAATGAAGGCATTTTTTAATGAGCTTTTTGATTACAACTATTATTGTAATAAAAGGATAATAGAACAGTGCATTGCGATGCAGCGGGTTCCTGAAAACACTCAAAAGCTTTTTAGTCATATTTTGAACGCCCATCACGGATGGAATGCTAGAATCCTTGGTAGTAAGCCTGAGTTTAATTCCTGGGATGTTCACAATTATAAGGATTGGGGGGATATCCATTACGAAAACCAAAGGAATTCCTTTGAGATCGTTACCAATGCCGACAGTTTTGAAAAACGTATCGACTATGAAAATTCGGAAGTAAGATTGTTTACCAATACCTTAAAGGATATCCTGTTCCATATCATCAACCATTCTACCAATCATAGGGGACAGATTGCAGTTGATTTCAGGAACAATGGCTTGGAGCCTTTGGTCTTGGACTATGTGTTCTATAAAAGATAGGTTGCTATGAACTTGGGAGTAAGAATGCAGCTTTGTCTAATGATGTTCCTTGAATTCTTCATTTGGGGCGGCTGGTTCGTAACCTTGGGTACTTTTCTTGGAAATAATGTTAATGCGACCGATAGCGAAATTGCATTGGCGTTCTCTACACAGTCATGGGGCGCGATCATAGCTCCTTTTGTCATTGGTTTGATCGCCGATAGATTTTTTAATGCCGAAAAAATATTGGGCCTTCTGCATTTAATAGGTGCCGGCCTTCTGTTCTTAATGTATAAAACTACCTCTTTTGAGGTTTTTTACCCCTATGTATTGGGCTATATGATTTTGTATATGCCTACGCTGGCCCTTGTAAATTCCGTTTCGTTTAACCAAATGTCGAATCCGGCCAAGGAGTTCTCATTGATAAGGGTTTTTGGTACCATGGGCTGGATCATGGCAGGTGTACTGATCAGTTACTTTTTTAAATGGGATTCCACGGGCGGTATTATGCAGGATATGCTAAAAAATACCTTTTTAATGACTTCCATAGCCTCGATTTTTCTCGGGGTTTTTAGTTTTACTTTGCCCAAAACACCCCCAAAGGCGAAGGGTAACGGTGATAAACTATCACTCAGGGAAATTTTGGGTCTGGATGCTTTGGGCCTTTTTAAGGATAGGAATTTTTTGATCTTTTTCATATCCTCTATTCTAATTTGTATTCCATTGGCATTCTATTACCAAAATGCAAATCCCTTTTTGGTCGAGGTGGGAATGGAGAGTCCCACCGGTAAAATGACCTTGGGACAACTTTCGGAAATCCTATTTCTGTTGTTATTACCTGTTTTCTTTACCCGCTTCGGATTTAAGAATACGATTATAGTGGCGATGTTGGCTTGGTTTGTTCGCTATTTACTTTTTGCCTTTGGTGATGTTGGCGAACGTGAGTTCATGTTGCTTTTTGGGATTGCCTTACATGGAATCTGTTATGATTTTTTCTTTGTTTCTGGACAAATATATACGGATGGCAAAGCGGGACCCAAATATAAAAGCTCCGCCCAAGGATTGATTACCTTGGCCACCTATGGGGTTGGAATGCTGATAGGATTTTGGATTGCAGGGGTAATATCCAATAAATACTTGTTGAGTGATGGGATGCATATTTGGGATAGCATTTGGCTCTACCCGGCCGGTTTTGCCCTGGTTGTGTCTATTTTGTTCGCTCTTTTGTTCAAATCGGAAAAAATCGACTATCAATCTTAGATTTTTTACATAAATTGAAAACCTTAAAACTTAAAATACGATTACAACATGCCAAAGAAAATTAGATTAGGAATTTTAGGAGGAGGAGGAGATTCTCTTATTGGGGTATTGCATAGGGTAGCTTCCCACATCAATGACAATTATCAGATTACAGGAGCGGTTTTTAATCCGAATTATGAAGACAACGTGGCGTTCGCCAAGGAAATAGACATTCCCTTGGACAGAGTTTACAAGGATTTTGACACTTTGGTGGAAGAGGAAATGAAACTGCCTGAAGATGAGCGTATCCAGGTTTGCTCCGTATTGACCCCAAACTTCCTGCACTTTCCAATGGCAAAAAAATTATTGGACAATGGTTTTCACGTAATCTGTGAAAAGCCAATGACCACTACTTTGGAAGAGGCAAAGATACTCCTGGAGGCCCAACAAAAATCGGGAACGGTATTTGCGTTAACACATACCTATACCGGATATCCCATGGTACGCCAAATGAGGGAAATGATCAAGGCAGGGGCCTTAGGAAGAATTCATAAGGTCGATGCAAGGTACTATCAGGGATGGATCAATGCAATTATCCATGATAAGGAGAAACGAAATTCTGTTTGGCGTTTGGACCCTAAAAAAGCGGGTATCAGCTCTTGCATGGGCGATATTGGGGTACATGCCTTTAATATGGTGGAGTACACTACAGGGCTTAAGGTAAAATCCGTTTTGTGCGATTTTAACTATTTATACGATGATAACCAAATGGATGTGGATGGTACCGTCTTGATTAGAATGGGGGACCATGTAAAAGGGGTGATTCGAGGAAGCCAGGTGGCTACCGGCGAGGAAAATGGCTTGGCCATTCGCATTTATGGTGAAAAAGGCGCATTTGTATGGGAACAGGAAAATCCTAATTTCTTGTACAAGATGAGCGATACGGAACCTGTACAGGTTTACAAACCAGGTCACGCCTATAATACCGAGCTGTCCTTGGATGGCACTAAATTACCTCCAGGACACCCGGAAGGAATTTTTGATTCCATGGCAAATATCTATCTGGGTGCTGCTAGGGCCATCCGTGGTGAAAAATATAACGATGGTGAATTCCCAACGATCATCGATGGGGTACGTGGTATGGATTTCATCCTGTCTACTGTGGAATCCAACAAAAATGGAAATACTTGGGTGAATTTAGAGGATTAATTAATAAACCCATTTAAAAAAGGACCGGCTACTCACCGGTCCTTTTTGCTTTAAAATATTCTTTCGAATTCCTGACATATCAAGATCATACTTTCCCTTGGGACACGTCCATAAGGTTCAAGTTCCCGTGTGTAGTAATCCCAATGAACTTTTTTCCAATAGTCCAGGCTTTTGTCCCCTTCTCCCTCCAACTGGGCATAGGCGGCA
Source organism: Maribacter flavus (assembly GCF_008386635.1). Classification (GTDB taxonomy): domain Bacteria; phylum Bacteroidota; class Bacteroidia; order Flavobacteriales; family Flavobacteriaceae; genus Maribacter; species Maribacter flavus. The sequence goes on along the minus strand of NZ_VUOE01000001.1, from coordinate 1,268,627 downwards.
TCGATACTGAAATAAGGTTTTAACTTGACGGAAGTTAACTTTATGATACATTGTGCCTCTCCATCCCAATTGGTCACTACTTTAAAATCCCCAATTTTTGGCAAGGGTTCGTTTCTGTACTGAAGTCCCAAAAGGGAGTCCGTAGTGGCCTTTTTTATTCCTTTTTTAACAAGATCCGCACATAAATCGGCATCTTGTTGGTTATCGCAAAAATGAATTACCTGTGGGGCTTCGTGGAAGGCATCTTCCAAGTGCTTGTCCAAGTAATCTCCCCACATGTTCCTAGCTGAGGCATTTTCCATAATCTAAAGCGAATGGTTGGTTAGCATACAAATGCTAAAGAACTGGCATAAAATTTAAAAGTGCAATTAAATCGATACATTTTATTCCTTTCCCGATTACTGTTCCGCTTATGAAAAAGTGCCCGACTTAAATTCCTTCGCCGCATGGTTTGCGGCACGGGCCGTAAAAGCCATATAGGTCAAGCTGGGATTTACACAGCTGGAGGACGACATAAAGGCACCGTCCGTTACATATACATTTGGAACAAGGTGCACCTGGTTATGCTTGTTTACAATAGAATTTTTTGGACTATGTCCCATTCGGGCACCACCCATTTCATGTATGCCCAAACCGGGACCAGTCTCTTCGTCATAGGCTTGTACATCCTTAAAACCGGCGGCCTTGAACATGGCCACAATTTGCTTTTTAATATCCTCCCTCATATTGTATTCGTTTTCCTTGAACTCAACGTCAAAGGCCAATTGTGGCAGGCCCCATTTATCCTTTTCAGTGGGGCTTAGTGTTACCCTATTATCGTCATAGGGTAGGAATTCCCCAAAGCCGGTAGCCCCTATAGTCCATTTACCTGGTTTTAGGACTTGGTCCTTGAGCTCTTTTCCATAGTTGAGTTCAGCGATGGCTTCCGTCCAATCTCCCCTGCTGGCCCTACCTTGATAACCAAAACCCCTTAGATATTCATTTTTCCCGGTACTTTCGTCCAAGTTTACAAACCTTGGAATATAAAATCCAGAAGGCTGTCTTCCTTTATAATACCTATCCAAATAACCATCCACTTTTGCGATCGCCCCTAATTTATAATGGTGGTCCATGATGCCTCTTCCCAAAGCATCGGAATCATTGCCCAATCCGTTGGGAAAACGTTCGGATTTCGATTGAAGCAATATTCCTACGGAGGCCATGGCCGAGGCACATAAAAAGATGACCTTTGCCTTAAACTCCAGTTTTTCATGGGTTTCGGAATCTATAACCTTCACGCCGGTGGCCAACTTTGTTGTATCATCATATACGACCTCATATACAATTGAGTTAGGTCTCAATGTCATATTTCCTGTCCTTTCCGCAGCAGGTAATGTGGAGGAGTTACTGCTAAAATATCCGCCAAAGGGGCATCCCCTAGAACAGCGGTCTCTGTTTTGACAGGTATTACGTCCTTCAAATTTGGCCTCCGGATCCGTAATATGAGCCGCCCTACCTATGGTAACTAGTCGTCCATCCTCAAATTTTTCTGCCGTTGCTTTTTGAAAGGCCTCCTCTACACAATTCAGTTTCATGGCAGGTTGGTAGATGCCGTCCGGCAATTGCTTGAGGCCTAAATTTTGACCACTTACCCCAATATATTTTTCCACTTTATCATACCAAGGCGCAATGTCGTTGTATCGCACCGGCCAATCCACGCCAATATTCTCTTTTTTATTGGCTTCAAAATCGATATCACTCCAGCGATAGCTCTGTCTACCCCATGTAAGAGATCTTCCACCTACCTGATAGCCCCGTATCCAATCGAACCGTTTGGTCTCTACATAGGGATGTTCCAAATCGTTTACAAAAAAATGCTTGTTATCATCCTTTGGCGCCCAATTAACCCTACTTTGCACGTGGTACTTTTTTTGATCGTCCGCGGAAAGCTCCCCTTTATAAGGAAAATCCCAAGGGTCGTCGTTCATGGTCGAATAGTCCTTAATGTGTTCCACCATGCGTCCCCTTTCCAGGACCAAGGTCTTTAGGCCATTTTCGGTAAGTTCCTTTGCTGCCCAGCCGCCGCTAATTCCTGTGCCAACCACAATAGCATCGTATGTTTCGTTTTGATTCATTCTGATATTTTTATCTTATTTTATCGGTATTTGCTATATTTATGACTTGACTATTGGCAAAAATGGAAATAGTGAATTGATTCTCTAAATATAAGATTAATTCATTTACGTCTAGTAACAAGATAAACAACAGGTTAACAACGAAATCTTAGGTTAAGTAAGGGAATTGGCCATTATCTACGATAAATTTCATCGAGATGGGTAAAGTGAGAATTTATTAAAAATATAGAAAAAACAGTAATCAAGGTATTGAATAATTACATCTAACCGCTTAAAAACAATTAAAGATAAGAGATGAAAACAATTAAAGGACCAGGAGTATTTTTAGCACAATTTGTAGATAGCAAAGCACCGTTCAATTCCTTGGATGGATTATGTAAATGGGCTGCGGATTTAGGTTACAAAGGCATTCAAATACCCACGTGGGAAAGTTTTCTCATTGATTTGGACAAGGCGGCAGAGAGCCAGGACTATTGTGACGAGCTCAAGGGCAAGATAAATTCCTATGGTTTGGAAATCACGGAACTTTCCACGCACCTACAAGGACAGTTAGTGGCAGTGCATCCCGCATATGATTTGATGTTCGACTCCTTTGCGCCAAAAAATCTACATAACAATCCCAAGGCCAGAACGGAATGGGCCATTGAAACGGTAAAAAAAGCCGCTACCGCCAGTAGAAGGCTGGGCCTAACGTCCCATGCCACGTTTTCAGGCTCGCTGCTATGGCATACCATGCACCCATGGCCACAAAGGCCGGCAGGACTTGTAGAGATGGGCTTTGAAGAGTTGGCCAAAAGGTGGATGCCCATATTGAACCACTTTGACAAGGAAGGTGTGGATGTCTGTTATGAGATACACCCAGGTGAAGACCTTCATGATGGCGACACCTTTGAACGCTTTTTGGAAGCGACGAATAATCACAAACGCGTAAATATTCTTTACGATCCGAGTCACTTCGTGCTCCAGCAATTGGATTATATTCAGTACATCGATTTTTACCATGAATTCATAAAATCCTTTCATGTAAAGGATTCCGAGTTTAACCCAACGGGAAAGAAAGGAGCCTTCGGCGGTTATAACGATTGGGGCAACCGCGCGGGAAGATACCGTTCATTAGGCGATGGCCAAATCGACTTCAAGACCATATTTTCCAAGTTGACACAGTATGGCTGTGATGTATGGGCCGTAATGGAATGGGAATGCTGCATTAAAAGTCCGGAACAGGGAGCGCGGGAAGGTGCCGTTTTCATTAAGGACCACATCATTGAGGCAACACAAAAAACATTTGACGATTTTGCCGGTGCCGAAACCGATGAACAAATGTTAAAAAACATTTTAGGACTTTAATCATAAAAACTGAACTTATGAAAAATATATTTAAAACAGCTTTTCTTGTAATGCTTGTACTAGGTTGCAAGGAGGCAAAAAAGGAGGCCGAGGAAACCAAGGAAGTGGTGGAGGAAACTACAATGTCTTCAAAGGCCGACGAATGGACAACGCTATTCGATGGGGAATCCTTCAACGGTTGGCATGAATACCTAAAGGAGGATGTATCCGATAACTGGAAGATTGAGGACGGCGCTATGGTCTTTTATCCGCCGGAAACCAGGGAAAATGGAAATCAGTTCAACTTAGTTTCAGACGGTAGTTATACTGATTTTGTCCTGTACATGGATTGGAAAATCGCCCAAAATGGGAATAGCGGCGTAATGTGGGGCGTGAAGGAAATAGATAGTCTGGGGCAACCCTATCTTACAGGCCCAGAGATCCAGGTATTGGACAATGAAGGACACCCCGATGGTAAGAACGGAACCAGCCATCAATCCGGGGCATTGTACGATATGGTATCGCCTATGAAAGATATGACAAAGCCCGTCGGCGAGTGGAATACCATGGTCATTACCATAAACCATAAAACCAATGAGGGAAGGGTTGAATTGAACGGGGAAACCGTGGTGGAATTTCCAGTGAACGACCCGGAATGGGGCGAAATGGTGGCCAATTCCAAATTTGCGGATTGGGAACATTTCGCAAAATACCCTACCGGTAAAATAGCGCTACAAGATCATGGTGATGGAGTAGCCTATAAAAACATCAAAATAAAAGAGCTTTAAAACCCAGAACAATTATTATGAAGAGAATCTATTGTGCCGGATTGTTATTTTCGCTAGTATTCACCGCCTGCCAGGAAAAGGTACAAGAAGTTGCCAAGGATACCGCAACGGAAATAAAAGATGAAGTTATCGTACATGAGGAATACAGTGGTACCGAGCCTACCACTCCTGAGGAAACGGAGTTCTACGAACCTAAGGTTCCAGTGGTAAACCCCTCTTCCCAAAATGGTGCGCCCAGTGATGCCATAATTTTGTTTGATGGCAGCGGTTTTGACAATTGGATTTCCGCTAAGGACAGCACTGCAGCAAAATGGCATTTGAATGACGATGGTAGTATGACCGTTAACGATAAAACAGGTGACATCCAAACCAAACAAAATTTTGGGGACATTCAACTCCATATTGAATGGAAATCGCCGCTACCTGTTCAACGGGAAGGGCAAAACAGGGGTAATAGTGGTATTTTCCTAAACGGTCTGTACGAGGTTCAGGTATTGGATAATAACGATAATCCAACCTATGTGAACGGACAGGTAGCATCTATCTACAAACAGCATGTGCCTTTGGCCATGGCTTCCGTGCCTACGGGTGAATGGAATACCTATGATATCATTTACCATGCCCCTGAGTTCAATGAAGAAGGTGGTAAAATTAAGTCCGGTACCATGACCGTTATCCATAATGGTGTTCTGGTTCAGGACCATATTGAGATCAAAGGAACTACACCTTATATTGGGTGGCCCAAGAACCCTGCCCACGGTAAAGGTCCTATAATTTTACAGGATCATGGGGACGATAGCCGCGTAAGTTATCGCAATATTTGGGTCAGGGAACTTTAGTATTTGAGCTCGGCTTTGCAACGCTCGTGAAGGGCATCTCAATACCCGTTCAAAAAAGGTATCTTTGCCCCAACTAAATTCGATTTATGATTCAATCCATGACTGGATTCGGGAAGCATGTTGTACAGCTTCCAACTAAGAAAATTACAGTAGAAATTAAATCCTTGAACAGCAAGAGTATCGATTTAAATGCTCGGATGCCGTCTGCCTATAGGGAAAAGGAGTTGGAGCTTAGAAAGCTGATCGCGAACTCCCTGCAACGTGGTAAAGTCGATTTTAACCTCTATGTGGAGATCACGGGCGATGAGGCTTCAGGCCAGGTCAACGAGAACGTTGTTAGGCAGTACATGAAGCAACTGAAGTCCATTGCTGACGGGCAAGATATTCAGTTGTTGGAAATGGCCCTAAAGTTGCCCGATGCCATGCGAACGGATAGGGACGATATTGATGATGAGGAATACCAGGCAATTTTAGGAGCCTTGGATGGGGCCTTGGCTGAAATCAACACCTTCAGGTCTGAGGAAGGGAGTGTTCTTGAAAAGGACTTTCTGGAGCGAATAGCGGCATTACAAGGGTTGTTGGAAAAAGTCGTGGCCATGGACCCTGAAAGGCAGGCCAATGTGCGGGAGCGATTGGAAAAGGCCGTACAGGATATCAAGGTGGAGGTAGATGCGAATCGTTTTGAACAGGAACTCATCTATTACTTGGAGAAGTACGATATAACGGAGGAAAAGGTACGCTTGGCCAACCATTTGGATTATTTTGAAAAAACCTTGATGTCCAGTGACAGTAATGGTAAAAAGCTGGGTTTTATCTCCCAAGAGATAGGACGTGAGATCAATACCATTGGTTCCAAGGCCAATTACGCCCCCATGCAACAATTGGTGGTCCAAATGAAGGACGAATTGGAAAAAATCAAGGAACAGATGCTAAACGTTTTATAATGGAAGGAGGAAAGCTCATTATTTTTTCGGCGCCGTCCGGAAGTGGAAAAACGACCATCGTACGTCATCTTTTGGGAATCCCAGAACTGAATTTGGCGTTTTCCGTATCGGCTACGTCCAGGCCCAGAAGGGGAAAGGAAAAAAATAAGGAGCACTACTATTTCATGACGGTTTCGGAGTTTAAGAACCATATCAAGAACGATGATTTTTTGGAGTGGGAGGAAGTGTATCGCGACAATTTTTACGGCACCTTGAAAAGCGAGGTGGAACGGTTATGGGCCCAGGGCAAGAACGTTATTTTTGACATCGACGTGGTTGGGGGGCTTCGAATCAAAAAGAAATTTCCGGACCGTACCCTGGCCGTATTCGTAAAGCCGCCCAGTGTGGACGAGCTTAAGATACGCTTGAAAAAAAGAAGTACGGAGAGCGATGATAAAATCAATATGCGCATCGCCAAAGCATCGGTAGAATTGGCTACCGCACCTCAATTCGATAAGATCATTAAAAACTACGATTTAAAAGTGGCCCTAAAGGAAGCGGAGGAATTGGTCGCGGATTTTGTAGGGGTTAAGAATAAGGAGTAGTGCGTTCTCACAGCTTTTTTTCCTTCTTAATATGATTAGCTAGAAATGCCGATGAAAAGGATAGGACTGTATTTTGGTACTTTCAACCCGATACACATCGGTCATTTGGTCATTGCGAACCACATGGTGGAGTTTTCCGATCTTGATGAGGTTTGGTTCGTGGTAACTCCACAAAGTCCTTTTAAAATGAAGAAATCGCTTCTGGACAACCACCACAGATACCAAATGGTATTGGAGGCTACGGAGGACTATCCAAAGTTAAAACCTTCCAAAATAGAGTTTGAACTTCCCCAACCCAATTATACTATCAATACCTTGGTCCATTTATCAGAAAAATACCCGGATGGACATCAATTTTGCCTGATAATGGGGGAGGATAACCTAAAAGGTTTCCATAAGTGGAAGAACTACGATGCCATTTTGGAGGGATATGATTTATATGTATATCCAAGGATTTCGGAGGGAGAGATGGGCTCCAAATTCAAGGAGCATCCCAAAATACATAGGGTAAATGCTCCAATTATGGAAATTTCTTCAACCTTCATTCGCAGGGAACACAAGAAAGGAAAGAACATCAAACCTATGTTACCGGCTGCCGTTTGGAAGTATATGGATGAGATGAATTTTTATAGATAGCAGCGGTTAATCCAAAGCGTATGCTTTTACAAGGTCGTCCGTTCCTAAATATTTATCATTCGTATTATAGTACCATGCCCTTATTTTGGGCATTTTTATGTCGTTGACGGTAATTTCTTCCGATAATAGGATGTACTCACCGTCGTTTTTGGATTCATCGTGGAAGAATTGATAGACCTCCATCTTGTAATTGGTTGGGTCAAAATAAAAGTACCAAGTATCGCTCCCTACTTCTTCGTCGTATTTTACTTTTAAAACCAGATACTCTTTTCCCTTAAATGATTTTTTGCCCACTTTGGGGTCTATAAGGGTCCCAGGATCTTTTAATTTCATGGGCAGGCCATAGAGATAGGTGTAGTAATCCTTCATTTTAAGAGCCCGCTCACACGTAATCTGAAGACTATCCCGGTACGTGTCGGCAATAACGGGACTGTTGTTCAGCAATAGTTCACATTCGCCCTTGTCAATGATATAATCAACCGTATAATTTCCTTTTCTTACGGACGATTTAAAATATTGGCCGGGTAGGTTCAATTCCAACTGTGTCCTACGCGTTTCCGCATCTGGGGTTGACATGAGAATGGCCATTTTTCCCTTAAAACTTTTCCAATTTCCATTGGGATCGTGGTAGGCAATGGCCTTTTCCAACAATTTGGGTCCGGTCAGTTCTTCTTGGGCACTGCTTTGAAGAATGTTAAAGAAAAGTACTGGAAGAAACCACTTTAGAATTTGAATACTTTTCATAGGTCTCTATTAAGTTCATAATGGCGGTCAATAAATCCTTGGTCTCCAGCAAAAGGCTAAAGTAGAGGGCGGTGTTTTTAGGGCTGGATTCGTCCGATCGGGTGCGTTCTACCTGCTTGGCAATTTTAGCATCGAGTTTGTTGAGCAGCTCCTGTTTATTCATGAGAAGCGGTGTCAATTTTTCAAACCTTTTGTTCTCAAAAATATCCTGAATGCTTTTGAATAGGTCTTCCACGTACGACTCGGTTTCCTTTAGGTCCTTTATTTGGTTAAACCGAAGTCTTTTATGGTTGTTATGGACATGCTTGTATCCCGCTTTGGAAATATACTCCAAGGATTGTGTCATATCCTGTAAATAACTCAGAGCGGTGATGTAAAAGTTACTTGTTCCCACACTGGATTCGTCCAAATTCTTGATAAAATAGAAAATGTTATTTCGTAGGTCCTCAACCTCCTTGTCCAGTTTATTGATGCCTTTTTTTCCTTTTTTAAGGGTGTCTATGTCGTGTTTTGCCAGTCCGTCGATACTTTGGGTATAGATTTTATTGCCCCTTTTCATCGAAAGGGCAATGTTTGAGGAACTTTCCTCTATCAATCCAATAATCGTATTGCTTTCTGCACGCTGTAGTTTTTCCTCCAATTTGGTTTCCTTTATTTTTTTGGAATGGGAGAGGTAGTTTTTACCTATGAGCAGGAAAGCCAAAATCAATAGGGCACCAATGGCAATAAGGCCACCAAGGTGTATTATGTAAGCAATTATGGCCGCGGCCGTGAAGGCGCTAAACGCGGTAAAGAACCATCCGCCAATAACATTGAGCACACCTGCGACCCTGTAGACGGCGCTCTCCGGCCCCCAAGCCCTGTCGGCCAAGGAAGACCCCATAGCCACCATGAAAGTCACATAGGTGGTGGACAAGGGCAATTTCATGGAGGTTGCCAAGGAAATCAAAACACTGGCCACCATTAAGTTGACCGAAGCCCGTACCAAATCAAAAGCAGGTTGGTCCTTTACCTTGCTCTTTGGAATGTATACGTACGGTTTTTGGAATTGCTTGTCGATTCTTTCTTGGATACTTTTCGGTATAATTCCACTTAGATTTTCGGAAGCGACAATCGTGTATTTTACGATATTCCTGGAAAGGAAATTGGGTTCAAATCGTTCGTCTCCTTCATCCTGTCTGGATAGGTCAACACTGGTTTTTACCACACTTTTGGCTTTGGATGAAAACCAAAGGGTAATAATCATGACAACCCCTGACAAAAGCAGGAGGTAGGTTGGGGTCTGTACGGCCGCAGAGAGTCCTTTCATGTTGAACTCGGTAGGAAGGATTCCGGAGCTTTTCCAGCTAGTGAACGATTCCAATGCCGCCAAGGGCACGCCAATAAAATTGACCAAATCATTACCGGCAAAAGCCATTGCCAATGCAAAGGTGCCCAAAATGATAATAATCGTGTAAATGTTCCATTTCAAAAAGGCGGAAACCACATAGGAAACCAAGGTCCAAAACGCAATATTGATTGCAATAAATAAAGACGCTTGGGTAGCGATGAACTGGCTTATAGCTTCAGGAAGGATGGAAGTTCCACTAAGACCTTTGACCAGAATAAAATAAATGATTCCCGTAATAGCCAAACCACCAAATATAGCCCCGTACCATTTGGGTTTTTCATGGAATTTAAAGGAAATAAGGATACGGCTGAAAAACTGAACGATAGCGCCAATGGTAAAAGCCACAACAACGGATAGCAGTATCCCCAAGATGATTTCCGTGGCCTTATCTGTATTTATGTAATTCGCCAAATCTGAAAAACTTCCTTCATCGGCATATATTTTTACCAAGGAGATGGCAACGGCGGCACCCAACAATTCAAATACAATGGAAACCGTAGTGGACGTGGGCATGCCCAAGGTATTGAAGAAATCCAAAAGCAGGATGTCCGTAATCATTACAGCCATGAAAACGATCATTATTTCCGCAAATACGAACTCGCCGGGATTAAAAATGCCTTTTCTGGCGACTTCCATCATACCGCTCGAGGAAATGGCGCCAAAAGCTATCCCTACACTGGCTACGATCATGATTGTCCTGAAGGAAATGGCCTTACTTCCGATGGCCGAATTCAAAAAGTTGACCGCATCATTACTTACTCCAACCACCAGATCTGTTATTGCCAAAACGGCCAAAGCAATGATCATGAAGAGGTATATGTTTTCTCCCATCTAAAAATTAAATAAATGCAAAAATGATATTATAAATCGTCAATAAGGTTAATATAAGGTTATGAAGCAGGTGGGAATCAAACCGTAAATGCCCGTCTTTTTGTTATTGAAGATGAAAATAGGAAATAAATCCGTAATAGTCGGAAAATTGACCAAATAGTATTTTGAAGTCCTTCGGTATCAATAATTGGGTTCGATAGACTGGTCCGATGTCATTTTTTCGGAAGTTTCGGCCATTACAGGTATGGTCAATGTCTTGGCTTTTAGCGACTCCAGAATTTCCAGTTGCTCGTCTTCTTTTATTTTAATGGGAACTTCCAAGGATTCATACCCTAAAAAGTTGATTTCCATTATGTATTCGCCAGGGGCCACATCTGTAATCTCGAAATTTCCATTGAAATTTGTCTGATCAGACCAATCGGTATTTTTCAAGGAGACCGATGCCATAAGCAAGGGCTCGTTGAACATTTCGCTGTCCAGAATTTTTCCGCGAACGGATCCGGTCACCTGTGCATACATTAGGGTCGTGAAAAGTCCGGCAATCGCAAAAAATAATACTCTCATTTATCAATAGTTTATTTGCCTGCAAATAAAAACATGCAAGGTTAACTTAAGGTTATGTGCTGGTTATCTATTTATTTTATTAAGGTTAAGATATTGGTTGATTTCCGTCCCGTTTTAGTCTCTTTTCATCGCTCTACATCACAAAAAATGTATCTTGCGAGGATTAAACAAGCATCATGAATTGGGAGCAATTACTGTCCTTGCGTAGAAAGGGCGATGTAAATAAACGAATCAGGAACGAACAGAACGAGACCCGATTGGGCTTTGATGTAGATTATGACCGAATCATTTTCTCCGCAGCTTTTAGAAGCTTGCAGGACAAAACCCAGGTGATTCCGTTGTCCAAAACCGACTTTGTACATACCCGATTGACGCATAGCTTGGAAGTTTCAGTTGTGGGCAGGAGCCTTGGTAGGTTGGCCGGTCAAAAAATTTTGGAGAAACACCCGCACTTAAGCGAAATCCATGGCTATAAGTTCAACGATTTTGGGGCGATTGTCGCCGCGGCCGCTTTGGCCCATGATATAGGAAACCCTCCTTTTGGACATAGCGGGGAAAAGGCCATTGGAGAGTATTTCAAGAACGGTAATGGGCGTTTTTTCAAGGAGCACCTACGTCCAAAGGAATACCAGGACATCATTGATTTTGAAGGGAATGCCAATGGCTTTAAATTATTGACCCAGGATAGGGAAGGTGTTTCTGGCGGCCTTCGTTTGAGCTACGCGACCTTAGGGGCCTTTATGAAATATCCTAAAGAATCCTTGCCCAAAAAACCTACAAAACATATTTCCGATAAAAAGTTTGGGTTTTTCCAGACGGAAAAAGAAGCCTTTATGGACGTTGCCCAAGATCTGGGACTGATCCAGACTAGAAATGGATCGGATGTTTCTTTTGCCAGACATCCCTTGACGTATTTGGTGGAAGCGGCAGACGATATTTGTTATACGATTATCGATTTTGAGGACGGTATCAATTTGGGATTGATTTCGGAGGATTTTGCCTTGGAATATCTGATAAAATTGGTCAAGGATTCCATAAATACCAAAAAGTATAATACCCTTGAGTATAAGGAAGACCGCATCAGTTACTTAAGGGCCTTGGCCATAAACACGCTCATTCAGGATGCGGTATCCATTTATATGGACAACGAAGAGAATATACTCAATGGTACTATGGATACCTCCCTCATGGATAAAAGTAAATACGATGCCCAGATACGGGACATCATAAGCCTGAGCGTGGAGAAGGTCTACAAGGACCAGGAGGTCATTGAAAAAGAGATTGCCGGATATAAGATCATTGCCGATATCCTAGAGGTATATACCGATGCCCTGGTTAAAAAAAGGGACCTTACGGCATCCAATTACCATCACTTGTTGCTGGAGACCTTGCCGGAATTTTACAGAAAGACGGACCTTTCCCTTTATGAAATACTGCTGAATACCTGTTGCTATGTTGCTAGTCTATCGGACAGTTCTGCCGTGCATATCCATAACAAAATAACGGGAAAACAGCTTTAGAAGTCAACGGCCACTCCCACACCCAGCACTTGTTTGAACTGTATTTTGGGTATGCCGGAATCCACAACGATGCCTGCATCGTTTTGGATTTCGTCAAACAGGATGTCATCGTCATAGATGATATGTGTGCCCAAGGTGGTAAGAATGTATTTGTTCACCCTCATTTTTATGTTCAGTTCCCAATCCACGTCCACATTACCAAAACTCTTTAGATAATCGGTATAGAGGTTTAACCGACTATTGGCGTCGATGTTTGTGGCAATATTGAAGTCCCATTTGTGCGTAATCAGAATTCCAAGCTCCAACCGGTGGTTTTCCCCGGGTGTAATTACATTGCCATTTGCATCCAAAATGGCCTTTTCCACACCAAAGGAACCTCTGTCTGCCAAATCCTGATCAAGGACAAAGGTGGATTTTTGGGTGATGGGCGACATGTAAAGATTGAACTTCTGGTTTTTGCTGATATAGGAAGTACCGGCACCGAAAAAGAAATATCCGGGAGCCATAAAACGTGATATGGGATTGTCCCTATCCGGATATTTATAACCGTTCGAAAATTGGGTATTGAAATTAAGCTGCACGGAATAATACCAATTGCTGATGGTATCCCTCCTGTAGCCTACGTTGGAGCTTAGTCGGATCACATCCTCGGTCTTTCGTATTTGACGTCCTTCCTGGGCGTTGAGGCCATACCGAAGTTCAACGATATTGTCCCACTTAAAATACCGGAACTTATAGTCCCGTACGAGCTTTAAAAAACTCAGCCCACTTATGGCATTGTCACCACCCGCATTCCAATTGACAAAAGCCACCTCGCTCAAGTTGATGCCCAACAGGTTTTCCTTCGTCCAAAAAGAAGGTACGCGAAAAGGGTCGTACTTGTCCTTTAATGCCTTTGTGCGTTTAAAGGAGATAACCGGGTTCATCAAATTCACCCCCCTAGGTACATGTCTTATTTTCTCCTGTGTCTTGCGGATGACAATAGTGTCCACCACCGTTGTATCGATTACAACGGTATCTGCAACTATGGGCGATGGTATCGTATCCTGGGAATAGGCGGTAACAGAAATGAAAAATACTAGATAGTATAATACTTTGAATTTATGGAAAAAAACATCTTTCATAAAAGTCTCTCAATATGGGTTCGTATTGATTGAATATCGATTTGTGCCAATTGGTATAATTCTTCTTGGGTGCCATGTGGTATGAATACATCGGGGATGCCAAAGACTTTTATCTCTTTTGGACTGCCCAAATCGTTCGCCACTTCAAGGATACCACTTCCAAAACCACCTTTGGCCGATCCATCCTCTACCGTTATGATATGCGTATAATTTTCTAGTATTTGATGGATGCGTTTCGTGTCCAAAGGTTTGATAAACGGAAAGTGGTAATGACCTACGCTTTGGTCGTTCGTGATTTCTTTTAGCACCTGTGTAATGCTGTTGCCGATAGTGCCCGTACTGAGGATTGCAATTTTCGTGCCTTTTTTCAATTCAAGGGCCGTACCGATTTCCATTTTTTCAAAGGGCCGCTCCCAATCCAAGAGTACGCCTCTCCCACGCGGATACCTTATGGCAATGGGGTTTTCCAATCCCAATTGTGCCGTAAACATGATGTTGCGCAGCTCCACTTCGTTCAAGGGGGCGCATAGGACCATGTTGGGAATACATCGCAAATAGGCAATATCAAAGGCCCCGTGGTGCGTAGGACCATCCTGGCCTACCAAACCTGCCCTGTCCAAACAGAAAATGACCGGTATATTTTGGAGGGCCACATCGTGGATGACCTGATCATAGGCGCGTTGAAGGAACGTGGAATATACATTGCAAAAGGGGATGAGTCCAGCTGCGGCCATTCCCGCTGCCATGGTAACGGCGTGTTGTTCCGCAATGCCAACATCAAAGGCCCGATCCGGGATGGCTTCCATCATATATTTTAACGAACTTCCCGTAGGCATGGCCGGAGTGATTCCCACGATTCTTTCGTTGGCTTTGGCAAGTGCTACCAAGGTATGCCCAAATACGTCCTGATATTTTAAAGGCTCCGGTCTATCACTCTTTTTGAGCAGCTCCCCCGTCTTTTTATCGAATTTGCCAGGAGCATGATAGGTTACCTGATTTTCTTCGGCTTTTTGCAGTCCCTTTCCTTTTGTTGTGATAACGTGGAGCAATTTAGGGCCAGGAAGGCTTTTTAAGCGCTCCAGTTCCTGTATCAATGCGTTTAGGTCATGTCCGTCCATGGGACCCGAGTAATTGAAATTGAGACATTCAAAAATGTTCTCGTCCTTAGCCGTTCCCTTTTTTACATTGGTCAGGTATTTTTTTAATGCACCTACGCTGGGGTCTATGCCTATGGCGTTGTCATTGAGGACGATAAGGATATTGGTATCCGTAACCCCGGCATGGTTCAGCCCTTCAAAGGCCATACCACTGGCAATGGAAGCATCACCAATTACGGCAATGTGCTGTCTCTGGTGTTCTTCCTTTAATTTGGATGCCAAGGCCATTCCCAATATGGCGGATATGGAAGTGGAGCTATGTCCCGTTCCAAAGGCATCATATTCACTTTCGCCCATTTTTGGAAAACCACTAATGCCGTTGAGTTGTCTGTTGGTCCCGAATATCTCTTTTCTGCCCGTAAGGATTTTATGTCCGTATGCCTGATGTCCCACGTCCCAGATCAATTTATCCGTTGGGGTATTGAAAACATAATGCAGTGCCACGGTGAGTTCCACCACGCCCAAACTGGCGCCCAGATGCCCTTCCTTGGTCGCCACGATGTCGATAATGAATTCCCTAAGTTCCCGGACCACTTGGGCCAATTGGTCCTTGGACAGTTTTTTAAGGTCCTTTGGGGCGTTGATATTTGATAAGAGTGTGTCCAATTGGGATTTAATTCGTGGCAAAAATACTTCTTTTAAACGCCAAAACAATTGTTTTTAAATAGTAGTGGCCCTGTATATCTTATTGTATTTTTGAAATATGATCGCACCTTTTGATGATTCCTATTTCATGAAAAAGGCCCTGCAGGAGGCCGAGCATGCCTTTGAACAGGACGAGATTCCCGTGGGAGCCGTTGTCGTGATCCAGGACCGGATCATTGCCCGGGCCCATAACCTTACGGAAAAACTGCACGATGTTACGGCCCATGCGGAAATGCAGGCCATAACCGCCGCTGCCAATTTTCTGGGGGGAAAGTACCTTAGGGATTGTACCCTGTACGTTACCTTGGAACCCTGCCAAATGTGCGGCGGCGCACTTTTTTGGAGCCAAATCTCAAAAATTGTTTATGCGGCATCGGACCCAAAACGGGGATTTAGGGCCATGGGTACGCATTTACACCCGAAAACGCAAGTAGTGGGCGGTGTTTTGGAGCACGAGGCATCTGAACTTTTACATCGGTTTTTCGAAAAAAAAAGGAGGTAGTCCATAAGTATGTATAAAAAAACCACGCAATGCGTGGTTCCAGTTCCTGCAAAATGTAATACTTATGATTAGAGAACGGTCACCTGTCCCGCTACTATGCCTTTTCTGCCTTCTTGTTCAACGTATTCTACTTTGTCTCCTTCCCTGATCTCTTTTCCGTTAAGAGCGGTCGCGTGGACAAAAATGTCCTTTCCCGTGTCGTCGTTGGTAATGAACCCATAACCTTTGGATTCATTGAAAAATTTTACTTTGCCAGTCATTACAATAAAAATTAGGTAATTAATATCCTAAAAATAGCAAATTTTAGGTCACATAGGAGATAATTAGTCTTTTTTATCCTTTGGAAATATTTGATTTTCAGTGTTTTTTGCCGATTTCCCCTGCATTTTCCGAATGTTTTCCTCGGTCAGCATATAGTCGTTCATTTTTTTGCCCCTACTTTCCTTGATCAAGAACAGCGGCATGGCCACCAAAAAAAGCCCTACCGTGCCACCGCCAATAAACTTGTGCGCCGTTGCCTCTTGCGAATCCTCCAGATTAAATCCGTAAACGATACATCCAAAGGAAGCCAATACGATAAGTAAAATCAGGTACCTCATGGCACAAAGTTAGGAAATATGGAATGGAATCCATCGGGTTTACCAAAACACAGGTTTGCAGCAAATCGGTCCAAAATCCCTATTGGCATGCTAAGGTTCGTTAGGATAAAAATCGTCGGGTAAAAAAAACCTTACTTGAAATTCTTGATAAGCTGGTAGGAAAATGAAATGATTTCCTTGTAGTTATCCTTGCTGATTTTCTCGTCTATTCCGTGAAAACGAGACATGCTATCCGGTCCCAACCTAATGGGATAAAAACGGTACACATCCTCCGCGATTTCGTAAAAATATCGTGCATCCGTACCACCGCCTACCAATCCCGGAACCACTACGCTGTTCGAGAATTGGGTACGTATGGTCTGTTCCAGGATCTTATAGGCATCTGAATCGATACTCGATACTTCTGAAGGATTGGTCAAAAACCCTACAGGTTCTACCTTGATCTTATCGGAAATGGTGTTTTCAATATGTTCCTGCACCGATGCTATCGTCTCGCCGGGCAATATCCTAAAGTTGATGGTCGCCTCGGCTACCGTGGGGATTACGTTGTTCTTAACGCCGCCGCTTACAATGGTAGGGGCCGTAGTGGTGTGGGCGTTCAATGCTTCCAGTATGGGGTCCTTGAACAGCCAAGGGTTAGCGAAGGTCATTCTTTTAAAGAACGGGAGTTCCGCGCCCATATATTCCAGTTGGTAATTGATGGGTTTCACCAGTTTGTAGGGCAGTTGGTTGTTTTCCAGGTCCACAATGGCCTTTGCCAACATTCCAATGGTATTTTCCTTGGGCGGTTGGGAACTGTGGCCCCCTTTGGTTTCTACAATAAGCCTAAAAGAGGCAAATCCTTTTTCGGCCAGGTTGACCATGGCTACGGTCTCAATACCGGGAACTAGGTTCTCCGCCAAAAATCCGCCTTCGTCCAAGGCCATGGCCGCGGTAACGCCTTTTGACTTTAAATGCTTTGCGATTTCGGCGGCACCTTTGCTGCCCCCAACTTCCTCATCGTGTCCAAAGGCCAAATATATCGTCTGGCAGGGTACAAAGGACTCCTCCAACAGTTTTTCCACGGCCTCCATAAGTCCGATCAAGGTTCCCTTGTCGTCCAAGGTGCCACGGCCAATGACGTGGGTATCGGTAATCGTACCGGCAAAAGGCCCTGCCTCCCAGTCCGCGAGTGTGGGCTGGTCCACGGGAACCACATCTTGGTGCGACATTAAAATAACCGGCTTCTTGGAAGCATCGGAGCCTTTCCAGGTGTATAGCAGGCTATAGGTATTTATTTTCTCAAGGGACAGATTTTTATGCACTAGGGGAAAGGTTTCTTCCAAATACCTGTGAAAGCCAAAAAAGGCGGTCGAGTCCGGAATGGCGTCCTCGCTAAAGGAAATGGTCTCGTATTGCAGTCCCTTGGATAGGTTTTGAAAGATATCGTCTGGGAGCGCTATAGTTTCGGCAGTGCCCGGGGCCACTTGTTTGGAGCCCATTTTTAGGGTGTTGAAGACCAAAATGCCCGCAACGACGATCAGTATCAGCAGTAAAAACAGCAGTATTTTTTTCATAAGGTGGTGGTTGTTTAGGGGGATTGTTCGGCCCGATTAAATGTAAGCATTTCTATCGGTTCAAAATATACCGTTGTTTTTTGATGCCAGCTTTTCCATACAAATGCATCCGAAGCAAAGAGAACGCTTCGTGACAACTATCAAGTGCAGGGTAAACCGATTAAATCTAGTGTATGGGAACGACGTAAGACCGAATGGATTTTACCGTGGAAGCCTTGGCACTGGTGAACTCATAAAAATCCGAGAAACCGAACCTATTGCCATCCTCCATCAGCATTTCGCCATGTACGGCGGCTTCCTTTCCATGCGTGACGATCCCTTGAATGGTAAGCTCCTTCGTTTTATTGGTGCCCATTTCCTCCAAAGCCGATTTAAATGCTTCCTTTCCTTGTATTGGGGTATCGCCCACCAAGGTCCAAACGACATCCGTAGCCATAAACTGCATGGCGTTCTCAAGATCATAGGCCGCAAAGTATTGGGTGAGTTGTTTTACCAATTCCCTTTTTGGTGAATTTCCGCAATCGGGTTTACAGTATATATCCATACCTTTTAAATTAGGTCAATAGCTTGATTCTCAAAAACTTCCTTTTGCAAGCGGTATTTCGCTTATTATACAAATCCCCTGCTAGCGCAAGCGTCACGCTTGTGTTGGGGTTAGTTGTATATTAGATTTAGGCAGGAGCAAGATGCTCGCGCCAGCCCGGGGGAATCATTTTTTTGGCACGTACAGCCACTGATTCTTATTGGGCAATGGGTATGGCTTCCAATAGAACTGCATTTCCGGCTTTATCATAATAGGTGCAGGTCAATTTTTGAAGGTCCACAATCCATTTTTCAACACCTGTTTCCGCACAATGGTTGCAAAAGGCAACATAATCCGTTTCCCCTTTTTGGTGCGATGAAAGGTATTGGGCAAATTGTTCTTTTTGGCAAGCCTCCACAATAGCCAAAGGGTCGTATTCTGGTTCCGAGCGGGTTTGAAACCCATTTTCGCCAAAATATTGGGTGTGGCTATCCGTTACCCAAGTTTCGAAGGAAACAACCCCAAGTTGCTTAATTTCCTGAATATACTTTGGGAAGTCGGCTCCTGTTTTGACGTTCGCGTGGGCTAGTTCTATTTGTGCTAGGGTGAACAAAGTGGGCAAATGTTTGATGAATTTTCTAGGTAAAGTATAAAGGAATGGATTTTAACTCAGTTCTTTGTTATGTGCTGGCTTTATTCCAGTCGTTTTTTATAATTAATCCTTTTTTCCACATATCGATAAGCGTTTGGGAGGTCAGTCCAATTATTCCCTTGTCTGCCGAAATGTTCTGCAATATTTCCATAGATTTTTTTTCGTCGGTTCCAATAAGTTCAACGGCAGCCCATAATCTTACAGATAAATTGGAATGCTTTAAAAGTCCATAAAATTCATTTTTAATTATAGGTTCAGATTGCGAAATCCGTTTGGTAATTTTCTCAATTCTTGAATGGATTTTATTGCTTTTTGAGCTATCTCCGTTTTCAATTGAAATTCCGTGTTCTGTTGCTAAATCTATATATTCCGAGATAAGTTTATTCATATAGAGTTGCTGTTCCTTAGCTTGCACATAACAATTGTATATATGTACAATTACACATATTTCTTTTATATCTGTAATATAAACTAATTCCCCGTAAAGTTGATCAGCTCCCTACGGTAGGCCGTCAACAATTTGGATTTGGAGACAAAGCCCAGATATTTTCCATCCTTGACCACGGGCAGGTTCCATGCCCCGCTATCCTGGAACTTTTGCATGATCGCCTGCATCTTGTCCTGCCCGTAAAAGATGATTTCCGGGGGCTTTTGCATAAAGGTGATGGCCTTGGTGCTTTTGTACAGGGTGGTATCGAACATAAACTCCCGTATATCGTCCAGCAGGATTATGCCCACCAAGGCTTCTTGGCTATCCACTACGGGAAAGATATTTCGGGTAGACTTGGCCACGGATTCGTGGAGCATTTCGCCCAAGGTCATGTGTTGGTCTACCTTTTTAAAATTCATCTCAATAAGGTCGTCCAACTGCATCAGTGTCAGCACGGCCTTGTCCTTGTTATGGGTGAGGAGGTCGCCGCGTTCGGCAAGTTCACGGGTATAGATCGTATAGTCTATGGTGTTTTTTGTGATCAGGTAGGAGATGGATGCCGTAATCATCAGTGGAACGAAAAGACCGTAGCCTCCTGTGATCTCCGCAATGAGGAAAATAGCTGTTAGCGGTGCGTGCAACACCCCGGCAATGAGTCCGGCCATTCCAATGAGCGTAAAATTACTCTCCGAAACCGAGAAGCCCAATCCCAGATTGTTAATGACCTTTGCCACCACGTTGCCCAAGGCACTTCCCATCACCATGGTGGGTATGAAGATTCCACCCGCCCCGCCGGCCGCCAAGGTAGTGGTCATGGCCACGGCCTTGAAAATGGTAATACCGAACAACAGGGCGATGACCACCCAAATATTGTCCAGGAAGGCGTCAAAAGGTGTCTTTCCAAGGGCCTGTATATGGTCGCCGAGCAATAGGTTGTTGATAAAGCTGAAACCTTCCCCGTAGAGCGGTGGTATCATGTACAGCATGATGCCTATGGCGAGTCCGCCCACCAGGAGCCTATATTTGGGACTTTTTAGCGGTTTGAACAAGTGCAGGATGCCAAAGTACATTTTGGTAAAATAGATGGAGGCTACTCCCGTCCCTATCCCCAGAACGATGTAAAAAAGGGTATCCTTCACCGCAAAGGCACGTGAAATATTGAAGGTGAACAATACCTCGTTGCCCAAAAAGAAGTAGGAGGTAAGCACCCCCGATATGGATGCCAATAGCAGGGGCAGCATGGAGATCATGGTAAGGTCCATGCTAAAGACTTCTACCGCGAAAATAATTGCCGCGATGGGCGATTGAAATATGGAGGCGATGGCACCTGCCGATGCACAGGCGATCAATAACGAGCGTGTTTTGGCACTGATGTGGAATAATCGGCCCAAATTGGAGCTAATGGCCGCTCCCGAAGCTACCGCGGGCCCCAAAAGTCCAACCGACCCTCCAAAACCAACGGTCAACGGGGCGGCGACCAGTTGGGTCAGAATCTGTTTTCGGTCAATGATGCCTTTCTTTTTGGAAAGGGAGAAAAGGATGGAGGACACGGCGTGTTTCAAGCGTTCCTTGTGCACAAACTTAACGTAGAGATATACCAAGGTCAACCCTATGATGGGCAGTATAAAGTATAATTGGTTACTGGAGAAGATGATGCCTCGTTCCAGGGAGGCTTCAATAAAATAGGTAATGTTTTTTAGGGTGACCGATGCCAGGCCCGCCAACAACCCTACTACAACGCTGAGGATGTAGATGAAGGTCTTTTCGGAAATATGCTTGTACCTCCAAATGAGCAAACGCTTTAAGAATGATTTGTTTTGGGTTGGCATAGTAATACCTTGAATTGAAGGAACGTTCAAAGGTATTTAAATAGTGTTTAATTCCGATGGTTCTTTTTTTGTCATTCTGAGTGGAACACGTCCACTTTTTGTAATTCTAAGTCAGTCCCTTGTTATGTCATTCTGAGTGAAACGAAGAATCTGTTGTGTGTCTAGTACTCCCAACAATAACCTTAATTTCTTTGGGAATTCTTCACTACAATAGATACTTAACTACGTTCAGTATGACAAAAGGGTGAATTATGTCATTCTGAGTGAAGCGAATTGGAACGAAGAATCTTTCGTATTTTCCTGGCATGTATAAAGAAGGTTGGCGCACATACTATGTTTATATCCTAACAAATAGGAACAAGACGGTGCTCTACACAGGTGTGACCAACAGTCTACAAAATCGGTTGCGACAACATCAAAATGACATCTCACTTAACAAAAAAACCTTTGTGTCAAGATACAAGTGTCACCATTTGGTGTATTATGAAGAATTCACTTGGATTCAGGAAGCCATTGCAAGGGAAAAGGAAATAAAGGGTTGGTTACGCATCAAAAAGTTAAACTTAATCAAGACCAAAAATCCAAATCTCGATTTCTTGGAGGATTCGTTCCTATAATAGATACTTCACTTCGTTCAGTATGACAAACGGGTGTCTTTTGTCATTCTGAGTGTACCACCCTTTTTTGTCATTCTGAGAAGAGCGCAGCGGAACGAAGAATCTGATGTGTGTCTAGTACTCTCAACAATGGCCTGAATTTCTTTGGGAAATTCGTTTCTATGATAGATACTTCACTACGTTCAGTATGACAAAAGGGTGAATTATGTCATTCTGAGTGGAGCACAGCGGAACGAAGAATCTTTCGTATTTTCCTGGCATATTTAAAGAAGGTTGGCGCACATATTATGTTTATATCCTAACAAATAGGAACAAGACGGTGCTTTACACAGGTGTGACCAATAGTCTTCAAAATCGATTGCGTCAACATCAAAATGACATCTTAATTAACAAAAAAACATTTGTGTCAAGATACAAGTGTCACCATTTGGTGTATTACGAAGAATTCACTTGGATTCAGGAAGCCATTGCAAGGGAAAAGGAAATAAAGGGTTGGTTACGCATCAAAAAGTTAAACTTAATCAAGACCAAAAATCCAAATCTCGATTTCTTGGAGGATTCGTTCCTATAATAGATACTTCACTTCGTTCAGTATGACAAACGGGTGTCTTTTGTCATTCTGAGTGTACCACCCTTTTTTGTCATTCTGAGAAGAGCGCAGCGGAACGAAGAATCTGCTGGGTGTCTAGTACTCCCAACAATGACCTGAATTTCTTTGGGAATTTGTTCCAACAATAGATACTTCACTGCGTTCAGGATGACAATCGTGTCTGTTAAAGATACAACTTCAAATGCAATTCCTCCAACTGCGCATTGTCAATGGGGGCAGGAGCATCGATCATAACGTCCCTACCGCTGTTGTTTTTAGGGAAAGCAATAAAATCACGGATGGTTTCCTGTCCGCCTAAAATGGCTACCAATCGGTCCAAGCCAAAGGCGATTCCCCCATGGGGCGGTGCACCATACTGGAAGGCATCCATCAAAAACCCGAACTGTGCCTTGGCCTCCTCTGGGGTAAATCCTAAATGCTTGAACATAATAGATTGGGTCTCCTTGTCATGGATACGAATGGAACCTCCTCCAATTTCGTTCCCGTTCAACACCAAATCGTAGGCATTGGCGCGGACCGCCGCCGGGTCTGAATCCAACAACTCCAATTGCCCCGGTTTTGGGGAGGTGAATGGATGGTGCATGGCATGGTAATGTCCGGTTTCCTCATCCAGTTCCAACAACGGGAAATCAACGACCCATAAAGGTGCAAACTCATTGGATTTCCGCAAGCCTAATTGTTGTGCTAATTCCATACGGAGGGCGCTCAATTGGGTACGTGTTTTATGTGTTTCCCCAGATAGTATACAAATCAAATCTCCAGGTTTGGCGCCCGTGACTTTAGCCCATTTGGCAAGGTCCTCTTGGTCGTAAAACTTGTCTACAGAGGATTTGTAGCTACCATCTTCGTTGCAACGGCAGTAGACCATTCCCAATGCCCCAACTTGTGGTCTTTTGACCCAGTCAATCAGCTGGTCTATTTCCTTTCTGGTATAGGCGTTTCCACCGGGCACGGCGATACCAACGACCAGTTCGGCATTGTTGAATACATTAAAGTCTTTATGTTGGGCCACCTCGTTCAATTCCCCGAATTCCATCCCAAAACGGATGTCCGGTTTATCGTTCCCATATTTTTCCATGGCCTCGTCATAGGTAATTCGGGGGAAGGTATCTACTTCCACCCCGTTGATTTCCTTTAAAAGGTAACGGGTCAGTCCCTCAAAGACGTTCAAAATATCTTCCTGCTCCACAAAGGCCATTTCACAATCTATCTGAGTAAACTCCGGTTGTCTATCCGCCCTGAGGTCTTCGTCCCTAAAACACTTTACGATCTGGAAATATTTGTCCATGCCGCCCACCATTAACAATTGCTTAAAGGTCTGTGGGGACTGCGGAAGGGCATAGAACTGACCTTCGTTCATACGGCTGGGCACTACGAAATCACGTGCGCCCTCTGGGGTGGATTTTATCAAATAGGGAGTCTCTACCTCTATAAATCCTTGTTGCGAAAGGTACTTTCGCACCTCCATGGTAACCTTGCTTCGAAAGATGAGGTTGTTTTTTACCGGATTTCGGCGAATGTCCAGATATCTGTATTTCATGCGAAGATCCTCACCGCCATCCGTATCGTTCTCGATGGTAAAAGGTGGAGTTTTGGAGGTGTTAAGTACAGTTAGTTCCTTTACCAGTACCTCAATATTTCCTGTGGGGATCTTATCGTTTTTGGAAGCCCTTTCAATGACCGATCCCTTTACTTGGATAACGAATTCCCTACCTAGGTTTCGGGCGTTTTCCAAGAGTTCTGCAGAAGTGCGGTCCTGATCAAATACCAATTGGGTAATCCCATATCGGTCGCGTAGGTCCACCCAAACCACAAATCCCTTGTCACGGGTCTTGTGCACCCAACCGGACAAAACAACATCGGTATTTATATGTGAATCCCTTAATTCCCCACAGGTATGGCTTCTGTACATAAGTATCGGTTTATAAAAGAAAGGGCAAATTTAAGAAGTCTTTGTTGATTAGAAATTTATTTATTCCATCCCTTTTTTATATTGTAAGGAAGGGTATAATTGTTAAAGTTAACATTGTAAGTTTCTAAAAAACAGATACCTATCTTTTTAATGTAAATTTAATGTTAAGTAAATGTTACCTAAATATTGATTTATAGTAAAATAATGCTACATTTGTAACGTTAATGTTATGTCGAAGGTACTTAATTAAAAAATATATATTATGAAATGCCTGATATTAATGTTTGTAAGAACATCATAAAAGTTTCTGGCATTGCATCTGACAATTGAAAAACAATAAAAATATAAACAGATGAAACGTTTACTGATAATCGCCATTTTAACACTTTCTTTCGGTGTAAATGCGCAACAGATAGCTCCCAAGTTTGAAAAAATAGGGGAAAAGGTAAAAGCCACCTATTTCCATGCCAATGGGGAAATTTCCCAACAAGGTTTTTTCCTGAACGAAAAATTACAGGGAGAATGGATTATGTACGATACCAAAGGCGAAAAAATTGCCATGGGTAACTACGATAAAGGTGTTAAGACCGGTAAGTGGTTGTTTTGGGAAGGTGAAATTGTTAAAGAAGTTAGTTTTGACAACAACAAAATCGCCAGTGTAGAACAAATGAATGTGAAGGAGTCCGTCGTGACCAACTAGTGTCTCCTTTTAAAAATAAAAAGCCCGATACAAAAGTATCGGGCTTTTTTGTTGCGTGCCATTTATAACACTATTCAGAAATCATTGTCTCTTTTTTATATTCTGTTGAACGAAGACCCCTTATCTTGATTTTAATTCGGTAAACGATATTGAACAATACCGGTACAATGATCAAGGTCAAGAAGGTGGCTACCAATAGGCCGAAAATAACCGTCCATGCCAAGGGTCCCCAGAACACCACGTTATCCCCACCAATGTAAATATGCGGGTTAAACTCGGAAAAGAGGGCAAAGAAATCGATATTCAAACCAATGGCCAAAGGGATCAATCCCAACACGGTGGTAATAGCGGTCAAGATTACGGGGCGCAAACGTGCCTTACCTCCCTTAACGATGGCTTCGGTAGCTTCGGGCAAGGTCAAAAGGTCCTTGTCGTCCATGCCCAATTTTACCTTTTTTCGGTCTACCAAAATCTGGGTATAATCCAGCAGTACCACGCCGTTGTTCACCACAATACCTGCCAAGGATATAATTCCCATCATGGTCATCATGATCACAAAGGACCAACCGGTAATCATCAATCCACCAAACACTCCAATAAAGCTTAGGAAAATGGCAATCATAATAATCAAGGGTTTTGAAATCCCCCCAAATTGGAATATCAATATCAACATGATGAGTCCTAGTCCGGAGAAAAAGGCACCGATCAAGAACATCTGCTGCTTGTTCTGTTCCTCGATCTCCCCGGTATAATCCACTTTTATATTTTCCGGCATTCCCTCAAACTGCTTCATTTCCTCCTGGATTTGGGCAACGATGGCCGCGGCGTTCCCCCCGGCTTTTAACCCCGAATACACAGTAACCACCCGGTTACCATCACGGTGTTTGATCGCACTGAAGCCGGAAGTATTGGTTTCCTTGGCAACGGCGGAGATGGGAACTTCCTTTATCTGTCCGCTTGCGGGATCCCTAAAAATGATGTTCTGGTTGAACAGGGCACTTTTATTATACCTTAGATCTTCGTTGAAACGAACGTTGATGTCGTAATCCTCCCCGTCTTCCTTATAGACCCCGGCCTTTTCGCCAAAAAGCGATCGGCGCAATTGGTTCCCTACCTGGCCCACGGCCACGCCCAGTTCCCCGGCCTTTTCACGGTCCACGTTCACGCGCATGGCGGGCTTGCTCTTGTTGACATCGATTTTCAGTTCCTCGATACCTTCAATGTTCTTGGTGTTCAAGAAATTACGGATGTCCTCTGCAGTGCTTATCAACTGATCGTAATCCCTGCCTTCCAATTCAATGTTGATGGGAGGGCCCGCTGGCGGACCGTTGGCTTCTTTTTCAACGGATATGGCCACCCCGGGATAAATTCCCGCTACGGCCTCCTGTACCTTGGCACGGATATCCTCCGTATTCACACCATCACGGTATTTGAATTCCGCAAAGTTTACGGTCACTTTTCCCTTATGAGGCATTTCTGCAGATGAACCACCATCTGTCAGTGGGTTTCCGGCCCCTTCGCCTACTACGGATACCGCCGAGGTTACGATGAAGTTCTCCCCATTCTTTTTGTATGCGGGGTCGTCCATGAGTCCGTATACCTGTTTTTCGACTTCCTTGGTGATCTCGTTGGTTTTTTCGATTGCGGTGCCTTCTGGGTATTCTATGTAGACATAGATTTCATTGGGAATGTTGTCCGGGAAAAATTCCACCTTGGTCCTGCCGGTGCCCAAAGACACGCCAAAGAGCATGAATACGGCAATCAATAAAAGAAAGGTGAGGCCAAAATACCAGTACACGTTTTTGCCCCGCAAAGCATGCTCTAGACGTCTCTCGTACCAATCCTCAAAACGGGACATAGTGTTCTTTTGAAATCTCTGCGCAGCTCCCTTAATTACATATTTGTAGACCCAAAACATGATGCCGGTTAAGATCAATACTGAACCCAATCCGCGCATGGCTCCACCAAAAATTAATATTAGGGCACCAAACCCGCCTAAGATGATGCTCAAACGGATCAATTGTTTTTTGGTAAGTTCCTTTTCACTGGTATTCATGAACTGGGACACCAACATGGAGTTCATAAAGATGGCCACTACCAAGGATGACCCCAATACTACGGATAGCGTTATAGGAAAATACTTCATGAACTGACCAAAGATTCCGGGCCAAAGACCTAGCGGAACGAAGGCCGCTACCGTGGTTGCCGTGGAAATAATAATGGGATAGGCGATTTCCCCAATACCCTTTTTGGCAGCCTCTATTTTGGGCATACCCTCGTCCATGAGTCGGTATACGTTTTCCACCACCACAATACCATTGTCCACCAACATACCCAGTCCCATGATCATCCCAAAAAGGATCATGGTGTTGAGGGTGTATCCCAAGGATGAAAGAATCATAAAGGACATGAACATGGACATTGGGATGGCGAATCCAACGAAAAGGGCGTTTCTGAACCCAAGGAAGAACATCAATACGGTGACCACCAGAATGATTCCGAAAATGATATTGTTCACCAAGTCGTCCACCTGATTCAGCGTTCTAGTGGAAGAGTCGTTGGCGATGGATATGTGCAGATCTGCCGGAAAGTAGTTTTGCTGCTCGTGTTTTACGATTTCCCTGATTTTGTCCGCGGCTGAAATGGCGTTCCTACCGGCACGTTTCTTCACGTCCAACATCACCACATTATCCCCAAATTCCCGGGCATACGTAGTTTTGTCCTTTTCCTCAAAGGTAACCTGTGCTATGTCCTTTAAATAAACCGCACCGTTTTCTGATTTTACGACAAAGTTGTTCAGGTCATTGGGATTTTCGATTTCCCCCAAAACCCGGATCGTTCTTCGTTGTCCACTGGCCTTTAAATTTCCGGCGGATATGGTCATGTTTCCGTTACCTATGGCATTCAATACATCCTGAAAGCTGATCTTGGCGGCCATCATTTTGTAGATATCCACGGCTACCTCCACCTCTTTTTCCTGAGCCCCTCGGATATCGGCCTTTTTGATTTCCGGAAGGTCCTCAATCTCATCCTGAAGATATTCGGCAAATTCCTTCAAACGCTCCACCGGATAGTCCCCGGTAAAATTGATGTTCATGATGGGTACTTCCTCAGAGAAGTTTAGGTCGAACACATTTGGTTCTACTTTGGCACCGTTGAACGTGGGCCAGTCCTCACTGGCTTTCTCAGAATCCACTTCGTCCTTTACGTTCTGTTTGGCCTGTTCCACGGTAATTTCCTCATCGAATTCCACCGTAATGATGGCATAGTCCTCTTGGGAAGTGGAAACAATTTCTACTACGTTGCTCACGTTTTTGAGTCGGTCCTCCAACGGGTCCGTTATCAATCGTTCAATATCCTCCGCGGTATTCCCGGGGTAGGGGGTGCTGATGTAGACCTTGGTCTCCACGATTTCCGGGAAATCCTCCCTTGGCATCGCCATATAGGCCGAAAAGCCCAGCCACAGGAAAATGGCGATCATCACATAGATGACCGATGGGTTGTCAATGGCCCACGAGGACAGCTTAAACTCCTTGTCGGCGTTTTTCTTTACTTTATCGCTCATGGAAACTTACTTTTGAATTTTTACTTTTTGGCCGTCCTTTACACTTCTGGCACCTTCCTTGATCACTTGATCCCCCGCTTCCAGACCGGATAATACCTCTGCTTGTCCCTTTTGGGTTTTGCCAATGGTAATTATGGTTCTTTTCACGACCGCTTCATTTTCAGAATCGGGATTACCTGCTACAAAAACATATTGATCACCTTCCGCGTTTTCAGAAATAATACTTGAAGGTATCAAGATGGCATTGTCGCTTGTGTAATCGTTGAGGTTCACCTTGGCGGTGAGGTTTGGTTTGATCTGTCCGTCCTTGTTGGGAACCGGAATTTCAACGCTGAAAGATCGGTTGGCGGGATTGATAAAGTTTCCTGTTTCCCTGATTTCCGTTTGGATGCTGTCACCCAAAACCGGGAAATATACCAAGGCCTCCTTGCCTTTTGATATAGCGCCCAGATACGTTTCTGGGACATCGACCTCTATGAACATATCGGAAAGGTTTACAATGCGAAATACTTCCGAACCCGGACCGGGTGCAACCACGGTTCCCTGATCTTTGATAACATCGTCAATGATACCGGAAAAAGGAGCCCTGATGGACGATTTCCCCAATTGGCTTTCCGCTTGTTTTACGGCATCCTGTCTGGCCTCGAATTCGGCCTTCGCCGATAGGTATTCGATTTCAGAACCTATCTGTTGGTCCCACAGCCTTTTCCTTCTTTCAAATGTGGTCTTGGCCAGTTCTGCCTGCGTCTTTAACTGGGAAAGCTGGCTTCCCATGCCGCCATCGTCTATGGTCGCCAATAACTGCCCCTTGTTTACGCGCTGCCCTTCCTTCACGTATACCTTTTGCAAGGTACCCGCCATTTCTGGATAGATAAGCACGTTCTGTTTGGTGCTTACATCGCCCTGAAGTTCCAAGTAGTGATTGAATACTTGGGGGTTTGCTTCGATCGTATTGACCAAGGGTAGTTTTTCTTCCGTACCAAATGTCAATATGGCGGAATCCAACTGTGCCAATTGGCTTTCCAGTTCTTTTTGTTGGGTTACCAGCTCGTTCTTTTTGGCCCGTATCGCTTCCAGATCACCCTTTTCTATAACACCCGTTACGGATTGGTTTTCGCCCCCGCAGGATGCTAGTCCTAGTGAAATGGCCAGAAAAAGTAGTTTTTTCATAATACTATGTTTAATTGATTGATTGCTTAAGATTGTTTGTTTAGAATGATTTCCAGTTCCGTTTTCTTATTGATGACGTCCACCATGAATTGTAGGTATTCCTGTTGGGCCGTATACAATTGCGTCTGCGCCTGCCTTAGCTCAAAACTACTGGCGAGACCTTCTGTATATTTGATTTGGTTCTTGTTTTCTATACGCTCGGCAAGTGCCAGGTTTTCCTTGGAGGTCTGGTATTGTTCAATGGCCAATACGTAGTTGCTTTTGGCATTTTCTAATTGTAGACGTATTTGTTGTTCAGCCTCCGTTAACTGGGTCTTTGCCTTTTCCATAGCGATTTTAGCTCGCTGGGTGCTTGCACTTCGCTTTAAGGAACTAAAAATGGGGATGCTTAGATCAATGCCAAAGGAAGAAAACTCGAAATAGTCCTGGCCCCTATCAAAAAAAGTAAATTGATCCCCAAAGGAAAGCGCACCGTAGCTTACAAAACCATTTAGGGTGGGCAGGGCCCGGCTTCTGGCCAATTTCCATTCAAAATACCGCTGTTCGTTGAGGTTGAGGGCAATTTTATAGTCCACGTTTTCTTCAAGGTTCAGATCGGTTTCCATGATTCCCAAGTCGATTTGTTCTTGGGTGAGGTTTTCCAAATCCTCCTTTAGTTGGGTTGGGGCATCCAGATCCAGTCCCATGACCACGTTCAGCATCTGCAGGGTAATATCTTCCAATCGTACCGCGTTCTTCAACTGGTTTTCAATGGATGACAATGTGATTTTTAGCTGGTCCACGCTTTCTTCATCACTAAGTCCGTTCTCAAACAGTTTGGTGGTCTCATAGAGATTTTTGTCCAAGGTTTCCTTGTTTCGCTGTAGAATTGCGACGCTCTCTTTCGCCAAAAGGACATTTCCATAGGATTCTACCACCGCTTTACGAACTTCTTGGGCCGTTTTTTCATTGTTATTGGCACTGTAACGTAAAAAGGCCTTGGTCGCCTGCACGCCTACAATATAGGAGCCGTCAAAGATTTTCTGGCGTAGTGTAGCGGAGGCATTTACCTGCTGGGGTTGCCCAAAGACCACCTCCACAAAGGTTCCAGGTTCACCACCGGCAATTTCGCCCGGCAACTGCACTACTTGTTGTATCAATTGGTTTTGGTAATTGACCGCACCTGATATTTGCGGCAACCCGTCCGCAATGGTTTCCCATTTTTGTTTTTGGGCATCGATGAGGTCCCTATCGGCATTGATGGCACTATAGTTGTTTTCGAGTGCAAAGGCAATGGCCTCCTCCAAGGTAAAGCTATAGGTTTCTTCCTGCCCATGGCCCAATATGAAGGCCATGAGCGTAATTAAAATGATTAGTTGATTGCGCATTTATTGTTGATTTGAATTGATGATTTCGTTTAATTTTTGTCGGCCTTCCGGGGAAACGATACCTCTTAAGTGATATTCCAAATAGGTTTCCATCAAGAATATGGGGGAAAAACGATCTAAGGGGAACATAACTTGGTCTTTTATACTGTTCATACCGGCAAAGTAGATGCGGGCAATGAACTCAACATCCAAGTTGGGTCTATAGAGCCCCATTTCCATACCCCTTTGAATATTTGAAGTGACACAGTGCTGCATCATTTCAAATTGCATATCCTTGAGTTTCATGTAGATTTTAGGATAGTACTTCATTAACTGGTATTGGGGGGATGTCTTCTCGTCTTTAAGATGGCCAAGGACATACTTTTTTATTTCAAAGAGTTCTTCGATAGGGTCTTTTTCCAACTCGGTTATTTCGTTGATTCCATCACTCATGGAACAGAATTTGCCCATGACACAATCTTCGACCAAGGCAGTTTTGTTGCTGTACTCTGAATAAATGGTCTTTTTGGAGATGCCCATGGTATTTGCTATATCGTCCATGGTGACACTCTTGAACCCATAGTTCAGGAACATATCCGTTGCCGTTTCCTTTATTTTCTCTTTCATGATAGGGGACAAATGTAGGGCAGGAAACTTTAAAAACCGAAAAAGTTTCCAAAGTTTTACAATTTATTAACAAACGGTGGATTCAATGGTTCGTGGCTGGTAGGAAGCGGAGTTCAGTGAGATTCGCTTCTTGTTCCTCCATCCTGGGCGTATCCACATTCAAGCTCCAAAAAAAGGCTTTGTTCAAAAAGTGATATTTTTTTCTAGGGCTGGCTTCCTTCTTCATTTTGTTCCTTTTTTAGTCGATTTACGAAGTTTTTATAGGCAAGTTCTCCCTCTTCCTTCCAAAAGGCATCGTAATGCTCCCATTCTGAAAAATCCCTTCGCATGGGTCTGCATCGGTTTTTGAAAAATTCTTTTTTCCTGGATTTTTTCCTTTTGTCATGGCTGCCCCCGCCACCTCCAAATCCAAAAATTATTTTGGACAATAACAGAATACCCAAGGCCTGCCAGTAGCCCACCGTAGGTAATCCGAATAAATATGGCATCAACCAGTTCCACAAGTACATAACTACGTAACCCACCAAAAATGCAATTCCTATACCCAGCAGTACAAAAAAGAAGATTTTCACTACTTTTTTTACCGATTCTTTTACAGTGTTTTCCACCTGTTTTTCAATGTTTTTGCTTGTTTCCATAACTCATGTGTTTATTTTTTCCGATTTTAATTTTTTCAACAAAATGGACAGGGCCCTATGTCTTCTTGACATCAGTGTTCCAAGTGTTATACCGGTCTGGTTCGCTATTTCCTTGTAGGTGTATCCTTCAAAGTCCACTGCGATGATGATGTCCCTGTAGACCGGTTTGAGCGCTGCTATGGCTTCTTGCAGCTTCTCTTTCAATTCCTCTGGATAGGTCTCCTGAAAGTCATCCTGAAACAGACTCGTGAATTCCGTCCATAGAATTTCCAAGGTTTCCCCATCATCTACCCGTTCTTTTTTCGTGCGCATGATATCAATGATCCTATTCCTGATCGCTTTGTAAACAAAACCGCCTATATTGTGAATGGGCAAGGCGTCCAAAGGCCTGGAGAAAATCCGTAGCGCAACATCCTGAATAATATCCTCTGCATCACTTTCTGCCGTGTGCCTTATTTTGGAACGCACATAGCCCTTCAGCGAACTGTATTCTTCCTCAAAGAACTCGGTTAGGTTGTTATTCTGTTGTTTTCTTGAAACCAC
Source organism: Maribacter flavus (assembly GCF_008386635.1). Classification (GTDB taxonomy): domain Bacteria; phylum Bacteroidota; class Bacteroidia; order Flavobacteriales; family Flavobacteriaceae; genus Maribacter; species Maribacter flavus. Next base: position 1,235,602 of record NZ_VUOE01000001.1, on the reverse strand, counting down.
TGATGGTTTTTCTTTAGGTCCTCACTACTAGAGACGACGGTTTTAGAAAGTATTGCGTTTTTTTCAACTTTCTTTTTAAATGGACGTGAAAGATCCGGTTTTGTAACAATAGAGCCAGTGGAAATTTAGAGGTAGGAGGTAATGTTTATGAAATCTATACCAACAATTGTAGTCAGTAACTGGAGCAAAAGCACATTATTTATCTTTATGTGACGGTGAGAGGGATTGACTGAAATAATGGATTGGTTTTGCGCAACCTAGGGACTATTTTGTATCTATTTGCAAAAAAATACAGTGAAAAACCTAATAACCCACCTTTCAATACTATTGTTTTTGGTGATTTCATGTGATAAAGATAGTGAGCGTGAAAACCAACTGGCCTATCAGGGATGCGATGAGTCCAACTTAGTACGGGAATCTAAAGAGTTATGAATTATTGACCGGTAATTGGAGATTGACCGATGCCGCTTGCGGAAACTGCGCTCCTAATACGAGCTTTGATTGGGTGAAAGAAAAATCATCGTTGCATCATTTGCAAAAGAGGGCACTTTTTCGGTTGTCGAAGATGGAGTTGAAGTCGACCGAGGTTTATGGCGAATAAAAGAAACTAATGATTGGACAATTATTGAGATTGAAGGAGAATCCTATGTATATTTTTCAAGTTTAACTGAATCAGCCATAATTTGTGATGGCTGGTTGGTCTCAGATGGAACCCCAACTGATGGATTAGGGTATTTTTATAAAAAGTTGGATTAAAGCGGTTTTTTCCTTTTAACTAGGATGTACCGAGCCATTAAAGCTACAATAGATATAAAAATTGCAACATACCATTTGAAACTACTTTGCTCCGTTTCAGTTATGGTTAGGGATTGATTCACATTTTGATTTAGGAGTATTTGTCGATTACCCCCTGTCCAATCCACGATAATGGAATCTACTTTTGTGCTATTTCCCAATCCGAAATGACTTATAACGGAATTCTGGGATAGATGACTAGATCCTCCTCCGTCTATTTCCCTAATCAATTTTTTGCTATTTGCAATTACAGTTACTCTAGAACCTATACCTGAAGTTTCGGAGGACATCCCTTTTAAGGCAACCTTCAGCCAATTGCCATTTGAAATATCATTTCTGAACAATTTTGTAGCTGATTCTATGGGATAATCTAAAATGGGGATTTGGTTCACTACCAATAAATCTTGATCTCCATCATTGTCCATATCAAAAAGTACAGAGCCCCTTCCAATGCCATAATCATTCACCTCAAGTTCCCTTCCACGTTCAACGAACTTATTTTCTTGGTTCTCAAAGTAGAAGTTTCCCATGGGTGTACAATTAGGGTTCAAGTCACCATTGGATACGAAAAGGTCCAAATCCATATCGTGATCAAAATCCGCGAAATTGGCACCCCAGCTTATTGCCAGATTATAGGTCCCCAATTCCTTTGCCCTATCTACAAAGGGCTTTCCCTTCCCTTGGTTTTCCATTAACCAATTGAATTTGATATTGGTGACATAATAGTCCATCCAACCATCCCCATTATAATCCCCAACAGCTGATCCCATGGCGTTTATGGTTAAATCCATTCCGGTTTCGGCACTGGCATCACGGAAGGATGGCCAAGGATACTCATTTTCATATAGAAAATTGGGTACTGCCTTATATCCAAAATCTTGATTTACCAATAGGTCTTGGTCTTGATCATTATCAAAATCAGTAAATACACCACCAAATCCAAATCCTTTATGACCTAGGCCATAAGACTCGTAAACATCCTCAAATTTTTCTCCATTTTTGTTTAGCAAAAGGTAACTTTTAGCCGTTTGATTGGCACTTACAATGGTTGCATCTTTTATAATTCCTAGTTTTCCCTTGAATTCTTGAAAATAGTTGCCGATGAAAACATCTGGAAAGCCATCCGCATTGATATCCCCAAAACTAATACCGGTGCTAAAGGAATTGAGGTCATCCAAACCATAGTCTTTGGTAGCATCCCTAAAAGTTGAATCCCCATTATTCAGAAAAAGAAGATTTTCCGCTCTTGGGATTTTATTGGAACCATCAGTGGTGGTAATAGTGGTTATAAAAAGGTCTCTAAACCCGTCCCGATTCACATCCGCACTGGCAGCCCCTTGTGTAACATATAGATTGGATTTTCCCAAACCAGATGATGCGTATATATCCTTAAATTTTCCATTTCCTAGGTTAAGGTACAATGCATCTGAATTCATGCCACCTGTAATAAAGACGTCTTCGTAACCATCGTTGTTCAAGTCAAACACGGTAGCGCCCCCACCAAAGGTACCTTCGTACACTTTATATTTGTGGTCAATACCGGCGGAATCGGTCACATCCTTAAAAACGTTTTGCCCCTTTGTGTTGGCATAAGGAAAGACAAAGATGCATAGTATGAGAATTCGAAGTGTCAATACAAGATGTATTCTCAATTTTTCCATTTTAGATTGTTCACATTGGTTGCAATTTCTACACCTTTGGCAAGTCCAACTTCATTGTCAATAGGAGTGTGTATGCCCCCATAAAAACGCGAATCCGCAGTTTCTTGGGCAGCTTCCCAGAAGGAGTCAAAGCTCCGAATGGTAAAATCAGTATCCCTCACCTTATCTCTTTCCCTTCCTTCATGGGCCCTATCCGTAAATTTGAAATTTGTCCCATAATTGTCTTCTAGGGCCGTGGCGGCAGCCGCCGCCTGTATGGCATGCCCCGAGGGGAATGCAGGAAAGGGAGGGTCTGGCCAAAAGGACTCCCACTCCTCATCAATATATTTAGGGACGAACGTATTGGGTCTTTCGGTAAAGAAGGCATATTTCCACTTCCAACACTCAATAAACGCATCCGCCACCGAAATACCTGTTTGTGCATAGGCTTTTGCCACTGTGATTAAATCGGCCCCGCTGGATTCCGCAGCTAGTGTAGCAATGTAATAGGAATGGCCTGGAGGGGTAAAAGAAACATCCGGATCATCTCCCCACCAGATGGCTGATTCTTTTTCCGCTCTGGTAAGTTCACGTTCCTTTTTATAAACGGCCTCAAACTGCTTGTAATAAGGAGAGCCAGGGACTGTGTCATATGGTAAAAATTCAGGGTCCTCAACTTCTGCATTTGCCGATACAAAAGTTCTATTTTCCCCCCAATGTGGATGTAAGGGATGATGACTGAATGATTGTGCAAAAAGAGGAGGCTTCCATGAACCGGGAAAATCCGGATGTATAATTTCTTTATCGAAATTATGCAGATAACCTCTGTGTCCACCATCTGTCTTGGACCATTCAAAGATGGCTTGGGCCACCTCCTTTCCAAAAGAAATGGAATTGGTAACCATATCCTCCTTTAGGTTTTTGGAATATTGTTCATAAATTCGGCGCTCCAGAGAATCAATTTTTAGGACATTTTCCTCCGAAGTTTGTATATAAATATCCCTTAATATGGATGCTTGAGCAGCATTTAGGGAAAGTACCCAATCGTATTGCTTTTCGGTATCTGGTTTGGGTAAACTCTCCAATTCGTTTAGTTGTCCCTCTAGACTATGGTAATCCTCGTATCCGTGAACAACACTTTCATACATAGTTAGACCAATGTAACCAAAGGCTCGTGAGGCAAAAGTTGGTGAATTGGATGGTGTATGTTGGGTTATGAACAAAGTTAATTTTGCCCAGGCTATCGCTACTTCATTAGGTTTAAGAGGTGCCGGTTTCGGTTGATTTTCGCACCCTATAATGGCAAAAAAAGTAATTCCCACCAGTAAGATTATGAGATGCCTGTAGTATCTTTTTCGAAACATGGTTAATTCACTAGTTTATAGGTCTCCAATGGTTTTCCATAGGCTTGGATCAAAAGATTGTCATTCATAAGTACACCATTTACCTGACTACCCCTGATATCCAGGCCGGACTGGTTTTGAGGGATATACTTAAACCCGCCCTGAGTATCTTGAAGAAGTAAGGTTCCGTAATTAGCATCAAATTTTCCAATTCTTAACTTATAATAATCATCATTTCCTAGTAATAGTAGATCTTTCAAGCCATTATTGTCAAAATCATGGATCAAGATTTTTGAGATAGGTGAAAACTGGGCCTGAATGGGTAACTGTGACTTCTCGAATTGCCCAGTTCTATTATTTATAAAGAGCGAATTTTCCGTAAAATTTACGTTTAATTTATGTGCACTTGATAGTACTTCTTCTGAAAATATATCTGTGAGCTTAGCCCCTGAATAGTCTTCGTAGCTGGTATATTTTTGTTTTAAGTATGCAAGTTGCCCTAAAAGCTCATCCCTTGTAAGATATGGGTAACTGGTTTCACCTACATAAAAATTTAGAATAGGATCAATGGCGCCGTTTTTGTCAAAATCATCATATACAAGGGTCGCAGGATGTTCCTCATCTATTTTGAATTGGATATTGGTTCCTAAATTACCAGCGACAATATCTAAACGACCATCATTATTAATATCTTGAATTTCAATGGTAGTCCATAAACCCTTATATTCTTTATTGAAGTAAGATGAGGTTTCGTTCTTAAAGTTTCCGTTATGGTTTATGAAAATACTTATGGGCGTCCATTCTCCAACAACAAAGAGATCAAGGGCACCATCTCCATTAATATCCGCGAACTTAGCATCTGTTACCAAGCCTGGAATTTTTAAAATCTCATTGTTAGCGTCATCCCCAATTTGGAATTTTCCATTTCCATCATTTACTAATATATAATTTGGCGAAGTCTCGGGGTATCTCCCCGGTAGAATTCCTCCTCCAACAAAAATATCCGGATGGGAATCATTATTGATATCACCTATAGCAATGGTACTAGTATTTTCTAATAGTTGGGGGAGAGCCTTATTATTCTTTTTAAATCCTCCCATTCCATCACCAAGATAAATTCTATCTTGAAAATGTATGTCATTTGGATTGAAGTTGTGATATCCGCCGCTGGCAATGTAAATATCCAAATTGCCGTCCTTATCAAAATCTGAGACGGAAATATCGGTATCTAGACTTTGAGTGTCCAATGAAAAATCGGGAATATTTTTCCCTATCATTTTCCCATTTTTTTGCTGTAGGAATAACGAAGTTTGCTGTCCCACCCCACCACCTATTATAAGGTCTTCCAAACCATCATTGTTAAAATCTCTCATCTCCATGGCCGGACTTCTATGTGATATTTGCTTGGGAAGCAACGATTGTCTTTTAAAGTCGTTTATGTTTGAGGCTTTGTTGGTGTAATCAACCAGGCTTGAGGTTATCTGAAAAAATTGATTGTTTTTCTTCTGGATGTTTTTTGTATTTCTGGCATCCGCCTCATTTAAAAGGATTGTTGAATTGCCCTTTACATCATATTGGGTTTCAACTTTACCTGAATTCCAACGTACAGTTAAGGAGTCGATAGTAGTCGAATCGCCAACCCCAAAATGCAGTACTTGGGATACTGTTGAAAGATAACCACGGTTAGGTATTTGTTCAAGAACCTGAACAAGGCCATTAGAATAAACGCTAACTTTTGAACCGATACCTTGTGTATTTTTATCTTCCCCTTTCAACTTTACTCTCAGAAAGGTGTTTTCTGTTTTTTCGGAAATATTTTCATAAACAAAGGCGGTTTTATTGATATTGTTGACGATCAATTCTAAATCACCATCATTGTCCAAATCGGCATAGGATGCCCCATTACTATTCGAAGGATGAAGAATACCCGCGTTCTTGGTATTATTGGTAAAGGAAATTCCGTTATTATTGGAAAAATAATAATTGGTAAGGTCTGATGAAGGCATTTGCTCAATTAGCTCCAAAACATCCTGTCTTTTTAAACGCCCTTTGGATTGTACAAAATCTTCCATATAATTTATAAAATCCAAATTGGTATAGTCTCTGTAGTAACCGTTTGTAACAAAAAGATCTTTGAACCCATCATTATCAAAATCGGCCAATAAAGGGGCCCAGCTCCAATCTGTGTTGGATATTCCTGATAACTGTCCTATTTCACTAAAGCTGTTATTTCCGTTATTTAGATGCAGCATATTACGCATATATTGATAATGGAAACCGCTACGGATATTAAGGTCGAATTTTTCGTAGTTATCGGGAGAGAGCAAAAGCTTTTGTCTTTTGTTGTCCTCTGGTAACATATCCAGTGTATAGATGTCCTGAAGACCATCGTTGTTAATATCGGCAATAGAATTGCCCATAGAGAAATGGCTGGTGTGGCCTAATTGGGATTTAAGTTGATCTTTAAAGGTGCCGTCACCATTATTAATGTATAGGTAGTCTGGTATGGCATAATCGTTGGAAACATAGAAATCCAATAAGCCGTCGTTATTTATGTCGCTTATACCTATCCCTAGGCCGTAACTCAGCCCTGATCCATTTAAACCGCTTGTTTTGGTAACATCCTTAAAACTACCATTATCCTGTCTATATAACCTCAGTCCCTGTAACGGGTCGTCCTTCTTTAAAATATCCTTTGTGAGAACTTCATTTAATACAGGTAGGGATTTGGGACTATGGTTTAACAACAGCATGTCCAAATCCCCATCTTTATCGTAATCAAAGAAATAGCCCTGATTGCTGTACGCTGGACTATCAAGTCCGTATTTTTGAGCTTCTTCCTTAAAAACAGGGATGTTTTCCACGTTATTTCCCTGATTTATAAAAAGCTGATTCCTTCTTTTTTCCTCTGGTAGTGCACCAGAATAGCAAAGATATAAATCGAGCTTGCCGTCACCATTAACATCGGCTACGCTGACCCCCGTTTTCCACGGCCCTTCTCTTCCTAGCACTTTTGATACTTGGGAAACTTCCTTAAACTTTAAATCACCTAAGTTGATATAGAACTTGTTTTCCCCCATATTCGAGGTCAAATAGATGTCTTCAAGGTTATCACCGTTGAAATCTCCCACGGCAACTCCACCTCCATTATAAAGGTATTCATATACAAGTACGTTGGCGTTAAGTCCTTCCTTAAGAGTATTTTGAAAATGAATATTGGTACTTTCCGGTGAAAGTAGATCAAACAGGGTTAGCTCCGTTTTTTGGGAATTTGGGGTATTCAAAACATCTTTTTCCTTTGGTTGCTCGCACCCAATTAAGGAAATTATGAGAAAAATTAGCGGTATTTTTTTATTTTGAAGCATATCCCTAAAATAAAAAATCTATCCCCGCGAAGGGATAGATTTTCTAAAGAATTACCAATTGATCAATAACCCGGGTTTTGTATCAGCAATTCATTACGGTTTATTTCGTTCCTACTTAGAGGCATGAAATACATTTTATCGTCCCATGTCCTTGTTTCATTATCCGTATTATCGATTACATTGTATTCGTAATCATAGACGGTAGTGTCCTTCCTATAAGGTGAAAGGGGAGTAGCACCAGGCTTCAGTGTTGCATTAACCCTCATTACTTTTATACCTCTGCCCAAGGTCTCTTCTGCAATCATCCATCTTCTTGCGTCATGATATCTATGTTCTTCATAAGCTAGTTCCACTCTTCTTTCGTTGATATAGTCTTCCAGCAGTTCTGTTCCAGAGGAACTCAGTGCGGGCATCCCGGCCCTAAATCTTATTTTGTTCAACCAGTTCAGGGCTTCTCCGTCATCACCCGTGGCGATACATGATTCTACGTAATTTAATACAATTTCGGTATATCTTATAAATGGCCAAGGGACTACCTGCGCACTGGATTGATTATCCACCACCGCCGGGTCTGGATCAATGAATTTTCGTACGTAATAGCCTGTTCTGCTACCATTCCAATTTTCAATTGGCGAATTTCTCGTATCTACACCTGGAATGATTCCACCCGATCCATCATCGTAGCTACCAGTTTGAATTTCGTCAAAAGGATCGATTATTGCTACTGCCGCAGGTCTAGGTTTCCAGCCAGCACCATCATACAAGATTGTTCCATACATTCTGGGATCACGATTTTCGAAAGGTGCCGAAGCATGTTCTGGATCGTTCCAATCAAAGTCGCTTCCATCCATCATTTGGTAGTCGTCCACTAGTTGTTGTATAGGTGTGTTACCGGCCCAGTTATAATATCCATTGGGCCCATTATTTATGCCCTGGTGGATTCCTCCCAAGGGCCAATTACTTTCTACCGTGAATAAAGGTGTATGTGTACGCTCGAACAAAAGCTCCGATCTAGCCGCTGGATCACCTACTGCACTACCACCACCCATGGCCATGGAAATATAATTTTGAGTTCCTTCCTCTGGGGTAACAGGGCTCGATAGGTTCAGTTTATAACCACTTGTTTCATCCAACAGTGCCTTGGCAGCATTCTTCGCGGCATTCCAACGTTGCATTCTATCTCCAGAAGGATAAGCAACCAACTCAATATTGGAGTATCCAGCATGTGCTTGGGACCTGGCAGTTGCCGTGGGCCCATCTCTTAAATCACTAGCTGCATACAGCAAGACTCTTGATTTTAAACCCATAGCACTTAATTTTGAGGCCCTGCCGGGGGTAAATTCCTTACCGTCCAGAAGGTTTATGGCCCTATCCAAGTCCGCTACAACGAAATCTACGTTTTCCGCATATGTATTTCTGGCCACGGAATAGTCTTCATTAAGACCATACGGGCGATCTATCAAGGGGGCTCCACCATAGTAGCGCATTAGTTGATGGTAATAATAGGCCCTAAGAAATAAAGATTCGCCCAAGAGCCTATCCCTCAAGGTTTCATCTTCAAAAGTTGACTCTGGAAGTTCTTGGATGGCTATATTTGCCTGTCGAATAGCGAGATATAATTCGTCCCATTGCGGAACAATCCTGTTATTTCCAGCAGCCGCCGGTGAGAGAGACCCTTCGGTTATAACGTTGATGTTTCTTCCCGAGTGGGTGAACATGGCCTCATCCGTTATAGAGGCGAGCGCTTCTTCTTCAAAGCCACCATATCCCAAAAATGAATATACATTGAATACGAAGGCTTGGGACAAAGCCCCATCGGCCCAAGTAGCATCCGCAGAAATTGAATCAAGCGGTTGTGTCTCCAAAAAGTCCTCGTTACACGACAGCGGAATCATTGCTGCCATTACAAGGCCCAATAAAACAATTTTTCTTTTTTTCATAACGATTTTTAAAAGGTTAAACTGAATCCTGTATTTATTATCGATTGTTGCGGGTAAAACTGGCCATTGGTCGTAGTAGACTCCGGATCGTATATATCTTGGGCCGCCCAAGTGGCTAGATTTAGGCCGCTTACATATACTCTGAAGCCTGATATACCGAAAGTATCTATAAGTTTACTAGGAAAATTATAGGCCAATTGCACGTTTTTCAATCGTATGTAGTCCTTGCTGAATAAAAAATAAGTGTTATTTCCAAAATCACCTCCGGTGTAGTATGTATCTCCTCTACTTGCCAGTCTAGGATGCTCGCTACTAGGGTTCTCTGGGCTCCAACGATTATCGAAACTATATTTTAGGAAATTTCCAATGTCTCCTGATTCCGTTTGAATGGGTAGCTTGGCTCCCGTTGCACCTTGAAACAATACGGCAAGATCAAAGTTTTTGTAGGAGGCGTTGAAAGTTATACCAAAGTTGAACAATGGATTGATACTATTATTTAATCGTACTTGGTCAAGGTCATTAATTACACCGTCCCCATTTACGTCTCTAAATTTCATGTCACCAGGTTCCAATTGAGGTTTTACCGCGCTATAATCCAAGGTGTTGGCTGCTATTTCCGCTTCATCTCGGAATACTCCGTCTGATTCGTATACGAGATAGGAGCCTATGGGTTTTCCCTCCTGTAATTGATACTCCGGTGCGCCGGGAATTTCATCCAAGAATACCACGGTATTCTGGGCATAGCCTCCATTGAAACCTACGTCCCATTTGAAGCCATCGGGGTTGCCACCATAATAATTCAGGGCAAACTCAAAACCTTCATTGTCTACCTCACCAGCATTTACTGGCGGTAAAAGGTCTGCAATACCCGATGAGCCAGGTGTTGAACCCGTTTCCTGAATTAAGATTTGATCTCGTTTGTTTAAAAAGTATTCCAAGGTAAAACTTAATTTTCCATCAAGAACTATACCGTCCAAACCAAGGTTGAAATTGTTCGCCCGTTCCCAAGTAAAGCTTGGATTCGCCAATAAAGGTTCCGTAAGCGTAGTCTGTACAATTCCATCAATAGGATATTGGCCAAAATCATAAATGGATAAATACGCATATTCTTGTAAATCATTGTTAAAAAAGACTTGGTCATTACCCATTTGTCCATAAGAACCTCTTAGTTTTAAATAATCGATTCCCTTTACATTAAACCATTCTTCGTTGCTAATGTTCCAACCGGCCAAAAACCCTGGAAAGAAACCAAACCTGTCCTCACCAGGAAAGATGTAAGATCCGTCGTATCTCCATATGAACTCAGCCAAATATTTTTCCTTAAAGTTGTATTGAGCCCTTCCATAGTAACCAAGTCGAGTCCTGTTATATCCAAAGCCATCGGTTTCTTGGCCCACTTCACCACCAACGCCTATTTGATCTACGGCATCTGAAAGGAAATTTCTTCTGAACGCCGAGAGGAATTCTCCTTGAAAATTTTCCCTGGTTACACCTGCCAAGACGTTTATGGTGTGGTCGTCGCCAAATGTCCTATCATAGTTGAAGATTGCCGTGAGGTTCGTATTTAATACGTTTAAAGAGGATTGGGTAAGTCTAGGGTCCGTAAAGTTAGATCGTATGGTACCGCTCAAGACGGGTTCACCAGTTTCTATGTATCTGGCCCTGTCCAAAGAGAAGAGTTCCCAGGGTGTTTGCCAGAGTTTTCTTCTTTGTTGGCTTTGATCTACTCCTGCCAATAACGTTAACTTTAAGCCATCTATCCAAGGATTTTTTATATCTACTGACCCTGTAAACTGAAGGTAATCCGTAGGCTGCTTGTCATATCCTGTAGCATTGGTCGTAACTACGACCGGTTGTTGACCGTTTTCAATATCGGGTCCAGGCAAACCGTTGGGCCAAATAGCGGGTTCATTAGGTCTACCACGCATTAGCATTCTAAATATGGCTCCCGCTCCCTCCGTAGGAAAGGTTCTATCTTCTTTTCGATAGCCCATGTCCAGTTTTGTAGTGATGTAATCGTTGATTTTGGCCTCCGTATTTATCCTGAAATTGTATTGTTGATAGCGGTTTGCTGAATTTTTATATATGGCTCCTTGGTCTGCATACCCTAATGAGGCGAAATATGTAAGTGCATCCCCACCTCCGCTGATCGTTAGGTTATGTCGCTGTTGCTCCGCCCAATCTTGGAAAGTATCACCAAACCAATCGGTATCTGGGTATAACCAAGGGTCGGCATTTGTTCTATGACCATTGACGGTTTCAGGACTAAATGCCGCGTTCACCGTTTCGCCGGTGCCAGGAATTGTATAGCTTCCGTTTGTTTGTAAGGCCGTATTTGCAGCGGACCACTCATTTACTGGGATATTACTATTAAAAATGGTCAATTCGTTCATAATGGTAAGGTATTCTACTGCATTTGACATTTCAGGTACTCTTGTAGGCCGGGTAAGTCCAAAGTCTGCCTTATAGTTTAGCTGCATTTTACCTTGTCTTCCTCTTTTTGTTGTAACAATGATAGCTCCATTCGCTGCCCTTGCCCCATAAATGGCTGCTGACGCATCTTTTAAAACGGAAATATTCTCAATGTCCTCAGGGTTTATTCGTCCAATTCCTCCATCTCTGTCGGGTATTCCATCAATAACTACAAGAGGTTGATTGTTTCCCAGAGTGTTGGTACCACGAATATTTATTGAAGATTCGTCATTTCCTGGCTCTCCACTGGTTTGTATTATGACCACACCAGGTAGCCTTCCTGCCAAGGAGTTGGAAACGCTTATCGCCGGCGATGCTTCCAAAACGGGCCCTTGTACACCTGTTACGGCACCTGTCACCGTCGTTTTTTTCTGTGTTCCATATCCAACGACAACTACTTCCTCAAGACTGGCAACATCTTCCTCCAAGGATACGTTTATAGTAGATTGACCATTTACGGGCACTGTTAATGTTTTGAAACCTATATAGCTGAATCGTAAACTTGTATTAGAATCATCCAAATTAATGGAGTAGTTACCGTCAAAATCCGCTTGAACACCTCTTGTAGGGTTACTTGTGTCAATAATAGAAACCCCGGGCAAGGGCAAGCCATCCACAGATGATTTAACGGTTCCAGAAACCGTGGTCTGGGCCGTTAGTACCGTAAATGATGAAAAACATACAATCATAACAAAAGCAAGGCAATCAATTGACTTACTAGTCCAAAAGGCTACGTAGTTTGGAAAAATTTTCATACAGACAAAATTAGGTTGGTTAACGAAAATATAAAAAAATTATGATTGTGGTAAAAAAACTACAACAATTTTGTTTGACACTAAAACTTACTGCGGTTGCATTATCGAATTCATAATATCTCTATGTTTTACACTGGTTTAGAAAGTGTATTGTATAAACAAACCGAGGATGTTTTTATCAATTAATACATGTTTATAAGTTTAGCTATTTTTGAAAAAAAAAACTGCATGCAATCCATCGATTTTTATAGGTCGGAATTCATTTCTTATATGGAGTCCAAATTTGTGTTAAAGAAACCTGTAAATCTTTACGAACCCATCAATTATATTTTAAAATTAGGGGGGAAACGCCTTCGCCCAGTTTTGGCATTACTATCGGCCGAAATTTTTGACGGGTCCTATAAAAATGCCCTCGATGCCGCCCTGGCCATAGAAGTCTTCCATAATTTTTCCTTGGTACACGACGATATCATGGATGCCGCACCGGTGCGAAGGGGCCAGGCGACCGTACATGAAAAATGGGATACCAATACCGGGATATTATCGGGCGATGCCATGCTTATCTGTGCCTACCAACTTTTTGAAAATTATGCGCCGGATACGTTTCGGGATTTGGCAAAACTCTTCAGTACAACGGCCCTGCAGGTCTGCGAGGGGCAGCAGTACGATGTTGATTTTGAGTCCAGGGAAGATGTAAGGCTTCCGGAGTATTTAAGAATGATCGAATACAAAACGGCCGTTCTGGTCGCCGCCGCCATGAAAATGGGCGGTATCGTGGCGAATACCAGCCTACGGAACCAGGAACATATTTACAATTTTGGGTTGAACCTGGGCATCGCCTTTCAGCTTCAGGACGATTTTTTGGACGTATTTGGGGATCCTGAGACCTTTGGAAAACAGGTAGGAGGCGATATCATCGAGAATAAAAAGACAATTCTCTTCATTAAGGCCTTGGAATCCGGTTCAGGATCGATTAAAAAGGAACTTTTGGACCTGTATTCCATTCAGCCCGGGGACCCAACGGATAAAATCGAGGCCGTAAAGACCATATTCAGGGAGAGCGGAGCTGCGGAATCCACCCAAAATGCCATTGAATCCTTCACTCAAAAAGCCTTTCTTATTTTGAACGATTTGGATATAACCGATTCCAAAAAGGCCATTCTCAAACGGTTTGGAGAGAACCTGATGCGCCGTACGGTTTAATCCAAATTTTTCTATTGCATTTTCCGGGTTTAAAAAAGTCGTTTAAAGATTGCCTTGATGAAGGGTATGTTGGGGCATCCAGAGATAAATTGGAGCTCTTCCCCAAAACTCGTCTCTTCGTCCAGAAACTTGAAGATCAGTTCTGGTTTTCTTTTTTTGAACAGGCTGGTGAAAATTTCATGCCCTATCGCGTTATTGTTATAAAGCACGTCCAGAAGCAACAGATCGTAGAACCAAAATCGTTTTTTTTGCCCTAGGGCGTGTATAGTGTTGTCCGACTTCAAATTGGACACCAACAACGGAATTTTCTTGGAAGACCCCATAAAAGTGTAGCCTGTACTGGGTTTGGCCCATCCGCCCGCGGTTCCAATACGTGTAATCCTACCAGAATTGCGTTGGGTAAAATCATGGCAGGTCATGGGGATACTTCCCTGTTCCTGCTCCAGGATTTCGAAAGTATCGCATTGTAGATCGGTACGGATGTAGTCCCTAAGGGCCGCTTCATAGTCGGATTTTGGCAGCACCTCTTTGGAAAAGAGCGTGTACTCTACGAGGGCCTCGTCTTCCTTAAAAGGTAGTACGTACATAAACCGTGTATTTCCTTTTTGTGGAACGGAAAAATCCATGTACGTCGCCTTTTCCACCTCAAATACCGGCTTTTGGGTTTTAACGATCCATCCCACAAAGTGTTGTTGAAGCAGGGGGTATTTTTTATCGGCCTCCAGCATTTCATAATGAAACCGACTATCAAAAACCTGCTGGCACGTATATTGGTTTTCTTGGGTATGGACCGAAACCGAACTTTCCAATTCCTTTACTTCGATTACCGATTCTTGTTGAAAACGGATATTGGGATACCCCTCAAGTTTTTCAAAATAATGCGCGTAGAAATCGATGCCCCGTACCATTTTATAGGAGTAGGGGGCAATGTCATAGCTATTGGAAAAATCCTGCCCCTTGAAAATAATCTGCTTCCATTTTTTATACAAGATGTCATCAAATGCTCCATCGCCCTTTTCCCAAAAACACCAGGTACGATCGTTGCTCTTTTTGGCGTCCCTATCCAAAAGGAGGATGGACTTTTGGGCAAAAAACGAATCCTTGCCCAAGGCATCGGCCAAAAGTAGTCCAGAAGCACCTGCTCCAATGATGATGTAGTCGTAGTCCAATTTGGCCATACCCAAAAATAGGGATTTCCGTATCCAACTTTCAAAATTCTACTGGGTATTAATTTATCCGGTACCTCAGACCCAGAAATCCCCGTATGCCCTGATTGGGACCATAGACATACGAAGGGTCAAAGGTAAGGGCATTGGGATTGTTGGGTGTGGCAACGGGAATGCCGTTGGAATCGAACACCACCTCGCGGTCGAAGGGGTCGTTGGCACGGGCGATGATAAAGGGATTGCCTCGGTTTGGTGTCCAGTCCAACAAATTTTTAATTCCGCCATAGATTTCCATATCCTTAAGTCCCTTGTATGTAAATTGAACGTTCTGTATGCTCCAAAGTGGGGAATAATCGCTTCGTGGGTCCGTTTCGCCCAAGGTGGGAAGTCGCATAGGGCCATACAGATTTCCGGTATAGTCCACCGTTAGTTTTAAATTTTGAAACGTATAGCCCAAGTTCCAAGTGCCGGTGTAGCTTTCCGTAAGTATCTGCCTGGTTTTTATACTATTTTCCGTTTGGCTGACATCCTGAAACGTTGCACCGAGCAAAAACTTGAAACCACTGGGAAAGACCACATCCAAATTGGCACTTATACCTTTAGATTCCGAAAAACCGTCCAGATTGTCATAGATGATCTGGTTGGGATTGGTATCGTAATCAGGTAGGATGGCATTGCTGAATCGGGTATAGAAGGCCGATGCGTCCAAGCTTGCGAACGTACCATTGGAACCATATATCTTTTTAAGATAGTTCAGGTTCATGTTGACGGAACGTTCCGGTTCCAAGGCTTCCGTTACGATAACGTCCCGGGCGCCGGTCAATGCGGCATGGTCTTCCGTAAATAGATTCACTACCCGGAACCCCGTGCCCGCGTTCAGGCGTAGGATATCGTTATCCGTTATCTTAAACCGATAAGCGGTCCTAGGCGTGTAAATCGCCCCGTGCCGATTGTCATAATCGTATCGGAGTCCCACTAAAAGGGAATGTTTGTTGGCCAAGGCCACTTCGTCCTGTAGGAATAGGCTGGGAATCCAAACCTCGTCCGCAAGGGGTGTTGCCGGAGTATTGTCGTTGTAAAAATTGTATCGGAGGGACGTGCCCAGCAAAAGATCGTGCCTGCCCACTTTTTTGTCCCAGGTCATTTGGGCAAAGCCAATGCGCTGATCAGCCAAATACGGGGTATCCCCGTACACCGAATTCTGACTGTGGTCATTGTACGAAAAGGAGAACAACACTTTTTCCTCCAGGGGTAGCTGATATTTCCCCAAAACTTCCCATCGGCTGGTGTAGATACTCTCACCATATATTTCATCTCCTCCACGAAACTCCGGGGTCCATTGCAGCTCCCCGCCCCATCGGTCTTCATAAAAATAGCGGCCGGCCAGTGAAAATATTCGGTTATCCTTTCGTTGAAAACCCCACTTTTGGAATACGGAGATACGGTCCTGAATCGTTAAATCGGTAAAATTATCCCCGTTGTTATCCACCAGCTGATCAAAATTGAAATAGTTGAGGCCTAGTAGCACGTTCGCTTTTTTCCCTACGTCTATTTTGGCACCCACATCCAGATTGTATTCGCCCCATCCGGTCAAAAAGGTATCTGCGGCGAAATCCGGGGCTTCCAAATTGTTTTTGGTGATGATATTGATTAATCCCCCAACGGCCTCGCTACCATATAAACTGGAGGCAGGCCCTTTGACGATTTCGATCTGTTCGATCAGGGAGTTAGGGATTCCCATAAGGCCATAAACCGTTCCAAGGCCGCTTACAATGGGCATGCCATCGATCAACACCAGGGTATACGGACCTTCCAATCCGTTGATGTGGATATCACCCGTATTGCAGACATTACAGTTTATTTGCGGCCGAACCCCATTGACGTTCTGCAAGGCCTCGAAAATGTTTGCCGTTGGGTTTTGTTTCAAAAAAGTAGGACTATAGACCTCCACAGGAACCGGGCTTTCGGAACGGCTCACGGCTTTAAGGGTACCTGTAACCACCATTTCATCTAGATTTTCCGCCACTGGGGCCATTTCTATATCGAATACCAGTTGCTGGTTTTTTACAATTGAAATTCGTTGTTCAAAAGGGGCATATCCCATAATGGAGGCGATAAGGGTATACGTTCCGGCATCCACATTGTTAAGGGAATAATTCCCAGATTCATCGGTAGCACTTCCGATTTTGGTGTTTTTTAAATTGATGTTTGCAAAAGGAATCGCCTGCCCCTCAGATGAAACATGGCCCGATACAGTAGCTTCCTGTGTCCATGTCCTAAGACAAAACAACATTAGAAGAATACAGCAAACATATCTAATACACATAAGTCAAAATATTATTTTAACAATTACTAAAAATAAATTTAGACAAAACTAAATATTTGTTTTTGGATATAAAAATGTAATTTAGCAGGATATAAAAAAATAATGACCCTTTCAGAAGAAGATTATATAAAGACCATTTATCATTTGAGCGGAGGGCAGGAAGCTTCCATTTCCACGAACGCCATTGCGGACCAAATGGATACCAAACCATCTTCCGTAACGGATATGATCAAAAAACTATCCGAGAAGAACATGGTGAACTACAGGAAGTACAAAGGGGTTTCCTTAACGGAAAAGGGTAGGCTTACGGCGCTTTCCATTGTTAGAAAGCACCGGTTGTGGGAGGTCTTTTTGGTGGATAAACTGGATTTCGCATGGGACGAGGTCCATGAAGTAGCGGAGCAGTTGGAGCATATAAAAAGTGACAAGCTCATTGATAAATTGGATACCTATTTAGGAAACCCTAGGGTAGATCCGCACGGCGACCCTATTCCATCCAAAGATGGGGAGTTTAAAAAGTCGGTCAAAAAATTGGTCAGTGAACTTCCCGTTGGTTCCGAAGGTGTTTGTGTGGGGGTCAATGATTCCTCCGTCGCTTTTTTGAAATTTTTGGACAAGAACCAAATATCCTTGGGAGATACCTTAAAAATTGTGGAGCGGGAGGATTTTGATGGTTCCATGAGTATCCTGATTAACAAAAGGGAAATGAGGATATCGGACCAAATAGCCTCTAACCTCTATTTGGAAGTATTGGAAAAGAACTAAACGAACGTATATGGATGCTGTTATCACCTATTTTGAATCGATAAACCCTGTGTTGGCTGCCTTGTATGCCACCTTGTTCACATGGATTCTTACGGCGGCAGGAGCCTCCTTTGTCTTTCTTTTCAAGACCATGAACAGGGCCGTGCTGGACGGTATGCTTGGCTTTACTGGGGGCGTTATGGTCGCCGCCAGCTTTTGGAGCTTGTTGGCCCCGGGTATCGAAATGAGTCCGGGCGAGGGCTTTGTAAAAGTAATACCCGCCGCAGTGGGCTTTTTATTGGGGGCTGCATTTATTTTTGGTTTGGATAAAATTCTACCCCATTTGCATATCAATTTTAAGGAAAGCGAGGCCGAAGGTGTAAATACCCCTTGGCATAGGACAACCTTGCTCACCTTGGCCATTACCTTGCACAACATTCCAGAAGGATTGGCCGTGGGGGTATTGTTTGGGGGGGTTGCCGCGGGTTTTGAGGGCGCTTCCATTGGTGGGGCCGTCGCCCTTGCCTTGGGAATAGGGCTTCAAAATTTCCCGGAAGGTTTTGCAGTGGCCATGCCCTTGCGTAGGCACGGACTTAGTCGGACAAAGAGTTTTCTATTCGGACAGGCGTCCGCCATTGTAGAACCCATTGCGGGGGTTTTGGGTGCCTGGGCGGTACTTACGTTTCAACCCATTCTGCCCTACGCCCTTTCCTTTGCGGCAGGGGCCATGATATTCGTGGTCGTGGAAGAGGTTATCCCGGAAACGCAACAGGATAAATACACGGATATCGCAACCATGGGCTTTATAGGTGGCTTTATCATCATGATGACGCTGGATGTCGGGTTGGGATAAACCGATCTTTCAATAAGGGTGCAAAATAATTTTTCAGGAAATACGCAGTTATAGTTAGTGAACTTTCGTTGTGAGGAGCAGAACGTTCGTGATTCAATCAACATAGAGTATGGTATCGCAAAAAAGACATTGGTTTTGGAACTTGATTTTGGTCATCACCATCGTTCTGTGCGTCTCCGCCTTAACGGTTCACTATAAAAACTGGGTCAAGACCGCACCGGACCATATTCGGCTGCTTTCCGGGTTTTATGTGGAGAACGTAGCTTTCTCCGACTTGGACAGTGTGGTTTTCGTGGAGCGAATTCCGCCCATGATCCGTTTGAACGGATTTTCCGCCCTTGAGAAGGAAAAGGGCATCTTTCAGGAATTCAAGGATTCCTTGACGGATAAAAAAATCCATGTCTTTGTGGATAATATTTCCCAGCCCAAAATTAAATTGGTCTACAAGGATTCCCTAAAACTCTATTTCAACCTTAAGGATTCAACTGAAACGATTGAGTTGTTTAATGGTTTGCAAGAGAAATTAAATATTGGCAGGCCTAATTAACGCCTTATTGAAAGATAGTTATAATAATAACACCATTAGCTCCTTGGGTTCCATAGCTGGAAGTATCCGGACCGGAAAGTATTCTAATAGACTTAACGTTAAAACTATCCACGAGGTCGTTCACCGAGTAAAAGGAATTGCCCAAAATTTGTGAATTTACAATGTAAAGAGGTTCCGGACTTCCTTCAGAATTGAATGAATTTGCAGCTTTATTCAGAAGAGGTACGCCATTTCTAATTATGATGCCACTTTTTTTACGAATTCTGTCCAATAAAGGAATATCCGTGCGTTCACTTGATATGGTTTCATTTGAATAATTAGTGCTGGAGCTGTTTTTGGAGGTACCGCAGCTTATAATTACAATTAAAATGCTACAGAAAAGAAGGATGACTGTATGTTTCATGCAAGATTATTTCTTTAAAGATAGCCATTATTAAAAAAGACTTAAGTACCAATATACTTACTGGCAAAATACCGATATCTTTGAAATAAAGTTATGGTATTACTTTCTCAAATTATAGGTGCGCTTCTTGGATTATTGGGAATTATATTGGGGGCTTTTGGGGCCCATAAGTTAAAGAAATCCTTTTCTCAAGAGCAATTAGTGAGTTTTGAGACTGGGGTCAAATATCAAATGTACCATGCCTTTGTCCTCTTGATGATCGGGTTTAATTACAATCTGGAAACCAAGGCAGAGCAGTACATGGTGCTCAGTTTTATTTTGGGAACCATCCTATTTTCCTTCAGTATTTATGGCTTGTGCGTGAGCGCATCCAAAGGCAAGAGACTTAGATTTCTGGGATCTATAACCCCGCTTGGCGGCCTGTTGCTTGTCTTGGGGTGGGCATTGCTGTTTTATTCCTTTATAGATACGTTGATTTGATTATTGGAATTTCCTGACGGTTTTTCCTCCTGTGCCGTTCAGGCGGGCGCAGCGGTCTTGATTTTCATACCCCTATAACTTTCTTCGTAGTAGTTCAGGCGGTCGACAATCATTCGTTTTCAACCTGTGAGGTAAACTCCTTGATTGCCATATTGGGCTCCATAATGGTATAGCCTTTCCAAAATTCAGGGTCATAATTGGGCATGTATTGGGGCAGCACGTCGTTCTTTTCGGTAAATGCTTTGAACTGGGCCTCCGAGATAGATTCAGTATCGAACACCACCACTTCGTATTTGTTCCTACCATTAAAAGCGGCATCTATTTTCAAATGGAGTTCGTTCTGCTTCCTACGGCCTTTGACATTTTTGTTCTTCTCAATGATCTTCACCGGTCGTTTAAATCCAACCCGGTTTCCTTTTGTGATCTCGTAGTAGCGGAGACTGTAGGTTCCATCGTCATCCTTATCAAAAAGTATACTGCCCTTTGCCAGGTACTCATTTAGGGAAATGCCCAAGAGGTTGAATTTTCTCAGCGGCTCCACATTTTCAAAATCCATCTTTATAAGCGCAAAGTCATTGGCGTCTATATAGAGTTTCCCTTTAAATTCTTCTGATCGCTTCGGTTTAAAATCAATGACATATAATGGTTTGTCCCCAATGTAAGTGAAGTCCTCCAGGATTAGGTCGTATCGGTTGGACTTCCACAGTACGTTATAGTCCGTATCCTTAAAAATGGGCAGGTTGGTGTATAGGTTGGCCAAGGTGCTGCGTTTGTAGTTGGCGAAGAACTTTTTGCGCTCCGTTGTTTTTTCAAGTTCCTTGTTGAGCGATTCCACTTCACTGGAATCCACCTCCTGGTCAAAGAGTTCCTCGGCATCGACTTTGGTTCCGAACAGGCCTGATTTTACCTTGAAATAGCTATCGGTCTTTACGTTCTTTTTGATGATATCATTGAAACGTTCCTCCAGGTTTTCCAGGTCTAGTCGGCTTCTCTTATCATAGAGTTCAGAGGCCTTTATCAGGTTCAATTTTTGGGCATCGGTATCGTCGTTACCATATAGGTCGCCCAGCACCTCGGTATAATAGGTATCGTTTGATGGGATGGAATTTAGAACACTGTCCAAAAACTGTTTGTTCAAGGCCGGAATAGTGGATTCCTTGATGGTATAGTTAGATTTTTCAATGTAATTTCTGTACGATTCCCTGAGGAACAGGCGCTTTTTGGTAAAGTTGTTTTTATAATTTTTGCCGATGTTTTCTTCGACCAATTCCAGAATTTCCTCCGGCGTGTAGTCCTTGTTTGAAACGATCACTTCCTTGAGTTCTATGGCTTTTGGGCTCAAAAGGATAGCCTTGCCCGTAAATTGGTTCAAAGGCTTCCCTATGGATTCATAACCAATGCATGAAATGAAAAGTGAGTCCGTTTCTTTGATGCTTTCGGTCATCAAAAAACTGAATTTCCCTTCTTCATTGGTAATGACCCCATTTTTGTTCAGGATGATGGTAGCATAGGGCACAGGTTGTAAGGTGGTACTGTCCAGTACCGTGGAGCTTATGTTCTGTGAGAACAGTAAGGTGCTAAAGAGTAGGGTAAGACTAGAAATGGCAAAGGTCCGTGTTCTGTACATTGGATGATGGAATGGAGTACAAACTAACTAATCGAAATGAACAAAACCATGTCCTTTTGGATAGTATTGTGAAAGGTTTATTGATTTTTTAACAATGAAGCATATAGAGGGCGCTCCGTTTCAATGACAGCCACAATCGTCCTGTCCACAGGCTTTACTGGATTTTTTACCAACGGAAAACAGTCGTTTGGGCAACACAAATTTATAGGCGAGGTATCCAACCGAAATGAGTAGGGTTATATAGACCAATATGTGTTGTACTATTTCCATTACTTTAAGATTTGATAGGCGATCAGCGCTATAATATAGGCAAAAAGACTCATAAATACCAGCTGAAAGGTAGGCCATTTCCAAGAATTGGTTTCCCTTTTCACAATGGCTAGGGTACTCATGCATTGCATGGCGAAGGCGTAGAACAGCAATAGAGATATCCCCGATGCCAAATTGAACAAAGGTTCTTTGGTTACCGGATTCACTTCTGCCGCCATGCGGTTCTTTATGGTTTCCTCCTCGTCATTGCCTACACTGTAGATGGTGGCCAAGGTACCAACGAAAACTTCCCTGGCGGCAAAGGAGGTCAGAACGGCGATTCCTATTTTCCAATCATACCCCAAGGGTTCCACCACAGGCTCAATGGCCTTGCCCATATAGCCCATGTATGAATGTTCCAATTTGTAACTGGCTATTTCTTGATTTAGGGCCCTACCTTCCAAGGTGGATTCCATAGTTTGGATAGAGTCCTGTATTACGTTGGGATACATCCCGCTATCTACCAAGGATGCGCGGTACTGTTCCAGGTTGTTCTTGATGTAGGTTTCACTGTAGGTAGAATAGCCTTCTTGAGAAACTCGTTTTTCTATAATCGATTCGGCATTATTGAAATCATCGGAAAACCCATTGGAGCCCAAGAACCAAAGAATGATGGAAATGGCAAGGATGATTTTACCCGCTCCAAAGACAAAGCTCTTGGTCTTTTCCAAAACGGTATAGCCCACATTTTTCAATAGTGGCAGCTTATAATTAGGCAGTTCAATCACAAAAAACGATCTACTCTTGATCTTTAGAATTTTGTTAAGAGCCATGGCCGATACAATCGCGGCCACAAAGCCAAGAATATACAAGAGCATTAAGGTTAGTGCCTTAAAGCTTAGCCCAAGAAAATTTCCCTCCGGGATTACCAAGGCGATGATGATCAAGTACACTGGCAATCGCGCGGAACAGGTAGTAAAGGGCGTCACCAAAATGGTAATCAACCGTTCCTTCCAGTTTTCGATCGTCCTGGTGGCCATGACCGCGGGAATGGCGCAGGCAGTCCCAGAAATTAAGGGCACAACACTTTTTCCACTAAGGCCAAAGGGTCTCATAATACGGTCCATAAGGAACACCACCCTGCTCATATATCCTGTTTCTTCCAAAAGGGAGATGAACAGGAACAAAAAAGCGATCTGGGGGATAAAAATGACGATACCGCCAATGCCGGCGAGGACGCCTTCTGCAATAAGGTTGGTAAACACTCCTGGTGGTAAAGTATCCTTTACCCATTCCGTAGCCGAGGCAAAAAAACCATCTATCATATCCATGGGGTATTCGCTCCAACCATAGATGGCTTGGAAGATGGTGAGAAGAATAATGAAGAAGATGAGATATCCAAAAACCTTATGGGTCAGGATTTTGTCCAAGGTAGCCCTAAAACCTTTGGCGGCGTTCCTATCTACCTTGTAGGTCTCCTTTAAAATGCCATTGATGAACTGATACCTTAGGATGGTTTCCTTTTGCTGCAACCTTTTTAATTCGGATTTCGTCTTTGTGCTAAAGGAAGATGCGTCCTTTATAAGCTTTTTCTCTATGGGCATGAAATTGACGTCCTGGGTAATGACCAGCCACAATTTATAGATGTCCTCCTTGGGGAAGGTTTTTTTAAGCTTGTCAAAATACTCCGGGTCAATTACGGTTGTGTCCACATTGGGTGTCTTGGAAAGACTTTTATAATCCGCAATAAGTTCCTTTAACTGTTCTATGCCCAAACCTTTTCGGGTACTCACAAGGGCTATCCTTGCATTGAGTTTTTCCTCTAAAAGGGGAATGTCTATACTGATACCTTTTCGGGCCATACGATCGGCCATGTTGATGACCAAAATAGCGGGAATCTTCAGGTCCTTGATCTGGGTAAAAAGCAGCAGGTTCCGTTTGAGGTTTTCTACATCGGATATAACAAGGGCCACATCCGGATGGTCCTTATCGTTCTTGTTGAGAAGCAGTTCAACGGCAACGCTCTCGTCCAAGGAAGTAGTGTTCAAACTGTAGGTGCCCGGTAAGTCAATGATGTGTGCACGTACGCCCCTGGGCAGTTTGCAGATGCCTTCCTTTTTTTCGACCGTGATACCAGGGTAGTTCCCTACCTTTTGGTTGAGTCCGGTCAATTGATTGAAAACGGAGGTCTTTCCTGTATTGGGATTTCCAATGAGCGCTACGTTGATCTGTTTGCTCATGGCTGCCTATCTTCCTCAATGATCTCCAAAGCGATCTGTTCCGCAATTATGCGCCTAATGGCAATATGGGAGCCGTTGACATTGATATAGATGGGGTCTTTTAGGGGAGCTACCTGTACCAGTTCCACTTCGTTACCGGGCAAGCAACCTAATTCCAGTAACTTAATGGGCAACAAATCCTCCGTGAACTCCTTGATAATCCCTTTTTGACCTCGCTTTAAGCGTGCAACCGTTGTCTCCAATTCTTATTTAGATTCAGTATAATTAAGCAAAAATAAGGTAAATTTTAGGATAAGCAAGTATTAAGAGCCTGTTTAAATTTCCATCCATTTTTTTTCTATGCACCTTTTTGCGAATAATTTGGTTAAAATCTCATCAAGTAGCGCTGCTATTATCTTCGATTTTGCCTTATTCTGCCCCAAAAATGGGCTGTACAAAAAATCAATCATACAAATTTTAAAAGGCTCTAAGGGCGATATATCTTTAAGGGAATTATCGAACAAGGTTTTAAGTCTACTCCTTGTAACTGGATTTTAGCACTTGCAGGTCTTCCAATAACCTTTCTACTTCTTCGACCTTGGTACCGTCATAAAACCCGCGTATACGCTTTTTCTTGTCCACCAGGATAAAATTTTCCGTATGGATCATGTCAAAAGGGCCGCCGTCTCCATCCGTCTTAACGGCCAAATAGGATTTGCGTGCCAGTTCATAGATTTGCTTTTTATCGCCCGTTACCAAATTCCATTTGGAATCGTCCACGCCTTTTTCAAGGGCGTACTTTTTTAGCTGTGCCACGGAATCTATCTGAGGAGTAACGGAGTGCGAAAGCAACAGGACATCATCACCGATTTTGTCCTGGATGGACGCCATGTTCTTGGTCATGATCGGGCAAATGGTAGGGCAGGTGGTAAAGAAAAAATCGGCTATATAAATCTTATCCTTGTAATCCTCTTGGGTGATGGTGTCCCCGTTTTGGTTTACCAGGGCGAAGTCTGCAATGGTATGGTATTTTCTAACATGCTGTATTTCGGCTGCCACCAATTCACTGTTCACCATGGCAGGGGTGTAGACAGGGAGGATTTTTTTGGGCTGTAAGGCGTTATAAAATAGGTAAATGATGACCCCCGAAACGAAAAGCATCACCACGCCAAAAATCTTGAACTTACTAAAAAAGGAGCCCATATTTTTTTGTGCAAAGGTACGCCAGCACGGGATTCCGTTCAAATTTTTAGCCCCTATTGAAGCCAAAATATTCTTAAAATGGAGGGTGTATACCGAGTTTCTTTTTTTTAGACCTCGTAAAACTGTAC
The DNA here is from genome assembly GCF_008386635.1 of Maribacter flavus. Taxonomy (GTDB): domain Bacteria; phylum Bacteroidota; class Bacteroidia; order Flavobacteriales; family Flavobacteriaceae; genus Maribacter; species Maribacter flavus. The sequence goes on along the minus strand of NZ_VUOE01000001.1, from coordinate 1,210,144 downwards.
TTTTGTCCGATTTAATTTTTAGAAGACGTAAATGAGCCCCATCGCTATAAAGACTATCCAATTTTTTTTAAGCCTTTCCTTGTTGATCGTACTTCATGAACTTGGACATTTTATACCCGCCAAATTGTTCAAGACACGGGTAGAGAAATTTTACCTCTTTTTTGATGTTAAGTTTTCCCTTTTCAAAAAGAAAATAGGGGAGACCGTTTATGGCATTGGGTGGCTTCCGTTGGGAGGCTATGTAAAAATCGCCGGTATGATTGACGAAAGTATGGATACCGATGCGATGAAGGAAGAACCCAAACCTTGGGAATTTCGTAGCAAACCGGCCTGGCAACGTTTGATCATTATGTTGGGCGGGGTAACCGTGAATTTTATTCTAGCGGTTATTATTTACATAGGCATGGCCTATTCCTATGGCGAGGAGTACATTCCTGCCGATAGTTTAAAGGACGGTTTTTTGGTGACCGAAAAGCATATTGGCGATGAATTAGGGATTCAGACTGGGGATTTGATTACCGCTGTGGATGGGGAAAAAGTGGAGAAGTTCAGTTCCCTTCCTTTGGAAATCATCAATGGCAATACCATTACCATACAAAGGGATGGAAGGACCTTTGACCAGGAAATTCCGGTTGACTTTATCGCTACCTTATTGGAAGACGAGGACAAGGCCAGGTTTTTAAGTTTACGAACGCCATTTGTGATTCGCGATGTGTCAGAGGATTCTCCCAACACCGACATCGGTCTTCAAAAGAATGATGCCATTGTGGCCATCAATGGAAACGAAGTGGCCTACCAAGATGAAGTGGCGCCCTATTTGGAAGAAAACAAAGGCGGCACGATACAGCTCACTGTTAAGCGTGGGGATAGAACTTTCCCAGTGGAGGCAAAGGTTACGGAAGATGGAAAACTGGGGGTTATGTTGGGCCTAGATACCTATGAGGACTATGCCAACATGGGGTATTTTAAAATTGAAAGAATAAAGTATTCCTTTCTAGAATCCATTCCCGCGGGTATTGAAAAAGGAGTGAGTACCCTTAGCGGTTATGTAAAGCAGATGAAGAAAATATTCAACCCTTCTACGGGAGCCTACAAGGGAGTTGGTGGTTTTGCGGCCATTGGAGGCCTCTTCCCCGATGGTTGGGACTGGCCCGCTTTTTGGAGCGCCACGGCCTTTATTTCCATCATTCTGGCCTTTATGAATATACTGCCCATTCCCGCATTGGATGGAGGACACGTCATATTTTTATTGTACGAAATGATTACAGGCAGAAAGCCGAGCGACAAGTTTTTGGAATATGCCCAAATGACCGGATTCTTTCTGCTGATTGCACTATTGTTGTTCGCCAATGGGAACGATTTGTACAAATGGTTGTTTAAATAGAAAAACAACTTTTTTTTGTTTGGCAAAGTTTAAAAAACATTTATATTTGCACCCGCTTTAAAGGATAAAGTACGGTATTTTCCTCCTTAGCTCAGTTGGTTAGAGCATCTGACTGTTAATCAGAGGGTCCTTGGTTCGAGCCCAAGAGGAGGAGCTTAACAATAGCAAGCCATTCAAGAGATTGAATGGTTTTCTTGTTTTTAGCGGGTACAACATAGGTACAACATTTTTGATGTAATGGATTACGGAATGTTTATGTACTTATTAACGCGATAATTATTAATCTCTTTCGTATTAACTTATAATTCTATACTTAACCTTTTCCCATAAAAACTTTTCTAATTTCCTATGGGTAGGGTTGAGGGACGAAAAATATTAATTGCTACTTTTTTCATAAGTTTAAGCAAATCCTATCGATATCCTGTTGCCCTGTGCGGCTCCGTGGCTCTTTTGCTAGGATTTTTTTCATCATGCTGAAAAGTAATAGTTGCCCCTCGTGGCCATTCCCAAAGACCGGAAGCATAGACTCAAAGTCAGATTAAAAATTCCTTTATTCATGCCAAGTGTATTGTTTTCTAAGAAATTCATCGGTCGCTACGCTCGGTCAGGTTCTTTAATTTTAAGGATTATTCCGTTGTGGAAACATTTAAGCCGCCTCGTCTTCCAATGCGGGGCATTTTTTTTGCTTCATTGTTTCAGCGAGTCTAAACCAATAGAAATCGCCGAGCTAAAACATTTAAAGCGTCCTTTGCGGGCCGCTTTTTTCATTTACTTTTATTTGGGGAAAGGTTTCTCATAAGAGAATTCCTAAGATGCTATGTTTGGATAAAAATTCCTTATTGAAAAGTTTAATTTCTAAAAAAATATTGAGGCCTTGTCAATCTCCGGAAGTCGGCCAGACCATACAATCCAATTATTCCATGCGGACACGCTGAGCCGGTCCGCAACGGTCGTCTTTCCGCTGCAGGTTGCCTGACCTCCTCGGTCGGCTCGAAAGAACAAGCGGCTTAGAACGCCCCTTGACCTTTCCTTTCCCTTGCCACAAAAAAAAGGGTACTTCTGTCCAATTTATAACTCAGGTTATCGAAAATGAAAAACGACATAAGTTCTTTTAACTATCTTGAAATCAATCTATAGCATAGTGAATCGGATAATAAACCATATCGCCAATTGGCTCATGGCCTTTAATGATAAGAAAATGAAGGTCCGTGAGGACTTTAATTCCTATATGAAAAGGGGTAATAACCTTATTATATTTGGGCTGGTTCTTTTTGGGATATATTTTCTGTATATGGCATTCGACCTATACAGGGATTATGGGAAAATCTGGTTGGCATCCTTTCCTATAATTTTATTTGGTATTGCTGTATTCGTTGCTTTAATTAAAAATGCCTATAGGGACAAACTGAAAAACCGCCAAAGGAATTCTTCTATACGACTTGTTGGTTTTAATATGGATTTCAATCAACCTATTCTTGCCCAAATATATAGTTCCTTGATTCGGTATGAATTTTTGGACGAAAACCTGAATCGGTTTGAAGACTTCTATAATGTAATGATATTCGATTTTGATGAACATGAATCCGTACTACATTTCAATTGCACGCAAGCCGAGTTGAAATTCATTCTTGAAAAATTTAAGGTCTTCAAGCGAGGACTACATCTCTCCACTTTTGAACGCTCTGGGAAAATCTACAATAAAGGCGAATTGATTTCGGCTAAAAAACTATCTAAAAGTTATAATAAAAACCCGGTAACTCGAGAAACGGAAGATCTTATAGATTCGTTTTTTGGCTTTTTGGGGGATAATTAAATAATTTTTGGGGGGTATATCCTCTTTTTCCCTTTGCATCGGCTTTCACCTGTTTTCTTTGTCTCGATGATTTGTAATACGAACCGGCCTTGGTAGGCCTTAAAACCGAGAACATGGAAAAGGATGAAAACATGGTGGAACTCTTAAGGGATATCAAAGGGTTGTTGTCCCAACAGAAAAAGATAATGACTGTGGATGACCTTTCCAGATATACTGGATTGTCCAAAAGTAAAATCTACAAACTTACCCAACAGCGCTTGATTCCCACGGGAGGGAATAAGCATATACGACAAAAATTCTTTGATAAGGATACCATTGACGCATGGCTCATGGGAGCACCCAACATTTCTGATGATTTTTTGGAAATGGAGTTTGACAGACAGCTATTAAAAAATAGGAAGTGATTATTGAAAAATGCGAATTTATTACTGCATCTAACTATTGAAAGGTTTGTGGATAGGGAGAAAAAAGAGAAGTGGGAAGATTCCTTCAATGATTCGTCTGAGTGAGAATTCAAGATGTGTCATTGTCATGACAAATCTTGCTTTTGCTCCCGCCGGTCGCAAAAGAAAAGGAACTGGCAATCAGGTTTTGGATATATTTTTTAAAGTAGCGTATTCATTGGGATCATTTTAAAAATACAAAGCATCAATACGTAGAAACACCAAAGGTGAAAAAGGAATTCGTACAATTTAGATGTTCCATTTATGAGAAGAAACTGCTTAGGGTCAAGGCGGACAGGAGCGGACTTTCAATAAGTGAATATTGCAGACGTGCCGCTTTTGATGATCGTATCATTGAGCGATTGACACAGGAACAAATAGCGTTGTATAAAATGCTCACCCGTTATGAAACCAACTTTAAACGCATTGGCAATATGTACCGGAAACGCAACCCAAGATTGTCTGAAGAAGTGATAAAGTTGTCAAACGAGATACGTACCCACCTTTTGAGTTTTAGAAAATGATAGGCTTGGGAAAATCCATATCACATACTAAAGTTTCCATAAGTTATGGATGGAATCAGGAAAAGGAAGCCGTAGTGGTCTACAGGCAACATCTTTCCGGAGAGACCCCCATGGAGATTACCCAGGAGTTCAAAATCATACAATCCCAAAACCAGAAATGCAAAAGGAATACTTTGAGTTTTGTATTGAGTCCCACCATAGAAGATGGTAGGGAATTAAAATCAACAGAATTAAAGAAAATAACCGAACGGTTCGTTCAAGAAATGGGATTACACGAACAACAAGCAATTGCATTTGTGCACCGAAATAGGAGCCACATCCATATTCATTTATATGTGAACCGTATAAATTTTGAGGGAAATGCTTATAAGGACAACTACATTGGAAAACGGAGCCAACTCGCTGCCGAAAAAGTGGCCAGGCAACTGGGAATGACAACCGTCAGGGAGGTTCAACAACAAGAACTGAACATGGTTAAGGATGTACGGGCGGAAATAAAACAGATCCATGAACAAGTAATGTCGGAAATGGGACCAAGGGATTTTGACCAGTATATCATATATATGAAACAGCGGGATGTGGAAGTGGTTCCGAGCATCAACAAACATAACCAACTTCAAGGATTTCGTTTCGAGCATAAAAGAGAAAACCTAAAAGGCAGCCATGTACACCGCTCCATGTCCATTAGGAAAATAGCCGAGCAGATCGGTTTCGACCAAAGGGAGGTGCAACAGATTGTGAATGACAATTCGATGTACCTACTCGGAAAGACCGTAAGGGTATCGTCAAATTTGGCTATGGCCCTCGCAAAGAAGGTCATCAAATTGACCGTGAAAAAATCAATTGGACTAGGAATGTAATACTATGACAAAGTTGGACGAAATCATGGAAGTGCTTACCCAAGAAATATCCGGGTTCACTAATTCCATTGCCAAACTTGAGGAACTTTCAGAAAAGCTTAAAAACCTGAAATTAGAAACGGATACCTCTAGGTTGGAATCAAGGATAAACGATTTTTTAAGATGGCAGAGGAGTTCGGTCGAGTCCTATGAAAATCGAATGGAAGAAGTATTGAAAACGATAGAGAAATCGAGATGGGCTCCTAAATGGGAAAATGCCCTGCTTTATATTGCGATTAGTTTCAATGCTATGGCTTTTGCTTACTTGGGATATTATTTTATCAATTACGAGTTAAAGGTGCGTGATTCTATTAAAATGGCCCGAGAAGAGGGGCATGGCAATGCAAGAGATTATTTCAGGGAACATCCTATAATTCTTAAAGATTTTGAAAAATGGTCAAAAAAAAGGGATAGCATCCCTAATCGAGAGTAGGGGTGCACCATTTTGAATTTCTCTTGCGTATTTATCTTTGCGCACGCCAAAGAAATCCCTTACTCCCATACTTATTGGGGCTGAACAAAGTTTGAGGTAGGATTTGGGACGGACTTCCCCTAAAAGAATATATTATCGAATGTAGAATTCTTGAGTTTATTCGTTCAGTAGGAATTTATACCCTAACGTACATTTTCATGGCTAAGATGAGAAAGTAAAAACATTCAAAATGTAACGATTTTTCCGGTGAAAATACTTTAACAGCAAATCCACTATTTAAGAAAAACAGTTTAAAAATTAAATAACAATTAGATTGATTAAGAAAAAAGCTATTTTTGTTAAATAGTAACTTTGTAATTGAAGGGAGTATACATGAAAACATTCAAAGCGGGCAAATCAATAAGTCAAGGATATTATAAAAGCTTCCAGCCCAATCCAATCAATAAGGAGTGGCTAGTGGATGATATGGAAGTGCTTTCGCTTTTAAGTAAGGCAGATCGTCATTTAGGCCGACTGGATATGTATTCGGAATATGTCAATATTGAGTTATTCATTAGCATGCACATTGCCAAAGAAGCTACCCAGTCCTCAAAAATAGAGGGCACACAAACGAATATGGAAGAAGCCTTTTTGAATGAAGACGAAATTTCGGTCGAAAAGCGGGATGATTGGGAAGAGGTGCAAAACTACATTGCTGCAATGAACGAGGCGGTGAAAATGCTTCACAGATTGCCTTTTTCATCAAGGCTTATAAAACAAACCCACAAGATTCTTTTGCAAGGTGTACGGGGACAAAATAAATTACCAGGCGAATATAGGACCAGCCAAAATTGGATCGGGGGAGCTACAATAAACGATGCCGTATTCATTCCACCCGTTCATACATCTATCAATGAATTGATTTCCGATATAGAGAAATTTGCAAATGATGAACTGAACCATCTTCCCGACCTCTTAAAAATTGCTCTTATTCACTATCAGTTTGAGACTATTCACCCCTTTTTGGATGGTAACGGTAGGGTAGGTAGGTTATTGATTACCCTGTACCTAGTAAGTAAAGGAATTTTAAAACAGCCCATTCTTTACCTTTCCGATTTTTTTGAAAAAAACAGGACACTTTACTACGACAATTTAATGCGGGTTAGAACCCATAATGACCTTTCCCAATGGTTTAAATTTTTCCTTTCCGGTGTCATTGAAACTGCCAAATCTGGTGTAACGACCTTCGATAGCATTATGCAATTGCAAAAAACGCTTGAAATCAAACTGAAAACTTTAGGAGGTAGAGGTGTAGATGCCCGTAAGGTGATTGAGAGCCTCTATACCCGTCCGGTCATAGATGTACATAGGGTGGAAAGTATCATTGAAAAATCCAATGTTTCTGCCTACAAGCTCATAAAATCCATGGAAGAGTTGGAAATTCTACATGAAATAACCGGGTCGCAAAGGGACAGGCTTTATATTTTTAAGGATTATATCGATTTGTTCAAGGGAAACCCATTACCAAGGTGACAGTCTTTAATAAAATGGAGGTTCTGTGTTTGAATTCATAACTAAATTCGTCAACTCTCCTGATAACCTTTTTATTCGGCATAGATGGTAAAGGGTCACGATTCGTTTTGTTCATGGGTTAAAATCACTATGTACAACTTTATTTCATTCGCCAACTTTAGATTTTTTAGCCTTAAAGAACTGTGACAAAAATTTAATCGGATACATTTGTCCGAATTAAAAATTTCCTTATCTTTGTGTTCAGTTAATCCACAATCAAGGTGTTTTCAAAAGCTTGTGAATATGGTATTAGGGCAGCTACATATATCGCTATGCAATCGATAGATGGACGCAGGGTAAGTCTTAACGAGATTTCCGGTGAAATTGATTCACCTACGGCCTTTACTGCAAAGATATTGCAACAACTGAGCCGTAATGGTATAATTGACGCCACTAAGGGTGCAAACGGTGGCTACGGAATGTCAAGTACCGACATCAAAAAAACAACCTTGAGTCAAATCGTATTCGCGATTGACGGAGACAACATATACGCTGGCTGTGGGTTGGGCTTAAAAGAATGCAATGCCGAGAAACCCTGCCCCGTGCACGACAAGTTTGTGTTTATACGTGACAATCTGCGACAAATGCTTGAAAACACCAGTCTCCATGAAATGACATTGGGTCTGGCAACCGGATTGACCTATTTGAAGCGCTAAAAAAATTTAAAAGTAAATCGGATAAAAACATCCGAATAAAGGATTGTCGCCAACCAAGCTTTCCGGTAACGACAGGCCGATAAAAAAGGGAAGCCAAAAAACTAAAATTATGGAAGTACTGGATAGACCTAAATTGACCCATTTGAATATAGGGAAAAGGAATAAAATACTAAAAGTAGAAGGTTCAGCAGGTTCAAGGATGCCCATTCACACCTGCTCGCACGAGGCTATTATCCTAGTACAGCAGAGAGAAGCACTTTTGCAAATGCCAGATGGTGATAAAATTTTGAAAGCCGAAGATTCTTTCATTATTCCTGCCCAGAAGGAACATGCATTGAAAATCAAGAAGAATTTTAGGGCGTTAGTCTTTATGGCCGTAAACGCCGAAATCAATTTTATTTAAATTATACTATGGAAAATACATTGGACAATATTATGGAAATGACTGTAGGCCAAATCGTTGCCGACGATTACCGCACAGCACAGGTTTTTAAGAGTCATAAAATCGATTTTTGCTGCAAGGGAAACCGCAGTGTGGTCGAAGTGGCCGAAAAGCACAAGATCAATGTCAACGAATTGATGGGCGAACTGGAAGCGGTTCAGCGACAGACCTCGGAGGATACCACCGATTTCAAATCGTGGCCATTGGATCTTTTGGTAGATTATATCGAAAAGAAGCACCACCGCTATGTAGAAACCAACATTTCTGTCTTGAAACAATATCTGGCCAAACTCTGCAAAGTGCACGGTGAACGCCACCCCGTATTGCTTGAAATCAATGAACATTTCAATGCATCGGCTGGCGAACTTGCCATGCACATGAAAAAGGAGGAACTGGTGCTATTTCCTTGGGTACGTAAGATGGTAAAGGCCGAACATCAAAAGGAGCCCCTTGAAAGACCCCATTTTAGCACGGTCAAAAACCCCATAGCCACGATGATGCAGGAGCACGACAACGAGGGCGAGCGTTTCCGTACCATTGCCAAACTTACAAATGATTATTCACCTCCTGCTGATGCCTGCAACACCTACCGTGTCACATTTTCTTTGTTAAAGGAGTTTGAGGAGGATTTGCATCGCCACATCCATTTAGAGAACAATATCCTTTTTCCCAAAGCGGAGTTTTTGGAACGAACACTCATTTCCTAGAACCAAATGAAACTTAGGCCCATAAAACGAAGAAAGGAACTGCAACCGCTGAGCCGCGACCACCACTACGGCCTGTTGCTCTGTTGGAAAATCAGAACGGGCTTTTTAAAAGGTGTGGAGCCAGAACGGATAAAGAACTATGCAGACTGGTTTCATAGCGCCCATCTGGTTCCACATTTTAAGTTGGAAGAAGCACTAGTCTTCCCTATTCTCAATAATAATCACAGAATGGTCAAAAAAGCTATTACACAGCATAGAAGATTTCATCGACTCTTTGGCCAAACTGAAGACATTTCAAAGTCGTTGAGCCTAATCGAGAAGGAGCTGGAAAAACATATCCGTTTTGAAGAACGGGTGCTTTTCAACGAAATCCAAAAAATCGCGACTGAAAAACAATTGGAAACCATTTTAAAATTACACACCGATGAAAAATTCATTGACAATACAAGTGACCCATTCTGGAACTGATACTACGAAAAGAAAAAGCGTACTCTCAATATTTTACAACAGCTTGTTGGCTGAGTTTAAGAAAAACCAATCAGGTTATTCCGCTCTTGCCATTATAGGGCAAAGCTGTCTGGGTTCTGCAGCCGTTATGCTCTTATTGATGCATGAAATGCACATTTTGATCAAGATGGGCCTTGTATTTTTGGTAACATTGTTCTGCTTGCTTTTCAATGCATCAGTTTTGGTACAATTGAAACCGAAGGCCTCTTTCAACCTTTTGATAATGAGCGTTTTTTTTAGTTTTACCGTCATTTTGGCAAACCTAATCTGAGGTTTTTGAAAATCTTGATACTTTGGTTCAAAGTGTCTTTTGAAAAAATGATTATTATAAATATAGCCCTAGTATTTTATTGAGCTACTTTATCCAAGTCACTTGTTTTCACCATTCAAGTTCTACGCTACTTAAGTATAATATTCTTCCATGCATAACAATGATTACATATTTTCAATTATGAGTAGTCCATTGATTTCAGGTTGAGGGTTTGCCTGCCTTTCGATGTGTCAAAGGTTTTTTTATATTTCTAAATAACAGTAAGGCGATGGTAACTGCGAACAATAGACTCGCAACGGCCAAGACCAACAGATAATGCCTAAAAATGGAAATGCCCTGCCAGGCAGCGATACCCTTATATATAATAAGAATTTCAGTGGCAAGGAAGGCAAGGAAATACAATTTGAAAATGGCCCTGTCTATTTGCATCAACTTAAAGTAATCCAAGAATAGAAATATGGCAATCGTTATCACTCCCAAGAACGTCCAATGTAGGTATCCTATGGTAAAATCTAAGATCGTTGCCGCCAAATTGGCAAAGTAGGGGAAGGAGGTAAGCAATTGTAATACTATTTTTATTAGAAATAAGCATAGAACGGTTTTCATAAGATTCCACTGGGGCTTGGAAAACACTTTTTCTATTTGGTGTATCCGTCCGAAAGAAAGAAGGGCAAAAAATCCAAATAATTGAAGGAATGCACCAATGCCTCCAAGGATATAGAAAGCTATTGGAGGATGTGTCCAAAGGGCGGACAGAAAAAAGGATAGTATAATTCCAATATTGAAATATCGGAAAAAGTCCTTGAATTTTTTTTTGGGGACGGTAATTTTATTTTCTTCCAACAAATAGATGTATAGTCCCAGCAGTGCTAGAATCATCCAACCATTATATTGAAAATGTAAATAGAAATAGATGGCCAGTCTATACCATATTGAACCATTGCCCATAGTATTCATAATTGCTCCCAGTGCCCAAGGGCCGATACTTGAAAGAATCATGTACCATAATGCCCATCTCAAGCAAGTAAAGGAATACCTCTGTTTGATAGTCTTTTTGCTAGAGCTCTCGAAAAGCCATAAAAATGCATAAGAGGCAAACAGGAACAAGGTCGAAAAAATGATGGAGAACAGCGCATAACCCTGAAACGGGAAGGAAAATAGCATCCCTGCCAAAGTAAATTGCGTAAACCAAAAAATCTTTCTGTATTTCCTTTCGTTCAATGGACTTTGGATGAATAATTTGTATATCAGGGTCGTAAGGGCGAGGTATACCCAGCCCAAAAGAGCGATATGTGAATGCGTGTGGACAAAGTATTTATAGTTGACCGGTATTTCAATAACAGGGAACAGTCGCAGTACGCCGCCCAAAAGGGCGGCCAAAAGGAAATAGACTCCAGCACCTGCAATATGTTTGCGTAGTGGTTCCAAATCAATTACATGTACATTTTAAATGTTAAAAATCTTTACGTTTTGACTTATGTGATAGCCTCAAGACTGGTAAAATTGTCCACAACGACAACATTGCGATAGAGATTACAAGTCCAATATTGTTTCCAAAAAATTGCTTGAATACTGCTCCCGTATAGCCTAACAATGCCGATATGTCCAGTTTCAGCAAAATCAAAATACGGGAAAGGTCTATGGGATTTAATATGGTAGCGGCAAGTGAAAACGTATCCAAGGGATACTCCTTAAAAACTACAAGGGACATCAAGAAAATGCCATCGTAGATTACCGCTAAAAACAGCCATAAAAGCACTGCGTAACCAAATCCCTTGATTCTGTTTTCGTTGGAGAGAGCAATATTGAAAGACAGTGCCGTGAAGATAAAAGTTAAGAAACCGCCTGTAACCAATAGCAACGTAAAATCAAAAATGGCATCACTTTGAAAGAGTCCATATAGGATAAAGGGTATTCCAAGACCCATGATCAGGCTGAGGGCCAAAGAACCCGCTACACCAAGATATTGCCCTAAAAAAATAGAGGACCGTTTTATAGGTTGGGCCAGTAAAAGCTCTGTAAACTCTTTGGAATTATAATAGTACATGACCCCAAAAATAGTGCCTATCAAGGGTACTAAAACGATGATGATATTCATCAATGTGATCACCGCCTTTGACACATCGTTGTTAAGGAACAAGAGTACAAATCCCAATAAAAGATAAAATAAAAAATAGACGTAGCTCCATCGACTACGAATTAGGTCAAAAAAGCTATATTTCAATATTTTAAGCATGGTCCGTTGTAGTAGTTATGGCCGCAATGGCGTGTTCTAAATCGGTTTGTTTGGTCTTGGCCTTTAATTCTTCAACACTTCCTTTGAAGTAAATTTTGCCTTCCAAAATATACACAATGGTGTCGGCTATTTCGGCAACGAACTGCATGATGTGTGAAGTGATTAAAATGGTCTTTCCCTTTATTTTTTCTTCTTGTATCAGTCTCTTGAGATGTATCAAGGATGCCGGGTCGAGCCCCGTGGTGGGTTCGTCCAAAATAATGAGCGGACTATCGAACATAAAGGTCAAAACAATGTTCACTTTTTGTTTGGTACCCCCTGAAAGCGTTGAGAGTTTTTTATCCAAAAAGGGTTCAAGTTTGAACATTTTTATCAGTCTATCCTCGTCTGCGGACCGACGTCTTAAATCCTTGATCATTCGAATAAGCTCTCGAACCCTAAGGTTTCCCGGAAAATTGGCAATTTGGGGAAGGTAGTCGATGCCTTCTCGATATTTCCAGGTCTTTTTAATCGAATTTCCAGCAACTATAATGTTTCCTTTATTTGGAATGACCATACCCAATATGCTTTTGATCAAGGTCGTCTTACCAGAACCGTTTGGGCCCAGTATTGCAAAGATGCCACCTTCCTTGATTTCAAGGTCAATACCTGAAAGTACTTGGTTTTTGCCAAATTTCTTATGTAAATCCTTAATTTCTATCATATTGTCTTTTCATTAATGGGTTGGCATCCATAAGATTGTCCGGGGTGAATATAGGCGATACCTTTTCAGAAAAATCGATAATGTCCATGAAAAGGCTGCGGAGCAATACAATGGTCTCCGGCGTTCTATTCACGATATAGGAGAATAATTTTACCGGGCGGTAGGGCACATCACCAATACCATCTTTATTCAGATCATAGCCCGTATAATCGCTCCAATAATTTTGTTCAAAGGTGTTGTCGTTCAATTTGCTGTTGTATGAGATGTCGAACGAGTTGTACAGAAAATTGTTTTGGGAAAACGTGTTGGCATAACAGGCACCCAATACTTTTACGGCCCATCCGTTGGAAACGAAATCATTCTTTGTATAAGTAATACGGTTAGATCCTTCAATATTAATCCCAATGGTATTTTCCTCAAAAATATTATCCTTGATTTCGGCATCGTTTATCTCTTTCAATAGCATCCCATAGGATGCCGTGCCCCAGTTCTTTCGGAAGTTGTTTTTGTACATTTTTATGCGTTTGGAGAACATCACGGCCACGCCCGCACCGTTGTTTTCAAAAGTATTGTTGGTATACACATCATCGTTTGAGAACATAAAATGAAGACCATATCTCAAATTGTCCGTACTGGTATTATTGTTGATGGTTATGTTATCCGAGAATTCCAGATAAATACCATCTCGAACGCCCCGTACAATATTTCTGTCCACTTCCACATTGTGTGAATGCCAAAGTTGAATGCCATTTCCAGAATTATACTCGTCTATGGCATCACCAATGATTTTGTTATGGAAGATTCTGCCTTGACTGCTCTTTTCCAAATAAATACCGAAGAACAATTTTTCCAAGACAACATTTTGAATCAAGAAATGTTCACTCTTTACAACTCGTATGGCAGCATAATCTGACGTGTAGCTTGTTCCAACATTGATAATGAAAAGACCATCCAATGTAACATGATCGGAAATTATACGGATTATCTCTCCCTTGTCCTCTCCATCAATAATTGGATAGTCTTGGCCCAATAATGTCAATGGTTTGTCTATAAGAATATTGAATTCCTTGTAAACTCCCTTATTTATTAATAACGTATCATACTCCATTGCTACCGAGACACCTTCTGTAATGGTAGTTATTTCGCAGTCGACGCAAATGGGAATCGTATTTGCGAAGGAGCGTTGTACGGTAAGCACGAGGCAGAACACTATGAATAGGATATTAGTATATGCACTCATAATTTGTATTATTACTGCTGTAGGACGTTTTATGGTTATTTAATGGTTCAGGATATAAACAGTTGAATATTTGCCGCAATCTTTGGTGTTAAGACCCAATCAATGAGGTCTAATAATCAGAAATTTGGAATTTTTCGTGGCCTTTACCCAGTGCTTTTCTTCTTTTTTGAACCTTATAGTCTCCTGTTCACCTATAATAAATTCCTTGCCTTTAATATGAAAGGCTATACATCCTTCAAGTACAATCAATTGAGCATCGGTAGGGGAAACATGTTCTGGGAAAACAACGCCCTTTTCTAAAGAAATACTCAAAATTTCGATAGCTTCCGTAGCTACTAACCGATGTATTTGAAGTTTCGAAAAAGGTTGGTTTTTAATGGTTCTATCAATGAGAAAATATTCTTCCATTTTTCTGATTTTATTTAAGAATTGTCCGTTATGGATTTTCCAGTTATCTCGTTCAAGACGATTGAATATACTACGGGCATTTCCGCTTCCTGCAACTTGGTTGAAAAATGGCTTAGAAAAGACGGCCGTTCGGCGTTTTTCTTTTCTATGGTTCCCTGCACGCCGTCAACAAAACGTTTTAAGCTATCTTTTGCCTCGTTACCTGTAAGTTCCTCAAAAATACCGTGTACCTGTACTGATTTCCAATTTTTAAAAGATTCAATGTGGTCCACTTGAAAGGATACCTTGTTGTACATTCTAAGTGCATTGATTCTATGCCCGTTAGTTGCGAAACAAAGGATACGTTCCTTATATCTGTCAAAATAATAGGTTGAAGGAACTACATGTGGTACATTGTCAGCAATGTAGGCAATACGTCCAATATAATTGTCTTCTAAAACCCCCTTACAATCAATTACTTTTAAATTTACAAGACTTCCCATAATCAAAGATCAAAACGGTTTTTAATTTCTGTCCAAGTAAATAGTTCTCCCCCCTGTTCGGTCTGTATCTCCCGTGCGGCCTCGATCGTGCCAAAGGCACTTAGATATTCCCCCATAGGACTAGGTATATTCTTACTTATTAAATAGGTGGCTTTGCTAGCATCTAGCATACTACCTGGGTCATTATAATCGTTCACCAGGAAAAGGTTCACTGTTTCCTCATTTATTTCCTTCAATTGGTTCAGCATACATTCGGCAGCATCAAAGCTATAGGTTCTACCTTTTTTGGTCACATACTGGGCGGCATGTTGTTTGTCCACTATGGTCATTTTACAATAATGACAACCTTCGGTTCTATATTCCAATACTTTGGGAGTACCAGAGCATCCCCAGATTAGATATGTCAAAGTAAGTAGGGTTATAATATTCTTTTTCATGTGGTAGCATAGTTTTTAATTTCGCTTTCTTTGTTTTTTGGTTCCTTCTTCCAGCCTAGGTAAAACGCCACCAGAGTGAGTGTCATACCAATAAACATCATCCAAGCCCCTGTTGCTGGCAGAGAGGTGACATCGAAGTTGAGCATTTTGGCGTGGCCAAAAAGAGGCGGTTTATAGCTCATGGGTGTACCATCAGGATTGGCCAATTTCATGATGGCGTTTGGGTCTAGGTTCGTACCATAATCTATCATCCAGGCGTTAAAGTCGTACATTCCCAGAACACCTAAAATGCTCATGAACAGGAACCAGCCTATAAACCATTTGTGGGTAAGTATATTGAAAAAACCAAAAACTCCAATGAGTACCCCTAAGGCTACCATGACCCCGATCACAATGGGGAACGTACTAAACTCCCACATTTCCTCTGGTTTTGGAAGTTTGCGCATGCCTATGTAATGATTGAGACCGTCTATGTTCTGAATGTCAAATTCATTTGTTCCTTTAATTCCGTCAATATAGATGTCCATACCCAAAGGCTCTGGATATTGGGGGGCACCCAACATTATGTTCCATAAGGGGAAAAAATAAAGGCCCAATAGGAACAATGGTCCAATAATCATCAGTATGCTTGCTTTTTTCATCGTACTTAATTTTTTGGTTAAAACAGTGCCTTAAAATTGGCATAAAGAATAGCGGACGGGTACGGGAATACTCACGTCCGCTATATCAATCAACCAACTAAATTTTATAGACTATTCTCCTAAGGAATAAGTTAAGGGAACATTTGAATCTGCCGGAGAGACCCTCACATAACCTTGCATTTCTTGGTGTAGCGCTGAACAAAAGTCCGTACAATAGAACGGCCAGACCCCCACCTTTTTTGGTTCCCAAACAGATGTTTTTGTCTGTCCTGGCATGATTAATAGTTCCGATGTATTTTGCCCTATCATTGCAAAGCCATGGGGTACATCGAAGTCCTGTTCGTGGTTGGTAATATGGAAGTATACCTTGTCACCCACTTTTATTCCCTCTATATTATCTGGGGTAAAATGGCTTCTTATGGTAGACATATACACATGTACCTCATTTCCCTCGCGAACCACTTTTGCCTGATCCGGACTGGTCACCGCATACGGATGCTTGTTGTCATCCAACCTATAGATTTTCTTGGACTTAGGTGCCAATAAATCTGCAGGACAGCCTGCGGCATAGTGCGGCTCCCCATGGGTTGGAAAATCATATATGAGCTCCATCTTATCACCGGATATATCATAAATTTGTGCGGAATGCTCCATTTCCGGACCTGTAGGCAAGTATCTGTCCTTTGTAATTTTGTTCATAGCCACTACGTATTTGCCAAAAGGCTTTCTTGAGTTTCCGCCAGGAATCATTAAATGACCAACTGAATAGAATGTAGGCTGCCTATCCAAGACTTCCCATGTGCCTAATTTCCATTTAACTACTTCGGATGAAATAAAGAAAGTGGTATAGGCATTTCCCTTGTCGTCAAATTCAGTATGAAGAGGTCCAAGACCACCACTTTTTACAGTTCCAGCCAGCACATCCTCAAATCTTAAAATCGGTATCCCATAAGCTTCACCATCGAATTTTTCACCCTCAATGGCAGCAATCATCTTGTCAAAGGAATGAATTGTAAGGTCTGCGGACAATTTTCCGTTACCAATTATATATTGGCCGGAAGGGTCAACATCGCAACCATGAGGTGACTTTGGAGTGGGTAGAAAGAAAACCGCACCAGGAACCTCTGTGGGGTCTACCGTAATTACCTCTTTTTTCATTGTGGAAGTTGCAGTATGGGTATGTTCATCGTATACGTTATGGGCATATTCTGTCGCCATTTTGGTTCCTCCTCCATTTTTTACATAATCCGCCACCATTTTCCAATTTACCGCAGCGATGAAGTCCTTATCGTTTTGGGAAGCATTCACTTCCTGGAGTGTATTGGCTTCCTCGGTGTTATAGGTTGTAAAAAAGAACCATCCGTGTGATTTGCCCCTACCAGGGTGCGAGAGATCATAATTAAAACCTGGCATTATCATTTGAAAATCCAGATTCAACCTCCCAGTTTCAGGTGCTATGCTAATGAACGAAAGTGACCCTTTGAAATTTCCTTTGTATTCATTTATGGGCATATCCCTTTGGGGAATGGGTACAGAAAAACGGGTGCCTGCAACAACATACTCGGTGTTTTCGGTTATGAAGGAAGAACTATGGTTACCAGCGCTGTTTGGTAGTTCTATGATTTCCTCAGTCTCGAAAGTTGAAAGACTTACCCTGGCGATTCTTGGCGTATTGTTACCGTTAATAAAAATCCATCTTCCGTCCAGCTCCCCATTGGTTTGGGAAATATCAGGGTGATGCGCATCGTCCCAAGGTACAAAACCGAAGGAAGTATTGAGCATTGGCTTGGTCTCTTCAGAATACCCATAACCTGAGGTGGGGAACTGAGAGAATACAGGTATCTCTTTAAATAGCCGGCCAGATGGAAGGCCATATACAGTAATATTTCCACTATATCCGCCCGACATGAAGGCATAAAACTCGTCATGTTCGCCAGGAGCCACGTAGGCTTTTTCAGCGGCACTTGAGGCCAAGGCACCGGTCGAGTTATTGTTCCCTTGGTTGCCACAGCTACTAATCAATGCGGTAGCGGCCAGAATGGTTAAAATAAAATTATACTTTTTCATTTGTAGTTATTATAAAGGGTTATTTGTAAATATTATTGATTGGGGGGTAGTATTACCTTATCCACTACGTGTACAATACCATTCCCTGCGGGTACGCTGGCCAATATTTTGGCTCCACCAACATACACATCGTCACCTTTGACCTCGACCGTAGTATTTTGGTCGTTCGCTTGACCAAGTTTCTTGAAATTTTTCAAAAATGCTTTATCATATTTCCCAGGGGTAACATGGTGTTTCAGAATATTGGCAAGCGCATCCTTGTTTTCTGGTTTCAATAGGTTTTCAACGGTACCTGCCGGAAGGGCATCGAAAGCTTCATTCGTAGGCGCAAACACCATTAAGGGACCCGCATTGACCAAAGCATTCTCCAAATCCGCCGCCTGTACCGCTGCAACCAAGGTGGTATGGTCCGGAGAATTGATGGCGATACTCAGAACTGTTGGGGTAGATTCATCGTTTTCAATAAATGCCTGTCCTTGCTCTTTACTGGTTGCTATTGAACCACTGGGGTCCCCTGAGTTCGTTTCCTTAGGTGCCTCATTGCAGCCTAACAAAAGGAGGCCGATTAAAAAGGGACCCAACATTGATTTTAAATTGGATGTTTTCATTGGTTATAGTATTTAAAGTTGTCTCATAGTATATAAAGTGAAAGTAATTGTAACGTGATCCTGGTTCATTAATTCAATGTTCTGAAAAATTCCAAAATATCCCTGGCCTGGTCCTCTGTCATATTTTGGTTTGCCATGGCAGCACCATTGAATTCTACCAGAAGATCTTTTGCACATCGATCTTCTTCGACCATCAACTGTGGATCTAAAATCATGTTCATAATCCATTCTGGGCTTCTACGTTCCATGATTCCTTTTGGCGAAGGTCCAATGAAGCGTTTGTCCACCTTATGGCAGGCATTGCAATTGGTCTTGAAAAGAGCCGCTCCTCGATCTACCATGGCCTGGTCTATATTTGGGTCTAAAGGAAGGTCCTTGATAGGACCAACTCCTTTATTGTCAAGGGTAATTCGTTGCGAGGCAGGAACCTCGCTTGCGGGCTCCGTAGATTCCACGGTTTTCTCAGTGGTTTTTTTACGATCTACGCTAAAACCTTCTTTCTTTTCTTCCTTGCCTCCACAGGCAAAAAGAAGAAGGGAAAATACCAATCCGATTGAAAAAGTCTTTGTGTTCATAGTTCATTTATTTAAGGTTGTCATCTCCGTAGTTCCTTTTGCTAATTTTCCGTTTTTAAGTATCGTTTTAAGGACACATCGATAATATTATAGTTCAAAATTAAGGGAGCTACTTCCCCGAAAACATGATTTTAATCATAAAAAGGATAAAAAAGTCTTTAAATCTTTATATTTGAAAAAAACAGAGAAAATATGCTTTCCAACTCTTCTAAATATGCCATAAATGCCGTTCTATACGTGGCCGTGAATTCTTCAATTGAAAACAAAATTTTAGCGAAGGATATTAGCAGGGAAACACAAATACCCCAGGCCTATTTGTCCAAATTGATGCAGGAATTGACCAGACATAATTTAATATCCTCGGTTAGGGGTCCCAATGGGGGTTTTTATTTGACCGATGAAAATAGGGGAGTGTCCTTATTGCAAATCGTCAATGTTATTGACGGGGACAACCGGTTAACATCCTGTATGTTGGGTTTGCATGCTTGCGATCACCAACATCCTTGTGCCGTTCATCATTTGGTAGGGGATACCAAGACTAGATTTGTTGAAAACCTAGAAAAAACTACTGTACAGGATTTGGTTTCGGATATAAAATCAGGAAAAAGTTTTCTTGGAATTTAACCATAGCGGAGGCCATTTTTATGAGAGCGAAAATCAACTATTGGCATTGTTATTACTGAAAATCTGATTTCCAATTTATGTACTAAGTACAGTATCTCTTTACAGATTCAAACCGGGCGGATTCAAAGCAATTGATTTATTCCACCCGGTGAACAAATGATTAGTATATCTTTTAGAACTCCAACTCAAAATAAAGTGAGCTAGCTTCGTTTTCTTCTGTAACATCCTCACCTTTTAAGACTTCCCCCAAAGCATTTTTCACTTTAAGGTTGATTTTCCAATACCCGGTCATGGTCAATGATAGTTTTCCTTTGTACATTTTGGCAGCAGTGTCAAAGGTTAAATCTTCATTGCTGGGCGAACTATGGTTGCCCATACCTGGCATTCGAGGATCAATTTCAATGGTGTATTCTTCAACTGCCGGAAAATTCATCATAGTCTCCATCTTAAAAAGCAAGGCAGAGAAGTCATTGACCATAACATCTGGAGTCATGGGCATCATGGCCAAGACGTATCGGGTTTCGTCCGTGCCTGTGAAAACATTGACCCGTTTTTTGCCATCGGCGGGAGCTATTACCTCAATGCGTTCCGAGAGGTTGTATGTTTGTCCAGCGATAGTATATTCAAGGTTCAAGTCCCAATATTCGGTAGCGTTTCCTGGCATTTGAAAAATGCTATATCCTTTATATACCGAAGAATCTTCTGTTTTCGTGATAGCCGATTTTGGACATGAGTGCGACATCATCTCCATATTCATTATAGGGGTCATGGATAGGTTGGCATTTTCAATGTAACTACCCTCGACGTTATCCTTAATCCTAAAGTAAAGTTCGTTGTAACCTATGGTGTATTGGTTTTGTTCCGAGTATACTTCAAGGGTATGGCCGTTGGCATCAATGGCTGTTAGTAAATTGTAGGACTCGAGTGGGTTAGTTTCAACCATGGGCTCATCGTTATCCTCGGTACACGAAATAAGTGTTGAAATCAAAAGAAGAGACGTAAAAATTGACTTTATAGTTTTCATGATTATATTTTTTTTATTGTTGGAAATCGATTTATTTAAAATTTCATTAATTGATATCATAGGATAGGGTCATATACATATTGCGGCCCATCCTTGGGATGTTGTTCCAATCCGTATAGGTAGAATAGAACGTGTCAAAGACATTATCTACCCCGGCTTTTAGGTATACATTGTCATTGTTGACCTTGAAGGTTTTTCCTAGGGAAAGGGATACCACGTTGAACGCATCCGTACGGTCTTCCCCAAATTCAGGATTGAAGTTCACTTGATCCGCAGACCCCCTAAGGGTTAGTGACATGGAAAATTTGGGGCTGGTGTATTGCAGGCCAGTGTTATAGGTCAAAGGACTAATGAACGGTAGGTTTCTTCCGCTCTTATCGACCCCACGGTGGTAGGATACCAGACCATTCCATTGCAGCTCTTTGGTGATTTCGTAGGTGCCGTCCACTGCAATGTTGTACAGATTGGCGTACTTCAAATTTTTGTAGATTTTCACCCCTTCGGCACCAATGGTCATGGTGCTGAGACTTGGTTCGATTTCACCAATGATGAAGTTTCTGGTATGAAAGAAGTTTCCCTCCATCCCAATAGTAAGTTTTTCGAAAGGAAATAACACCTTTGTGGTTGCCTCTACGGCACTCTCATTTTCTAGGTTTGGGTCACCTATATAATCATGGTTGTCAAAACTGTTGAATAAGTAGAAGCCAAAACCTTCTGAGACCGATGGCGCCCTGTTACCATAGGAAAGACTGTTAGTAAGCTCCAACTTTCCTAGATTTTTTTGATGCCGTGCCGAAAAGCTTTTTAGAAACCGTGTTTGTCCTCGGTCCATTTCCGGGTAGAAAATGCGCAAACTGTTCAATCCGAATTCATCGGCGATATTAAAACCTTGAACGGCCAATCGCGCCGAAAGTGTCAAAGTACTTTTTTCAATGCTCATGATGTCCCTAGCATACATGCCCGTGTTCAGTGTGCGTACATCTGGCCAGGTTAACATGAACATTGAGGCTTCACTTGGATTGTTGGGATACATGGTCATTTCAGCCAAAGAACGGTTGTAAAAACCATCCACTTTAAACATCAAACTGTGTGTTCCGCTATGCAGCTTTGCCTGTGAAAAATAACCATAGGTATCGCTCCATCCGGGCATATCCATTCGTATGGGCACATCGGGGCGTTGGCTATCGTCCATGATATGGGTAATGGAGTTAGCGTAGACCTTGGTTTCCCAATCGTTAAGATTTCCAAAAAAATCTTCCTGAACCCAACTTACGGAACCAATAAAAGCCCTGGCCAATGATACGTCCATAGGCAAAGCAGGATACCCAACATCCCGGGCTTCATCAAAGATGAAACTGACCAGTAACTTTTCGCCTTCTGCCACCTTTATGCCTGAATTGATGGAAAGGTTATATTTGGTGAATTGTGAAAAGGGTACCTCTTCTCTCCCTCCTGCAATATAGTTATCCGCATGCCTGTAGATAACATCCGTATCCAAATAAAAATTCTCGTTGGCATAGTTCAATTCACCCCCGACAATTTGTGCATTATTGTTGCTCTCGAAACCCGTTTCTACCGACCCCGTCCAATCAAGTGGCAAAAAGCCGCTCTTTTCCAATCGCATGTCCAATGCCCCCCCGATGGTATTCCCTATTTCAGCTCCTTTTTGACCGCTTGTAATATGCACATTGGAGAGGTTTGAAACATCTACATAAGAAGTAATAGGATCCATACGGTCTGTGCAGGCACCAAAAATGCGCATGCCATCGATGGTAATCGCCAATCGCTCCGAAGTCATGTCGTTGATGATAGGCTCCCAGGCATAAGCCCCTCGCTTGACCATAGCCACTTTCTTAGAGGACTCCAAATATTCATCAAGCGTAGAAAGTGGTTTTTGATGTGTTTGATGGTCAAGACGTGTAATGTTCGAGGCAATTACGATTACCTCGCTTAGGTTGATAGGCAAAATGGAATCTTGGTCGATTGCCACTGGAATTTCTTGTCCCGTTGAATTCCAACAGGTCAAAAAGTAGGATAGCACCAAGGTCATTTTACTAATTTTTGGGTACTTTAACACATGGTTGAAAGGCCAAATACTAAAACTATTCATAGGAATTGATTTAACGTTGACTTAAAAGAAGGATGCTTTGTGTCCAATCCTACCATGCGGTCGCAGATAAGAGTGGCATCCATGATTACGAGCATCAAACCAATTCAGGCGGTTCCGAAATGTCAGGAACATGAAGTGAAGAAATCAATATTAGTGCGTTGGAGAAATTGTCCTGAGTATTTTGAAGGCTTTCCAATCCCAAAAAAATGTTGGAGATTTTCTTAAAGAAAACCGCATGCAGTATATCTAGTGTTGGACTCTTTTCCCCAAATGGATTCTTTTCGTTCTCTTTGGACTCTTTGGCGAACTGTTTTGCCAAATAACATTTGCCTTCACATTTCAGTTCCGGCCTTTCTTTATTCTCACAGAGTACGTTCACTATGTAGTTATAATTCATGATGTATTCCGCCACCGGCCAAAGAGGCTTGACCAACATGTTCATCGCGACAAAAAGAATTACCACTTTTTTCATGGCGACAAATTTATAAGCCACCCATGTTCAAAAACATGATAAATATCAATATTAAAAGATAAAAATATCTTTTTAACTTTTAATACTTCTCATTTATAGGTTCTACCACGAATTTAATGGTAAAACCCATCTTCAATCCCTAGTATGAAAAAACATAAGACAATTTTAAAGCCGATTTGCTCGGTTCCTTAAGGTCTCAAATGTTCATTGGTCTTATGTCCTACGCTAAACGTAAAATGCTTCCATTAAAATAAGGGTATAACTCATTTATATAAAACAGTTGTACAGGTTGTTGCCCAGAGAAAGGGAACCTGATTTTTGACCAAAAACTTATTTACACAAAGACAACAGGATACTAATTTTAAGCTCTAGGCGTGGCTCATAACTGTTTTAAGAGCCAAGATAATCTGGTATAAATCATATATTTTCAACGTAAATTTAACGTAACTTAGATAGAAATTATATGTTTATTCCACTTTAAATTCACACACAAATTTGTTATGGAAATATGAATTGGATTATGAGTACATACCAAGGGGGCAAAAGACTGCACTTTCTATCAATCGAATACCTCAAGGCTTCTGGTCGTAAGTACAGAAACTTCCTGTGATTTATTTGCAGTACGTGATATGGTCCATGGAATAATAGGTAAAGAACCCTTTAAATGAACTCGAGACGAGTTCAATATTCAAACCATCCACCAAAACATCATTATCAGGGCAAATACCGTTAGGGCAATCAATGCCCCTAAGATGTACACGGCATATTGAATTATCCATTTTTTGACCCTTTCGAATGCTCTGTTCGCACTATAGACCATTACATCTGAGAAATCATATATTCTATTGTAATTCGGTCTCGTTTGGGAATTCTGTTTTTGACGTCTCAGCAGCATGGACATTCTGTTCAATTTCTTTTTCCTCATCATCTTGACCGAATTACTAAGTTCTACTATTCCTCAAGTTTGTCCTCTACCCAGTTTCATACCGAGAAACAGGCTTTTTCGAAACTTTCCGGTCCCCTACGTACTGCTTTGATATAGTTGAAATTAAGCCTCTCCATACATGGAATAGTGTCCATAAATTCCTTTAAATTGGTCTGCTGGCACAAAGGTTATCCTCAATATGAAATTGATTTTAAGCAGCTTATCGCTTTGAGTTCGACAGAATTTTTGATAGGACATTCAATTTTATTTTTCTATATTTCTTCACAAGGGCCAAATACTCGTTGCGGTTTTTTTCGTGTTTGTGGAGATAAAAAGCATCACACGCCAAAGTATCGCACTCATCGGCATTTCGCATTGTACCTTCATATCTGTAAAGTATGCCTAATCTTAATTGATTTTCACGTCTTATATTATGTAATTGCTTATAAAGTTGTGCATTGTTCAGCATCCGGTCTTCGATATCCAGAAGGTATTCGAGTTCCTCGTTGATATATTCCAGGTCGTCAGTCCAGTCGGTAACTTCTTGCCTGTCTTTTTTTATCATGATGTTACTGTCGGATTCATGTGTATAAAATGGTTTTACAGTATTCATAGTATCATGTTTGTATTAATGAATTCGTTCTTTTGTACCACTTTCTCAATAGTCAGTTGCTGCTTGCCAACAGGGAAGTCCCATTCCATGGAATCTCCTTCGGCATAACCTATCACAGCGGAACCCATTGGAGTGGTGATGGATATCTTGCCATCCTTTAAATTACTCTCATTGGGCATGACCAATTGAAAGGTCTTTTGCCAGCCAGCTTCGGACTTTACCGTGACCTCTGTATTGATCCGTACCACATCCTCAGGCATCTCTGTTTCGTTATAAATACGGGCGGTAGCCAATTCGCTGGATAATTTTACGACTGATTTTCTCAGCACCTCGTCCTTATAAAAACCAGAAAGGTTCATCAATCGCTTCAATAGTACGTATTCTTTTTTCTCTATCACCAAACTACCGTATTTCATATTTTCTATTTTTTTGTGGTAAAAAGCTCCCGTAAAACTGGCGGGAGCCATCAAATATGCGGCCTTTGTCTCAGGGAAAAATCCCCCTTTGTACATAGGCTTCTTCCAAACGTTCAATAGCAAGGATAAATGCGGCCGTGCGCATGTCAACATTCCTTTCTTTGGCGGTTTCGAACACTCTGGTAAATGAGTCACGCATTTTTTTCTCCAGTTTGGCCATCACCTCGTCCAATTGCCAGATCTCACCGTTCTTGTTCTGTAACCATTCGAAATAACTACCTATAACCCCCCCAGAATTGCAAAGGATATCTGGAATGATATCGATTCCTTTCTTTAAAAGGATTTCCTCTGCCCCAACATCCGTTGGGCCGTTGGCACCCTCTGCAATGAGATAGGCTTTTATCTTATTGGCATTTTGTGCAGTAATCTGGTTCCCCAAGGCCGCCGGTACACAGATATCGCAATCAAGTCCAAAAAACTCGGAGTTTTCCAAGGTTTTGGCGCGAGCGAAACCAAGTACGCTTCCTTTATTGGCCTTCGTATAATCCAGGAGCTTTTCCACGGAAATACCCTCTTCACAGGCAATACTGCCGTTGGCATCTTGCACCGCGGTCATGATGGCACCCTCTTTTTCCAAAAAGTGGGCGGCCCAATACCCCACGTTGCCGAAACCCTGAACGATAAACTTTTTATCCTTTAGGTCCACTTTCTTTTGTTCCGCCCAAAACTTTATGGTAAGGAACACACCGTAGCCCGTGGCCCTGTCCCTACCTTCAGAACCTCCTGCACCAATGGGCTTACCGGTCACGACGTGCATGTTGGTGGAACGTTCCGCAGGTGGCTTGGTACTCATATAAGTGTCCAATATCCACGCCATAGTCTGCGGGTTGGTGTTCACGTCAGGTGCGGGAATATCCAGCTCGGGACCAATATTGTCGCCAAGCGCGTAGGTGAACCTTCTTGTGATGCGCTGCAGTTCTTCTTGGGAATACTTGGTGGGATCTAGTTGGATGCCTCCCTTGGCGCCACCGTAGGGCAGTCCGGCCAAAGAGGTCTTCCAGGTCATCCACATGGCCAGTGCCCTGGCGGCATCGATGTCCACCGTGGGATGGTAGCGCAACCCACCTTTGTATGGGCCGAGCGCGTTGTTGTGCTGTACCCGATACCCCGTGAATATCTCGACCTCACCATTGTCCATACGGACAGGAAAGTGCACTACAAACTCATTGTTGGTGACCTCCAATATTTTTCTGATGTTTTTGTTCAAATCGATGATATCGGCGGCATGGTCAAACTGGCGCATTACATTCTCGAGCATGCCCTGCTTGCTTGGTATTCTTGATGTTTTAGTCAATGTTGTCATTTTTATTTAGCTTAAAATTGGTTCTTTGTTAGGTATTCTGGGTACCGTTTCACCCATCATTTCTTCGGATACCATGTATTCAGGTTCTGAATCATCGTCGAAATAATGCCAATAGTCACTACAAGAACTGATGTTGCCCATATCTGTAGTGAGCGAGCAGTAGGGAGCGTGCCTGCAGGTAGAGCAGATGCTTCTTTTGTAATTTCCCATGATAGTTCTTTTTTAAATTCTACATATTCAATCGTTTTCTGTAATGGTTTGCAAGGTAGACACTGGATAGAAAACCAGTGCAAACATTGCTAACCCTATGATGATTAAAAACCCCACCTCAAGTTTGGACAAGAGAATGTTCATGCCAAACGATCTGTTGGATATACTGGTCAACTGCCCACTTTCGTCGAGTTGTATGCGAGCGAGTCCGTCCAAGGTCGTTTGCATACCTTTCAGTGTATTTGACAGTTGGCCGAGGTACTTGTTGGATGATTCTAAAGGAGCTTCTTGAAATCGGGTTTCAAGATCTTTCAGTCTTTCGTACTTTTTGTTCAGTTCATTTAATAATTGGGATTCCTCGGCTGTCATTTCCGTCGTTCCGAACTTGACCAATAACTCGTCGACCTTTTCGTTTATCAATGGCTTTGTAGGACCTTCTTCTTGTTGCAGGAGCTCTAGTTCTTTTTGATGGAAGATATTGTTGAGCTGGTAGATAAAATCCTGTACCACCACTCGATCCTGGTAGACAGAATTCACGGTTGTCTGTATTCTTGAAAAGTGTTTTTGGTCCAACCTATTGGATCCAAGCACCAACAGAAAAGCTATAGCCAAGACCAGACCGATCTGTATGCGTTGCGGTATTGTGAGCTTTGTGAACATGGTTTCCCTATTTACTGTTTCTTAATTATTCTTTTTTAAGTATCTACCTTTTGTAAGGGTAAATCCACCCAGATTGCCAACCTTCTTTTTGAGCAAACCAAAATCTTGGGCTTGCGGGTGGATCACATGAACCAACCAATCAAATAAAATTGTTCTATTGCCTGTATTTAACCTGATTTTACAGCCTCCTGAAAATCCGCCGAAACCACCGGATGGCTTCCAAAGAACCGACCACCATCGGTATATTTTAACTTGATCTTTGTTGAGCTATCCTTCTTCTCCTTTACGGAAGTGCCAAAAACCTTTTCACCTTCCTCACGCTTGTAATTTGCGATACTACCGCGTTTTATAATAAAATTCAGTCCGGGAAAGTCGGTGTGATTATATTGGTTCGATTCGGAGGTGCCGATTTCGAAGACATCACCTATCTTTACTTCGGTCGCCATTGGGTCTATATTGTTCCGGGCGTTCTATACGCTTAGGAAGAATAATAGGGCAATTGCATATTTGATCATAATTATATAGTTAGGGCCAATAAATTCTTCTTTCGATTTGAGAGTATCTCTTCAAAGGTCTCTTTGGGTATATCCAGTTTTACCCGTTTTTTGTTCTGGACCACTTTTTCGATGGTTAGACTGACTATATCGCCTGGAAGCCCGTGTTGTATGGTATGCCCTTGGGAAAGCCCGATAATTTTGGCACCCAAAGAGCTGATGGCCGAGATTCTGTTATTCTTATTGTTCTCTTCGTATGGCGGCACCAGTTCAAAAGTTTTCGCCCAGCCGGATTTTGATCGGACCCTAATGGTCGAATAGATTTGAACCACATCGGCAGGAACCACCTCTGTCTCGACAACAGAGGCTCTTAGCATGTTATAATCCAAAAGCTTTAAGGTGTCATGATGTCTATAGTCCTCAATGGTCTCGTTGGTCTCCAGATAGTACTTGACCATCACAAAATTGTCCTTGCCAAACATCAGGTTACTGTGTTTCATGATTTCTCTTTTTTGAATTATTCTTCTTGCTATTCTGACAAAGGGCCTTTGCTTCATCCTTCCGGGAAGTTTTTCCTGTATTGATCAACAATGGAATAAATACCAGCATGGTTCACTTTTTTATTCATGCCATAAAGGGCAAATGGCATGCCTGTAAAATGCCAAAGCATGCCAAGAAATGTAACTTATTGAAAAACAGTTATTTTAATGAGAAAATTTAAATATGGGAATTTTTGAAAGCGGGAAGAAATTCCCCGCTCGGGGAAAAATCGACCAGATTCAGTCCAGCTTATCACGAAGGGTCTTGCGGTCTATTTGTAAAATCTCGGCCGCCTTGGTCTTATTGCCTTTGGTGTGGAGCAGCACGCGTTTTACATATTCCCTTTCCATTTGCCTGAGCGGAACAAAACCAGTATCAGGAAACTCGATTAGATGTTTGAGAAAATCTGGAAGGTCTTTTACATCGATGAGTCCGTCCGACATGATAATGGCCCGCTGGACAACATTCTCCAATTCCCTGATATTGCCAGGCCAATGGTATCGCTGTAGGATTGCCAATGCATCAGGCGACATTTTCAGGAGCCTATCTTTATATTCCACCCCATATTTTCTCAAGAACTTCTCAACCAATAACGGAATATCCGATTTGCGTTCGCGAAGTGGTGGCACTTCAATTTCAACTACGGTCAAACGATAGTAAAGGTCCTCACGAAAATTCTTTTTCTTTATATCCTCTTTCAAATCGGCGTTCGTAGCTGCTACGATACGGATGTCTACCTTCTCGGTTTTTTGAGATCCCACTTTGGTGATTTCCTTTTCTTGAAGCGCACGCAACAGTTTGGTCTGCACCGCAAAAGAAGCAGTTCCAATTTCGTCAAGAAAAAGTGTACCGCCTTGGGCAGCTTGAAAGAATCCGTTACGGTTCTCGTTGGCTCCGGTGAAAGCTCCTTTCATGTAGCCAAAAAGTTCGGCCTCCTGCAAGTTTTCGGGAATGGCCCCGCAATTGATTGCAATGAAGGGTGCTCGCGAGAACTTTCCCGAATAGTGGATGGCCCGTGCCACCAATTCCTTTCCCGTTCCACTCTCGCCCTTTATTAGAACGGTGGCCTTATTGTCGTTAACACGATTTATGATGTTGGTGACCTTCTGAAACCCTTCGGATGCCCCGACCATATCACCGTACTTGCCGTTGATAGGTTTTGTGTCCATACTTTTGGCCGCCGTTCTTTTTTGACCGTGGGCAAAGGCTTTATCGACCGCTATCCTAAGTTCTTCTTTGGTAAAGGGCTTAGTCAAATAATCTACCACCCCGGATTTGAAAGTCTCCAAAGCGCCCTCGACCGAGGGGTAGCCCGTGACTACCAGTTTGGGCATTTCGGGGTAATGTTCGGCCGTGAATTTGAGCAATTGAAGTCCGTCGACTTCGGGCATTTGTATGTCCGTAATCAGTAGGTCGATAAAGGTATCCTTGAGAATAAAGAGTGCTTCTTTTACCGATACTGCCTTGAAGGTATGGTATTCCATCGAACGTAGGTGTCGTTGCAATAGTTCCAAGATGTCTATATCATCATCGACGATCAAAATATTTTCCTTTCTAAATGACATTGCTCACAATTTAGGAAAATCGATTGTAAAAACGGTTCCCTTTGGGTTATTAGGTGCATGGGTAATCGTACCGCGATGACCGCTAATAATGCCGTGTACCACGCTAAGGCCCAATCCAGAACCATTACCTATAGGTTTGGTCGTGAAAAAGGGTTCGAACACTTTTTCGGCAATTTCAGGGTCGATGCCCGCACCCTCGTCGGAAATTTGTAACCTTATATGCTGGCCTTTTTCGGTAATAATAATCCTAATGTTTCCACCTTGGGGGGAATAGTAGGCTGCGTTCATAATCAAGTTGAACAGTACCTGCGTCAATTGTACTGTGTCCGCCTTCAGTTCAAACTCTGTTTCATCGAAATCTTTTACAAGCTTGATGTTCTTTGCCCGCAGCTGAGGCCTCAAAAGTTTCAGTACGTTTTCAACAGAGGGGATCAATTCGACAACACTCATCTCCTGGGGCATCTCACAGGCGAAGAACATCAATTTTTTGACGATTTCGCGACAGAAGATAGCATTGTCCATTATTTTTTGGAGGTCACGCACATTTTCCTCGTTTTTTACTTTTTCCTGTAGCAGTTCGGCAAAACCAAGAATATTGGCCAATGGCGTGTTGAGTTCATGGGCGATACCCGCGGTAATCTCACCCAATATGTGCAAGCGATCTGTACGTTCCATCTGTCTTCGCGTAGCAACCTCGTTGTCGCGAATTTGTTTACGCTCAAAGAGATTCCCCACCGCCAGGCTGATGTTGTCAAGTAACGTCTGTTCCTCGATCAGAAAGTCTTCGAGATCGTACTTTTTCTTTGGGTAACCGACAGTAATCCGTCCATCCACCTTATTAAATATCTTGATATCGGAAGTCAATATGACCCTATCCAAATCAAAGTCTTCGGTCTGGACCTCATAGTTATCAGCCACCAAATGTGCTTCTGCATCATCATCAAACTGCCAACCTCTCTTTAAGCAATATAATATAGCCTCCAATGAGGTTTCAAGTTGGTCGTAATCGGAATTAACGATAATCGAAGTGACCTCGTAGAGACAGGTAAGTTCCTTTACACGTTCCTTTAGTTTTGCTTCAGTTGATGTCATGGCATTTAGAATCTTGCTGCTAAATTCAAAAAGTGAAGTTCTAAAATAATTGGTCAGTAAGGAAATAAAGGTTAGGTAAATCTGTTCTGTTTTTGCGCAATCCTAGTGGTAGTTGGAAAACCCCCAAAATCCAAGTCTGACCTATCGGACGACCCTCGCCCGAACAAGGTCGTCTTTCAGTCTGCTATTTTCAAACATGTACAGAACGTCAATGCACTGAATTAAAGGCTTAGGAAGTTCATCTAAGGGTTCAACGGGGTGGCGACCAAATACCTGCAGAACTACCTGAACTAGTTTCTGGTGCTCGAAAAGATAAAACATTTCACCGAGCGCGTATGGCAATATTTGCCGCCATCGCCCGAACCTCGAACACCTCATGGTTCGAGTACAAACAGGTCCTCTACAATATGTTAATAAGTACTTAGCTTTAATCAATTGAGAATTGATTTCTGTAGACGAAAAATCCATTATATCTGCCTACCAGCTTATAAAATCCATTGGAGAACTAGAAGTACTATATGAAATTACTGGGTTAATGAGGTACAGGCTCTGTATTTTTAAGGATTATCTCGATTTGTTTAAGGTAGGTCTTTAAGCAAAAACAATTTATACCAGTAGCAATTCGCTAGCCTCATCCAAAACAGAACTATCCAATTCTTTTAAATATGCTTGGGTTATTGCCAAATTTTGATGTCCCATGGACTCGCTTATGACATCCGTAGCAACCCCTTTTTGTTTTAAGCAGTTTGCGAAACTGTGCCTGGCTACATAACTACTTATATTTTTATCGATTTTACAGAGTCGGGCGATTTCCTTTAAATCCTTATTGAATTTCTTCAGGGTTTTTGATTTCCTGTTTTCTATTTGGATGGGGGTCATATTCTCATTCAGTAGCAATGGGAAGACATATTTTGTGCCTATTGAGTTTTCTTTATAATAGTTTAGTATTTCTTGTACCGGAGGAAGCACTTTTAAAATGAAATTGCCCTTGGTTTTGGAACGTGTGTAAAAAATCCTGTCCCCTTTGATGTCATTCCATTCCAATTTCATCATGTCAGTAAAGTTCATACCACGTGTATAGAAACTAAAAAGAAAATAGTTACGGGTATTTCTTAATGTAGGATAATTTGAAATATCCATTTTCACGATGCGCTGTACCTCATCAAAGTTTAAAGCCCTTTTGGCTCCTTTTCCTTTTAACCTAGAAAGCTTGTATGCTTTGAAAGGATAGAAATCGGATTTTACAATATTTCGGCTAATGCCAAAGTTGTATAAAGCTCTAATAGCCCTCATTCGAACACCAATACCGCCATCGGTCCCGCCTCTAGACCTGAGAAAGACTTCGTACTTATTCAAATATGTAGGAGTTATTTGTTTAAAGGTCAGGTTGGTTGAACGGTTGAACATTTTTAGGGAGTTGTATGTGTCTCTATTTGCTCTTGCATTTCCCGTTCTTCCGGCTTCTATCATTTCACAAATTATTTCTTCCCAAAAAGCGAAGACATTTGTTTTTATTGGATTGGTTTCAATGCGATATCTTTTTTCAAATTCTTCCAAACCGAAATCTTCTTTCTCAATTTGCAATTCTCCTACAACCTTCAATGCCCGGTCTTGGAATTTATGCAACAGCCTGTTGTTTTGTATGAAATTTTCGTTACGCTTATTAAATTTTCCGGCATTGCTATCCCACTCCGCTTCGGTAGCATCAAATAAGGTCTTGAAATATTTTGATTTTCTGTCCTTGGTTACTCTCAAACAGATGGGATATTTACCATTTGAAAGCTTCTTTTTTCGTAGAATTGTTTTGACGTTAATCATGGCCTTTGTTTAGATCGGGTACAACATAGGTACAACATTTTGTCTTTTAAAAGTACATTTTATGAAAATAGATACAAAATAAAAATTTATAATATGCTGAAAATCAATTAATAAGAAAATACATGAAACTATATGAAAGCTAATTCTTGCTGACTGTTAATCAGAGGGTCCTTGGTTCGAGCCCAAGAGGAGGAGCAAAAAAGAGAAAACCTTGTCGAGAACGGCAAGGTTTTTTTATGCCTAAAAGTATTTGGGCGAGAAGCCTGTTCCCAAGATTTCGACTACCTCAAAATAAACGAAATCAACGGAAACCCCCATGCTTTACTGAGCTTGGGATGTAAGGAGGATTAAAAATGGAAACGACCCTATCTACAAAGATGGAACTTTTTGTATCCAACAGTTTTTGGGAGAGAAGTCTGTTCCAACCATTTACTCAACGCTCAGTGGGGACTTTTTAGAGGTGATTTAAGGAAAAAATGAAATCCAATCTATTGGTGCCGGTTTTTTTTAGGTAAGCTTCATTTAACTGCAATTAAGAGGGTTATCCGAATCAAGTTAAAACTTTAGAATTTGCCTTATTGGTGACAGATTGCTTTAACCTATATTGGTACCATAATCATTTTTAAAATCATATTTTGGAGTCTCGAAAAATTCTGTCGGTGATTTTTCTGTTCTTATTCTCGTCATTGGTTTTTTCACAAAAAGGAATGTCCATTGCAGATAGTATTATTAAATCGGTACAAGAGAAAGAATCGTATGAGGAAAGAATAGGTCTTTTGCAAAAAGAAATTCAAACTATTTACCTAACCCAATATGAGGAGACCCTAGCCTTGGCGCGTTATGGTTATACCTTGACCAACAGCAGAAACGATAGCATAAATAAGGGGGATTTCTTAAGAAGTATAGGTGGCGCCTACCAAAAGTTGGGTTTCATTGATAGTGTTTCCATATATTTTTTTAAGGCCCTAAAATTATTGGAACCCACCAAGGACAGTGAAAAGTTGGGTCTACTTTACGATGATATGGCCAGGCTCTATCGAAAACTGGAACAACCCAAAAGAGCTTTGGAGTTTTATGATCGGGCTCTTGAACTCTATGAAAAAGAGAATGATTTAGAGGGGATTGCTCGTATCAATAACGAAAGTGGTGCCGTGTATAGCGATAACGGCGATTATAAAATAGCAAATGAACGTTTTGAAAAATCCTTACGAATTCAAATACAGCGCAATGATTCGGTTGGAATTGGTTATTCACTGGAATTTTTAGGGTATAATCAATTACAGATTAGAAACTACCAACGGGCAGAATCCTATTTAATGCAAGCCCTAAAGGTCCGCAAAAATGTAGGTGATGAATTTGCAATAATGCTTAATTACACAGCTTTAGGGGAATATTATAAAGAGATAAATAAAGCTTTAACTTCGAACGAATACTTTGAGAAGAGCAATTCCTTGGCTCGCAAGATCAATTTTTTGGATATTCAGGCTTATAATCATCGCCAATTAATGGAGAACTACGAAGTTTTAGGTGATTACAAAGCAGCATATGAAAACCTAAATGCCTATAATATATTGAATGATAGCCTCTACAATACACAAAAAATTAGAGATGTTGAAGAGATAACCGCAAAATACGAAACGGCCGAAAAGGAAAATGAGATTTTGCAGCAACGGGCCAAAATTGCGGAGAGCGAACTGCGTTTAAAAAAGCGCAGTCAGTGGATCTTTGGTCTGTTGGGCTTGGCCCTCATCGTGGGGCTTTTGGGTTTTTTATTCTACCGCCAACAGGTCTTTATCAATGAAAGACAGAAAAGGGACGGTGAATTAAAACTGGCAATGGAGAAGATAGAAAGTCATACCAAATTACAGGAACAGCGTTTGTCCATTTCCCGTGACCTCCACGATAATATAGGCGCTCAACTATCTTTCGTTATTTCGACCATAGATACTCTAACATTTCATGTTCAAGGAACCAATGATAAAGTCCTTACCGGTTTGGCAAACTTGGGAACCTTTACCAAGGAGACCATGCAAGAGCTAAGGGACACGGTTTGGGCTATGAACAAATCGGACATTACCATACAAGATCTACAGGCGCGTATGGCCAATTTTGTGGAAAAAGCAAAGCATGCCTATCCCGGCAGGCATATCGCCATACAAGTGGCCGCCACGGTTCCGTCCACACTCGGGTTTACGGCGTTAGAGGGCCTTAATATTTTCCGGATCCTTCAGGAGGCCCTTAACAATGCACTGAAGCATGCCGGGGCGCAGGCAATGCTCGTAAGAATAGAGAAGGAGGAAAATGCCGTTCTTTTTGAAATATCGGATGATGGCAAGGGTTTCTTGGAGAACGAGGTTGAACCGGGAAACGGGCTATATAACATGCGCAAGAGGGCCAAAGAATTGGGCGGTGAATTTCATTTGGAATCCCGGCCCGGCCAGGGTACCCGTATCGTTTTTCAACTAGAAGAAAAAAAGGACAGTAAATGAGCATACGTACGGCAATCATAGACGACAATCATTTTCTCATTAAGAGCCTACAGGAAAAACTCTCGTTGTTTCCTGATATTACCATCTCTTTTACGGCGAATGACGGGCTACAGTGCATGGACAAGCTGAACCAAGATCCGCAGGTAGACCTTATGCTGATGGATCTGGAGATGCCCGTGAAAAATGGTATAGAGGCTACGGCGGCGGTCAAGCAAAGGTGCCCTGACTTAAAAGTGATCATACTTACGGTTTTTGATGATGACGAAAATATATTCAATGCCATACAGGCAGGCGCAGATGGCTATCTGCTAAAGGAGACCGGGGCCCATGAACTGCATAACGCCATGGTACAGACCCTGAACGGCGGTGCCATAATGACACCGTCCATAGCGCTAAAGGCACTGAACCTCCTGCGTTCGCCCTTGGCCCCAACTGTGGCCCATATGGAAGAGTCCGTCCAACTTTCAAACCGCGAAGTGGAGGTGTTGGAACAGTTGTCCACCGGAATTCCCTATACCGCCATTGCGGAAAAACTCTTTATTTCCCCGTTTACCGTGCGCAAGCATATTGAGAACATCTACAAGAAATTACAGGTAAATTCAAAGGTGATGGCCATAGAAAAGGCCAAAAGAAATGGGCTAATTTAAACCTATATGATGTAGCAATGGTAATCTAAAATAGGGCATATGCCCTATTGAAACAAAAATGTAGGAAGCATAGTTTTGCAAAAACTATAATTTTTACTTTATGAAGCTTATTAAATTAAACCTGCTACTTGTTTTAGTATTGGGCTATTTTCATTTTACTTGTGCACAAAATGTTCAGGACTTTAAAATAAAGTTATTGGGGGCTGCCAATTTAAATTATAGAAAAAGTCCCAAAAAAGTGGTCATTTCAGATTTTCAGTTGAATTTCCAGACCGCATTGGAAATGCAGGACAAAAAGGCCGGGGGTAAAATGTGGCGAGGAGGTTTAAAGGGAGACGCGACGGCCTCTTTGGCACTTGCTTTGGAAGGGTTGAACGAAGCGTCCCTACAAGAGATTACCGATCAACTTTTTGAACAGTACAAGGCCGAGCTCAATGCCAATGGTTTTGAGGTTGTACCTATAGAAGGACTTTGGGCCAACAATGCTTATGACAAGAGCCGCGATAAAAGATGGGAGTTAAAGGCAGGTAAGGGTGCGGAGAAAGGAAATGTGTTCGGGGATATTGTCATGCGGCCAAGTAGCCAACAGTTTATAGTGGCGAAAAAATCGTTCAATGGAAAGCAGAAGAACAACTTTACGGTACTTAGTGATTTTGAAACTCAAGTGGAATCTAAGATAGCTAGCCAAAAAAACGATTTTATCTTTAACAAAGTTGTGATTTACATTCAAGCGTTTGAAAATTCCATGAGTGAAGCCGAAAGGTCTTTGAACCGCATGGCAGGTTATGCTCAGGTGAAAGCGGAAACCGATTTTAGGCTAAGTGATATGAGCTTTAATAAATTTGGTTCTGGTCAGATGATAGCTAAAGATGGGGTAGAAGTGACCAATGTATTGGAAAAGCAAAAGTTTGATGCATCCCAGGCAGCGGATGTGGACAAGCTTGGTACCGATGTTGGGGTTTTACGTATTTGGGACGTGGATGATAGGGAGGAAATGACATTAGGTGTAGTAAAATGTGACCCGGATAAATATGCAACGGGCACCCAGTTAGGAGTTGAAGCCTTTTTAAAGGCCACGGTCCAAAAGTTGAGGGAGAAGTCCTAGCATTATTAATTTACCAAATTGAAAAATCCCTTGGGGCACTTGCACAAGGGATTTTTTATTGAAATAAGTCTTAGTAGTTGGCGTAAGTTTAATACTTAAATTTGGTTCAGTTTTCCATTTATTGTTAGGGTTTCTCAAAAAATTGTAGTACCGGGTTTCCTTAAAGTATACAAAATGTAATTAGTGACTTGAGCTTTAGAATAAGTACTAACATTTCAGTTCTTGTTTTTTAAGTAAACATATCATAACTATGCATATTCGTATAAATGTAATTTTTACATTTAATTTTTGTGCGGTTCCATTTTGCTTTGAATCCTTTATGTCGAATAAAAATGATCGTGTATCTTAACGTCTTTTTAAAATATAAGAACGAATCGATACTAACTTTTGCCCAAAAAGAAAGCTTGGTGCGAATAATACAATCCAATTAAAGTGAAAAATTTCATCACCGATAATTTTTTGTTACACAATCAATTTGCGGAAGAGCTTTACCACGGCTATGCGGCTTCCATGCCTATCATCGATTATCATTGCCACCTTCCCCCTGCTGAAATTGCCAAGGACCATATTTTTGAAAACCTTACAAAAATTTGGATTGAGGGTGATCATTACAAATGGAGGGCAATGCGGGCCTTTGGTATCGATGAAAACTATATTACGGGAAGCGCACCAGATAGGGAAAAGTTTCTGCAATGGGCCAAGTTTGTTCCATACACCCTTAGAAATCCATTGTACCATTGGACGCATTTAGAGCTGAAACGATATTTTGGCATCGATAACTTATTGAACGGGGATACTGCCCAGGAAATTTACCATGAAGCCTCTAGCAAATTAAACACTCCTGAATATAGCTGCCAAAATTTGATCAAGCAAATGAACGTGGAGGTGGTATGTACAACGGAGGACCCTACTGACAGTTTGGAACATCACAAGATACTAGAACAAAGTGGCTTTTCAGTGAAAGTCAGTACCGCCTTTAGACCGGACAAGGCAATAGTTATAACCAATTCAAATTATCTGGAATATCTTCAACAGCTATCACAAGTTAGCGGGGTATCCATAAACTCCTTTAAGTCACTTTGTGATGCACTTTCCCAACGGTTGGATTATTTTGGAGAAAACGGCTGTAGCCTTTCGGACCACGGTCTAAGCTATATTCCCTATCAGACCTTTACCGATCAAGAAGTGGAGAATATCTTTCAAAAGAGAAAGGAAAATAAGGTCTTGGCTCCTGATGAAAGTGAAAAATTCCAAACGGCGGTTCTGCTCTTTTTATGTGAACAATACAGTAATAGAGATTGGGTACAGCAATTTCATTTAGGGGCCCTTAGGAACAATAATTCAAAGATGACACGTTTATTGGGTCCCGATACGGGTTGGGATTCCATTGGAGATTATAGACAGGCCGAAGGGCTATCCAGGTTTTTGAATGCCTTAGACGAAAGGAATGTACTTGCCAAGACCATATTATATAACCTAAATCCTTCAGATAACGAGGTAATTGCTACCATGACAGGGAATTTTAACGATGGCCGCATAAAAGGAAAAATGCAATTTGGTTCTGGATGGTGGTTTTTGGATCAAAAGGATGGTATGACCAAACAGCTGAACGCCCTTTCCAATATGGGATTGATCAGTTGTTTTATAGGTATGTTGACGGATTCTAGGAGTTTTCTTTCCTATCCCAGGCATGAATATTTTAGAAGGGTACTTTGCAATTTGTTCGGGGAGGAAATGAAAAACGGTGAAATTCCACAGGATTTTGATTTGGTAGGTGGCATTGTTCAGGACATTTGTTACAGGAACGCCAAGGAATATTTTAAATTTTAAAATAAACAATATTATAATGAAAAGAGTAGTCACTTTTGGGGAAATAATGCTTCGACTTTCGCCTCCTGGGTTTTTAAGATTCTCCCAAGCGGATTGTTTTGATGTTGTATACGGGGGAGGCGAGTCCAACGTAGCGGTCTCCCTGGCCAATTATGGCGTCCCTGTCGATTTTGTCACACGCTTGCCCAAGAATGATATCGGGGATTGTGCCCTTATGGAGATGCGAAAGCGGGGGGTAGGAACTGACAAGATAATTTATGGGGGCGAGCGATTGGGAATCTATTTTTTGGAAACCGGAGCGGTCAGTCGCGGTAGTAAGGTAATCTACGATAGATCCCATTCCGCCATTTCAGAAATTGAACCCGGTATGATCGACTGGGATTCCGTTTTTGACGGTGTGGGCTGGTTTCATTGGACAGGGATAACACCCGCCATATCACAGGGTGCTGCCGATGTTTGCCTAGAGGCTGTAAAAGCGGCAGACAGAAAGGGAATTACAATTTCTACGGATTTAAACTATAGGGCCAAATTATGGCAATTTGGCGGCGACCGTGAAAAAATAATGACGGAACTGACTTCCTATTGCGACATCATTTTGGGCAATGAGGAAGATGCCGAAAAACATTTTGGAATACATCCTGAAGGTCTGGATGTCCATAAGCACGGACAGGACGTAAAGGCCGAAGCTTTTCTATCTGTCTGTAAACAGATGATGGAAAAGTTTCCCAAGGCAAAAAAAGTAATCACTACCCTTAGGGGTTCCATATCGGCCTCCCACAATACATGGGCCGGTGTACTTTGGGATGGCAAAACCATGTACGAGACCAGACAATATCAGATCACGGATATCGTGGATAGAGTCGGTGGTGGCGATTCCTTTATGGGCGGACTCATTTATGGATTGATGAAATATGAGGGCGATGACCAGACCGCCTTGGATTTTGCCGTGGCGGCTTCCTGTTTGAAACACACTATTAAGGGCGATGCCAACTTGGTCACGGTCGATGAGGTAGAAAAGCTAATGGGCGGAGACGCTTCGGGTAGGGTTGCGAGATAAGTCTACCTTTCCCCGGGTTGTAGAGGGAAAAATAGCTTTATCATGAAAATTAAGAATTAAAATTTTAAAGAATGGAATCCTCACCGTTGGAAGGGTTTATATAGGAAGGGCTTATGGCAACATTTTCAAGAATAAAGGTCGCTTTGACCATGAAAGAAACGGGCATGGTTCCGTTATTTTACCACCCAGATATCGAATTGGGTAAAGAGGTCTTAATGGCCTGTTATGATGGTGGGGCGAGATTGATGGAATTTACCGCCCGAGGGGACTTTGCATTTGAGGTTTTCCTGGAACTTAACAAATATGCGGTAAAGGAACTTCCCGGTATGATCATGGGGGTTGGCTCCATTACGGATGCGGCGGCGGCCTCGCTTTTCATGCAGATGGGGGCCAATTTTATAGTAACCCCATCACTAAGGGAGGATATCGCGATCGTTTGTAACAGACGAAAAGTGCTTTGGTCCCCGGGTTGTGGTTCCCTGACGGAAATCAACCGTGCCGAGGAACTTGGGTGCGAGATCATTAAACTGTTTCCAGGATCCACATACGGACCTGAATTTGTAAAGGCCATCAAAGGCCCACAACCATGGACCAGTGTCATGCCCACGGGCGGCGTAAGTACGGACGAAGCCAACCTAAAAGGCTGGTTCGATGCCGGGGTGACCTGTGTGGGAATGGGCTCCCAGCTAATCAGTAATGAGGTTTTGACGAACAAGAATTTTGAAGGTTTGACCAAAAGCGTAAGGGATACCTTGGCCCTGATAAAATCCCTCAGAAAATAGTCATATGAAGTTTCATCGGTTATATTATGGATTGGTCACGGCACTAGTAGTGCTTAGCTGTTCCGATGAAAATGCCGTAAAGACCTTACGTTTGGGCCATGGTCTAGATGTTAGCCATTCGGTTCACAAAGCCATGGTGTCCATGGGTGAGGATTTGGCAAAGCGTTCAGGAGGTAGGCTAAAACTAGAAATCTATCCAAGTCAGCAACTGGGTACTGAAAGGGAATGCCTGGAACTGTTGCAGATAGGAAGTTTGGATATGACCAAGGTATCCGTAGGTGTGCTTGAGAACTTTGCTCCCAAAATGAAAGTGTTGGGTTTGCCTTTTCTTTTTAGGGACAGACAGCATTCGTTTGATGTTTTGGATGGGCCTATAGGGGAAATGTTGTTGAAAGATGGGGAAAAATATTGGCTAAAAGGTTTGGGGTACTATGATGCTGGGAGTCGTAGTTTTTATACGATGAACAAGCCTATTTTAAAGCCTTCAGATTTGGAAGGGGAAAAAATTCGGGTGATGGAAAGTGCCACGGCCGTAAACATGGTCAAGGCTTTGGGCGGGTCTCCC
This sequence comes from Maribacter flavus, assembly GCF_008386635.1. Lineage (GTDB taxonomy): Bacteria > Bacteroidota > Bacteroidia > Flavobacteriales > Flavobacteriaceae > Maribacter > Maribacter flavus. The sequence continues at coordinate 1,168,716 of NZ_VUOE01000001.1, read as the reverse complement.
ACCCCCATTTCTTGGGGTGAGCTTTATACTTCCCTTCAACAAGGGGTGGTGGACGGTGCCGAAAACAATCCTCCAAGTTTTTATCTTTCAAGACATTATGAAGTATGTAAATACTATAGTTTGGACGAGCATACCGTATTGCCCGATGTACTCTTGATCGGAACATATGCCTGGGAAAAACTCACTGAACAGGAGCGGGAATGGTTGAATGCATCGGTTGAAAAATCCATAAAATATCAGAGAAAACTTTGGGCGGAAGCGGAGGCGGAAGCCCTTAGGGAAGTTGAAAAAGCGGGCGTTGAAATAATCAGGCCTGACAAGGCCCCTTTCGTCGAAAAGGTATCCGAGATATTTGAAAGCTATAAGGATGATGATGAAATATACCCACTTATTAAGCAAATCCAGGAAACCAATTAACACATGAGAGCGACAATAGATAGGATTTTGGGCAGAACACTGGTATTTATCATGTCCGTAATGGTCATCAACGTATTGTGGCAGGTGTTTACCCGGTTTGTAACCGGTAATCCCAGTTCCTTTACGGATGAGTTGGCGCGGTACTTAATGATATGGATCGGGGTTTTGGGAGCGGCCTATGTGTCTGGGCGAAATCTTCACGTGGCCATTGATATTCTGCCTGCCCGTTCAACCAAGCGAAGACAGAAAGTACTCAAGGCCATAGTGTATTCGTTGATTATATTGTTCGTACTGTTTGCATTTGTTATAGGTGGCTCTAGGCTGGTCTATATCTCGTATGTCCTTGGCCAACAATCCCCCGCCCTCCAATTGCCCTTAGCGGTAGTTTATATGATCATCCCCATTAGCGGTCTTTTAATAATGTACTACAAGACTTCGGATTTAAAAAAGCTATTGTCATGATGGAACATATCCCCATTCTGGTCTTGGTACTCAGCTTTATTTGTTTATTGTCCATTGGTACGCCGGTAGCTTGGAGTATCGCTATTTCATCCCTCCTAACTATGCTGGTGAGTATTCCGGTAGTTCCCGCATTGACGACGGTTTCCCAGCGCATGGCAACCGGTCTAGACAGCTTTGCCTTATTGGCCATTCCCTTTTTTATATTGTCCGGTGAGCTCATGAATAAGGGGGGTATCGCCCATAGATTGATTGCGTTTGCTAAAACCCTGGTTGGTTCCCTCCCAGGGGGGCTCGCCTTGATAAATGTGATTGCCGCCATGCTCATGGGGGCAATTGCGGGTTCGGCAATGGCCTCGGCCTCGGCCATGGGTAGTATTTTAGGACCAGAAATGGAAAAGGAAGGATACTCAAGGGAATTTGGAGCTGCGGTGAACATTACCTCCTCTACTACAGGTTTGGTCATACCCCCAAGCAATGTGTTGATCGTATATTCCTTGGCCAGTGGTGGTGCCTCTATCGCCGCCCTATTCCTGGCAGGCTATATTCCAGGGATATTGACAGGTCTATTTCTCATGATTGTCGCCTTGGTATGGGCCAAGAAGAAGAAGTATAAGGTTGGAAGGAGAAGTAGTTTTAAACAGGTTATGAAAACCTTTATTGAAGCATTGCCGAGTCTCTTTATGTTGGTCGTGGTCATTGGAGGAATTGTGACAGGTGTCTTTACGGCAACGGAAGCATCTGCAATTGCGGTGTTGTACAGTCTGATTCTTGGTTTTATTTACAAGGAAATAAGTTTTTCATCACTACCACAAATACTATTGAATTCATCCGCCACTACGGCCATTGTCATGCTGCTCATTGGTGCGTCCATGTGCATGTCCTGGGCCTTGTCCTATGAAAATATACCCCAGGATATTAGTTCGGGTCTGTTAAGTTTAAGCGATAACAAAATCGTCATCTTGTTAATCATCAACTTAATACTACTTTTTGTAGGGATATTCATGGATATGACGCCCGCCGTATTAATTTTTACGCCTATATTTTTACCGATTGTCACGAAATTGGGCTTGGACCCCGTACATTTTGGAATCATCATGGTATTGAATCTCTGCATTGGGCTTTGTACACCTCCTGTGGGTTCTGTTTTGTTTGTGGGTGTCGGTGTGGCCAAAACCACCATTGAAAAGGTTTTTAAGCCACTGCTGCCATTATTTGTAGCTATGATTATCGCCTTGTTCCTTGTAACTTACATTCCCGAATTGAGTTTGTGGTTGCCAAGCTTGTTCGATTTATAATCCAGTATGGAAAACCTTAATAGAGAATCATCTTCAAATTCCGGAGCCTTGCCCATAAAAGTGGTACAATTTGGGGAGGGTAATTTTTTACGGGCCTTTGTGGATTATGCCATTAAAATATTGAACGATACCGTAGGTTTCAATGCAGGGGTGGCCTTGGTACAGCCCATTGAAAACGGAATGGTTTCTGTGTTGAACGAACAGGATGGGTTGTACACCTTATTCACCAAAGGTATTAAGAAAGGTAAGGAGGTTCAGGAGAAGATGCTTATAGATACCATTGTAAAGGGTGTCAATCCCTATGATAATTTTGAAGAATTTCTGGAATTGGCTCGTGAGAAGGACCTCGAGTTTGTGATATCCAATACCACCGAAGCTGGGATTCGTTATGATGGGAAAGACCTATTTGATATGACCCCACCCAGTTCGTTTCCTGGAAAACTGACCTGCTTACTGTATGAGCGCTTTCATTACTTTGATGGAAATCAAGATTTTGGGCTGACGATTATTCCGTGTGAACTGATCAATTATAACGCGGACACTTTGAAAAAAGTTATCCTGCAATATATTGATCTTTGGAAGCTTTCGGGGCTATTTAAAAACTGGGTCTTGAATGCCTGCACATTTCACAATACCTTGGTAGACAGGATTGTACCGGGCTATCCAAAGGACGATATTGAGGAGTATAATCGACAATTGGAATATCATGACCGACTCATAGTCACTGCCGAAACATTTTTTCTATGGGTCATTGAAGGGGATGATAATCTGAAGAAAAGACTTCCATTTCATAAGACGCCTTTGGATGTTCGTATCGTGGAGGATATGCAGCCTTTTAGGACAAGAAAGGTGCGAATATTGAACGGTGCCCATACCGCTATGGTCCCCATGGCATTGCTATATGGCAACGAAACCGTAAAGGAAACAGTGGACGACGTGTTTACAGGGGAATTTATTCGGTCCCTAATTCTTGAGGAAGTGGTCCCAACCTTGGCCATGGACAAGCAGGAATTGGAAGTTTTTGCCGAAGAAGTTTTTGATCGCTTTAGAAATCCGTTTATTAAGCATCAATTGTCCAGTATCGCTTTAAACTCCATTTCAAAATTTAAGGTTAGGGTGCTGCCCAGTCTTTTGGAATATGTTGAAATGAAAGGAAAATTGCCGTTGAGAACGGTATTTGCCTTTGCCTGTTTGGTCAGATTTTATCAAGGGCATTGGCAAGGAAATGAAATGCCTTTGAATGATGATGAAGCTATCATCAATACGTTTAAAAATCGTTGGCAGCTTCCCTTAGAAAAAATGGTAAATGAACTACTGGGAAATACCACGTTCTGGGATACCGATTTAAATCAGGTAGACGGACTCCCTTTGGCCATGGAAGGTGCCTTGCGGTTTTTGGAGACCCATGGTGTGGAAAAAGGATATCAAGAATTTGAGGAAGGTTACAAGTAAGAACTATGCAACAACGGTTGATCAAAGTACACGAGGATGATAATGTTGGGATAGCCCTGACAAATCTTTCCGAAGGTGAAATTGTCCCTTTTCAAAATGACAATTTGCAAATTCAGAATCTTACAAATGCAAAGCATAAAATTGCACTGGAAGAATTATCAAAAGACGCTAAAATAACCATGTACGGGGTTTTGGTAGGCAAGACAACCAAGCCCATCAAAAAAGGCGGGCTCTTAACCACGGAGAACGTAAAGCATCAAAGCGAAAGCCTACAAGGACGAACGGAAAAGTATCGTTGGAACCCTCCAGATATTTCCAAATGGAAGGATAGGACATTTTTGGGCTACCACAGACCAGATGGGCAAGTTGGCACGCAGAATGTATGGCTGTTCTTTCCGTTGGTCTTTTGTGAAAACAGAAATATTCAGATTTTAAAGGATGCTTTTGAAAAGGAACTGGGCCTTGGCAAAATAAGCAGGCAACGGCAATTGCTACGGCAACTCATACAGGGCAAGCGCCCCAATGTTGACGAGGATGCCGTGCTGGGCGAGAGGACTTTTGAAAATGTCGAAGTTAAGTTTATCACACACCAAGGAGGTTGTGGAGGAACGCGCCAAGATTCGGAAATGTTGGCCAGGTTATTGGCGGGTTACATTAAAAATCCCAATGTAGCGGGAGCTACGGTCCTAAGTTTGGGATGTCAAAATTTACAGATAGGCCTCCTGAAAGATGCCTTGAAATCGTTGGATAATGACCTTCAAAAACCTGTATTGATCTACGAACAGCAACAAATGGGGACCGTTGAGGAGATGCTGAACACAATTATCCTGGAATCTTTTGAAGGAATCAAGGAGGCGAATACAATCGAAAGGAAACCGGCACCGCTTTCCAAAATAAATATGGGATTGGAATGTGGCGGTTCCGATGGTTTTTCGGGAATTTCCGCCAATCCTGCCCTGGGATATGCTTCGGATATTTTGGCCGCACTGGGAGGTTCTCCCATGCTCTCCGAATTTCCTGAACTATGTGGTGTGGAGCAGGAATTGGTAAACCGATGTGTTAGGGATGTGGATGCCGAAAGATTCATTGATTTGATGAAGGCCTATGAACAATCGGCAGAACGGGTAGGTTCTGGTTTTGATATGAACCCTTCACCGGGAAATATCAAGGACGGCTTGATTACCGATGCGATGAAATCTGCCGGAGCCGCAAAAAAAGGAGGTACCTCACCCATACAGGCGGTTTTGGATTATGGGCAATATGTGACCAGGGCCGGTCTCAATCTACTTTGCACCCCCGGGAACGATGTGGAAAGTACTACGGGTATGGTGGGATCTGGTGCCAATGTAGTTGTCTTCACGACCGGTTTGGGAACGCCCACGGGAAACCCGATCGCTCCCGTAATCAAAGTGTCCTCCAACACGGAATTGGCCAAGAAAATGCCCGATATCATCGATATCGATACAGGACCGATAATCAGGGGAGAGACTTCCATCCAACAAATGGGCGAGGAAATTTTGGAATATGTCATAAAAGTGGCAAGCGGTGAAATCACGGCAAAGGCGGATATCTTAGGACAGGATGATTTTATCCCATGGAAACGGGGAGTATCCTTATAAAAACCTAAAATCATGCTGGAATGCTGAGGTCAGCTCTAACAGTTTCGCTAATTTTAGGGGTAAATTAATGAATCCAAGGAAAAAGAATAACAAATGAGTAAAGAAACAACCTATTATCAGGCAATAAACCCTGCAACAGGAGAAAAGCTAGAAGGTGAATTCAAAAATTCCACTTGGGAAGATGTAGACCAAGCCGCTCAAAATGCAGCCAAGGCCTTTCAGGCTTACAGAAGGCTTGATAACGAGACCAAAGCTAAATTTTTGGAAACAATTGCCGATGAAATTCTTGCATTGGGTGATGCCCTGCTTGAACGTTGTAATCTAGAAACTGCTTTGCCATTGGGACGGCTTACCGGAGAACGGGGAAGAACCATGAATCAATTAAAATTGTTTGCTAGTGTAGTAAGGGAAGGTTCTTGGGTAGATGCCCGCATTGATTTGGCACAACCTAATAGGGAGCCCCTGCCCAAATCGGATATACGACATATGTTGATTCCATTGGGTCCGGTTGCGGTCTTTGGGGCAAGTAATTTTCCATTGGCATTCTCAACAGCTGGTGGTGATACGGCTTCGGCCTTGGCAGCGGGATGTCCTGTGGTATACAAAGGGCATCCGGCGCATCCAGGAACCACGGAAATGATTGCAGGTGCCATTCAAAAGGCCGTCGAAAAAATAGGGTTACCAGAGGGTGTGTTTTCCTTGGTTCAGGGAACCTCGATCGAAGTCGGTGAAAATCTGGTGAAGCATTCAGCAATAAAAGCTGTTGGTTTTACGGGATCTTACAATGGGGGTATGGCTATATTCAATTATGCAAACTCAAGGCCCATTCCAATTCCCGTTTTTTCTGAAATGGGAAGTACAAACCCCATGTTCATTTTACCGGGAGCACTTAAGGAGCGTGCGTCGCAATTGGCCCAAGGCTATTCCAATTCACTTAATATGGGCGTTGGCCAATTTTGCACCAATCCCGGTCTTAGTTTTTATCCAAAAGGGGATAAATCCAATGAATTTCTTGAGGTGTTATCAGATCAAATAAAGGCTACCGAGCCGGCAACCATGCTTACGGCTGGAATCCAATCGGCCTATAATAAAGGGTTGGAAGAACTCTCAGGAACAAAGGACTTGGAAGTTCTGGGCGAAGGAAAATCCGCAGGTGGGGGTATCGGGGTTTGTTCAAAGGTTTTCAAAACTACGATAGACACCTATTTGAAAAATAGTAAACTCTCTGAAGAAAATTTTGGTCCTTCTTCCATATTGGTTGAAGCATCAGCTAAGGAGGATCTTTTGAATGCCGCAAGAAATCTTGAAGGCCATTTAACGGCCACCGTGCACGCTACCGAGGAAGATTTGGAGGAATATGCAGAACTATTTGAAATTTTGGAGCAGAAAGTTGGGCGTGTATTGGTGAATGGTTATCCCACCGGGGTGGAGGTATGTCATTCCATGGTTCATGGAGGCCCGTTCCCCGCTACAACGGCACCAAGTTCAACGTCTGTGGGGACCAATGCCATAAAGCGATTTGTACGGCCGGTCTGTTATCAGGATTATCCGCAAAGTTTACTTCCACCGGAACTTAAAAACGACAATCCCTTGGGCGTTTGGCGTTTGGTAGATGGCGAGTTTTCCCAAAAATCGGTGTAGTTCTTTCTTTAAATTATTTGGTGCCCCTTTGAATTAAGTTTTAAAGGGGTACTTTTTTTAGTTTTTTATATTCCTTCGGGTTTACACATATCTTTTTCCGCTTGCAATTAAATAGGTGCCGTTGCTTCATTTTAACACGAAGCGGTTTCAGGTCAATTTTCAGTCACTTCACACTAAAACATCCCTTGAGGCACTACTTCTATCCTACATTTGCCCTGTAAATAATTCGTAAACAGATAAATAATTTAAAAATAGATATAATGAAAAAAGTAAGTGTTTTACTAGGGATAGGAATTTTGGGGGGTTTATTGATTTCGGCAAAAGGCGATTGCAACCTTAAAAATTTGGAGCACAATCCGCATACGACAAAATATAATCCATTTGCCGAAGGATTGCAAATTGCCATAGAGTCAGCCAACCTGGATGCCAGCGAAATCGTCGTGTTCGAGATCGAGGAGGAAGTGGATTTGGGCTTCGATACAGCAGAATACCTTCCTTTGGGTTTTAATGCCTACGACGGAATGGAATTAGCTGTTGAGGATATTGTGGTTCTTGAAGAAGATGAAGAAGTGGATTTGGGTTTTGATGTAGCCCTTTACCTCCCAAAAGATTTCAATGCATATAAGTAACAGGTGGTTGATTGTTGTTAGTTAGCACCTTTAAATAGGCCTTCATTAACTTGGAGGCCTATTCTCCATACAAGGTCCAACAACCAAAATTAATGTACTTTTAAAGCCTAAGAATCCATGCGACCAACCACTATGATAAAACCAATAAAGGCCGGACAGATAATCAAGGTTTCCTTGCTTTTGGCCATTCTTATTTCGCTTCCCAGGTCTATTTATCTATATAATATGTTTTCCGGTGGAAGTATTGACCTTTCCGGTGAGTTGGTAATGGATTTTCTGTATCGTTATATCTTCTTTGCTTTATTCTCTTATTTGATTCTACAAGTAAATACCAATTTGGTATATCAAAAGATAAAGGCAAGGCATACCGTACAATTGGTCATAGTAGTGGTGATTGATTTTCTTATTTTACTGTTGTTATTGACATTATACCATTTTATGTATTATCATGTGATGGGCGTTGATATAGATAAACGTGATTGGGGGTTTGTGAAATTCAATTACGTAGTACTTACCGTAGTCCTTTTTTTTATAGCTAGGGTATTGCGCTTGCAGACAGATCAGCAGGAAAGTAAATTGGAGAACGAACGGTTAAAACAGCAAAACCTTCAAAACGAACTTGCCGCATTAAAGAATCAGATAGACCCACATTTTCTGTTCAATTCCTTAAACTCGCTAACTTCTTTGATAAGGGACAATAAACCGGCAACACAATTTGTGAACAAACTTTCATATATGTACCGATATATCCTCCAAAGCGGAGACTCCAATTTGGTGACGGTTAAGGAGGAGTTGAAGTATTTGGAAAGTTATGCATATCTCATTGAAACGAGGTATAGAGATCGTTTCCAGTTGAATATAAAGATTGACGAGTCTTTTTTGGATAAAAAACTACCGCCTATGGCCTTACAATTGCTGGTTGAAAATGCCGTAAAGCACAATGAGATATCCGCTTCCCACCCACTTAAAGTGGACATTTTACAAAGGAACGGGTCTATTTTTGTAGAGAACATTATCAGGCCAAGGACCAATTTGGCGGATGGAACAAAGAACGGTTTGATAAATTTGAAAAAACGCTATGCTCTGCTATTAAAACAGGACTTAAGTATTCGGCAGGACAACGATATTTTCAGTGTGGAGTTACCTTTGGCATGAGAAGCATGTAGTTACATTGAGTTTTATTGTAAGCTATATACCTTCTAAGAAGGGAATGTTTAAAAAGCAAAATAATAACCAAATTTTAAACGTGTGCAAGTAATCATCGTAGAGGACGAATTGGCGGCCAGTGAAAACTTGGCCTATTTACTTAAATCCATTGATGAAACCATTGAAGTGGAACAAGTTCTGGAATCCGTGACCGATGCGGTAGAATATTTTTCCGTACCCTACAAGGCATCCCTCATTTTTATGGACATCCATCTGGCGGACGGACTTTCCTTTGAAATTTTCGAAAAAGTTAAGGTTAGTACTCCCATCATTTTTACCACGGCCTACGACCAATATGCTCTAAAAGCTTTTAAGGTGAACAGTATCGACTATCTCTTAAAGCCCATAGACGAGGTTGAACTTTTAGAAGCCATAAGAAAGTTTAAAAGTAGGACACCGGACAAGGGTATAGACAAGCAACAAATAGACAGTCTACTAAATTTGATCGGTGGTCGAGGGCAAAATTACCGGGAGACCTTTTTGGTAAGTCACCGGGATCAGCTAATTCCCTTAAAAGCGGATAGTATCGCTTATTTTAGAATCGATACGGGCATCGTTAAAGGAGTTACGGTAGATAATCAATCGTATGTAATGGACACCAAGTTGGAAGAAATCGAGGAGGGCTTGGACCCTGCAAAATTCTACCGTGTCAATAGACAGTTCATTGTAAAAAAAGATGCCTTGGAAAGCATCAAATACTACTTCAACGGAAAGCTCATTATAACCCTATCTCCCGCCTGTGATGAAAAAGTGGTGGTTAGCAAGGCCAAGGCCACGGCCTTTAAAAACTGGGTGAATACGTAATTAAAAGAGTATTTTACAGGTTGCTGTAAGCAGTCGTTTTTCCTTATTTCTTATCGTATCTTTGGGAAAGTACCATTGATATAATCCCGTAATGTCAAAAAAACAGGCAACGCCTCTTTTTAACGATTTTCCCCCGGTTTCCGCCAAAGCTTGGAAACAGAAAATTCAGTATGACCTAAAGGGAGCCGATTACAATACTGAGTTGCTATGGACTTCCCGGGAAGGAATCCATGTAAAACCTTTTTATCACAGGGAGGATCTTGAAGAAACCTTACCTGCCACGGGTACAATCACCTCATGGAAAATAGGGCAATCCATGTACGCCGGCAATGCGAAATCGGCGAACAAAAGGGCATTAAAAGGATTGGAAAATGGGGTCGAGGTGCTAGATTTTACCATTCCCGATATTGAAGTAAAGCCTGAAGCGCTTTTAAGGGATGTCGATTTGGAAAAAATTCCGGTGTCGTTCCAATTTCAATTTCTATCAGGGTCCTATATAACCTCCCTGCTCAAATCCGTAGGCAAAGGAACATCCAATCTGCAATTGAACATCGATATCATCGGGAATTTGGCCCGTACCGGAAATTGGTTCCACAACCTGAACAAAGACCATGAAGAGCTGGAAGTGCTGCTACAAACCGGGGCGGATACCATTTTGAGTATCGACACCACCTTGTATGAAAATGCCGGGGCGGATATGGTGCAGCAATTGGGATACGGACTCGCCCACGCCCATGAATATGTACAGCATTTGTATGACAAAGGCCTATTAAATAAACTGGGAAGGGTCACATTTAAGGTGTCCGTTGGGGGCAATTATTTTTTTGAGATAGCTAAGCTTAGGGCCTTGCGGCTACTCTGGAAAACGTTGATGGAAGATTACGGTCTCACGGCGGACTGCCATATCGTTGCGGAACCTTCCAAGAGGAACAAAACGTTGTATGACTACAATATGAATATGGTCCGGACTTCGGCAGAATGTATGAGCGCAATCTTAGGCGGGGCGGAGGTAGTTTTCAATCACCCTTACGATAAAATATACCATAAGGACAATGGGTTTTCAAGCCGAATTGCCCTAAACCAGTTATTGATTCTCAAGGAGGAAGCCTATTTCAATAGTGTACATAATCCTGCCGATGGTGCCTATTACATCGCATCCTTGACCGCCCAATTGGCGGAAAAGGCCTTGGAACTTTTTAAATCGGTCGAACGCGAGGGCGGTTTCCTTCGGCAATTGAAAAACGGCACCGTACAACAAAAGATTAAGGAAGCCGCCAATAAGCAACAGGCTGAATTTGATACCGGGAGGCAAGTGCTGGTAGGCACGAATAAATTTATAACCGGTTCTGATAGGATGAAAGCCGATTTGGAGCTGTACCCTTTTGTGAAAACCCGGTCCAGAAAAACCTTGACAGTACCCATAATAGAATCACGCTTGGCCGAAGCCATGGAACAAAAAAGGCTGAACGATGAGTAGAAGGAACGTACAACATATCAAACTTAAAACCGGGAATGCCACGAATGATTCCACCAATAGCTCCCAGGAGGAATTTGTGACAGCGGAAGGAATTGCCTTAAAAAAGGTGTACACGAAATGGGATTTGAGCGGATTGGAGCATCTGGATTTTGCAGCGGGTTTGCCACCTTTTTTACGAGGTCCGTATCCTACCATGTACGTCCAGAAACCTTGGACAATCAGGCAGTATGCCGGGTTTTCTACGGCCGAGGAAAGTAACGCCTTTTACAGAAGAAATCTGGAGGCAGGACAAAAGGGTCTGTCGGTCGCCTTTGACCTTCCCACCCATCGGGGCTATGATAGCGACCATGAACGCGTTGTGGGCGATGTTGGCAAGGCTGGGGTTGCTATCGATTCCGTGGAGGATATGAAGATTTTGTTCGATGGCATTCCGCTGGATAAAATGTCGGTTTCTATGACTATGAACGGGGCGGTAATCCCAATCATGGCCTTTTACATTGTTGCCGCTGAGGAACAGGGCGTATCCAAAGAGCAATTATCGGGAACCATCCAAAACGATATTCTTAAGGAATTCATGGTGAGGAATACCTATATCTATCCCCCCGGGCCTTCTATGCGTTTGGTCGCCGATATTTTTGAATACACAAGTAAGTTTATGCCCAAGTTCAATAGCATCAGTATTTCCGGGTACCACATGCACGAGGCCGGTGCTCCGGCCCAAATGGAATTGGCCTATACCTTGGCCGATGGCTTGGAATATATACGAACAGGTCTTGAAGCCGGACTCAAAATCGATGATTTCGCACCAAGGCTTTCCTTTTTCTGGGGGATCGGGATGAACCATTTTATGGAAATCGCCAAGTTACGTGCGGGTCGCATGTTATGGGCAAAATTGGTACAAAAGTTTGGTCCGCAGCAGGTGAAGTCCCTCATGCTACGCACTCACTGCCAGACAAGCGGTTGGAGCTTAACGGAACAGGACCCCTTTAATAACGTGGCGCGAACCACCATCGAGGCAATGGCAGCGGTCTTTGGTGGGACACAAAGTTTACATACCAATGGCCTGGACGAGGCCATTGCCTTACCCACCGATTTTTCGGCACGGATTGCACGTGAGACCCAATTATTTCTTCAGGAGGAAACTAAAATTACGAAAACGGTGGATCCGTGGGCCGGCAGCTATTATCTGGAAACCCTAACCCATGAATTGGCACAAAGGGCCTGGGACCTCATAACAGAGGTGGAGGAATTAGGTGGAATGACAAAGGCCATAGAGGCAGGAATCCCCAAAATGCGCATTGAGGAGGCAGCGGCCAAAAAACAGGCCCGATTGGACAGTGGAACCGATGTACTTGTAGGGGTTAACAAATACCAATTGAAACAAGAAGATGTCCTGAGTATTTTGGAGGTGGATAATGAGAAGGTTCGGGAGCAACAGCTATCCCGACTCGCAACCATCAAGAAAAATCGGGATGAAACAGCAGTAATGCGACTTTTAGATCAACTTACAAAAGGGGCAAAGGATTCACTTGAAGAAAACAAACAGCGTGATAATTTATTAGCTTTAGCAGTCGAAGCAGCTAGGGCCAGGGCGACTTTGGGCGAAATCAGCACGTCGCTTGAAAGGGCCTATGGTAGGCATACGGCAAAAACCAATACGATTACAGGCGTGTATTCCAAGGAAATCAAACAGGACGAAAGTTTTAAAAGGGCGATTCAGCTAGCCGACGAATTGGCGGAAAAGGAAGGCCGAAGGCCACGAATTATGGTTGCCAAAATGGGTCAGGACGGACACGATCGTGGGGCCAAGGTGGTGGCCACCGCCTATGCCGATTTGGGATTTGACGTGGATATTGGCCCTTTGTTCCAAACACCGGGAGAGGTCGCCAAACAGGCCGTAGAGAACGATGTACATATTTTGGGGATTTCCTCCTTAACGGCCGGACACAAAACCTTGGTCCCTGCCGTTATCGAAGAACTTAAAGCCTATGGCAGGGCCGATATTCTTGTTATTGTTGGGGGCGTAATCCCCAAACAGGACTATGCATTCTTAAAGGAAAAAGGAGTTACTGCCATTTATGGGCCGGGAACTAAAATAAGTGATGCCGCCCTAGAGATATTAGAGATACTATTGCAATAGAATCCGTTCAGGGGCAATAAAAAAAGGGACCTTGTACGGGATCCCTTTTTTATGGTATTGTTTCTATATTAAGCCGTGGCTACTTCACCAGATGATTTTTTGTTTTTCATCCAAAAATATAGGATAATGAACATCACAACGGCCAATGCAGGAAAAATGGTTATAGTGCGCATGGTTTCCTGTCCTGCTACCAATTCCAATTCATCACCAGTGAGTCCGGTGGCGGCTACTTTTTCTAAATCGGAATCAATCCACATTCCCGTAATGGGTTGAAAGATTGTTTGGGAAAACATTCCCACGGCTCCTATAATGGACATACCCAAAGCGCCGCTTTTTGGGATTTTATCGGCTACAAAACCTATCATGTTAGGCCAGAAATAGGCAACGCCCAAGGCAAAAAAGATAGCGGCTACATAAGCCATGGCTCCAGTTTGGGTACTAAATAGATATACACCTATCGTAGCTAAAACAGCAGACCCTAGCAATACCCCGGTTTGGTCGAATTTTTTGACCATATCACCACCAAAATATCGGGCAACGGCCATAATACCCGTAACCAAGGCTAGAATCAACATAGGCTGGGCACCACTTTTTGCCAGTATGATACTGGACCACTGTTGTGGAATGAATTCTGAGGCGGCGGTCAGTGCCATACAGGCGATCATGAAAATAAAAAGCGGAGAAATCATTGCTTTTAGGTTACCACTCAAGGTAGCACCTTCCTCCACCTTGGCTTTTGGCCAAGTTTGTCCTAAGAATAGATATCCGTAAATAAGTGTTGGGATAACGATAACCCAAATTTGGGATTCCCAACTCAATCCGGCATCCGTCATAAATTTTGAAATCAAACTACCTATTACAATGCCCCCGGGAAACCACATGTGGAACCTGTTCATCATGGTGCTCATTCTTGTACCCTGATAGGCATCTGCAATCATTGGATTACAAGCGGCCTCGGTACAACCATTGCCAAGTCCAATAAGCAGGGTAGAAATCAATAGACCTGTGTAACTACCGGAATAGATGGTTAGGATAATTCCTAAGGCGTGGGCAAAAAAGGCAAAATTCATAATGGCCTTTCCTCCAACCTTATGGTAAATCAATCCTCCAATTACCATAGATATTGGAAATCCTAAAAACCACATGGAGTTAATAAATCCTAATTGTTCTGCGGAAAGGCTCAGTTCCTCTCCCAATTGCGGTAAAATACCAGCCCTGATACTAAAGGAAAAGGCTGTTGTAATCAAAGCGAAACAACTTGCATAGAACAATCTGTTCGCATTTACGTTTGAAGTTGCTGTTGAACTCATATTAGTTGGTTTTGTTAATTTGTTTTTTGGTTAGCATGCTAAGCTAAGAAAAATGCGATAATTTCCCCTATTTTTTAAGAAAATCATAGTTTAAGTGTTTGCTTATACACGATAATGAGGTTTTGGAAATGTTTGCATGATTTTTAAGTAGTTGTAAAACAGACCGTTTTCCTATTTGTAAACTACCCTGTTTAAGACTACCTTGGAGGAAAAATGATACAGTGACATCATGATACTTAGAAAGACATTACCACTTATTGCATTATGCATCGTTTTAAGTTGCAAGAATGAACCGCCCAAAGAGGCCCTAGAAAAGGTGACCATGGATGAGGATTACGACCCTGAAGCAAATCTGTCGGCTTTGCGAATCGAACTAAGGCCAATAGGTTCACCCGTGGCGAACTATGTACACGCCGTACGAACGGGCAACTTACTTTTTTTAGCTGGAAAAGGCCCTAGACAAGCCAATGGTGAGAACGTGGTTGGAAAATTAGGCTTGGATTTAACCGTGGAAGAAGGATATAATGCGGCCAGGGAGGCGGGCATCAACCAGTTATCCGTCCTAAAGGAGGAGTTGGGCGATCTGCGCAAGGTGAAACGCATTGTAAATGTTAAAGGCATGGTGAATGCCATCCCGGAGTTCACGGACCAATCCAAGGTCATCAATGGATATTCAGATTTGATGGTCGCGGTTTTCGGTGAAAAGGGAAAGCATTCACGGGCCGCCGTGGGTATGGGATCCTTGCCTGGAAACATGGCCGTAGAGGTTGAAATGGTCGTAGAGGTTTATGAATAAAGAATTTTAATGAATGCCATTAGACCCATGGAAATAGCAACGGTACATCCACATAAAAGCGAATTGGGGGAAGGTCCCTTTTGGGATGCCCATAAAAAGGCCATTTGTTGGGTGGATATTTTGAATGGGCATCTTCATGAATATGTGGTACATGCGGATGCGTACAGGCGATATGAGATCGGTAAAATGATAGGGTGCGCCGCAGTTTGTAAGGACCAAAATTTTATTTTGGCCTCTACGGGAGGCATCGGATTTTTGAATAGGGATTCCGGATTGATAACCTATGTGGACCACCCTGAAAAAGATATACAAGGAAATAGGTTCAACGATGGTGCCTGTGACCCCGCCGGAAGATTTTGGGTCGGCAGTATGGCCCTTTCAGAGGAAACGGGAGCCGGTTCGGTCTATATGTTCGAGAACGGGATTAGTAGTAAAAAGATTGAAAACAGCACTATCTCAAATGGTATGGCTTGGAATGCGGATCATACCCTTTTTTATTTTATAGATACGCCTACGGGGAGTGTCGTAGCGTATGATTTTGAGGTTAAAATGGGCATGATATCTAATAAAAGGGTGGTTATTTCAATAGATGAAAAAGAGGGGTTTCCAGACGGGATGACCATCGATTCCGAGGGTATGCTCTGGATTGCCCACTGGGGCGGATGGCAAGTGACCCGTTGGAACCCGCAAAATGGTGAATTGTTAACCCGGATCAAACTACCCGTGGCGAAAATCACCTCGTGTACCTTTGGAGGTGAGGACTTAAAAGATTTGTATGTGACCTCCGCAAAAGTGGATCTGACCGAGGAAGAATTGAAAAAGCAACCTTTGGCGGGTTCCTTATTTGTAATTCGAAACGGTGGGTACCAAGGTGTGCCCGGATTTTTATATAAGAACTAAATTATTCATAATGAGACTAATAAGATTTGGAAAACAAGGAGTTGAGAAACCGGGAGTGCTGGATGAAAAAGGTATCAGAAGGGACCTTTCCAATGAGTTTACGGATTGGAACAGAGCCTTTTTTCAGAGTGGGGGACTTCAAAAATTGGGAACTTTGGATATATCCAAGTTACCGGAAGTGGATTCCAAGGAACGTTTGGGATCCTGTGTTTCGCGTCCTGGGAAGGTGATTTGCATCGGTCTAAATTATTCGGATCATGCGGCCGAATCAGGTATGGCCATTCCCGAAGAGCCCATCATCTTTCAAAAAGGAGCGAACACCGTAGTAGGCCCCAACGACGACATCCTCATCCCACGAAACAGCCAAAAAACCGATTGGGAGGTGGAACTGGGCATCGTAATTGGGAAGGATGCAAGATATCTCGATTCCGTGGAAGAGGCCAAGGAATACATCGCGGGGTATTGTATTTCCCATGATATATCGGAGAGAGCCTTTCAACTGGAAAAGGGAGGGCAGTGGACCAAGGGCAAGTCCTGTGACAACTTTAATCCCTTGGGTCCTTTTTTGGCCACCCCAGATGAATTAGACGATGTACATAACCTACGAATGCAGCTTTGGGTCAATGGGGTTAAAATGCAGGATGGAAATACCAAGACGATGATTTTTGATTGCTATTATGTGGTGCATTATCTGTCCCAATTTATGACGTTGGAAGCTGGTGATGTCATCTCTACGGGAACGCCACCTGGCGTAGGTTTGGGTATGAAACCTCCCATATACTTAAAGGCCGGGGATGAGGTAGCCCTGGAAATCGAAGGTTTGGGCCGGCAAGAACAAAAATGTAGTAATGCCTAAATATAGCGATATTTAATATGTTTAGTTTAAAAGGAAAAATTGCCGTCATCACCGGAGCTGGCAGCGGAATTGGAAGGGCCATTGCCGTTGTCTTGGCGGAGCAAGGTGCCGTAGTACATATTTTGGAGGTCGATGAAAAAGCGGCCAACGAAACCTTGAAAACGGTCATTGAAAATGGGGGTAAGGGCTATTTCCATTGGTGTGATGTTAGCAATCAATTAGCCGTTGTAGAAATCTTTAATAGAATTGACAGAGTTGATATCTTGATCAATAATGCCGGGGTCGCCCACATTGGTACGGCTGAAAGTACTTCGGAAGCTGAATTTGACCGAATCTATCGAATCAATATAAAAGGCGTATATAATTGTCTTCATGCATGTATTCCTTTAATGAAAAAACATGGCGGCGGACGTATTTTGAACATGGCAAGCATTGCTGCATCCCTAGGAATATCAGATAGGTTTGCCTATTCCATGTCCAAGGCTGCGGTATTGAATATGACCTTAACCGTTGCCAAGGATTTTATAAACGACAATATTACTTGTAACTCCATTTCGCCTGCCCGGGTACACACCCCTTTTGTGGATGGATTTATCGCCAAAAACTTCCCCGATAATCAAGAGGAGATGTTTGAGAAATTATCAAAAACGCAGCCCATTGGCAGAATGGCCAAACCTGAAGAAATTGCCGCTTTGGCAGTATATTTATGTAGTGATGAGGCGCAATTTATTACGGGTACGGACTATCCCATCGATGGTGGGTTCATTAAATTGAACGGTTAAGCAATGAGACTAAAAAATAAGATTGCATTGGTAACGGGTGCCGGTAAGGGCATAGGGAAGGAAATCGCTTTAGGCTACGCTGCGGAAGGGGCTACCGTAATCATCAATGATTTACCTGGGATGGATTATGCTAAGCAAGTAGTAGGAAGTATTGTTAAAATGGGCGGTAAAGCCGAGTTGTACGAAGGGGACATGTCCAAGGTTGCGGAGATTCGGAAAATGTTCGCCTATATTCGTCAGGAGTATGGCCAATTGGATATTTTGGTCAACAATGCCGGAATTACTGGTTGGAGCGATTTTTTTGATACCGATGAAGCCTTGTTCGACAAGGTAATCGGCCTGAATATAAAGGGAACCCTGTTTTGTTCCATTGAAGCGGCACGCCTCATGAAGGAAAATGGAAAGGGCGGTAGTATCATCAATATATCCTCCATCTGTTCCGTACTCAGTGTGAAGAACCTCATCTGTTATTCCACCAGTAAGGGAGGCATAGAGGCCATGAGCAAACAAATGGCGGTGGAATTGGCTCCGTTTAAAATTAGGGTGAATACCTTTGGACCGGGCCCAATAAACACGGAACGGAACTTGAATGAGGATCCGGAGTATAAAGAAAATTGGGGTCGGGTGGTACCCATGCAAAGGACCGGAGAACCGGAGGAAATGATTGGGCCGGCTATATTCTTAGCTTCTGATGAGTCCAGTTATGTGACAGGCCAATTGTTCTACGTAGATGGCGGCTGGAGCGTACAGGGGAAATTTGCGGAGGATAGTATGGATAGCCAGTTGAAGAATAGTGGGGCAAAATAACAAAACCTAATAATTCAACTATTAAACGCAAACAAAAAAAGGAGAAATAGGATTCCCACTTTTTGTTTAAAGTAGCCTCGACAAGAGATAACCGCGTTTTTCTTTTGTGTCTCATGTTGAAAATGCATATAGAAAGCTAACGCTTTACAAATTTCAACAAAAAAAGGACCAGCAAGCTGTCCTTTTTTTATTTTCGTATGTAACACCTTCGGTGAATCTATATGCATTTATTTGTAGCCTCGGCAAGAATCGAACTTGCATCTAAAGTTTAGGAAACTTCTATTCTATCCATTGAACTACGAGGCCAAATAGGCTGGCAAAAATAGGGTTTTTTGTGGATTTTAAGCAAAAGGAATTACATCAATTTCTTCTGGACCATATTTCATACATGGGTTCCCCCCTGCTATTATTGCCGGTATGATGCCAATCGTCACCTTTGATTTCGTAGTTGAATTCTAGACGGGCACCTACCCGATCGTTATCACGGGAGAAAAACTCGATGTTCTCCGTATAGACCCCGTCCACCGAAGTAAAACTGCCGCCCCCAGTTCCAGAAAAGGCCATGGTCTCTGTTTGGTAGGCAATCCATTGAAACCGACCGTCCATCAGGAATTTTAAGGTTTTCCTTGGGTTTTCATCGCCCCGGCGTTCTTGGCCCGTATCGGGACCACGCGTAGCAAACAGCCATTGCCCGTCCAGGGCTTGGTTCAAGGATTCTTTTTTTTCGAAGGTTATGGCATCCTCCATGTGTATTATGATCTTATCTCCATCCATGGAAAAAGGCATTTCCAATGCCCTGATTCCGTCCTTTTCAAAATCCGAATTGAACTCGAGCTGTACTTTTAGCATCTTTTCATCCGCAGTATAAAACCCACCTACCGTTTTTATAAATTCGGCCGGGTCCAATTTGTATACCGAATAGGTCAGATAACCCTTGTTGATTTTAAGTTCGTGCTGCGTATTATCATGATCGGAAAGATAGACACCGGCCGCAATTTGGGCATTTGCCATGGATATCAGCAAGGCCATTACCACAAAAGGTAGTATTCGTATTATTTTAAGATGTTTCATTTCCATGGATATATTGATTAATATTCTTGGTAAGATACTGAATATAAATATTTTGTAAATTTAAAAAAATCATAAACCCGACTCTGTTGAACAATTATTGGTCCTTGAACGTATTTTGTTTGAAAACGGTTGTTTTTTCAATTTTTTTGTTTTCATTTGTGCCCTAAAATATGAGGTTAACTCAATGTAAGGCCATGGTCTTTAGCTGAACATAATGCAATTTGTTTCTATGTTCGGGTTTTTGGGAATTAGGAAGTCAAACCCAAAAATGGCTTATAAGATAAGCAACCGAATTTTAAAGCTAACTTCCGAATGTAACTCCTCGATCGTGCAGAGTCAGCACATCTATTTTTTCATTCCCACCACCCAAAAACAAATTCTTATTTGATTTGAAAATACATCATGTTTTCTTAACATGATATGAGCACATTTTATTAATTATTAAACCGTATTTTCAAACATCAAATATTTTTTTACATGAATACCAAGTATATTGATCTTATCGATCAGACCTATTTTTTCCCCCAAGAGGAATTTACATTAGACGGTGACCACTTGAAGTTTCACAATATTCCCCTAAACGAATTGGTCGAGGAATATGGTAGCCCTTTGAAGTTTACCTACCTACCCAAAATATCCGAGAATATTGCGCGTGCAAAGAACTGGTTCGTAAATGCCATCAAAAAGAACGATTACAAGGGTAAGTACCATTATTGCTATTGCACCAAAAGTTCACACTTTCAACATGTAATGCATGAGGCCTTAAAGAACGATATTCACATTGAGACCTCTTCAGCCTTTGACATCAACATTGTTGAACAGTTGAAAAAGGACGGCAAACTTAAGGACGACGCCTATGTCATCTGTAACGGGTTCAAACGCGAGCAGTATATCGATAACATTGCCCGGTTGATAAATAATGGCCATGACAACTGTATCCCGATCATCGATAATTATGAGGAAATAGAACTTCTTTCGGATAGTATTAATGATACGTTCAAAGTTGGTATCCGTATTGCATCGGAGGAGGAGCCCAAATTTGAATTTTATACATCCAGATTGGGCATCGGCTATAAAAATATAGTGCCGTTCTACGAAAACCAGATAAAGGACAACGATAAAGTGGAGCTTAAGATGCTACATTTTTTCATCAATACCGGTATCAGGGACAATGCCTACTATTGGAACGAATTGGTAAAGTGTCTAAAGGTGTACGTGCGACTTAAGAAAATCTGCCCTTCTTTGGACAGCCTGAATATTGGTGGCGGATTTCCAATAAAGAACTCTCTGGCCTTCGAATACGATTATCAATATATGGTGGATGAGATCTTGAACCAGATCAATATTGCCTGTGCAGAAGCCGATGTACCCGTTCCCAATATTTTTACCGAATTCGGGAGCTTTACCGTGGGTGAAAGCGGTGGTGCCATTTATGAGATCCTCTACCAAAAACAGCAGAACGACCGTGAGAAATGGAATATGATTGATTCCTCCTTCATCACTACCCTGCCAGATACTTGGGCCATTAACAAACGATTTATAATGCTGCCCATAAACCGGTGGAACGATGAGTACGAAAGGGTCTTGCTGGGAGGCCTTACCTGTGATAGCGATGACTACTACAATAGTGAGCAGAATATGAACGCCATCTATCTCCCAAAGTACAAACGTGATAAACCTTTGTACATTGGGTTTTTTAATACCGGTGCCTATCAGGAGACCATTGGGGGCTTTGGCGGTCTGCAGCACTGTTTGATCCCACAGCCCAAACATATCTTGATCGATAAGGACGCGAATGGTGAACTGGTAACTACCCTGTATAGTCCACAACAGACCGCTGAGGATCTTTTGGAAATTTTAGGATATGGGGACTATCAAAAAGCAAAAAAGAAAAAATCCGCAAAGGCGGAAAAACAACTTTCAAATTAATTAGTTCTAATTTTTAAATAAGATGACTACATCAAAGAATTATGCAGGTATACCTGACAAATTCGCACAGCTGGAAACCGCAAAGGTTATTTTGATTCCTGTGCCTTACGAGGGCACTACGACTTGGGGCAAGGGAACGGTCAACGGACCCAAGGCCTTTTTGGAAGCCTCCGAGAATATGGAGCGCTATGATATTGAGACCGATACCGAGGTGTACGAACAAGGTATTTACTTGGCCGATGCCATTGCCGGACACACCTCTCCAGAGGCCATGGTAAACGAAGTCCACAAAGTAACCAAGGACTATATAAAGCGAAATAAATTTGTAACACTGGTAGGCGGGGAGCATTCCATCTCCATTGGTACGATCCGCGCCTTTAACGAGTGCTTTGACGACCTTACCGTGCTACACATAGATGCACATGCAGATTTGAGGGATTCCTATGCCGGTAGTAAATACAATCACGCCTGTGCTGTCCATGAGGCCAGTCAGACTACCAATTTGGTGCAAGTAGGGATTCGTTCCATGGATGCCATTGAAAAGACCTTGATCGATGCGGACAAGACATTTTTCGCGCATGAGATGGTGGCCGATGAATATTGGATGGACAAGGTCATTGAGGCCATGACGGACAATGTATTCATTACCTTTGACCTGGACGCTTTGGATCCTTCGATTATGCCATCTACGGGAACACCGGAACCTGGGGGGCTTTTATGGTACGAGACCTTGGAGTTCTTAAAACAGGTTTTTGAGGAGAAAAACGTGGTAGGCTTTGATCTGGTGGAACTTTGCCCTAATCCTTCCGCAAAATCCTCGGATTTTGTGGCCGCAAAGTTGTATTATAAGATGTTGAGTTATAAGTTTATGGGCCAGGACGCTGATGAGGAGTACGACAATACCTATGATGTGGACTATAAATCGAACAACAGTTTAAAATTTAATGATGACGAAGAATAAGGGAGCTATCTCCAATTTTATTGAAAAATACTATTTACACTTCAATGCCGCAGCTTTGGTGGATGCCGCCAAGGGCTACGAGGAGCAACTGAACAAGGGTGCCAAAATGTTGGTTTCCTTGGCCGGGGCCATGAGTACCGCGGAGCTGGGTAAGATTTTCGCGGAAATGATTCGTCAGGACAAGGTTCAGATAATTTCTTGTACCGGAGCCAATTTAGAAGAGGATATCATGAACTTGGTAGCACACTCGCACTATAAGCGTGTGCCAAATTATAGAGATCTTACGCCGCAGCAGGAATGGGATTTATTGGAAAAGGGACTGAATAGGGTAACGGATACGTGTATTCCAGAGGAAGAAGCCTTCCGTAGGTTGCAAAAGCATATTTTTAAGATCTGGAAGGATGCCGATGATAAGGGAGAACGCTACTTGCCCCATGAATTTATGTACAAAATGTTGCTCTCGGGTGTTTTGGAGGAATATTATGAAATAGATTTGAAGGACTCGTGGATGTACGCTGCAGCGGAGAAAAACTTGCCAATTATCTGCCCAGGTTGGGAGGACAGTACTATGGGCAATATATTTGCATCGTATGTACTTAAGGGAGAGCTGAAGGCCAGCACCATGAAATCCGGTATCGAGTATATGACTTTTTTGGCAGACTGGTATACCGATAATTCCGAAAACGGAATTGGGTTTTTTCAGATAGGAGGTGGTATTGCGGGGGATTTCCCAATTTGTGTTGTGCCCATGCTGTATCAGGATATGGAACGCACGGATACCCCTTTCTGGAGCTATTTTTGCCAGATTAGCGACAGTACCACAAGCTACGGTTCCTATTCAGGTGCCGTACCCAATGAAAAGATTACCTGGGGCAAGTTGGATATAGACACCCCAAAATTTATTATAGAAAGTGATGCGACCATTGTTGCACCTTTAATTTTTGCTTATCTTTTGGACTATTAATTATTTATGGACAAGAACGCACATTTAAAAAAAGTAATCGTAGATTTTAAGAAGCTGACCCCCGAAGTGTTGAAGCTTTTAGTGGAGCGCTATCCAGATGGGTATGATGATCGTAACATCATATCCTTTAAAAACGCCCAAGGAGAGCGGATCGAGGCGGTGGAGGTCCTAACGGAGGATACCAAATACCTGGTAAAGATCAGTGCCAAGTTGGAGTATACCATGGAAAACTATGATGAGGACGACTACGAGGATTTTGACGACGACGATCCGGACGCAATCATGGAACCAGATCCAAAGGATATGGTAGATGGCGATGAGGACGACGATTAGTCTTTGGATTTCGGTTTAAAGTCAGTAAACTAAATATGAATATTGGGTTTGGGTCCTGTAGGCCTAAACCCATACTTTTTTATCGGAATAAGTCCGTTGAAAACACACTCCTAAAATTGATATGAAAATAGAAGAGATTGAAAATATTGAGCTGGAATACCTTAGCCTTTCGGACTATAAGGAATTGAAGGAAGCTATGGTTTCCTCTTACACCAGCATGCAGAATGCCGTTTGGACCTTGGAACAAATAGAAAAATTGATTAACACGTTTCCTGAAGGACAGGTCGTCATCAAGATAAACGGGAAGTTGGCAGGTTGTGCCCTTTCAATCATAGTGGATTTTTCCAAGTTTGAAGGCGAACATACCTATAGAATGGTTACAGGGGATTATACGTTCAATACCCACAATGAAGACGGTGATGTACTTTATGGTATTGATGTGTTTATTGTTCCTGGATTTAGAGGACTTCGTTTGGGAAGAAGGCTCTATGATTACAGAAAAGAACTATGCGAAAAACTGAATCTAAAGAGTATAGTTTTTGGTGGTAGGATGCCCAATTACCACAAATACATTAAAGAGTATACGCCCAAACAGTACATTGATTTAGTTCGTCGTAAGGAAATCCACGATCCGGTATTAAATTTTCAGATAAGTAATGATTTTCATCCTTCCAAGGTAATGAAAGGGTATTTAGAAGGGGATGTTGAGTCTAATGATTTTGCTATTTTGATGGAATGGGACAATATCTACTATCAAAAGCCCACAGGTGTGGCCACAACCGTAAAGACAATCGTAAGATTGGGTTTGATCCAATGGCAGATGCGTCCGTACAAGGATATAAATGAGTTATTACAACAGGCCGAATATTTTATTGATGCCGTTTCGGGATATCGGTCGGATTTTGCCTTGTTTCCGGAGTTTTTCAATGCACCATTAATGGCCAGTGCCAATCATTTAAGTACTTCTGAGGCTATTAGGGAACTGGCGAAGCATACGGACTTGGTAGTACAGAAATTTTCGGAGTTCTCCATTACCTATAACATCAATATCATCGCGGGGAGTATGCCAGAAGTTATTGACGGCAAGCTTTACAATGTGGGGTACCTGTGTAGAAGGGACGGTTCCTTGGAGCGCTATGAAAAACTACACGTGACCCCAGACGAGGCCAAGGTTTGGGGGCTACAGGGAGGAACGAAGTTGCAGGCCTTTGATACGGATTGCGGAAAAATTGGCGTACTTATCTGCTACGATGTGGAGTTCCCTGAACTCCCGCGTTTGTTGGCTGACGAAGGGGTGGACATTCTTTTTGTGCCCTTCCTGACGGATACCCAAAACGGCTACTCCCGCGTGCGCAATTGCGCCCAGGCACGGGCCATAGAAAACGAATGCTATGTGGCCATTGCCGGTAGTGTGGGGAATTTGCCCAATGTGCAGAATATGGACATTCAGTTCGCTCAGAGTATGGTGTTCACACCCTGTGATTTTTCCTTTCCCACGAACGGAATCAAGGCAGAGGCGACGCCCAATACGGAGATGATTCTCATTGCCAATGTGGACATCAGTTTGCTCAGGGAACTCAATCAATTTGGAGCGGTCCGGAATTTAAGGGACCGCC
Organism: Maribacter flavus; assembly: GCF_008386635.1. Lineage (GTDB taxonomy): Bacteria > Bacteroidota > Bacteroidia > Flavobacteriales > Flavobacteriaceae > Maribacter > Maribacter flavus. Next base: position 1,143,249 of record NZ_VUOE01000001.1, on the reverse strand, counting down.
GCAAGGACATTTTTGAACTAAGAAAAAAATAATATTGGAAAATTTGAAGATTATAGGTAGCGAGGAATGGTGTGTTTTTAAGGAATTGGGAGTCCCGGCCATTAAGGCGCGGGTAGATTCCGGGGCAAAGACTTCCTCCATACAGGCTACTAATTTGAAGATTGTGAACAAAGGGGCCCAGGAATGGGTAAAGTTCGAGGTGAACCCCTTACAGGAGAACCGCAGTATTGCCATCAACTGCGAGGCCCGGTTGATAGACCGTAGGATGGTGAAAAGTTCCAGTGGTATATCTGAGGAGCGCTTGGTAGTACGTACGCCCGTTACCATGGGCGATAACACCTTTGATATAGAACTGACCCTGGCAAATAGGGATACGATGGAGTTCCGGATGTTGTTGGGGCGTGAGGCCTTGACGGATAGGTACATTGTTAACCCGGCGGTAAATTATCAGATCCAGGAATTTACAGATGAGGAGGTTACGGAAAAATACAAACCCTATTACAAAGAAAAAACCGGACTGAAAATCGCCTTATTGGCAAGCAACCCCAACCTGTATAGCAACAAAAGGTTGATGGAAGCGGCCGAGGCCCGTGGCCACGAAATCGTATTTTTGAACGTGGAACAGGCCTATATGAAACTGGACGCGCATTCCCCGGAGATTCGTTATAGAGGAGGGAACATCCTCAAGGATTTTGATGCGGTCATCCCACGTATAAAACCGGCCGTTACGTTTTACGGCTGTGCGGTGATACGGCAGTTCAACAATTTGGGCGTGTATTGTCAGAATTCGGCAGAATCCATTACCCAATCGCGGGACAAGCTCTTCGCATCGCAGCTTTTTTCCAAGAACGATATTCATATTCCCATCACGGGATTCGCCAAATCGCCCATGGATACCAAGGATTTGATCAAAATGGTGAACGGTGCGCCCTTGATCATCAAATTGTTGGAAAGTACCCAAGGGAAAGGAGTTGTTTTGGCAGAAACGAACAAGGCAGCGGAAAGTGTGATCAATGCCTTTAAAAGTGTGAACACGAATATCCTTGTTCAGGAGTTCATCAAGGAAGCCAACGGGCAGGACATCCGTTGTTTTGTGGTCAATGGTAAAGTGGTGGCCAGTATGCAGCGCCAGGCGGAAAAGGGCGAGTTTAGGGCCAATATCCACCAAGGTGGTAAGGCGTCCATGATCAAGATTACACAAGAGGAAAAAAAATTGGCGTTAAAGGCCACCAAGGCTTTGAATCTGGCCGTCGCCGGCGTGGATATCATCCGTTCCAACAAAGGTCCCTTGTTGTTGGAGGTAAATTCCTCCCCCGGACTGGAAGGCATTGAAAACGCTACGGGCAAGGATATTGCCAATGAAATGATCAAGGCGATTGAAAGGAAGCTCAAGTTTAGCTAATGAGCACCCTTTATCGGGTTTGTGCAAGTACCTTTATAGGCCGTAAATGTATGGAATGAAAAAGCATACTAACCGTATCGACAAGCTTGTTCGATGGTATAAAAAGTTCCAGGTAAGCAAATCCCCCCAAATGAATTTGGTGTGGGGTTTTTTTCTGTATACGGTTATCGGGTTTGGCCTTTTGTCCCTTCCCATATTCCATAAAACGAGTGTTGGCCTGTTGGACAATCTGTTTATTTCAACCTCGGCAATTTCCACGACCGGTCTTGTGACGGTAAGTGTTTACGATTCCTATAATTTCTTTGGGCAGTTCATCATCATGGCCCTGTTCCAGATTGGGGGCATCGGTTACATGACCTTGACCACATACTATTTACTGTTCACTACGAGAAACATTTCGGCCTGGCACAACAAAATTTTGGGGGCGGAATTTACCATGCCCAAGACCATAAAAATTAGGGATTTTATCAAGAGCGTGGTTGTTTTTACCACGGTCATGGAAGTGCTGGGAGCTATTTGTTTTTATATCGCGTTTCGGCAATCAGGGATGGAAGCGTTAAAAGCGATTTGGTTTTCGGTATTTCACAGTGTTTCGGCCTTTTGTACTGCCGGTTTTGGCCTGTTCAACGATAGTTTTGAGGGATATAATGACAACGTGTTCATCAATACCGTTATATCCGTTTTGGCCATTGGGGGATCCTTGGGTTTTATCGTGATTACGGATATATGGTACCGTATCACCGGGCGGTCCCAAAAACTATCCTTTACCACTAAGATCATTACCTATGGATTTTTACTGCTATTGGGATTGGGGACCCTGCTGGTGTATTTTGCGGAACCGAGTGTTCAGGGGTCCGAGTCCAAATTGACGGAGTCTTTTTTTCAGGCCATGACCGCCATGACCACGGTGGGTTTTAATACCATTCCTACGGGCGGATTGAGCCTCCCCATTTTGTTATCGGTCATATTTTTAATGTACATAGGTGCATCACCTTCGGGAACGGCGGGTGGAATGAAAATCACGACCTTGACCGCGATGATATCCGTGCTTAAAAGTAGGTTGTTTGGGCAACGTCAGATAACATTTTTCAAGAGGACCATCCCTTTTGAACGGCTTTATGTGGCTACGTCCACCTTCATTCTGTATACCAGCATCATTTTTCTGTTTACTTTTCTACTGACCTTTACCGAAACCTTCGAACTACGGCAAATCCTTTTTGAGGTCGCTTCCTCCTTGGGTACCGTAGGTCTGAGCACGGGAATTACCAGCGAGCTTTCCCAATGGGGTAAATTGATGGTAATTGTATTGATGTTCATTGGACGGGTAGGAGTACTTACCTTCGGGTTTGCATTGTTGGAACGTAAATCAAGTAATTCTATCGAGGTGATCAAGGACGATTTGGCGGTCTGAGATCGACCTTTTCCAGTCAAGTCCATTAAAATTTTCAATTCTTTGGTTGCGATTCTGAGTCTCGAAAGCAGCTTATTTTGGTGCCGTTGTAGCTTATTCCTAAAATGGAACTGGTATTTGGGAAAGTATCTCTTTTTAGTTGACAAAAAAACGAGCCAAAAAATTACATCTTGATAAAATCGGCGCACCGAAATTGATAGAGTATTATTTCTTATTTATGGCCGAATCAAATTCCAGACTCGGACTATTTTTTTGAATACATTTAGTTGTAACAAAATGATAGATATGTAGTTAAGAGGTTGCATTCCGGTGATTTTGAAGGTACGCCCCGCGGGAGGTTTGAACCTAAGGAAATCGATAAAAATAGTAGTAATCTAATACACCTTGCTTTATGAAATCTTTTCAAAGACCCACCCAGCACGCCGATAGCAAACACTTATTCTTTCAAAGACCTGTAGTCCGTTCCACAAAGGAGACCTGCCATATTTTTGGTATTCAGGAATCGCATAATACCTTTAAGGGGTTGCATGAATACAGCTTTAAGGCTTCCAGATAATCTAAGGTTTAAAACCAAACTAACTCAAAAAGAAAAGCCCTTTCTTGAAGGGCTTTTACGTTTTATACATTTACCGATTTTAGGGCAATTCAATGACGTAATTCCTCCTCCCATTCCGCTATCACGGAACACCTCTCCATGACCAGGGAGGGGAGCTTTTTTGGATGTTAAAGAGTGCCATGTAACACAAATTTATGTTAGGAAATAAACCGGCCTATTTTGGGATGCGTAGCAAATCCGGGAGGCATTGGAATTGGGCCAAAGGAAATCGCCCAAATAGTATTCCGATGCAATCGGAAACGGCCTGGGCGATGCGGGCCAAGGACTGCTTGGATTTCAAGTATCCCATAATCAGCCTAGCCTTTTTGGATACTTTTTCGGCGATGGAAAAAGTATCGGAACCAAATCTCCGACCCTCCCCGTTCCGCTGTCGCGAAACACTCCTCCCTGACCGGGGTGTGGAGCTTTTGGGTGTACAATGTGTAGGAATGAAAACACGGCACTTATTATAATTCTGACGACGAACACCTCCCATTCTTGTCCTTCTGACGACGCGCATAGCGAGGAGGAAGAAACTGTCCTAGGGCAGATGCCTCTTTTAGGCTAAGAATGGCTTTATTGTCACTTCGAGTGAATTTTCGAGGCACGAGAAAATTAGTATCGAGAAGCTTCGGGACACACAAGGAGCCTGCCCTGAGCGAAGCCGAAGGGTTCTCGATACAGCGTCTCTTCCAGGACGCCACTCGAACTGACAGTATGCTGTAATTGGCACCCATCATCGAACCCAAACCCTCCCCGTTCCTGTCCTTCTAACGTCGAACGAAGTGAGGAGGAAGAATCCGTTCTGGCCTAATACCTTTAATTACCCAATACTTTATTTGCACCAACCAATTATTTATAGGATTTTTAAAGCACTTCCCCTAAAATAGAAATATAGTAACTTGTTACTATATACAATCGTTGATCGTAATTTGCCATCGCCATCGTTCTTTTCTTCAAGGGTTACGTGAAGTATATTGTACTTAAAAAATCGGGGACGCTAAATGTCTTAAAATGGATTACGGTAATATTCGGACATTTCCGGCGGATATTGCCCAAGTAGTTTAGCTTATCAGCGTTGAGAGCTCGCTATCAAAACGTTGGGAACGTTAAAAACTACTTGAACAAGGACGGTAAAAATTTTGAGAAAGTCAAATTTTAAGCGGTATTGTTGTTCATTTTCATTCATTTAGGGGAGTTTTGGTTCCGTTTTAGACTGATCATACACGCAATGTATACATCAATATAAAACGGGAATCTTGAAGAAAAGAGACCTTGTCATTGTCTTATGGCAAACTATCCGTAGTTTTTATTCCTAATTTTAGGAGAAAATAAAATTAAAAAAAAACTACGACCAACACGCGTTATGATCAATGGCCCAAAAGCATGAGCCTGAAAAAGGACCACAGATCATAGCGCCATCGTTGTACGCAAGCTAAAAACTGAACTAATTGAAAATTTTAGATTGGATAAGGAACAAAGAAATTAAATCGGAATTTGAAAAAGCATTTTCTGACTTGAAGAGAATGGGAGAAATTAAACCAAGTGCGAAAAAGACTTTTGATTTACTTCGCGAATTGGACTTTGACACTTCTGACTCACAATCTGAATTGTTGATTTCGGAATTCAATAAAATTCAATATCAATCGAATACCAATAGTTTCTTTTACTTCTATTTTCCGATTGTAACGCACATTTTACATTACAAACCAAAATACGAGAAAGACATTTTAGGATATTTAATCGGACCAAATTTTGCGAATGGCGACACAGAAACGAAAGATTTGATTCCATTAATCAAAAGTGCAATGGAATTCAAACTGACTGAAAATAAAGATTATCTGACCAAAGAAAGTAAAAGCTGGGTTCTGAATGAATTACCAAAAATGGAAAAAGAAGTTGAACGAGAAGTACAAAAATGTTGGAAAGAACTGAACGAATAAAAAGCCAGCGTACAACAATGTATAACCGCAATTACGGCGGATTCGACTACGTCCGAATCCACTCGGAATTGCTAAAGTCAGTGTCAAACCGAAAATTAACGCATATAAACCCGTAACTGACGGTTATACGAGACCGTTGGCAAACATTAAATGAAACAAATACTTTATGTAATTCTAATTAGTGGATTGATTCCTGCTACTTGGTTATTGGGATTAACTTTTATTGGAATATATTTTGCGATATCGGATGCTGAACTATCCTTAGACTATTTGATTGCCATTAGTAGTATGATTCTCGGAATTTGTGGATATGTAGGACTCTTAATGTTGCTAAAAGGACTTCATAAAAGCAGACAAATAAGAAAGTTAATACTACTAATGTGTGGAATAACCGGATTTTTGATTTTTATGCTATTCGTAAGTCCAAGAAATTTCACGGAATGGTTGATGGAATATGATTTTGAAAGTATTATTGGGAAATGGCCCCTGATTGTTGGTTTAACATTTTCTGTGTTGATAATAAATGATTTAATAAAAAACAAAACGCTTGCCAACAAAGGCTATAATTTATAGCTGCAATTCATTAACTTGAAACTACAAAACCATCAACGGCTGGATTTGCCACGGCTGGAAATCTAACGATTTCCAACGCCGCCACAAATCATAGCCTAACCGTTGGCAATAAGCTAAATCTTGATAATCATATCAAATTCTGATGCAGTAGCCATCACTTCATTAATAATCTCTGGAGCAAGTGATTTCTCAACAGCATTTTCTTCATTTTCGGGAACACCAATTTGCTCGAAAAAATCTCTAAATCCTTTAGGACTATGAATATTTATCCATTTACAAGGTCTTTCGCTTTTATTAGCAAACGTATGCAACGTCTTAGGCGGAATATCTACTGATTCTCCTGCCTTAATAACCTTAACATGTCCGTTTACCATAAACTCCATTTCACCTTCAATGATTAGGAATGATTCCTTAAATGAATTATGCATATGAGGTGGTGGACCTTGCATTTTGGCAGGGGTTTCAGCTAACATCAAATCATAATCTCCAGTGGTTTCATGAGGTGTTACCTTGTGCCCTAGTACCCATTTTGTATTGTTTTTATTCATTTTATGAGATATTTGTCTCACAAACATAAGAGTAAATTTTTTTGAATCCAAATTTTGTGAGATATTTGTCTCATGAATAAAAGATATTTAAATTCTGGCAGAACCAATCAAAAGTTAGAAACAAGAAATAAAATCCTTGCTAGTGCCCAATATTACCTTAATAAAGGATTAGAATTCAACCTTGAAGACATTGCTAAGAAAACTGGTATTTCTAGAGCAACTATATATAGATACTTTTCAAATATTGACATATTGGCCGCAGAAGCTGGGTTAGATTTTAGTACAGAAAGCCCAGAGAATTTATTTAATAACCTAAAAGGCAATGAAATCCATGATAAGATTCTCGAAATACAAGACTATTATAACAAACTAGCCTTAGATCATGAAAATCTTTTTCGAAAATACATTAGTGTTGTTTTAGGTTCAAACACTTCGACTATCAAAAGAGGTGCTAGAAGAACGATGACATTGAAAATGGCTCTGGAAGAAACAAATTTTACTCAAAAAGAAAAGGAGAATCTTTCGAACTTATTTACAATTCTGATGGGTATTGAGCCTCTCATTGTTACTAAAGACGTATGCAACTTAAATAACAAGGACTCTATAGAACTCATGAAATGGGGAATAAATCTAATATTCAAGGGACTTGAAGCTTCCAAAGAATAGTTAAAAGCCAATTGCCAACAAAGAACTGAGGCAAAAAACAAATAAATTCTTCCGTGATTTGAGGCATAATTATTTTAGGCCCTCTTGGAAATACCTTGTTTTTCGACTTAATTCTACCTATTACGAGTATGTTTTGTTTCACTACCTTGGTGCGGAAACCACGTAGTCCATGCTCGCCCACTTTGAACAGTTCTACATCTACATAAAAAGCAACCGCTGGTATTGGTTGTTTTCCATTTTTTGTTGGGTTTCCTAGGCCTTTGCCTTTTTGGTGGCCGGGTGGGTAAAGATCATAGGGGAACGCTTCGCCAGTGGCCTGTCCATCATACATCCCATGGGAGCCTATCTAGAGGCCCTGCACCATACTGGCTATTATTACACCTTTATTGGCGTGACACAGATTTTGGCCGCTATTTTATTGTTGATTCCCAGAACCATGACCTTGGGCGCACTCTTATACTTTCCCATAATCGTAAATATTTGGATCCTCTCCTATGCGGTACGTTTTGAGGGGGCTTATGTCACGGCGCCCCTCATGGTGTGGGCCTGTCTATTTTTGATCGTTTGGAACTATGACCGCGTGCGCTATTTGCTGCCACTGAACTACTTTTCGGATTTGGGAATCTTTCAAAAACCGGAGAAATACAGTTGGAAATTTCCCTATCTTTTTGCGGGTTTTGTGTTTTTGGTGATGGTGGGCACTGTGGCCTACGCCGAATTCGGACATGAAGTGATGCCCCATAATTCGATAAAGGATTGTAAAAAACAATTCACCGATGCCCCCAACCAGGAAGCGGGATATCAATTCTGCGAATGCATCCATACGACCGGAAACGACTTGGATACCTGTTTGGAAACCTATGAAGAAGTTAAAAATGAGTTTAAACCTTAATATAACTACCATGAAAACAAGTATCTTTTTGCTGCTCTGGCTTCCATTTATGGGACTGGGTCAGGACGTGAATCAAGAAACTCAAAACGAGTTAAAGGCATTGAACGAACGCTTATTTAAAGAGTATACCTTGAATAAGAATACAAAGCCTTTGGAGGAATGTGCTACCGAAGGATTTGTGTTGATTGCAGGGAATGGTATGTTGGAAACCAAAGATCAGGCGATAAACGGAGTTGATAATGTAAATGTTTCCGAGATCAAGGTGCAAGTTGATAAGGTTATCCTTTCCGGGAATACTGGAATCGTTATTGGCGTTTTGGATATGAAAGGAACCATTATGGGAAGACCCGTTCCAGGGAAAATCCGATTCTCAAGTACCTTTTTAAAATTTGAGGATAGGTGGCGATTGGTAACTCGAACCATGACCATGATGCGCAGGCTGGAATAATAGCCGTACGTAAAAACCCATACCAATGAAACTATCCGAAGAACTCAAAGCATGTATGGCCAAAAGCGTCTTGTGCTGGATGGCCACGGTATCCAAGGATAACCTGCCCAACGTCTCCCCCAAGGAAATCTTTGCGGCATATCAAGAGGACAGTATCATCGTGGCCAACATCGCCTCGCCCCAATCGGTAAAAAACATAAAGCAGAATCCAAAGGTATGTATCAGCTTTCTGGATATTTTGGTACAAAAGGGCTTTCAGGTGAAAGGCAAGGCTGAGATCATACAAAAAACCCATCCCGAATTTCAAGCAATGGAAGGGATACTGACTAAAATGACCGAGGGGAAATTTCCCTTTTCGACCATCACGAAGATAACCGGGGAACAGGTAAAACCCATCATCGCCCCAAGATATCTGTTGTATCCTGAAACTACGGAACAGGAACAGATTGCAAGTGCCATAAAATCCTATGGGCTTTAAAAATAGCGACATCGGAAAGGGCAAAGGCCCTTACCTAAAACTATCAATGTAAATCGGTCTCTTGAAGACGGGAAGGGCATGAAATAGAGGGCCATCTCAAGGAGGTCATACCCTATCTGGAACATGTCCTTATTCATATAGAGCCCGATGATCTGACATAGACCCCTTGACGTTAAAAATGGGTTAAACATTTGGTAAGTCTAGCCGGGATCGTAATTTTGGCCCGTGTTCGGTCAATTAAGAAATAGCGTTTATATAAGGTTTCTATGGGGTTTCATGGGAGTGTACCTTTTGAACATTAGTGTGGATACCATAGACCCAAAGCCAGAATATATTCCAGAAAATCTTGCCTTTAATGACCAAGAGAGTATTGTGGAAATTGTGGTGGAGCAGTTATTGGGTTTTGAGGAAGCTTTTGAGGAATTTGATGACCCGGATACGGAGGAGCACAATACTTCTTCCAAGGTGAAAATAAATCTTATTTCAGCATTCTTTTTTGAATATGGTTTGGATACTTCGAATTTTGAAACCGCTATAAAGACCTTTCCCAATTATCAAATGCACTTGCCCCACGGGTTTGGTCAATTGATTACACCTCCGCCCAAGGTTTAATTTGTTTTTCAGCACACTGGTTTCCCATCGCAAAAGCGACATGGGATTATTTTCAAATGCTTTAACAAATTAAAAATGCAAACTCAAAAATTAGGGGTGTTCTTCTTCGTATGGACACTTTCGGCCACTGGCATGGCCCAAATTTCAAATGCCGAAAAAGACAGTTTATATATTCAACAGGTGGAAAACCAAAAAGAACCCGATAAGGTACTGCATGCGGAACCTCTTTATATTGATCTTATCCGTGATCTGGGTGCCAGAAGGGGAGAAAAGGAATGGAACCTAGGGCTGGGACTCACAGATAATTTAAAGTTTGATTCCTACGAAGCCTTGATCGAGTACGAATGGGCCCCCATGGATCGGTTGGGACTGGAAGTTGAGCTGCCATTCACTTTTTACTCGCCCCTAAACGGTACCCAAAGGGATTCGTTGCCTTCAAACAAATTAAACAGTATAAAGATAGCTGCGCAATGGTCCTTTTTTGTGAGCGAACCTATGGCCACTTCCATGGCTTTGGGATACATCAACGAATTTGAACTGTCCAACTTTAGAAATTTTGGGGCACCATTAATTTCAGGAAATGTCTATAATCCTTTTCTGGTCGTAGCAAAGCGATGGGGGACCAATATTCATTCCCTAATCTATACAGGTCCCATGATAGCGCAAAATTTTGAGACCCAAAAGTTTCACACCACGTACGACATCAATACCAGTTTTCATTATATGATAACGGGTACCCGAAATTTTATTGGAGTGGAATTCAACAAGACCATGGACCGAAGGGATTTTGACATGACCATACGACCTCAGATGAGATTGGGTATAGCCGATAATCTTATGATCGGTATCGTTGGGGGAATTCCTGTGAGTCGCGAAAATGAGCGTTTAAGCTCCTTTCTTAGACTGATTTGGGAACCCGCGCACAAAAGAAAATAAATGGGCTTGGGGACGTAATCGAATATTTTTTAAAACGTCCCCAAATGCATTTCAATAGTCGACCATACGCTTTGAGATTATAAAAGAGTGTATCTTATGGCCCGATGATGATAAAGAAATGGATCTGACCGGAATATCCATCGACACCTTTGGAGATAAACGGTTGCTAACTTTGAAAACCAAAAACAATTGAACTATGGGCATGAATAAAATAGCGGTAATCACTGGTGGAAGTAGGGGACTGGGCAAAGATATGGCCCTGCAGATTGCAAAGAAAGGTTTGGATGTCGTCATTACCTATCACTCCAACCAAGCTGCAGCGGAGGACGTGGTGGCACAAGTAAAAAAACAGGGCGTAAATTCCTTTGCCCTGCAATTGGACACAAGCGATGTTTCCACTTTTGATGCCTTTTATGGCCGATTGGAAGAGGGTCTTCAAGAATCCATGGGGAGCACCCACTTTGACTTTCTCATCAACAACGCTGGAACGGGCATTTACAAACCATTTTTGGAAACTACCGAAGCGGATTTTGACGAAATGATGAACATTCACTTGAAGGGCGTCTATTTTTTGACCCAAAAGGCCTTAAAATATTTGAACGATGGTGGTGGCATTATCAATATTTCCTCCGGTTTGGCCCGATTCACCTTTCCAAAATCCTCGGCCTACGCGTCCATGAAGGGTGGCGTGGAGGTGTTTACCCGGTATTTGGCCAAGGAGCTTGGCGAACGAAAAATCAGGGCCAATGTGGTAGCACCTGGTGCGGTTGCAACCGATTTTGGGAATGGGGAGAACAAGTCCAACGAGCAAAAACGAAAAATGGTGTCCAGTGTAACGGCTTTGGGCCGGGTAGGGGAACCCGAGGATATTGGAGGTTTGATCGCGTTTTTATGCACAGAAGATGCCCGATGGATCAACGGCCAACGCATTGAGGCCTCAGGCGGTACCATGTTGTAAGGTATTGCTAGGATTTTAAATTTTCCAGCATGGTTTCCGTAGTGCGGTCCAAATCAAATTCCGGATGCCAATCCCAATCCTTCTGTGCATCGGAATCATCGATACTTTTCGGCCAGGAATCGGCAATGTCCTGTCTAAAATCGGGAGCATATTCGATGGTGAAATCGGGAATATGCTTTTGGATGCTTCGGGCCATTTCCGCGGGATCAAAACTCATGGCTGCAAGGTTGTAGGCGGACCGCACCTTGATCTTTTTTGTATCGGCCTCCATCAATTCTAAGGTGGCCCGTATGGCATCGTCCATGAACATCATGGGGAGCATGGTATCCTTCTTTAAAAAACAGGAATAACGCCCTTGGCTTAAGGCCTTGTGATAGATTTCCACGGCATAGTCCGTGGTACCGCCACCGGGCATGGTCTTCCAGCTAATGAGTCCTGGATAGCGAAGACTGCGCACATCCACATTGAACTTTTTAAAATAATATTCGCACCAACGTTCCCCAGACTGTTTACTGATGCCGTACACCGTGCTAGGTTCCATGATGGTATGTTGTGGCGTATGGTCCTTGGGGGTATTTGGGCCAAAAACGGCAATACTTGAAGGCCAAAAAACCTTGTTTATCTTTTTTTCCTTGGCCAGGTTCAACACGTTGAAAAGGGAGTTCATGTTGAGGTTCCAGGCGCGCATGGGGAATTTTTCGGCCGTGGCACTGAGCATGGCGGCCATTAAATACACCTCGCTGATATCGTAATAGGCGACTACTTCCTCCAAGGTATCGTAATTGGTGGCGTCCAAGATTTCAAAAGGCCCGGAATTCATCAAAGTATCGCTGCCCTCCCGTATATCACTGGCAATGACCTTGTCGTTCCCATAGCGTTCCCTTAGGGTAAGGGTCAGCTCCGTTCCTATCTGTCCGCATGCGCCGATAATCAAAATGTATTTTTCCATTAAAAATGTAGTTAAATGACCTGTGGGGTAAAGATACCTTTTCTTAAAATTTGTACCTTCGGTCCATGCCAAAATTCCCGTATTTTATTTTATTTCTGTTGCTTTTGGGCTCCTGCAAAGACGTCGTCCAAGAGTCGGCCAACGTAGCCGAATCCAGCTTTGAGACCATGGCCAACGAGCTGCCCCCGGTGGTTGCCGTAAATGCGAAGTCCGATGCCATTTTGGCCCAATGGAAGGAGTATTATTCCTTTCACCAGAGTTTTGAACGTATTTACACCATTGGCTTCCGGGAGGATTTGGTGTTGGTCATTGAGGATTTGGTGGAAAAGCAAAAGCTATTGGAAGCCAGCGAATACCCGGCGGAGTTCAATATTCCCCAGGTGAAGGGCAGGCAAAAGGTGGTGAAAACGTATATTTTAAAAACCAAGGGGGATTTGGAGTACCGACTGAACCCGGAAAATTCCATCAAAGAACTTATTACGGCCTATAATGCGCTGAGAAAGCAGTTTGATGTGACCGTAAATAATACCCTACCGACCGATCTGATTGAAAATGAAGACGTATAGCTATATCCTGTTTCTGCATATATGTGCGGTTTCAACAGGGCAGGAAACCGATACAAAAACCATTGAAAAGACCTTGGATGCATGGCATCGGGCTGCGGCCGAAGCTGATTTTGATGGGTATTTCGGATTAATGACCCATGATGCCGTTTTTATCGGTACCGATGCTACGGAAAATTGGCAATTGGCCGAATTCAAGGAGTATGCAAAACTCCATTTTGACAAGGGAAGGGCATGGAGTTTTACGGCCGTGGAACGAAATGTCTATGTGGATGCTACCGGACAGTTTGCGTGGTTCGATGAACTTTTGGACACCCAAATGAAACTTTGTAGGGGCTCCGGGGTCCTCAAAAAGATTGACGGATCTTGGAAGATTGCCCACTATGTTCTGTCAATTGCCGTACCCAACGAACATGTTGGGGAGTTGATCAAGATTAAGGAGGCCATGGACAATGCCTTGTTGGAGGAACTACGTAAAAATTGAGGGACCGTCCAAGAAAAAGATTCTCGAACGGTCCCTTCAATATTTCTTAAACAGTTTACTTCTTTGGTTCTTCCGAAGGAGCTTGTTTTCTAGAGGTAAGTGCCTGCTTGCTCAAGCTTGCCAGGTTAAAGTTAGGGTCAATGGCCAGCGCCTCGTCGATGGTCGCAATGGCCGCATCGATGTTTTCCTTGTCCGTGTTGAACTGCACAAGTCCCTTTAAATGGATGAATGCCGCTTTAAGGGGAACATCATAGGGTTGCTGACGCTCGTAAAAGGCATAGCGCATATCGTCCTTGGAATTGGCAATACCATATTCAATGTGGGTGGATGCCTTGGCATTGTCACCTATTTGAATGTTGAGGTCTGCCAGCTCATAGGCCAGATACGGATTTGGATTTCTCTGGTACAGTACTTCAAAATGTTCCAAGGCCCTTTTGGGTTGGTTCAAGGCTTTTAGGGAAATAGCCTTAACCTGCACGGCCAAATCTGAATCCGTGTCCACTTTTTCAATACCAATGGTATTCAGGGCCTGTAGGTGCTGGTTGTCGTTGGCATAGATATAGGCCAAGGTATCCATACGCTCCTGGGAAGGGGCCAACACGTTCAAGTGCGTTAGTGCATTGATGACACCATCCACATCGCCTTGTAACCGCATTTGGTTGTAGAAGGCCTCATAATGCTTTAATAGCTCACTTTTGGTCTGTGCTGTTCCATAGAAACCCATGGTAAGCACTAAAATAACAATGAATCTTTTCATCACGAACTGATTTATTTTTTGGTGCGCTAAACTATTAAATTATTCCCAATGAACTTGTTAATGAACCGTTTAATTGTCCTTAAACCCAAATAATGCATTATGACTTTGTAATGAGGGTTCAAAATACAATAAACACAGTTGTTTTCTTGATTTTAGCAGAGCATCGCTATGGTTAAATTAAAAAACAGCTTAAACAGCGTGTGTTTGAAGTAGTTTGAAGCCGTACTAGACTTTCTATTGCGTATTTTGGGTTAAAAGAGAAAGGACACCGTTGGGTGTCCTTGATTTCCTTTATTCGAACTTTCCTAGGCGAGCGAATAGACCTGTTCCTTTTGTTTGAAATTATTAAGGAGTTGGGCATAAAAACCAAGACTTTTGCGGTCCCTGTCAATACAGGAACGGAGAAAGCTCTTAAGGTTGCCAAACAAAAGGTTAGTATGCAGGACGGGTAAGTTAATGTTCAATTTCCCGGGCCTGTAGGCTTCATCGTCCATTATGACATCCATTGTTACGCGGTGTCTGTGATAATCGATGGAAACATCGGCGGCATTATAGTATTTTTTGAGCAAGGCTACATGTAGCTGAGTAAACTTCCTGGATTTTCGCTCGTCTCCGCAACTTTGCGCGATCAAGCGTTCCAACTCCATGATAATCCGTTCGTTAAGCTTAGATTTTTTCATGACAATTTATTTTAAAGTTCACTCTAAGTTATGTATTTCGTCGATAACCCATTAAAAACCAACATTTTATTAACAAAAAATGGCGGACTTTGTTGTGAAAGCGCCAAAAGTTGTGGTGAAAATAGACTAAATAGAAGCAGAAAAAACGTAATTTTTAGTAATAAAAGGATTACAAGAAGTGATTTTTTTCAGATTTTCAGTCTCACTCGTATTGTAACTGGGTGGGTTTAATCCCTTCTCGTGGGCCTTTTGAGTATAGTAGGATTTCTTTGTTGGATGCGCCGGATATACCCCGTTTATCGTTTCGCCCCACAAATTATTTTGGATTATGGAAGTAATGATGCCGATGCAATCCTCCAGATGGATGAGGTTCACGGGGGCATTGCCTCCCGAAAGGTTCGTTCTACCGGATAGCATATGTATGGGATGTCTATCCGGACCGATAAGTCCCGCAAACCGAAGGATGGTCGCTTCAAAATTTGGATTTTCCGTAATTAATTTTTCCGTTTCCAAAAGCTGTTTGCCGGCTTCCGATGTCGGTACCGGGAGGGTTTCCTCATCCACTTCCCCTTGGCCGTCCCCATACACCGATGTACTACTCACAAAAAGCACCTCGCGAACGGCCGAGGTCGATATGTTGGCTGCCAACAGTGCTATCTTACGGACATAGTTCTCTTTAGGTCCCTTGCCCCTAAGTTTTGGAGGAATATTGACCACTAGCGTGTCCGTCCCATTTAGGAATTCCTGGATATTTCCCTGTATTTCATTTTCGGAAAGGTGCACCCGTAATGGTGCGATACCCGCATTGGAAAGGGTTTCCAATTTTTCCTTGGAGGTTGTGGTACCCTTTACCTCATACCCTTTTGTTACGAGCGATTTTGCCAAGGGAAGTCCCAACCAGCCGCAGCCTATGACTCCTATTACCTTATTCAAACTTCATTTTTTGGATGGTTAGTATGGCATCGTTCAGCACAAAGGGCATCGGGATGTTGTCTTCTGGCCGTTTTGGGACGGTGAACTGTGGATTTGTCAGCAGGTCGTTGCTTGCCTCGTAAAAGGTAAGTTCCAGAGTTGCATCCGCCGGATATACGAGCGATAGCAAGGTAGGCTCGTTGTCAGTGATGTAATGGGTTACCAATTTCCCGTTCCTTCGGTCTTTTAAGTAATAATCAGAAAGTTCGATACCGTTCACCATGGCCTTGTTTATGGGCGTATCGTTGGTGAACACTTCCAACCGGTTTACATTGCGTTGTGGGATAAGCTGGAGTTTTAGGGATCGATGCATGCCGATAACGGTATCCGATAGTACCTCGATGATCGGCGGGGCGATTTCCTTTTTTGGGGCTTCAGCTACGTAACTGAATCCCGAACCGTATTTGCTGCTGATGGTGTTTTCGGACAGCTCCTCAGGTCGCATTTTGGTATCGCCAATATACTGCTTTGTCCAATCCGACACTACCTTTTCATACGTGGCCCAGTGGCTTTCGTTTTTATCGACGTTCCATACGTACAGTAGACTGGTCGGTTTTGGGTTATCCACATCAAAATCGGAATTCATGTGCGCCGATACAAAAAAGCCCAAAAACAGTAAAAAACTTAAAAAGGCCAAGCCCCTTTTGTTTCGTATCCGATTGATCAGGGGCAGCAAGAGAAAGAAGGTCAGCGTGGTAAACACCGTACTGGCCACCATCATTTTGAGCCCTAGGGCAATGGGAAATAGCTGAATAAATGGTGCGAAAATAAAAATGGCCGGTAATCCCAAAAACAACAATAAAAACCCGTTGGGGCTTTTTTGGTTGATTACTATGTACAGGGCCACCAAGCTTGTGTACACCGGGATGATAAAAAATGCCGCACCGTTCAGATAGTAACAGATCAGCGTGCAGACGACCAGCCAAAGAAAGAGGGGCGCCACCAATAAATTGGGTGTTTTCACCACCTGGAACTTGTGGTAGGCATAAAAACAGCTGCTCAAGCAGAAAAAAACAAAAACGAGAATGTAGGCATGACCGTTATAGGTAAAACCATGCAACATATCCGTATATGCCGGGTATATGGATTTTAGCGCGCCCCAAGAAAAGTATCCAACCGCTCCGTTGATGCTCAATGCGATGAGCATGGGTACAAAACCTTTTAGCATGTCCTTGCCGCTCAGTACCTTTTTTTGGATACCCAAGACCAACAACCCTAAGAAAAGGGCAATGCCCAGAAAGAGCATGGGCCAGATCCATTCAAAGGGATAGGAGACCATTTTAAAAATGGGAACATTGAAATAAACGGATTCCTTCAAACTCCGTACGGTGGTCAAATCCATGGCGCTGAAATGATCTAACAAAGCGGTGAGGTAGCTACCTTGGTGGGCGAGGGTGTTTTTATCCAAGCGTTCGTAGGAGTCTTTAGCGGTATGATAATCGAAATGGTCGTCAATAAAGGCAAAGTTAAACCCATCGATATCCGCCTTTTCCCTGAAAACAGTCAAGTCCGTATCGTTGGGAAGCAATTTGTAGATGCTGTAGGCGAGGGAGTTCGCCACAGGATATTCAGGATTTGCCTTTGTAAACTCCTTGATCAAATTATAATTGCCCCGGTTCGTTTCCAAAAGCATGATTCCTGGGCCACCGCTCCCACGGGCCTCAAAATTGATAACAAGACCAACGTCCTTGGTCCACGGATGGTCCCTTACAAACAGATCGGCTCCGTTAAGGCCCAACTCCTCGGCATCGGAAATGAGGATAATTATGTCATTTTTTGGCGATTCGTTTTTGGCCAAAAAGGCCCTTACCCCTTCCAGAATGGTGGCAACCCCACTACCGGCATCGCTGGCGCCCAAGGAGGAATGCGGACTACTATCGTAATGGCTTAATAAAAGGAGGGCCTTACCGGTACCCGTTCCTTTAATCCTGGCCAGAATATTGGTCGCCTTACTGAGGTTGGCCCAGTCCCCGGCGGTGTATCCCTTTTGTAATTGGGTCTGCAGGCCCATTTTTTCCAATTGGGAAACGATGTAGGAGCCTACTTTTTGATGTGCGGGAAATCCAACGCCGTGCGGTTCCTTGGAAATCGCTTCTACATGGGTCAAGGCCCTATCCGTGGAAAAGCTATCCTTACCAAGGTCAATATCCGCGGAATATGTGGGCATTAGGGAAGCAATGCTCCAATACACGGCCAACGTCAAGAGGAGCAATATAAGTACGGAGGAAGTCTTTTTCATTGGTTATCGGTTCTGTCTAAAATTATTAAATATTAAAGAGATGTGACCATTCATCTATTTTTTTTACCATATTAACTTTTTTTTAATATATTTATTAATCAACCGCTAAATATATACTCATGGGAATCAAAAGCTTTCAAGGAATCAGGAAGACCGTTAAAAAGGAATTTGAGGCCCCTATATTGGTGGCCGATTATATGACCACCAAATTGGTGACCTTTAGGCCGGACCAGTCGATTTTGGAGGTCATGGAAAAGTTTGCCAAGCACCATATTTCCGGTGGGCCAGTTTTGGATGACAACGGATTTTTGGTGGGGATCATCTCCGAGGCCGATTGTATGAAGCAAATATCAGAGAGCCGCTATTTTAACCAGCCTATTTTGGAAAAGAACGTGGAGAACTTCATGACAAAAAATGTGGAAACCATCCCCGATGATATCTCAATATTCGATGCCGCCGGTATCTTTGCCCAGCATAACAGAAGAAGACTTCCCGTAATGCGCAACGGTATTTTGGTGGGGCAGATCAGTAGAAAGGACATCGTCATTGCGGCCCTAAAGCTGAGCGGCCACAATTGGAAATAAATTTTTAAACCAAGTTAGTTAACAAAGGTGCTTCCGAAAGGAGGCATTTTTTTTGGGTTCCAATGCTATGTTTTCAGCATGGAGCCTATCCAATGAACCTGCAATATACCATGCTATCGTTTTGGAATTTGGAATTTTTGAAAATTGAAATTATGGAGGTTTTTGCTACTTCCTAAAACGTGCTATTTATTGTCAGTTGTTAGTTGGTTCAATTCTGCCCATTCCGTCCAAGAACCGTCATATAGTTTTAGACTTTTTTCATATCCGATAGCACTGGCCAATAAAATGATACTGGCCGTAATTCCGGAGCCACAACTAAAGACCATTTCTTGGGGTTCTTTGAAGATGCTTTGGAACAGGTTTTTGATATCTTCCGCAGACTTGAATTTACCATTTTCAAGTACATCCTCAAAAGGAAGATTCACGGACTTTGGTATACTGCCGCTTTGTAGGTGTTTTCTTGGTTCCGGAGCCGTTCCATTGAACCTGCCGGCCGACCGGGCATCCACAACAACAAATTTTTGTCGGTCGATATTGGCCTTGATCTGATCAAAGGTCACTACCATATCGGTTTGATAATCCGACTTAAAATTTCCCTTTTTTGTTGGCTTTAAATGTTCCGTAACCGTTTCAAAACCATTTTCGATCCAGGCGGGCAGGCCACCGTCCAAAACGCTAATGTTGCTATGTCCCATAAGCTGGAACAACCACCAAACCCGTGGACTGGTATAAATGCCCTTGGTATCGAACACTACAATTTCAGAATCTTGGTCGATGCCCAGGTTTTGACATGCAAGCTCAAATTGTTCCGGTTTGGGAACGGTATTGGGAAAAGGGCTGGAGGCATCCACAAAAGCATGATCCAGGTCCGCGAACCGTGCCTTTGGAATGGTCCGTCCATTGGTTGTTGAACTGGCATCTAGAATGACCAGGTTCGGTTTTTCCATATGCTGATGAAGCCATGTTGCGGATACTAGTGTTTTCATAGATTCGGATTTTTTTGTTTTTGCGGTTTTCGTGACTATTATTCCCGCTTTACGATCATGTAAAAATCATTATCCAAGGGCAGATAGCCCAAGTCATAGACAAAATAGTAGGTGGTTCCTTTTTTGGTGGTATAAAGATTGGTGATGTACTCAAAATCAAAACCCTTATCCATCAGTCGGGTTTTTGTGGTCTTTGTTTTACCGTCCGTAAGTTTGAAACTGTCCAACACCCTGTAATTTTTTCGTAGGCGATTGTTGATGTTCCGTACGAGGTTTTTACTATCCTTGTTGAATTTGTTATTGTATGCGTTTCGGCAGTAATCGTTGCAGAATTTTTTGTCTGCCCTGCCCATGACTTCCGTCCCACATTCCAGACACTTTCTTTTTTCCATCTATTGCCTTTTGTAATTGAACTGCACTTCTTCCTGGGTGCCATCTTCATTCTCTATGACAACGTATAGATTCACTTCCTGATCCGAAATCCTTTCAAGGGTAAACTCGTCAAAATAGACCCTGTTTCCGTCTATTTTGACCAATCTAAAGTCTACCGTTTCTTCTTTTTCTTCCCACCCAAAGAGGTCTCCGTCAAAGTGTTTTAATTGAAATAACAAAGTTCCGTCCAATTCCCGGATGTGCCCTAATTCATAAAAACTTACGGTACCATCCGATACCAATTTAAAGGAAAACATCATGGTGCCTCCCAATGGCGGACTCCAGATTTCTTCCGTAATGCCGCCAAAAGCTTCCCCTTTCCAGTGCCCTGTCATCCATTCTACATGTTTGAGGGTGGCTTCCGGGGATTCCATTCCTTCTTCCCAAGAAAGGGTATTCTGTGCACCTATGGAATGAATAAGAAACAAGGAAATAATCAGGAATAGTCTCATATATGATTCGTTTGCAACAAGGTAAGAATTATCCGTTTACAAATGGATAAAATTATTGTTCGTAAAATTCGATGGGCAAATCGTCCGGATCGGAGATGAAGGTGAATTTTTTTCCGGTGATTTCATCCACCCGGATAGGTTCTACCGCAATATTGTTTTGGTTGCAATGGGTGACCATTTCTTCGATGCTCCCAACTTGAAAGGCCAAATGTCGCAATCCACAAGCTTCCGGTCTGGAAATGCGTTTTGGAGGTTGGGGGAAGGAGAAAACTTCTAGGATATAATGACCGTTTAGGGCTAAATCCAGTTTATAGGAATCCCGCTCGGTTCGGTAGGTTTCATTTAAAATGGTCAGTCCCAGAAATTGGGTATAAAATTCCTTGGATTTTTCATAATCGGAACAAATAATGGCAATATGATGGACCTTTGAAAGCATTAGGAAACTACCTTTATTTTGTATTTGGCCAATAATCCGGGCAGATTTTCCATGGAAAACGTACAGTTGGACAGAACGTTCCTTTCCGGATCTATATTCATATTGGTTGAAGTGCTTACATCCGCTTGGGAGAGGTTGGTGTTTTGAAATAGGGCATTTTCAAGGTTACATCGAACGAATTGGGACTGCGTTAAGTTACAATCCGTAAAATCGGCCCCAATAAGTTTCGAGTCTACCATGCGAAGCCCTTTCAGCGTTAGGCCATAAAAGGAGCTATAATTCAAGGTGCAGTCCAAAAAACTGAAGTCAATGAACAGGGCGTTGCATGTCTCAAACTTTAACCCCATCATCTTGCAATGTTCAAAGCGGACTTCCTTAAAAATGGTATTGACCACGTTGGCGTTGCTCAAGTTGCATTCCAAAAAGGTACATTCCATAAAGTGTTGGTTGTCCAAAAAGCCATCGGAAAAATCGCAACCTTCAAAACGGCAGTTTTCATATTCCGCCCTCTTTAAACGGGTTTTGGTGAAATCCTGCGCTTTGAAGGTTCGGTCGCAGATAAAATCGGCCATATATTTCTATCCTTATTCTTCCATAATAATAGCTGGAAGCTCCAGAGAACGGTACGTTTGATTGTACTCCGCCATTTCCTGTTGAATGATGGTTTGTTGCTCTTGTTTGAGTCCGTTCCAAAGCTGCAACAGATCCCTATACCGTTCCTTGGCCCCTTGGGTAACCTTGGGTTCGGCCACGTCTATATAGCCTTTTAAGGTTAGAAGTTGCGCATTTAGTTGGTTCTTAAAGTTGATGACATCCTGAAATGTTTTTTGTTTGGGTTGTATCAATTTTTCTTCCCATTGGGTAATCCTTTTCATAATGGAATCCCCCTGTTTTAGTAACTCCGAAGCACTATTGGTATCCTTTAACAACTTCTTATAATTTTCCAATTGTGCCTTGGCAGACCGCATTGCATTGACGGCTTCGTGTATCTCCGCGACCGTTTTATCAATGGTGTTCAACATTTCCTGTTGCTCTGCATAGTCGGCCGGAGTTGCCTTTATGTTGGGGTTTGCCAAGATAGTGACTTCCGTTTCGGAAGTGGTTCCGGGCATGGAAAGACGCAGTGTATAGGTTCCCGGGGCCACGGTCGAGCCTTGGTCGCCTCCCAGAACGAATACCTTGTCCACGGCCACAATGGGGTCCTTTCTAAAATTCCATGTAAAGCGGTTATAGCCTTTTTTGGATGGCAAAACTTCCGGTTTTGAAGGACCTCCCGGCCACGATTTAAAATCCTTTGGTTTTTGGTTGGTTAGGGTGCGGATGACCTTGCCCTTGTACAACACCTCCAATTTAAGTTCAGTGGAATCCAGTTTTTCTTCCAGATAGTAATCGAAAGTCACGCCACTTTTTGGGTTGGAGCCTTCCCCTGGCCCTGGATTTTCAGTATAGCCTCCAAAAAATAAATACGTGTCCTTGGGTTGAAAAACGGTTACTGCCTGCTTTTCGGTCTTAATATTTTGTAAGGCCGATAGGTCGTCCAGAATCCAAAAGGCCCTTCCGGCCGTAGCGGCTACTAGGTCATTGTCATGGATAATGAGGTCGTTAATGGGCACTATAGGCAAATTCAATTGCAGAGGCTGCCAATGGGCACCATCGTTTAGGGAAATGAAAAGACCGGTTTCGGTGCCAGCGTACAAAAGCCCCTTTTGTTTGGGGTCTTCCCGAACGACCCTCGTAAAGGTATGCTCTCCCGTGATGCCGTTTACGATTTTGGTCCAAGTAGTACCGTAATCAGATGTTTTAAATATATAGGAATTCAAGTCCATGGACTTATAGCGCATGACCACTACGTATGCGGTTGCCGGGTCATGGGGAGAAACCTCAATGCTGTTCACAATACCATCGGGGATTCCTGATGGGGTTACGTTTTGCCAGTTTTGGCCACCGTCGCGAGTTACATGCAAGAGTCCGTCATCACTACCTGCCCAAAGTACACCTTCCTCATGCGGGGATTCTACCAAATAGGTTAGGGTATTGTAATTCTCGCCCCCCGCGGCCTCATTGGTAAAGGGGGTTCCGCCTGGGCCATGCTTGTCGGTTTCGTTTTTGGTCAGGTCCGGACTGATGGCAGTCCAACTGATACCATCATCGGTCGATTTAAAAACGACGTTCCCTGCATGGTAAATAGTCTGTCTGTTATGGGGCGATGTAATGATGGGTGCATTCCAGTTATACCGATATTTCGCATCCTTGGGCGCAATGCTCAGACCCAGTTCCGGATATTGTTTGATGGGTTTGGATTCCTTGGTCGCGGCGTCCCACTTGTCGATATTACCCTGATAGGTGCCGCCATAAATAATTTTAGGGTCATCCGGGTCAAAGGCCAAGAAGGCACTTTCACCACCTGCCACAGCATACCAGTCCTTCCAATCGATACCTGAATCGTTGGTCCTGGAGGCAATGGCCACAGTTGTGTTGTCCTGTTGTCCGCCATACACATTATAAGGCACCAAATTATCCGTAATCACCCTATAAAATTGGGCGGTTGTCTGGTTTTCCTGGGTACTCCAACTTTTTCCACCGTTGTTGGAGATGTTCGCGCCACCGTCATTGGAATTGACCATTATTTGGTTGTTATGGGGGTGGATCCAAAGATGATGGTTGTCCCCATGTGGGGTAGGAACGGGGGTAAAGGTCTTGCCTCCATCGATGGATTTTGTCACCGGAGCATTAAGGACGTACACTACGTTCTCATTCTGGGGATCTGCAAAAATTTCCATGTAGTACCAGGCCCTGGCAATATTGATACGGTCCTTGTTGACCTGGGTCCATTTTTTACCGGCATTATCGGAACGGTAGACCCCGCCTTTTTCGCCTTCTGCCTCAATAACGGCAAAAACCTTTTCTGGATTGGCCCTGGAAACGGATATTCCAATTTTACCCATTTCCTCTGGAAGTCCTTCTTTCAATTGTTTCCATGTTGAGCCGCCATCAGTAGACTTATAGATGCCAGAATTTTTCCCACCGGATTCCATTACCCAGGGATAGCGTCTGTGCTCCCACATGGCGGCATACAGAATCAAGGGATTTTTCATGTCCATGGATAGGGAAGAGGCTCCGGTGGTGTTATCCACAAAGAGGACGTTTTCCCAAGTAGTACCCCCATCGGTGGAACGATAGATACCTCGTTGCGCACTGGGGCCGTATTGCGCCCCCTGGGCTGCTACAAAAACAATATCAGGATTGCTTGGGTGAATGATCACATCCGAAATATGTCGGGTTTCATCCAAGCCCACATGGGTCCAGGTCTTTCCGGCATCGTTAGATTTGTAGACCCCATCGCCCATGGAGGTCATCACCCCCCGGGCCGCATGTTCGCCCATACCTGCAAATACGATGTTCGGGTTGCTTTCCGCCACGGCAATGGCCCCTACGGTACCTGTTTTTAGGAAGCCGTCCGAAATATTCTTCCACGTAAGTCCGTCATCCGTAGTTTTATAAATTCCACCGCCCACGGTACCCATATAATAGGTCATGGGTTCACCGATGACCCCGGTAGAGGCGACACTTCTACCGCCTCTTGATGGACCAATGTTTCGCCACTTTAGACTTGTGAACATGGAGTCCTCGACTTTTATGTAATCTGGCTGGCTCCTGTTTTTTCTACGCTGGGCTTCAAGGGTTGTTGGTACGATAAAAAGTAGTGCGATAAGACAGCTTAGTTTTTGTATCATGGTTTCGGATGGTTTTAGGACTATGAAGATAATGAATTGGGGTTTATTTTCCGTTTTAAAGTGGGAATCCTGGCAAACACCTAAAATATCTTACTCAGACCCTCCCCGTTTTGCCGAAGCAAAACACCCCTCCCTACTCAGGGAGTGGAGCTTTTTTGGTATTAGGCATAATCCCACTCAACTATAAAAAAGGCAAATCCAAAACCTAAAGATGAATGTGTGGTTCCCTTTCCAGAAGAATACATCGAGAAAGCTCGGGATGGAACCTGTTCCTTGAAACGGAACGGCCGAGTTTCGAGATGGGTTTTACGAAGTAAAAATTCCTACTGGAAAGTCTTTTTTCTTTTGCTTCGTTTTCTTTGAAGAACCAAAGAAAATGAAGGTGGAAACTACAGCCCTAATCCCGACCCTCCCCGTTTTGCTGAGGCAAAACACCCCTCCCTACTCAGGGAGCAGAGCTTTTTTTTGGTGTTAAAAAAGACGGGGTAACGTAAAATGGTTCTTGGGGAAAACCGGTCTATTTTGGGATACGTAGTAAATCCGGGCGTCCTTGGACTTGGCAAAAGGAAATCGCCCAAATAGTATTCCGATGCAATCGGAAACGGCCTGGGCGATGCGGGCCAAGGACTTGCTGGATTTCAAGTATCCCAAAATCAGCCTAGCCTTTTTGGATACTTTTTCGGCGATGGAAAAAGTATCGGTAAGAAACTTCGACCCACCCCGTTCCGCTGTCGCGGAACACCCCTCCCTAACCAGGGAGGGGAGCTTTTTTAAGGAAGCCCCTCCTTTAGTGAGAAATTCGACTTCTGTAGGGTGTCTCGGTACGAATATTATTTATAGATAATTATATGAAACGGTCTTACATCCAGATACTAATCGGCATATCGTACCTTTGCCCGATTGAGTTTTTGCTAAATGGGATATCTAAAGGAATTAAAATCGGGATTCATAAAGTTTTGGAGGGATATAGGGTTTAAGGTGCCATCCGATGATGTTTTGGACGAAATATCTGAAAATATCTTACCGGACGGCGAAGACCCTTCCGACTTCTGGCGCAACCAGATAAACCGACTCAAGCGAAGGGCCCGAAGCCTTGAAAACACAGAAAACTTAATTGCCTTTTATGGAAGTTCCTCTATAAGGCTGTGGGTGCATATGAAGGAAGATCTAGCGCCCCTGAATGTGTTGAACCTGGGTTTTGGTGGTTCCAACTATGCTTGGTGTGCCCATTATTTTGATGAGGTATTCGGCCCTTTACATCCTAGCAAAATTGTTCTATATGCCGGGGAGAACGATTTGGGCGAAGGAAAATCCCCCGAAACAGTTTTGGCCGACTGCAAGAGGTTGGTGCAAAAAATCAAGGAAAAGGATGCGAACATAGCTTTGGCGATTATCAGCATAAAACCAACGATTGCAAGGCAGGAGATGCTTCCGGATATTTTGGAAACCAATCGGTTATTGGAAAAGTATGTGGTCCATGAACTACAGGCCCAATTCATTGATGTCTTTAACCCTATGATATCCAAAGACCACAAACCTCGGCCCGAACTGTATATGGCGGATGGGCTACATTTAAACAAAGCGGGTTATGAAATTTGGAGCCGTACCATACGAGGGGCACTACTACCTTCATAGGTGCATTTTCCCGATAAGCACGAATTTTAATCCATACCACCCTTTCTGGTAGGACTTCGTTGGCTGGGCCATTCCCTTTGTTCCCCGGTTCTGGGATCGATACCCAATACCGCTTTTTCCCTAGATGTTTTTTCTGGGTCCTCACAGGCCATATAGGTTAGGATGGCCGTAAGGATGGCGTTGTTCCGAACGTCGTCAAAGACAATTTTGTCATAGGTATCCAGATTGGTATGCCACGTATAGTTCCAATAGGCCCAACTTAGGGAGCTCAACGAAAAGGCCGGTGCCCCTGCCGCCACAAAAGAGGCATAATCTGAACCGCCGCCTCCAGGTGTACCGGGAAATGTAGTTTCAATTTCGTTTTTATAGGCATCCGGAACCGCTTCTAACCATCGGCCTAGGTAATCATAGGCATGCAGAAAGCCCTGCCCTGAAATACGCACCACCCTTCCCGTACCATTATCCTGGTTGAACAGTGCCTGAAGTCCTTCCACAATTTTTGGGTTATCCTCCACAAAGGCCCTGGACCCGTTTAACCCCTGCTCTTCGCTTCCCCAATGACCGATCAATATGGTCCTTTTGGGATTGGGGTATAACTTTTTAAGTATCCGTGCGGCTTCCATCATCGTGATGGTCCCTGTGCCATTGTCGGTTGCACCTGTAGCCCCGTCCCAAGAATCGAAATGGGCGGATAAGATTACGTATTCATCGGGGAGTTCCGTTCCTGGAATGGTGGCAATGGTGTTGAAGGTAGGTACTTCACCAAGTTCCTTGGATTCCGCCATAATCTTGATCTGAGGCTTGGCGCCGTGCTCCACCATACGGTATAGCATCCCATAACCCTCCAAGGAAATGTCCACTACGGGAATTTTGTCGGTTCCGGCACTAAAAATTTTGTTCGCCCCAAATCCACGCGACCATCGGGATTGTGCTATTGCAACGGCACCTGCCGCTTCCAATGCTTTGTTGATGGTCCTACTGGAATATCCGGTATTTTTCATGTTCTCGTCCCAGGCTTTTTCCATCGCTTCCCGCTCTTCCTTCATTTTTTTGAAGGAAGCCTCGGTAGCGAATTCTTCCCAATTGTCATCCGGTCTTCCGGTGGGCTGCATCATGCTGACCATAACAATTTTTCCCTTTACATTGGGAAGCCATTGGGCAAACGCCAAGGAATCCTGTATTGTTGGGAGGGCAATAAGCTCGGCCGTAACTCCCTTTTTACCCGCACTTGGGCTCCAAGCCAATTGGGTAGCATGCAAGGAGGCCACCCTGGGATGTACTATATCAACATGGGTAATGCCCCGTTGCCATCCTTTCCAGGTGCCCCATTGCTGGTTTTCCGCATCGATGCCCCAGCTTTTATAGGTGTTTACCGCCCAATCGTGCGCAGATTTCATTTCTGGCGTACCCACCAACCTTGGGCCATTGAGGTCCATCAATTGATAGGCCAGTTCCTCTAATTGGGAATTTTCGGTACCCTCTTTTTCTATGGCCGCCACCATTTCTTCAACGGTTTGGGCATAAGAATTTAGGAAGAATCCAACAATGAACAGGATGGAAAATAGTAGTTGTTTTTGCATTTTCTGTAGCTATTAGTGATATGCTTTCAAGGTAGGGATAAAACCCCGAAAATGATATGTAAAGTATCCCAATTAATCCAATTTTTTATCCAACTCCAATAAGGATTTTAAGAGCACATTGGCCCCATTGGCCATATCCTTTGCAGAAGTAAATTCTTTTGGCGAGTGGCTAATGCCGCCCTTGCTGGGAACAAAGATCATTCCCGTAGGGGCAAGGATGGCCATATCCTGGGCATCGTGTCCCGCTCCGCTGGGCATATATCTATAGGTCAACCCCAAGGATTTGGCATTTTCGGCAATGATTTTTTGTACTTCCGAATTCATAATGGCAGGGTCCGCAGTGGTATCCAAGGGACGGAATTCCACCGTGACATTTGAGGAAGCTGCAATTTCTTCCGTTTTGGTTTTAATGGCCTGATACACCTTTTGGATCACATTCGATGAGAGATCTCGTATTTCCAAACTGGCGGTTACCTTTCCAGGAATTACATTTGGGGCACCGGGCTCCGCTTTGATTCTCCCTACAGTACCCACTTGGGCCCCGTCAAAGCTGTTGGTGATTTCGTTTACGGCAACGATGAATTTTGCCGCTGCTAATAGCGCATCCTGTCTGGCATCCATGGGCGTGGTGCCTGCATGGTTGGCAAAACCTGTAAATACGACATCCCACCATTTAAGTCCTACAATACCCTCTACCACCCCAATTTCCAAATTTTCTTTTTCAAGGATGCCTCCCTGTTCAATGTGAAACTCCAAAAATGCGGCCAAATCACCCTCTTTTCGCACAACCTCCGCAAGTCGGGTAGTGTCCCCGCCCAAACGCATGATGCCTTCTCCCATGGTGTAGCCCGTGGAATTTTTAACACCTAGTGCACTCTTGCCCAAATGTCCGGCAATCGCCCGACTACCCATAACGCCACCTTCCTCGTTCGAGAAAATGATGACCTGAAGCGGGTGTTTTGTTTTTACATTGTTCTCGTTCAAGGTCTGAATGACCTCCAAAGCAGCCATGGAGCCCACGCATCCGTCATAATTGCCCCCATTGGGGACCCGGTCAATATGGGACCCAAAGACTATGGGTTTCATGTTCTTCTTGGAACCCGACCTGGTCGCCACTATGTTACCCGCAAAATCGGTATGCGCTTCCAATCCCATTTTCGTCAATTCGTCCAAGACCCACTGGTGCGCCTCCAAATCGGCATCACTAAAAGCGACCCGCTCCGTTTCGCCATTTTCCTGAAGTCCGAATTTTGCCAAATCGAAAATCCGCTGTTCCAATCGGTCTTGATTCACAAGAATTTGGGAGTTCGCTGAAATACAAGACAATAGGAACAATAAGAAAAGTAGGGTTGGTTTGGATTGATACTTCATTTTTATCGGTTTGAATCTTTTAATTCCTTCAAGTTATAGATGCAATTGTTGGCGGGCATTTCGTCCCGAAGGATTGCCAGGGTATTTTGTACCGTGAACAAGCACATAAAATCATAGGTCGTTTTGGTGAGGCTACCCACGTGCGCCGTAATGTAGGTATTGGGCAGTTTTAATAAAGGGTCGTTCGTTTTTGGCGGTTCTTCGGATAGTACATCGGCGGCAAAACCTCCCAATCGGTTTGCATAGAGTGCTTCGGTCAGCGCCGTTTGGTCAATGATCTTGCCCCGGGCGGTATTGATGATTAGGGCCGATGGTTTCATTTTAGATAGCGCTTGGGCATCGATGAGGTTTTCCGTTTCCTTTGTAAGGGGTAGGTGCAGACTTATGCAATCCGAAGTTTTCAAGACTTCATCCAAATCCCTATAAGGGTAGGGGACTTCTTCCTGTTTTGAGCTCCAATAAATGACTTCCATACCTAGGGCATCGGCAATTTTGGCAACTTTTTTACCGATGTTGCCCATCCCCAAAATGCCCAAGGTCTTCCCGTGCAGTTCGTCGCCCACATAACCGCCACGATCTTGCCATCGGTCTTCCTTCACCATGGTAATGGCATTGTAAAGGTTCCTTTGCAGTACCAATAACAGGGAAATAGTGTGTTCCGCAATGGTATTGGCGTTGGAATTGGGCGCATTTACGACCTTGATGTCCCTTTCGGTCGCTGCCGACACATCGATGTTGTCCAAGCCTACACCACATCTGGAAATGACTTCCAATTTGGGAAGGGATGCTATTAATGATGACCGTACCTGACCTTTTCCACGGGTGATAATGGCATGAATTTCGCTCTCGGAAAGATGCCTTTCCAAGGAAGCGGCGTCAAAACCGGTTAGGATGTTCATATCCTCGGCCGATTCCAAAAGCTCCATGGCTTCGTCGGCTATGGTTTCCAATAAAAGGATATTTTTGGGCATTTAGTAGTTTTGATGTTGCAGACCTGTCAGGTTTTGGAAACCTGACAGGTCTAAGCTTGTTTAGTGAATGCACATTACTTGTTGTGGTACAGGGTGGCATCCTTGGTCTTGTATCCCCTAAAATCGTTTCTTCCGGACACATATATACCCTCTTGATATAGTTCGTCCTCAAAAATCTTGGGGTCGATTTTATCCTTATCGTCCGGGTCCGAGGATATTTCCACCAAGTTTCCCGATGGATCCCGCACGAACATCTGGATAGCACCATCGGGCAGTTGGCGCACCTTTCCCCAAGGTTGGATGTCAATGACTCCCAGTTCCTTCATCCGAAAGAAAACCGCGTTGATATCGTCTACGGTAACGCACAAATGTCCTCGAAAGGAGTAGCTATCTTCCCATTCGGTCAGGTGTAGCTGTTGCTCCTCATTGAACTTGAAAAAGGCCGTTGGGTAGTCGAACAAAAATGCGGGAATGGGTTCCAGGCCCAGTTCATGCTCATAAAATTCACAAGCTTCCTCCAAATTGCTCACCACCAAGGCTACATGATTGATTTTTACTGCTTTTGCCATGGTTCTTATTGTTTAAATTCTTTTACAAAATCCCAATTGGGCGTCAGGCCCAAACCGGGTCTGTCCGGAGCGGCGATCATGCCGTTTTGGTCCACACTAATATGTTCTTTCACCAGGTCGTACATCATGGGGTTTCCACCCAAGGAAAATTCAATGACATTAGCCGAAGGCGAGGCAAAGGCCACCGATAGTCCGGCCATAAAGGAAAAGGCAGATCCCCAACAATGCGGTGCCAGTTCCAACTGATAGGTATGGGCCAATTGCGATACACGCATGGCCTCCGTGATACCGCCGATAATGGCACAATCGGGCTGGATGACATCCAAGGCCCGTTCCGCGATCATATCCCTGATGTCAAAGGCCGTATATTCGCTTTCCCCGGCAGCGATGGGAATATGGGTCTGGGAACGCACTTCGGCGGTCCCGATTTTATTATCGGGATTGATGGGCTCCTCGAACCAATACAAGTTGCAATCGGCCACACCACGACAGAACTGTTTGGCCTCCGGCACGCTGAAGGTGCCGTGGGCATCCGTCATCAACTTGATAGCATCGCCCAAGGCTTCACGTGCGGCCTTTACGCGATCCACGCTCGCTTTTACTGTCTCGTCCATGATGCCCACACGCATTTTCACCCCCGAAAAACCTTTGGCGGTGTACCCTTTCAATTGCTCCCCAATGGCATCCATTTTGGCCCATCCACCGCTGGCGTAGGCTTCCATTTTCTCTCGGCAACTACCGCCCAACAGATCCACCACCGGAGCGTTGAGGGCCTTTCCCTTGATATCCCAAAGGGCGGTATCGATACCGCTAAGGGCGGAAATGGTAAGTCCCCGTCGGCCTAAAATAGGAAACTTACGACCTCGGGACAAGGAATAGTGGTCACGAGTTCCGTTATAGACCATCTCCCAGATTCGAGAAATATTTCGGGCATCCTGCCCCACTAGTTGGGGTTTTAGTTCGTTCTCGATACAACTAACAATACTCGCACAGGATCCCGAGGATCCCACCGCGGCCTTGGCCTCCCCAAAACCTTGTAGACCGGTATCCGTGGTGACTACCACCAGTGTCATATCAAAATTGGTCAGCAGTCCGTAATCGCTAAAATGTTGCTTTTCCTTGGGGATGGGACAACGCAACCAGAAAGCCTCAATATTCGCTATTTTCATTTATTGATCAGTTTGGTCAATGTTTCCATGGATTTTTTCGTCAGCATGGTATAGAATTCATCCGTAACGGCGGAACTGCCATGATCTTCCAAAAATTTCTTCTGTTCAGCGGTCAAGCCTTCCGGGTCAGTATCGATGGAATTGGGGAAGGGATTGGCCGGGGTCCTATCCAAGGGGGCGCAGAACTCAACCGAGAGTACCTGGTCATAATTGATCTCGTTCAGCGTGCGTATGATTCGTGCCCAGTCCAAATGGCCCATGCCGGGCGCCATGCGGTTATTGTCCGCCACATGGAAGTTTACCAAGCGGTCGCCCACTTTTTTCATCGTTTCGAACATGTCCACCTCCTCAATGTTCATGTGAAAGGTGTCCAAGCACACCCCGCAATTGGGTCCTACGGCCTCTGCAAGGGCCAATGCCTGTCCGCCCCGATTGATAAAATAGGTTTCAAATCGGTTGATAGGTTCTATGCCTATTTTGAGCCCTAAATCCTCTGTATAGGCATAGATTTCCTTCACGCCTTTAACGGCCCATTCCCATTCCTGTTCCGGGGTGGCATCCGGGATAATTTTACCGACCGTTGCAGGAACCAGCGAGATCACGGAACCACCAAGGTCATATACCATTTTGGCTACATCCTTCACATACTGCACTGACATTTTTCGCTGCGCGGGGTCCTTCGCCAATAAGTTTCGCTCTTCCAACATTAAGGTGACGGAACCCCAGCATTGTATGCCATGGTCGTCCATGACAGGTTTTATTTTTTTGGCATCATAGTTTTCCGGGGTGCCCTGGATTTCCAGACGGGTATATCCCAGCTTGGCAATACGGCCCAAGGTATGTTCTAGGGATTCTGCCCGCATCCAGTTATGTATGGCTAATTCCATAGGGTTGCTTTGTTTTTATCTTGGTTATCCGATGAATTGTATTTTTCGATGTGATCCATCGCAAAAGGGTTTGTTTTCCGAAGCACCACATCTACAAAAGCCCGTGGTTCCTTCTTTTTGTACCGTTTCTCCGGAAGCCAATTGTATCTGCAAATTACCCGACACGCGTAGGGGACCGTTGGCAAGTACGGCAATCGCCGTTTTTTGTCCTTCTTCGGCTTTTTCTGATGCTGCTTTTGAATTCCCGTTCATGTAAAAGGTCAATGCTCCAGATGGACATGCCTCGATTTGCGATTTCAAAGCCTCTGTGCTGGCATTTTCCGGGGTAATCCAAGGTTTTCCGTTGGGGTCATATACCTGTGGCAGGGTTTTTACACAGACCTCTGAGTGAATGCATTTCTTTGGTTTCCACACCACGGTCAGTTCACCGTTGGTGTATTCCTTTACGATTTCTTTATCCATAAAATTCGATTATTCAATGTTGATGCCTTTCATGACCAATTTTTTCCATTCAGGATGTTTTTTTAAGTACATCGCTACGAAGGGGCACAGGGGAACAAGGGTCAGATTCTGTCGTTCTAAATCTTCCAATACTTTTAAGACGAGCGATGAACCGATGCCCTTGCCTTCCAAGGCCGTTGGTACTTCCGTATGGGTGAGGTAGATTTTATCCTTTGCCTTGATGTACTCCACAAAGGCCGTGGAGCCTTCCACAGATACCTCGTATCTTTTTTTGTCCGGATTATCGGTCACGTTTAAAACCATAGGGAGTTCGTATTTTGAAGCTTTTAAGATAGGAAAAATTACGGAGTTGCTACTATTATTTCAAGGTTCCATTTACCTGGCTACTCCCGGCTTGGAAAACCCGGTTGGGGTCGCGTCCAGCACCAACACCCAATCATGGCCTTTACCGGAGGTGGGCGCGTTAATGATTACGTGGTCCGATTTCAACACTTCATCGCCCAAAAAGCTATTCCCCGTTCTGGGGTCATACCACCAAGCTGTCAATTTGTTGGAAGTCAATGCGGTCACATCCAAATCAACTTTTCCGCCAGTAGGCATATATACCATGGCGTAGCTACCATTTTGATCTCGCGTGGCAATCTTGTAATCATTGTTCTCCGCTTGTTCACCATGAATTATACCTTGGTCGGGTATACGGGTTAGGTAGGGTCTGGACAGCATTAAATTTTTAAGATACTTTACCTGATTGGCCATGGGCATGTCCAAAGCGGCGGTCCATGGGCGCAAGGGTCCGTTTATAGGTTCCTTGTCCGGAGTGTACATCTGCCAAACGGCATGGCAACCGTAAGTCTGACCCAATGCCCCTGCAAAAACGTTCCAATACATAATTCTTCTGATATCTTCCGCTGAACTGTAGCCAAGCTCCTTTGCATTGAAGCAATTAGGATGATCTTCATAGAGGGGTTCTCCATCCAAAACGGGTTTTATGGGATTAAGGGCATAATCGTGTTGGATGTGCTTGTATGTACCTTTGTTTGCACAATGTCCGGTTTGATGCATATTGAAATCCAACCATTTTTGATCGTGAAACCAAGTGGAGGAACCTCCGTTTTGGGTCGGTTGTGGATGATAGGTCATTAAGGTTCGGTCATAGCCACCGGCACCTTTGACGATGCCTTCGGCCATTTGGTTCCAAATAAGTACGTCATCACTTTCGTTCCTAGGGTTTCTATCTCCCCCGATGACCCAAATGATATTCTCGAAATCCTTGTATCGGTTTCCCATCCATTCACCAAATGAGTAGGCGTTTTTCGGATGGAAGATTTCCGGACCAACACCCCACTCCTTGGTGTTGACCTTATCACCCCAAGTGGGAAGCAAGGCTATATAAAGTCCTAAGGAATCCGCCATTTGGATGATACGGTCCACATGCTGAAAATAAGCCTCGTTTGGAGATGTTGGGTCGTTGTTATTCAAGGGTGTTTCTCCATACGGGTTAGGGTCGTTCAACCCATCCAGTTCTGCCAGCACCACCGCTTGTATGACATTGAATCCCTGTTCCGCTCTTTTTGATAGGTACAGGGCAGCCTGTTTTTCATCGCATCGATGAAAAAGTTCCCAGGCCGTATCCGCCAGCCAAAAGAAAGGTTCGTTTTCTTGGGTCACCAAATACCGCCCGTTGGAGCTCACTTGCAACCGTTGTGAAAACAGACCCTGCAAGCTGAAAAGAATCCAAAGTGAACAAATAAAAGTAAAGGCTGATTTCATATGGAAGTTCTTGTTGTATTATATAGTGTTTGAAATATGAATGATTTTATTTATTTGGTCAAGGCATTTTAATATATAGTATCCTAATAAATTTAAAGTTTTTTGAATAACAGTAAAATGAATATTTTTATTGAAGTGTCAAAAGGGCGTAAAATACTAGAGACAATACTTGGGATATTTTTCACCATATTAAGTATTGCAATTGGAGTTTTCCTTCTTCCCGATTTATTACCCATATTAGGGCGAACTCCGTATTTAATTCTTGAACCAGATTCAGGGGTAAGACATGAGTTATCAATAGATTGGTTCTGGCAATCCATTGGTTGGGTTATTGCCTATTTCTGCTTTAGAGGGGGCAGGTCCTTTTTAAGAGATGCTCGGAAACCGTAAAACGCAAGTAAATAAATCAATTTAAGTAATATTAAAAATTAAATGCAATATATTGTAAATCAATCAAATAAAAGTTTACAAACGACTGTAAACGATAACAAACGAAAATAAGTGTTTTAAAACCGAGTACCGATTTGGAGTGGTTATAAGTTTGTCCCGTCGAACAAAAGCAATTCGATAGTATTAACTGTTTAACGCTAAAAATTAAAATTATGAACGCACTTAAAAACAAAGTACAGTTGATTGGAAACTTGGGTCAGGACCCAGAAATCGTAACCATGGAGAATGGTACCAAATTGGCCAAATTTTCATTGGCTACCACCGAGAGCTACAAAAATGCAAAGGGCGAGAAAGTAGATGACACCCAATGGCATAACATAGTAGCTTGGGGCAAGACTGCGGAAATCGTAGAAAATTATTTGACGAAAGGAAAGCAAGTGGCCGTAGAAGGTAAACTGACCCATCGCTCTTATGAGACTAAGGAAGGTGACAAGCGTTATATTACGGAAATCCGTTGCAATGAACTCTTGATGTTGGGAAAATAAATTAAATCAAAGTTTTGATAAGCCCCGGTGCCCTTTATGGATATCGGGGTTATTTTTTAGGAGTTCCTAGTCATCGTAGTTTACGAAGATACTTCTCCACATTTTCCCGATCTGGAACAGTAGTAATTTCCAATTCCAAGGCCTTTTCAAAATAGCCTTTGGCTACCAAATCGTAGCCCTTGTTGTAATTATACAATCCTGCCAGATAATAGCCTTCCCAGAAATAAGGGTTTAGTTGCACCAATTTTTTCAATTTGGTTTGCTCCACATGGGCTTCATTGGAAATAGCATCCTCTATTTCATCTCTCAAAATTCTATATCGTTCGTAATTCAGGTAAGCTTCGCTTTGTAAAAAGGGATCTTTGGAAATATTGCGTTCCGTTTCGGCTATAGGAGCATCGGCAAATGCGGAAAGATTAAACACCTCGTTTAGGTCATAGGCCACAAATTCGCCCAATTGATACGGATTGCTAGAGACCCAGACCATGAGGTCCTCCGGTTTAAAAACGATACCATGATGTGCCAGCAATTGGTTCAATGCCTTTTCATTTCCGTACCCTATTTTTTCCTCGTCCAAGCCCTCTTTGTTCCGCAATATGGAAACCACATCTTGCGGGCCAATTTTGGGCGTTTCCTTCAAAAGTTCTTCCATCCGTTCATAACGGTATTGGGAATGGCTTTCCAAAATATGTTTCTGATTTTTTTTATCATTTGCATAGGCAGCACTTTGGAAGTGGTTGGCACAGATCAACTGATCGGAATTTTCCACTTCATAGACCCCGAAATTCTTGGGAGAGACCTCAATGATAGCCGCTTTTTTGTCTTTGGCGCTTCCCACGAATATGGATTCCGAAACAAAGACTTCACGTTTCTTGGCAATTTCTATGGCCTCATCGATGGTGGAGGCATATTGTAAAATTTCACGGGTTACCAATGAAACAGGAGTTTTGGCAATTAGGGGAAATTGGGACTTTCCGGCATTGATGGTGACGGTCAACCCTTGATCGTTCATCCCGGATACCACACCGATCATGCCACCCCAGGTAACCGACATGAATTTGTAACCATGATCAGGCTCTACAAATGCAATGATTTTATTCTTAGCAAAGGCATCCCCGGCGTAGAAGTCGAAATTCCTGCCGATCAATAATTTACCATCCTCAGTGCTATCTCCCCAAGCCGCAAAGGAGGAGCAGCCCACTAAGGCCAAATCCTGTAGGGCATGACCAATATCATGGGCACCGTGAAAATACATGACCCGTTGGTACGGTTTTGCTATGTAATCGTAATTGGGGGAGGCATACTGGGAGACCCCATAAAGTTCCGCCTTAAATTGCGAATCAATATTGAGGTACATTTTACGGTTAAACCAGGCCAAAAACTTACGGAGTAGATTTTGATAGCCCTTGGAGGGTACCAGTTCATCTATCTTATTTACAAAAATGTCCTCCTGTTCATTGAACAATTCTTGTGTGAGGCTGCCCGTTTTTAGCCCCAGTTCCAAGGGATTTCCACTAACCTTAAGTTCCCATAGACCTTGACGGTTCTTACGCAGGAAATTATGGGCAATGGTAAAGGTGGAATTGTTTATTTTTTTACGTGCCGGAATTTCAGTTTGATACATGGAGACATCGGGCTTCTCCTGTAAGGATTTGGAAACCCCACAGGATACGCATAGTGCCATGCACATCGGTATCCAAAAAACTCGCAGTAATGGCCTGTAATTTCCCAATTATGAAAGGTTCACTAGGTTTTTATGTGTCTTTTTTATGGCAATCCGATCTTTGTAATCCAACCATTTTTGTCCCCAATGCTTTCGGGTAAAGTTGTCAAAATTGCGCATTACCAATACATTATAGAGCATGTTCGCGAATCTTTTGGGGTTTCGGGGAAGCGCTCGGAGCGTCATGGAGAAGCCGCCATCCAGATATTTTATGTAGTGCCAATAGCCACTGGGCATAAAAAGGGCATCGCCATGTTCCATGTTGGCGGTAATTCCTTCGGCATATTGCAGGGCAGGATATTTTTCAAAATCCGGATTGTCCATGTCGATGGATTCCAGGTTATGGATGGAATACGGCACTCGATACAGGTATTTGGTCTGTTCCGGTGAAAATAGGGTCACATGCTTATGACCGTCAAAGTGAAAATGCATACTATCCGGTAGGTCGATATCATAGTGCATGAATACCTTGGACTCCCCACCACCGAAAAACAAGGCGGGTAGTTTTTTAAAAAACTTTAGGCCAATGTCCGGGTACTCAAAATCGTTTGTTAGTTCGGGCATTTTTTTTAGGATTTCATAAAAGAAAATCCGAAGGTCCGTAGGCTTGGTTTTAAGTATTTCAATATACTCCGCCAATTTCATTTCCTCCACGGGCGCGTATACACTTTGTTTGTCCTTGGCCGGTTCGTTGTTGTACAAAGGCACGATTTGGTCGCCCGCCTTTCCTTGAATATAATCCAAGGACCATTTTTCATAGGCGGGCCAATCTTTGGTCAGGCCCTTCAATAACACGGGTTTCTGGGGCTTGTAATAATTTCGGATAAAATCTTCCTTCGAAATAGTTTCCAATACTGTAATTGGAGTTGTTTTAAATGTGCCCATTAGACGGTCATTTTTTCGTTGGCCTTTTTCGCAAGTGTATCGGTAATCTTGTTGATCAAATAGGAGCCTCCCAAAATCTCGGAGCAGGTAACCACACCACTGATAGTGACACCTAGAATGCCATGCATGTTCAGGCTTTGCCCCGTTAAATATAGGTTTTCGATTTTGGTCCGGGGCGAAATAAAGGATTTTAAAGGGTCGTTAACGTCCTTTACGTAACCGTACATGGATCCTTGATGATTCCCTATATAGTCCCTATAAGATAGTGGGGTGGAAGCATATACGGACCGGATACACTCCCTGATATTAGGAAATTTTTTCTCCAGTTCCTTCAGAAACACGGCTGTTTTGTGCTTTTTAAATTCCTCATAACTTTTTCCGCGGTCACGTGAATGGGCTACCGTATTAAAGGTGTTTTCCCATTCTTTTACCTCCTCATACCGCATGTAGGTAATGGCTGTAAGTTGCTCTGCCCATGCATCCTGATTTTTACGTACCCCCATGGAAACCATGTAGGTTTCCGGCCAGGTTTCCTGGGTATACTTGTGGGCGTCCCAGACCTTTCTATAATCCTTAAAATGGTAATAGTTTTTGTTGAGGTATTTAAAAGTTTTCGGTTTCAATACAATATGAATGCTAAAGGCAGATATTATACTCTCCATATTCTGGATGCGGTGATTATAGGATTTTCTAAAGTGCTCCTCCCCGATCATCCGTAGGGTATGCTTTGGTTCTATGTTGGAAATGAAGATATTGCCGTACACTTTTTTGCCGTTCTTTAGGGTAACCGATTCCAATTTCTTGCCCGTACAGGTTATATCCGTTACCTCACTGTGCTTGTAGGCCTCCCCGCCGTTTTCCTTAAGCTTTCTGATCAATAATTTGGTAATCTGGCTACCCCCATCGGCACATCTGTAGGCACTTTCAATATAAGAATTGATGGATAGGGCGTGTACATACAATGGAGTTTTGTCAGGGTCGCCGGCGTACAACAAATTGGAACCTGCCAAAACCGCACGCAGCTTTTCGTTTTGGGTAATACTGGCAATGTATTCCTTCGCGGTTTGTTGAAAAAGCTCCGGGTCGTTTCCATAGGGCTTTCCTTCCTCCAAATTGTAAAGCGGAAACTTGTAGCATATTTCCCTAAGTTTTTTGCAATAGCTCTCAATAGCCTTTCTTTCCTGCGGAAATTGTTTTGCCAGTTGGTCTATGAAGTTTTCATAGCCTTGGGCATGCGGGTAGGCAATTTCATCGTTGTCAAATGTGATGATGTCAAACCCGTCCCTGTTCATTTTTCTCAGATGCAGACCATCCAGAATACCCAAATAGTCGAAGTAGCGATGTAGGTTTTGCCCTGGTGCCAATCCGCCAATATAATGGACCCCGGTATCGAATATGGTACGGTCCCGAACAAAGGTCTGCAGATTGCCCCCAAATTGGTTGTTCTTTTCCAGCACACAAACAGTAAGTCCCTCACGGGCCATGATATTGGCGGCCACGAGTCCGCCCATACCACTACCAATGATGACGA
Organism: Maribacter flavus; assembly: GCF_008386635.1. Taxonomy (GTDB): domain Bacteria; phylum Bacteroidota; class Bacteroidia; order Flavobacteriales; family Flavobacteriaceae; genus Maribacter; species Maribacter flavus. The sequence goes on along the minus strand of NZ_VUOE01000001.1, from coordinate 1,103,031 downwards.
CATCGTACTGTTTCTTCAATGTGATGGATTTTTGTTGAGTACAATAAAATTATCATTTTGCGCTTTAACCAGAAAATCTGAGGGTAAAACTTCGGCATACTTCAACTGTTTGCCCTGTTTCAATAGAAATATGGTCTCAAATTTCGCAAATAAAGATTCTGAAAAGGAGTATGTATCCAAATTGAATAGTAGAATTTCCGCCTCGTTTGCTAATGCATCCTCTGGAGTATCGTACAGGTTTATTTTACTATAATTATTGTAAAGAAAATTCTGTTTCAAGGCTGTTGAAGCCTCCTTGTTTTCTATAAATGAGTGAAGTTTACGTTCTGAAGAATCTATGGATAAGAGTAGGTCCAACTGTCCATTGTCCTTGGAAAGATGTACGATTTTTCCTTTGGATGAAATTGACCTTAGCAAATCATGATAGACTACAGCATTTTGTTGTAAATCGGTTTTTACCCGATTAAACAGCGCCTTCCCTTTAAAGCGAGAATGCTCCAACAGGGTTTTTCTCCAATAATCCTTGGTTTCTACATGCGTACGCATGTTTTGAAATTCGTTCCTAAAATAAACACCTATCTTTTTTGCCTGTTGGGTATAATTCTCCCCGTATTTTTTGTCCCCATGTACAATTCGCGGTAGGATTTTCACCGTGATACCGCCGTCCCTAATCACAAAACTGCCTTTTGGAAGTACTTCGGAATTCCCATGTATCAAAATGGGGATGATGTCCAATTTGAATTTTTCGGCCAAGTAAAATGCTCCTTTATGAAACCTGTTTATTTTGTTGGATGTGGAACGTGTACCTTCCGGGAAAGCGATGATGGAAAATCCTTGCTGGAGTTTTTCGGCCACATATTCCTCCCCGTTTTCCACACCGCCAGAGACTGGATAGGCTCCTGCCAACTTTGCTGCCTTTCCAAAAATGGGAGAGTTGTAGACCCAATCGTTTACTAGGAAGATAATCTTGGGATGCAGCATCCCAATACACAAAATATCCAAAAATGAGGTATGGTTGGCGATGAGCATTGCCGGTTTTTCAAAAGTTTCCTTAGTAGGATTCAACACCTGCTTTTTGACAAAAGGGTTGGTGTATAAGACCGATTTCATCAACTTGGAAACCGACTTATGAAAACCTAGGTTCTCTTTTTTAGGTTGGGTTGGGTTCAACAAAGTCACTACCCATGCATATAGGGAAAATAGGAGTCCGCCCAGGCCAAAATAGGCAAAGGAAAGAACGGAATGCACAAAATAGCGCAGTGAAATAGGCCGCTTATTTTTAGTGCCGATAAACAGTTGGAACAATAGCGGTTGAATGGTGAACGCCACAAAAGCCGCAGAAAAAATCCCGATCAAGGATACCCTGGATATGGAAAACAGCGCGGGATGTTTGGCAAAAACCATTACCCCTACACTGGCAATGGTCGTAATGACCGAAAGTATGATCGAAGTTTTATGCGTCGGGAGGGTTTTAATGCCTGTTCGGTGCTCCATGAGCAATCCGTTGGTAATGAAGATACTATAATCCACTCCCAGCCCAAAGATAAAACTGCAGATGATGATATTGAAAATATTGAATTCGATATCCAAAATCCCCATAATCCCCACGGTCAAAAACCATGTTAAAAAAATGGGTATACCAGTGACCAGGGTAAGCGAAAGGCTTCTGTAAAATAGGGCCAGAATAATGACAACCGCGAGTAGGGACAGCCAGAGCAGACGATTAAAGTCTTCCTTTAAAGTTCCCAGGAAGGATTCGTTGACCTCTTTTCGGTTGATCAAAAGCGTATTTTCATGATTGGCAAAGTAGGTTTTGATGCCAGGGTATTGATCTTCGTTCAATTTGAGGAGCGAAGTGGCTGTTGTTCCTGTGCTGTCGGTTACAAGATAGTCATCGACACTGAGTGCCGGAAATTCCTTGAACGAGGATACGGACATGGGTTTGAAATCACCCTGGAGCCAATCGTAAAAATGTCGAAAGGTACCTTCCTTAAAGCCGAAAGCATCGGCGCTATTATTTAAGTGTTTCTTTAAGGAATCGTTTCTGGGTCGCGACCAGAATTCCTGCCATTGCCTTATTTTATCGGTTTGGGTCTTTTCGGATTTAACAAGGCTCGACACAGAGGTAAAATTGACAAGTCTTCCTTCGTTTTTCAGTCTTAGTAGGTCGGTATAAATGACATCGTTCCGTTGCAAAACCTTTTCCTGTTCAGTTCCGAAGGTGGATAGGTAGACCGATTTTGATTCCAGATCTGTTAATGACTCCAATTTTTTCCGCGCAGCGGTCAACACTTCGGATTCATAATTGAGTTTGGCGATATCCTGGTCAAAACCCACGCGGCTGTAGAAAAAAATACTCAGTATACTCCCCAAGAGTACAGTACCAATGGCCCATTTATTTTTATGGAATTCAAAAGCCGCCATTTTTTCCAATATGTTGGAATCCTTGGGCCGATGTCCCTCAAAAGCATATACCTGTGGGATGAACAACAACGAAAAAACAGCCGATCCCACTACACTGACCGATGCAAAAAGTCCCAAATCCTGTAGCGCTTGGGATTCCAAAAACAATAGGCATAGAAAGGCCGAAGCCGTCGTAAGGCTGCTCATTAAAATGGAGGGAGCCACCTCCCGGTACATCGTTTGCAGTTCTTCGCCTTTGCGAATGTGGGTCAAAATATGCAGGGCATAGTCTAGGGTAACCCCCAGTAATATCGCCCCGATTCCCAAAGAGACCGCCGAAAGGAACTCCCGTGAAATCGCCAATAGGGCCATCGCCAAAAGCGCCCCAAAAAGTGTTGGGGCAAAAAGTATGAAGGGCAGGGCGAGGCGTCTGTAAAACAAGATCAATAGTACAAGAAGAACGACCATGGCGATGCTCACCGTAAATAGGATGTCGTTCTTGACTTGCTGGGCATTGGCCACCGCAACCAAGGCCGCGCCAAAAAACGAAGCATCCACTTTACCGGCGTATGATACGTTCAAGCTATTTTGAATGTCATACAGGCCTTCGGCCAAGGGTTTGTTTTCCACCGTGGCGCTGGAAGGATGTGTAGGCGTGATGAACAATAGGATATTGGTCTCCTCCTTGTTCAACAAAAAACCATCGCGGATGATAAAATCCTCGGCAATACCTATTTTTTGAAGTTTTTTGAGTGCAATGAAGGAAAGTCCAAGCGGGTCCTTGAGAATATTCTTTTTGGCAATGATTCCCGATGGGGAGACCAACGTGCGATAGTTTTGGGCCATTTGCACGTCAATACTTTCATTTGAAAGTTTTTGTTCGATGCTACCATAATCCGGTTTGTCCAAAAAAACGGGAAGATTGTTGTACACCAGATCCAACGTGTTCAGTACCTGTGCATCAGCGACATTTCCTTGAACGTTCTTGACATAATCTGAATACCCATTTTGAAGGCTGTCCAGGAATTCTGATGCATACTTGGTAAGTTCTTCCACGGACCCTGCTTCCTTTTTTTCAATATTTACAATGATTTTGTCCGTAAAGGCAATGGACTTCAATACTTTTTGGATGCGCCTAGACTCCGGGTTGGAAGGTATTAGGGCCGTGATGTCATCCTTAAAATTGACTCTGGTAGTACAAACTATAAGTCCTGCAATGATAAGAAGTAGCAGAAAAACACTTACTGTCCTGTTTTTTCGTATTCGCTGGTATGCAGTAAAAAAGAAATCACCCATTGTTGACGGCCATTTTCCGCTTTCCAAAAAATGTAAGGGTAAGATAGCCTATTCCCCCAAAAAGTACCGCACCTAAAATGGCCAATACCAAACTTCCCAGAAGATAGGCCTTGAGGTGTATCAAGAAGTCGAAATTCTCATTGATGGAATCCATTGAAAGTGTAAAGGATTCCCCTAAAAAGCAACTACCGGTCTGCAGGCTTGCAAGTATTATGAAGGGTATAAAAGGAGGAAGGCTAACATTGGAAAAAGCAAAGGCAATGGGTTTGTTCAATTTCAATAAGAAGGATAAAAAAAGCACCAAAAGTGTATGGAGCCCCCAAAACGGACTAAGGCCAATAAACACCCCCAAGGCAATTGATCCCGCTTTCTTCGCAGGGGAATCGTTACTTCCCAGCACATCGTTCAAAAGGAATTTCTTGACTCCCTTTTTTTTTATCTTTCTAAAAAAATCCCGCGGTTTTATATAGAATATGGTGACCAGCACGAACCATGTATTGAGGATGCTGATCCGAGTAAAATCCGGGACCGTCCTAAAATGGGAGACCCGGTCCACGTCGTCATATAAAATTTTGACGGGGACGTTTTTAACCAAGGTGCCTTTCCAAGAGGCTTTTACAATGACCTCGATCTCAAATTCGAACTTGGGGGTATAAAGCGATAGTTTTTCGATCTCTTTAAGTGGATAAAGACGATAGCCGCATTGCGTATCCCGAAGCCAAGTACCAGTCTCAAACCAAAACCAAAAATTGGAAAATTTGTTGCCAAAACTACTTTTTCCGGGAACATCGGCCTGGGCCATGTTTCTAGCACCAATATATAGGACGTTTTTTGTGGTCTCTGTCTCCAAGGCATCCAGAAACACGGGAATGTCCTCCGCAAAATGTTGCCCATCGGAATCCATGGTAATGGCATATTGGTAGCCTTTTTTTAAAGCCTCTTTAAAGCCGGTTTTAAGGGCCTTGCCCTTACCTTGGTTTTTTTCCAAATGAAACACGTCAATTTCATGGAACTCTGCCAAGATTTGGGGAGTACCATCTGTGGCCCCATCATTTACCACTAAGATATTGGAAGTGTACCGCAATACATCCTTCAGTACCCGGGCCAAGGTTTTTTCATTGTTGTACGTAGGTATAAGGACACAGCATCGCCATTGCTGCATTCTTTCCTGTATGGGCTTTTGGTTTGGCACGGGCTTTTAGGTTTTATGGGCCTAGAACTCTTCGTAAAGATACACAATCAAATAGGTCTACAGGGCCGACTTCTCCTCATAGGTAAATACCTTTGAACCCTGAATATAGTTACGGATCATTTTTTTCAGGGAACCATCCCTAATTCCTGAAAAGTGGTCTAGGATAAAATCCTTATCGGCATCGATAGCATCGTTATACTTTACAATCTTGGGAGCATTTTCCTGAACGCTCAAACGGATGAAACGAAGTTCGATGTTCCCAGGTTTCGAAGCGATGGCGGCCTCCAGGATGCTTACGCCTTCCTTAAAAAACCCTTTTTTATCCTTGACGGCTTTGGCATGTTCGGCCTTTAAGGTCAAAACGGCTCCCTTATATCCATAAAGTTCGATGGCATCATCTTGGGAAATGCCAGATAGTTTTTCAGCGAGGGTGTTCGTTATGGAGGCATCGTCCTTGGCCTTTGGATACAAGCTACGTACCTCATCCAAGGATGTGGAATAGGCTATAAGACTCAGAAAACCAAGCAACAGCATCTTCATTAGGCCGTAATTTTAAAACTTGCGTTCAATTTTAGTGCCATGGTGTCCTCAAAGCTGACCGTATTTTTGATTTTTACCTCGTCATCTGACTGGGAAAGTTCAATTTCAAATTCAACGGTGTCATTCTTTTCTGGATTGATAACGGCCATGAACTTGACATTGGAAGCTACGGACAGCAGCAATTTTTTTTCTATGGATTTTTCGGTGAGTTCCTTAATAATCTGTATTACGCAGACCCCGGGCAACACTGGATGGCCGGGAAAATGACCTTCAAAGATTTCATGATCCTTGTTGAGTTTGACCGTGGCCTTCACATAAGGTTCCATGTAATTAAATTCCTGAATCTCGTACAATCCTTCTAACAGCATTTATTTGGTTTTAAATTTATAAGCGGCGCCCACTTGAAGAACACCGTTCAGGTTGCTTCCCGCTTCCTCGTAAAGGTCATTGGCACCAAAAAAGTCCACACTTACGGTTCCCTGTTTGTACCGCGCCTCCAAAGTAAGCCCAAATTTGAATTCATAACCAATGCCTCCAAAAACGACCACATCAAAAGGGGATATTTCTCCATCACCGTTACCATTGGACAAATTCACTAAATTGTTCTTTAAATTGACATCCAGACCCAAACCAAGATTGAAATGGAACCCCTTGTTGGGAACTACATAGAATTTGTTGGCGCCCATGATGGACAAATAATCGATCTGAACATCTCCGTAATCCAGGCTCACCGAGGTACCTCCCTGGGAGGAATAAAAAACTTCCGGTTGAATGGTATACAACTTCGTAATGGGAATGTCCAGAAATCCACCAATATATAATCCCGATTTTGGTTCCAGCCTTGTTTTGCTAATGGTGCTTTCGTTGTAGCCCATTTTGATGCCGGGAGCTACCTGAGCTCCTAAAAAATAGGGAAAGGTACATGCAAACAAAAACAGGAATGTTATGGACTTCTTCATTTGATGGCCTGTAAAGATATGGTAAGTTTCATTGTTTTGTGCGAAATTACAATTTGTCTTGCCATACGGTCATCGATCTCTGAGAATGTGATGACCACTTTTTCCTTTTCGTTTCCCACCCGTGTAATGTTGGTAAGGATATCGTTTTTGAACGTGTAGAAATGTGTTTTGGAACCTATTTTGGTCTTTGTCAGTTCGCTGTCGTTCTTCGTGTAGATATTCAATGGTACAATTTCTTCCTGGATCAAGCTTCTAAAATCCTGTTCCAGGATACTTAAAAGGATTTTACGGTCCATTTCCTTTAGGATGCGGTTCACTTTAAAGTCGGTCCCGCTAAGGGTAAAATCAAAAATCGTGTTCCCAAGTTCCGTAGTAAAGGCAATTCTATGGGTTTGATCTGCCAACTTTTTTAGGACCAAGATCCCTCCGAAGTTATTCTCGAAAACAATGATGTTCGCCTTGTAGACGTAATCCTTTTGTACATCCGCAAAATAAGGGTTCCTGATTTCCCGTGCATCAAGTGAAGTGGGTTGGTAGCCCATTTTTTTTGGGAACGGGGCACAGCTTAATAGAAGCAGGAAAATGCTAAAGGTCAAAAACCGCATCGGGTAGGGTTTTGTTTTCTATCCGATTGGAAAAAACAATTCTGGTGTAATCGCCGCTGGGTTCGATCATTTTCACTTCTTCCACGGTCCCTCTTTGCGAAAATGTGATGTGGAAGGCTAGGATGAACTCCGAAAACTGAGGGTCCCTGGGTAAAAAATGCACCAAACTTGTCTCGTTCTCCTTGAAGTAGGCAATTTCAAAATCATTGGCATTGAACATATTCCCGTTAATACTGGCGCTTATCAAATGGTTTAGCTGTTTAAAAAGTTCGTTGGAACCAAGATCCAGTTTACTTTTGTTGCCGTTGTCATTGATAAGCAGTTTTTGGCCTTTAAAGACTACCTTATAGGAGAAAGGCTTTACGTATTGCCAACTCACATTGTCCGGGCTTTTGTAAGCCATTTTCCCGGTCGATTCGATGTCGCTTGACAAAAAGTCCAAATGCTTGTACTGTACAAAATCACTGGTGATGGTCTGGGTCTCTTCTGCCTTTTGTTTCACCAATTGCTGTAAGGATTTTGCCGCTTCCGCTGACATTCTGGTCTGTGCGAAACCCAAGTAGGAGAATAATAAGAGGATTGCCAGGATTCTATTCATACGCCCGTATTTGGAACATTTGGTCTACTGTGACCGATTGCAACTTTCTTTCCTCCAAAAATACCAATAATCGTTCCAAAACGGCGATTGATTTTGCACTGGTGTCATGAAGTAGGATGATGGCCCCGTTTTGGGTACGGCTGGTTATCCGTTTTAAAACCTGGTCCTCATTTCTAAAGGTTGTATCCAAGGAACGCACGTTCCATCCTATGGTCTTTAAGCCCAACTTTTTTACCGCCCGGGCTATACTTGGATTGGTGACACCAAAAGCGGGCCGGTACAAGGCCATTTTTAACCCTGAGATACCTTCAACAAGTTTGTTGGTTAGGGTAAGTTCTTCCATAACCTTTTCAGTTCCAAAAAAACCAAAAGTGTTGGCATGTGAAAAGGTATGGTTTCCAACGGAATGTCCCTGCCGTATAATCTCCTTAAATAGCTCCGGATGTTTTTCAATATTTTTTCCGATGCAGAAAAAGGTCGCCTTGGCATTGTACTTTTCTAGGAGGGAAAGCGCCTTTGGCGTGTATTCCGGATGCGGCCCGTCATCAAAGGTTATGGCGACCTGGGGTTTATTGATTTCGTTATTTGAATTCAAGGAAGTCATGTGGTAGTTCCACCGGATAAAAAAAGAACCACCCAGTGTCAAGAGGAACCAACTTGCCATCAATAGGGCGAAAGCGGGCCAAGATATCGGTTTGAAAAATGATAGGGACACAAAGACTGCCAGGCCCAACAGGAAAATGGTATTTACTGTTTTCCGAGTTAGCATTTTTCCAGGACTACCAGACTGTGGTTTTTACCCCGATATTGGTTATATAACAAAAGCCTTTTTGGTTGGCTTACTTTTATATCGTTCCAGCGGATGACCTCTGGAACCTTACCGGTTTTGAAGATTTTATTGGCCATCCAAAAACCGAAACCGGAAGCCGTGTCATATTCTCCGGAAAGATGTTTATACACAAATTGTGGAATAGTTTGAAATATCCCATTTGCAAGGTCTTGGTAAATCGTATCGAAATCTACATCCCCATTGATACCTAAAATGACACCGTCCAAATCTTCGAGTGTCAATCCATTCGTATGCAAAAAAACCAGAATTGTATCGGAGACCTCCTCCTTCTTTAGGGTATTGTAAATTCCCATGGCAATGAGCCTTGAATAGGTTGTATCCTGTTTTTGATTGGACAGTACAAAAAAGTGGGATCCCTCTCCAAAAACAATGCCCTTGGTGCCGGAGCGGAGTACCTGTTCCCTGGAAACGGGTTCTTTTTTTATATGATCGATGAATTGATGGGTGGTTACATGGTGTTCTACCAATTCGTCCACGGCACCTACCAATATGTTTTCAGCTTCATTGTTCTCTAATTGTAGCTTGGCGTCCCATAGGCTGGACTCGAACGATATGTTGGAATGCACGTAGGTAAAATTGTATCCCTTGCACCCCATATCCAATGCAATGGAGCCCGCTACGGTGTTGTGGGAAGATTGAATGAACCGGGTAGGGGTAAGGTATTGTTCATCGTTATCCAATAAGTCCCGCACAAATTTTTCGGATTCGCCCAAGCAGCCTAGACCCGTACCTACGATGATGGCGTCCACATTGTCCAGACCCGCTTCCTTTAGGGCATTATGGGAGCTTACGGCGCTCATTTTTAAGCCTTTTGCCATTCTTCTAGCCGCGGCTGGAGGTATGTAGTCCCTATAAGTGGGGTCGACCGCTTTAACCGAAGTGCCCTCATAATCAACGACCTCATCCAAAAACCCCGAATCATCAAAAGTTTTTTGGACGGAAACAGATCCGATACTGTTTATGTACACCTCCAATTTCATGCGTTTAAAATTAGTTTATTGGCTTGACTTTTAAACATTTTCTTTCGCCTGGGTATTTCACTTACCATACCAATGCCCTCGATGAGGGTTTCATGCCTCTTTGGTAAAAATAAGGGTAGAACAGTTACCGCCAAAACCAAAGGAATTGGAGAGTACCGTTTTTATCTCCTTGTTCTTTAATTGGGTCTCCGGAACCAAATTAAATTCGGTCATGGGCGTCTTAAAGTTGAGGTTGGGATAGATGACGTTGTTTTGGATGGACAAAACGGAATAAACGGCCTCTACACCCGCTGCTACTGCCAAGGTATGCCCCGTAAATGGTTTGGTGGAACTGAATTCCGGAACGTTCTCATTAAACACACGAAGTAAGGCCCTCCCTTCGGAAAGGTCGTTGTTGGGCGTTGCCGTACCGTGGGCATTGATATAATCCACCTTGCTTGGAGTAATACCTGCTACTTTTAGGGCCTTCTCCATCGCCATGACGGCTCCGTCGCCATTTTCCGAGGAAGCGGTTTGGTGATAGGCGTCGTTGGCATTGCCATAGCCTTTTACATAGGCCAAGACCTTTTTGTTTTCCTTGGAAACGATTGCATCGGATTCCAAAATCAAAAATGCCGCCGCTTCGCCCAGATTCAACCCTTTTCTGTGTTCATCAAAGGGAGTGTTATACGTATCGGATAAGATCATCAAGGTCTTAAAACCGTTGATGGTAAACTTTGAAAGACTGTCCGACCCCCCCACGATTACCCGATCCAGTTCACCACTTTTTATCATTCTGGCCCCCAACATGATTGCATTGGCGGCGGAGGAACAGGCCGTACTAATGGTGGTTACAAAGCTTTTGGTAAGACCTATGGCATCCGCAATTTTTTGTGTGGAGTCACCGGCATGTAAGCTGTTTATATGATTCCAATGGAGGTCCCTTTCATAAAAGTCATAGAAATATTGCTCGGATTTGTCCATGCCCCCTACCGTAGTGCCGGATATAAGTCCGGTTCTGTATTCAGATATATCTTGAATTTCTGCCTGTGCCAGTGCTTCCTTTGCGGCCATGATCCCCAATAATGGAGTCCTCGAATGGGAATCTGCGGGCAGGCCCAGTAATTTTTCCAATTCCCCATTGGTCAACGGAACTTCCCCCACCATGATCTCATGTTCATGGACCGTTTTTATACGGCTAATTTTGGAAATGCCTATTGTACCGGAAATCAAGGAAGCGAAGTTATCCGCAACATTGTTACCAATAGCGGAAATTAGGCCCATTCCAGTAATCGCAACTCCTTGATTCATTGAAAATATTTAGACAAATAGCAGATTACACCTTGTATGTAAATCTGTGATAGGGTACCAAGTTAGGCTTTGCTCGCCCTGATGTAAGCGGCCATGGTATCTATGGACTCGAAGATTTTTCGGCCTTCCTTTGGATCTGCCAGTTTAATGCCATAATCTTTGTCCAGCATTACGATGAGTTCCAACGCGTCAATGGAGTCAAGTCCCAAACCGTCTCCAAACAATGGATCGTTGTCCGCAATTTCAGCTGCGGTAACATCTTCCAGGTTCAGCTGCTCTATAATTTTTTCCTTTAATTCTTGTTTCAAATCACTGCTCATGGGTCGTCTTATATAATCGGTTTATTTCAGCATCCGAATGGACAAAAGTACCTTTCTTCGCTACAACATACAAAAATGCATCATATTTTTCATTATCCACATCTACCCACCCACATAATACCTTTTCGGCCTTGTTTTCATCCATCAATTCCTCAGTATAGGAACTCAGGGTTTCAGGACTGAATTCGTCCATGACAAAGAAACAGTTCTCCGAATGAATCTTGTGTTTGATACTAATTTCGCCCATACAGATATTGGCCAAGGTATATACGAAAACGGCGGGGCTGGGATAGTAGTGGGTGGCATCCTTTATGGAGTCTTGGTACCCACGGTCCGTATCCAAACTGGAAGCCCTATTGGAGAATACCATGGCGATATTTTTTTCCCATTCTTCCCTCAATAGCACTTCCGCGGCCAAAAGTCCCAGTTTACTCAGGTTGTCCATTTTAAAGAACTTGGGATAATCCACGATCAGCTGTTTGTAGGCCAATTTCATGACCGATTTAAAATCGGTTTCCAAGGTCTTGAATACAGGCGCGCCGTTAACGGAAACGATGCCATTGTTTACGTGGCTAAAGGATTCTATGTAGTACCGGTTCTCCAATAAAATTATTTCTTTTTGCAGACGAATAATGTGTGGAATTCGCCCAAACTTATATCATCCTTCAATTCCAAACCGGCGGCTTCGGCAAGTTCAATAAGTTCCGTGGCCTTGTACATCTTGCTGTTTCCGTTGGCCAAGGCGGTAAAGTAGAGGGATGTGGCCTCCAAGGTAAACTTGGCGTTGTCAAATTTTTGTCGGTCCGTATAGGTCTCAATAATGATCAATTCCGTTTGGGAATCCATGGCATTAACGGCCGTTTTGAAAATTTTTAGGATTTCTTCCTTGGAGAAACAGTCCAAAAACTGGCTCATCCAAATCGTATCCGCACCCATGGGAATTTGCGGATTTTCTGAAAGCCAATCGATTTCACTTCCTTGGACCCTGTCCCCAAAACCTTGATCTGCGGTATTCTTCAAGGCTACCTTTAATTGTCCCGGTAAATCGAAAATATGCACGTTTACCTCTTCGTTATAAGCACAACATTGGATGGCAAATTTACCGGTGTTTCCGCCAATATCGAACAACAGTTTGGGCTGGTGCCTAAAGACGATTTTTAGCGCTTCCTCAAAAATGCCATCGGAATAGAAGTGGTCAAAAGCGAACCATGACTTCTGGATTTCAGGTTTCAATTGGGAAAGTCCCTCATAAATTGTGGGCCAATTTCCCAATTCCTTGAGTCCGGCAGGTTTTCCTTCCCTGATGGATTCTTCTAAGTGGAAAAGTCCCTGGTAACAAACATCCTGGGTAAAATTCATGTTCACCTGGGTCATAGGATTGTAATTTAAGAAATACCCAATTTTGGTGAGTTCATACCTTCCGCGCTCGTCCATGGAGACAATGTTGGCACTTTCGGCCATTTCCAATAGTACGCTCAGGCCATACTCGCTAATGGAGAGTTCCTCACAAATTTCGGTAAGGGTGACCCCGCCTTTGGCTACGTTTTGAAAGATAAAGTCAAAAACGCCTAGGTTTTTCAACGAAACCGTGGTCTGGAATACGAAAGGGGCAAAAGCTATCTTCTGAGCCTCCTGCAGTGCATCAATGGCCTTAATGTATTTTTTTGGCATTTCTTAAAATCAAGGATTGAAAAAGGCGAATTTAATACCCCACATCATAATAACAAAGTTTATACCTTCTTAAAGATGACCGCGGTGTTGGAACCGCCAAACCCTGAGGCAGTTTTCAGGAATACGTTTAGTTCCTTATTGGTTGTTTTTTTGATAATGTTCATGGGCCTTGAGACGCCCAGTTCCTCAAAACCCAAAGAAGCGAACAAAGTGTTTCTATGCAGGGAATGCATGCCGATGATGGATTCCAGTAGGCCCGATGCTCCCAGGGTGTGTCCAAAATAACTTTTTAGACTGTTTACGGGTGTTTTGGATAGGCCGGCCCGTTCAAAGGCGATCGCCTCCATTTCGTCATTGAACATCGTGGCCGTACCATGTCCCGATATATAATCGATATCCTTTTTGCGAACACCGGATTGTCCCAGGGCATTTTCAATACTTCTGTACAGCCCTTCACCCGTGCGGGAAGGACCCGAAATGTGATTGGCATCATTGCACGATGCCTCCCCCATGATTTGAACAGATTCCGGCGCAAGTTCCTTCGGGTTTTTGGTCACCAAAACACTTGCCGCCACCTCTCCGATATTGATGCCGGTCCGGGAATTGCAGTACGGTCTACAGGGTTCCAAGCTTAAGGCTTGAAAAGCATTGAACCCAGAAAGTATGAACTGGGTTACCAGATCTCCAGCCACCACAAGAATGCGGTCGTACCTACCTTGTTTAATCAGCCTTTTGGCTACGGCAATTGACAGAACCCCGGAAACACAGGCATTGGAAACAATGATGGCCTTGTTTTTAAATCCGAAGAATTTCTGAACCTGTTCGCCCAATTCGGCAAGATAGGCCCTAGATTCCGCAAAATTACTGTCCTCCTCCAGAACGTCTATGTTTCCTTTGGTGGTGGAAATAAGTAGTCCCGTTCTTTCGTCCAATCCTATTTTTGATTTTTTTTCTAGCGTGTCCGCAAGGGAAACCAACATCATTTTCTCCAAACGGGTGTGTTCCGTGTTGGGATTGAGGTTTTCATATCGTTTTTGAAGCTCCTTTGGGGCTATCCGTGAGGAACAAAAGGGCACATGCAATACCTTGTTGTCCTCATAGACCGATAACCCGCAGTTTCCTTTTTCGATACTATCGATAACCGTGGTACTATCAAAACCTAAGGAAGAAACGATGTTGTTATGTGATAGGTAAACGTTATCCATCCAATAAACCTACTTTTTTCTTCCACTCCTTAAAAAAATCGGGAATGACCAAGGAAAGTTCCCCTTGGAGTTCCACAAAAACCTGTACGGTTTCCCCGGTGCATACCACTTTTCCTTCGGGATTCATGATTTCGTACCTGAATATCATCTTGGCAGCGGCAGAATCCACGTAGGTCGTCCTAATTTCGGCAACATCGCCATAGCGAAGGGGAAGTTTGTGTTCACAGGTCGATTTAACAATAGGGGATGAAAAATTATGCTTTTGCTGATCCAAATAGGAAATACCGTGGTGCCTCCCAAAAGCTTCACGCCCATCCTCAAAATATTGAATGTAGTTTCCGTGCCAAACAATACCCAATGGGTCGGTTTCGGTAAAACGCACACGTACCTTGCTGGTAAAACTGATTTCCTTGGAACTGTTAGACGGCATTTTTTCTTTCGTTATAAATTATGGCCACAACCGTTGTTGCAATGAAAAATAGGAAAAGGGCGATTATTTCCAGAAGGATTTCCCCAAACCCAACATTTCTCAAAAATACATCATAAAAGGCATTCAGTCCCCAGTTCATTGGGGACAGTTTTGAGAGCAGCTGCATGAAATGGGGCATGGCAAAAACGGGCACCCAAACCCCGCCAATGGCCGCGAGAATCACCACAAAGGTTGCCCCAAAGGGAGCCGATTGCTCCTGGGATTTGGCAACGGTTCCCAACAGCAGTCCCAAACCAATAGCCGCCAGCCCTGCAAAAAACGCTACGTTCATCAACAGCGGAATTCTTCCCGCTACGTCCAATTTTGGAAGGCCAATTACTGGAAACAGGTATACGCCCAGCAATAACATCAAAATAAATTGGAGGAGGGAAACGACCAAAAAGACAAGGGCCTTTCCGCCCAACACTGTGGCATACGGAACGGGCTGGGTTCTAAGCCTGATAAAAGTCCCTTGGTTTTTTTCGTGTACCATATTGATGGATAAGGGCAAAATGATAAAGAAGATGGCGAACAGGGTCCAGGCCGGAATATTGTGCTGTGTGGAATTGGGAATTCCCTCTTTTTTGTTGGTATTCGGAACGATCTCCGTGAAGGAAATAAAACTTTTCGTATCAAAAATGGGACTGTACTCTTCTTCGCCCAAGGCCTCTTGGAAGGCCTTGTAAATGGATTTGCTCTCTATTTGGGAAATCATTTTATCAATGTTGTTCCGTACCGAGCTTTTGAACGATTGTTGGGTGGCGGGATCAAAGTAGAGCCTGATTTCCTTTTTTTCGATTTCTAACTCTTGACCATCCTTTGTTTCTTCAACCCCAAACTGGGCCAATATTCCAGATACGTTTTGGTCTATTTTCAGATGTAAATCCCGCGTCAGGTGTTTGGGTAGGATAATGGCCAATTGATATTCTCCTTTTTGTACCAGGTTCTGAGCTTGTTCCTCACTTTCTTCCCTAACGATTTCAAAAAGACGGGACTCCATTAGGTTATTTCCAACCTGGTCCGAGACTTCGCCTTTGTCCAAATCGACCAGAAGAATAGGTATCTTGTTTTCCTGAATAGTCTTAAAGGTATTGTCCTGTATCAGCGTGATGGTAACGACCAAAAGCAATGGCATCAGGAACAAAACGGCCAGGCCGCCCATATCCCTGGTGAGCAACCAAAACTCCTTTTTTGCCGATACCCAGAGTTTATGCATAATCGCGAAGGGCTTTACCAGTTTGGGCCAAGAAAACCTCTTCCAAGTGTTCCGCACCTTGTTCGTTTTGGATCAATTCCTTGGGCGTACCCAAACATAATAGCTTGCCATGGTCTATAATCCCAACTTGGGTACAAAAGGTTTCGGCTTCGTTCAAGTGGTGTGATGTATAAATAATGGTCGTTCCACGGGCATTCAGTTCCTTCAAATATTCGATAATGACTGACTTGGACTGGACGTCCACCCCAACCGTTGGTTCGTCCAAAAACAGTACTTTGGGATTGTGAAGGATACTGGCAATGAGGTTGATCCGTCGTTTCATGCCACCGGAAAAACCCTTTATTTTTTTATGGGCGAATTTTTGGAGCCCCAAAATTTCCAAGTGTTCCTGTATGGAAGTTTTGAACGAGGGTCCTTTTAACCCGAACATACTACCAAAATAATAGAGGTTTTCGTACGCCGTTAAGCTAGGGTAGAGGGCATATTCCTGGGGTACGATACCGATCAGTTGTTTCAGTTCCTTTTTGTGCGAGGCGTAATCAAGTCCGTCTATCTTGAAGGAACCGGAAGTCGGCTTTATCAAACCGCTGAGTATGGAAATAAGGGTGGTCTTACCGGCGCCGTTAGGGCCCAGCAATCCAAATATTTCCCCTGTGTGGATGTTCAGGTCCAATTCCAGAAGGGAGTACTGTTCCGCCTCCTTGTATTTTTTGGAAAGTTGGTCTGTTTGAATCATAGGGTTAGACGACTTATACGGCTTTCTTCAAGGTTTTGAAAAAATGTTCTTCCCTGTTGGCAATTGCTTCCAATTGGATGGCCACATCTTCATAGCCGTTACTTTCTGCGTTTCGATTTTTATAGATTCGGGAGGCGTCCACCGCAAAATCGCGCCAAGCGTCACCTATAGAAGTCATCTCCTTGGAAAGCTCCATGAGTTTGGGATTTTCCAGTAAAACACTGGCCTCTTGTAAGAATGCAGCATAAATGTACCTAAATCCGCCACCGCCCGTACCAATTTCCTCCTGCATACGCACGATCTGGCCCAAATAATGGTTCGCTTTTTTAGGCCCCAGTTTTTTGGGCCATTTACGAATGTTTTTGGCTACCCACCGCATGGCCTTTACGCCCACAATGGGCACGGGGGCCGTCATATCCCGGGCCGTCTGTTTGATGCCCTTTACAATGGCGCTTTTTAGTTCCAGTTTCTCCGGAAAAGAAATAGGGTAGTACATATGTCCTTTGGGCGCAAATGCGCCTTTGGCAAAGCGTACCTTTTCCAGCTCCTTACTCGATAGGCTGGTAACCTCTTCCATTACGGGGTCACTGATCAAATACCGGTCTCCGTGTTTGCCGTACACGACCATATTATGGGCATTGAAATGGAAACGGTACTCATCTGGAAAATACACCAGATTGTACACACCTACCTGAAGACCTACCGGATTGTTCTTTGCCAAATTCTGGTCCAGACGTTCCTGCGCCTTTTTTGGATTATTGAACTTTTCCCGTTTCATCTTTATACCCGTGCGTTTCGCAAATTTATTGAATATGAACCCTGGCATGGAACGGTAGGTGAAAACCGGGGCATAATTGACCTTTAGGAAGGGCAGGTAACTGAACAACAGACCAGAACCTATGCCAAAGACCATTGGCTCGCTTATTTGGAAACCGTTGTGTTTCATGAGGTTTGAAACCACACCGTTTTCACAATGTGCGGACTGATTGTGGGTAAAGTCTATTTTAAGATTTTCCGTCATCAATGGATTTCAATTGTTCAATACTGATATCGAATACATCGGCATATTTCTGTAAAGTCTTCTGGCTTAATTTTTTAAATACCGATGGTTTAAAGTGCCTTTTTACGCGCCATTGCCATAGGCCCATATAGCTAGCCAGCACGGGAATATCCATTTTATGGACTTCCATGTAATATTCAATGGGACTTGTCTCACGGTTCAGAACCCGATTCCTTGCGTTGGCCACGCGCTCCTCTATTTCCTTGATGGCGTTGTCCAAGGCAATTTTTTTAGGGTCCCAGCCGGTGCTCAGTGAAGTCGTGTATTTGCCATCTTTGTCCACTGCATAGACCATTTCCCTGAAATTGGCAGATGCCAGGTTGCTTTCGTCCTGCGGCACATCTTCTTTCTTCATACGTGTACTTCTTGGATCAAACAGTTCAACGTACAATCTACAATTAAATCGTCATTTCTAAAAGTGCTGGAGCTCATAGTGCAAATGCTTACCCCGTTAAGGTCGTACCGTGACAAGAGCTGTGCCTTTGTCACCAGAACCTCATGTACTTTTGGCAGTTCATAAATGCTGACCTTTTTTATGGCACTTATATAGCCGATGAGGTCATTGCTTGTACCTTCAAAATCCTTTACGTCGTAAAAACTTTGGCCAACGATAGCAGAACAGGTTTGGGCGGCGTTTTCAATGAGTCCCGCTTCGGTAAAGTATCCGTTTTCCAAAAAAATGCAGTGCGGCTGTATGTTGAATTCCGTAATTACGGAAGTACTGTCCACAAAGGGCATATCGGTTACCAAAAGCATGGGAGGCCTATGGGGCAAGAACTTCCGTATGTCTATTTTTTGCCCGTCCCTTTCCATTGGATTTATGCCAAAGCAGTTTTAATTTCACTGGTTGCGATTACTCTTTCGCCACATTCGACTTTTGCCTCCACCAAGGTGACGCCCATGATGTCATGGAGAATGGTAACGGTCGTAACCAATTCTGAACCTAATTTTGGCAATTCGAAAATTTCAGCTTTTTTAATGGCGCCAATGTATCCCACAGGAGCAGGTTCATTTTTTAAATAATAAGTGTAGCCTTTGTGCATGGCCACCGTTTGGGCCATATTCTCAATAAGCCCAGGCTCCAAAAATAGTGCATCGACACAGAAAAGGTTTTCGCTTTTTACGGTCAGTCCCGATACAATTTTATGTTCTGAAAAATGGTGCAACGTATCGACCATTACAAACGGATTTTTTTGGGGTATCAGTTCGATAATGAATTCCGAATCGGTAATTGGGGGTTGCAATCGTTCCATCTAATAGACGGTTAAATAAGCGTACATGTAGGAAAATCGGGCACTTTCCGGAACATGAAGCAAAATTCTGTCCCCTTTTTTCAAATTTCCCGATGCTACAAGCTCTTCCAGCATCACATAAATGGAAGCGGCACCCACATTGCCTACCCGCTCAAGGTTCAAAAACCACTTTTCCCATGGCATGGGTATCCCTTGATTTTCCATTTCCTTGTATAGGCCTTCCTTAAAATAATACGAGGAGATGTGGGGCAAATAATAGTCCACGTCCTCTGGGCCTATGCCATGTTTTTTATAAGTTTGTTTTAGGCTGTCCACTCCTTTGACCAAGATGTTGGCGCCCAATAAACGGGTGTCCTGTTTCATGGCAAAAAGGGACATCTTTCCCCAGTTCTCTGCAGGATATTCACTCCAGGGTTTTAGGTTGCCATCCTCGGTTTTTTCGGCACCCGCGTACATACAGGCATCCATTTCGAACGCATACGAGTAGCCCTCCATCCACTCGATTTTTAGAGGATTAGGTCCTTTTGCGTTGCTCTCCAATAAAACGGCGCCCGCGCCATCGGAAAGCATCCATCGAAGGAATTCCTTGTTAAAGGCCAGAATGGGATTGTCTTCCAATTCCTTTAAATGGGTGACCTCGTTTTCAAAAATATCGTTGGTCATCCAGGATGAGGTACGTTCGGAACCGGCACAGACGGCATTTTCCACTTGTCCTGTCATTACGGAAAGATAACCGTACTTTAAGGCATTCATTCCGGAACAACATGCCCCGGAAGGCGAATTGATTTCCATGTTGCCATTTTTCAAGTATCCATGCACCATGGCCGCATGCGACGGCAATATTTGATCGGGACTGGAGGTGCCACAGGACAATAGTTGGATGTCCTTGGTGGTAAAACTCTCATCACACAGTTTCTCCACCACCTCTTTGGTCAGTTGTGCATTGTTATGGGTCGTATTGCCATGTTCATCAATGGCATAATACCGTTGTTTTATTTGATTGTTGCGTAGGACGATACGGCGAGCTTTGGAGGCCTTTCCGTCTATAACTCCCAGTTTTTCCTCCATTTCCTCATTGGATACGGGTTTATTGGGTAAAAATTTGGCAATTTTAGTTATAAATACGTCCTTCATCAATTCTCTTTTAACGCAACCGAGGAATAATAGATTTTATCCCTTTTCCTTCGTTTATAGCTCGGCAAATAAGTCAGCAAAAATACGACAAAAACTATAGGGGCTATGACCCAAATAGCAAATAACAAATAATTTTTGAAGAAACCAATCCATTTGAGGCGTTTGGGATTTCCGGGTTCGCCTTTCTTGATAATGTGGTTCGCCCATTTGGAAAAAAGTACGTTTCCCCTTTTATCGGTCATGATGAGAAAGGGATTTACCCTAACTCCGTTCAGGGCTAAAATTTCATTTTGAAGGGCGTCATAATTATTGGAAAGCAGGGCTTGCTTAATGGGAGCCCCAAACCGCTCCGCTTCTTTAATGTCCTTATCAGATACCCCGGGTTTTGGAAAAATACCCAAATACCGGTCCTTTCTGCCTGAAAACATCCAATGTGCAATGGTGATCACACTGATATGATTGATATTTCTATCTACAAGGGCGATATGCCCCACCAACTTCGCCCCTACATCAAGCAGCAGCTTCTTCATTTTTTCTTGGGCCATGATCCACATATTTCTACAGGCCACCACCGTAACCACTGGGGTGTCCTTAAGAAGTAATTTTGCATCGGCCGATTTTAAAAATGAGTTTATGGGAATCGATGGGGTCAAATACCAGACCGGATAGCCTAAAATCACCAAATCGTACTTTTTGTCCAAAATCGTTTTGGATGGAGATTCAAAATCGGTTGGAATCTGAAGGAAAGATTCAGGAAAGCTATCATAGAATTTTTCCTTCTTCCAGGGAAAGTCGTATGCTGGTTTCGGCACTACTTCATAATAGGAAATACGAACGTTATCGCCTTGTATGTTTCTTGCGATATTTTCCAGTATGGTCAATAACTGTCCGGTCTGGGAATAATATATAATTAAAACTTCCTTCATTTCTTTAGACTGTCTTTCCAAAAGTCAAAATAATTGAACCATTGATAGGGATACCTTACTAAAATCCATTCCATGCTTTGGGTGAATTCACTTAGTAAGGCTTGTGGATCCCGTGCCTTGGCAACCGCTTGTTTCGCGTAAAGATGGTATTCTTTTTTTGGGCCTTTCAGGACATACACGAACAGTACGGGCACCTTTAAACGGGTGGCCAAAAGATAGGGGCCCAATGGAAATTCAGCTTCGGCACCCAAGAATTCCTGTTTTAGGGTCTTGGTGCCTGGAAGGTATCTGTCTCCCGTAAAAACGACCAGACCACCCTGTGCCAGGGCATTGTGTATTTCAAAGATGTGCGACATATCTTCTTGGACCACAATAAACTCCATGGAGGATTTTGATACAATGCCGTCCATATACTCTTTTATATTCTCATGTTCCGCATGTGTGGTCACCATGAAAATCTTTGAAATGGAATAACGATCCTCCAAAAAATAATGGGAAACCTCAAAGTTTCCAATATGTCCGCTTATTAAAATACCACCCTTGTTTTGTTTAAGCAACTCATCAATATGCTCCATTCCGTCATGGGTATATTGATATCTGTCCCTGAATTTTGTAGAAATGGCGACCCTGTCCGTCAACACCTTGCCAAGCATGTAATAGCTTTTGTAAATGGCGGCAATACTTTTTAACCGGGTGTATTTGAGTCTTCCATTGAAATAATAGAAAATGGACTTGGAGCTATTAAAGGAGAATAGGAAATAATACAGGACTACAAACCTCAGAATAAAATAGGCCGTGCCAATTCCAAAAGTGTTTAGGAAAAAGATATATAGCTTATAGCCTAGGACGGTACCTTTAGATTTTCCTTCCCACTCCGTCGCCATGTCTCTATGTTCTTTGGGATTTTATCGGCTCCGCCGAAGAATTTGATATCCCTTGGCTTGCCGCAAAATTGAGGTTCGGTTTCATATGAATGCCTCCGGGGCGCGCCCAGAGGTAGTTTGCTAATCCAGTTTTCGTTCTATAAGGTTGTAGAAATCCTGAAGGGTCACAACATTGACAAAATCCTCACCAACCAATTTCACGCCAAAATTGCTTTCCACGGCGACCACCAAGTCCACAAAATCCAAGCTGTCCAGGCCAATCGTATCCTTTAGGTTTGCATTGGGTTCCAATGCTTCCTCCTCTACTTCAAAATCTTCTATCAAAAAGTCGTTTATCTTCTTGATAATGGTTTGTTTGGTCATCATTTTATCGGTCAACATTTTTTACGATAAGTGCGGAGTTTGTACCGCCAAATCCAAATGAATTGGACAAAAATACATCAATTTTTTTATCTATGGTTTTGTTGGCCAAGTTAAGTTTTGCCGAGACTTCATCGGGGTTTTCAAGGTTAATGTTTGGAGCCACAAAGCTGTGCCGCATCATCAACATGGAATAAATAACTTCACTGGCCCCGGCCATCCAACATTCGTGTCCCGTCATGGATTTTGTGGAACTTATCAAAGGGTTACTTTGACCAAATACTTCATAGAGCGCCTTTGCTTCGTTGGCATCCCCTACAGGCGTTGAGGTCGCATGGGCATTTATATAATCAATGGCAGCCGCATCGATGTTGGCATCCTTTAGGGCCTTTTGCATGGCCCTGGATGGGCCGTCTACATTGGGAGTCGATATGTGGTCCCCATTGGAAGAAAAGCCATAACCAATGACCTCACCTAAAATAGGGGCACCTCTTCTTACGGCACTCTCATAACTTTCCAGGATAAGGGTGGCTGCACCACCACTGGGAATGAGTCCATTTCTGTCTTGGTCAAAAGGTCTGGAGGCCTTGGTAGGGTCGTCATCCCGCAAACCAAAAACACCCAAACCGTCAAAACTTGCCATAGAAATGTGGTTGGTTTCTTGTGCCCCCCCGGCGATTATAGAGTCTTGCAGCCCGCTTTTAATCAAATGATAGGCCAATCCAATGGAATGCGAACCACTGGCACAGGCTGCGCTTAGGGTTAGATTTATCCCCCTCAATTTAAAAATGGTGGAAAGGTTCATGGTTACCGTAGAGTTCATGGCCTTAAAAATGGCACCCGATCCTACGAGCGTTGTATCTTTTTTCTCTTTTATGGTGTCCACGGATTCCACCACGGACAGTGCCGTGCTATCGTTTCCAAAAATGATTCCAACTTCATTCTTCTCAAAAAAGTCTTCCGTGATTCCAGCGTTCTGCATGGCCTCGACCGTGGCGACGTAGGCATACCTGCTTTCCTCGCCCATGCTGATTCGCTGTCTTCGGGAGAGCATCATTTTTAAATCGGGATCCTCCAAAATACCGGTGAGGGGAGATCTAAAGCCAAACTCGGTTCGAACGGGGTCGATACCAATTCCGGATTTTCCTTGGTACAGGGACTCCTTGACTTCATCAAGATTCTTTCCAATGCAGGAATATATGCCCATACCCGTAATTACGACTCGCTTCATCTGCCTCTGCGTTTTCAGTTCATCAGGAATAGATACCTCCGTTGATATTGATTACTTCGCCCGTAATATAGGATGTTTTGTCCGAAGCTAAAAATGAGACGACATGGGCAACTTCCTCGGCCTTGCCAAATCTGTTAACGGGTATCATTTTTTTAAGCTCCGTTTCGTCCAATTCCTCTGTCATATCGGTTTCGATAAACCCAGGGGCTACCGCATTTACGGTGATTTTTCTCTTGGCAACTTCCTGTGCCAAGGCTTTTGTAGCTCCAATAACGGCGCTCTTAGCGGCGGAATAATTTGTTTGGCCCGGGGTTCCCTTAAGTCCGGATACGGAAACGATATTGATGATTCTGCCATATCTATTTGTAAGCAGTTTTTGGATGAGGGCATTGGTCACGTTATAAAAACCATTCAGACTGGTGTTTATGACCGATGACCAATCTTCCATCGGCATCCACATGAAGAGTCCGTCTTTTTTTATACCCGCATTATTGACCAATACCTCGATAATGGCATTTTTGTTTTTTTCATGCCATTCGTCCAAGGTGTTTTTGACCCCCTCGCAATCGGTCACGTTAAATTGCAGGATTTGCCCAGAGCCTCCTACTTCCTGTACCATGGAAAGTGTTTCTTCTGCAGCTTTCCTGTTACTGTTGTAATTGATTAAAAGGTGATACTCCAAATCCTTTGCCAATTGAATGCAAACGGCCCTGCCAATTCCCCTAGATCCGCCGGTGACCAAAGCGTATTTGATTTTTTCCGCTCCCATTAAAAATCCTTCATTAATTTTTCACGAATGGCTCCGCATTTTGGTACCATTTGTTGCCCAAAAGCTCTCCTTTCGTGTTGAAAAAGCCCCATCCTTCTTTTGATTTTATTCGGGCGAAATCCCCTAAAAAGCCCTTGTCGTTGTTTCCGGCCAAAAAAGCGAATCCTGCGGTGATGTCATATTCCATAGGAATAATAAGGTTGCCCTTGGTATCTATAAAACCCCAATCCTTGTCCTTGACGGGGGCCAACCCGTTTTCTGAATAGATTTCAGCATCCTTATATTGGAAATCGATGACTGTTTTTCCCTCTTCGTTAATATATCCCCAATCCTTATTTTCTACCACAGGTGCCAGGCCGTTTGAGAATGCTCGTGCCTTCTTATAAATAGGCTGAATCACCCATTCCCCTTTTGAATTTACGAAGCCTGTCAACTTATCCTTTCTGGCATAAGTGAGACCGGAGTTCCCATGAAAGTTCCAAACTTTATCCGCACCTGCGATGACATTGAACGATCCGTTGTGAATAATTCCAAAATCGGCACCTTTTTTGCCATACACTCCGGCTTCGTTCCAAGTATTCCCAATTTCTTCGTACTCAACTGGGATGACCACTTTTCCTTTATTGTCTATCATTCCCCATAATTCCCCATTTTGAACCTTCGCATATCCATCCCTAAAGGATTGGATTTCATCATAGGTAGGCTCTAGGACTATTTTTCCATCGGTACCTATGAGTCCTATTTTATCACCCTGACGGATGAAGGCCACGCCGTCTTCAAAGTCATAGAATTTATCCGTGGAAGGAACTTCCAATTCCTTTCCGCTAGAATCGATGTACCTCCATCGGTCCTCTTTTAGAACCAGGGCATATCCGGAATTGAAATATTTGACCTTGTCGTAAATC
Organism: Maribacter flavus; assembly: GCF_008386635.1. Taxonomy (GTDB): domain Bacteria; phylum Bacteroidota; class Bacteroidia; order Flavobacteriales; family Flavobacteriaceae; genus Maribacter; species Maribacter flavus. The sequence continues at coordinate 1,078,179 of NZ_VUOE01000001.1, read as the reverse complement.
GGTTCTATGGCCCAATCCCCACTGGTATTGATATATCCCCATAATTTGTCCTTTTCTACGGCCGCTAAACCTTCCGAAAAGCTTTTGGCCCCTTCATATTGCGGTTGGATTACGTATTCGCCGGATTTGTTAATGTAGCCGAAGAGGTCGTTTTCACGGACCAGTGCCAATTCTTGGGCAAAAGAAATGACAAATGAAAATAGGGTCAATAGTGTTAAAAGTCGTTTCATGATTTCATATTTTGATGGTTAATAATATAGCTCTTTACTTGATTTACATAAGGATACATGACGGTATCTTCTTTGAATGGGGGAACTATCTTACGAACCGCATCGTACATTTTTTTGGTTTTGGAAGAAACCTTATCGGCCACTCCAAGGTATTCGATCGCTTGAACGATCGTAATCATTTCTATGGCTACTACTTCATAGGCATTTTCGATTACTTTTTTGGTTATAAGGGCAGCATTGGTACCCATGCTCACTATATCCTGATTGTCATTATTATTGGGGATGCTGTGAACATACATGGGATTGGACAACATTTGATTTTCCGCGGTGGTAGAAGTTGCCGTAAATTGAACCCCTTGCATACCGAAATTTAATCCTAATGTACCTAAATTAACGAAAGGAGGCAAAATATTGTTCAATTTGGAATTTAGCAAATAATTAAGTTGTCGCTCCGCGAGCATGCTCATCTTAGTGACAACTATTTTTAACTTGTCCATTTCCAATGAAACGTAATCCCCATGGAAGTTTCCGCCGTGGTATACATGTTTCTTTTTCACATCCACAATGGGGTTGTCGTTGGCGGAATTTACTTCCTCGATTAAAATACGTTCCACTTCGTTGAGCGTATCCCAAACAGGCCCCAGTATTTGGGGAACACAACGAATGGAATAATATTCTTGGACCTTTTCCTCAAAGACCGATACTTCGCTACTGGAATTGTACAAGTGATGTTCGCGCTTGCGCGTTAGGGAACTATCTTTTAAATGACTCCGCATAGCGCGGGCAATTTCTTGTTGGCCTTTGTGTTTTTTGGTGCTGTTGAGCGCTTCGGACAAATGGTCGTCATAGGCTTGCATGATCTCATTTATGGCCGATGAACAGGAAATGGCCCATTCCAACAAGCGCCGGGTGTAAATCGTGTTTACGATACCAATTCCCGTCATTACTGAGGTTCCGTTCATAAGTCCCAAACCTTCCCTAAGGGCCACTTTTATGGAGCTGATGCCTTCCATTTCAAAGACCTCACTGGTAGGTCTTCTTTTCCCTTTGTAAAAGACCTCCCCTTCACCGATCAAGACCAGGGCCAAATGTGCCAATTGGACCAAATCACCGCTAGCTCCAACACCGCCATGTTCATAAATTAAGGGGACGATGTTTTTGTTGAGTAATTCTGCCATCACTTCAATAACCGAGACATGAACCCCGGAATTTCCCAAACTCAAGGTATTTAAACGGGCCAACATGGCCGCTCTAACGTATTTTGGTTCAATGGGATTTCCCGTGCCGGAAGCATGGCTTCGTATTAAATTGTACTGTAGGTCCAGGGTCTGGGAATCCTTGATTTTGTATTGGGCCATGGGCCCAAAACCTGTATTTACCCCGTAGATGACCTTGTTTTTGGAAAATTTCTTTAAGAAATTATGACTTTCTTCTACAGTATCCAAAAGCTCCTTGGAAAGCGTAAGGGGCTTTTGATCAAAAATAATATCATAAAAATCCTGAATTCCTAGACTTCCTTTAATTTCTGGCATGTATGGTTGATTCTATAAGGTTTAAATAATACCTTTAGTCTATGTAATTGGTCTTGCAGAAGCAAATTTAAAATAATTAGTGAACTAGGTTCAGGATTGTTCTGGAAATCGTTTTTAGATGAAAAAAGAAAAAGTGGACGTATTGATAATAGGGGCGGGACCTTCCGGTTCCGTTGCGGCGGCCTATCTCTACAACGCGGGTTTTAAGGTGAAAGTAGTGGAGAAAAACAAGTTTCCAAGATTTGTTATCGGTGAAAGTTTGATCCCCAGATGTATGGACCATTTTGAGGCAGTTGGTCTTCTGGATTGCCTCAAGAAAAAGAAATTCGAGGTTAAAACCGGAGCCCGATTTTTACAGGGTCCTAAGGTGTGCGAATTTGATTTCAGTAAAAAGCATACCAAAGGTTGGGACTGGACTTGGCAGGTTCCCAGGGCGGAATTTGATAAGACCTTGACTGACGAACTGTTGTCACGTGGGGTCGATATCGAATTTGAAAGAGAAGTTTTGGCCGTGGATTTTAAGGAGGACTATTCGGTAACCACAATTATGGATGAAGAAGGCAATTCTTCTGAAATCGAGGCAAAGTTTATCATAGATTCCAGTGGTTTCGGTCGGGTGCTCCCTAGATTGTTGGATTTGGAAAAACCATCGGAAATACCCAAGCACTCCTCCATTTTTACCCATGTGAAAGATGTTCGAAGACCTGAAGGCTGGGAGGGACATCGCATTACCTTTGATATCGTAAGCCAGGAAACCTGGCTATGGGTCATTCCTTTTTCCAATGGCTACACCAGTATAGGATATGTGGGCCCCACGGAGTATTTGGAATCCTTTGAGGGCCCCACTGAGGAAAAGTTGCGGCAAATGATGAAATTGAGCGACCACTATCAGGATAGGTTTGAAGGGCTGCCCTATGAATTTGAACCCAAAATGATCAAGAACATCGCGAAATCTGTAAAGCAACTTTATGGTAAAGGATTTGTGCTTACGGGCAATAGTGCGGAGTTTTTAGATCCCGTGTTCTCTTCAGGGGTTACGTTTGCAACGGAATCGGCCCACCTATCCGCACAATTGATTGCCAAGGAACTTAGAGGCAAAAAAGTGGATTGGGAAACCGAGTATTCCCAATATATGTTGGAAGGGGTGGATGTTTTCTCTACCTATGTAAAGGAATGGTATACGGGCAACCTTCAAAAAATATTCTTTAACGATTCTGAAAATCCCGTAATCAAGGAACAAATCTGTTCCGTCTTGGCTGGCTATGTATGGGACAAATCCAATCCATTTGTAAAAAACCACCATCGTTTGGTACGAACGGTGGCCCATATTACAGATCTGGAAAAGGAGAATGCCGGTCTTTCCTAATTTAAATCGGCAGCTACAATCATCAATCATCGATAGCAGTAAATACCATCTGCCGGAACTTCCAACCGGTATCGTCATTAACGGGCCCTTGGGTCTGTTTCATGATGATACCTATGATATTCTCTTTTGGATCTGCAAAATATTGGGTGTTGAAGTAACCACCCCAGCTGAACGTACCCTCGCTCCCTTCTCCTCCGGCCATGGCACCTTTTTTATTGACAATTTCAAACGCCAGTCCATAATCCTTGCCGCCGTCCCAAATAGTGCCAATTTGATTACTCAGGATACTGTAGACGGTAGTTCTGCTAAGAAGTCGTTTTCCGTTCAGCTCGCCTCCATTGAGGTACATCTGTAAAAAATTGGCATAATCCCTAGCTGTACTGGACAATCCTGCTCCACCGGAGAAAAAAGTACCTGCACTCCTTGGATAATCAATATCAAAAATAGGAGTTTCAAAACGCTTCCATTTATTCCCATCCTTATATTGAACGGCTACCAACCCATCGGCTTTTTCCTTTGGGAGGTAGAAATACGTGTCATTCATTTGTAAGGGTTCAAAAATTCGGGTACGCAAGAATTCATTAAAGGGCATTCCTGAAACGATTTCAATAAAATACCCCAAAACATCCAGGCCTTCGCAGTAGGTCCAGGCTTCGCCCGGTTCATGGTGCAGGGGTAAGGCCGCTAACATCTTTATATTATCGCCAATAAGTACTTTCTTAGAAGTAAAAGCGTCAATGATTCCGGCCTTCGCGTATATTTTACGAAAACGGGCGTCACCATCGATCATGCCATAGCCAATACCCGATGTATGTGTTATAAGATCTCTAATGGTAATTTGATTTTCCGCAGGTTTTGTGGTATAGGTGGAATCGGCTTCGTTAAAGGTATCCAGTATTTGAGCGGCCTCAAATTGCGGGATATATTTTGAAATGGGGTCGTCCAATTTAAACTTGCCCTCTTCCCAAAGCATCATCACGGCCGTGGCGGTAATGGCTTTTGTTTGGGAAGCTATCCTAAAAATGGCATCTTTTTCCATTTCCTCGCCTTTTTCGGTATTTGCCATACCGTAGGCCTTATGAAAGACGATTTTCCCATTTCTCGCAATGAGGGCAACGGCCCCCGGTAGATTGCCCTTTGAAATTTCGCTGCTTAACATCAAGTCGATCTTGTCCAATCGTTCTTGGGACATGCCTTGGGCAGATGGAGCGCCCTCAGTTAGTGTCGGACTGATTTGAATGGAATTTGTTTGTGCCGATAGGCAAAGCGAAAAAATCAAAAGGATCTCGGTGGCGAGCTGTTTCATTTCAAGGGTGTTTGGTATCATAATTTTAAATGTAGCAAAAGTTCTTCTTATTTAATCGGTAAAATTTACGGACTAATAATGTATGTATTATATTAGTTGCCGTTCTTTTGTGCGAATTTCATAATTATCAAAAAATTCGATTTTGTTTTTTTTGTAATCAATTGAAAAACAACACTCAAGAAGTATTAAGCTAAAATAACTAACAAACCTCCTTCCTATGGATTTTCTTGCAGTGTTTTCTTTTTTGGGATTTACCTTACTTGTAGCCATTATTGCCTGGTATGCCACTAGAACTACCAATGAAAAATCATCCGATGGTTATTTTTTGGGCGGGCGTAGCTTAACGGCAGGGGTCATAGCGGGATCTTTGTTGCTGACCAACCTTTCCACGGAACAAATCGTGGGCCTCAACGGAAGTGCATACAAGGATGGATTGTCCGTTATGGCTTGGGAAACCCTTGCGGCCATGGCCATGGTGGTTACGGCCGTATTTTTGTTGCCTAGGTATTTGAAGGGCGGATTGACCACGGTTCCGCAATTTTTGGCGGACCGCTTCGATGTTACCACCAAAACGATTACCTCCGCACTCTTTTTGACAGGTTATGTAGTGGTCCTTTTGCCGGTCATATTGTATTCTGGATCTGTGGCCATTAGTGGTATGTTCGATGTGCCGGGTATGTTCAATATTTCTGAATCCGCCGCCTTGGTCTATTGTATTTGGGGGATTGGCATCATTGGGTCTATTTATGCGGTTTTTGGCGGACTCAAGGCCGTGGCCGTTTCGGATAGTATCAATGCCATAGGTTTGATTATTGGGGGCTTATTGATTCCCATTTTTGGTTTGATGGCCATTGGGGATGGAAGCGTGACGCAAGGTTTGGACGTTTTAATGACTGCCAATCCGGAGCGATTCGATTCGACAGGGGAGAAAGGACAGGAGGTACCCTTTGTGACCATATTTACGGGGATGATGTTGGTACAGCTTTTCTATTGGGGTACCAACCAACAGATCATTCAAAGGGCCTTGGGGGCCAAGAACCTCGCCGAAGGCCAGAAAGGATTGTTATTGGCCGCTTTCTTGAAAATTTTAGGGCCCATAATCCTGGTACTACCGGGAATGATAGCCTACTATTATTTTGAGGGAGGATTGGCTTCCAGTGATTTGGCATATCCGGAATTGGTGCGGGCCGTATTGCCTAAAACCTTGGTCGGGTTTTTTGCCGCCGTTTTGTTCGGGGCTATCCTAAGTTCCTTCAATAGCGTGTTGAACAGTTCTGTAACCCTGTTTGGTATCGACATTTACAAACAGCATATCAACAAGGAGGCTTCCGAAGCTACGGTAGTCAAATACGGTAAGATTTTTGGGATTTGCTTGGCCTTGGCCGCGATGTTCATTGCCCCATTGATTGCCAATGCGGGAAGTTTGTTCAATTACCTTCAGGAAATCAATGGAATTTATAGCATTCCTATTTTCACGATTATCGTAGTGGGATATCTCACCAAGCGTGTTCCGGCCATTGCGGCCAAAATTGGAATCTTTTTGGGTTCGGCGCTGTATATTATCAGTCAGTTCATCATGAAGCCCCATTTTATTGGAAAATCTTTGGAGGAGGCAAAAAATGCCGGTATTACAGACCCGGCACAGCTTACTTTGGTAGAGGCCGATGCTTATCCACATTACTTGCACGTAATGGCTATATTGTTCATGATGAACTGTATCATTATGCTTGTTATAGGTAAGTTTTATCCACGGAAGGAGGCCTTTGAATTACGCTACACGGAACAAGTGGATATATCGCCATATAAGTATGTAAAACAAGGAGGTATTGCGGTTGTGTTGATCGTTGTTACCATTTATGTTTACTTTGCAAAATAATCTAGAACTGTAAGTTAAGTCCAATTTGCCCCGGACCAAACGTCAGGTTCCAACTTACATTTTTATCATGGTCATTGTATTTTTGATCGTATTTGGAATCCAGATAACGATCTATGGACTCCACTGTGGCGATGCTAATGGCGAAAGCAAATACCATATCGCTCAGCCAGTGTTGTCCGTCCCAGACCCTGGATATTCCTGGAATGGCACCTACAGTATAGATACCGGCCTTGAGCCAAGGATTTTTAAATTGTTTGGCGATCGCGTATGCATTTGTAAAGGCCAAAATGGCATGACCGGATGGGAATGAATGAAAGTTCCTACTAGGATTAAAGGGATCAAAGGTGTCTTTTCCCAATTCTGCTAGTGGTCTTGCCCGCCCTACTGCGGACTTCAGTACTTGTTGCAATAATCCGGCCGAAGTCGCCGATGCTACCAATAGTACGCCCGTACGACGCAATTTTTCATTTTTAAGGATCAATCCTGTAAAATAGACACCTGAAGTCGCCAAGTAATTGTTCTCTGGATTCCCATAGGTTTCCCCATAATCCCGTATCCACTTGGGCACACCTTCGCGATTGTTTCTTATAAACCGTGAGGTATTGTCATCAAAAAGATACACAAATCCCGTTCCACCCACCACGGCACCAAAATCCGCCCATTGCTCCCCTTTCCAATGAAATGGTCTGGAATAGGAGTGGCCAACCCCCTTGAATATGTTGCCCATATCGTAGGTGAACATTTTCCATCGGGTATTCACAGTGTCCACAGGCTTAATCTGGGCATTTGAATACAGGGATATGGATAGAGTTATTAAAAGAAAGTATTTCAAAATAAACGTTTAAGATTTTAAAACTATTAAAAAATTTATTTTCACATATGCCATAAAAATAAAAAGCTTGACCCATACCGAGTTAATTTTGAGAGCACTTGAGTCATTATATTATTTTGCGGTATTCAGGTAAAAATAACGGTAGCTAGTCTAAACGTATTGGCGTGTGCCTCAATAATGGTTTTGATTTCCATGGAATACCCTCCTCCCATACTACATTGGACCGGAATTCCATGTTCTTTGCAGGTCTTTAGGACAAATTCGTCACGTTGTTTGCAACCGTTTAAGCTTAGGGCCAGGGTTCCTAGTTTATCGGTTTCCAACACATCCACCCCGCAGAGATAGAATATAAAATCAGGCCGATGTTTTTCTATCAGCCCGGGCAGGGTATCCTTTAGAATGGAGAGATATTCTTCGTCGTTAGTTCCTTTTTCCAACGAAATATCCAAATCCGATACCTCCTTTTTAAAGGGGTAATTCCCTGAACCGTGCATGGAAAAGGTAAACACGGAAGCATCGTTTTGAAAAATTTCCGCCGTACCGTTTCCTTGATGTACGTCCAAATCCACGATCAGTATGCGGTTTGCCAAGTTTTTGGACTGTAAATATCGTGCACCTATGGCCTGATCGTTCAACATGCAAAAGGCCTCTCCGCGATTGCTATAGGCATGATGGGTACCTCCTGCAATGTTCATGGCAACACCATATTGTAGGGCATATTCACAGGCTTTCATAGTGCCATCGGCTATGATCCGCTCCCGTTCCACCAAATTCTCGTCCAGTGGAAATCCAATTTTTCGGGCCTCCTTATGAGGAATTTTAAGGTTTAGGAGGTCATAAAAATATTCGGCATCATGGGCGGCAACGATGTACTTGTCATTTGGGATTTCCGGGGCAAAGAAATTTTCATCGGTACAAGTCCCTTCATACAAAAGCTGCTTGGGTAACAGTTCGTATTTGATCATCGGGAACCGATGGCCTTCCGGTAATGGATGATTATAAATGGGGTGGTAGGCGATTTTCAGCATCGATGGACTGTCAATGTGCAAAAATAGGGAAACCTTAGTTACCTTTGGTCCCCATGAAGACCTCAATAACTACGGCTATTGAAAAATGCCAGGCACTTTTAAGGGAAGGGCACCTAGTAGCCATCCCCACCGAGACGGTGTATGGATTGGCGGCAAATGCCTTGGACAGTATGGCGGTAAAGCGCATTTTTGAGATGAAGGGCCGGCCTGCTTTCAATCCCTTGATCGTTCATATCCACCAAATGGAGCAGTTGTCCATTTTGGCGAAGGATATTCCCCAAAAGGCCTATGAATTGGCAGAGGCTTTTTGGCCGGGTTCTCTAACCTTGATATTGCCCAAGCAGGATATAGTGCCTGAAATCATTACCGGTGGCAAGCCTACCGTGGGGGTGCGAATGCCAAATCACCCGTTGACGCAAGAACTTTTAAAAGGCTTGCCATTTCCCTTGGCGGCCCCCAGTGCCAATCCCTTTACTCGGGTGAGTCCAACCTCTGCCCAACATGTGTGGGACTATTTTGGTGACCGAATTCCAGCTATTTTGGATGGTGGTCCTTGTCAGGTTGGTTTGGAATCCACCATCGTAGGATTTAAAGGGGAGACCCCTATTTTATACCGAAAAGGAGGCATTCCAAAGGAGGCCATTGAGGCTGTCGTTGGCGAACTAAAGGTTTCCACAGAAAATGAAACATTTCCGGAAGCCCCTGGCATGCTGCTAAAACACTATTCTCCCAGAACCCCTTTACTGGTTTGTGATAATATTAGAGAGGAATTAAAGAATAATCCACATAAGAAAGTGGGAGTTCTATCATTCTACCAGGAAGACTTTCCATCTGCTACCAAGGTCATCACCCTATCGCAAAACAAACAAATGGAAGAGGCGGCCACGTCCCTTTTTGAGGCCATGCATATCTTGGATGCGAGCGGTCTGGATTTGATCCTTGCCGAACGTTTTCCGGAAAAAGGCTTGGGCAGTAGCATCAACGACCGCTTGTTCCGGGCGCAGAACTAAAACTCTTTTTAAATCCTAGCCTTTGTGCAGCTTCAATTGTATCCTTTTTCTAGGAATATCGACGGACAATACCTTTACGATAACCTGCTGATGAAGGCTTACATGGGCATTTACGTCCTTTACGAAGCTATCAGAAAGGTTGGAAACATGGATAAGGCCGCTTTCCTTGATGCCGATGTCCACAAAACACCCAAAATTGGTAATGTTGTTCACGATGCCAGGCAACAACTGTCCGTCCCGCAGATCCGATATGGTTTTGATGTTTTGGTCGAAAGTGAACACCTTGGCCTTTTCGCGACGGTCGAGTCCGGGTTTTTCCAATTCGGAAAGAATATCCTCCAAAGTGGGGAGGCCAATGGTATCAGTGCAGTATTTTTTGAGATCGATTTCCTTCAGGAGGGCCTTGTTTCCAATAAGTTCAGATATTCCCTTCTTTTTGTCCGATGCCATTTTTTGTACGATGGAATAGCTTTCCGGGTGTACGGCGGAATCGTCCAAGGGATTTTCGGCATCCTTTATCCGAAGAAATCCAGCGCCCTGTTCAAAGGCTTTTCCGCCTAAACGGGGAACCTCCATAATTTCCTTCCGACTCCCAAATGGTCCATGGGCCGTTCTATGGGCCACGATGTTTTCGGCGAGTTTTGGCCCAATACCGGATACGTAACTTAACAGGGGGACACTTGCCGTGTTGATGTTCACCCCAACGGAATTCACACAGCTTTCCACCACGGTATCCAAGGATTTCTTCAATTTTGATTGGTCCACATCGTGCTGGTATTGCCCCACGCCAATGGACTTGGGGTCAATTTTTACCAATTCGGCCAAAGGGTCCGCCAAGCGCCTACCTATGGAAATGGCTCCACGTACGGTAACATCGTAATTGGGAAATTCTTCACGGGCAATTTTCGAAGCCGAGTAGATGGAAGCCCCGGCCTCGCTGACCACGAAAACCTCGATGGGATTTTTAAATGCCACTTTTTTTACCAATCGTTCCGTTTCCCTGGATGCGGTTCCATTTCCAATGGCAATGGCCTCAATTTTATAGGCATCGGCCAGGGAACTTAATTTTTTGATAGCTCCGGTAACATCGTTCTGTGGGGCATGGGGATATATGGTTTCATTATGCATAAGGTTCCCTAGTTCGTCCAGACAAACCACTTTACAACCGGTCCTAAAACCTGGGTCAATCGCTAAAATTCGTTTTTCGCCCAAAGGAGCCCCCAACAACAACTGGCGTAGGTTTTTGGAGAAAACGGCGATTGCTTCGTCATCTGCCTTTTCCTTGGCGTTTTTCAACAGTTCATTTGAGAGTGAAGGAAACAATAAACGTTTATAGGCATCGGCAATGGCCAATTCAATGTTTTCAGAACAGGCATTGTTGGTTTTGATGATTTTGTTCTCGATGCGTTCCAGTAACCGCTCATCGTCCAGTTCTATTTTTACTCGGATGATTTTTTCCGATTCCGCCCGTAAAATGGCCAATAACCGGTGCGATGTACAACGGTTCAAAGGTTCGCTCCAGTCAAAATAATCCCGGTATTTTTGAGATTTTTCACTTGTGCTGAGCGTAGTCGAAGCATCCTTCATCGCCGAAACCACTTTTGTGGTAATCAACGCAAACCGTTCCAACTGGTTCCGGATCATATTTCTAATGTCGGTGCGTTCATTGATCCACTCGGCAATAATGTGTCGTGCACCCTCCAGGGCTTCGTCTTCGTTTTGTATCTCGGGACCCAGGTATTTGGATGCCAAGAACTCAATGTCGTCCGTACGTTGGGCCATGATAATTTTGGCCAAGGGTTCCAACCCTTGTTTTCGGGCTACCTCTGCCTTGGTCTTTTTGCTTTTTTTGAAGGGAAGGTAGAGGTCTTCCAATTGGGTCAAATCCTCGGCGGATTCAAATTTGGATTTTAACTCTGGCGTTAACAGGTCTTGTTCCTCTACCGATTTTATAATAGCGCTTTTGCGTTTTTCAAGGGCCTCAAATTGTTCCTTGAACTGAACGATACTACCAATCTGTACTTCGTCCAATCCACCTGTTGCTTCCTTCCTGTAGCGAGATATAAAAGGGACGGTACAATCTTGGTTTAATAGGTCAACCGTGTTATGGATGGATTTTTCTGATAGCTTCGAATGAAGCATGATGTATTTGACCAAATTGTAATTATTGGTATCCTTCATAAATCAAATAAATATGAATTTAAATTTTTAGCTAATGGCTAACCCATTACCAACTCCTTCTTCGTCAGGGTTTACAAACACCAATTTCCCATCCTTGTTTTCCGTCATCAAAATCATTCCTTCGCTTTCCACGCCACGCAGGGCCCTGGGTGCCAAATTGATAAGAACGGTCACTTTTTTACCGATAATTTCTTCTGGGATAAAACTTTCGGAAATACCCGAAACTATGGTTCTGACATCTAAACCTGTATCTACTTTTAAAACCAATAACTTTTTGGCTTTAGGCATTTTTTCGGCTTCCACTATGGTGCCTACGCGCATGTCCAGTTTGGAGAAATCGTCAAAGGTAATCGTATCTTTTTGTGGCATAAGGGCTTTGTTTTCTTGTTGATTGGCTTTTTTAGTGGCCTCTAGCTTCTCTAATTGTGCCTGTATCTCGGCATCCTCTATTTTTCGGAACAAAAGTTCGGATTGGCCTATTTTGTGTCCGGGGGGTAACAGGTTCTCATTTTGGGAAACGCTGCTCCAAATGAGACTTCGACTACCCTCAGTCTCCGATTTTGGGTCGCTAAGCGGAGCCAAAGCGACATTGAGTATTTTCTTAAGCTTATCCGAAGTGAACGGTAAAAACGGTTCGCTCAAAACCGCCAATCCAGCGGCAATTTGCAAAGCCACATACATAATTGTTTTTACACGCTCCTCGTCTTCTTTAATGACTTTCCAGGGTTCTGCATCGGCTAAATATTTATTGCCCAAGCGGGCAAGATTCATCAACTCCTGGCCTGCTTCCCTAAAGCGGTAGCGCTCCAAGGAATTGGAGATAATCTCCGGAAATTTTTTGAGTTCGCTCAGGGTTTCACTATCCGCTTCCAAAAGGGTACTTGGAGCAGGTATTTCCCCTTCATAGTACTTATTTGTTAGCACTATGACACGGTTCACAAAATTCCCAAAAATGGCCACCAGCTCATTGTTGTTCCTAGCCTGAAAGTCCTTCCAGGTAAAATCGTTATCCTTTGTTTCCGGGGCATTGGCCGTTAAGGTGTATCGAAGCACATCTTGCATCCCGGGAAAATCCTCCAAGTATTCTTGCAGCCATACGGCCCAGTTTTTGGAGGTGGAAAGCTTGTTTCCTTCCAGATTCAGGAATTCGTTTGCGGGGACATTTTCCGGCAGGATATAATTCCCGTGCGCCTTAAGGATGGCAGGGAAAATAATGCAGTGGAAAACAATATTGTCTTTTCCAATGAAATGCACCAATTTGGTGTCCTTGTCCTGCCAGTAAGGTTTCCAGTCCTTTCCCTCCCTTTGGGCCCATTCCTTGGTGGAGGAGATGTAGCCAATAGGGGCATCGAACCAGACGTACAAAACTTTGCCTTCACCTCCTTTTACGGGGACGGGAATGCCCCAGTCCAGGTCCCGAGTGACGGCGCGGGGTTCCAGACCCCCATCGATCCAAGATTTACATTGTCCATAGACGTTGGGTTTCCAATCGTCCTTATGGCCTTTTAAGATCCAATCCCTTAAAAAGTCCTCATAACGGTCCAAGGGCAAAAACCAATGGGTAGTTTCCTTTGTGGTGGGTGTCGTGCCCGTTATGGTGGATTTTGGATTGATTAAATCGGTGGCATTCAGGGAGGAACCGCAATTTTCACATTGATCCCCATAAGCTTCCTCATTACCGCATTTTGGACAGGTGCCGATTACAAATCGGTCGGCCAAAAACTGTTTCGCTTCCTCGTCGTATAATTGGGCGGTAGTTTCCTCTATGAAATCTCCTTGTTCATATAATTTTTTGAAGAATCCCGATGCCGTTTCGTGGTGGACCGCTGCCGATGTCCTGGAATAATTGTCAAAGGAAATGCCAAAATCCGCAAAGGATTTTTTTATGATACCGTGGTATTTGTCGATGACATTCTTGGGCGAAACACCTTCCTTCTTGGCTTTCATGGAAATGGCCACGCCATGTTCGTCGCTTCCACAGACAAAGGCAACCTCCTTGCCCGTTAGGCGTAAATATCGGGTATAAATATCGGCAGGCACGTAGACCCCGGCCAAATGGCCAATGTGTATAGGTCCGTTGGTATAGGGTAGGGCGGCCGTAACGGTATATCTTTTGGGTGTAATGGCTTTGGTCATCGGATTAAATTAAAGGCACAAAAATAACCATTTTTAATCCCTAGTTGGGCCGGATACGGAAAAAACAAAAAACCCTCGGCGTACCATAGTACGACCGAAGGTCAAGTTGCATAGTGGGGAAACCGTTTACGCTACCATAACCGACTTGCTCATCTTTTGGTTCTGTACACTTATGCGATAAATGTACTTGCCGGATGATAGGTGTTTGGGCATGCGCTCTCGTATGTTGATCTCTGTGGACCCTTCTAGCATCATTTCGTTAAAAACGGTACCAACGTGTTGTCCAAGAATATTGTACAATTGAATATCCACCTGCGCCGAGAACGGCATTTCCAGATAAATATGTGGGGTACTATCCGTAGGATAGAAAGGTTTGTGAACTATAGCGTTCAATAGATCGGGGTTTGCGGGATCTGTTCCTTCCTCACCGGGTTGTGTTGGCGGGGTTACCGGACCGTCGCTGTAAACAATATCGGGGAAATCAGTACCGCTACAGTTGAAGCCTAAATTCACCGGATTGTAGGGGTGGTCCAAAAGATGTTGTTCCACCAGCGGAATGTCCACGCACAACCATTCGGCCAACACCGTGGCATACAAATCCCGGAAATCCATGGTGTATTCCAGGTTGCCTCTTCCGTCAGGGTCGTCCAACGTGGGATGGTCTCCCACAAAGGCACTTCCGTTCAATCCCGAGCCAAAGAATAGGGTAGGGGCCGCCTTTCCATGGTCCGTTCCGTTGGAACCGTTTTCGAAAATTCTTCGGCCAAATTCTGAAAAGGTCATGCTCAATACCTGATTGTCCTGTTGGGTAAACCCGAGATCCTCGTAGAAATTATTGATGGCCACGGATAGATTGGTCATTAATCGCTCATGTGCCAAAGGCTGATTGCCGTGGGTGTCAAAACCACCCATCGATACCATGTATACCTTGGTGCCCAAATTGCCTTTTATCAATCTTGCCAAAAGGGCCATTTGACGGGCAAACCCGTTATCCTGATATTCCACTTGGTTTTGGCCCCTCGCATAGGCTTCGTGAATAAGACCTGAATATTCATAGGTTGTATTCGCCACCCCTCTTAAAAACTTTAATTGGTCCCCGTACATACAGCCATTAAAGAGGGCATTGTCCAAACCATAAACTACGCCAGATTCTGCAATCTCCTGTAGTTGCTCCACGTTAGAGGTCACAAAGGCATAATTGGTTTCCTCCCCTTGGAAAATCAAATTTCCAAACTGCCCGATCTGTATCGCTGCCGGAGCGGCGGGAGGGTTTATCAAATAATCGGGATAAATATTTTCGAAATGTCTTCCCATCCATCCGGTATTGAGTCCACTAAAACCGGTTGTGGTCAAATCAGTATTCGCATAAATATCGGAACCCGTAAAATGGGAGAGACTTTGGTTTTGATACCCTACTCCGTGAACAGCTTTAAACTGGCCATTGCCCCACATAGGCTCCAAGGCACCCATGTAAGATGGAACACCAAATTCATCCGTCAGTTTCAATACTTTACTTTCCGGGATGTAGATATTGGGCCTTGCGTTGGCATAGCTGTCATATTGCTCAATGGGGATTACGGTACTTAGACCGTCATTGCCTCCGGACAGTCTAATAAGAATTAGGATGTTATCCGTTTCCGCCGCGGCAATACCTGCGGTCAATGGGGAGGGAGAGGATGCGGTAAGCATATTGGCTCCCAATAACATAGAACCGGAACCGGCGATTCCCAATGCCTGTAAAAAGGAACGACGGCTCCATATTTGATGCTCTTTATCATGACCATCGTGTTCCAGTCCTTTGTGGGGTGAGTGATGTGTATGGCACATAGTAGTAGGTGTTGTTATTTTAATTGATATTCAGGTTGTCTGGCTAGGTATTGCATCAAGAGATACACTTGATATGGGGCTTGTGGCCATGTGGCCAAGGTCCAGGATTCCTGGTTGCCACCTTCGTAATAGACGTCTTCCACATCACTTCTAAAGATGGCGAATGCCTTTGCATACTCGCCTTCGTCCAATAATCCTTTGGGGAGGATAAAGTCGATGATGAGCCGGGCTACCGCATCAGGATTTGTACTGGTCAAACCAGTAGTGCCTGTTATGGATAAACCCAACGACCTGAATTGTTCGTTATCCTGTTGGTAGAAAGATTCCAAAATACTTTCAATGGTAAGCCATCTACCTATAATAAAATTGGTGTTGATCCACGTTCTGTCTCGCTGCCATCCGGCCACGTCAAAGGGGTCGAACAACTCTTGACCTAAAAGTCCGCTGTAATTGAGCATGGAGCCCAACACGGTATCATCATAGGCAAAGCTTGTTTCCTTCAAGGTGTTTAAGTAAAAATCGAACGGACTTTTAATGATGACGCCAATGGCCTCATCGTCAAAAAAGTGTTGGCTTTTAAATAGCTGCCTTAAGACAGGAGCCAAATCAAAGTTGTTTGAAATGAACGTCGATGCCATGCCATCAATAATTACTTGGGCGTTGTTCATGTCGTCCTGTGAATCTGGATGTACGAAAAACTCATAGAGTTTACGACAGATGAATTCCGCTATTTCATTGGGTCTTTGCTGAAACAGGATGTTGATAACATCGTCATAGCCCCAATTGCCCGTTTGGCCCAAAATGGTTTTGGTACCCGTATCATGTCTGTCTGCCCTAAAGGTCACCTGGGTACATCCTTCCTCTCCACGCTCCACGTAACCACTAAGGGCCCTTGCCGTTTCTATGATATCCTGCTCCGTGTACCCATTTCCTTCACCAAGGGTAAATAGTTCATAGAGTTCCCTTGCGTAATTCTCATTGGGATTGTTACCATTGTTATAGACACCGTCCAAATAATAGAGCATGGCACTGGTTAGGCCAATTTCACTTACGAACGTCCTGAAATTTCCAATGGCGTTTCTTTGAAGGCAGTTGATGTAGTGGTATAGGAAGGAGTTACAATCGTACACATCCAATTCGGTCACAAAATGGTTGCTCCAGAAGAAACTCAATCGGTCCCTAAGATTGTTCGACAATAGGGCATTGGTATAGCCAAGGGCGAATTCTGACCGTTGTTGGTTAACCAATTGCCTACGGGCATCATCGTCTGCCGGATAATTCGCATTGTTCCAATCCGCCCAAAGAGGGGCGGCCGTAGGGGCCATGTTTATGGCCTGGTCCACCAAGGCATCCACAAGGGTACCGGCATTTTGTCCAATGGCTTGGTTGATGGTATCTACCGATGCACTAAAGCCTAATCTTCTGTAAAGGTGTAAAGCTCTAATCTGGTCTAAAGGTGCCGTATACGGAGCAAGGGTAGAAGTATTACAATTAATGAAATATTCCATAGTCCTGAAAGTAGGGCGTTAATAATGTTACGTTCAATAGAGTTGGGGCTTCTATCTAACGCAACGAAATTTGGGATAGTATAAGAATCCGTATATTTTCGTTGTCCGACAGCCGAATTTAATATGTTCCTTTTTTAAAAACGGTAAAAAACATATTTTTTCGACGAAATACACTTTTTTACAGAATATTATGGGAAAACATAATGAGTTTGGGAAGGAAGGAGAGGAGATGGCCAAAGACTACCTTATAAAAAATGGATATCAAATCTGCTACCAAAACTATAGGTACCTGAAAGCTGAAATTGATATTATTGCCAAAAAGGATAACGTCTTGGCCATTGTGGAGGTGCGTTCGCGAAGCTCCGATTTTTTTGAGAATATTGCAGAAACGGTAACACCCAAGAAAATAAAGCTATTGGTCATGGCGGCGGATCATTATGTAACCTCCAACGATTTGGATGTGGAATCCCGTTTCGATATCATCACCATACTTAAGGAAAAGGGGACCTTTCAATTGGAGCATCTTGAATCCGCGTTTTACCATTTTTGATTATCCTATTAACTTTATAGAATAATATTTAAAAACATTTTGTTTTATTTATAACAAGTTGTTATATTTGCTCAAACAACCAAATGTCTGAAATGAGCCAATGGCATACTCGTAAGCCAACGAGGTGCTCCGAAAGTTATCGGGAAGGTGCATAGCATACAGCTTTTTAAATCAATAAATTCTAACATATGAAGACCATTTCTTCCGTTGTAGAGCATTACATCAAGAAAAAACCGTTCTTGCAAAGCGCCTTGGCACAAGGTATCATCAACCTTACATCGCTTTCAAGAATCGTCAAACCTGAAATTGAGTCCGAACTGGGAAAGGATATACGAAACGGTGCTATTGTCATGGCGCTGAAAAGACTTTCCGATGACCTTGAATTTAGGGCTACACACAAGATTTTAAAGGTGTTGAAGAATATCGGGGAGATTACGGTGCGGTCCTCCCTATCGGATTATACGTTTTTGGCTTCGGATAAAATACTGGTGCATCAGGCTAAATTATTGGAAGAAATCAATGAAAACCAAGATGTCTTTTATACTTCCAGTAGGGGCGTAAACGAAATCAATATCGTCATCAGCAGTATTATGGACGAAACCGTCCAAAGACTTTTCAAGGACGAGAAATGTACCCAAAAAGCGGATAACCTTTCCTCCATAACGGTCAAGTTGCCTGCGGAAAACGTATCCGTTCCAGGAATCTACTACTTTATTTTTCAGCGATTGGCGTGGGAAGGAATCGTGCTCTACGAAGTTATCTCCACAACCAACGAGTTTACCATTTTGGTGAATGACGAACAGGTAGATATCGCCTTTAAGACCATTAAGGACTTAAAAACCTTGTAGTTGAAGTTTAGGGAGCTATGGGAGTTCTTTAGTATTGGCTATTTAAAAATTCCAAGCTGTAAATTCCAAGTTTCAAAAAAATGGTTGTATTTACAATAATCCTTTTTCTTAAAAACAAATCTTTAATAAAACCCTGAAAATCAGATAGTTTTAGGTTGACAAACCTGTATTCAGTTTTTTTAATTACTTCTCTTTAAATATTCAACAACCGCCTCGGCACTTTCCGGTCTGTCCAAGAATCGTTTGTCCTTGTCCAGGATAAAGTAGGTGGGTGTCTGTTGGATCGCAAAAGTCTGTACATAGGGGCTTTCCCACTTCTCAAGGGCTATGGCATGGTGGAAACCAGGCAACTTGGGAATGGTCTGTTCCCAATTTTCCTTTCCGTCCTCCAAACCAACGGCGAGCACCTTCAAATCCTTGACGGTTTTTACCTGTTCGTGAAGACCGGGCAATTCATTTAAACAGTGGGAGCATGTACTGCTCCAAAAAATCAGGAGGTAGTTGGAAGCACCGGTCAAACCTGACAATGATTTGTTTACTCCATTTTCCTCCCAAGTAATATCGGGCGAAACCGCCCCTTTACGGAGTCGGGTTTGGGTTTCGATGTTCGTAATTAAGTTTGCATTATTGGTATCTGTAGCAAGTTTTTTCAAATAGGTATTGAAAATATAGTCCGAAACGGTGTAAACCTCACTTTCATTTGCCTTGTTCCAAGCCTTGGCCCAAATCGATGTTTGCAAAACTTTTGGAACCACCTCCAATTTGGAGGCCAAAAAATCCACGTTTTTATTGATTTCCTTCACCAAATCCTTTTCTGGAGTTCCGGGGGGAATGGCCCAGAGCATATAGTTTATGATTTTATCGGAAAAAAATTCAGAGGCCTGTAGCGTCGCGTTTTTAAAATCAATGGCATCAAAGTAGTGTTTCTTTTTCTCGATAAGATAGTCTTCCAAAGACACATACTCTTTTGGTAGATAGTGCCTATTCGCTTTTACGAAAGTATCGGCAATCAAACCTTGCGATTGGGTCTCGAAGGAATTTTGCACCTGTTTTAGGTTGTTCACCAAGTCTATATACTCCCCTTTATCCGACTTGCCTTCACTGTAAAAGGCCATGAGTGCATCCTTGGCATTTTCGATTTCGGTGAAGTAATCATAGTAGATCGTGTTTTCCTTAGAACTCACGATCGTAATGCCCTCGTCCAAGTTAAAATTGAAGACGATATCCTCTTCGCAGTTGTATAGGATGTCGATAAAGTACTTATCTTGGGGAACACCATACACCAATCTGTAGGTGCCCGGGGAAACGGAGTTGGGCAAGGTAAAGAAAAACTGGCCGTCCTTTACACCAGTATCCGTAACGTATTGAATACCGTCGCTGGACAGGTGATATACCATGATATAGCGAAAAGCATCGGCCGGGGAGAAATTACCCGAAAACGTATGTTGCGATTGGACTTTAAAGGATAAAAAAAGCAATAACAAAATCTTTACGATCTTCATAAATTCTGATTTTTAGTTGGCATTATCCGCCTTGTAGGGGCCATAAACGGCATCCCTGAATTTTTTGTGCAATCCTATTTGGTCATAAGGGAACAATTGTACGAACATGACGGCCGTGAGCTTATTTACGGGATCTACCCAAAAAAGGGTACTTGCAGCACCATCCCAATAAAACTCGCCTACAACGCCATGATTTTCATCGGCATTTGCAGGGGATGCTACCCGAACCGCAAAGTCGATGCCAAAACCGACCTGACCCTTGGATGGTAACCAAGAACGCTCGGTGATGCTATCGGACAATTGATTGGTGGCCATGAGTTTAACCGTTTCTGGCCTTAAAATTTGAACGGAATCAAGACGGCCATCGTTTACCAGCATTTGAGCAAACTTCATATAATCGTCCAAGGTGGAGGTGAGTCCGGAACCGCCCCTGGTCATTGGCCAGTGTTCCGTGTAATTGCTGTAGGTGACAGAATCCTTGAATAACTCCCCCTCCCCGGTTCGTATATACAGTCTTGCAAATCGATCCCGGTCCCCTTCAGGAATAAAATAGCGTGTTTCCTGCATTCCCAGAGGAACCAGCACATTGTTCCTTACATATTCCCCATAGGGAACCCCAGAAATCCGTTCCACCAAAAGGGCCTGTACATCCACACTTGGCCCGTACTCCCATTGGGTTCCCGGTTGGAACCAAAGCGGAATGTCGCCTAATTTTTCCGCTAAATCAGTTAGTGTACTTTCACGATCGTAAATGTTTTTTTGCTCCAATAATTCGCTCAAGCCTGGAATATCCGGTCTATTGGGGAATCCTGCAGTATGTCTGGTTACATCCCTAATGGTCACTGGTCGGTCCAAAGGTTCCGTGGTAATTTTTCCGTTGGAATCCACTCCTGTATATACTTCCATGTTGGAAAATTCCGGAGCATATTTTGATAAGGGGTCGTCCAAGTCAAATTTGCCTTTTTCATAAAGTGTCATTAGGGCCGTTCCGGTAATGGGTTTGGTCATCGAGTAAATTTGGACGATGGTGTTTCGGTCCATAGGTTTTTGGGCCTCTTTATCCGCATAACCAAAAGCATTGAAATACACTTCTTGACCTTTCTCAAAAATTAATGCCGATATACCTGCGATATTTCCAGAATCAACGAAGGATTTCAAGGTGGAATCTATTCTTTTTTTGGTGGCTTCCGTAACCACTGAAATTTCCACGGGCTCATTATCCGATTTATTAATTTCCTTCTTGCACGAAACCAATACTAGGAATGCAAGGCAAAAGCAACTTGCGATGGGTTTTTGAAGTTGTCCTAAGAAAGTATCCATACCTACTTTTTTGATTTTTTGTAAATGAACTGCATAAGGAAGCAGCTAAAGATAATTGAAATGGAAACGATTACCTGAGAATTTATGGCTCAGATTTGCCCAGTATCCAAATTGAAGGGAGGTATGAAAGTATAATGGAATAGGGCTGGGTGTCGTTTTTTAGGACCGAAATCTGATAATATTGCCTTCCTAAGCTATTAACAGTACCATTTACACATTGGAATGAATGTGCATTTTGATGGAGGATAGTACACTTTCCATCATTTCAATTTCCTTTTGATGGACAAAACCATCTGATTTTGCCACCTCCTCCATAAGATTCTCCAACATTTCCCTTTTTTCATGGGAAAAATTACGAACCATGGAGATGCTCTGTTCGGTTTCCAGAAAACGTGCCTGAATCAAAAAGTTGGCGTCAAAATCCAAAACCTCCATCAGTTTCCCAAAGGCGTTTATTTCACCGTCATGCACAACACCATCGGCATGGATAAGTGCATCAATAACCTTTACGATGGCCAGTTTTTCAGAGATATCAAAAGTCATATGTAAAGAACTTCACGTGGTTATTTAGAGTTTTAGCGGTTTTGCTAAGGTATCTGAATCAGGCTGTATCTGGGAGTTAATTCTGTTAAAATTGCTATTTTTTGGATTAACCACCTTTTTGCCCTTCCAATTTTGAGATATTTTCAATTCTAGCCCTTCTTTCAAAGGGTAACATCGCCTGTAATGCCTTATCCACGCTGGTAATTCCGTCAAAAGTCAGGAGCAAACGGAGCCCGTTACGGGTCTGCTTTTCCTTTATCCTACATTTTTGGTGGTTAGATTGTACGTATTGTAATATCCGGGTAAAATTCTCGCTTTGGTAGAAGTCGGATTGCTGGTCTCTTATAAAATAGCCGATCATCTTCCCCTGTTTCATTACTATTTTTTCAAGTCCGATGCCATTGGCGATCCATTTGATCCGTACGGAATTCAATAGGTCTTCGGCCTGGGGGGGCAGTTCCCCAAAACGGTCTATCAATTGTTTTTCAAAGTTCTGGAGTCCTTCCTCGTCATCTATCTGGTTCAAATCGGTATATAGTGTCAGCCGTTCCGTAATGTTATTGATGTAGTCATCGGGGAACAAGAGTTCAAAATCAGAATCTATCTGCGTCTCCTTTACATACACTTTTTCCTGGGGACCGTCCACTTCATCATACAGCTCCTTGAATTCGTTCTCCTTCAATTCCTCAATGGCTTCCGCGAGAATTTTTTGGTAGGTTTCAAAGCCGATTTCGTTAATGAATCCGCTTTGTTCGCCACCCAGTAAATCGCCGGCACCCCGTATTTCCAAATCCTTCATGGCGATATTAAAGCCACTGCCCAGATCTGTAAATTGTTCCAGTGCCTCGATACGCTTTCGGGCATCTGTGGTCATAACCTCGTAGGGCGGGGTAATGAAATAACAAAAGGCCTTTTTGTTACCTCGGCCCACACGACCGCGCATTTGGTGAAGGTCGCTCAGTCCAAAATTGTTCGCATTGTTGATAAAGATGGTATTGGCGTTGGTAACGTCCAGGCCGCTCTCCACAATGGTCGTGGAAACCAGTACGTCAAACTCCCCGTTCATAAAGCCCAGCATGAGGGTTTCCAATTTTTTACCGTCCATTTGGCCATGGCCTATCCCTACCTTGGCATCCGGAACCAATCGTTGGATCATGCCCGCTACCTCCTTGATGTTTTCGATCCTGTTATGGATAAAGAATACCTGACCGCCACGCTCAATTTCATAGCTAATGGCATCCCTAACGGTCTCTTCGTTAAAGCGGATTACTTGGCTTTCAATGGGATATCGGTTAGGTGGGGCCGTATTGATGACCGATAGATCCCTGGCGGCCATCAAACTGAATTGCAAGGTCCTAGGAATAGGGGTGGCCGTTAAGGTGAGCACATCCACATTTTCCTTGATGGATTTTAACTTGTCCTTTACCGATACGCCAAATTTCTGTTCCTCGTCCACGATCAATAGTCCCAGGTCCTTGAATTTTACGTTCTTGTTCACCAATTGATGGGTACCAATGATAATGTCCACCTTGCCGGAAGCCAAATTTTCTAGGGTCTCTTTCTTTTCCTTGGCCGTTCTAAATCGGTTTAGATAATCGACCGAAACCGGCATATCCTTTAACCGTTCTGAAAACGTACGGTGGTGTTGGAAGGCCAAAATAGTGGTAGGTACCAAGACGGCCACCTGTTTGCCATTGTCAACGGCCTTGAAAGCGGCCCGTATGGCCACTTCTGTTTTTCCAAAACCTACATCGCCACAGATCAATCGGTCCATGGGGCGTTCGCTCTCCATGTCCTTTTTTACATCCTCGGTGGCCGTGCTTTGATCCGGAGTGTCCTCATAAATAAAGGAAGCCTCCAATTCGTTCTGCAAATAACTGTCCGGTGCGTATTGGAATCCTTTTTCCAAGCGTCTTTTGGCGTATACCTTGATGAGGTCGAACGCGATTTTCTTGACCCTGTTTTTGGTCTTGTCCTTTATTTTTTTCCAGGCACCGGAACCCAATTTGTATATTTTGGGAACGGCCCCGTCCTTGCCGTTGAATTTGGATATCTTATGAAGGGAATGGATGCTCACGTAAAGGATATCACGCTCGCCATACATTAGTTTGATGGCCTCCTGTTTTTTGCCCTCCACATCTATTTTTTGCAGTCCCCCAAATTTCCCGATACCATGGTCTATATGGGTCACATAATCCCCAATCTCCAATTTATTGAGTTCCTTTAAGGTGATGGACTGTTTTTTGGAATATCCGTTCTTGATATGGAATTTGTGGTAGCGCTCAAAGATTTGATGGTCCGTATAACAGACCAGTTTTAGATCATCGTCCACAAATCCTTGATATAAGGGAAAAACCAGGGTCTGGTAATGTACCTTTTCGTTTATTTCCTCAAAGATGTCCTGAAACCTTTTGGATTGCTGTTCGCTCGCACAAAAAATATAGTTGGTATAGCCTTTGTCCCTATAATCGTTGAGGTTTTCGATCAATAGATCGAACTTCTTGTTGAAAGAGGGTTGGGGTTTTGTATGGAACTCAAATTGGTTTTGATTCTTTTGGGCGCCGTCTGCAGTTAATACGGTGAAGTTCTGCAATTGCTCCTTAAACGCCGCGCCGCTCAAAAAGAGTTCCGCCGGGTTGGCGTGTTTTATCTCCTCCGAGAGTTTTGAAAAGGCTTCCTTGGCTTTCTCGAAAAGGTCGTTGAGGCAACCAAAAAGTAAATCAGTATTCTTGCTGTATACCAGTGTATTCGCCGCAATATAGGTCAAGAAGGATTGTCGCTGTTCCGTAAGGAACTTGTTGGCCATATTGGGGACGATGGTTATGGTCTTTATCTTATCAATGGATAGCTGTGTGGCTACATCGAAGGTCCTAATGCTATCGACCTCATCGCCGAAGAATTCAATGCGGTACGGTTCGTCATTGGAGAAGGAATACACGTCCACGATACCCCCACGTACGGAAAACTCCCCAGGTTCGGTCACAAAGTCCACGCGTTTGAACTGATATTCGAACAGCACCTCGTTCAAAAAATCGAGGGACAGCGAATCGCCCACTTTCATCTTTAGGGTGTTCTTGTCCAGTTCCTTCCGGGTGAGTACTTTTTCAAAAAGTGCATCGGGGTAGCTAACGATAAAGGCCGGTTTTTTTTTGGAGTTGATGCGGTTCAAGACCTCGGCCCTAAGGAGTACATTGGCATTGTCCGTTTCCTCAATTTGATAGGGCCTTCTATAACTTCCTGGATAAAAAAGCACATGTTCTTCACCAAGGATCCTTTCCAGATCGTTGAGATAATAGGCGGCCTCCTCCTTGTCGTTGAAAATGGCCAAAAGCGGTCTTTCCTTTTTGTTAAACGTATCAGCAAGGACAAAGGACAGTGCAGAACCTGCCAAACCTTTTAGCCCAATACTTGGGTTTTCAAGGGCATCTGAATCTTGAACTTGGGAAATAGCGTCCTGCAGTTTCCCTAGTTTGGGAGACTGTTGATAAAGCGTTGCTATGGATGATTTGGTCAATCCAAGAAATTTGCGGCAAAAGTAACCCCAGATGGCTTACCAAGCAATTTTTTCCAGTGAGATTTTTAACCCTTTCAAGGAAACCAAGGGACGCAGATCATTTTTATTGAATATTGCAATAATCGGATTTTAGGCTTCAAAAAATCCTTACAAACCGGTCAAAAAAGCTCCTATATGGTGATTTCTATGCTTTGCGACAACTATAATTTGAAATCCACGTCAAAGCAGTTACGTACATCCCTAACGACCGTGTGTGCGTAATAGGCTACTCCCAAAAGAAGTTCCGCTCCCCCCACTATATAGGGATTGAGAAAGCCCAAAAGTTGCGTTCCCAACATCCCTGCCAAGAAACCCGAATTCATAAGAAGTAGCACGATCAAAACACTTGAAGTTTTCATTTTTTCTTTTATTTATTTGGTTCAGGTCAAATGTCGGGAACAGCCGTGCATTCCTTCTTGGCTATTTTGGCAAATGGAACGATTATTTATGCGATCCCCTAAATATCATGGGTAGTATTTTTGCAAAAATTACCTTAAATAACTTATATACAGTTAGTTGCGAAATTGTGTGGGACTTTGCCCAAATTCTTCCCGGAATGCTTTACTGAACCAGTTGGGGTCATTGAATCCTGTTTCAAAAGCAACTTCGGCAACCGTTTTATCAGAATTTTGGAGCAGTTCTTTCGCATTTTCCAAACGTACATGGCGTATGAAAATAGCTGTGCTCCTGTCCGTGATGGCCTTTAGTTTTCTGTAGAGTTGTGAGTCGCTCATGGCCATATCCTTGGCCAACTGCTCGCTGTCATAATCGGCATTGTCTAGATTTTTATGGATCAGTTCAACGGCCTTGTTTAAAAATCGTAGGTTCTTATCGGATTTGGCATCGGATTTTTTCGGTGTATGAAGGATGGAATTTTGGTATTTGGATTGTAACCGATTTCTTTTTTCGATGAGGTTTGAAATTCGAAGCTTTAGTTCCGCTTCGTTGAAAGGTTTGGCCAGATAGGCATCGGCACCGCTTTTTAAGCCATCAAGTACGTCCTCGTCCATGGACTTCGCGGTGAGCATGATGATGGGAATATGATCGGTTACTACATCTTCCTGAAGCAATTTGGTCATTTCATATCCGTCCATGAGCGGCATCATCACATCGGTAAGTATGATATCCGGTATTTCCCTTTTTGCCATTTCCAGTCCCTCTTGCCCGTTATAGGCAAACAATAGATGGTATTGGGAATCCAGCCTGGAGGCTATGTAGGCCGATATATCGGCATTGTCCTCAACAACCAAAACCGTATGCACATTTTTTACTTTGCCGATTTCTCTTTCCGTCCGAGCATCTTGTGCCATTTGTACAGAATGGGTGTTTTGAATTTCTTCCGAGCTATAATCCTCCTTTGTTGGGGATAGGTTTGAAAGGGGTAGCTTTACTTTAAAAGTGGTGCCAATGTTTTCTATAGAATCCACTTCAATAGTACCCTCCATGAGGTGTATCAATTCTTTGGTCAAAGAAAGTCCAATACCTGTTCCCGATGTTGTGGCAGAGGTATTTGTCGAGCGATAGAACCTATTGAATATATGCGGTAGTTCCTCTTTTGGAATGCCCATGCCCTGATCTTGGATGGTTATGGTCGTCCAATCTTCCTCTTTGGCCACCAACACTTTGACCGTGCTTCTTTGCTCCGAAAACTTGAGTGCGTTACTTATCAAATTGAATAAAATTTGACGCATTTTTTCCGTATCCACCGTGCTGACAATGGAATCTTCGGCTTTAAAATATTTTAATTGGATATGGTTTGTTTGTGCGAGACTCGAAAAACTCTGGACTATATAATGGGTAAATGTTGCCAGATTTATGGGTGTCCTGTCCAATTTTAGGTTGCCGGTTTCCAATTTGGCCAGATCCAGCATTTCGTTCACCAACTTTAGTAGGTTTTTACTGTTCTGTTCAATGGCATTGAGGGGAATTTTCATTTTTGCCCGCTCCCCCAATTCACTGTTCAAAGTATTCAGGTACCCAAGGATTACGGTTAGCGGCGTTCTAAATTCGTGGGTGATGTTCGTGATGAGTCGGGATTTGACATCGTCCAGTTCCTTAAGGCGTTTTGCCTCTTGGAACGCCATTTTTTGGCGCAACCGAAAGCGATACATCAAATAACCGGCCCCAAGCAGTAGCAGCGCATAAACGAAATAGGCAAGCGTACTGTTATACCAAGGCGGTATTACGACAATTTCCAGTTCCAAAGGGTCCTTTTGCCAAAAGCCGTCCCTAGAACTACCTTGTATCTTCAAGGTGTGCTTTCCCTTGGGCAATTGGAGCAGTTGAAGTTCGTTGCTATAGCCAAGGGCGTTCCAATCCTCGTCATCAAAGGAATAATGGTATTGGGTATTTTTATTGGGGCGATAGTCAAAATCCGTGAACTGGATATAGCAGGGAAAGGAGTCGTGGTCCAACGTAATCCTTTTTGCCATGCTAAAGCCAAGGTCCAAAACGCTAGGATGCGTAATTGGGTTCACCTCTTTATCCTTAATTTTAAGGGAGGTGAGGGAAAGGTCGCCCTGCCAATCCAGCAGGTGAACATCGCGCGGGGAAAAGGAATTAAAGCCATTGATGCCCCCAAAATAGAGTACATTTTCTTTCGTATCGTTGAAATGGGCACCTAGATTGAATTCAGAACTTTGCAGCCCGTCCTTGACCGTAAAGTGGGTAAACTTACTTTGTTTTTTATCAAACCGAAACAATCCGTTGTTGGTGCTCATCCATAACATGCCATCCGCATCCTCCATGATGTTGTAAACATAGTCATTGCCCAAGCCCTCGGCTTTCCCAAAATGGATAAAGGAATCTGTTAGTTCATCGTATGTATTGATACCGCTTTGTGTGGCTACCCAAAGTGTCCCTTCGGCATCCAAAAAGGTGTTCAGTACGCTGTTGTTTTTCAATTCCCCTTCCTTGCCATTGGCAACATATGTTTTAAAAACTGGGTTTTGATAGTCACCTTCTTTGAAAGTCAATAGGTTAAGACCATTTTCAGAGCTTATCCAATACCGATTTTTTTGGTCCTGAACGATGTTGTACACAAAATCGGAACTGATGGAAGTTGCCCCATCCAACATCCCGTACCTCTCAAAAGTGATTTCATTACGGCTTAGGTCGCCCGTAAACCGGTTTAGGCCGCCCCCGTAAGTACAGACCCACATGGTCCCAAGACGGTCTTTGTAAATACTCCGGGTGTTATCGTTGCTCAGGGAGCTTAGATCGTTTTCGTCAAAATAAAAGGATGTGATGTTGGGTTTTTGAGGATTGAAATTGTTCAGGGATATTACCGAAACACCTTTGGTGGTGGCCACCCAAAGATTATTGTGGTCATCTTTTGCCATGCCCCTAATGACGTCGTACGCCAATTGCTGTTGAGTGCTCTCCTTTGAAATTACGTATACCACGCCATTTTGGTCAATACAATTAAGTCCCTTTCGTGTACCTATAAACAAATAATCGGCATCCTTGAAAATGGAAAAGACATAGTTGTTGGTCAGGGCGGGCTTGGTATCCGGGTTAATGGTTTTAAAGACATTTAGACCTTGGGAAGCGATGTCCAGATTATTGGTACCGATATAAATAAGTTCATCATGCACCAATACATCGTACACCCTGTTGCTGGTAATCGTGTTTGTGTCCTCCAGATCGCCCTTATACACATTGCCCGAAGCAAACCTACCCGTGGTTTTATCCAAACCTTCAAGCATGAAAAAACCGTTGTCCGTTCCCAAATAAAGTTGATTTTGGGTGTTAAAAATGGATTCAATAAAAAAGACCTCGTTGGAGGTAGCATCGTGCTCGGCAATGTTCAGAAAGGTGGTGGTATCCAATGCCTCGTTGTACAGATAAAGTCCGCGCGAAGTACCTAAGAGCCATTCATTTTGATATGGGATAATTTCCTCGATACTGCCAGGAAAGGTAGAATTGCCAATGGTCCATTCATTGTGATTGTCCGTAGTGCCTTTTAGTATGTTACCGGATTTGGTGCCCAGTAAAATGTTTTTCCCTTTTATCGCTATGGAGGTGATAATTTTATCAAGGGCCGAAAAATGTTCCGGGGCGAAATCACGGTCCTTTTTAAGCACCGTAAGACCAGTCTGGGGGGAATTAGTGTAAACGTTTCCATCGGTATCCAAGGCCAATGTGTTGTAGTTCCCATCTTCCATTGGGGCCTTTTTAAACGTGTCCGTTTCCGGATGGTAATAACAGACCCCTTTGCCCCCAGTGGCGACCCACAAGGTTCCGTCCTCACTTTCTAGTAGCCTATTGATAAAATTTCCCGATAGGGATTGCGGGTCGTTTTCATTGTGCTGGTACACTTTAAAGTTTTTACCATCGAACCTGTTTAGGCCGTCCTGTGTACCCAGCCATAAAAAACCATCACGGGTTTTGGTAATGCACCGAATGGTCTGTTGGGACAGGCCTTCATCGAGACCATAATGCTGAAAAAACAGGTCCTGAGAAGTACCTATTTGAATGCCGATTAGAAAAATAAAACAAACAACAAATCTGTTCACTGGTTTCCTGTTTTGCCCACCTTAAAATTAAACCGATTTAATATTGTAAAAAATAGCCTCTTTTAAAAACGAAATTGTATTTCTAGAAAGGATTTATGGATAATCGGTTGGTTTAGGGAATACAAATGGAAGACGGCCCTTTGGGATTAAGAGTGGAATATAAATTTAGGTAAATGGGAGTAATTGATTTTAAAAAGGAAATACTTTAATCAAAGTTTTCGGGGACTTTTATAAAAAGGATTGCTTTTTCTATTGTTGAAACCCTGCCACAGGATATAGCTAAGAATAAGTAGGGAACCTATCAAGGCGCTGAGTGCAATGACTTGGTAATTGTTCCAATGCCTCACTGCAATAGCGATCAAGGCCCAGACACCTACGGCAGCGAATTCACGCATAAATCGTCTTTTTATGATCAATAAATTGAGGGCTGTGGCGACGGCCACAAGTATTATGGTCCAGGTGCTTTCCGATAAAGGAGCGCCGGTCCATCCAAGTTTGGTAAGAAAGGCCGATACATTTGCAATGGTCGCCACGGCGATCCAGCCGCTGTACAGACAAATAGGCCACCAAACAAAGGCAATGAGCTCCTTGGGTGCATCCCACAGTTCCATATTCGTGTTCAGAACAATTCTGATCAATGAAAAAAGAATACCTAGCATGATCAAAACGGAAAGTCCCGTATAATCGTAAACAAAGGCAATTACCCAAGCACTGTTGAAGATATTGGCCAAGCAGAACCAATACCAAATTTGACTTATAAATTCCGTAGAGTTTCTAGTGAAAAAGGCCCGATGGATTTGAAAAATGGCAAATGCCAGGAGTCCCAAAAAAATCAGTCCCCAAATAGAAAAGGCATAGCTGGCGGGAGTGAATAGATTGTCATAAGTGTTGCTTACCTCTCCAATGGTGGTATCGTTCAGTCGCACGGCCTGCGAGATATAGTTCACCCCAATAACCAGTAGGACCGATAGGAGGTTTAGCACTGCATAGATCTTGTTCATAACTTTTTCTTTGTATAAACATACGGGAAACAAAGGATGTCCACGTGTGGTAACGAAGGAATTTTGGGTCGAGTTGCAATAAATTTTATGCCTTACGGCCATGTACCTGGACAGGCAGTACCGTATCCCCCAAAATGGCGAAGACTTCGCACTCCTTTGTAACCGCCATGGTATGGGATCCCGTAAACTCGCCCATTGCAGGTAATATCATCTGTACAGATGATTTGTAAAAACAGCGCAAACGCACGGATTGCCTACCAAGTCCGGTAAGACGGACGGCAGGGTGTAGATGCCCTGAAAAATTGAACTGGCCTTCCCGCTCCTCCGGATGGTGGGTCATGAAAAAGTTGCCCAATGAAAACTCAGGTGTGATGGTGATACCCAAGGCTTCATATTTCACGGGCGATATAATATCATGATTTCCCTCTACCAAAGTCAGTTGCATTTTTTTTTGCCCAACCCAATCTTCAAATAATTCCCATTCCTTGTTCAGTGAAGAATGAAAGAGATCTCCCATAAATACCACGTGTTTTGGGTCAAATTGGGCAATGGCTACGTCCATGGTCTCAAAGTTTTTTAAAAGGGCGTGTTGCGGTACGGCGGCACCATACTTCCTAAAATGGGAGATCTTTCCTAGATGTACATCGCTCATCATCAGCAGCGACTGGTTTTCCCAGAACAAGGCACCGGAATAATGTAACTGGAAGGATTCCTCTTTAATTTGAATGGGATGGGTCATGCGGGTAAAAATACAAATCTGGGTTTGATTTATTGAAATGTAAATGTATCTGTAAAGGACTAGTTTAAATAAGGATTCCACCTCTGGGGGCTAATGGTCTTACTTCATCAATAGGGCCGCCATTCTGCGGATACGGTCCTCCAACTTTTCACTGGAAAGTCGCTCACGGCTTAATCGGTCGGTGATTAAGGGGAAGGCAAAGGGCGTTGGCTTTTCACACTGTTTCCATATGATTTTTTGTGTCGCTATACGTTCCATGGAAAGTCGCAATCGACCTTCTTCCAGCTGATGTTCAAAGGTTTCCGTAAAGGCCTGTTGAAAGAGCAGATTGTCCGGTTCGTAATCCCTAAAAACTTCGAACAAGAGTTGCGAATTACTTTGTAAGTGCTTCATTTTGATGCCTTTGTTTGGGTAGCCGGTAAAGACCATCCCGCTAATGATCGCGATGTCCCTGAACTTTCGTCGTGCCATTTCGGTGGCGTTCAAACTTTTCTGTAGGTCGTCCAAAAGAAAATCGGTCGTAAAAAGGTTGTTGTCCAAAACCTGTTGCATATCAATCGGTTTGTCCGAAAGCAATTCAAAACCATAATCGTTAAAGGCGAGGGAAAAGGTAATGGGGGATAGCAGACTGATGCGATATCCCAGAAGACTTCCCATGGCTTCATGGACGAAACGTCCTTCAAAAGGGTAGAAAACCGCATGGTGACCATCCCTACTTTTAAAGGTTTCAATGAGGAATTCATCGGGTTGGGGCACGATGCTTTCCCTGCGCTGTCGTTCAAAAATGTGGGCCAGGGATCGGATTTCCACCGATTGGTTTTCCATCGCTTCACCGGAACTGTACAATTCGTTCCGAAGTAATTCCGACATCTGGGCGGAGAGCGTCAACCTACTGCCCATCCAACTAGAGACCTTGCTTGTTTTTTTCTTGGAATTTTTTACATGCACCTGCATATCCTTTATTCTAATGAATTCCAGATTCCTGCCAGCAAACGTGAAGACATCGCCCTTATTGAGTTTTGATACGAAGTATTCCTCAATAGTACCTATATAGCCACCCTTTTGATATTTCACGGTAAGGTTCACATCGCCAACGATGGTCCCGATTTGAAATCGGTGTCGCATGGCTACGCCCCTGTTGTTCACCTTGAATTTGCCGTCCTCCTCAATTTCCACTTTTTTATACTCATCATAGGATTGCAAGCTTTGGCTTCCCATGACCAAAAAGTTCAAAAGCCATTGCCAATAATCCTCGCTCATTGCCTGATAGCAAAAGGTTTCCGATACTTCCTTGAAAATCTTATTTGGATAAAACCCATCGGAAATGGCCAAGGTGGTCAAATATTGCAATAGGACATCGTAACTATTCAGGTAGGGAATACGGTCCTCAACGGTATTGTGTTTCACGGCCTTTTGCAATGCCGAAGCCTCTATGAGTTCAATCGCATGGGTGGGCAAAAAATAGATAACGCTTTCCTTCCCCGGTCTGTGGCCACTTCTTCCCGCGCGTTGTAGAAAGCGGGCAACCCCTTTGGGCCCGCCAATCTGGACCACGGTTTCCACGGGGGCGAAATCAACCCCAAGGTCCAAGCTGGAGGTACATACCACCGCTTTAAGGCTTTCGTTTCGGATGGCGTTCTCTACCCAAATACGTGTTTCCTTGTTGATACTCCCATGGTGCATGGCTATTTCACCGGCAAACTCCGGGTGTTTTTCCAGAATCTTTTGAAACCAAATTTCGCATTGGCTTCGGGTATTGGTAAAGAGTAGGGTAGTCCTGCTGTTCTTGATGATGGGGACTACATACTCCAACAAATGGAGTCCAAGGTGTCCCCGCCATGGGAAGGTCTCCATTTTATTGGGAATGATACTTTTGACCGTTATTTTTTTGTTGAGGTTTGCCTTGATCAAGACCGAATTTTCCAAGGCTTTGGAGGCAGGGCCCAACAAAACTTCGCGGGCCTGTTCCATATTCCCTATAGTAGCCGAAATGCCCCAAATACGAAGTTTTTTGCAAATCGATTTGAGTCGGGACAGGGCCAGTTCCATTTGTACGCCCCGTTTGGTTCCCAAAATTTCATGCCACTCATCCACCACTATGGCCTGGCAGTCCTTGAATATTTTGTCATAGCCTTTTGTGGCCAAAAGGAGCTGCAGGCTTTCCGGGGTGGTAATCAGTAAATCGGGCATTTGTTTTTTTTGCGCTGCCCTAGTTTTGGTAGTGGTGTCCCCAGAGCGAATTCCCACGGTCATTTGGGTTTCCAAATCGGTAACAACACGCTCGGCCGATTGCTTAATTTCTTGGGATAATGCTCTTAATGGGGTAATCCAAATGGCCTTGAGCCCTTTTTTATGCTTAGTCTTATAATTTGGATTTTGTTTGATGTAATTAAGAACTATGGGAAACCATAGGGCATACGTCTTGCCACTTCCGGTAGGGGCGTTCAAGAGTCCGTTTTTGCCCTGAAGAAATGCTTTCCAGGTGTCCTTTTGAAAGGGGAAGGGTTTCCAGTCCTGATTGGTGAACCAAGAATTTGCGATTTCAAAAAGTTGTTGTCGGTTCATATTACGAGCGCAGCGAAGTAATCTGTTGAAGTATTCTAAATTTAATTTGGAACGAAGCAATCCGTTCAATATAAGGTAAAAGTTATTCAGAATCCACTTCCCTATCAAACCAGTCTTCTGACAAATCTTTCCATTCTGGGTTCTTGGAATTAATGGATTCTTCCTTCCGCTTCCGATTGCCTGCTTTTAATTGCTGCTCCCTTTCAAAGGCATCTTTTACATCTTCAAATTCCTCAAAATAAACGAGTTTATCGCAATTGTATCTTTTTGTAAACGCATTGGGATACTTTCCTTCTTTATGATCTCTGATTCGCCTTTTCAAGTTGTTGGTAGCTCCTACGTAAAGTACCGTTTTGTTCTTGTTTGTTAAAATGTAGCAATATCCTTTCATATAACAATTACAAGCTCAGCGAAGCAATCTGTTTCAAGTCGGTTCTTATTTGCTTTAGCTTTGTTCTTCATTTTAGTTAAGTGGTTTTTTATTGAGAGATTCCTTCATTCCGCTTTGGCGGAATTCGGAATGAGTGCTTTCAAATCACCCAAACTATTCGCTTCATGAATGTTTTTATCCTGTCGCCATCGTAGCATACGGGGAAAACGGGTAGCAACGCCACTTTTGTGCCTATTGGACAGGGCGATTCCTTCAAAGGCAATTTCAAACACATGATGTGGGGTCACACTTCGTACCGGGCCAAAACGTTCCAATGTGTTTTTCTTGATCCATGCATCCAATGTTCTAAATTCGGCATCGGTGAGTCCGGAGTACGCTTTCGCAAAGGTCACCAGTTCCCGTTCCCCGTTCTCATTTTCGTCCCATAGGGCGAAAGTGTAATCGGTAAACAAATTGCTTCTGCGCCCGTGCCCTCGCATGGCATAGGTAAGCACGGCATCAATGGTCAATGGATCCACCTTCCATTTCCACCAATCCCCTTTTTTTCGGCCTACGAGGTACGGTGAGTCGAGTTTTTTGAGCATGAGGCCTTCACTGTGTTTTTCTCTGGAAAGCTCCCTTTCTTTGGCAACCTCCTGCCAGGAATCAAACTGCATGGTTTCCGAGAGTTGTAGGGGCAAATCACTTCGATTTCGTTGAGTGCCCCCACTTTCACTTTGCTCTGTAGTTTTTGATTTCTGGTGGCTGAGCGTAGTCGTAGCCACGGTTTCAAACAGAGCTTCCAACAATTGTCTGCGTTCGGAAAAAGGTTTCTGCCGGATATCCGTTCCCTGCCATTCCAATAAATCATATGCTTTAAGAATGACGGGAACTTTTGTGAGGAGGGATTTTGAAACCGATTTCCTCCCGATTCGTTTTTGCAAGTCGTTAAAGGTCCCTATTTGTCCTTTTGGGTAGGGTAATATTTCGCCATCGATGACCGTTCCATTGGGAATAAAACTGATAAACTGTTCAAATTCCGGGTACTTGTCTGTAACCAGTTCCTCGCCCCGGCTCCAGACAAAGATTTCATCATTTCTTAGGATGACCTGTGAACGTATACCGTCCCATTTGTGTTCCATGGACCATTCGTTAACATCGCCCAAACTTTCCGGGACTTCTTCCAGCGCATAGGCCAAATAAAAGGGATAGGGTTTGGATAGGTAGTCGGATTTGTGCTCTTCCAAAACCAGTTGCTGAAAGGAAATTGTATTGGGGTCCCAATTCCCCATTAACTTATAGGCGAGAATGTCCTCGTCAATTTCAGTGGCCTTGGAGAGTGCCCTTGTCATCAATTTCTGACTCACTCCAATGCGAAAGCCGCCTGTTATCAATTTGGTGAAAACGAACCGTTCGTAATAATCCAGTTCCTTCCAATTTTCAAAAAGATATTGCTTTTTGTCATGGTCCGATTTCTTTTTGAGCGCGATCATCTCCTCCAAAAATTGGGTGAGGGTTTTCTCTGTGGACGATTTTAATGAAGGCACTACCAAAGCGATGGTTTCGGCCAAGTCGCCAACAATATGGTAGCTCTCCTCAAAAAGCCATAAGGGGATGTTCGCAAGTTCCGATGCCCATTCCCTTAAAAGTGTCGTGTTCACGGGTCTGGGAGGCCTGCGGTGCGATAGGATGGCGATGGTCCAAACTTTATCGGTGTCACCTGCCTCCAAAAAGTATTGGGTGAGCGCATCAACCTTCACGGTGGTCTTGTTGGTGCTATCCAGCGTCTTGATGAGTTGCGCAAATCGTTTCATGATTCGGATACCGATTTTGAGGTTTCCATCTCGCCCTGTTCGCCTTCGTATTGGGTAGCTTCCGTACGGGCATCATATCCTTGTTCCCTAAGGTATCGGGAAAAAATATCGCTATAGCCATGCGTACAAATGACCTTTTCTGCACCAGTAGCTTCAATACTGGAAAGTAAGCCTTGCCAATCACAATGATCGCTTAGGACAAAACCTTTGTCAATGGCACGTCTGCGTCGGGCGCCCCGAAAGGTCATCCAACCACTGGCCGATGCCGTAACATAAGGTACCATCTTCCTAATCCAAGAGCTCCCATGGGCACTGGGAGGGGCCAAAACGATGTTTCCCAAAAGTTCCTTTTTGGTGGTTTCTTTGGTGACCAATTTGGTGGGAGGGAAGGAGACCAACGGCCGTAGGACTTCCGTCATATTTTCTATGGCCCCGTGGGTGTAAATAGTACCAATATCGGTATCCAAATACTTTAACAATCGCTGTGCCTTTCCAAGACTGTAACCAAATAGGATGGAGGTCTTACCTTCTTTTTTGTTCTCCAGCCACCAATCGTTGATGTCCGCTAACACTTCTTTTTGGGGCAACCATTTAAAGGCGGGTAGTCCAAAGGTACATTCGGTAATAAACGTATGGCATTTTACCGGCTCATAAGGGTTGGATATTCCATCATCCTCCGTTTTGTAATCCCCGGTAAATACCCAAACCTCTCCTTTATGTTCTACCCTTACTTGCGAGGCCCCAATGATATGTCCCGCAGGATGTAGACTGAATTTAACGTTGTTTATGATGAAGGTTTCGCCCCATTCAAATCCTGTGGTCTTAATATCCCCCAACCGATGTGAAATAATGGGAATGTTCCTGTGATGGGTGATATACTCTTTATTTCCCCAGCGACTGTGATCTGCATGGCCATGGGTGATAATGGCCTTTTTAACAGGCTTCCATGGATCTAGGAAGACGTCCGCTTTTTCACAATAGATACCTTTATCGGTAAATTCTAAAAGGGGTGATTTCATCTGTTTATATTTAATGGTATTAAATGGTCAGATGTAATTATTCACATCGCTGTTTATTGTATTTTCAAAATGTGTTCATTAATCTTTGATTTCGCCAATAACCATCAAGGTGGGTATCAGGACTTGTTATGGCTCATTTCATAGCATCGTGAAGGTACAAATTTGCGTAGAAACAAAGTTGGACGGGATATAAACTATGACCTGTAAAAAAATTATATTTGCCCAAAAGAATACAACATGTCAATTTCAGATTTTTTTGATAGTGGTTTTCAGAAGAGGAACCAAGATCATTTTGCGGCCATTGTCCGTGTTGCCATGAGCGATGGTGTCATTACCGTTGAAGAACAGGCTTTCTTGGATCGGTTGGCCCGGAGGTTGGATATTTCCGAAAGCGATTACAAGCAAATTTTAAAGGATTATGCAACCCATGATATTAATCCTCCAACAAGCTACGATAGAAGATTGGAGCGTTTGTACGACTTGGCCCGAATGGTCTATGCGGACCATCAATTAGGTGAAAAGCAGGTGGCCATGCTTGAGCGTTTGGGTATTGGACTGGGCTTTAATCCGGTTAACGTGACCTATGTTGTGGATAAAGCGCTTAAATTGGTGCAAGCGGGAGTGGACGAGGATAATTTTATCGACGAAATAAAAAATATGAACCGATAAGGTCCGCACATTAAGACCAGAAAAGGGAGCGAATCGCTCCCTTTTTTATTGGCATCGCCAAATGGTTTAATACATCGAGGCTTGCCCCGAGGTAGTTTACTGATACTTTTCGAGGAATTCCTGCAGTTTTTCCACCATTTTACGGCTACCGCAGAAAAAGGGCACCCGTTGGTGCAGTTCGGTAGGCTGTATGTCCAGAATCCGCGTTTTACCACCAATGGCCATTCCGTTTGCTTGCTCTGCAATAAAGGCCATGGGATTGCATTCATAGAGCAGTCTTAATTTTCCGTTTCCGGTAAGGCTACTTTTAGGGTACATATAAATGCCGCCTTTTATCATGTTCCGATGAAAATCCGATACCAAAGACCCTATGTATCTTGACGTGTAGGGCCTGTCTTCTTCCTCCATCTGGCAATATTTGATAAAGTCCTTCACCCCTTGATGAAAATGGACATAATTCCCTTCGTTCACGGAATAAATCGTACCGTTTTCTGGAAATTTCATATTGGGGTGTGACAGGTAAAAGGTACCCAAAGCTGGGTTGAGGGTAAATCCGTTAACACCATCGCCAGTTGTGTAAACAATCATGGTGGAGGTTCCATAGATTACGTAACCTGCCGCCACTTGTTGGTTGCCAGGCTGTAGAAAATCTTCAACACTTACCGGAGTGCCAACCGGGGTTACCCTTCTGTAAATGGAAAAGATAGTACCTACAGATACGTTTACATCTATATTGGAGGAACCGTCCAAAGGGTCTATCAGCACCACATATTTATTCTGATGGTTATCATCGCTGCTGTTTATGGAAATGAAACTGTCCTCTTCCTCAGAAGCAATGCCACATACGATTTCCCTGTTCGTTAAGGTCTGTATGAATTTTTCGTTGGCAAAAACATCCAATTTCTGCTGGTTTTCCCCTTGTATATTTGTCTCGCCCGCGGTGCCGATTATATCTACTAGCCCCGCCTTGTTGACTTCGTGGTTTACCACCTTGGCGGCCAAACGAATGGCGTTGATCAATTTGGAAAGTTCCCCGGAGGAATATTGGAAAGATTTCTGGTTTTCAATGATAAATTCCCCTAAGGTTTGTTTTCTGAAGGCCGACATAGGATATAAAGGTTGATCTCACTACAAATAACGCCTATTTTGTGAAACTCTTGTGTTTGGTTTTCACTTCTTTGTTTAAAATTATAACTTTGTGTTTTATTTGTAACAATGAATTATAATATTAGAGCTTCCCGAAGGGAGGATATGATACAGGTGTTGGAATTGATCCGGGAGCTTGCCGTATTCGAAAAAGAGGAAAATGCGGTTGAGGTTACCGTGGCCGATCTGGAAAGGAGTGGCTTTGGAGATGATAAGTTATTCCACTGTTTCGTGGCCGAACAGGAAGGGGATATCGTTGGAATGGCCTTGGTCTACCCCAGATATTCTACGTGGAAGGGACCCATCATCCACTTGGAGGATCTCATCGTCACGGAGAAAATGCGTGGAAGTGGTCTGGGGACCGCTTTGTTGAACGAGGTAGTGAAGTATGGCCACAAATTGGGTGTAAAAAGGATAAGTTGGGAGGTGCTCGATTGGAACGAACCTGCTATTGAATTTTATAAAAGCAAAGGTGCAGATGTGAAGCGTGATTGGGACGTGGTGCACTTGGATGAAAAAGGAATAGCCAATTATTTGACGAACATTTAAAATTTTAGAATCGTAATTCGTGTATGAGAGTATTTAAGTTTGGAGGTGCCTCCGTGAAAGATGCGGAAGCGGTAAAAAATGTAGTAAACGTATTGCAGACAGTAGGTTATGAAAACACGCTGTTAGTAGTTTCCGCCATGGGAAAGACCACCAATGCCATGGAAGAGGTGGTAAATGCCTATTTTAAGAACAAGAAGGACATTCCCTCGAAAATCTCGGACATTGTGGAGTACCACAACGGCATCATAAACGATCTGTTTGAGAACAAACAACATAAAATTTATAAGGACTTTAAGGTATTGATCGATGAGATCAACGGATTTTTGGTCTGGAACAAATCCCCTAATTACAATTTTGTCTATGACCAAATTGTAGGATATGGAGAATTGATTTCTACCACCATTATCAGTGCCTATTTGGAGAAAGTCGGTATCGCCAATAACTGGTTGGACGTGCGCAATTATATCAAGACCGATAACAGTTACAGAGACACTACCGTAAACTGGGAAAGGACCCAGGCCAATGTAGCGGATATCGATAAGAAGGTACTGAACATCACCCAAGGTTTTTTGGGTAGTGACGACAACAACTTCACGACCACTTTGGGAAGGGAGGGGTCGGATTATACCGCTGCCATTCTCGCCTATTGCCTTAATGCAGACTCCGTGACCATCTGGAAGGATGTGCCCGGTGTTTTGAACGCAGATCCTAGATATTTTAAGGAAACGCAGTTGTTGAACAATATATCCTATCGAGAGGCGATCGAACTGGCCTTCTATGGGGCATCGGTCATACATCCAAAGACCCTGCAGCCGTTACAGCGTAAGGAAATACCCTTACATGTAAAATCATTTTTGAACCCCAAGGACCCCGGAACTACGGTGGGCAAGGGCATGGGCATCGAACCCAAAGTTCCCTGCTTCATAGTCAAGAAAAACCAGGTACTCATGAAATTGTCCTCACTGGATTTTTCCTTCATGGTGGAGAACAACATCAGTGAGATTTTCAAGCTATTTCATGACTTTAAGATCAAGGTGGACCTGATCCAAAATTCCGCCATTAGTTTTTCAGTTTGTGTAGATAACAAATTTGGTGGTTTGCAAGATCTTTTACAGCAATTAAAAAGTAAGTTCAAGGTGGTACACCATGAGGATGTTTCGCTCTACACCATCCGGCATTTTAACGCCCAAGCACTCGAATCCTTGGTGAATGGGCATGAAGTTCTGTTGGAACAGCGGGGTAAGGAGACGGTGCAATTAGTGGTGAAATAGCCTTCTGCGCTATTTTTTCCCTTCTTTAAAATAGTGACCTCCACTACCATTTTCCTATATTTATGCCCTGAAATTGTTTAGGGTATGGGTTTAGTGACCGCAAAAGAAGTGGCAAAGGCCGTTAACTTGTCCAAGTACGGCTTTCTGGGAACTTTTATAGGTTGGGTATTGATGAAGGTCACCCGCATATCCGGCGTCAATAGGTTTTACGATAGTATTTCTCACTTGGAGGGCAGGGAATTTACCCAGGCCGTTTTAGACCATTTTGAAATCGATTTTGAAATTCCCGAAGAGGATTTTAGGCGATTGCCCAAAGACGGCCCGTTCATCACCATTAGCAACCATCCCTTGGGAGCTATTGACGGTGTTCTGCTGATGAACCTGTTGCTTCCCAAAAGACCGGATTTTAAGATCATGGCCAACTTCCTGTTACAGCGTATGGTGCCATTGGACCCTTACATTCTTCCGGTAAATCCGTTCGAAGGGCATAAGGATGCCAAAAGTAGTGTGAGCGGATTTAAAAGGACACTCACACATCTAAGGGATGGGCATCCCTTGGGGATATTTCCGGCAGGGGAAGTTTCCACGTATCGCGATGGAAAATTGATCGTAGACAAACCTTGGGAAGATGCTGTCTTAAAGCTAATAAGAAAGGCGGAGGTACCGGTTGTCCCTATTTATTTTCATGCCAGAAATAGCAAGCTTTTTTATAGGCTTTCCAAACTGAACGATATTTTTAGAACGGCCATGATTCCTTCACAGGTATTTTCACAACATAACAGACCCATAAAAATCAGGATCGGCCAGCCTATAACGGTACAGACCCAAAAGGAACAGGAAGACATGGTGGAATTTTCAGATCTGTTGCGAAGAAAGACCTATATTCTCTCCAATGCCTATGAAAAGGAACGGCTGATAGACCAAATACCCACTTCCCTAAAAATCCCCAAACCGCCCAAAAAGATTGCTTCCGCCATGCGAAAAGAGGTGATGCAGGGCGAAATCGAAAAGCTTCGGGAAAAGGATTGCAGGTTGTTGCAAAGTAAGAACTACGAGGTTTTCCTAGCCAAGGAGAAGGATATGCCTTTTATCCTCAAGGAAATTGGACGGCAACGCGAAGTTACTTTTCGTGAAATTGGGGAAGGTACCAACAATGCCATTGACCTTGACAAGTTCGATTCCTATTATTACCATCTTTTTTTATGGGACGATGCGGAAAAATGCATTGTGGGTGCCTACCGTATGGGTCTGGGTTCGGAAATTTTCCCGGAATACGGCATCGACGGGTTTTATTTGCAGGACCTGTTCCGGGTGGAACCCGAACTTTATGGGATGATGAAAAATTCCATTGAAATGGGAAGGGCCTACATTACCAAGGAATACCAGCAAAAACCCATGCCCCTGTTCTTATTATGGAAAGGAATCGTACATACGACCTTAAGGCATCCGGAGCATAAATACCTAATAGGGGGCGTAAGTATCAGCAACCAATTCTCCAATTTTTCAAAGAGCTTGATGATCGAGTTTATGAAGTCGCATTATTGGGATCCCTATGTGGCCCAATACATTCGGCCCAAAAAGGAATTCAAGGTAAAGCTTAAGGATGCCGATAAAGAGTTTGTCTTTGATGAGACACAGGCCGATTTAAATAAGTTCGATAAGATGATCGATGAGGTGGAACCCGGTAGCCTGCGTTTGCCCGTCCTTATCAAAAAATACATCAAGCAGAACGCCAAAGTGGTCG
Source organism: Maribacter flavus (assembly GCF_008386635.1). GTDB lineage: Bacteria > Bacteroidota > Bacteroidia > Flavobacteriales > Flavobacteriaceae > Maribacter > Maribacter flavus. Next base: position 1,035,627 of record NZ_VUOE01000001.1, on the reverse strand, counting down.
CATTTAACGTGGACCCCTTGTTCAATAATTCTGTGGATGGTCTCATGTACATTAAAATAGCCGATTTGCCCGAAAGTACCGTAAAACCGGTCATGGAGGAATTTCAGGCGGAATTGGAACGCAAGTTGGCTGAATCCCAACAAAATCAAGAGTAAGGTTTTAATCTATACCGATAACCGTACTGCGTCTTTCGAAAAGGACATTGTCTATCCAAACACCGCTCAAATTTCCAACCCGCTCGCGGACACCGATTTTTCTGAAACCTGCCGATTCGTGTAATCTAATACTTGTTTGGTTCGATGGAAAAATCCCCGATTGTAAGGTCCAAAATCCTTGTGCTTCACTTTCCAAAATCAAATGTTCTAAAAGGGCTTTACCAAGGCCCAGCCCCCTGTACTTTTCACCTATGTATATGCTGACCTCCGCTACGCCCCTGTATACATGTCGGCTAGAGACGGGCGCCAACGCTGCCCATCCAGCAAGATTGTCCTCATAAAGTCCCACAAACCGACAAATTTTCAAGTGTGACCTGTCCCATTTGTCGTAAGTGGGAATCTGGGTCTCAAAAGTGGCCATGCCTGTATCAATTCCTTCTTTGTAGATCGTGGCCACTTGAACCCAATCGGATGGGTCCATGGTTCTAATGGTAATCATTGGTATTTTGATGGTTAACAACAACCATTGCCAGGGGCACAAGCTGAAGCTGGGGCCACAACTGTTTCAGGAACGCCACATAGTTCCTTTGCCTTGCAATCCGTTTTTTCTACCCCTAACTTTAAAATTAGGTCCTCATTGGAAACTTCATAGTCGTTAACGAACAGTTGTGCGGTGTGAAAATTATTGTTGCTATATTCAAATTTTACCTCAACGTCCCTTTCCATGGGCTTTACTTTGTCGACTTTTTTAAGAATGGAAAGTGCTTTATAGGCTGACATATAGTCCCTTTTTCCGATTTCCAAAGGACTTTCCCATAATTGAATGATAGTTTCTTTCCAGAAGTCTGGACGGGCACCACAGTCTACGGAATCAATGGTTACATTTTTAACTTCCGTTATGTGGTAATTGGCGCCTACCAATTGGCCAGGGGCATACTCAAAAAGTAAGTTTTTACCAGAATTTACTTCGAGGATATTTAAAAGCTCTTTTGTCTTCATATTATGATTTTTTGTTTTAACAACAGTTTGTTTTGGTCTTATTGAAAAAGGTGTTCAACATTTCTTGAATAGCCGACCATCTTTCCAGATTGATGCAATAGCATACCCGTTTCCCTTCTATTTCCCCAGAAATTAAACCGATACTCTTCAATTCTTTTAAATGCTGGGAAATGGTAGGTTGGGCCAAGCCTATTTCGTCTACAATATCGTTGCAGATACAGGCTTCCTGCTTGCTTATATATTCGAGGATGGCGATCCGTGCAGGATTAGCCAACACCTTAAAGATAACGGCCAGTTCGTTCTGCTTGTCAGTAAAAATTTGTGTTTTGGTAACCCCCATCATAATATTTATATATTGCAATATTACGATAATAAATTAAAATAAAAAAAGCCTTTTTCATAAAGGCTTTTAAATTTTAGAACCAAGGTTTCTTGCCCACCTGATAGGTGTTATAAAACTCTTCGTCTGATTTGGTAAGATAGATAATCCCTTCAATCAAACCGACTAATCCCGGAATCCAAACAAACAACAGCCCAACGGCTAAGCATGACAAAACATAAGCAGCTAATGAAACCCCTAAAAGGATGAATCCTTCCTTTTGATAGCCTAGTATGAACTTATGTACCCCAAGCGAACCCAATAAAATTGCTAGAATACCCGCCAATACTTTTTTGTTCTCACTTCCACCAGTAGCACTTTTTAAGCCTTCAGTGAATTCATTTGCGGTCTTTTTTGCTTCATTGGCGAAATCGTTGGCAGCATCTTCTGCCTTATCGCCAAAATCTTTGTTTTCTTCTGACATGGTATTATTTTTAGGTGGTTAATTATAATTTAAAAGTAAAGAATAAAACGATATCACAAAAAAACTTTATCATTAGGTTCCCAAAGCTCCAATTTATTGCCATCTGGGTCTAGAATCCAACCAAACTTACCATAATCGTATTCCTCAACTTCCCCGACAATTGTAACTCCCTCCTTTTTCAATACTTCTAAAAGTTCAATTAGGTTTTCAACTCTAAAATTCATCATGAAGGAGGATGTACTTGGCTTAAAGTATTGGGTATCTTCGTTCATAGGGCTCCATTGGGTGGAGCAGTCATTTCCTTGCTCATCCTTCCACCAAAATGTACATCCGTACTTATCTGTATTTAAGCCAAGGTGTGTTTTATACCACTCTTTTACTTTTTCTGGATTAGACGTCTTAAAAAAGAATCCGCCCAATCCAGTTACCCTGTTTTTCATACGTTTCTTATTTTCCAGTTTTATTCTCGTAAAGGGCTATCCAGTCCTGAACGCTCATTTTGCGCGCTAGATTCCCAATTAGTACATAGGGAATGTCGTCCAAGTTCTTGAACCTAATACAGCTTTTCCCCATATCCAATTTACGTTTACTGTGTTTAGGATATTCCGTTTTAAACCAATCCAACAACTTGGGGTCCGCGTACAGACCGGAATGATAGAGGGCTACAAAGTTCTTTTGGGACGCCAAATTTATAAAGGGGAGAGGAAGTTTCGGATCTACATGGTAACCGGCGGGATACAGGCTATGCGGCACTACATAGCCCAACATGCCATAGCTGATCTGTTCCTCAAAACCTTCCGGTAGATTTTCCAAGATGTTTTTCCTAATTTCCAAAATTACCGCCTTTCTTTCTTCGGGCAATTGGGAAATATAGTCTTCTGGTGAATCCGCCTTGTACTGCATCTCAAACGTGTTGGTCTATTAAAATGGGGTTGCCATCTGGATCTAATAACGTAATGCTGGCAGGTCCCGAGGTGCCTTCTTCCACTTTTTTAACAAGGTTTAGGCCTTTGGCCTCTAGCTGCTTTTGGATGTCACGGATATCGGTATAATTGTTCAAGGTATTGGCATTAGAATCCCAACCGGGATTATAGGTGAGGATATTCTTTTCAAACATACCTTGAAAGAGCCCAATGGTAGAGGTTTCATTTTTTAGAATCAACCAATTTTGTTCAATATCTCCATGGAAAACTGAGAAGCCCAAAGCTTCATAAAACGCTTTGGAGGCCTTAATGTCCTTGACACTAAGGCTTAGGGAAAAAGAGCCTAAGTTCATTTTAAAGGTGTTTAAGATTGACTATCAATCCCTTAAGCTACAAATTTATTTTTGATTTTGTCCACCACGGTCTGTGCCAACTTAATTTTGCTCTCTACCGTCCAACCGGCCACATGGGGGGAGAGGATGACATTTTCCGCATGGGTCAAATATTCAAAGGCCTCGGGAAGTCCTTTTCCGGCAAACATATTTTCAAAGGAGGATTTTTCATATTCAAGGACGTCTAAACCAGCGCCCAACACTTTCCCCGATTTCAAGGCACCGACCAAATCGGCCGTATTTATGCATTTGCCACGGGCCGTGTTGATGATCCAGATATCATTGTGGAATTTGCTCAAAAATTCCGTATTGACCATGCCTATGGTAGCATCGGTTTGGGGAACGTGCAGGCTTAGGACATCGGTTCTCTGGTGTAACTCCATGATGCCTACTTGCCGGGCATTTTCATCCTCTACGCCACCTATGATGTCATAACAGATAACCTCCTCTACATCAAAACCCTTTAGTTTTTTGGCAAAGGATTTTCCCATGTTTCCGTATCCTACGATACCTACTACCTTACCCTCCAATTCTACCCCTCGGTTGCCTTCGCGGTCCCATTTGCCGTTCCTGACTTCGGCATCAGCCTTGTTCAATTTATTCAAGAGAGACAGGAGCATGCCCAAGGCATGTTCCCCAACGGCGTTTCTATTTCCTTCCGGCGCAGCGGCCAAAAATATGCCCAAGGACTTGGCATACCGGGTATCGATATTCTCCAAACCTGCGCCCAAGCGTCCAATGAATTTTAAGTGCTTCGCCTTGTCCAGAAAAGAGGCGTCAATGGTAAATCGGCTTCGGATAATGAGTCCGTCGTAGTCCCCAATTTTCTCTTCTATCGCTTTCTTTGTGGAAACATAGTCCTCATCATTTACAAACCCCATTGCGTTGAATTGTTCAATAATCAAGGGATGGTTTCTATCTACATGAAGTACTTTCATAGGATATTTAAATTTTTGGATAGGTGGTCTGGGTGAGGTCATGGGTTACATTGCCTGTATGGGCCGTGGAAATTTTTTCAAATAAAAGGATATGGACTTCCTTGCCCTCATCGGTCTTGGGACAATGTTCCACCCCTTTTGGTACGACAATAATTTCACCTTCCCTTACTACTTCGGTACGGTCCCTAAATTGCATGTAGAGTGTCCCCTTTATGACCTGAAACAATTCATCTTCATGTTCATGGGAATGCCAAACAAACTCACCTTTAACCTTTGCCAATAACACCTGCATGTCGTCCACGACCGCTATTTGATGTGGGTGCCAATACGTGTTGAACCGACTATGTTTTTCCTGAAGATTGATGGTTTTCATTTTTGAACGGATATTAAGTTCAAATCCCCAAAATAAGCTTGGCGATCATAAAATATATGAGGATGCCAAAAATATCATTGCTGGTGGTGATAAAGGGACCCGTGGCAATGGCAGGGTCTATGCCCCTTTTATGCAGGAACAAGGGCACAAAAGTACCGATCAGTCCAGCTACTATAATGACCGCTATCAAGGAGATGGAAATAGCAAAGGAGATATTGACCTTGCCTTCATAGGACCAAACAAATATAAATAGTAAAATAGCGAGTATAATACCGTTCAAGGTGGCCAACAACATTTCCTTTATCAATCGGTTGCTGATACTTCCCTTTAAATCGTCATTGGCAAGGCCTTGTACGATGATGGCACTGGATTGTACCCCTACGTTCCCGGCCATGGCGGCGATTAACGGGGTAAAAAAGAAAATAATGAACTGCTCCTGTTTGAAATCCTCCTCAAAGCCACCCATAATCATAAAGGCACCAATACCGCCAATAAGGCCCAAAATCAGCCATGGTAACCGTGCTCTGGTCAAATCAAGGATACTGTCGTCTGCCTCTACATCCTGCGAGATACCCGCAGCCATTTGATAGTCCCTATCCGCTTCTTCCCTGATTACGTCCACGATGTCATCAATGGTGATACGCCCCACCAACCTGCCAATCTCATCCACAACCGGGATGGCTTCCAAGTCGTATTTGGACATGATCTTGGCAACCTCTTCCGGTTTTTCATTGACGTTGACGGAGTCTACCTTGGGAATGTAGACATCTTTAATATGTGTTTTAGTGGAAGTGGTCAACAGGTCCTTGAGCGACAACCTGCCAATGAGCTTGTCTTCTTCGTCCACGACATAAATTGAATGTACGCGGGTCACATTTTCGGCCTGGGCGCGCATTTCCTTTACACAGGTGAGTACGTTCCAGTTTTCCCTTACTTTTACCAATTCCTTGGCCATAAGGCCCCCGGCGGAATATTCATCGTACCGAAGCAGGTCAACGATATCCTTCGCATGCTCCCGGTCCGCTATTTCAGAAATTACTTTTTGAACCATTTCCTGCGGAAGTTCCCCAATGATATCCGCGGCATCGTCCGTATCCAGTTCCGCTAGTTCCTCGGCGATTTCCTTCGAGGAAAGATTGCTCAGAATGGCTTCTCGAACGTCTTCGTCCAATTCCGTAAGCACATCAGAAGTTTTGTAGCTATCCAGCAGTTTTATGAGGTAGGTGGCCTCGTCCTCGTTGAGTTCATTGATAATTTCCGCAACATCTGCATAATGCACGTCCTCCAAAAGGGAATTCAGCTCCGTATCCCTTTGGTGTTCGATGAGCTCCTCTATCTGGGCAATGAGTTCCTCTGTGAGTTTAAATGGCGTCATGTGCTATCTTCTTTGTCAACGCAATGAATTCCGAAACGGAAAGCTGTTCCGGACGTTGATCAAATATAGCATCTTCTTTAAGATTTTCGGAGAGTCCGAATGTTTTTAAACTGTTACGGATGGTTTTCCTGCGCTGGTTAAAGGCGGTTTTAACGATGGTAAACAATAATTTTTCATCGCAGTCCAATACGTAGTCCTTTTTTCTCGTAAGGTTCAATACTCCGGATTGCACTTTTGGTGGCGGGTCAAAAACCTGTGGATGCACCGTAAAAAGGTACTCCGCATCATAAAACGCCTGCGTAAGGACGGATAATATCCCATAGGTCTTACTACCTTCCCTTGCGCAGATACGCTGTGCCACTTCTTTTTGGAACATTCCAGAAAACTCTGGTACTTGGTGCCGCATCTCCAACATTTTAAAAACGATCTGTGTGGAAATGTTGTACGGGAAGTTCCCGGTGATGGCAAAGGGTTCAGCACCAAAAAGGGTGGACAGGTCGTAGTTAAGAAAATCGGCCTCCACTACCTTAAAGGAGCCGTTGCCTTGAAATACCTTGGGGTGTTCCAAGGGAAAACTGTGGTTGAGGTAAATGATGGATTCGGCATCCAGATCCATAGCGACCAAATCAATTTCCTTTCGCAATAAATATTTTGTGAGTACCCCGGTGCCGGGACCGATTTCCAGCACATGGGTATAGTCTTGAAACGAAAGTGTTTCCGAAATTTTTTGGGCGATGTTCTCGTCCTTTAAAAAGTGCTGCCCAAGGTGCTTTTTGGCTTTGACCGGACTTTTTTGGTCGGCATAGTTTCCCTGATCATCGCGAGGCTTTTTATTTTTTCCCTTTCCCTTTCTTTTTCCCATTTCAGATTTTTTTAAAGCTTCCCCAAATGTCAGGTTTACCTAGAGCTAGGTGCTTACCTTGCCAAATATACCCAAGCTTTTTTACCTGAAAGCAAACCGACCTCGATTCTTTCGTAGGCGTCCCCTTCATATAAATCGGCCTTTTTTAATTCATCGTCCGTCAGCACAAAGACTTTACCATGAATTTTATCTTGCGGATTATGGGTCGGTTCCAAGGTGGGATATAAACCGGCGACCTTTATATCGGAAATCCGATGTCCGTGTAGGGTATCGTTATACCCGCCCAGAAGCCTTGAAAAAACGCCCAATTGAACCTCTTTTTCCTGTAAGGTGCCATAGGTAAAAAGATGGTGCGTTGCGGTATTCCGATGCACAAAAAACTCATCGACCACCTCTAGTTCCGTCCGGAATGAAATCAATTGGTCAGCAAATAATTTTTGCTCTTTCTGCCTTAATCTTGGGGCATCCTCCCTGTAATAGTCATTGAGCATTTCCTTGCTGGCCACGGTATATTGGACGGAATAGGTGTGCCCCGTACCTTCTTCGACCAATATCTTGGTCATTTTTGCACTCAGGAACTTTCCTGTGGCAAGCACCTCTGGAATATGTACGGATTTCATCCAGTGAAGCCATTTTTCATGGGCCTTATCCTCTATGTTGCTGGTTACGTTATAAATGTACATGGGGTGATGGTTGTTCGTTTTTGGTTGTTGATTGTTCGCTATGCGCTTTGCGCTAAACGCTTACCGCTGTTCGACTCTAAGCTATTAACTGTTCAATGCTAATTGTTTATTATGTATTGCCTCCAGCATATTTCTAACTCTTAACTCTACACTCTGAACTCCGCACTCTGCATTCTGCACTCCGCACTCTCAACTATTAAACGTTAATTGACCGCATCCCCACGCAGCATTCTAAAATTTTTGCGGGCCTGTGGAAAATAATAGCTGTCCTGATAGTCATAAATGATACGTTCATAATGTGTCTTGGCCTTCTCCGGCTCGTCCAGAACAGTCCTGTAAAGTTCCCCTAAGGCAAAATAGGCGTCGTCTGCCAGGATACCGTTCCCATAGAACTCGATTATTTTTTGATAGTTGAATTCTGCCGCTTCGTATTTTTTTTGGGATTCCAATAATTGGGCCTGTTTTAGGAGTGCCTCATCCTCTATTTTTTCTCCCTTGTGGTTTTCCAAAATATCGTTTAGGTCTTGGATCGCCTCGTCCGTTTTGTTCTGATAGGCCAAAAAATCGGCACGGGCATATTTTTTCAATGCTGTCTGGGTGGAGTCTTCCAAGGAATTGTCCGATATCAACAAACTCAATTGCATGGCATCGTTCGCGATGAGCTGCGAAGTAGAACCCCTTAGCACCTTTAGCTGTGTCAATGCCCAGTCAAAATCTCCCTTATAGAAGCTTGTTTCCGCTACTTTGTATCGGGCATCCTGTCCCATGACATCGTTTTTCAACTTGTCCTGAACTTGCGAAAAGTATATGAGCGCTTCGTTAAACCGACGGTCGTATACCAAAATATCGCCAAGGGCAAGCTTAATGTAGGCCTTGCTCCGTTCGTTCATGGGTAGTTCCAAACTGTTCTTTAGCAGTTCGATGGCCGGGCCGGGCTCGTCTTTTTGAAAGGTCAGGAAATTGGAATAGGCCACCTGGAGTTGCAGGGTCTGGGTCTGGTATCCGTATTGTTCGATGAGGGCTTCGTAGCGTTTCTGTATGGCGTCCAATTGATTTTTTTCCACTTCTTCCAAGATGATTTCTATCAAATGAAGCTCCGCGTTCAATTGCACAATGGGGTCCGCACTTTCATCCTTGATGTATTCAAAAACCTCCTTGGCAACCTCATATTCCTTCTCCTCAAGTACCGTGGTGCCCAAATTCTCCAGGCGACCGGTATTGCTGCCCTCCATACGTTTGTAAATGGCCTTTTCCTGTCTGAATGCGCTTCCAAATTGGCGTTGTTTTACGAACAGCCAGCTCAGCAGCTCGTTCCAGATGATATCCGGATTTTTCTGTGCCTTTTGAAGTAGGATGGTCCTAAGGGTTTGGTTGTTGACATCCTCCGGATCTGATGTTATGAAGTCGTCGATGCTTCTAAGGATATTGGATTTTGACGTTTTATTGTTCACCAAAAGTTCCAGATAAGCGGTGTACATTCTTTCAATATCGCCCTGTTCCCCATAAATCCTGGCCAACTGGTAATTGTAGTCCAAGGTAGGGTTCAGTTTCATGGCCTTCTTATAGGCTGCGACGGCCCTATCCAATAAAGTATATTTTTGAAATTGGTAGCCCAAAGCGTACCCGTAGTTAGGGTTTTCCTCTATAAAAGCCAGGGCACGGTCATAATACTCCTCGGACTTTTCCGGCATGTCCTGGAGGGAATAATTGTAACCCATTTCTATCAATAGGGTGGGATGTGGGTTTCTCTGGTTCAACTGTTCCAATAGGTAGGCTTCGGCATCGGTATAGCGTTCCAGCTGTTGATAACAGGCAATAAGACCTTGTAGATAGTCCGTTCTTCTCGGATTCTGTTTTGCCAATTTTTCGTAGAAAACGACCGCTTTTTCAAAATCGCCATCGGCAAAATACTGCTTGGCCAAAAAGTCCTCTTGGGCACAAACGCTGATGGAGAAGAATAGAAAAGCAAAAAATCCTAAAAACTTCATAGCAGAAATTTATCAAATTTAAGCAAGAGCCGTAAAAGAATCTGTTAACTGAACTATAATAAGGTCAATATCGAATGGCGGCAATGGGATTTCATGTCAATTCGTACAGATTCTGCGACTGGTTATCAAATAATATATTGTAGGAATACTATTAATAATGTAGTTTTAGTAGAAGGGCCATTTACAGGCCAAACACAAAAAATTAAATGGAAACACGGTTTTTAGGGTCAAAAACAAAACGGTTTTACTTCAACAACGGCGTTGAGGACGTGAGCTATGTGGTAATCTATGGTGATGAACTAATGGTGGAACCTTTGGAGGACAATATTGCGGAGAGTTACAGAACCGCCATTTACCGGGGGCGAGAAGGAAAGATTGCCTCCAACACCAAACTATTGCCCAAAAGGAGTTTGGAATTTTATTTTTTGGACATTGGGCAAGGGGATGCTTCCTTTACCGTTACCCCTGATAATATTAAAATATTGGTGGACGGCGGATTAAAGGACAGGGCCTTGGGTTTTCTTATCTGGAAATACCGATTGGACCTGCCCGATACCAGCGTAACAATTGACCATTTGTTTTTGAGCCATGCCGATAAGGATCATATTGACGGCTTGGCGCCGCTACTTGAACACCCCAAAATTACGGTTAAGAATATATACCACAATGGTATCGGATTATATGCCGATGGACACAGCACGGAAATAGGTACCATGGAAAATGATAGGTTGAGAACCATCCATGACTCGGTACAGGATTTGGAGAATGAACATCTTAAAAGTGACTTTAGCGAATGGATCGATGCCGTTAAAGGATCTGGAGCTACCTACCAACGTGTGGACGCTTCCAACGGGTATCTGCCCATAGGGGACGCAAGCGTACAGTTGGAAATATTGGGACCCACCCTGGAACCCGACAATTCGTTTAAGTGGTTTGGCGGTAAGTCCCATACCATTAATGGACATTCCTTGATCTTTAGGATTGACTATGACCATGTAAGGGCCTTTTTTTCTGGGGATTTGAACGTGGAGGGAAGTGAACATTTCTTGTCGATACCGGGGAACACCCTTAAAGTAAACGCCCATATTTTTAAGGCGCCCCATCACGGCAGCCACGAATTTTCCCAAAATTTGCTAAATCATGTGAACCCCATGGTCACTGTGGTTTCCTCTGGGGAAACACCGGATCATGGTCACCCAAGAGCGGTATTTTTAGGAGGTTTGGGACTGGCCGGAAGGGGGAAAATGCCCCTTATTTTTTCAACGGAACTTTCAGCTCTATTTGTGGATGCGGGAGACGTTGCGGCGCAAATCCATTCAGACTCCACGGTTACCACCTTGGGAGACCTCGATTTTTCCGATTCCTTGGCAAACACGGAAGCCAGACAGCGTTTCAAGAAAGTATTACCGGGAATCATCAATGTGCGTACGGACGGCGAAAAAATATTCGCCTTTCGCAGGGTCCAAATGGGTTATCAATGGGAATCCTATGAATTGAAATACAATGACATATAGGGGTTAGTCAATTTTATCGAAACCACAATACGGCACCAACACCTCTGGGATTTGGATACCGTCTTCGGTTTGATAATTTTCAAGAATTCCGGCCAAGACTCGGGGTAAGGCCAAAGAGCTTCCGTTCAGGGTATGTGCTAGTTGACTTTTTCCGTTTTCGTCCTTGTATCTTAACTTGAGACGATTCGCCTGATATGTTTCAAAATTGGAAACCGAACTGATTTCTAGCCATCTGTCCTGCGCCGTAGAAAACACCTCAAAATCGTAGGTTAGGGCAGATGTAAAGCCTAAATCGCCGCCACACAAACGCAAGATACGGTACGGTAATTTCAACTCACGCAAAATAGTTTTTACATGTTCTACCATACCATCCAAAGCTTCGTACGATTTATTGGGATGCTCTACATGAACAATTTCCACTTTGTCAAACTGGTGCAATCTGTTCAGTCCGCGCACATGGGCACCATAGCTTCCCGCCTCCCTTCTAAAACAAGGCGTATAACCGGTGTATTTAATGGGAAAGTCGCTATCCTGTAAAATGGTATCCCTAAAAATATTAGTCACGGGAACTTCCGCCGTAGGTATTAGATACAGGTCGTCTGCAGTTATATGGTACATCTGTCCTTCTTTGTCCGGCAATTGCCCTGTTCCATATCCCGAAGCCTCGTTTACCACGTGTGGCACCTGCATTTCAGTATAGCCGGCATCGGTATTCTTGTCCAGAAAATAGGAAATCAAGGCACGCTGTAAACGTGCTCCTTTCCCTTTGTATACGGGAAAACCGGCTCCTGCGATCTTAACGCCGAGTTCAAAATCGATAATATCGTATTTCTTGGCCAATTCCCAATGGGGTAAGGCGCCATCTACCAGCTTGGGAATGTCCCCTTCCCTAAAAACTTCCTCATTGTCCTCTTCGGAACTTCCTGCCGGCACCAATTTGTTAGGGATATTGGGAATTTGATATAAAAGCGATTGAAGTTCCTCTGCCGTATTTGTCAGTTCCTCCCCTAATTGTTTGGATTCCTCCTTAAGGTCCGCCGTCTTTTCCTTTAAGGTATTCGCCTCTTGTGCCTTTCCGGATTTATAGAGCATGCCAATTTCTTTCGATAACTTATTTGATTCTGCAAGGATGGAATCCAAACGGGTTTGGGTAGCGCGTCTTTTTTCATCCAAAAGAAGTACGCCGTTCAGCATGGATTCGGCATCAATATTTCTTTTTTTAAGGGCTTTCAAAACGTTCTCCTTATCCTCTCGTATGACCTGTAATTGTAGCATCGCTCTATATAATTTGGCAGCAAATTTAAGGGAAAGTTCCCATTAAAAGGTATACTTTTAATACCTAAAACAATGGTTTATGGTTTTTGAGCATTTTGCCTTGAACGTTGCCAATATTGGACAGGTGGTAGAATGGTATTGCCAGCATCTGGGGCTAACGATCGCAAGCCAGCAAAAAGTAGCACCCTATATGACCTTTTTGGCTGATAGCACAGGCAGGGTCGTCTTGGAACTTTACAGTAGGGACGATGCCCCAAAAAGGAATTTTGAAACAGAACATCCGTTGATATTTCATGTAGCCTTTGTTTCGGAGGATGCGGCGAAGGACAAGGAGCGTTTAATGGCCCAGGGCGCATCTTTCTTTGAGGAGGTCCAAAAGCCGGATGGCAGTCACCTCGTTATGCTTCGGGATCCTTGGGGGATGCCCTTACAGCTTTGCCAGCGGGCGATAAAATTTTAGTCCTCCAATGGAGACGGTAGTATCCAATCGCTATGTTTCAATGGTGTCCAAGGAATATTTGCGAGGTCCACGGTTGGGTCTATAAAAGGAGCTGGAGGTCGGCCATTGACGCTTACCTTTGAATTAATTAGGTATACGGATACTTCCTCGTTTTCCTCTTTTAAATCCCGTTTTAAATACTGGGCAAATTGCCAGGCAAAATCTGGATAGGCAAGGACTTTTCGTTGTTGACCTGCAGTAAGATATTGCTGTGTATCTATGAACAGTTCCATGCCGTTGCCGCGTACTACCTTAAATTGGCCCGTACCGCTTCGTTCCCTTAACATCATTCTCCAGCTCATTCTATGGCCTTCTTCCGTCCATAGGACATCGTCCTTTATAAAATAGTGCCTGATAGGTAGGATTAACTGGAGCAAAAAATAGATGCCGAACACTATCAGGAATGGTTTTTTATAGTTTGGGACCACCGTTTTCTGGAGGTTAAAAGGGACTTTACGTTTGAAAAATAGCTTTCGGATGGTTTCCGGTTCAAAGAAGAAAACGGTGAAAGCCAAGGAAAGGTATGGGAATATCCCTATCTGGAATATGATGGAGTTGAAGAGGTGAAAGAAAATGGAGGCGATGAATGCCGATTTTCGGGTAGGTTTCCAAAGCAACGCCGGAACCACCAACAAATCAAAAATAATCCCAAAACTCCCGATGATTTTGTGCATCCAAGGCTGTTGCAATAGATCACCAACGAGCGGATAGCCGGACTTTGACTTCATCAGTATATCGATCATGCCAAAATCCAGCCAATCTCCGTACAGTTTTGCAATTGAGGCGTAGATATATACTATGAACAATTGCAGGACTATGACCCACTTCACATAGCCGTACATGGAATTTTCCTTTTGAGCGTTTCCCATGCGAACATCCAAGGAATATGCTTTATGGGCCGGGAATAGGCACATCAAAAATGAAATAAGGACCAATAAATAATAATGATTGTTATATGCGGTTTTTTGCATCAGGTAACTGCCGGTCCAGAGCAAGGTAAAAGCCAGTATGGAGAACCTGTATTTTAGCCCCAACGCTATACATATTCCCAAGGTACCCATCAGGGAAAAATAAAAATAAATACCCTGTCCGGCAAGGGCTTCCAGCCATGCAAAATCAATAAAGGGAAAGGTGTATTGGGGTGCTACGATATTCCTTTTGAGCCAGCCCGTGGCTATGGCACCAAAACATTCCAGTGAAACGAGAACGCCAAAAAATATTCGGAAAATGATAAGCGGGCTGTTGTCAATTCTATGAAGTAACAACCTGTTGAGCATCATTATCTATTGGATATAAATTGCAGTGATTTCTCCTTGTCCTTGGTCAATTGTAATTTGAGTTCGTCCAATGAATCGAACTTTTGCTCATCGCGGAGTCGGGAAAGGAGATCTATCTGGAGATTCTTGTCGTAAAGGTCCGCATCAAAATCAAAAAAATGAACTTCTATTGTTTTTGAAGTGCCGTTCACTGTTGGATTATAGCCAATATTCATCATGCCAAAAACATCCGCACCCTCGATATGGCTTTTTATGATATAGGACCCATTTTTGGGAATGAGTTTATAGGTTTCCTCAATATGGACGTTCGCCGTGGGGAAGTGGATTTTTCTGCCTAGGCCCTTCCCTTTTTTTATGGTCCCGGTTAGCATGTACTCATAGCCCAGGTAGGCATTTGCCGTTTCTATATCGCCATTTTCCAAGGCCCTACGTATTTTCGTGGAGCTCACGGAAACCTCGTCTATTTCCTGCGCAGGGATTTCCTCCACGGAAAAATCCAGCGCGTTTCCAAAAGCGATCAAGTCGGTTATATTGGCGTTCCTGTTTCTGCCAAACCGATGGTCGTAACCAATAATAACGTTCTTGGATTTTAATTTGTTCACCAAGAGATCGCGAACAAATTCCGTGGCCGAAAGCCGCGAAAATTCCTTGGTAAACGGATGGATGACCAAAATATCCAATCCCATTTTCTCCAGAATGGATTTTTTTTCGTCTATGGTGTTAAGAAGCTTTATATTGGCATCCTTTTGCAGTACCATACGGGGGTGCGGGAAAAAGGTAAGTACGGCCGATTTTAAATTGGAGTTCTTGGCACGGTTTATGACTTTTTCCAATATTTTCCGGTGACCAATATGTACTCCGTCAAAGGTGCCAATGGTTATGGCAACAGGGTGTTTTTCATCGTAATTGGAAATGCTTTGAACTGTAATCAACGCTGTTGGAAAATAAAAAGAACTATATTTGATTTGGAGATAAAAGCCCCACAATGACCGCTAAATTACGTCTTGTTTTCTCAATTACCATAGTATTTCTTTCCTTTTCTGGGTTTGCACAGACCAATTATTGGCAAAGAGCGGAGCTTAAAAATCAGGATAGGCAAAGTACCCTAAAGCGATTGGATGTACAAAAGGCCAGGGCATTTGTGCTGGATGAAAAAGGGTTGAAAGGGGAACTTTCCAAGGTTTCCAAATCCAAAAAATCAGTAAGAACCATCCTTTTTCCGGATGCTGAAGGCAATTTGATACCGTTTCAAGTCGAAGAATCCCAATTATTTGCACCGGAATTGGCCCAAAAATATCCCAACATAAAATCCTATAGGGGCGTAGGGTCCGGACCAGATACGCAAAAGATATTTTTTAGCGTTTCCCCCAAAGGGATACAGACTATGATCATGGACCCTGGGAAAGAGGGCACCGTATTTATGGAAAAAGCGGACAGCGGTGATTATGTGGTTTACAATGCAAAAGATCATTTGACCCAAAAATTGGATTTTGTCTGTAAGACCGACCCAAATTCGTATGCCTTACAATCCACCGCGTCAACAGCCAAACTGGTGGACGATCAAAGCCTGAGGAGGTTTAGGGTCGCGATTGCGGCCTCCGGGGAATACACGCAATTCCATGGGGGTACCATCCCCGATGCCCTTGCGGCCATCAATGCCACATTGACACGGGTGAACGGCGTTTTTGAACGTGATCTGGGAGTGACCTTGGAGCTGATTGCCAATACGGATGCCGTTATTTATACCAACCCGGATACGGATCCCTTTTCAGGGGGGTTGAGTTCCCAAACCCAGAATACCTTGACCAGTGTTATTGGCGAGGCCAATTATGATATAGGCCATTTGTTCAATCAGCAGGACAATACTTTGGATGGCAATGCAGGTTTTATTGGTTCCGTCTGTCAGGATAACAGAAAGGGCAGCGCCTACACCACTTTGTTCGCTCCACAAGGCGATCAGTTTGACATCGACTTGGTTGCCCATGAAATGGGACATCAGTTTGGAGCCAACCATACTTTTTCACATTTGTCCGAAGGCACCTTAGTGCAGGTGGAACCTGGAAGCGGCACCACCATTATGGGGTATGCCGGGATTACGAACGCAAATGACGTCGCCACAAATTCAGATGACTATTTTCACTATGTGAGCATCGTACAGATCCGCGAATATTTGGAGACGATAAGCTGTGGGGAAACCCTGCCTTTGACCAACAATGCCCCCATTTTAAATCCGGTCAGTAACTACACCATTCCTGTTGGAACCGCCTTTGTATTGACGGGCAGTGCCAGTGATCCTGATTCAACGGATGTGGTGACCTACACTTGGGAACAAATAGACAATGGAATTGTCACCCAGGCCACTTTTGGGCCCAATAATCCCACAGGTGCCATGTTCCGTTCGCTCCCCCCTTCAGTATCTCCAGAACGTTATTTTCCAAGGTTGAGTAGGGTAGTATCGGGTGACCTTACCCAGTCCAACCCTGTTGAAGGAGGGGCATGGGAAACGGTATCTAATGTGCAGCGTGAAATGAACTTTTCGCTTACTGTGCGCGATAATGTATTGAACGGCGGACAATCCGCCTCAGATGAGGTTACGGTTGTCGTTTCCAGACAGGCAGGCCCTTTTTTGGTTACCTCACAAGAGGTGCCGGCAACTTTTGTGGCAGGCGAAACGGAGACCATCACTTGGGATGTGGCCAATACCAATGAATTACCCATAGCAGCCCAGAATGTGGATATTTTTCTCTCCACGGATGGCGGACTCACCTTCCCCAACAGGATAGCCCAGAACATTACCAATGATGGTAGTCATACCCTAGTGATTCCGGGAGGTTATAGCACAACTGCCGGGAGGTTTATGGTCAAGGCTTCGAACAATATTTTCTTTGCCGTGAACCAAGCGGATTTTTCCATTTCGGAGTCTGAAGTGGTTCTCAATTTTGCGGACCTTACCTATGAAGTCTGTAAACCGGATGACCTTGTGGTCAGTTTTGACTATGAAGCGTATTTGGGATTCATGGAGGAAAGTACCCTGAGCGTTGGGGCGTTGCCTCCTGGTGTGACCGCCACTTTTTCACAGGATACCGTTTCCGTTTCCAATACCACGATTGATCTTACTATTTCGGGAACTGGAAATTTGGCCATTGGAAATTATCCTATTGATGTTATTGCCACTTCGGTCAACGTTACAAAAAGTATTTCCTTGCAATTGAGCGTTTTCGATACCAATTTCTCCGAAGTTGTACTTACCGCTCCTTCGGACGGAAGTTTGGACGTGTCAAAAGATGTAGTCTTGGAATGGGAACCGGATTTGGTGAGTACCTCCTACGCGGTTGAAATTGCAACGGACATCGGTTTTACGGAAATTATTGAATCCAAAGTGTTGGCGGCAAATTCCTACCAGCCCACGTCCTTGTTGAACGAAACCCAGTATTTTTGGCGTGTCAAGCCTATGAATGCCTGCGGGGAAGGAGTTTTTGGGGCACCTTTCAGTTTTACAACGATACAGTTCAATTGTATCACCAAGGCGAGTAACAACGTTCCAATAACCATAACCCCTGTAGGAACACCAACGATTACCTCAAGGGTTCTTTTTTATCAGGATTTGAATTTGGCCGATATCAATGTAAACCTGGATATAGAACATACGTATTTATCGGATTTGGTCATCAGCCTCACTTCCCCAGCGGGAACAACGGTGGTTTTGGTTTCCAGTGCCTGTGGGAACAATTCGGACATCAATGCGGTTTTTGACGATGAGGCTGCAGACGCATTTACATGCTCCGGTTCCCCTGCAATTAACGGAACCGTGCGTCCCATTGGCACCTTAAGTTCCTTTTATGGGGAATCCATACTAGGTGAGTGGTTCTTGGAGGTTAAGGACAATGCCGCGTCGGACGGAGGCCGACTCAACAATTTCTCTCTTGAGGTATGTGTTGAGGGTGATTTTAGACCTGATGACGACGAGGACGGGGTGTTCGATGATGGAGATGATCTGTGTTTGGGCACACCTTTGGGGCAGGAAGTGGATGCATCTGGTTGTGCAATTTACAGATTTACCCAAGAAAACTTTAACGTAAGCCTTGAAAGCGAATCCTGCAGGCCAAATAACGATGGTGCCATACGGATAGTTCCCAAAGTATTTTTGGATTATGAAATCACCGTAAACGGGAACGGTGTAAATACTACCGATAATTTTACCAATAGTTACAACCTTACCAATTTAAGCGCGGGAACCTATGATATCTGTATTTCGGGAACCGATGGTACCATCAGTTATGAACCCTTCTGTTTGGAGGTGGTCATTACAGAACCTGCACCGCTGAGTGTTACCTCCAAGGTTTCCTTAAAGGCTCCCCAGGTGGTTTTGGATTTGGAAGGAGCAAAAGGATACTATGTGGAACTTAATGGTTTCACTACCTATACGGCAGAAAAGCAGTTTTCATTGGACCTTTCCAAGGGCATCAATTTTTTAAAGGTGTACACCGATATTCCTTGTCAGGGTATGTATGAGGAGGAAATTCTAGTTTCTGATGGCCCACTGGTATTCCCGAACCCCTTCCGCGATTTTATAGAAATCTATTTTGATGTACCCACACAACGGGCTACGATGCAGTTGTTCAGTTCGGATGGTAGGTTGTTACGAACCGATAAATTACAGGATGGCGTTTCCTCCCAAGAATATGATCTGAGTATGTTGCCCGTTGGCATGTATTATTTGCAATACGAAAGTAGGGGAATGAAAAAAACAACTAAGATTTTAAAAAGATGATGAGAAAGACAGTACTTCTTATGTGCCTTTTTGCGGTATTTGGTTGTAAAAAGAAAGACGACCCTAAACCTCCCGGTCAGGTGTTGCTTTTGTTCCCTGAAAAGAATTCTGAATGTACCACGGGTATAGATCAGGATGCCACTACGAGCAGGGTGACCTTTCAATGGCAAAGATCTGACAATACGGACAGCTATGAATTGCGCGTGACCAATATCAACTCCAATACGGTGCAGACAATTTCCACCCAAAGCACAACGGCCAGTCTTCCCTTGCTAAAGGGACAGCCTTATTCTTGGTTGGTGCGTTCCAGGAACAATCAAGTGGACAACACGATTTCTAGCGAAATGTGGAGTTTTTATAATGCAGGTTCAAGAACCACATTTGCCCCGTTCCCGGCTGAAATATTGGATCCCAGCATGTCCGAACGTGTTTTCAAGGACATTAACAATGAAGTGACCCTGTCTTGGTCGGCATCGGATCTGGATAATGATATTGAGAATATCGAGGTTTATTTTTCGGAACAGAATCCCCCTACAGATTTGGAAGCCACTCTGTCCAATATGGCCACTACCTTTAAAGTATCCGTAATCTCAGGGACTACGTACTATTGGAGTGTGGTTACGCGGGATGCTGAAGGAAATGCCACCAACTCTGGAATCTATAGTTTCAGCGTACTTTAAACCCCGTTGAATTGGTTCATTGTGCGGGAAACCCCGGACAAGACAAAGGATTCCATAAGCGCGATGGATTTTTCCAATCGCTCCGGCATTTTTGAGTTCTCCTCGTCGTTCCACTGGCCAAGAACATATTCCACTTGTCTGCCCTTGCCAAAATCGGCCCCAACACCAAATCGAAACCGATTGTAATTGGTAGTCTGTAATACTTGTTGAATATCCTTTAGACCATTGTGGCCGCCATCACTTCCCTTGGTCTTGAGACGCAAAGTACCAAATGGGAGGTTGATGTCATCCGTTATGACGAGCAAGTTTTCCAAGGGTATTTTTTCCTTGTCCAACCAGTATCGTACCGCTTTACCGCTAAGGTTCATGTAGGTGGAGGGTTTCAGGCAGAGGATGCTTCGGCCTTTTAATCTGTAGATTGCAATGTCACCTAGCTTCTCGGTTTCAAAAGCCAGCCCTTTCTGATTTGCGAGGGCATCCAAAATTTTAAAACCAATGTTATGTCGGGTTTCGGCATAATCGGCACCAATATTTCCTAATCCTACGATTAAATACTTTTTCATGGGGTCTACCTCTTCTAAAAATGGGTCTTCTAAGCCCAATAATTTATTAAGATATTTCAACATGGAATATCTTTTTACCGTTGCCTAAAAATACAAAAGCACCCCAATATTTAAACCGGGATGCTTTTTGGGTCTGTAAATCAAATCTATTCTTGGGCAGCTTCTTCAGCTGGGGCCTCTGCTCCCTCAGCACTTGCTTCTGCTCCTTCTTCTTCATCAGTTTCTTCATCCTCGTCATCGGTCATAACCGCAGTACGTGCAGTTTTAACCTGTACTACCGTAGTGGTATCTGGGTGAAGGATGGTGAAATCGTCACTTAACAAGGACGAAACCGCAATGTTCTGGCCAATTCTAAGTTTGGAAATATCCACATCAAAGAAATCCGGTAATTTATCCGGTAAGGCCTTAATGGTAAGTTTTCTTTTTCTGAACAATAAACGTCCACCGTTTCTAACCCCTGGCGAGTTTCCTTGCAACCTAACTGGAATATCCATGGTTACCGGTTTGTCCTCGAACAACTGATAGAAATCAATGTGCATGATACTGTCAGTAACAGGGTGGAACTGGATGTCCTGCATTACGGCGTTCACCTTGGTCCCGTTATCCAATTCAATTGCAACTGTGTGCGCATTGGCGGTGTAAACCAAATCCCTGAACGCTAGTTCATCTGCTGAAAAGTGCAATGGTTTATCCCCTCCGTATACTACGCAAGGAACCTTTCCAGCATTACGTAGGGCCTTTGTTGACTTCTTGCCCACGCTTTCTCTTTCTGATCCTTTAATTGTAATTGACTTCATTATATGTATTAAAAATTAAAAATTCTAATTGTCTCCTGGTCCGTTCTTAGTCTCTTTTTACATTAAAAACTTGGACGAAATGGAATTGTTGTTGTGTACTTTGTGCATAACATCCGCAAATAGATCCGCACAGCTAAGTACTTTTACCTTATCGCTTTTTACTTCCAAAGGGATGGAATCTGTAATGATCAATTCCGTTAGTTTGGACTTTTCGATTTTCTCGTAGGCATTGCCGGACAATAAGCCATGGGTAGCAATCGCCCGTACGCTTACCGCTCCCCGATCCATCATCAAATCTGCAGCTTTGGTCAATGTACCTGCGGTATCCACCATATCATCCACCAGAACAACATTCTTCCCTTGGACATCCCCAATAAGTTCCATGTGGGAAATGACATTCGCCTTGGCCCGCTGTTTGTAACAAACGACTACATCGCTATCCAAGGCCTTGGAATAGGCATAGGCCCTTTTTGATCCGCCCATATCAGGTGATGCAATGGTTAGGTTTTCCAATCCCAGGTTTTGCAAATAAGGGAGAAACAACGTAGAGGCGAACAAATGATCTACAGGTTTTTCAAAGAATCCTTGAATCTGGTCCGCGTGTAAATCCATAGTTATGATCCGGGTAGCTCCAGCCGTTTCCAGCATTTTTGCAACAAGTTTAGCGGCAATGGGTACCCTTGGTTTGTCCTTTCTGTCCTGTCTGGCCCATCCAAAGTAAGGCATTACGGCAGTTATATGTCGCGCAGAGGCACGTTTGGCACCGTCGATCATCAACAACATCTCCATAAGGTTCTCCGGACCGGGATGGGTAGATCCAATGATAAATATTCTTGCACCACGAATGGATTCTTCAAAAGAGGGTTGAAACTCACCATCGCTGTAACGGGAAAAAATAACGTTGCCCAAATCCACACCATAGGCCTTGGCAATTTTTTCTCCTAAAACCGTACTTTGGGTACAGGCGAAAAATTTTGGTTCTGGAACGCTATATGGCATGGCTTGTTTTTTTGTATCTCTGCCCTTAGAATAAAGTAGGCCTAATGCCTTGTTTCTACTGTGCTCAGCGCAGGTGTTTTCTAAGGAGGTGCAAATTTAGAAATTAATTTGTCTTGCTAAAGGATAATTGTTGAATTTTTTGGTGTGGAAATAAAAATATTTTTTAGTTTTGCAGTCCTATTTTAAACGCTCGAGTGGCGGAATTGGTAGACGCGCTGGATTCAAAATCCAGTTCTTTCGGGAGTGTGGGTTCGATTCCCACCTCGAGTACAAAGAAAAAGCCGAGATTCATGTCTCGGCTTTTTTGTTTCTTTAGATAAGGTATAGTTTCAGAATGGAATTATCTCAGGTGCTACCTTTAAAATTTATTAAACGCCATTATCGCTCTAATATTTATTGCTTTGCCATCACTTCTTTCCCAAAGCCATTGACATCCAACCAATGAACAAAAGCATCGAACCAGCGATTGCTCGTACGGTTTGGATTTCCTAGGCCAAATCCATGTCCCCCGTTTTGATATAAGTGGAATTCTACTGGAATACCAGCTTTATACCAGGAATCAATAATCCCAAACTGTCCTCTAAAAAGAAAGTCATCACTTGCAATAACATTAAACATAGGAGGTGCGTTATTAGGAACTTCAACAGGTCCCATACCACCATAAATGGGGCCTATAAAAGCTAACTTCATAGATTTTGAATTTAGTGTTGAATGCATAGTTAGCCCGGCCCCTGCGGAAAACCCAATCATTCCTATTCTCTTTGTGTCCACGCCCCATTCCTTTGCACGTTCTATTATCATTGCATAGGCGGCCTCTGCATCCTCCAATTGGTTGGAAAGGTCCATTTGTCTAGGCGGCACGGGTGTTTCTTCCTTATTCCCATTCGAATTTTCAGTAGGTTCTGGAGTTCGAGGTCGGTTCATCCATGCGGTGAAATCATCAAGGGACTCTGGGGTAGGGTGTAAACGATATTTAAGTACGAAAGCAGCATATCCTTCCTTGGCGAGTGCTTCTGCCACTTCCCAGCCTTCATTACCCAGGGATAGCCATCTAAATCCACCACCAGGGGCAACAATAACAGCTGCGCCATTTGCCTTATCAGTGTCTGGTAAAAAGGGAGTAAGTGTGGCTTGCGTTATATTTCTGGCCATAGGATCGCCCCATTGCTTAAACCAGGATTCCTTGGCAGGCTGATTTTCCACACCTCCTGTTTTTAACGGAATTGCCTTCGGTTCCTTCGGTGCTTCAAGTGGATAGATTGTCCCATCTTGGGCTATCATAGGGCATTTGCCAAAGAAAACCAGAAAAATGGCGAGTTTCAAAGGGATTTTAAAATTATTTAGCATTTAAAGGTGTTTTAATTACACTTAAATGTAAAAAATATATTTAATAAATAGCCCTTATAATTCAACGTATCCACGAACAATGAATTTTCTATTTATTAAAGACAAATTTTTACAATATGATATTTTTATTGCATATATAATAGCAATTTAATACATTGCCTCTATTAAGTGTAAAAAACACAGTTATAAATAGGTAATTTGTAGGCAGCAAATACTTCACCTTGGAATCGTAAAAACACATATGATGGAAATGCCAAGCCATAAACTTCTAGAGCAAATGTTTTTGGACCATTATAAAGAATGGTGTCTAAAATCCTTTAGTTATGTTGAAAATATGGATGATGCCCAAGATGTTGTTCAAAACGTTTTTGTCAAACTTTTGCAAAAAGAAAATCTTTCCCATGTTATTGATATTCATAAATATCTTAATGTGGCAATAAGGAACGAAAGCCTTAAAAAAATTAAAAAGAGCCGTGAGACTTTTCAGCTTAACAACCAATCAACAGAAGTACCTTCCCATGAAAGCGAGTTGATAAAAGGGGAAGTTTCTGAAAATATGCTAAGAGAACTAGAGGCTTTACCTGAGCAGAACAAAAGAGTTTTTACCCTATGCGTACTGGAAGGTAACAAGTATGAAAGTGCCGCAGAAATCATGGGAATTACCGTAAATACGGTGAAATATCATCTTAAGAAGTCTTTTAAGTCTTTACGGGTAAATTTAAAGGATGTGTATTTATGGTTCTTATAATTTAAGCATTCTTTAATTTTACACATCTTTTTTTGATAAATCCACTACCCGATTTTAATCTTCATGGGTCTTAATAGTAGACAACGTTGATTTGTTTACTAAATAAATAGGATTGATAGCAAATATTATAGTTAAGAGGATCAAGGGTACTTTGAGTCGTGAAGAAGAGCTTTATTTTCAGAAATGGCTTTCCCAAAGCAAGGATAATCTACTTACGTATCAAAGACTGGTGAAGTTGCATGAGCTAAATGTGCCTTTGCCTGATGTAGACGAACTGGATGCCAAGAAAGCTTGGCAACTTGTTGTTCATGCCGGAAAGCAAAAAAGAAAGAACGATTCAAAATTTTCTGGAAGGGATATTCTAAAATACGCCGCCATTTTCGTGGGGTTATTGGGTTGTTTTTTTATGTACAAGTCTTTTCAGGAAGATATTTCTATAGTTGAGCCAATTGATCCTGATTCCATAACATTGGTTTTGGGTAATGGAAAAACGCAGGTACTTACCAATGAGGGTACGTTGAAAATAACCAATACTAAGGGAGAGGTTCTTGGCGAAAAGGTGGATGGTTTGGTTGATTATTCGCAATCAAAAAATGAAGACGAGGTGGAAACGGAGTCGGAATATAACACCTTGAGGATACCCCATGGAAAGACTTTCAAGGTAGTCCTTTCAGATGGAACTTTAGTTCACTTGAATGCTGGGTCATCTTTAAAATATCCTGTAAAATTCCAAAAAAATAAAAATAGGGAGGTCTCATTAATTGGTGAGGGTTTTTTCGAAGTAACAAAAAATGAAAACAGTCCTTTTATAGTCACATCTGGTGGTGTGGATGTTAGAGTGCTGGGTACCAAATTTAATATAACATCCTATCCTGAGGACCAGAACCAAAATACGGTTTTGGTCGAAGGTTCAGTTCGACTTTACAAAACCGGTTCTATTTATGACCTGGAAAACTCTACCCTGCTTTCACCTGGCTATAAAGCCGAATGGAATACAGAAACTAACAATATTGATTTAGAAAAAGTACATACAGAATTATATACAGGTTGGATAAACGGCAAACTGATGATGAAGGAAATGGTCTTTTCCAATATTGTTAAAAGGCTCCAACGGCATTACAATGTTACCATTACAAGTGAGAACCATGAATTGAATAATAGAGTGTTCACGGCCACATTTGAGAAAGAATCAATTTGGGAGGTATTGGAAACATTTAAACTGGAAACACCCTTTGATTATGAAATTGAAGGGGACCATATACGTATTAAATAGCAACCTTAAATCGACTTGCCTATGGTTACAAATTAAAAACTAAAATCAACCTACAGAACCCACTCAATTCTGTAAGAAAGAAAACTGAATCAATTAATAATCAACAATATGATATGAAAACTAACGATTTATTAGGGTTATTTAGACCCGGTTACATGAAAATTGGTTTAACGACCAAACTATGTTCGCTCTTATTTATCGCCGCGCTCATTTCTGCGCAGGCGAACACCCTATCCCAAAAAACCAAGATGACCATTAACTTGGAAGACGTGCCAACGTACAGGGTTATGGAAGAAATTGAGGCAACTACGGAATATAAATTTCTGTATGATGTCAATAAAGTGGATACTTCTAGAAAGGTTTCCATCAAGGTTAAAGACTTAGCACTTGAAAATGTACTGCAAGTACTTTTTAACAATACAAATACCGATTTTGTTTTTAGTGGAAATCAAATCGTATTGAAACCTAAACAGGTACAAACCAATACGCCAAAGTCTAGTGTAAAAAGTTCGGACAATGAAACCACTTCTGTTCAACAAAGCGTGTCTGGAACCGTAAATGATACCAACGGGCAGCCGATTCCCGGGGTTTCGGTAGTTGAAAAGGGAACTTCAAATGGAGTTGCAACCGACTTCGATGGAAATTACTCCATAACCTTATCCCAACCAAACGCGGTGCTCATTTTCAGTTCACTGGGGTTTTCCAGGAAGGAAGTAACCGTGGGGCAATCCAGTGAACTCAATGTTGTATTGGAAGAAAACGTTGAAGGACTGGACGAGGTTGTGGTGACTGGATTGGGAATAAAAAGGGATGCGAAAAAAGTGGGATATGCGGTCACCGCTGTGGATACAGAGGAGCTTACCAAAACCAGAACGGTAAATGCTATGGAGTCTTTGCAAGGTAAGGTAGCCGGATTAAATATCAGCCCTCCATCAGCAGGGGCTGGTGCCAGTGTTCAAATTCGTTTGCGTGGTCAATCCGCATTTGCCGGTGCAAGCAATTCACCATTATTTGTAATCAACGGTCTTCCAATAGATCAAGGTGCTAGAGGGGCCAATGGACGTGATAATCAAAGAGATCTTGGGGATAACCTACAAAATCTTAATCCGGACGATATTGAAAGTATGACGGTTCTTAAGGGAGCTACTGCCGCCGCTATTTATGGTGCTAGGGCAGCTAATGGTGCGGTAATAATAACAACAAAAACAGGTACCTTAAACCAAGGTATTGGGGTTGATTTCACATCAAGCATTACTACTTCGCATGCGTTGAATTTCTTGGATGAAATAAGACAAACTGAGTATGGTCAAGGAACTGGAGGGGTTCGGCCACAGACACAGGGAGAGGCCCAAGGTACAGGACAGTTTAGTTTTGGCGAAAGATTTGATGGAGTACCCACGGTCAATTTTGATGGTGTGTCTAGACCTTACTCGCCTAATCCATATCAACTCTACGATTTCTTAAGAACAGGGACAAACCTAACCAATACCGTTGGGTTTTCCGGGGGCAATGAGAAAGGAAGTTTCCGTGCTTCATTTGCAAATACTTCCGCTAAGGGTATTCAACCTGCGAATGAATATGAGAAACGCATATTTAATGTAGGTATAAATTATAACGTTACAGAAAAGCTGAACATGCTTTTAAACGTTAACTATACGAACGAGGAGAATATCAATCCACCACAGATTGGTACACAAGGCCCAGGTGCCGTAGGTTTTTTCAATAGATTGGCTATTTCTACGCCTATTGAGGCTTATCGTCAAAGTGCCATTGATCCTGTTACTGGTGCAGAATTGCGTACCAATGGATTTTTAGGAACTATCAACAATCCCTATTACCAATTACAAAAGAATCAATTTTTTAATGATAATAGGAACCGTCTGTTAGGTACGGCTACTTTAAGATATCAATTTACAGACTGGCTATACCTTCAAGGAAGGTATAATTATGATTATGCTACCAATTTTACGGAGTGGAATGAGCTTAATGGAGCTGGTGCTACAACGACCCTAGAAGGTGATACAGGGTTTTATAGAGGTCGTTATGACATTCAGCAGACCCAAACGCGGGATGTAAACGCTGATTTCTTATTGGGTGCAAATAAGGAATTTGGAAAGTTTTCGGTTGATGCAAGTTTTGGAGGTAATACTTGGCGTTCGCAATTTCAAAGAAATGCCCAATATTCAAGATTGTTCGTAGTACCTGATTTATATTCAATAAAAAACGGAACAAGTTTCGAAACTGATGAAGCCGCTTTTCAACCTTACCAGTTTAGTACCTTCAGAATCAATTCTCTCTATGGATTGGCTGAATTTGGATATGACAATCTTTTATACCTGAACTTTACGGGTAGACAAGATTGGTTCTCGGTACTAAACCCAGAGGACAATAGTGTTTTCTATCCTTCTGTTTCCGGTAGTCTTATCTTTTCTGAATTGATGAAAGAACAAAGTTGGTTGACTTATGGTAAATTAAGAGGTTCTTGGGCAGAAGTAGGTAGTGCCAATGGTGTGGGGACCTATGAGGGTATACTGAATTACACTATTAACCCACCATTTAATGGCCAAACCACTGCAGGGGTTGCAGGTAATTTTGCCCCAAATCCACTTTTACGACCTTTTACGGTTACAGAGAAAGAAATTGGTTTGGAAATGCGGATGTTTAACAGTCGCCTCCGTTTTGATATAGCTGCTTTTGATAAGGTGACCACTGACCAAGTGCTGGATGTAACCTTATCCAACGCATCTGGTTATGATAATTCAAAACAAAACTTGGGATCCCTTAAAAACTCTGGTTTGGAAACTTTGGTAGAAGTGGTGCCCATACAGACCGATGATTTCATGTGGTCAAGTACATGGAACAACGCCTATCTTAAAACAGAAGTATTGGATGTTGGAAATGATAGTGGTACACTTTTATTAATTTTCTTTAATGGAACCGGAAACGAATTTCTCGGAGAGCTAAGATATACGGAAGGATTGCCAATGAACCAACTATATACCAGAACGTATAGAAGAAATGACAGTGGTCAGATTCTAGTGAACGATGATGGTAGATTATTGGCTACAAACGGTGATACGCCTGGAGCTGAAAACACAAATGGATTTTTGCCCGTTGGTTCTTCCATACCAAAGCACGTAGGGGGTTGGAATAACAACTTTTCATATAAGAATTTGAATTTCAGCTTTTTGATTGATTATAGATTTGGTGGTACGATGTTGTCGTCCACACATTTGAACATGACTAGGCAAGGACATTCCCTGTTTTCCCTTGAAGGTCGTAGAGAGGGAGAAAATGGTGTAGTTGTTCCCAATAGTGTCTATGAAAGTAATGGACAGCCAAATACTACGGCGGTAAGCAATTTGCAATCTTTTTATGCAGACTACCGTAACCTTCAAATTGGAGATCCATTTACCTTTAAATCTGATTTTATAAAGTTGAGAAGTATTTCATTATCCTATGATCTTACGGATATTGTTAGCAATGTGGCGGACTTAAAGTTTGTAAAGGGATTGACTCTAGCTGCTTCTTGTAGAAATGTAGCTATTCTTTATAAGGATATTCCAGGACTTGATCCTGAAGCTATTCAGTCCTCGGGTGATTTTAGGGCCGGTTATGAAAATTCTGCGCTGCCTACTACCCGTAATTTTAATTTTAGTCTTAATGTTAAATTCTAGAACCATGAAAACGATACAACATATATTATACCTAGTTTTAGTCTGCCTGATTTTTCAAGGGTGCGACGAAGATTTTGTGGAAGTGAACACGAATCCTTATCAAGTTAATGAGGTTGATGCGGCACTTTTGTTTGCCGGAGCGCAAAGGAGTCATTTAGGAACTTGGGCAGCTGAACATACCATTGTACAACATTTTGTAATTCCTTATAATCAGGGAGCTACCCTAGGTTTTAATTTTAATGAGGATATTGATGGGGTAAACAATCCCAAATGGAATGATTCATACCCATCTGTCATACGAAATTTGGTACAAGCTACCGATTTGCTCGGTGAAGATACTGACCGTGTCAACTTATTAAGTATGATCCGTATTTGGAAGGCCCAAGTTTTCATGGGGGTCGTAGATACTTATGGTGATGTGCCATATTCCGAGGCTGGAAAGGCGGTCAGTGATATCATTTACTTTCCTTCATATGATGATGACGAAGCTATCTATGATGATTTATACAATGAGATAACAAGTGCGGTTGCATCCCTTAATGCCAGTGGTGATTTTGTTTCGGATGATTTGTTTTACGGAAGTAATGGTAGTCAACCTACAAACTCTGCGTCGGCACAAGTTGAAAAATGGAGAAAACTTGGAAACTCTTTATTGTTGAGATTGGGTATGCGCTATTCAAAAGTTAATCCATCTAGGGCGGAATCTATTGTTTCGGAAGCGTTTTCCGGTGGAGTTATGACTTCGAATGCTGATAATGCGTACGTCAAATATGATGGCAACGTGTATGCCTGGGGAGACAATAATCAGCTACGTAATTTTTCCTTTTTCAATTATGCCGCTGAGCCACTGGTGGACCAGTTAAAGACAACCAATGACCCAAGGGCAAAGTATATGATTGCAATGTTTGAAGATCCCGGGGCAGTGGCCAACGAAACGAATCCAAATACGGATTTAGATAATCAATTTGGTGTTCCAGTCGGTGTTTCTGATTTGCAATTATCGGACACATCCCTTGGGTACAGAGGACCAAAAGGAACAGGTCTTGACTATAGCCAGATTAATGTTTTTGCAGCCGCTTCCCCTGCGGCACCGGCATTTTATGTAACCTATGGCCAAACATCTCTCTTATTGGCAGAAGCTGCCTTTAGAGGTTGGGTCTCTGGAGATGCCCAGTCTTATTATGAGGATGGTATCAGGGCCAATATGGATATTTATTCTTTGTATCCCAATACGGAGCCTATACCAGCATCTGAAGTGGATGCTTATTTGGCCGAACCTGAAGTTGCCTATAATGCTTCAAACGCTTTGGAGCTTATTAATACTCAATATTGGTTGGCCAATTACCGCAATGGAACAGAAGCATTTGCAAATGTTAGAAGAAGTGGATTCCCTGATTTAGCCCGTAATGATTTCAATGATAATTTACTGGCAAACGGTGGTGACGGATTTGTGCATAGAATGACATATCCAGACCGAGAGGGTTCTGCCAATTCCGATAGTTACACTGCTGCGGTCTCCGCCATAGGGGGTGACAATCTAGTTTCGAGGGTATTCTGGGATGTGGAATAAAAGGATTAATTTAAAGGGATAATTTATTAAGAGCTAAAAACTTAAAATCCCTAACTAAATTATGATGGAAAACACACTGCGAAAACTAGTATCGAAATTTAAAAAAGAGGAAGAAGGTATCTTGGCCCTTAGAAACAGGGAACTGGAAGATCCTAGAATCACGGACCAAAGAAGAAACTTCCTCAAAAAGACCGCTTTGGGTGGAATAGCGATGACCGGAATGATGGGTCTTGGTATCGAGGATACCATAGCGCAAACAACTTCCAAGGTCAGCAGGATGTCTGCCCCGTCGGAGTTGAAGATTACCGATATGCGCTATGCACTGACCAATGTTATGGGCGGTACGGCCATTATCAAAATCGAGACCAATCAAGGTATTTATGGTCTTGGTGAGGTAAGGGACGCTGCGGATGTTCGCTATGCCTTGTTTTTGAAGAGTCGCATTTTAGGAGAAAATCCATGCAACGTAGAAAAGATATTCAAGAGCATCAAGCAGTTTGGCGGACCTGCAAGGCAAGCGGGTGGTGTATGTGCCGTTGAAATGGCATTATGGGATATCTGTGGTAAAGCGTATGATGTTCCGGCTTGGCAATTATTGGGAGGAAGATATAGGGATAAGGTTAGGCTCTATGCAGATACACCCGAAGCATCTTCTCCAGAGGAACAAAAAAGATTGATCGACTTTAGGATAAATGAACAAGGATATACCTGGTTGAAAATGGATGTTTCCATAGGGGAACTTCGTGGCAAACCAGGTACTGTTGTAAATGGTAAGTTTTGGGAGAACGATAAAGGAGTATTGGCCCAATGGGGCGATCGAAGAAACATGATGTCCTACGGAAATACGATGCATCCTTTCACGCAAATCCAAATCACCGAAAAGGGTTTGGAAGAACTTCAAAAGGTCGTGGAGGATGTACGCAATATGGTAGGCTATGAGATTCCCATTTCTACGGACCATTATGGGCATTTTGATTTGAACAATGGTATTCGATTGGCAAAGGCCTTGGACAAGTATAGATTGGCCTGGTTCGAAGATATGGTGCCCTGGCAATATAATGAACAATGGCGCACTATTACCGATGCTATAGAGACACCAACAACGACAGGTGAGGATATTTATCTTCTAAAGGATTTTCTTCCTCTGATACATAACAGGGCAGTGGATATCATCCATCCAGATTTGGCATCTTCTGGTGGACTTTTGGAAACAAAAAGAATCGCCGATTATGCCGAAGAATATGGTATAGCAATGGCCATGCATCAGGCGGGTACACCGGTTTCATTCATGGCCAATGTACATTGTGCTGCCGCTACCCAAAACTTTTTGGCATTGGAGCATCACTCTGTTGATGTTCCTTGGTGGGAAAGTCTGGTAAAAACCGTTGGCGGTTTTAAAATGATCGATAAAGGTTTTGCAACTGTACCATTAACGGCTCCAGGTCTGGGAATTGAGTTGGATGAGGAAGTAGTGAAGGCCCATTTGCACCCTTCTGATAAGACATTCTTCAAATCAACGGAGGAATGGAATGAACTCAGGTCTCATGATAGAACCTTTAGTTAAATTTTGAATTATAATTAAGTGTATTGAGTAAGGGTTTACCAATATTAAAACTTTGTATTTGAGTTAGTTTAAGTTGAGCAGGAGAACGCTTCCTTGATATGGAAGTGTTCTCAGCTTGCTTACTATTGTAGCTTAGGTATTTTGTTAATTTGAATATGGAAAAACTTTAAATCGGGTTAAAATGAAAAATTTCAAAATTGTACTGGTCTTGTTTTGTTTTACATATTATTTCCAAGGCGATGCTCAAGGGGTGACAGGTTCTGTGGAATATATCAAGGAGCTGACTTCCCAATGGAAAGGGGAGCGCTTTGATGATGGAAGACCCAAGGTAACGGATGCCCTTTTAAGCAGGATGAAAAATATACAGATAGAGGAGGCCTGGGGCTTTTTAAGAAGTAGAGGCTACAACAACCAATATGAAGGGGAATGGGAAATTATCCATCCGGAAGGTGTTATGACTGGAAGAGTGGTCACTGCCCAATATATGCCGTTAAGACCGGACTATCAAAGATTGATAAAACTAAAGGGAGCCGAGGAAAAAAGGGATACCATAGGGGGCAGCAATTCCTGGCCCATTCAACAGTTGGTACCGGGAGACGTTTACGTGGCGGATGGATATGGTAGAATCATTGATGGTACCCTTATAGGTTCCAATTTGGGGAATGCCATTTATGCCAATTCACAGAACGGGGTCATTTTTAATGGCGGTGTACGTGACGTGGCGGGTCTTTTGGATATTGAAGGCTTCAATGGATGGCATAAAGGAGCGGACCCGTCCTATCTACAAGAAGAAATGTTGTCTGCCATTAATGTGCCAATTAGGATAGGAAGGGCAACTGTTTTGCCAGGCGACGTGGTATTGGCAAATAGGCATGGAACCATCTTCATTCCTTCCTATTTGGCTTCTGAACTGGTGCTTTCCTCTGAAATTGTAGGCTTACGGGACATTTTTGGATTTCAGAGATTGCGGGAGAAGAAATATACTGCTGGCCAAATCGATACCAAATGGACCGATGAAATCAATAAGGATTTTGAAAACTGGTTAAAATCCTATCCGGACAGCAAATTACCCATGACAAGAAAGGAGCTTAACGATTATATGGATTCCAAAAAAAATTAAATATCAAACCATTAAATAAAAAGGAATATGATAGCAATGAAGTTGCGTTTTCTTTCTAAGGTTGCGCGGGGACTAACACTTATTACACTTTTGGGCCTTACTTCTTTTATTTCGGCGCAGAATCGAAATAAGAATGTTACGGAAATAGAGAAAGCAGTTACCGAATTATACGGTGCCATGGTGGACAAGGAAAAAGAAGTTTTGGAGCAATTGACATCGGAAAATTTATCCTATGGTCATTCCAGTGGTGCTTTGGAAAATAAATCGGAATATGTAAACGGGGTACTGAACGGTGCATTTCAGTTTTCTTCCATTACGCAAAAGGAACAGACCGTTGCGGTAACCGGTAATGTAGGTGTGGTTCGGCATATTTTTGAGGCCAAAGGAAACAACAATGGTAAACCGGCCGAGGTAAGGATTGGCTGTCTATTGGTATTTAAAAAGGAGGGCCGATGGAAACTACTGGCGAGACAAGCTTATAAACTTTAAAATATTTACTCTTGGGAAAAATCAATATTTATTCAATTTCTTTAGGCTTTGCGGCGGTTTTCTTATTGGTCGTCGTTGGTATGATTATATCGGGAAATATAGATATGGCAGGACCTTTCATACTAATTCTTTTTGCCCTCATTGCATTCGGCTTCAACGGGTATGAAAAATTAAAAGGTCTTATTTTTACAATTATGATTTTTATGGGGGTGACGGCTGCCCTCTACTACCCATCCTATTTCACCAATATTGGTGATTTCAAGCTCACTGTACTTATAATTCCACTTATACAAATTATTATGTTCGGTATGGGTACCACTATGAGCATCAAGGATTTTGCAGCTGTTTTTCAATCACCTAAGGGTGTTGCTATAGGGGTGTCGGCACAGTTACTAGTAATGCCCATCATTGGTTACATTTTGGCACAGATAAGTGATTTTCCTCCGGAAATTGCAGCCGGTATCGTTTTAATTGGCTGTTCCCCAAGTGGTGTGGCCTCAAATGTTATGGCTTTTTTAGCCAATGCCAATGTTGCTCTGTCCATAACCATTACATCCATAGCAACATTATTGGCTCCTTTTCTTACGCCACTAATGATGAAGGTATTTGCAGGTGAATTCATTGAAATCGATGTGCTTTCTATGATGTGGAGCATTATCAAAATGATTATTCTTCCCATAGGTGCGGGTCTTTTGGTCAATAAACTTTTGGGAAAAGGTGCCAATTGGATTGGTCGAGCCATGCCGCTAATCTCAATGTTGGCCATTGGATTGATCATTACGATCATCACAGCTGCGGGCAGGGATAGTTTGTTGGACATAGGAGGCATATTAATGTTTCTTGTATTGATCCATAATTTCTTTGGATACCTTCTAGGTTATTGGTACGCGAAACTCTTCAAAATGTCCGAAGAGGATGCGCGAACCATTGCTCTTGAAGTGGGCATGCAAAATGCTGGATTGGCATCTGGTATTGCCAACAGTCTTGGAAAAATAGCAACCATGGGATTGGCGCCCGCAGTGTTTGGACCATTGATGAACATCACTGGATCTGTATTGGCCTCTTACTGGCATGGAAAACCAACGGTGAAGGAAGCTAAAGTTTTGGAAACCAATTAATAAATAAAATTAATCACATTAACAAAAATCAAAAGAACCAATGAAAAATTCAAGAAGATCTTTTATATCAAAATCTTTAATGGCTGGAGCAGGTTTAGGTATGGTTTCAAGTACCTATGGTAACGAATATGTAGCAGCTATTGATAAAAACCCCAAACTTTCTGCGCCTTCAGATTTAAAGATAACCGATGTAAAATGTGGTTTTATACGAAGGGGTAGTGGTCTTTTCGTGAAAATACATACCAATCAGGGAATTTACGGATGTGGAGAAGGTGTTGATGCCGTGCCAGGTACCTACCACCTGGTCAAAAGAATGGGTTTTTTTTTAAGGGACCAAAGTCCTTTCAACGTTCATAAAATATTTGAGGATATTAGACGGGCGGGTCATTTTGGCGGCGCGCAGTCAGGTACTTACGTAGCAGTTCTCTCAGCTATTGAAACTGCCTTGTGGGACTTGGCTGGCAAAGCCTTGGATTTGCCTGTTTATAAGTTGCTTGGAGGCAAATTCAGGGACAAGGTAAGAGTATATTGTGATACGGCGCTTTATAGGGTTCGTTTTCCCTCGCCGGACGATTTCGCTACCGCAGCAAAGGATGCCATCAAAAATTGGGGTTTCAATGCCTTAAAGTTCGATTTGGATTATGCTAGTGATCCGGATAAGTATGATCGATATAATTGGACCGCCAGTCCGGGTGAAATTATACGTATGTATGATCAACTTGCCGCGGTGAGGGAAGCGGTAGGTCCAAAAATTGATTTGTGTGTGGATATGCATGGACGTTATGATCATGTTACCGCCCAGACCATAGCAAAAAAAGTAGAGGATTTAAATCTTACTTGGTTGGAAGAGCCCATACCAGCAGAAAATTTTGATGCTTTTAAAACACTTGCCGAAGAAACAAGTACTCCAATTTCTGCTGGTGAAAATGTGTATCTAGGTCACGGGTTCAAGCAATTGTTAGACAATGGAGTGGATATTATTATGCCAGATCTTCAAAAATGTGGCGGATTAGGTGAAGGTCAACGTATTGCCAATTTGGCCAATTTATATTATGTTCCTTTCTCTCCACACATGGTGGCTTCATTCCTAGGTGCCATGGCCTGCGCCCATGTGTGTGCCTCGGTTCCAAATTTCCATTTAATGGAATGGCAATCGTACTTTCATACAGACCCCATGTTTAAGGAAATAGTAACCTATGATGAAGGAGATTGGGTAAAGGATAGTTTTGTAAAAGTTTCGGATAAACCGGGTATTGGGGTAGACATCAATGAGGATGCCATGCGAAAATATGCACCTGAAGGAATTCCGTTTTTTGAATAATTAATAACACATTAAATAGAGAAGATTATGTTTAAAAAAAAATATATGCTCCTAGTGGTGCTCGTGGGTCTTGCAACACAAATGATGGGGCAGCAGATCAGTAAGGAAGAACTTATTTTTTTGACTCCACAATGGACCGGAGAACGTTTTGATGATGGAAGACCCAAGGTGTCCGATGCCCTGTTGGAAAGGATAAAATCCGTAAGTGTGGAAGAGGCTTGGGCCGTCATGAAGAACGAAGGATATCGATATCAAATAGCGGAGGATTGGAAAATGATCAATCCAGATAGTGTTTTGGTAGGTCGCGCCGTAACAGCCACCTTTATGCCAGGCCGCCCTGATGTATGGAAAGCCATTGATGACCGTGGAAAAGCTGAGGGAAAACGGGGACAAAATACATGGCCCGTGGATATTTTGGTTAAGGGTGATGTTTATGTTGCCGATCAATTTGGGGCGGATAAGGACGGTCCTACCATTGGGGACAATGTAGGGAATGCCATTTATGCCAAAACTGGAAATGGCATCGTTTACGACGGCGCTCTTAGGGATGTGGAGGGACTCATGGAAATAGGTGGTTTTACCTCCTATTACACCAGCTATGATGCATCCCACCACAATCCACCGGGAGATTTGAATACGATGCTCATCGGTATAAACCAACCTACCCGAATCAGAACGGTAACCGTTATGCCAGGCGACGTGGTCTTGGGAAAAATGGGAGTAGTGACTTTTATACCTCCCCACTTGGCCGAAAAGGTCGCAACAACTTCGGAAGTTGTTAGGCTCCGTGATATGTTTGGCCACTTGCGCATAAAAGAAGGTGTATATACCGCAGGACAAATAGATACCCGTTGGGCAGAGGATATAGAAAAAGACTTTAGCAAGTGGCTCAACGAACATATAGATGATCTTCCTGTTTCAAGGGAACAGATTCAAGAAATATTGAAGAAAAGAACTTGGTAACCGTTAGGAGTACGGTTGAAATTAAAACCCTTATCGCCGGGATTTTACACCTTAAAATAATGCAAAAAAAAGACTTATCCAGATTTCTGATTTCTCTTTCAGTAACGATGATCTTACTCGTTCTTGTTGGATGTCAATCTCCTGAAGTTCAAAGAAGGGACCATAAGACATGGTCCCACTATGGGGGCAGTCCGGATCAATCCAAGTTTTTTGAGTCGCCTAGTATTACCAAGGAAAATGTAGGTCAATTGGAAATGCTTTGGAGCTATCCTTCCGGCGATGATAGGTTTTATTTTTTCAGTCCTATTATTGTGGACAGTACCATGTTTGTGTTAGGAAAGAATAGTTCTTTAATTGCAATTAATGCCCTAACAGGGGAAGAGCTTTGGATTCATGCCAATTTACCGGGAATTACCAGAAGAGGTATCAATTACTGGGAAAGTGAGGACAAGAGTGATCAAAGATTGTTGTTTACCTTGAACAATTCCATACAGGCCATAGATGCAAGAACAGGAAAATCCATAGAGAATTTTGGAAACAATGGATATGTAGATCTTAGGGAAGGGTTGGACCGTGATCCAACCTCAATAACCCGTATTCAATCTATGATGCCAGGTGTCATTTATGACAATCTATTGATAATGGGGTCCGCGCCCGGAGAAGGATATTTTTCGCCGCCGGGTCATGTCAGGGCCTATAATGTGGTCACTGGTAAAATGGAGTGGATATTTCATACTATTCCCCATCCTGGCGAATATGGCTATGAAACATGGCCAAAGGATGCTTACAAATACGTGGGCGGTGCCAATGTTTGGAGTGAAATCTCCGTAGATGAGGAAAGGGGAATCGCGTATTTGCCCATTGGTTCACCTACGTATGATTATTACGGGGCCGATAGACTAGGAAGTAATCTTTTTGCAAATTCCCTTGTTGCCGTAGATGCCAAGACAGGAGAAAGATTATGGCATTACCAAACGGTACATCATGATTTGTGGGATTATGATTTATCACCTGCACCTCAACTACTAACAGTGAACAAGGATGGGAAAAAAATAGATGCGGTTTCCATAGCCACAAAACATGGATTTGTTTTTGTGTTTGATCGGGTATCCGGGGAACCTTTATTTCCAATTGAAGAAAAACCATTTCCAAAAAGCGAAATGCCTGGGGAAGAATCTTGGCCTACCCAACCCATAACATCACTTCCTAGTTTTACAAGACATGAGGTAACCAAGGAAAATTTGAATCCATATTTTTCGGATAGCCTTCGACAGGATTGGCTTAAGCGGCTGGACTCGGCAAAAACCGGTCTGTATGTGCCGCCATCGGATAAATATGAAACCCTAATGATGCCTGGAGCCTTGGGTGGTGCCAACTATGGTAATACTGCTGCAGATCCAGAAAAGGGAATAATGTACATAATGACCCAAGAGTATGCCTCAACGTACAGGTTAAATAAAGTGGAACCACCTAAAAATGAATTGACGAATAATGATGTTGATAAGGTGAAATCGCTCTACGGGTCTTCGTGTATTGCCTGTCATGGTCCAAATATGGAGGGTGGTGCGGGACCTTCCCTAAAAAATTTGGGACACCACATGTTTTATGAGGATTTTAGAAATATCGTAATCAACGGAAAAGGGGTCATGCCTGGTCTGATACATGTGGACGAAGCCTCTTTAATGGCGTTGTTTCAGTTTTTGGGGGGTGATCCTGAACGTAGAAATTTTAGACGTGGCCAACGTGAAGATGTACCGATTAAAGGGCCAGTTGTGGCTTCAGGAGGCGTGGATATTCCCCCGGATACCCAGCGTGGCGCTCCCATGCAAGAGTATCCTGAAGGCACTGATCATCCAGAAGTAAGGTACACCACGGATTATGGTTTGGACTGGCCGGGTTTAATTGACCCACCTTGGTCTTCGATCCTTGCATATGACCTCAATAACGGAACGATAAAATGGAGACGGCCCATTGGCGTGGACTCCCTTTATGCAAAAGGGGATGAGACCAAGGGAGCTCCAAATGGTACACAACGTAAGGGTATGGTAATTACCTCTACGGGTATCGTATTTGCTACTGCCAAAGGAGGCAAGGTATATGCATTTGATAGTGAAGATGGAAGCGTACTATGGGAAACTACTTTGAGCAATGAAACCAATGCCCAACCAAGTATGTTTACTTTGAACGGTAAGGAATATTTGGTCATAAATGCTACTTCCAATTTTAGAAGCGATAGTTACGATCATTCAAAAAAGTCGGGAGCCATTTCCAAAGGGTACGTGGTTTACGGGATACCGGATAAAAAATGACTTCTTTCGTAGGGGTTAAAAATGATAATTTTTCGAATCGATTAAAATATAGTTAACTCTTATGAAACCAATACTTAGTTTTTTGTGCTGTCTTTTGGGCAGTATCTGTATAGCGCAAAACCTCAATGAAAGGGTGGTCCATAATGACCCTTCTACCTATCGGGATTTGTCTAGTGTGCACGCAGGTGCAGGTACAATGGGTTTTACCCAGTTAGTAGGTAGAAATGATCTGGCCACTAATTTTTTGTATTTACATTCTGGAATAATTCAGCCTAAATCTGGGATAGGCCATCATTTTCACCATTCCATTGAAGAGATGTACGTTATTCTGGATGGGGAGGCGGAGTTTACGATTAATGGAAGAACATCGACCCTAAAGGGGCCGGCATTAGTTCCCTGCAAACTTGGCGATTCCCATGGTATTTATAATGCCTCTGGAAAACCTTTAAAGTGGTTGAATTTTGCCGTAAGCGAGGTAAAGGCAAGGGGAGATGCCTTTGATTTGGGAGACGATTTATCCAAAACCAAAAAAGATGGCGCCCCTGTGTTTGTAAATGCTCAATTGAACAGGAGCCAACTTAAAGAGGACGAAAAGGCCCATTATGGAAAGGGAGCAAAGTTTAAAAGAATTTTGGGACCCGAAATCTTTAGAACCGCTTGGCACCATGTGGATCATCTAGTAGTGCCGGCAGGGACCAAAACAGAAATGCATCGATTGGAAGGTACAGAGGAGGTTTATTACATTATGAAAGGAACAGGGTCCGCTACAGTAGGTTCGTCCACGGTAGAGTTAAAGAAAGACGATTCCTTCTTTGCCAGCTTGGGAGAGGAGATATCATGGTCTGGTGATGGTGAAGATTTGGAAATTTTGGTGATTGGTATAGCCGCATCCAATGAAAGTGTGCATAAAATTAATAAACCCTTGAACCGACCCAAGGCCATGGCATTGCAAATGGACTTTGTGGTAGATGCGGAAAATGCGGCAGCTTTTGAAAAAATGTACTATTCCATTTATGTTCCCGCAATGGTCGTACAAGACGGATATTTAAGTTCTAAACTACTTCGTCTTTTTCCTCAAGATTTGTCAAAGGAGATCCAAGCGGAACCAACTATATTCAACTACCAAATTCAAATATCTTTCGATACGGAAGAAAATAGGAGAAAATGGGTGGCCAGCGACCAGCATCAAATTGCATGGCCGGCAGCATCAGGACTTGCCAAGGAATTTAAGTGGCGAGGCTACGATGTTTTGGGTGATGATGTGCAGCAATAAAAAATAGTCGTTCTTAAAATGGGTCGGCATTTTCCTTGTTAGTAATAAAGGCTTAAAAATGGTTTCTTATTTTTAAGATGGGTAAATAAGCATCCAGGCATTTATTGAAAACAAGATTCGACACCTCGTAAGGCGATGTTTTAGAATAAAATTAGGCAAATACATGGCAATACAACAACGATTGTACAACCCACTAAATATCAAAACTATACATGGATAAAAATCAAATAATCCCAGAATTGGCTAATGAAGGCATATGGATAGGAAGATGCCACGTTCCAAAAAAAAACGCTTTTAAAAATATAGCGGGACCCCACGTGATTTGGGCCCATAAGGGAATAGTTTATGATCTGTCCTATTATTTTAAATCTACCAGTGAACTTATCAATACTAGTTCTTATAAAGAGTTTCTAAAGGTGAACGACCAAAATATTACCCAAATAGGAAAGCTGGAAGAAATTTTGGAGAACTCCATATTCCATAATAGAGATGAAGAAAAACCTTTTTTACTGGCCCCTAACGATACCCAGGCGGTTAAGGCCTGTGGGGTAACTTTCATTAAAAGCCTATTGGAACGTGTAATTGAGGAGAAGGCAAAAGGTGATCCCATGTTGGCAAATGAGATAAGGGAAGAAATTACGGCTACCATAGGGGAGGGTTTAAATAATGTTAGACCCGGTTCTGACCATGCCATGAAATTGAAGGCAGAACTAAAAAAACGAGGTATCTGGTCACAATATTTGGAAGTAGGTATAGGGCCGGATGCCGAAGTAT
Organism: Maribacter flavus; assembly: GCF_008386635.1. GTDB lineage: Bacteria > Bacteroidota > Bacteroidia > Flavobacteriales > Flavobacteriaceae > Maribacter > Maribacter flavus. The sequence continues at coordinate 994,215 of NZ_VUOE01000001.1, read as the reverse complement.
TCACTAAGTCCCAACCCTTTTCTTCCGTTGGTTTTGGTGCAGAAGTAGGGGTTCACCATGATTCTGGTTGGAACAACCCAGAACCAGAAGTGGTATTGGTAGTGACCAATAAAGGGCAAATAGTGGGTGCCACATTGGGCAACGATGTTAACCTGAGGGATTTTGAGGGAAGGAGCGCCTTATTACTTGGCGAAGCGAAGGATCAAAATGGCTCATGCGCCATCGGTCCGTTATTTAGAATGTTTGACGATACGTTTGCCTTGGAGCATTTAAAAACTTCAAAAGTATCATTGAAAATTGAAGGAAATGATGGTTTTCTTTTGGAGGATTCCAGTGATATGGGGGAAATAAGCAGGTCTCCGGAGGACTTGGTGAGTCAGGTATTGAGCGATAATCATCAATATCCCGATGGGTTTGTACTTTTTTGCGGAACGATGTTCGCCCCTACGTTGGACCGGGACAAAGAAGGCATGGGCTTTACCCATAAAATAAGTGATAAAGTGGTAATTGCATCTCCCAAACTTGGCCAATTGGTTAATTGGGTAAACTTAACGAATAGGATTCCAAGATGGCAATTTGGAATCAATGCCTTTGTTGATTATACCCTAAAAAGAATGATTGGCTAGCATTAGCTATAGGTTGATGCTGTGGTAAATTGAAATCCCCCTTCTTAAGAAACTGATTTATTTGTTCCTAAACCTATTGTGTTATTACTCCCAACCTCTGTAAATAGCAATTTTCAATTGTGCTTATAGGGATTGGGAGTCAACATAGATTACATTGTATTGGATAAGTTCAAAGTATATAATCCATAACGAAATTGCGCATTAAGCCTTTTGAATTTTCCACAGTCATTATTTTTCAAAAGGTTTCATTTCTTAAATAAGTGCCGTGCAAAAGTATACAGGTCATGCCGCCATACGGGCCATGTATGCCCTCCTGGATATTCGCTGTACTCATATTTGATACCTATCTCGTCAAATTTTTTCATCATCACCTGACAGTTTTGATAGGCAATATCCTCTTTACCTCCCATGGAAATAAAGAAGCGGTTCAAATTGTTATTGATTTTCTCGGTATGCTCTTTCATAAGTGCATATTGGGGACCCGATAACTCATCGTTATTCGCGAACCATCCCGAACTGAAAACACCTAAATAAGCGAACATATCCGTATTCTGAATACCTGCATAAAGTGTTTGCAATCCACCCATGGAGAGTCCGGCCAAGGCCCTATTTTCAGAACCTGTCTTAACACGATATTTGTTTTCCACAAAAGGTATCGCTGCTTGTTTTAGTTCATTTTCAAAAGCCTTCAGTGAATTTTCGTTGAACCCGGCGAGACCGCCAGAGAAAACATTTCCGTCCAACATGGCAATAATCATAGGTTCAGCCTCATTTTCGGCAATTAAATTGTCCAATATTAGATTAGTTTTCCCTTGCATGGCCCAGCCCCGTTGGTCCTCACCACCGCCGTGTAAGAGGTAGAGCACCGGATAGTTGCCGGTTGACCCATCGTACCCCGGAGGTGTATAGACATACATTTCTCGCCAAGAACGGGAAGCTTCGGAATAGTACTTGTTAATGCGAATATCACCATGGGGAACATCCTTTAAGCTGTAGTATCCATCTCCCTTGAACGGTATCTCGATTCCACTGGCCATACGGCCCATTCCATAAAATGATTCGCTGGCAGGATCTGCAACCGCTACCCCGTCGATAATCAGGGAATAGTAGTGAAAACCTTCGGTGATGGAGTCTGTGGTAACGGTCCAAAAACCTTCATCATCTATTTCCATGTCGTATTTTTTACCCAGGTCTATTTGTAGATTTTTGGCATCCGGAGCCTTGGTCTTGAAAATAACACGCTTATCTGGTAGTATTTGAGGATAGGAAGACCTTCTTATATTGGTGCTTGCTGTTAATCCGAGCACGCTGTATTTGTTGAAAAGTGATTTATCAACCGGTTTAAAGAGTAATTGAGAAAACATGTACAAGTCATTTTTCCACACCTCAAAATCATGTCCACCTGGTTCCACATAAAAGATATGGGGAACATCGTGTGCATTCAAGTAATCACTCGTACGTTTACTAAAAGGCATCAGACCGTCGGCATCGCCACAACTGATCCATAATACTTCCAATTCTTTAGCCTTTTCAGGATTTGGCAGTAATTCTTCAGGTACTTTTGTATTTGGAGCCGAAGAAAAGGCACCTACCCAAGAGAAAGTATCCAAATTGCCCAAACCAAAATTTAGGGTTTGCCCACCACCCATAGAGAGACCTCCAATGGCACGGTGCTCCTTATCCTTGTAGACTTTGAATTTTTTCTCGACATACGGAATCAAATCGTTCAACAAGTCTTTTTCAAAAGTGGCAAATGCGGCCACTTTATCCTGGGCAAAAATATTACCCTCGGCCCGGTCATTTTTCATGGCGCGACCGTTTGGCATGACCACAATCATGGGTTCCAATTTTCTTTCCGCATAAAGATTGTCCAAAATTGCGGCCGGAGCTCCATTTTTATACCATTCCTTTTCATCGCCACCGATGCCATGTAATAAATATAATACTGGATAGCGTTTTGATTTGGAATAACCTGGAGGAGTGTAAATGAGCACTTTCCTCTGGGTACCGACCGTTTTTGAATCATACAGAATACTGTCGATACGACCTTTCGCTATTCCGGATTTTTCCATATCAAACCCTTTAGGAGCGTGCCTTTCGGCAATTGGATTGTTGGCCTGATTACGAAGAGCATTCAATAGTTTAATGGCATATCTTCTGCCAAGAATACGGTAGCCTTCGGCATTAAAATGAAGATTATCCTTTGCATCCGGCACTCCCTTTGACGAAACAATATGTGCATTGGGTATCGTTTCTGGAAGCGTTGCAACAATTTCGTTCATACTCGAACAAATACCGCCTTGATCCGCATGTACCATCTCACCGGCAATTAAAGGTGTTTTGGAAGCCTCGAGCCCCAAGTCTTTAAGCAGGTTGTCATATACTACTTTTACTTTTTTGGGCCATAGGGTGTCCCCGGTGTTCGATTCTCCCTGATGTAATAAAATACCCTTTATAACACCATCTTTTTGAGCAATCTTTGCCATCTCTACGAGACGACCATATGGATTTCCGTCGTATTCCTTAATCATATTCAGCATCCAATCTGGGGCTGTTTTGACATAATCCTCATAACCATCCTTGTCGAAAAGCTCAATTTTGCAACCTCCTACCGCTACATTTATGACCCCAACTGTAATGCTGTCGGGCAAACTTTCTACCATTGTTCTTCCGAAATAATCTGTAGGTGTAAGGCCTGTTTTACAACGGCATAGGGGCGGTATGGCCGTGTACCAATTTCCTTTCTTTCGATTAAGTTCCGGACAGTCTACTGCTGCCAAAACCTTAAAACGGTCCGTTACATCAATAGTATCCTGTGCTTCTATACGCGCATTGCCTTCCATGTTTGACTGACCAAAACTTAAATAAATATGGAAGTTTGGGTCCTGACCCATAATTTTTATGGAAGACATTAAGAATATTGCCAAAACGCCGATGTGGATTCTTAGTTTTTTCATTTTTAGTGCTGTGTATCTAGTTTACAATTAAAAATATCAGTCATTCATTAATTGGTTCCTTTTCATCCAATCAAATAAGGGAGTAATCCAGCTGGAGTGTTTGAAAATAAATCCATGACCTCCTTTTGGATAAATATGCATTTCCACATTTACTTTTTTGTGTCTCAATTGTTCGAAATATTCAATACTATTGTCCACATCAACAGTGATATCATCTGCAGCATGCGTTATGTAAGCAATTGGTGTATTTGTATTCACTTGTAATTCATTAGAGAAAAGTTGAACATCTTCTTCACTTGGATTTTCACCAATTAAAGCATTTCGAGAACCATCGTGGGTTAAATTACTGGTCATGCTAATCACTGGATAAATCAAAATTTGAAAGTCGGGCCGTAAGCTTGTGTTCTTTGCATTTTCTATGTGGGCTTTTTCAAAATGGGTGGAAACAGTTGAAGCTAAATGCCCACCAGCAGAAAACCCCATTACACCAATTTTATCTTTGTTCAACCCCCACTTTTCAGCATTTTCACGTACTATTTTTATGGCTTGTTGGGCATCTTGTAAAGGGCCAATTTTTCTATCAACCATGATCTCATCATTTGGTAAGCGATATTTTAGAACAAAAGAGGCAATACCTTTTTCAGCTAAAATTTTTGCATTGTTAATGCCTTCACCTTGATAAACAACAACACTATAACCGCCGCCGGGAATAAGAATAACGGCTGTGCCTGTCGCTTTTTCGGGATTTGGTTTAAAATATTCCAGGGTAGGATGGGTTACATTCCTATACAAACCTTCTCCCGATTCTTTTATTTCAGAGGGTTTTGAATTTGGAATTTCAGAAGAATATAGATTTATTATTTCCTGAGCATTTATAGCGGAAAATGATAAGAAGAATAAAACTATATGATAAAAAATATTTTTCCCCATTAAGTAGATTTTAAGTTACTCGGTAATTACTTTTCAAAAAATAATTGTACTAATCCTCCAGTATGATGTCGTTACCCGATGTTGCATACAATCCTAACAAGGCACCGGTAAAACCTCCGGCAACATCGGTAGAAAGAATATCTCCAGAAACTGTTCCGCCAACCGTTTTGAAATCCGAACCGTTTACTGCATAACTGAATTGATATTCATCCCCTTCGGCTGATATTTTTAGGTCTATTGGGCCATTCAAATCAATCGGTTCCGTTGCGATGATTTCAGAAACTGTTTCGCCACGCCAATTTGGTTTACTGTTTTTCTGAAGAACTAAATAGTTTTCCTTTCCTTTTTTTGTGATACCGAATACATAATTGGAATTTTCATTTTGATAGGCCGTAACTCCGGCCATGTCTTTTTCCGATTTAGGCTCATATTCCAAAGTAGTTGTAAAGGAAAAGGTTCTATGCTGTTGCCGATGAAATAACGTTGAGGTAGGTTTTCGTTCCTTGATGTTGGTACTGAACGGGGAGATTTCCAAGCCTTTCTTTGTTTGTTTGATGAATGCTTCCCGTGTACCCCTTAAACCAATCCATCTATAATCCAGCTTATCCGAAGAGAAATTTTCTTCAAAGGTGAAGTTTCCATTGGGTATAAAACCATCTTGACCGGTTTTATTGGTTACGCCTTGCGGCATTTTAAGCTTTGGCTCCATAGGGACTAAGCCATTTTCGAAGACAGGATATTCACCGGACCAATCCACCGGTAGAATGAAGGTCTCCCGACCCGTATTAACGCGATTTTCTTCATTGGGTCTAATGGCAAGGAATACGCCGTAATATTGGTCGTCCGGACCTTTAACCAAATCGGCATGACCGGCCCAGTCCACCATATTTTCTCTGTCTTTTGGAAAGTAACGTTGGGTCAAAATCGGGTTACTAGGAGCAGGAATGTAGGGTCCTTTTGGGCTATCACTTTTAAAAATCACTTCACTATGCCAGTCGCCCGTACCACCTTCCGCGCACATTAAGTAATAACTTCCGTCTTTTTTATAGATATGTGGTGCCTCGATCCAAATAGGTTTTTCGGTAATATCTACGCCACCATCAACAATGATTTCGTCTGTACCGGCTATTACTTGATCCTTCTCAATATCATATTCCCATATTTTGATGACCCTGTGCCCATTATATAATTCTTTTCCTTTATCTGGGGCATCATTATGTACAACATACCCCTTACCGTCATCATCAAAGAAAATGGAGGGGTCAATTCCGCCAAAATCTAGCTTTTTTGGGCTGCCCCATCCTTTCATAGGATCTTTTGTCTTTACGATGATATTTCCTAGTCCCCCAGAAAAAGCCGTAACTATCATATAAAATGTGTCATTATTAGGGTTGTAAGTAATACCAGGGGCATAAACACCTTGACTAATACCGGTATCGTGAGGGTTGAACTCAGTAATGTCATCTAGAACACCACCTAAGTCGGTCCAATTAACTAAATCTTTTGAGTGGAAAATGGGCACGCCGGGAAACATGGCAAAAGAGGAGCAAACCATATAATAGTCGTCTCCCTTTCTGGTAATGGCAGGATCTGGGTAACAACCCTGTAAAATGGGATTATAAAATTCCCCTTCTTCCAATGGATAATCGTTGTAGACCTGATCGTTACCCTCATAGATGACTTTCGTAAATATGGGGACATTTTTCTTAGGAGGATACGTACTGTATTCCGCAACGGTAAAGCTTACCATTGCAAACAGCGATAAAACGGCCATTACTAAAAGTGTATTTCTTTTTCTCATTTTTAAAGTATTCAAAAGTTGTATTAATTCTTATTTATCTGTCCAGTATTTATGTGCCCACGCAATCCAAGTACTCCAGTTGGGCCCTGTGCTATGCCCACCCGCATGTTGCCTAAAAGCAACTTCTCCAGAAGTCAAGGCTTGTCCAATTACAGGATATTCCTCACTTTCCATCCCTTTTTTGCCGAGCAAGGTATATACCGGGGAAGCATGAAGTCCTGCAAGGAACATGCCCTTGCCATCTACCCAATTCCCTTCGATGAGCGGCGAACCTACGCTAATAAAGACGGGTCTTGGCGCACATAGCGCAATGAGTTCATGGGCATCAACAGGCAAGTCATTTACCGTGAGGGTGCTCGCATATTTAATGAAATTACCTGCAAACCAGTGGTACTCGCCGCTAGAAGCCAAATTTTCTACCATCTCACCAAAATTCCTTCGTAATAGGGAAGCTCCTCCAGCTCCAGAGCTACCAATAAAGCCCAAAGAAAACCGTGGGTCAAAGGCCATGGTGACCAAGGCCGCCTTACCATAGCGCGATGTTCCTTCAATACCGATTTTTGAGGCGTCGATTTTTGGATTAGTTTCATAATAGTCCATGGCTCTTCCAGCTCCCCAGGCCCAAGCACGGAGTACACCCCAATCTTCCGGGCTTCTATGCTCTCCTTTATTGACGAGACCTATAATCCCTGAGGTTAATCCCGCCCCATTATCCGCCTGAATAGTTGAAGGTACCAAAATGGCATAGCCCCAGTCTTGTGAGATCAGTTGTTGTTTCCATAAGGGTTCATAAGAGGACATGAAATAACTGTTGGGTTCTGCGGGAGGTGGACCAAAAGGCCAAGTAATAAAGCCAAAACGGGTGACCAAAGGCACCGCCTTTTCAATGTTTTTGGGAAGCCCTATCAGCAACTCAATATTAACTTCGATATTGGGATGGTTGGAATTGTCCACCTTGCCTATGAGCAGCGTTTCCGTTACCGGATACGGACCGGCGGTAGTGTCTTTTTCCGACACGACGGTCCAGCTTATATCGGGGATGTTTTCCGGGACATGACCGTACATCTCCTCTTCAAACTGTGCTACTATTTCTGGTCTTCTAATATTCCACCAAGCTTTTTCTGTTGCTACTGGAGTTCCGTTTGAAGTAACTAAAGGGTCGGGTAGGGAATAGAAACCAACTTTGTTCTCATCCGTATTAGCGGCATTGGGGTCAGTGGGATTTCCTGATGGTCCTGGACGATTGGGAATCGTAATCCCCAATTGCTCCTTCATTTGTGCAAAATCTTGTCGGGTATACTTGGCGATACTATCCCTTGACAAATCACTATTCTGGGCACCTACTAGGATAGTACTTAAGAAAATAAAGAAGTATAGTATTTTTTTCAAGTTGGAAGGATTTTTGTTCAGTTATCAAGGTCTTTCCAAAGGTTGGGCAGAAACCTATAATATAAGAGGTGCCGCCAAGTAGACCAGTCATGTCCACCCTTGCCGCCCACATAGTAGTCGTGTTCTATGTTGTGGTTTTTTAAGGCATCGACGAGGCCTTGGACCCTAGCATTGAAAAAACCTTCCGCTTCCTTGGTTCCTTGACCTACGAAAAGATAATCGACCTTGTCATTGACGTTTGGATCATTTAAGAAATCTTTCAAAGAAGTTTCCGCATCGGTATCTCCAGCACTGAGAATTCCAAAGTTCGCAAAAAGATCGAGCGACCTAAAACCGATGAACATACTGTGACGGCCTCCCATGGATAATCCGGAAATGGCTCTTCCTTGAGGAGATTCTATCGTACTGTAATTTCTATCTACTATTGGAATCACATGGTTTCGTAGCTCCTTTTCAAAAATATCAAAAGTCAGTTGTGCATGCTCAGGATGGTTTCTGTGGATGACCTGATTGTTGGGAATGGCAATAATCATTGGCTTTGCCTTGCCTTCTGCCAAAAGGTTGTCCATAATAAAATTTGCCCTTCCATCATAAATCCAATTGGATGGTAGTTCGCCACTACCTCCTACCAGATAGAGTACTGGATATTCTTTACTAGAGTCATAACCGGGAGGCGTGTACACATACAATTCCCGTTCGCCATTGGTGACATCCGAATGATAAACATGACGCGTAACATTTCCATGGGGAACATTTTTCGCATCATAATACGAAGGTTCGTCACCATGCACCACCAAAGTACTGTATGGTGGCATGGCTGTAAAAGCGGCCTGGGTATTATTGGGATCTGCAATTTGCGCACCATCTATCCTAAAATGATACGAATACATATCTACCGGAAGTGGGCCAATAGTCAATGACCAGACCCCATCATCGCCTTGGGTAAAGGGGATGGGCTCTCTTCCCTTGCCCAAAGCAGTGTTGATGGCACCAGGGTTCAATTCCACATTTTTTGCGTGGGGAGCCTTTACCCGAAAAGTAACGGTGCGGTCATCATGAACTTCGGGAGAATTTACCGCTGCACTAAAAGGAATCAACCCTTCCGTATCTTTCTGTGGGTTATAGTCCAAGTTGACATTCGCTTGCTGACCAAAGCCAAGGGCTACAGTTTGCAGCAGAGCCGAGGTGAAAATTTGTAAATAAAAATTCTTAAAATTCATAGTAGTGTTTTTTAATCCAGTTCATTCTTAATCCGGAAATAGTCGAAATCCACCAAGCCTCCGGTTTGGGAAGTGGCATAATTGAAGAGCCCAAAACGGTATCCCATAAAGTGGGGTAGGGTGTAGGACATTTTTAATTCCGACCCTATTCTCTTCCAATTTTTGTTATCCAAACTATAATAGAACCAAGCCACATCCTTTTTATCGGTAAAATCGCAGCTTGCTTTTAGATAGAGTGTATTCTGGTCGAGAGGAAGCTCCTCTACAATCTTTTCACCTTCATCGTTACCCAAAACCATGACAATTTTCTTTTTGCCCTTTACTTGGGTTGCACCGACCCAACCGTAGTTTTTTTGGAGAAGCACCAATCCGGCATTATCACCCTCCTTCATATTGGAAACGTCTATGGAAGTAACACCCTGACAAACGGGACCTATCGTTCGTTGTGTAAGCGTATTTCTGGTATCCACCAATGTTTCGTCCGTTCGCCCTGTGGTCAATCGTAAAAAACCTTTACGGTTTGAAAGCGACCATAAACTGTCCACAGGATTATGGTTCCATTGCCAAACCAATGGAAGTATTACATCATTTTTTTTACGCTTGAACTCATCCGAAGCCACGATATTCGGAATCAATCCTTCGCTTGGAGGTAAATCCAAGGTATTAGGTACTTTTCCATCTATGCCAAGTATGGGCCAACCATCTTCCCATTTGACCGGAACTATATATGGAATTCTACCCACGGAGCCATAATCCCTAAAGAGATAAGAAAACCATTTCCCATCCGGGGTATCTATGAGGCCGCCTTGGGCAACTCCTTTGTCCTGGAGCGCAAGTCTGCCTTCCCAAGGACCGTTGATGTTGTCCGCTCGATGAATTAATACGGTGCGCATGCCACCTCTTGGCCAAGTAATGTTGAAGAGATAGTATTTTCCATTGATTTTAAAGAGTTGTGAACCCTCCGCACCCAACATGATATTGTCACCGGCCGGGGCACTGGCGTTTTCAATCAAGACCCTTTCCGTTCCTTTTTTTACGCCGGACAAATCGCTTTCAAGTTCGGCGATCATCAATTTCCCGGCACCCCAAATCATGTATACTTTGCCATCATCGTCAAAATGGACCGTCAAGTCGTGATAGGAAGGTTCAAATGAGGTTTCGTTCCATGGACCATTTTCTATATCCTTGGTAGAAAAGACGTAGGTTTTTCCGGTGGTGGCTGCAAACGTGAAGACATAAAATGTTCCATTATGGTAGCGTATACAACTGGCCCAAGAACCCCTGCCGTAGGCATTTTTACCGTTTTCCATATTTATGGCATCCACCTCCCCGAGTCGGTCATAGGCATAGTTCACCAATTCCCAATTGACCAAGTCTTTGGATTTCATGATAGGAACCCCGGGACTCAAATGCATGGTGGTACTGCTCATATAGTATGTGTCTTCTACACGCACCATGGATGCATCCGGAACATCCGCAAACAAAATGGGGTTCTGTGCGTTTTGCTTTTGGGCATGAGCGGAAAACTGAAGCATCAGTAAAACGAGCAAAATAGTATGGGTGAAAAATCGGATCATGCTTACTTCTCCATTATAAAGGTGTATGTCTTTCCTTTTTCAGTTTCCAAATCGTATAGAAACGTATTTGCCAATTCTAGATTCTTCAAGGTGGCCTCCTTGGAAATTATGGGTGCAGCCGTTTCAGGTACATAAAAGAGTGGATTCGGATTTTCGTCTTCCACTTTTTTCAAGGTTCCTATTCCGACTAATTCTACGGCATTTGGAACTCGAAGTCGGAGGTTTCCTCCCAAATTCGATTTGATCGTAGCGACTACTAATTTTTTATCCTTCCATTCCATCGAAACCAATTCAAAATCACCCCGAGCTTTTAAACCGCCTACATAGCCGGACTTTAAGGCATCTGGAATGGCGGGGAGCAAATGAACCGAGCCATCGGAACTTTGCAACAACATTTCGGCAATACCGGAGGTACACCCAAAATTCCCATCAATTTGAAACGGTGGGTGCGCATCGAAGAGGTTATTGTAGGTACCGCCCCCGCCTTGGTTTATGCCGACCGGGGTCAACTGGTCCTTTATCAATTTATAGGCATGGTTGCCGTCCTGCATTTTGGCCCACCAGTTTACCTTCCAGCCCATGCTCCATCCTGTAGAGACATCACCACGTTGCAGTAATGTATTTTTTGAGGCTGCAAAAAGTTTGGGAGTTCGGTAGGGCGAAATCTGGTTGGACGGAAAGAGACCGTACAAATGAGAAATATGCCTATGATGATCTTCGGGTGAATCCACATCATCCAACCATTCCTGTAATTGATTGTGCTTGCCCACTTGCATAGGTGGGAGTTGTTTTCTTAGCATTTTAAGGGAATCGGCAAAAGCTTCATCCTTTCCCAAAATTTTAGAGGCTTTGATTGCGGTATTGAAAACATCCAGAACCAATTGATTGTCCATGGTGGAGCCAGCCGTAATGGAAGAACCTTGATGTTCCTCTGGTGCGTTTTCGGGGGAATTTCCAGGAGCAACCACCAGATAGGGATAATTAGGATGATCAACCAAAAAATCGGCATAGAACTCGGCAGCACCTTTTAAAGCGGGATATATGGATTGTAAAAATGATGTGTCCCCAGTATATAAATAATGTTCCCAAAGATGCTGGCTGGTCCATGCCCCGCCACCGTTCCAGATGCCCCAAAACGCACCGTCTATGGGGCCGGTAATTCGCCAAATATCGGTGTTATGATGCGCCATCCAACCCCTAGCACCATACATGACTTTTGCGGTTTCTTTTCCCGTTTCCGAAAGCTCTTGCACCATGGTCAAAAAAGGTTCGTGCAATTCCGAGAGGTTGGTTCGCTCTGCAGGCCAATAGTTCATTTCCGCGTTTATGTTGATCGTATACTTACTGTCCCATGCGGGTTTCATGCGTCCGTTCCATATTCCCTGCAAGTTTGCCGGTTGTCCACCAGGTTGGGAAGAGGAAATCAATAAATACCTTCCAAATTGAAAATATAGGGACACAAACGAAGGGTCATTAGTATTTCTAAAATTTGCCAATCGCTCATCCGTAGGTAGTTTTGAAGCCTCCGAACTTCCAAAATCCAAAACAACCCTATCAAAGAGCTTTTGATATTTTTTAATGTGGTCAGACTTTAATTGGTCATAGTCTTTTTCAAAAGCAGCATCCAAATACGCTTTTGCCCGTTCCGTTTCATCACCACTCAAGTCATGGTATGAATTAAAGTTTGTAGCAATGGAAACCATGATAACGGCTTCATCCGCATTTTTAACTTCAACGGAGGAATTGGTTTGGGTGACCGTTCCGTTAGTAGTTTTTATTCTGGCCAGCGCATTGAACTCCACTTTACCCTCTACTCCTTCGTGGTCACTCGTTTTGCCCCAAAGTGAAAGTTGGTCGTTACCCTGAGTCTCAATTCTTGGTTCTAGGTGCGGCGTAGTAAAGTTTGCCGTAAATGAAACTTTACCCGGTTCATCGGCCGAAATTTTAATCACTAGCACACGGTCGGCCAAAGAAACGAAGGCTTCTCGGGTATAGGTAACTCCATTTAATTGGTATGAGGTTTTGCTGATGGCCTTGCTGATATCCAATTCCCGATAGTAATCTTGGTAGTTGTGGTGGTTTGGAAACGATAGCTCCAGATTCCCCACGGGCTGAAACATTTGACCATGTGATTTTTTGGTAATGATTTTCTCATTGGCCAGTTCTTCTGCGGCCTTATATTCGCCTTTAAAAATCAGCTCGCGCACTTCTGGCAAAGCTTCCAGTGCATCCGGATTATCATTTCGGTTGGGACTGCCGCTCCAAACTGTATGCTCATTCAATTGAAAAATATCCTTGTCTACGTTCCCATAGACCATGGCTCCTATGCGTCCGTTTCCTATGGGTAATGCATTTTCCCAAACCTCTCCAGAAGGCTCATCATACCATAATTTTAGGTCGGAATTTTGTTGACCAAAAAATAAAAATGGAGCTAGGAGAATGGCCGTACATATTACTTTTTTTAGGGTTACCATCTAACTTATAAAATGAAGGTTTAAATTTAAGTGTTCAATATACACATAAAGCCGATTTAAATTTTATTTTTAAAAAGTATTTTTTGAATAATTGTGAAGGAATCTAAAAAAAACCAATAAATTGTTAGAATAACTTCCGTTATTTTGAGACTTATAACATTTGTGAACCGAATTATTAATTTTTTTGGTTTAAGATAAGTGACGCAGCACCATGAAATATATCATTTGCCAGGAACCTGGCCGTTTTGAATTGAAGGAAAAAGAACGACCGGTTAGAAGGACCGGGGAAGTACTGGTCAAAATACATCGTGTAGGTATTTGTGGAACGGATTTACATGCCTATGGTGGAAATCAAGCTTTTTTCAAATACCCAAGAATACTGGGTCATGAACTCGCCGGGGAGATATTGGATATTGCCCAAGATGAAGATGATTTCAGAATTGGCGATCAAGTAATCGTCATGCCTTATGTAAGTTGCGGCACCTGTGTGGCCTGCAGAAATGGAAAAACAAATTGCTGCACCCAAATCAATGTTTTAGGCGTACATGTGGATGGGGGGATGCAACAAATTATAAGCCTGTCTAAAAATCTGCTTATTCCCGCAAATAATCTTTCCCTCGAGGAAATGGCCATCATAGAGCCTTTGGCTATTGGGGCACATGCCCTAAGAAGGGCAGCTATTCATAAAGGCGAAACAATCGTAGTAATTGGTTGTGGACCTATAGGTATCGGCCTCATGAAGTTGGCCCAAATTAAGGGTGCCAAGGTTATTGCCTTGGATATGAATAAGGACCGATTGAATTACGCTGCCAATCAAATAGGGGTTTCCCATGTTTTGGACGTTAGGGAGAGCCCCCTTGAAAAGATAGCTGAAATTACCAATGGTGACTTGGCTACCGCTGTATTTGACGCTACTGGAAACAAACATGCTTTGGAAACAGGTGTATCCTATATGTCACACGGTGGCAGATTTGTTTTGGTAGGCCTTTCCAAAGGAGAACTTACCTATGTGCACCCCCAGATACATGCCAAGGAAACGACTTTGATGTGCAGTAGAAATGCTACTTTGGAAGATTTTCAGTTCGTAATCGATCATATCAAGGATTTCCCAACAGATTCGTTTATAACGCATAAGGTTCATTATTCTGAAATGATTGAACATTTCGACTCTTGGTTATTACCAGAAACAAATGTGGTCAAGGCCATGGTTACTTTTGATTGGAAATGAAAAGTTCGTTTTTATGATTATTGACTCACATCAGCATTTCTGGATTTTTGAAAAGGAAAAACATGCCTGGATCGATGATAATATGGCCAACATCCGAAGGGATTTTTTACCGATGGATTTGGAGCCCATTTATAATGAAAACAAGGTGGGTGGTTGTATTGCCGTACAGGCGGACCAAACCCTTAAGGAAAACGATTTTCTCCTGGACTTGGCCAGTAAGCACGATTTTATAAAAGGCATCATAGGTTGGGTCGATTTGCGAAGTGAACGTCTTCAGCATGATTTGGACATTTATGGGCAATTCCCCATTGTCAAGGGGTATAGACATGTAGTACAGGCCGAAATAGACCCATTATTTCTTTTAAGGAAAGAATTCCTGGAGGGTATTGGAGAGCTGCAGAATCGCGGCCTGATCTATGAAATTTTGGTCTTTCCGCATCAATTACCTTCCGTATTGGAATTCGTGAGGCTTTTTCCCCACATAACTTTTGTACTTGACCATATGGGCAAACCTTATATTAAATCCGGATATATCCAAGCATGGAAATTACTCATGAAGGAACTAGGGAATGTTGAAAATGTACACTGTAAAATATCGGGTGTAATTACGGAGGCCGATTATAAGAATTGGACGGTTCCGGATTTGCTGCCCTATTTGGAAGTGGCTCTGGAGTCCTTTGGTACCAAGCGTATACTTTATGGTTCTGATTGGCCCGTTTGCCTTGTAGCCGGAAATTATGGCAAAGTCCTGGAATTGGCCAAAGAATTTGCCAATGAACTTTCCGAAAATGAGCAACAGGATTTCTATCATAATAATGCAGGGAGAATATATAACCTAAAAAATTGAAGCAGCATGGATTTAAATCTTAGAGGCAAAATCGTTGTAGTAACGGGTTCAGCGGGGATGGAAGGCAGCATTGGACATGCAATAACATTTGCCTTGGCAGCGGAAGGTGCCATACCGGTACTTATCGATAGAAACATAAGGGGGATTGAGTACGAAAAGCAGTTAGGGCAAACCGGGTTGGATGCCCTTTTTATTCAAACGGACATGACCGATGTAGACCAAATCAAAAATGCGATAGATAAAGTTTCAGAAAAATATGGTCGTATTGATGTGGTCATAAATAATGTGGGCGTAAATGATGGGGCCTCCTTGGACAAATCCATTGAGGATTTTGTAGCCTCTTTAAAACTGAATCTTATCAGCTACTTTGCAACGGTCAAATTTGCGTTACCCCTATTGAAAAAAAGTAAAGGAAATATATTGAACATTGGGTCCAAGGTAGCCCTTACCGGGCAGGGAGGTACTTCTGGTTATGCGGCCGCTAAGGGTGGGGTTTTAGGGCTTACCAGGGAGTGGGCAGTGGATTTGATAAAATTTGGCATACGTTCCAATGCGTTGATGATTGCCGAAAGCTATACACCCGCGTATGAGACTTGGATAAATAGTTTGGAGAACGGAAAACAGAAATTAGAGGAGATAAAAAACAGGATTCCCTTGGATTCAAGAATGACGTTACCGTCTGAAATAGCCGATACCGTTCTTTTTTTAATATCGGAAAGATCCTCCCATACTACAGGTCAGTTCGTTTTTGTAGACGGGGGATATGTACATTTGGATAGAGCTTTGTTATCCACAAAATAAACCAACCCAACCTAAAATCATGGCAAATCAGACCCCAACACCATTACTTAAAAAATCGGTATTAGTTCCCTTTATACTTATTACTTCCCTTTTCGCCCTTTGGGGTTTTGCAAATGATATAACCAATCCAATGGTTTCCGCATTTAAAAAAGTGTTGGAACTGGATAATTTCCAAGCCTCTTTGGTTCAATTGGCATTTTACGGTGGATATTTTACCATGGCCCTACCTGCCGCGATATTCGTTAACCGATATTCCTATAAGAAAGGTATTTTGCTGGGCCTTGCCTTGTATGCCGTAGGAGCCCTTCTTTTCTATCCGGCAGCGGCCTATGAGGAATTTGGGTTTTTTTTGGCGGCCTTGTATATTCTGACATTTGGATTGGCATTTTTGGAAACTACAGCAAACCCTTATATTCTTTCAATGGGCTCCGAAGAAACTGCTACAAGACGCCTTAATTTGGCCCAGGCCTTTAATCCAATTGGAGCACTGCTAGGTCTTTTGGTAGCACAAAAATTCATTCTGGCGTCATTGCAATCAGATGACCTTTTGCCTAACGGAGCGCCTGTTTATGGAACTTTGTCAGAAACAGCTAAGGAATTGGTAAGGACATCGGACCTGGCAGTAATTCGTAATCCATATGTAATCTTGGGTCTTGTGGTCATTGCATTTTTTGTGGTCATTGCATTGATCAAAATGCCACGTAACGAAAGACAGGAAGGCAAAGTGGTTGTATCGGAATCCATAAAAAGACTTTTTAAGTCCAAAAAATTTGTAGGGGGTGTAGTGGCACAGGCTTTCTATGTAGGGGCACAGATTATGTGTTGGACCTACCTTTATCAATATGCGGAATCCTTTGGTATTACCAATGAGAAGGCGGTAAATTTTGGAATTGCGGCGTTGGTCATATTTTTGACTGGTAGATGGGTGGGAACCGCACTACTCAGGATAATAAGTTCCGGAAAGCTACTGTTTATATTCGCCATAGGAGCATCCATTTTTACATTGATAACCATTTTTGTTTCGGGTATGGTAGGATTGATCGCTTTGGTAGGCATTTCCTTTTTTATGTCCATTATGTTCCCAACAATCTATGGTATTGCATTAGAAGGGCAGGGAGATGATTCCAAATTTGGGGCTGCCTTTTTGGTAATGGCCATCGTTGGCGGTGCGTTGATGCCCACCTTACAAGGATTGATTTTGGATTTGGGGGGAACCGGTTACACGGATATATCGATTTTCGGAGTACCTGAAGTGAATTTCTCATTTGTTCTACCATTGTTATGCTTTATTCTTGTTGGAATCTATGGACGCAATGTGTATACAAAATATAATCCTACATTATGAAACCAACCAAACGCTATTGTTTTGCCTGTGATTTGGTAAATGAGCCTGATTTAATAAAGAAATATAGGGAATATCATGAAGCTGGAAATGTTTGGCCAGAGGTTACTGAAAGTATTAAAGATGCCGGTATTTTGGATATGGAAATTTATTTGGTCGAGAATAGGCTTTTTATGATTATGGAAGTGGACGAAAGCTTTTCCTTTGAACGGAAACAAAAAATTGACAAGGAAAATGCCAAAGTTCAGGAATGGGAACAATTGATGTGGACGTTCCAACAGGCCTTACCGTCTGCACGGGATGGGGAAAAATGGATACCAACCGAATGTATATTCAAGCTATCTCGATAAGTGATAAAATCAATCGTACAATTTTAAACATGCTCTAAATTATTCTTATAAAAAATGCATTGTGTCCCTATATTTTTGGAATTCGATGGCGATTGTACATTTTGAAGACATTTTATTTATAGTTTTTATCAGCGAGAATCAAACCTAAACTTCAAAACAGCCTCATAACATCGTTTATTAACAGTTATTCGGTCCATTCCAACGTAAAATAAGAGGTGTAAAATTTTAATTCATTGAGTATTATCTAGTTTTATGGGATCTAATCATTCCTAAGTAATTTGCATTATTTGGGGCAATAAGATGAAGTACTGTTAAAATTATACCTTGATAAATGGGTGTTGTTTGAATAATTAACAATATAATCAGTTGGGTGCAACAATATTTCAAGAAAGCGCATCATCTGTTTTAATATTTCTTTCCCCTTTGGAATACATTTGGTTTCAGTTTATTGGTGACAATTAAACTTGATTAACATTACTATTGATTGCAACAAACTTTAACCACTTAATTATGAATAGATTTAAAACAGCCTTGATTGCAACATTTATCTTAGGATTGCAATTGGCATTTTCCCAAACGTTGACTGTTACGGGTACAGTGACCGATGATACTGGAACACCGCTACCCGGAGCATCGATTTTGGTTGCAGGCACCAGTAATGGTACCCAAACGGATTTTGATGGAAACTACGTTCTTTCAAACGTTCCCTCCAATGGGTCCTTAGCCTTTAGTTACATTGGATTTAAGACACAACAAATTCAGGTCGATGGTCGGTCTACAATAAACTTAGTTCTTCTAGAGGATACGGAGGCGCTGGATGAGGTAGTTCTAATAGGATATGGTACTCAGAAAAAGGAATCTGTAACCGGAGCCGTTTCTACCGTTTCTTCTCAAGATATCGTTGCGCTCCCGGTTGTGAGTTTTGCCGAGGCACTCCAAGGTCGTGTTCCTGGTATCCAAATCAATAATTCAGGGGGACCTGGTACCGATCCAATTGTGCGTATTCGTGGTATTGGCTCCATTAGTTTTGCATCAAGTCCTCTTTACGTTGTAGATGGATATCCGGTAGGTGGTCTGGGCGACTTCGATAATAATGACATCGCTTCCATTTCAGTACTTAAGGATGCCAGTGCTGCCGCCATTTATGGTTCAAGAGCTGCTAACGGAGTTATATTGGTCACCACTAAAAAAGGCAGGGCCGCAAATGGGGTTGAACTGAATTATCGCACATTTAGCGGGTTTGCAAATGCTTCCAACAAATTGGATTTATTGAACCGAGAGCAATATCTCGAATTTGGAAGGGAATTATTGGATAATGCTGGAGCCACGTATCCTTCCCGTTGGAGTGAATTGAATACGCCTATTTATCCTGGTGCAACCCAAACCTATGCTGAAACCGATTCAGATTATCAGGATGCCGTTTTTACCACGGGTATCACCACCCAGCATCACCTTAGTGTTAGAGGAGGCTCTGAAGCTTCTAGGGTGTATGCTTCATTTGGCTATTTTAAGCAAGACGGTATTATGTTGGGAACCGGTTTTTCTAGATATAATTTTAGGGTGAACTCAGATCATGATATCAATGATTGGTTATCGGTTGGAGAATCTTTCACAATATCCAATGGTGAAAGACTAAATGAAGCGGAGTTGGGAGGAAGAACTCAGATTCAAAACATTATAAGAGGTATACCTTATATACCGTTGAGGGACCCAACATTGCCAGGAGGTCTTAGAGCGCCAGATGGCGCTGATGGTACGGATCCTGAAAACCCATTAAGACCCGCGGTAATAGACAGAAATACAAACTCCAATGTACGGATTTTTGGTACGGCCTACGCCAATGTTAAACTTTTTGATGGATTGGATTATCGTTTTACAGCGGGTATCGATTGGAACAATTTCAGAAACCTGCAATTGCAACCCATATATTTTGACGGATTTGCTGGTAGGGTAGAAAATATTACAATAGATCAACAGAACACCTCCACTGGAAATTATTTTTCAAACCAATTGAACTTTGTTAAGACTTTTGGTAAGCATAATATCGATGCCATAGCCGTTGCAGAAAGACAAGATTTTGATATTTACACTATAACCGGTAATGGTCGTCGTTTAAGTAATGACTTAAATGTTCTCCAGGGAACCCAGGCACAAACAGTTAGCGGAACGGAAGGCTCCAATGTCATTTATTCCTTCTTGGGAAGATTGAACTATGATTTTGGTGGTCGTTATTTGTTAAGCGCTTCATTAAGGCGTGACGGTTCCTCAAAATTTTCCGATGGATTCAAGTGGAAAACCTTTCCGGGAATATCCGCTGGTTGGAATATAGCTGAAGAACCTTTTATGCAAGGACTTGAAAACTTGTCAGAATTAAAAATTAGGGGAAGTTGGGGTCAAGTTGGTTTCGAAGGAATCGGTGATTTTGAAAGTCAGGCCGGTATCTCTACCAACACCAACGCTATTATAAACAATGAGGAAGTACAAGGGGCTTTTTTCAATCGTCTTGCCAATGCTGAATTGGAGTGGGAGGTGACAACTATGACCAACGTAGGTTTTGATTTGGGCTTATATCAAAATAGGGTTCAGTTGTCTGCGGAATGGTATAAGCGAACTACGGACAATTTGATTCTTAATGTTCCTATTCCTGCCTCACTTGGTTTCGCAGGAAACACGATTGCCAATGTAGGGGGTATGGAAAACTGGGGTATGGATTTTAGCACTTCTTATTATTCAAAACCAGGAACCGAATTTCAGTGGAACGTTGCTGCTAATGTTGGGCTTTTTAGAAATGAGGTAGTGGCATTAGCTACTGAATCCGCTAGTATTTTTGGTGGTCAAAATGCCGATGCGGGTGGTTTTGACATAACCCGTACCGCTGTAGGCGACCCTATTCAATCCTTTTATGGATGGAAGGTCGAGGGTATTTTCCAAAGCCAAGCTCAAATTGATCAATATAATGCACTTGATGGTGACGCATCCACACCGTATCAAAGTAATGCTGCGCCTGGAGATCTTATTTTTCAGGATTTGGATGGCAGTGGTGATATAACTGCGGACGACCGTGATGTCATTGGTAGTTTTATTCCTGATTTCTCCTACGGTTTAAACTTTGACGCTTCCTATAAAAATTTATATCTTAATATGTACTGGTATGGAAATCAAGGAAATGATGTTTACAATGCTACAAGGGTATATACTGAAGGAGGGTTAAGACTGTTTAATCATGGTACCCAGGTATTGGATGCTTGGACCCCTACCAACACAGATACGAACATACCAAGAATGGTAAATGGTGATCCCAACCAGAATACCAGAACATCAGATCGCTTTGTGGAGGATGCCTCATTTTTAAGATTGCAGAACCTAAAAATCGGCTATAGGTTTCCACAAGATTGGTTGGACAGGGGCTTGGCCGGTCTTAGCAATTTTAACGTGTATCTTTCTGGAAACAATTTGTTGACTTTCACAAAATACCAAGGATATGACCCTGAAATTGGGGCAAGAAACAACAACCTGAATATCCAAGGTGTGGATTACGGGCAATATCCAAGACCCCGTACTATCTTAATAGGATTGGAATTAGGATTTTAAAATTGTTATAAAAGAAAATAAAATGAAAAATATGAAAAACTTAAAACCCACGATTGCCATAATTGCGGCTTTTCTCTTCAGCTTATCATGCGGAAGGGAAGATTTGGATCTAACGAACCCTAATGAAGTCGTTGTTGCTACATTTTACAAGAACGGAGACGAGTTAAGGAGCGGTGTTTACTCCATCTATGCATCCCTACAGAGTCTTCAGTTGTATGCAAGGGAATATTTCTTTTTACACGATTTAAGGGGCGATGATAATAAAGCCGGCGGAGGCCAATTAGAAACGCCAAGAAATCAGTTGTTAATCGGTACCAATGACCCTGGTAATTCGGTCGCTAGGGATGTATGGACAGGCTTGTACGCTGTAATTTTAAGGTCAAATATTGTAATAACCCAAGGGCCTGAAGTAGCGGATATAAGCGAAAGCTTACGGACGGCCTTAATTGCAGAAGCCAAGTTCACAAGAGGTTGGGCCTATTTTGAGTTAGGAAGTCTTTGGGGAGGAGTTCCCATCTATACCACCTATGCTGGAACATTTGAGGACAGTGCTCCAAAATCATCACAGCAAGAAGTACTGGATTTGGCCATCCAAGACCTAAGGGACGCTGCAGCAGGATTGCCTTTGGCATCACAGACTGAACAACCTGGCAGGTTTTCAAAAGGTTCCGCTCAGGCAATGTTAGGACGTGCTTTAATGTTTACAGGTGACTATGCAGGAGCAAAAACCGCTTTTGAAGCCATAGTAGACTCAGGTGAATACGCCTTGGTAGATGAGTTCGATGATAACTTTCAAGAGGAGAATGAATATAATAGGGAGTCCATTGCAGAGATTGGTTACTCGAACGTTGGTGGTTTCAACTGGAACGGAACGGGTGACGGCGTAGGTAACGAGCAAAGTGTTAGAACACAGGAATATTCTGCTGTGGGTTGGAGAAACTTAATACCTTCAGATGGTCTATTAAATGAGTTTGAACGTGTATCCAAAGGCGATGCGAAAGATGACCCAAGATTTGCAAAAAGTTTTTATTCCTTGGGTGATACTTTTAATAATGGAGAAAGTGTTTTGACAGATGTCCAAGGCGAGGAGACCACATTTGAGGGCGTTACCACAAAAATAAGCTGGAGAAAGTATTCGCTTATGTACAAAACCGATCCTGGAGGATTCCTAACAGGAGGTATCAACATGAGGGTAATTCGCTATGCGGAAGTCCTGATCAACTTGGCAGAATGTGAATTGGAGTTAGGTAACCCTGCAAGGGCAATAGCGTTATTGAATCAAGTTCGTGCAAGGCCTAGTGTAGATATGCCGCCATATCCTACTACTAATTTTCCTGTTAGTAACCCAACCGAGGTTATGGAAGCCATTATCCATGAAAAGCGTGTAGAACTAAGTTCAGAGCAAATTAGGAATAGGGATATTTTAAGATGGAGAAAGGAAGGTAAGTTGCCTGCCGAACCTATTTCACATTTTGAACCAAAATTGGAACTACTCCCTATACCACAAAGTGAGATTGATAACAATGCTAAATTGTCGGAATCTGATCAAAACCCTGGTTATTAGTAGTCATATAAATATTAGTTAGATTGAGTTAGTTTTTATTGGTAGTGCCAAAACCGTGAGGGTTTTGGCACTTCCCTTTTATACTTATCTATATTATTTAGTATTTTACTATATGCGTTGGATTAGCGGTTTTATTTTATGTGTTCTCTTGTTTGGTTGTGAGACCAAAAAGCCTGAAAATACATTGTTTAAAAAGGTAACGACCGAACACTCAGGCCTCACTTTCAGGAACACTATTACAGAGAATGAAACATTGAATATTATAGATTATGAATATCTGTTTAATGGAGGTGGAGTGGGGATTGGGGATTTTAATTCAGATGGTCTGCCTGATGTCGTTTTTTCTGGTAACATGGTCATTAGCCGTATCTATCAAAATATTGGGAAGCTTCAGTTTAAAGATGTCACTTCGTCTTCCGGAATCATAACCGATGCTTGGTGTACCGGTGTGTCCATTGTTGATATTAACAATGACGGGAAACCGGATATCCATATTTCGACGGCCCACGATCTTTTTTTGGGAAACACTAAAAACTATTTTTACCTCAATGAAACGGAATCCAAGGAGGAAATAAAATTTAGGAACCTTGCAAGTGAAATGAACATCGCAGATTCTTCCTACACGATGCAGGCCGTTTGGCTGGATTATGATAGGGATGGCGATTTGGACCTTTTTTTGGCCAACAATTCCAAAGAAGAATACCCTAAGAACAATGCTTTTGGTCAACGAAAGGATGGCAGGGGAAAAAGTACGGATAAACTTTACAGGAACAACGGAACCAATAAAAATGGCGTTCTCCAGTTTGAGGATGTTTCAAGGGAAGCGGGAATCTCTATTGAGGGATGGAGCTTGGGCGTTGCTGTAATGGATATTAATGGGGACCAATATCCGGACATTTACGTAGCTAATGACTTTCTGTCCAATGATGTGCTGTACGTGAATAATGGAAACGGCACATTCACCAATAAAGTTTCTGAATATTTTAAGCATCAGAGCCACAATAGTATGGGTATAGATGTAGCCGATATCAACAATGATGGAGGGCTTGATTTTTTGGTTTTGGATATGTTTCCAGAAGATAATTTAAGAAGGAAAACCATGTTTTCCGAAATACCTTTCGACAGGTTTAATTCATCGGTTAAAGCAGGTTACCAACCGCAATTCGTTAGAAACGTACTTCAGGTGAGTACATCCTCAGGATTCAGTGATATTGGAAATTTTGCCGGTGTTTCGGCTACGGATTGGAGTTGGGCACCCTTGATAGCTGATTTTGACAATGACGGACTTCGGGATATCTATATTACCAATGGTTATAAAAAAGATATTACCGATATGGATTTTGTGGATTTCAATAACTCTTCAAATGTCTTTGGTTCTTTTGAAGAAAAGAGAAAGGCACTTGTCGATCAACTGAAAAAAATGGATGGGGTAAAAAAGTCAAACTTCTTCTTCAGAAACAGGGGCCAGAACAAGTTCGAAAATGAAACGGCCACCAGTGGTATACAGGTGCCATCTTATTCAAACGGTGCAGTATATGCAGATTTGGATTTGGATGGCGATCTTGACATTCTTACCAATAACATCGATGATGAAATACTTCTTTTTGAGAATAAAAGTACGGATGTTAAAAAGGATAATTCCAGCTATCTAAGGTTGAAGTTCAATCCAAATGCAGAGAATATTGGGGCCAAGGTATGGGTCTATTCCAAAAAGGGAAAGCAATACGGGGAATTCCATCCCCAGCGTGGATATCTATCATCTGTTGAACCTTTTATGCACTTTGGTTTGGGAAATGCAGCGATTATTGATTCGATCAGGGTAATCTGGCCCGATGATGCTACAACATTGTTACAAAATGTTGATACCAATCAAACGATTGCTCCAATAAAAGGAAATTCAAAGATTGATGTTAAAATTTCAAAAAAACTTGAAAAAGCCTATTTGGAGGAGATTGCCCCTCCTTTGGACTCCGTCTATGTCCACCAAGAAAACACCTTTGACGATTTTAAAAAATGGCCGCTGCTTTTTAGAGGCTACAGTAGGCCAGGCCCCATTCTTTTAGGAGGAGATATAAATGGCGATGGTCTAGAAGACTTTTTTGTGGGAGGAACTGCAAATAATCCTGCCAACTTCTATGTACAGTCAGCAAATGGCAACTTTGTTAAATCTCCATTTCAGAAATCCCAAGATGAAATTAGAAGTGAAAATTCAGCTGGCTGCTTTTTTGATGCGGACAATGATGGGGATTTAGATCTATATCTTGCAAACGGAAGTTCAGAAAATTATGCCGATACTGATTTGTACCAAGACGTTCTTTATTTGAACGACGGAAATGGTTTTTTTAATATGGAAACCGATGCACTTCCCAAAATTTCATTTCCAACCAATACCGTCGTTCCTCTTGATTTCGATAAAGATGGAGATCAAGACCTTTTTGTAGCAGGTCGTTTAGACCCCAATAATTTTCCTTTCTCACCAAGATCCTATCTTTTGGAGAATAACCAAGGTGTTTTTATGGATGTAACAAAGAAAATTGCCCCAGAACTGGTTTACCCTGGAATGATTACGGATGCATCTGCTGCAGACATAAATAATGATGGGTGGATCGACCTTATTTTGGTGGGCGAGTGGAATCCGGTTCAACTTTTTTTGAACAAGCAAGGTCGATTGGCTCTCGATTTGAGCGATAATGGATTAAAAAACACACACGGATGGTGGAATTGTTTAAGGGCTGGAGATTTTGATGGGGACGGCGATATGGATTTCGTAGCCGGTAATTGGGGCTTGAACAATCCCTTTTACGCAACTGGAGAGGAACCACTAAGACTTTACGCCCATGACTTTGATAAAAATGGCTCCATTGAACCTATTATAACGTATTTCAATCAGGGTAAGGAGTACATTTTACAGGCAAGGGGTACTTTGATGAAACAGTTGCCATTAATTAGAAAGTTGACAAAAAATTACCATGATTACGGGGAGAAAACTTTTGGGGAACTATTCGATAAGGAGAAAATGGATTCAAATTCTATTTTCAAAGCATATGAACTGGCCTCCATGTATTTTGAGAATACGGGAAATGGAAAATTTAGGAAATCTCCACTACCCGAGCAGTTGCAATGGTCTCCTATTTTCGATTTTATTGACATCGATATTAATGGTGATGATGCTATGGAATTGTTGAGTGTAGGTAATTTTATGAACACTGAAATCCTAACCGGCCATTATGATGCAGGTATAGGACAGACGCTGGAATATAATCGGACTAAAGGTGAATTTGAATTGATCAAATCAAGTAAAAGTGGTTTTGACATTACTGGGGAAGCACGGTCTTTGTTAAGACTGAAAAGCCATTCCGACGATGAACTAATAATTTTAGGTTTACAAAACGATACTTTAAGGTTTTTTAGAAAAACGATTCCACTCTCAAAAAATTAGTAGAAACAAAATCAATTCTTTTAACCTTCGGTGATGTTTCTTAGTACTTTAAAAGCAATAGTCTAATTTTAAAACTATTATCAGTCCCTATAAGGTTTGAGCGTTTTTATGGTTCCATCGCTTAGGTGTTCAATTTCAGCAATCTTAACGCACCTTAGATGGGTTACGCCCTTAGATAATGAGGAATCATGATAGAAAAGATACCATTTTTCGTCTACTTTACATATTGAATGGTGGGTTGTCCAACCAACTACCGGTTCGAGGATCCTTCCCTTATAGGTAAATGGCCCATATGGATTATCACCAACGGCATAACATATAAAATGAGTGTCGCCAGTAGAGTAGGAGAAATAGTACTTTCCTTTGTATTTATGTAACCAGGCGGCCTCAAAGAATCGTCTTTTGTTATCCCCGGCCAAAAGCGGATTGCCATTTTCATCAATGATTAAGGCATCTTTAGGTTTTTCAGCAAACTCAAGTAAATCATCGGTCATTTTTGCAATCTTGGGCATTAGTGCCATTTCATCGTCATTGGGTAGATGTGCTGTTGGACTCTCAGGTTCTTTACCATTAAATGAGCCATTTCGCCATCGTTGCAATTGACCGCCCCAAAGACCACCAAAATACATATAGAAGCTTCCATCTTCATCTTCAAAGACTGCTGGGTCTATGGAAAAGCTATTCTTTATAGCTTGCGGTTGTGGTGTGAAGGGGCCGGTTGGAGAATCGCTTACGGCAACACCTATCCTAAAAATGCCGTCATGGGCCTTTGCAGGAAAAAACAAATAATATTTACCGCCTTTATACGCAGCATCAGGCGCCCACATCTGTCTCTCCGCCCAAGGAACATCATTTACATGGAGGGCAATTCCATGATCAACTGCCGGACTATCAATGGAATCCATGGATAGGACATGATAGTCCTCCATGGCAAAATGACTCCCTAAGTCGTCAAAAGCCTCGCCAGCGTCTATATCATGTGAGGGATAGATGTATATTTTACCATTATAATAATGAGCAGAAGGGTCTGCTGTATATATATGCTTTACTAGTGGACTTGAAATCGCCTTTTCATTCAATTTGTCAAAATTTATTTGATCTAAACTCTCTTCAGGCATGCTATTTATTTTTGTCTATTTCTAATTAAATCGTTTTCAATCTGGGTCTCCATTTTTTTATTAATCTCATAAAAAAATAGTAGTGCTATTCCCATTAAAAATGCTATGGATGGGTATATGCTAACCAACATTCTTGTACCTTCGATTGCGCTATCCGGTTGAACTACAGCACCGTTGGAGGCAAATTTCTTAGGAATGTAATTGTAAATCCCAAGTATCCACGTTACGAGTGAACCGCCAATAGTGAGCCCTAGCTTTAACCCGATCATCATGGCGGAAAAAATAATGGCCGTGGCCCGTCTATTGTTCTTCCATTCGGAATAATCTGCAACATCTGCAATCATGGCCCACAAGAGTGGAATGGTTATGCCGTAGAAAAACCCGTGCAGAATTTGCGAAAGGAACATAAGTTCTACTGAAGTAGAAGAAAAGAAGTAGAAAATGGCTATAAATAGAGTGGATACGAACAATGCACTACCAAATACATCTCTTTTTCCATATTTGTCCGCCAAACGTTTTGATAATGAAATCCCGACAATCATAAAAATAATTCCGCCAGCATTGAACAGTCCAAACCCTGCAGAAGTTGGATCGTCCCCAAAAAAGTCCAAACCTATGCTGGAAAGAGCCCTTAAAAGCGGAGCGATAAATTCTGCCAAACTGGCCGCATCTACATAGTTCTCAAAATAATAAACGTACGATCCTCCCTTCATTGCAAGGGTTATGAACACCAAGGTGGTGAGTACCAACATTATAATCCAAGGTCTGTTTTTTACCAAATCGCCTAAATCTTCCTTTAAGCTAGATTTCTGATCAGGGGTAGGGACAACACGTTCTTTGGTTGTAAAAAAGGTGATCAATAGCATGATGGTCCCAATAACCGCCAAATAGGTCATTACCGTTTCAATGCCTTCCGCTTTATTGCCATCACCAGCATACATTATGATTGGCAACATGAAAACCTGTACAAAGAATTGCGCAAACATCACGGCAACGAATCGGTAGGATGAAATACTATTGCGCTCCTTCATACTTCCTGTTATAACTCCGCTAAGAGCGGCATAGGGAAGGTTGTTGGCCGCATACAATAACAGTAATAGGGTATAGGTTATCGCGGCGTAGACTACCTTACCTGTATATTCAAAATTGGGTGTGCTGAATGCTAAAAGTGCAACGATTCCTAAGGGTATCGAAGTAAACAATATCCATGGCCTAAATTTTCCCCACCTACTCCTTGTCCTATCGGCAAGTGCACCAACAATAGGGTTAAAGGCGAATGCGGAAATGATACCAACCACAAATATGATAACCGAGGCATCATCCGTTTCCAATCCATAAATATCCGTATAGAAATAAGCCAAGTAGGTAACCAAAGTTTGGAACACAAGGTTGGCGGATAAATCTCCCAAACTATAGCCAACTTTTTCCTTAATGGATAGTTTATGTGAATCAGGATTCATAATCTACAAATTAGTTTGTTGTCTGTAATTGGTCAAGTTTTTCTTTTAGGCCAATTATGCCATAGTAAGCTGGCTTTGGTTTTAACTCCCTATCAAAAAGTAAAGGATAGTTGGTCCTACCACGAATTGGAAATCCGTTTAACCATGACTGTCCGTCATTAACACCCCAAAAGGTAACCCTACTGATTTTATCCCTATGTTTTAGGAATATTTTGAAAATGTCCTTATATCTATTGGCCAATTTTGTTTGTATTGAATCGGGTAGACCTTTGGTGTATGGATTCATCTCTTCGCTGTTCTCGAAATTCTGACTGATTTCGGCCCCTTCCAAATCCCATGGGTTTGGCAATACACTAATATCCAATTCCGTAATTGCTACCTGGACCCCCAATTTTGAATACTCCAAAATGCTTTCTTCTATTTCTTCAAGGGAAGGGTAATCCAAGTGCCAATGTCCCTGCATTCCAACCCCATCAACTTTTATTCCTTTTTCCTGGATTTTCTTTATCATTCTGATAGCACCTTGCCTTTTATCAGGATTTGTCATGTTGTAATCATTATAAAATAACTTTGCATTAGGGTCTACCTCAGAGGTCCACTTAAATGCTAATGAAAGATATTCATCCCCCATTTTCTCAAGAAAAATGGAATTTCTAAGTGTACCGTCTTCATTTAAGGCTTCGTTCACAACATCCCATGAGTCAACGACACCTTTAAAGTGAAGAGCCAAATCCTTGATATGTTTTTCTGTTGCATCCTTAAATTCTAAGCTGTCTTCGATAGTTGCAAACCAAGGAGATAACTGACTGTGCCAAATTAAGGTATGGCCATGTACATGCATGCCGTTATTTTTTCCCAATGCAACAAATTTATCGGCCAATTCAAAATTAAAACTATCCCTTTGAGGATGGATAATGGACGATTTCATTATGTTTTCGGCGGTAATGCTATTAAATTCTCTTTTTACCAGGCTAAGAGAGGCACTATCACTTTGGTCTATTATTCTACCGTTCAAAGCTACGCCAATATAAAAATCCTTTTCAAAAGCTTCTTTTAGTGATTTTACTTTTACTGGCTTTTCATCCTTTGTCTGCGAGCAACTTATCAGAGATGTTAAAATAACGAACATGAAGGATTGTAAAACGAGTCTCACAATAGAACGGAATTCTTCGGCTTTATTAATTGAAGAACAAATCATTTTAGAATTTATGTAAATCATTGTATTTGGTCATTTAGGCCATAAATCTAACCGAAATCGAATCCTTAGAATATCACATTTGTGGCTTTGTATCCTAAACATGTTGTATAAAAATTTTATGGTATTACGGAACTACCTTAAAACCAAGGTTGGATATGGATTTCATTGAAGCTAAGCCCAGAGTATATCTGATGCTACTATTTAATAAAATTTGGGTGTTTAGAGATTGTTCATTTTTCTATTTTGTTTTAATATCAGTAGGAAGGATACCAAACTCTGACTTAAAACAACGACTGAAGTAGGATGGGGAAGAAAAACCTACTTTGAACCCTACTTCGGCAATCGATTCACACCCTGTTTCTATCATATTTTTCGCCTTTTCCAAACGAACCTTGCGAATCAGTTCATTAGGGGTAAGTCCGGTCATGGCTTTAATTTTTCTATACAGTTGACTTCTGCTTAAGTACATATCTTCTGCCAGATGTTCAACGTTCAATTCTGCTTTTTCAATATTCTTGTTCAAATAGTCCAATACCTTTCTCATAAAGGATTTATCCAATTCAGTTGTTTTTTCCAACAAATTAAGTTTTGAAGGGTCGTTCAAATTTTTGCTTATATAGACTTGTCGATTTTCAATCAAACGGGATAGATAAGAATTTAATAAACGCATATCAAAAGGCTTGGTCAAATATACATCAGCTCCAGAATTTACACCATTTATCATGTCATCAGGCATGGTCTTGGCGGTCAACATAATAATAGGGATATGACTTGTGGCAATATTTTTTTTAAGCTTACTACAGAATTCCAAACCGTCCATTTCTGGCATAACTACATCGGTTATGATTAGGTCAGGTATTTTTCTGTTTGCCAAATCCAGAGCTTGTTGGCCATTAGATGCTTCAAAAACATTATGGTCAAAGGAAAGTTCCTGCTTGAGGTATGACCTCAGTTCAACATTGTCCTCAACGATTAAAATTGTCTTCGCAGATTTATTTCCAAATTTATGGGTCAAAGGTTTTTTTAATGAGCCCATATCCGGCAACATACTTTCGCTGGCCGTATCTTTCAATAGTTCATCTTCTTTAAAGTGTTGATTGCCCAAGGGCAGAAGTATTCTAAATTTTGTCCCTACAGCTTCTTCACTATCTATAATAATTTCTCCTTTCAATAACTCAACGAAATTCCTGACCACCTCTAGTCCTATCCCCGTACCTCCATAATACTGACTATTCATATTTTTAACCTGATAGAATCTATCGAAGATTTTTTTCACTTCCTCTTGGTTGATACCACTACCTGTATCTTCAATTGAAATCTCTAGACATGGCAGTGTTTTGTTATTTACAAGTCTAAAACAGTAATCTGTAGAAGATTTGAAAACGCTTACTGTTATGGCACCATTTTCAGGTGTAACCTTGAATGCGTTGGAAAGTATATTAAAGATTACTTTTTCGAGCATTCCGGCATCGCTCCACAGATAGGGTGTTGTCTCATCGCGCTCTATCAATAGGGCAATGTTCTTTAATAAAGCCTCTTCTTTGAAGTGGTCTGTAATTTCCTTTACAAAATCATTAATGCCTATTTTAGAAACTTTAATGGAAAATTTGTTTAACTGAAGTTTTCTAAAATCCATAAGCTCATCAATAAGACGTTTGAGCCTAGCTGCGTTTTTGTAAATTATGGTATGTTTTTCCGCTACTTCCTTTGGAAGCGGCTGTCCAGTATTTGACATTATGTCCTTTAACGGATTCAAAATAAGGGTCAGTGGGGTTCTGAACTCATGGGATATATTTGTAAAAAACTGTATTTTTTTATTGTTCAGCGCTTCCTCTTGACTGCGTTTGGTGCGTTCAAATTCGACGAGACGTTTTTCTCGAATTCTCGCCCTTACAAGTCTGTACAACCAAGATGAAAAAATAATGATGGTTAGTAGGTAAAGGATTATAGCCATTTTTGTTTTCCACCAGGGGGCTAGAATGGTAAAGGAGAGGGTTTTTATTTCATTGCTCCAAACCCCGTCATTATTAGCTGCCTTTAATTTAAAGGTATAACTGCCCGGGGACAGGTTTGTATATGTTGCACTTCTATTATTGCCCACAAGATTCCAATCTTCCTCGAACCCTTCCAAATAATAC
This sequence comes from Maribacter flavus, assembly GCF_008386635.1. Taxonomy (GTDB): domain Bacteria; phylum Bacteroidota; class Bacteroidia; order Flavobacteriales; family Flavobacteriaceae; genus Maribacter; species Maribacter flavus. The sequence goes on along the minus strand of NZ_VUOE01000001.1, from coordinate 962,165 downwards.
GCATACTGATTTTTTTCTGGCCTTGTATAGTTTATACCAATATATTCTATAGTAAAAACACTTTGCTTGTGGTTGAGTGTTATATGTTCGGTTTCTGAAATCACCTTATTTAATGGGGAATTTTTATCGTCGATTTTTACAGATTTGTTGTAGACCTTAAAATCCGTAAAATATATCTGTGGTTCGTACATGTTCTGAGGTAATGTAACAGGTCTTACCTCATTTATACCCTTATAATTGCCAAAGTAGAGAGTGCCATCAACATCCTTAAAGGCGGCATTGAAGTTAAAATCATTGGTGAGAAGACCGTCATTTATGTCATAATTGATAATCTGTTGATTACTTTTATCATAGCACGAAAGTCCTTTGTTGCCAGCCATCCACAATCTTCCATCGTTGGATTCGATTATCGTTGAAATTGTTTCTTGCTGCAATCCTTGTTCTTTATTGTACCACGTTAAAAAATTATTGGTTGTATTGTACTTCCAAACCCCTGCACCGTCCGTACCTATCCAGACATTATGCTCAGAGTCCTCAAAGAGAGAAACGATCACGTCTACCGAGACCATATGACCATTTGGATTCATAAGCTCTGGCTTTAACTCAATTTTATTGAACGATTCCTTTGTACTGGCCTGTCTTTTGAACAGTCCACTTGTGGTTGCGACCCATATGTTGTTATTTCTATCGACCATGACCTTGCGAATTTCCGCACGGCTTGTCTTTAAATCGTTGAACTTTTTATCGTCCACATAACCAAATTTTCCGTCTGCGAGACTATAGAAATGTAAACCATTTGAGAAGGACCCAATCCATATTTTACCATAGGCATCCTCTGAAAAACTCATGACCCGATTTGATTTCAAGGCACCATTAGTACTCTGGTTATCGAAATGTTCAAAAACATTTGAGTTGGACTCAAGAAAGTAAATGCCTGAATTCCAAGTGCCTACCCAAATGTTATCTTGGCTGTCCATGAATATGGTCTGTACATCGTCAGCATTTAATTGCTTGGCTATTGGATTTTTAGGGTCTAAAAGATGTATAAATTGATTTGTTGCAGTGTCATAAACATCTATCCCGCCACCATCCATAGCTATCCAAAGCCTGTCTTCCTTATCCTTTAGGATGCCCGTTACGGAAGATGATTGCAACGAATTTTCAACATTGGGAATGCTTTGTATATCAGGAAATTTATCATAATTGTAATCGTGTACTCCAACACCTTTGTTGTAATATCCTATCCAAATACGATCTTGTGCATCCACCAATAGCGACCATACAGAGTTTGATTTAATACTGTTGCCGTCGAATTTATCGTACCGATAATTTTTAACGAGATCGCCTTTTTTGGAAAGTACGAATAATCCATCATTTTCGGTCCCACACAGAATCCGATCATCAGGAGCTTGAACAATGGTCAATATGCGCTCATCCGTAATATTGAAGGTTTCGATTGTTTTTTCACTATCGGTTCCATTAGGTGCCAAAAATTTTATCAATCCATTGGAATGTGTTCCCATCCAAAGCGAACCTTCGTCATCTACAAAGAGCGATTCGATATTCAATTCATCATTTTCAGTATGAGTAAAGAGATCTTCCTTGAGCAAAACCTTCGTGGCCTCAACACCATTAAATGCATAAAGACCCTTGTTCGTTCCAATGTAAACAGTTTCATCACCGTATTGAACCAGGCAATTGATAAGTGAGGGAGTCTGAATGTTATCATTTATTTTTAAGGGATATCCCATTAAAGATTGAATATCCACTTTAAAAAGTCCGTTCGCAATTGATCCAATTAATAAACTGTTCTGGTTTATTTCTACAATGGATGTAACGACAATATTGTTTAAGACGGTTCCATTTTTATTAAAGGAGACATGTTTGAAGCTATCAAGCTCCTTTTGATAAACATCCAATCCAGTTTCCGTACCCACCCATAGCAGTCCGGAAGAATCAACGTAAGCGGTGTGGACTAATGAACTGTTTAGGGAGTTGGGATTGTCAAATTCCTGCTTATATGTAGTTATATCTATTCCGTTGTATTTGTTTAGCCCCACTCCGTAGGTTCCCATCCATATCAATCCTTGGTTGTCCTGTACAATTGAGGAAACTGCTCTTTGGGTAATGGATTCTTCTATAGCCAAAAAGTTATATGCCGCTTCCTTCTCTTGAGCGGATAGAATTAGGGAGCAAAAGAAGGATACGATAAGGTAACTTGTTTGAACATAATTCCGATGGACCATAGTTTCAAATGTTTTCTAATAGGCAGTACAAGCTGAAAATTCGATAATTTTTCTTACATAACGTATAATTATCAATTTTAGCAATAAATTTCCAAGTAACTGATAATCTTTCATCTAAAAAGGGGGTTTTTTACGAAAATGTTTTAGTGGGTAATGCAAAATAGTATTTTATTGGTTTGAATTGGAGGGTTGAGGCCAGATATTATTTTGAAATTACGGGCTAGGATTCAACCTTTTTTACTTTTAATTCCATTGGCTCTTTTGAATATTGCACAGGAATGTCAATCCTAAATTTATCCCAAGCGACTCCTAAATTTTTACACTATTGTAAAAATCGCCTAGTCCTTTGTAAAGGATGTTTTTTTAGAATGTTTAGTAATAAGTCGAAAACCATTTTAAAGTATTGAAGATGATATCAAATCTTATTTTGTAATTTGATTTAAAATAGGACAGTAAATTATGAACCAGAGAAGAATTTTTATTAAGAATACGCTAATTGCAGGTGCGGCAGCAAGCTTTTCCCCAAGTTTTTTAATGTCTGCAACACGAACTAATAAAGAAAAACTGGGTGTCGCCTTGGTAGGATTGGGATATTATAGCACAGACCTTCTTGCACCGGCTCTTCAGTTGACCGAACATTGTGAACTGAAAGGCATTGTTACGGGGAGTCCAGAGAAAATTCCGGTTTGGCAGGAAAAATATGGTATTCAGGACAAGAATATTTATAATTATGAGAATTTTGATTCCATTGCCAACAATGAGGAAATTGATATAATTTATGTGGTTCTTCCTCCATCAATGCATATGGAATACACGGTTAGGGCTGCAAATGCAGGGAAACATGTTTGGTGTGAAAAGCCCATGGCAACCTCGGTAGAAGAATGTACAACGATGATAAACGCCTGCAAAAGTAATGGCGTAAAGCTGGCGATAGGATATAGATGCCAACATGACCCCAATATTCAAGCTTATATGAAAGTGGCCAAGGAAAGACCTTTTGGAAAGGTCAAAATGATAACATCGGCGGCCGGATATTTTGATGGAAGGACAGATCATTGGAAACAGAAAAAGGACCTGGGTGGAGGTGCCATGGGAGATATGGGGGTCTATGCATTGCAAGGTGCCAGGTTGGCTACTGGGGAGGAACCAATATCCGTATTGGCGCAGGCATCCACCACTAGGCCGGAGATTTACCATGAAGTTGAAGAGACCATGATGTTTCAGTTAGAGTTTCCCAGTGGAGCACTTGCTTCTTGCCAAACCAGTTTTGGAATACAGATGAACTATTTACATGTAAATTATGAGAAAGGCTGGCTCAAAATGGAACCGCATTCATCTTACAATGGAAATAAAGGTAGCATGTCTGATGGTACAATAATTAATTTTTCTATCAATAGCCAACAGGCAAAACAAATGGATGAGGACGCTTGGTCCATTAAGAACAATCAGAACATGTTGGTTCCTGGTGAGGAAGGTCTAAGGGACATAAGGGTAGTTGAGGCGATTTATAAATCTGCAAGACAAAATTGTGTGGTTAAATTGTAGCATCTGTCTTAAAATGAGTTTGGGATAAAGACATTGCAATGTTATCCTCTTAGGATTAAAGAGTAGGGATTTTTCTTTTTCTTGCAAAGTGTTTAAAATATTGAAAGAAAGCACCTTGCAAGTGCATATCTTGAAATGATTTGTTCAGTTCGACTCCCATCTCCAGTACAAAAGGGAAAGCCGAGATTCATGTCTTGGCTTTTTTATTTCAATACTTAACACTAAGTTTTCAATTCACGGAATAACTTACAAAGGCCAATTTCTTACTGTCCGGGCTCCAGGAGGGTACATTGATAGTTCCCTGGCCACCAAAGAAAACTGGAGTAATATCACGAATTTCCTTTGTTTCAACGTCCATCAGTCTTAGTTTGACCTGTTTTCCAAATAAGTGATTTTGTTTTTCATCGGTCGTGTATGCTATGTATACGATCCATTTACCATCTGGTGAAGGGTGCGGGAACCAATTGGATTTTTCATCAAATGTTAACTGTTCCGGTTTTTTTCCGTTGGCCAACATCCTCCAAATTTGCATGTGGCCCGTCCTGTAGGAGTTGAAATAAATATATTTTCCATCTGGGGAATACTCGGGTCCGTCGTCTAATCCTTCTGTTGTGGTAAGCCTTTTTTCCTCGCCACCTTTTACGCCAATAGTATAAACGTCGTAATTCCCATTCCGTTCCGCACAATAGGCCAAGGTTTTGCCGTTGGGCGACCAGCCATGCCAGTAAGAAGGGACTTTTGTGGTTACACGCTTTGGTGTTCCTCCACTTATGGGCATGATGAAGATTGCCGATTTATAGGATTTGGTGGAAGGATTATTTTTATCGTTGTGGCTTATGGCCAACCACTTGTTATCTGGCGAAATTCCATGATCATTGTTACACTTATTTGCAAAACCAGTATCAAGCAGGTTCAATTTTTTCGTGTTAAGGTCCAGGGTATATAGTTTTCCTTTACTGTTCACGATCAAATAACCTTCTGGATGCCAGTTGGGTGCCTCAAAATGTTCGTTGATTTGAAGAACCGTCTCAATGCGACCCGTTTCAATATCCACGGTTTGTATGTAGCTAGTCGTATCTATTTTGTTTTCAGCTGGATGATCGTAGAAATGCATGGATTGGCCAACCATTTTCCATTCACCATCGAACCTTTCCAAAAAACGGACTTCATAGGAAAGGCTTTCCTTACCTTGAACGTCCACCGAAACCTCATTATGTCCAACGATTGCAGAATTCCCATCAATACGTATTTTATGATTGCTGTGAAAGGCAAAACCACCGTTACCGATCATATTTGATGGAGGGTCCATCATTATGGACACGGGAACGTCAATAAAGCTGCCATCGGGTCTGGACATGACATTGATTGCATTGGAAGTCGCTTCCCAACATTCGGCATGTCCTTCCTTGTTACCCACTCGCCAGGTAAGTCCTTCTTTTTCCAATAGCTTTATAATTTCTACTGAGTCCTTTTCCCTTTGGGAGTGTATTGTCGTACAAAAGAGAATAGATAAAAGAGGAATGAGCTTCATTAGAAAACGCCCAATTTCAATAGTTGCCCAAAGCCTAAGTATCTGTTTCATTATAATTTACGTGACTTGTATAAAAGTACATATAAATTATCCAAAAATGACGGGCACTGGCTTTATGGACTCCAAGAGAATTAAATTGGGCTTTTGAGACTACTTGTTCACGCTGATCATCACCGCTTCACAACTTTGAAGGTCCGAGTTCAAGATCAGGTTTTCAGACTTTGACCCATCCGATATTTCTACGGATACCGTGTTGGGAGGGGCATCGCCCAAATTGTGCGCGTAGAGGAACAGGTCGTTGGATTTGTTGGGGTTTAGCTTTACCTTGAATTCCCGCTTGTAATAGGTCAAATAGTGTTTGGACACGACCGGCGAACCGTTGAGGTAGATGGATACAATGTCCCCGTCCTGTCTTCCATGGTCCCAAATTTTGATGGTAATGTTCTCACTGTCAAAGGAGAGTTCTTTCGTATAGGAGATTTTCCTGCCTTCAAACTCGTCCCTAAGAGCATTTTTCGTTTTTTGTGTTTCCTTGACCGTATTGGAAGATATTGTCTCGATTTTCTCTTTTTTATCCCGCTGTTTTCTTCTCATTTCGCGCTTTTCCTTTCGGGTCGGTTCCCGTTTCGTTTCTTGTGCCTGTTCGTGCTTTTTCTTTCGCTCGTCCGAAGCCTTGTTGGAAATTGAAAAAAACGGGGTTACGAACTTGGCTATGCTGTATTTGTCATCGGGGAAAAGCTCGATACCTACGACCTGATATTGATTACCGGAACCTATGTTTTTGGCAAGCGATATCCCGTCTGCCCTTCCATTGTTCTTGAAGGATCCAAGTTCCTGCACCACCATTTCATTACGTACCAAAAAGAACCGAATCGATTTTTCCGGACCAATATTTTGGGTGGTCCACTCCAAGGAAACCTCCTGGGGAATGGTCCAGACCGTACTTTGGTCCGGATTGGTGATCTCTATACTGGACTTGCTTTTTTGCGTAAATCCTTTGATGCCAACAAAACAAAAAAGAAATGCAATTAAAGGGTATTTCATGTAAAATTTAAAAATCAAAATATATCCACTTTTTCTAGTTTCGTTAAAGCTATAAAATTCGATGTTTTATGATAACGTATTTTCTGCCAAAATGTTGGGGGCAAATACTGGATTGTCCAAAACGGCATTTTTTATTTTGATATATTTAGCGAACCGGTATTAGGTGTATGAAAAACACTATTTTTATGTGGTTGATTTAAACTAGATTATCATGGCATCAAGAAGAAAATTTTTAGAGAATATCGCAATTTCATCAATTGGCGTTTCGCTGTTAAACAATCCGGCTCATCTTTTCGCTGCTCCTTCAGTAAAATATCAGGGGCCTATGCTACGAGTAGCCATTATGGGACTTGGAAGCTATGGTACTAGGGTGGCGGAAGCCATGTTGGACTGTAAAAAGGCTAAATTGGTGGGTGTCATCAGTGGAACCCCATCAAAAATTACCGATTGGCAATCCAAATACAAAATTCCCGCGAAGAACTGTTATAATTATGAGAATTTTGATGCGATAAAGGACAACAAGGATATAGACGCCGTATATGTCATTACCCCTAACGGATTGCATTGTGAACAGACCATTCGGGTGGCAAAGGCTGGAAAGCACGTCATTTGCGAAAAACCCATGGGAGTGAATGCCGAGGAAGGACAAAGAATGGTGGATGCCTGTAAGGCGGCCAATGTAAAATTGTTGATCGGTTATAGGATGCATTTTGAGCCCAAAACGGTGCACGTCATCCAAATGCGAAAAGATGGTGAATTCGGCCAGCCAAAATTTTTTCAGGGCCAGTCCGGTTTCGTTATCGGAGATCCTACGCAATGGCGGTTAGATAAGGAACTTGCCGGTGGCGGCGCCATGATGGATATAGGTATTTATTCCATAAATGGGGCCAGGTATGTTCTGGGTGAAGACCCTATCTGGGTGACCGCCCAGGAAACCAAGACAGATCCGGTGAAGTTTAGGGAAGGGGTGGATGAGACGATACAGTTTCAAATGGGATTTCCAAGCGGTGCTGTGGCCAATTGTCTGTCTACCTATAACATGAACAATTTGGACCGATTTTTCATGACCGGTACCAAGGGCTGGATGGAGATGAAACCATCCACCGGTTACGGTCCCATTCAAGGGCGCACCCACAAGGGCGAACTGGAGCAGCCCCATGTGACCCATCAAACCTTGCAAATGGACGGTATGGCAGAACTTATTTTTGAAGGAAAGCAGCCCATTGTGCCCGTAGATGGTGAGGAAGGGGTAAAAGATATGAAGATCATCGATGCTATTTTTAAAGCGGCGAAGAGTGGGGAGAAGATACAGATCGAATGGACTTAGTCTTCTAAAATAAAACAGCATATTAAAATACAGAGCGTCGGATTTGATATCAAAGTTTAAATCCGACGCTTTCTGTAAAGTTCGTGCTCAAAAATAATAAGTCAATCCAAGAAATATATTGGAGGCATCCAGGTTTAAATTGAAACTATCTAATTTGGTGCTCCTGCCATCCTCGTATTCAGTCTCGTAATAGGAATAACCCAATGCCCCTATACTACTTTCCAAGGCCCATTTATTTCCAATAAAATAGGTGATTCCAGGTCGTATACCAAGGAACATATTATAACCTTTGGATTCGTTACCTGAATCGATGGGGTCATCCGTATTGGTCCAAATTCTATCATAGCCCATCTCTCCTTGGACATAGAGCGATAATTGTTTTCCAATTCCTTTGTAAAATCGTATGTAGGGTGTCGCCCCAATTGAATTGCTTGTGCTATATATGATATTATTAGTTGTGGGCGATAGGAAAGCATTTTCGTTTTTGTTATGGGCATATCTCAACCCAAGTCCAATCTGTAGATTATCTTTGACTAGATAGCCCAAATGAGGGGCAATTTGAACACCTGTTGTGTTCACTTCCCTTTGGTCGTTCATTGCTCCAATTTCATAGCTTCTAAAGTTTAGTGCAGCTGCACCGCTTAAACTTAACTGACCTTTTTCAATGACCAATTTTTCTTCGGGCTCTTGGGCCGAGGCGGTAAGACAGACCAAAAGAATTGTAAATAGTGAAATTTTTTTCATAAGGATTGTGATTTTATATTCCCTAAACCATGCTCAACTATTATACCGTATTATTTAAAATTTATAGATTTAACCTTTACGTAATCACTTCATAAAGCTATGGTTTAATGTAGTGGATTAATGTTTTTTGTTGAAGTATAGACTACAGGTAAAACTGTTCGTTCGATTATGATTAATCATAGCTTTTAAGGGAGACACATTATCGATAATTTAAGCCTTAGGCAATTATTTTGGATGCAGCTGAGGGCATTCAACAACTAGGATACTTTTTCAACCTATATTATTGATGCGGTAACCAATTTGTATGATTTTGGACTTAGGAAAATTGGAGGTAATAATTTTGTATTTTTTAGTCAACCAGGTTTGTCAACGGTTCGCCTCTTGAAAATTGAATGATGTTCAAGGCCGCCAATCGGGACATTTCGTTGCGGGCCTCAACGGTCGCGGAACCGATGTGGGGAGTGATCGCTACATTTTCCATGTTCAGTAGGGGATTGTCCTTATTCATGGGTTCTGGATTGGTAACATCGAGACCGGCTCCCCATATGACCTTATTTTGTAAAGCTTCAATGAGGCTTTTTTCATCGTGTAGACCTCCTCTGGCCGTATTTATAAAAATGGCCGAAGATTTCATTTTGGAAAATACATCGGCATTAAACAATCCCTTTGTTTCATTTGAAAGCCCGGCATGAACGGATAGTACATCGCTTTCTTTCAATAATTCCTCAAAGGATACATAGCTCGCATCCAGCTCATTTTCCATCTCCGGGTTGGGTGTCCTGTTATGATAAATGACTTTCATATTATAGGCCCCTCGGCAGCGTCTGGCGAATTCGCTTCCTATTCGTCCCATCCCAAAAATGCCGACTGTTTTCCCTTTTAGCTCCATGCCCAAATTGGCTTGTGGCCTAAAATGTCCCCAATCCCCGGATATAATGGTCTTATGCATATGGAACATTTTTCTGGAGACGGCCAGCATCAATGCAAAGGCAATGTCTGCAGTGGCATCGGTCATGGCATTCGGGGTATTGGTGACCGGGATACCCAATTCCGTCGCTTTTTCTATATCGATGTTGTTATAGCCCACGGCAAATTGCGAAATGAGCTTTAAATGTTTGTTCTTTTCCAGAAAATCGGCATCCAACGTATAAATACTAGAGGACAATAGTATATCGTGTTTCTTAGTGGCCTGGATAAGTTCTTCCCGGGTCATAGGGATATCATTTTTCCAAACGGTAACATCCAATCCTTCTTGTTTGAGCATTTCTATACCCAAGGGAGGAAAGTTCAAGGAAACCAATACTTTCATGGTGATAGTTTTTGGGCTAGTTGTATGGTAAGAGTTCTATTTTTCTAAAATCGATGGGGTGGCTGTTGGATTGCAGGGAAATATAGCCACTTTTTACCGTGGAATCACCTTCTTTGATAAAGGCCCTTGCAAATTCGTTTTCTGGATCATATACGGGATTGGTATAGCTCATGATTTCCTCCCCGTTTACAAAGTGCTTCATTTTTCCGTCTTGTACATCAATTTCAACCGTTATCCATTGATCTCCGTGGAAGGTTTTGGCCACTTTGGCCGGATTGCAGAACAGGTCACTTCGTTCCCCATCTATCTCTACCTTCATTCCTATACCGCAAATAGCGCCTAGAGGTCTGTCATCGGTACCACTGCCCCCGTGCAGATTGTACTCCAGACAAATGGGGAAACCTTGGTTCAATTGAACAGTATTGGGCGGTTGGGTGTGTATTTGTACCCCGCTGTCCCTATAGCCCCATTCCGGGGCACCGGGAGCGGTTTCGCCCACAAACCGATATTCTACTTTTAATCGGTAATCCATTAATTCCTTATTATAGAAAAGGGCACCGAAGCGCTCGCCAAATTCGGGGCCGTATCCATCGTAACGTATTTTTAGGATACTGTCCTCTACCCTAAAAGTATTTCCAAAATTCTCCCCTAATGGGTATCCGTTTATCTTCATGGTCCAACCGTTGAGGTCTTCACCATTAAAAATGGCTATCCATTGATCTTTGGGTTGTTCCGGAACAACTTTTTCAGCGGCTTTTTTGTTGTCCTTACAGCTGGTTGAACAGATAAAAGCGGTTAGTAAAAGACCCTTGCAGAGCAATGCGACAGGTTTTATCATAGTTTTTCAATTTTTAGAATGGATTTTAAAAATAATCATATTCTGCATGTAAAGGCATAAAATAAAGATGGATTATTTCCAATAATATGGATTTATTCCATAAATTAGTCTTCCTTTTTTAATCGATGATGGACAAGACGATTTTACATTTGGATTTGGATACCTTTTTTGTGTCCGTAGAGCGTAGACTGGACAGTAAACTGTTGAAGAAACCTATCCTTGTGGGTGGGTTGAGTGACCGTGGGGTGGTAGCGGCATGTAGTTATGAGACCCGTGGATATGGTGTGCACTCCGGCATGCCCATGAAAATGGCCAAGGAACTTTGCCCCGAAGCGATACAGATTAGGGGAAACGCAGGGACCTACAGTCAATTTTCAGATGTGGTCACGGATATCATCAAGGAAAGCGTGCCCCTTTTTGAAAAGTCCAGTATCGATGAATTCTATGCCGATCTTACAGGGATGGACCGTTTTTTTGGAGCCTATAAATATGCCTCTGAACTACGGCACAGAATTATCAGGGAAACCGGGCTCCCTATTTCCTTTGGACTTTCGGTCAACAAAGTAGTCTCCAAAGTGGCTACCAATGAGGCGAAGCCCAATAACCAATTGAAGATAGATTACGGCCTGGAAAAACCCTTTTTGGCCCCACTTTCCATAAAAAAGATTCCCATGGTGGGCGATAAGACCTATCAAACGCTCAGGAATCTGGGATTACGGAAGGTGCGGACCATACAGGAAATGCCCATGGACGTCATGCAGCGCGTTCTTGGTAAAAATGGCACGGTCATTTGGAAAAGGGCCAATGGCATAGATCATTCCCCGGTGGTCCCGTTTTGTGACCGAAAGTCCATTTCTACGGAGCGTACCTTTGATCAGGACACTATTGACGTGGCAAAGTTGAAAGGGATCCTTATCGCCATGACGGAGAACCTGGCCTACCAGCTCCGCCGGGGCGAAAAGTTAACGGCCTGCATTACGGTAAAGATTCGCTATTCTGATTTTAATACCTATTCCAAGCAGTTGCGGATTCCCTATACGAGTGCGGACCATATCCTGATTCCCAAAATTTTGGAACTGTTCAGGGTACTTTATAACCGAAGGTTATTGGTGCGGTTGATAGGTATCCGGTTCAGTCATTTGGTATCGGGCAATTATCAGATCAATCTTTTTGACGATACCGAGGAGCGGCTCAACCTGTACCATGCCATGGACCATATTAGGAACCGCTTTGGGGAAAAGAGCGTGGTTAGGGCCTCGGCCATGGGAAAGAATACCATTGGACGCATGCACAATCCGTTCGATGGGAGACCGCCCATCGTGCTGGCGCATCGGAAACAGTAAAAATTAGTTACTGGTTGTTAGTTGCTAGTTGTTAGAATTAGATGTTATTGATTACCAACAACCAACAACTAGTAGCTTTTGAACTTGACACTTGAACTTGAATTTGCCCCTTGTATTTAAACTGCCACACATATTACAGTTTGCGCTACGGAACCTTTTCCGAAGAGGAACTTCTGCGCATGGCACAAAAAAATAGGGTGTCGAAATTGGTACTGACCGATATCAACAACACGTCCGCGGCGCTGAATTTTGTACGCAAGGCCCCTGAATATGATGTACGTCCCCTATTGGGAATCGATTTTAGAAATGGTGTCGACCCCTGTTTTATAGGCATAGCCAAAAACAACGAAGGCTATTTGGAACTGAACAATTTCCTGTCCAAACATCTTCATGAGGAAAAAAGGTTCCCTTCCCGGGCTCCACGCTTTCAAAATGCCTATGCAGTCTATCCTTTTGAAAAGGTGCTTCTCAATGAAATGGTACACTTTGGGGCACACGAGTTTATAGGAATATCGATAGCAGACCTGCGTAAGTTGCCATTTTCAAGAATAAAGGGGTTGAGGGACAAGTTGGTGGTGCAACAACCGGTGACCTTTCGGCATAAGGGCGATTTCAATGCCCATAGGTTGCTACGGGCCATTGATAGGAATGTGCTGTTAAGCAAGTTGGAGAAAACGGAGGAAGGCAGCGAGGATGAAAAAATGTATCCTATAGAGAATCTAGTGGCCGCTTTTTCAGAATACTCCTTTATCTTGGAAAACACGGAAAAATTGTTGAACACCTGTTCCATCCATTTTGATTTTTCAAAGGACAGGGTTTCCCAAAACCTACGAACCTATACGGGATCCAAGGAGGAAGATGATACAATGATCGAGCGATTGTGTAGGGAAGGCCTACCGTACCGATACCAAGAGGTGGGCGAGGAGATCATGGAGCGTTTGAAGAAGGAGTTGGGGCTGATCAAGGAAAAAGGTTTTGTTTCCTATTTCCTGATCAACTGGGATATTATTTCCTATGCGCGAAAACGTGGATTCTTTTACGTGGGCAGGGGTAGCGGCGCCAATAGTATCGTGGCTTATCTGTTGCGAATTACCGATGTGGACCCCATGGAACTCGACCTATATTTTGAGCGCTTCATAAACCTCTATCGAACCAACCCCCCGGATTTTGATATCGATTTTTCACACCATGATCGACCGGTGATGACCCAATATATATTTGACCGTTTTGAGCATGTGGCCCTTTTGGGTACCTACGTTACTTTTAAGGAAAGGGGCGTTATCCGTGAGTTGGGGAAGGTATTTGGGCTTCCAAAAAATGAAATCGATTTTCTCGCCGAAGGAAAGTTCGATCCGGGAAAGCTTGATGAGGTGGCACGGCTGGTGTTGAAATACGGTCGGTTGATCATGGGAATGCCCAATTATCTGAGCATTCATGCCGGAGGTATTTTGATCAGCGAAAGGCCCATACATTGGTTTTCGGCCACGCATTTGCCGCCCAAAGGGTTTCCTACCACACAGTTCGATATGGTGATATCTGAAGACGTGGGACTTTATAAGTTCGATATTTTGGGCCAAAGGGGCCTCTCGAAAATTAAGGAATCCTTGGAGATCATCGCCTATAACCGCATGGGTAATACCCAGGAAATCGATATCCACGATGTCAAAAAGTTCAAAAAAGATCCCAGGATCAACAACCTGATCAAGACGGCCCAATGCATGGGGTGTTTTTATGTGGAGTCCCCTGCCATGCGGATGCTGTTGAAAAAGCTGGAAGTGGATAATTACCTGGGCCTTGTGGCTGCCAGTTCCATCATCCGTCCAGGGGTTGCCAAAAGCGGTATGATGCGGGAGTACATCCTAAGGCATAGGGAAAAGGGGAGGACAGCCGAGAAGGCGCATCCGGTCATGTTGGATATTATGCCGGAGACCTATGGGGTCATGGTCTATCAGGAAGATGTGATCAAAGTGGCCCACTATTTTGCCGACCTTGATTTGGGCGAAGCCGATGTGTTACGGCGGGGAATGAGCGGAAAGTTTCGTTCGCGGGAAGAGTTTGAAAAGGTACGTTTAAAATTTATCGAGAATTGCCGCAAAAAGGGAGAGCCGGACAGTGTTATTTTTGAGGTGTGGGAGCAGATAGCCAGTTTTGCCGGCTATGCCTTTGCCAAGGGACATTCCGCTTCGTATGCGGTGGAAAGCTATCAGACCCTGTTCTTAAGGGCCTACTATCCCTTGGAATATATGGTGGCCGTGCTTAATAACGGGGGCGGTTTCTACCGGACGGAATTCTATGTCCACGAAGCCCGCATGCTGGGGGCTACCATACACCCGCCCTGTGTCAATAGGAGCAATCATAACAATGTAATCTACGGAGAAGCTATTTTCTTGGGACTGGGCTATTTACGCGATTTGGAAAGCAGGGTAGCGGAACGTATCCTCAGGGAAAGGAGTCGGGAAGGAATATTTACCTCCTTGGAGGATTTCTTGGACCGCGTGGTCATATCCATAGAACAGATAAGTATTCTTATACGTATCGATGGGTTCCGGTTTACGGGAGTCAACAAACACCAATTATTGTGGAAGGCCCATTTGTTTCTCAACAGGGGGACAAAGCTGGAGCACCCAAAGCTTTTTCCGGCCGTACATCAAAATTTTAGGATTCCCCCATTGCATACCAGTGATCAAGAGGACGCCTTTACCCAATTGGAACTATTGGGTTTTTGTCTGTGCAGTCCGTTCGAGCTCTTGGCAGAACCTCCAAAGAATACGAACGGGAGCAAGGATCTAATGAACTATGTAAACGGTTATATAGATATTTATGGGTATTTGGTTACGGTGAAAAATACGAGTACCCATACGGGGAAGCGTATGTATTTCGCCACGTTGGTAGATCAGCAGGGAATGGTTTTCGATACGGTGTTGTTTCCACCGGTAGCTGCCAAGTATGCTTTTAGGGGCAGGGGTATTTATCGGTTTTACGGAAAGGTGGTGAGCGAGTTCGATTTCTTGAGCATCGAAGTCATCAAAATGCGCAAGGAGGATTACATCCCGGATCCACGTTATGCCGATATGAAGACCAGTGCCAGAATTTTTTCCGATAAAAAGAATGCAGCTTCACCTTCAGAACTCAAGTTGGAATAGGGAAACTACAATTGGAATAAATCGCTCTTAGTAGAGTAGAAGCAATACAGTATAAATGGCAAGAAGGATAATACACTTTTTCATAATGTATTGGATTTGGTGTTCGATTATTTATACCGCTAAAGTATACAGAACAGCTACTTTCTTGGCAAACTCTTCGAACACCCGAGGGAAATAATCGGTAAAAACCATTTTTCCGTCTTTGGATCACCAAAAAATATCGATGGAAAGCGTCCTACCTCATTTTAAATTAAACTAATCATAAAGTATCCGTAACCTACCACCTACTTCTTAAGAATTACTTTTGATCGGAAATCTAAAAACAAAAAAGAGCCTGCGGCAACAGGCTCTCTAAAAAGCATCGAAAATCACTAAAACTTCAACACTTTAAAACTATGTATCTTAAAAACCGACTAACTAAAATCGGCTTTATCTTACTTTTTGCGATTTTAGGAAGCAGTTTCCTCTTCGGGAACTCAAAAACTACCAATAAAAGTATTGAAAAAGAATGGGGATCTGTAGAGGATTCCTATGATTTTATATTTTTTCTGGAACAGAACCCAATAACCGGACAGGTTACGGATGAAACGGGAGCCCCACTTCCTGGTGCGTCCGTGTTGGAAAAAGGAACCAGTAACGGCTCCATTACAGACTTTGATGGTAATTTCACCATCAATGTAAGCTCTGGGGCAACTTTGCAAATTTCCTATTTGGGCTATAGTTCCAAGGAGATAGTGGTAGGCAATAATTCCATTATAAATGTACAATTGGAGCCGGATGCCACGCAATTGGACGATGTAGTGGTCGTAGGTTACGGGACCCAAAGGAAATCTGATATTACAGGTGCTATTGCATCGGTTAAAAGCGAAGATTTCAATCAGGGAGTGGTAACCAACCCTGGGGAATTACTTCAAGGTAAATTGGCAGGGGTGAACATCGCGGCAAATAGCGGAGAGCCCGGTGCGGCACAAAATGTGATTATCAGAGGGGTTGGAAGTTTGCGTTCAGGTACACAGCCGCTTTATGTGGTTGATGGCTTTTTACTGGACAATGCTAACAATGGTTTTGATACCAACCCTTTGAATTTTTTGAACCCCAGCGATATAGCAAGCATTGATGTGCTAAAAGATGCCAGTGCTACCGCGGTATACGGATCACGAGCCTCCAATGGAGTCGTTGTGATTACTACAAAGAGGGGAAGAACGGGCAAAACCGAAATGAATTTCTCGGCGTCCACGGCTTTTTCCACCATTTCAAACAAGATCGATGTATTTGATGCGGACACCTTTCGCAACCAAGTAGTAGCGGTAGGTGGTACGCTGGAAGATTTTGGGGCCAATACCAATTGGCAGGACGAATTGACACAAACCGCGGTATCCAACAATGTAAACTTTTCCATGAGTGGCGCCACAACGGAAAAATTTGCCTATTTCGCTTCGGTGGGGTACCAAGAACAAGAGGGTGTTTTGCAAAACAGCAACCTTGAACGCTATTCGGGCAAATTGAACATGAACCAAAAAGCGTTCAACGGTAAGTTGAACGTTGATTATAACCTCACCGCCTCGCGTACCCAAAATTTGAGACCTGTAATAACAGGAACCATAAGTGATATGCTCAGTTTGAACCCCACGATTCCCGCACTTACAAACGGTGTTCCAACAATTTTGAACACAAACGCCTTAAATCCGTTAAAAAGGAACGAACTCTTTAGCGATACTGCCATCAACAATCGTATTTTGGCCAGTATTTCGCCTTCAGTTACAATTTTCGACGGTTTGGTCTATAAATTAAACCTAGGGGTCGACTATTCAACTACCACAAGGGACGAACAGTACAGACCTTTTCCAGAGGTCGTAAATGAATCCAATATCTCACAGGGCTCATTGGAGAGCACAATCAGTTCCAATACGAATGAACTGGTTGAAAATACGCTAACGTATAATTGGAACAATGAGGTTCATAATGTAACCGTACTTGCGGGACATTCCTATCAGAAATTTTTAGAAGAGGGGAGAACCTTTTTTTATAGAGGTTTCGCCAACAATAATATTGAGCCACGGTTCCAAGACCAGACCAATACGGATGAATTTCCAACTACGGTAACAGCTGCCGCAGAGCAGAACGAGCTACAATCGTTCTTTGGAAGGGCCAACTATACCTATGATGATAGATATCTTGTGACTGCCACCTTGCGTGCAGATGGTTCTTCAAAATTTGGTGCAAATAACAAATATGGGTATTTCCCTGCATTTGCACTTGGCTGGAATATTAGCAATGAGAATTTTATGGCCAACTCCGTATTTGATAACCTTAAGCTGCGCGCAAGTTGGGGACAAACAGGTAACCAAGAAATCCCCTCCAAAATTACAAAGGCCAGTTTTTCGGAAGATAGATTGTTAACGGGTGCAGGGAGCCTAAGTACCTACCCCATCGATACCCAGGGCAACTCCATTGACGATTATCCGTTCGGTATCGTTTTTACCCGTTTGGCGAACCCCGATCTACAATGGGAGGTTTCCACACAAATTGATTTAGGTCTTGATTTTGCGCTATTCGACTATAAATTGACGGGTACGTTGGATTATTTCAATAAAGTTTCTTCTAATATCTTATTGGAAGTAGTGCCCGCAGACCCCGTGGAACCTACCTCTACTTTCTGGGATAATATCGACAATATGGAAATCCATAACAGTGGCGTCGAATTGGCATTGGACTACAACAGCAATTCACAGGGCGATTTTTCATATAACATTGGGGGCAACGTCACCTATATTCAAAACGAAGTAAGGGATTCACCCTATTCGGTCCTTACTACAGGAGCGGCGCAAGGGTCCGGACAAACAGGTGCAACCATTAATGGGTATATCAACAACGAGCCAATAGGTGCTTTCTACATGCTTGAATTCGATGGTATTGGAGCCGATGGTCTTAACCAGTTCAAGGACACTAATGGAGATGGTGCCGTCTTGGATGATGACCGTAGGGTAGTGGGCAGTGCCATCCCTGATTTTATCTACGCGTTTTATGCGAACTTCAAGTACAAGGCTTTTGATTTGGGGCTAAACTTCAATGGGGTAGCCGGTAATGAAGTATACAATCACACAACAATGTCCCTTTTCAACAAAGCGCAATTGGGTAGGTCTAACAACACTACGGATTTTGCCGTGCAGTTTCCCAATGAGTCGTTGAGCAATTCGAATACGGTATCCACCCGCTATCTAGAGGATGGTTCGTTCTTACGTTTGAACAACGCCACGCTAGGGTATAATTTGAGCGCGGAAAAGGTCGGCTTGGGGGATGCCCTTCAAAACATCCGTTTTTCGATAACCGGGCAAAACCTTTTCGTTCTTACCAATTATACCGGTTTTGACCCAGAAGTCAATACGGGCGCTACCCAAGGCGAAATACAGACCTTTGGTATCGACCGGTTTACATATCCAAGAGCAAGGACCTTACTTTTCGCTCTTAACGTAACATTTTAATGAAAAACAAAGGATTTTAAAATCACATAAAAAAGTATCATGAAAACTATTAGAATTTATAGAGCATTACCGATAGTGCTATTTTTAGTTGCATTTTTTGGTTGCACGGACTTGGAGGAGGATGTACTGGACGAGTCGCTTACCGGGACCGGTCAGGCTGAAATTGTAAGTGGTTCCATTGCGCCCGTTTACGGTCTACTTAGAAATGTATGGCTTCATACACGTAATTTTGGTCTCCAGGAAATCGCTTCGGATGAAGCCATAATTCCCAACCGTGGTGGGAGGGACTGGTTTGACGGTGGCAAGTTCATCGCAGTGCATCAACATCTTATGACCCCTGGTAATAGTCTCGTGGGCGATTCCTGGAACGAAATAACCTTATCCATATCCAGGGCGGTCATCGCCATTGATAGACTGCGTCCTGAGGCTGATAACGGAAATGCCGAGGCGCAAGGCGCTTTGCACGAAATGATCGCCGCAAGGGCCTATCTCAATATGTTGGCGCTGGATAATTGGGGAATTGTTTTTAAAAAAGAAAGTTCAGAAGAAATATCCCAAATCCTTAGAGCGCAAGAAGCTGTGGATTATATTGAAAGTGAACTATTGTCCGTGGTTGAAGTTATCAATAACGACCAAGGTCCCGGTAGGTTTACCAAAGATGCGGTGAAGGCCCTTTTGGCCCGATTGTACTTGAATTCCGCCGTATACCGCGATCCTTATGGTACACCCAATTTTTTGGATGCCGATATGGATAAGGTAATTCAATATACCAATGATATCATTTCGGGACCCTACTCTTTGTCACCGGAGTATTTTGACATATTCAATGACGACAACAATAGCAACCCTGAAGTTATATTTTCGCTCGATCAAAGGGGCGTTTTGCAGACAGAACACAGTCGTTGGCAGTACTGGTCCATATCGGGCGATCAAATTCCAAGACCGGAATTCCCCAATACACGAGGCACCGATGCCGCTGCGGCAACCCCTGATTTCATTCAGACGTGGGCAGATGCCTATGGCAATGTTGATGCGGCCGTGGCCGATGCCCGTTTCTTTCAAGAGAACACCGTAATCCCAGAAAATCTTAGAGACCTCACTGGGGTAAACCCAAACAACGATGCGGACCATTTTTACTGCGTTCCGGCTGAGGAGTTTGAAATTGATAGGGGTATACTTCGAGGAATAATTTGGGGACCTCGAAAAGATGAAGGGGGGAATATTTTGACCTGTGATGATGGGTCTGTCCGTATTTATCCCGTCATAAACAGAAGGACAAGCGGTGCGGACCTTAAGTATGTGGACCATAACCTTGACGTTAATTTTACGGATGAGGGCAGTCTTCACAACACTGGACATCGGTTTTCGAAATATCAATTCAGCCGTACAGCTCCCAATTGCTGTAGCAACAGTAGCGTGGATATAGTATTGCTTCGTTTGGGTGAGATTTATTTGATGCGGGCCGAAGCAAAACTCCGTAAAGGGGACAATGCCGGTGCCTTGGCAGATATTAATACCCTTAGAACCTCAAGAACCGCCAGGCCTGAGCAGACGCCCGAAGCACTTGCAACGATTGACCTTGATATTCTATTTCGTGAATCTGGATTTGAGCTCTATTGGGAAGGACTGAGAAGAACATACCAAATCCGTTTTGGCAAATATGAGGGCTCCTGGACGGGCAAGACGGATAGCGATCCAAACAAAAGATTGTTTCCCATTCCTCAGAGAGCGATAGATGGAGCATCTAGTGTAGAGGGATTTTTGGTGCAAAATCCCGGTTATTGATGCTCTATATTAAATTAAATACGGCCGGTATGAAAATACCTGCCGTATTTTCCTTTTCTGGGGGTTTTAAATTAGTTTGAACGGGTTAATCGCAATCTATGAAAATGCATAAGCAAATACAGGTATTTATGATTTTAATACTTCCTGTTTTTTGTCTTTCCCAGGAATATGGGAAAGGAAATGTACGGCTGAACGATATCCAGGTGATCGGAAGTCACAATAGTTACAAAATAGGAATTGAAAAGCCTTTATGGGAGTATCTATTTCAATTGGATTCATCAATGGCAAAATCGCTTCAATATGAGCATATCCCATTGACCCAACAGTTGGATTTAGGACTTAGAAACCTGGAACTTGATGTATTTCACGACCCTCAAGGTGGAGACTATTCCAATCCAAAAGGATTGGATATTGTAGAGCTATCGGGAGAAAAATTCTTGCCGTTCGATAGGGAGAAAAAATTAAACAAACCCGGCCTCAAAGTATTTCATGTTCAGGATATAGATTTTAGAAGCCACCAATTACTTTTTCAAGAGGCGCTGCAGGAACTTTTGGCCTGGTCCAACAAGAACCCGGAGCATACTCCTATCTTCATCACGTTGAACACTAAAGACGGGATAATACCGCAACTAAAGGATCCTTTGGTTTTTGATGCCGATGCATTCGAAAACTTGGATAAAGAGATAAAAACGGTTCTCCCAAACGAAAAATTGATAACTCCGGATTTGGTAAAGGGGGATGAAGAATCTTTGAAGGAGGCAATACTTGGCGATGGATGGCCCAGTTTGGACGAGGTAAAGGGGCGTTTTCTTTTTGTCTTGGATGAAGGAGATAACAAAAGTGATTTATACCTTAAAAAATTTCCTTTATTAAAGGATGCGGTACTATTTATCAATAAACCGGAGGGAAGTCCAGAAGCGGCCTTTATGATCGTAAATGATCCGGTTGGGAATTTTGACAAAATCCGGAATTTGGTTTCCAAGGGTTTTATAGTCCGCACTCGTGCGGATTCGGGAACGGTTGAGGCAAGAAATAATGACTATACAAGGTTTGAGAAAGCTAAAGCTTCGGGTGCCCAAATAATTACTACCGATTATTATCTGCCGAGCAAATTTTTTGAATCGCGCTACAAAGTTGATTTTGGTATGGGTAAATTTGAGAGAATAAAAGAATAGCGCAACCTACAAATTCCGCAAACCTAGATTTCCTTGTGGCCTCTTTCTAGAACAACAACCATAAGGACATCGAATAATCTTGATTAAAATGAAATTTGATAATCTACTAAAACACCTATTAACTCTTTGGATTCTGGTCTTTGCCCTACAATTTAGCCATGGTCAAATACCCTACAAAGTACATTCCCATAATGATTACCATCAGGATTTCCCTTTTGTAGAAGCATATATAAATAACGCTTCATCTATAGAAGTTGATTTGTTTCTAAAGGATAATACACTGTACGTTACCCACGAAGAATCAAATATAAAGGAAGACCTTACGCTGGCTTCACTATACTTGGAACCCTTATCGGAACTAGAGAAAAATGGTAAACTACGGAACATACAACTCTTATTGGATTTAAAGTCGCCAGCGGGACCTACCCTAAAGGAGATACAAAAGGTCTTAAGGAAATACCCTAATCTTATAAAAGGAGATAAAGTATCCTTTGTGATATCAGGAAATCGTCCAGATCCAAAAGATTATGTCAATTATCCGGATTACATATTCTTTGATCATCAAAATTTGGTCGACTTGGAAACGGTACCAATGGAAAAGGTAGCCATCATTAGTCTTAGCTTTCAAAAGTATTCTGTTTGGAACGGATATGGCCGAATGGTGGAAGAAGAACTGAACCAAGTCAAAGCAGCTATAACAAGAGCCCACGCGTTCAATAAACCTTTTCGGTTTTGGGCAACTCCGGATACAAAGACCGCTTGGGCACGGTTGGCCACATTGGGGGTGGATTTTATCAACACCGATCAACCGGCCAAGGCATATAATTATTTGGAATCGTTGGATAGCAGGAGTTATAAGGGTGAGGTTAAATCGGTATATAATCCACAATACAAATTTGATCCAAACGCTAAACCGATGAATATCATTCTCATGATTGGCGATGGTAATGGATTGGCCCAAATTTCGGCCGCTATGTTCGCGAATAGGGGTCAATTGAGTATCACAACTATTAAGGACATTGGGTTGATAAAAACATCAGCGTTTGATGATTTGATAACCGATTCGGCCGCAGGGGCAACGGCCATGGCCACGGGACAAAAAACGAATAATAGGGCGATTGGGTTGGGACCCGATGGTGAGGTGTTGCTTAACTTGGTCGATATCGCATCCGGAAAAGGGTATAGAACGGGAATAATTACGACCGATGACATTTACGGTGCTACACCGTCGTCATTCTATGCCCATGTAAAGGATAGGGACAATACCGATGGTATCCTAAAGGACTTGAAAACAAGTAAATTGGATTTTTTTATTGCTGGGGGAGCTTCCTATATTGCTGAATTGGGCAAGGTGTTTAAGCCAATCACGCTGACAGAATTTACCAATCTAAAAAATAAGACCGCGATATTTTTGGGAGAAAGCAAGATGCCGACACTAGAAATGGGCAGGGGGGATATGTTGCCAAAATCCGTAAAAAAATCCATGGAAGTTCTTTCAAAAGATGGAGATCCTTTTTTCATGGTCGTGGAAGGAGCACAAATAGATAATGGTGGGCATTCCAATAATGTAGCCACCATCATAGATGAAATGTTGGACTTTGATGCAACGGTTGCCGAGGTATTGAAGTTTGCCGATACAACGGGCAATACGTTGGTTTTGATAACTGCAGATCATGAAACGTCCGGCTTTGGAATCGTGGGGGGGAATTGGGAAGAAGGCGAAGTTCAAGGTGATTTTTTGACTATCGATCATACGGCCATCATGGTTCCTTTATTTGCCTATGGGCCACAAGCTCAAAATTTTAAAGGGGTGTATGAAAACTCCGAGATATTTTCAAAGATTAATGCGGTGCTAGATTTAAACAATTAAGAATCAATTTTCTCTCAACAAAAAAAGCCTCCGATTTTCGGAGGCTTTTTTAATGGTTTCGGGGGAAATCAATTCCATCCACCACCAAGAGCCTTGTAAATAGCTACACGGGCAACAAGTTGGTCCCGTTTCGTTTCTATCAACTCCATTTTGGACTCCAAAGCCTCCCTTTGGGTAAACAACACCTCTATATACTCGATTCTTGCCGATTGGAACAATTGTGTTGAAAGGTTAATGGATTCTGTAAGAGCTTCCACCTGTTCAGCCTTTAAATCATAGGTTTTTTTGAGGTTCTCAATGTTGGATAATTGATTCGCAACCTCAATGTATCCTTGAAGAATCGATTTTTCATATTCATAGACCGCCTGTACCTGTCTGGCATTGGCCGTATTGTATACTGCCTTAATGGCATTTCGGTTTATCAACGGGGCGACCAAATCGCCCACCGCCGAATATAAAAGGGACTGCGGGGTTTCGGTCAGGTATTTGGGTTTAAATGCCTGTAACCCAACTCCAGCTTTTATACCAATGGAAGAATAAAAATTGGCTCTTGCCACTTTTATATCCAGTTTAGCGGCCTCCAGCTCAAATTCCGCCTTGCGGATATCGGGCCTGTTTTGAAGCAATTGTGCAGGTATACCGGCGTACATGGTATCGATTTCGCTCTCAATGAAATTTTGTGAGTTGCGATTTATTTTTTGGGGATTGCGGCCTAGGAGGAAATTGAGCTTGTTTTCCGTTTCCACGATCTGCTGCTGCACCTCAAATTTATGGCTTTGGTTCTTTAGGACTTCGGCCTCAAACCTGCGTACCGCAAGTTCGGTCGCCCTTGCCGCCTGCTTTTGCAAACGTACCATTCTAAGGGCATTTCCTTGTATCTCAAGGTTTTGCTCAATGATGGCCAATTGGTTGTCCAGGGCAATGAGTTCATAGTAAGAATCCGCTATTTCCGCAATCAAACTGGTTACCATAAAGTTTTTGCCCTCCACAGTGGCCAAATATTCCATGACCGCTGCCTTTTTTGAGTTTCGTAACTTTTTCCAAACATCCAGCTCCCAAGAAGCGAAAATTCCGGCGGAATAATTGGTCAGGGACTCTGGAAATTCCTCATCCTCCCGAATGTTCAGGTTTTTTTCAACCGCACCGTTTCGGGTGTATTCTCCCACTTTTTCAATATCGGCACCAGCCTTGACATCGATAAATGGCAGATATTCCCCCTTTCTGGCCTTTACCTCATTTTGTGCGATATCGATATGTTGCAACATAATATTCAGCTCTTGGTTGTTTACCAAGGCAGTATCGATCAACGATACAAGGTAGGCATCGGAAAAGAATTCCCTCCACCTTGTGTTCGCGGTGTTCAAGGTATCATTGGATAAGGCCCTGTAGGTTTCCGGAAGGCATTTGTCCTCCTGCTTTAGCGTTTTCGTTGGAACACAGGAGTGGAAGGCCCCAAATAGAACAATACAGACGAAAAGCCTACCGTAGCTTTTTATTTTAGGTACTCTGTAGTTATTCATTGTCATTTCTTTTAGTTAATTTTTTCAAGAGTTTTTTCATTTCCCTTAGGGCCGTTTTAGTCCTGCTTTCTTCTTCGGAAATTCTCATGAACTCTTCGGAAACCGGTTCGTTGGACTCTCCCTTGATAAGACTTCGACCATCGGCCATCTTTGCGAAAATGTAGTAAAGACCCGGGATTATTAGTACCCCGAATAGGGTTCCCATCAGCATTCCACCCATGGCCGACCCTCCAATGGTCCGGTTACCGATAGCTCCAGCTCCATGGGCGATGACCAAAGGAATAAGTCCGGCAATGAAAGCAAAGGAAGTCATAAGAATAGGTCTAAACCGTACTTTGGCCCCTTCAATGGCGGATGCCAAAATAGTACTTCCCTGCCGCCTTTTCTGAACGGCGAACTCCACGATAAGTACGGCGTTCTTACCTAATAGCCCAACCAGCATGATAAGTCCTATTTGGGCATACACGTCATTGGCAAGTCCCATGCCCTTGAGCATAACAAAGGACCCTAAAATACCAACGGGAAGCGAAAGTAAAATAGCAAAAGGTAAAAGGAAGCTCTCATACTGTGCCGCCAATACAAAGTAGACGAAAATCAGTACAACGATGAAAACATACAGCGATTCATTACCTCTTTTAGCTTCGTCATACGAAAGACCTTCCCAATCCACATCATAGCCGCGTGGAAGCGTTTTTTCCGCTACCTCTTTGATGGCGTCAATTGCATCACCACTGGTAAATCCCCTTGCGGGAAGTCCTCTGATGGATGCCGAATTGTAAAGGTTGTACCGGGTAATTTCATTGGGTCCCAAACGTTTTTCCATCGTCATAAAGGCAGAGTAGGGCACCATTTCGCCTTCCTCGTTCTTTACGAACAATTTTTCCAGATCGGAAGGCAACGCCCTGTACTCTGGAGCGGCTTGGGTGTATACCTTGAAAAATCTTCCAAAGCGGATAAAACCTTGCTCATAGGTACTACCGATCAAAATATTCAGGTTTTCCATGGCCTTGTCTATACTCACTCCCTTCTGCATCGCAATTTTGTTGTTGATCTTCAATTCATACTGCGGATAGTTGGCAGAGTAGAAAGTGAAAAGGCCGGTAATCTCTTCACGTTTTGATAGCGCATCCATAAAATTATTGTTGATACGTTCAAACTCATGGTAATCGGTTCCGTCCGTTTTATCCAAAAGACGTAGGGAAAAACCCCCGGAAGAACCAAACCCGGGAACGGCCGGTGGTTCAAAGTATTCGATTACCGCACCCAAATCCTTGGTTTCCTCTTCCAGCTCCTCCATGATCTCGTGTACGGAATGATGGCGTTCCGACCATGGTTTTAGGTTGATCAAACAGGTACCCGCATTGGAACCACGGCCCTCTGTCATAATCTCATAACCCGCTAGGGAAGAAACCGATTCCACGCCCTCCGTCTCTTCACATATCTGTTGCAATTTTCTGGCAACATCGTTGGTTCGTTCCAATGTTGAGCCCGGAGGTGTTTGGATGATCGCATAGATCATACCTTGGTCCTCATTGGGTATAAAGCCGGCGGGGAGGGTTTCGTTCGTAAAAAATATACCTACACAAAATGCGATAAGTATGCCAAAGGTCAATACCCTTCTAGCCACGATCCGGTCCAATACCTTCCCATATTTACCGGTCAATTTTTCGAATCCACGGTTAAACCAATCGATGAATTTGTCCAACGGGGATTTCTTTCTTTGCTTTCCATGGTTGTTTTTTAAGATCATAGCGCAAAGCACAGGTGTCAAAGTAAGGGCCACCACCGCTGAAATTACGATAGATCCCGCCATGGTAATGGAAAACTGGCGATAGAATACACCCACAGGTCCTGTCATAAAGGCAATGGGAATAAATACGGAAACCATCACCAAGGTAATGGCAATGATCGCGCCCCCAATTTCATTGACGACCACCTTCACGGCCTCAAATGGCCCAACGTGTTTTTCTTCCATTTTGGCATGGACGGCCTCCACGACCACAATGGCGTCATCCACCACAATACCAATGGCCAAAACCAAGGCAAATAAGGTTATCAAGTTGATGGACAATCCAAATAGCTGCATTACGAAAAACGCACCTATGAGGGATACGGGAACCGCAATGATGGGTATTAACGTGGAGCGCCAATCGCCCAGGAACAGAAATACCACAATGGCAACCAGGATAAAAGCATCCCTGAGCGTGTGCATTACCTGTTCTATGGAAGCATTCAAGAAACTGGAAACGTCGTAACTGATTTTATAATCAAGTCCGGAAGGGAGGTCTTTCTCCAACTCGGTAAGTTTTTCCTTTACAGCATCGATAACATCACTGGCATTACTGCCAAAAGTCTGTTTCAAAATTATGGAAGCCGATGGTTTACCATCCAGATTGGAATAAATATCAAAAAATTCGCTTCCCAGCTCTACATCGGCCAAATCACCAAGTTTCAAGATTTCACCATCTTCGTTGGCCTTTATGATAATTTCCTCGTATTGTTGGGGTTCGTTATATCGGTCTTGATACATCAACACATATTCCAAGGATTGCGAGGTCTTACCGGAGCTCTGTCCGATCCTTCCCGGTCTGGCCAAAATACTTTGCTCCTCCATTGCCGTGAGGATTTCCTCGGCAGAGACATTGTAAGCCCGCATACGGTCCGGTTTTAACCAGACACGCATCGCGTATTTTCGGCTTCCCAAAATTTGGGCACTTGCAATACCATCGATTCTCTGTATTTCTGGAATCATCTTGGTATATGCGTAGTTGTAGAGGAAGAGCTCATGATCATCCACGTTATCACTGTATAGGTTAACGTACATAAGCATACTGGGCTGAATAGGGGTTATGATTACCCCTTCGCGTTGCACAAGGTCGGGTAGGTTTGGCATTACCTGGTCAACGCGGGTCTTTACCCGTACGACCGCTTGATCCGGATCGGTACCAGGTTCAAAAATGATACGTATGGTCGCTTCGCCGGCACTGGTGGCATCGGAAGCGATATAGCGCATTCCCTGTACACCGTTTATGGCCGTTTCCAAAGGAATAAGGGTAGATTTTACCAAAACGTCCGCACTGGAACCAGGATAGGCAATGAAAATGTTTACCGTGGTCGGGGCAATTTCGGGGAACTGTGAAATAGGCAATTGCTTTATGGAAAGCAATCCTACAAATACGATTATTACCGATATGACAATAGCCAAGACCGGTCTCTTGATAAATTTACTGAACATAATACGTTGGATTAATTCTTGTTATTCGGCATAAACGGCCAACTTGGAAATCACCTCGTTCGGCTCCGCGAACTCGGTCTTTATTTTTTCCTTGTTCTTGACCATTCGTATGCCATCCAGTAAAATTTTATCTTTAAGACTTACGCCTTTACTAACAACAAATAAGTGTGGAAGTTCTGCGGCAACGGTAATTTCCGTCTGTTGCACAACGTTATTTTCGTCGATCACAAAAACATATTTTTTGTCCAGGATCTCAAAAGTGGCCTTTTGGGGAATGATGATCGCATCTTTAAAAGGAATGGTCATGAGAATGCTTCCTGTCTCTCCGTGCCTAAGAATTCCATCAGGATTGGGGAAGGTGGCCCTAAAGGCTATATTTCCCGTTTCATTGTTGAATTCACCTTCAATGGTCTGTACGATACCCTTTTGGTTGAACTGTTTGTTATTGGCCAACAAAAGACCTACGGTTTTCTTATCGCCCCTGTCCTTGCTCATGATATAATCCAAATATTCGGCTTCCGGTACGTTGAAATAGACCCACATTTCGGAATTATCGGATAGGGTGGTCAATAGCTCTCCTTCATCGAGTAAGCTACCTTCCCGTACGTGAAGGTGGTCCATGATACCGTCAAAAGGGGCGCGTACATCTGTAAAGCCCAAATGCGTCTGGGCAAGGGCAACTTCAGCCTTGGCTTTTTCCAAAGTCGCTTTGGCCATGGCGAGCTCATTGGCTGAGACCACATTGCCATCGGCCAGTAGTTGGGTGTTATTCAGCTCTATTTCTGCAATTTTGGCTTCGGCCTCTGCCTTTTGTAAATCGGCTTGATAGACATTGGGCATGATGTTGAACATCTTTTGCCCTTTTTTTACGAACTGGCCTTCGTCTACATGAATTTCCTTTAAGTACCCTTTTTCAAGGGCCCTAAGTTCTATGTGGCGTATGGAATGAATTTGGGCCACATAATCCTTGATAATGGAAGTGTCCTTTTTTATGGGACTGGTAACCAAAAATTTGGTTTGGTCCTCGTGGGTTTCTTTTTTGGAGTTACAACTCGATAGGCCTAAAACAACTAGAAGACCTATAATCATGGGGATTCTCCTCATAATTTTATATTTAGAAAATGATATTATTTAGAACAATGGATTTGCCTATCACGTTTCCCCTAAAAAGGAATCTAAGTGAGAAAGGCTTTTAAAAGGGGCCAACAAAGTGTTGCGGCCTAAAAAATGCTATAGTCTAAATACTTGATACTTGATGTATCTTCTAAATAGGGAAGTTGTATCCGATGCGCTGAAGGCTACAAGGGATTTTTGAGAATCAAAGCGTATATGCCAAATGAATTGGGTTCTAAGTAAAGCAGCGGAAATGCCACCTAAGTATCTACCGTGCTCCGTTGGAAACTTATGTCTTATCTCTTCCTCTTGCTCTTCGGTTTCTGCAACCTCGATGGCAAGTTTTTTATCACTGTATGATGGATTGATGGCAACCTGGGCATGCTGGTCTACATCCTTGAATTGGGAAAAGGCCTCCTTGGAATCCAGTTTTATGGAATCTTCGACCTTTAAATTGGAATGAACAAAGTAAAGCCCACACAGCAAGGTGAGCATTAGTGGTAAGGAATATTTTAAAAAACTTTGCTTCATTACGGGGGCGAAATTATGTCAAGAAAACCCTGTTAACAAAAAGTGGTTGTTAAAAAAATGTAAAAGTCGTTAGAAAAACGTTTATGTAGGTTTAAAGGATGGTTTTTTACTCTATTTATAATTAAAGAGCAAGAAAGTTTAGAAATAAACTAAAAATACATTCTACGTAATTAGATTTTTGATTATGCACAGGCTTTCCAGAATTTGCTTGCAAACTTTTCATTTTCTGAAAGTTGGCTATATTTGGTGATACACCTAATAGTAAATACAATTAAATCGATTTGGTTGAACCTTCCCGTAAAGGATATAAATGTTTCAAAGATATTTTTCAAGCAAATTGGGTTTAGGGAAAATCCCATGCATGCCCATTCTGAGCACATAGGAAGTTTTTTGATTGGTGAGCATGATTTTGTGCTGATGCTTTTTCCGGAAAATGCCTTTCAGCATTTTGCACAGACGGAGATTTCCGATACCAACCAAGGTTCCGAGATGCTGATCAATCTGGATGCCCAGACCAGAGCGGAAGTCGATGAAATGGCCCAAAAAGTGAAAAATGCCGGAGGCAGGATTTTTGCGGAACCTGCTGAGGTTGATGGATGGATGTACGCCATGGGCTTCATCGATAGGGACGGTCACCGTTGGAGCATGCTGCACATGGAAATGGATAAAATGCCAAAATAGTTTGGTTTTATTGGCATCGCCAAAGGATTAAACACCCCATACTCTGTGATTAAAACAAGCGTTTTTGGCCTGTTTTTAATTGGGGAATGGTATTAAATATGTAATTGAAGAAATTCCCATTCAAAGGGTTTTTCCATCGATTTTAGGGTTTTTAATTTATCAAGCTCAAATTTGATGGTCGGTTGTTCCTCCAGTACTTGTTCATCTGTTTCATCATTGATCGTGCTAGTGCTGATATGCATTGTTTTGTTTTCAAAATCGATATTGTAAGCTATATCATCAGCCGATACGCGTTGGGCAATATTTTCATTATAACCCACCAGTTCAAAAGCTTTGTTTTGGTATCTGAAACTATATAGATGTTCTGACCATGAGGTACATTCCCTGCATGGCCATATAAAGAACAGTATCTGAAATTCTCCGTCTGGCAAGATTTCAAGACCCTTAAAAGGCTCATCCATCACAGGTGTATTTCGATTGATGATAAACGTATTGGATTGCAGCTTTTTCTTAAATTTTCCGTTGCGTTTGCCAAAGTAGATACCCAGTATTCTGGGACTTGTAACTATTGTATCACTTTCAGAATCATCGGTGTATTGAATCGTCTCTTTTACGGGGCTTTGTATAGCAAAGGCCAGGTCTTCATATCCGTCTCCGTTAAGGTCCCCTGAGACCTGCGAAAGTATCTGCCAGCTATCGGGAATCAAATCGTGTATTTCCATTACAGATTTGGGTAATTTTGGATACGTTGCTTCTTTTTGGGCATGAAGACCAAGAATCCCAAAAACCATCCCTAAAAAAAACACCTTTTTAAAATTCTTTAGTTGTTCCATAGTAAGGATAGCTCATTGTTCTTGTAGACATAAAAAACATTATTGTTCGTAATTACTTCCTCATGCTCTCCACCTGGATTGAGAATTAATCTGTCCGTTTTAAAGGAAAATTCAATACCCGTTTTACCTTCTTTTATTTCAATGATTTCAGTCAAATAATTAGTGCCATTTTGTTCAGGGTCGTATCCTTCAATATCCAGCGTTCCTATATGTTCCATCTTTTCATTCTGATAGATGAATACTTCGCCGCCAAACGGGTATTCAAAGCCCAGTTGACAAATAATGATGGTTTTGTCCGAAGCTTCGCTTTTATAAAAATGGGGTTCAAAATGGTATAAATCCCCGAAACCTTTGGATTTATAGTGTATTTCGTTGTCTTCGTTCACTAGGAATACTCTATAACCGTTATCGGTTTCAGTGTCAGGAAATACTATTTTTCCGTTTTTGGGCATATACAGTCCAGACAAAAGGATAAAAGGTTCCATTTGAAATGCGTGACCAACGTGGACATTTTCTAACCGAACATTCACTTTTTTTTCCGGGGCGTATTCAGCATAGGCAATGGTTTCAGTATCATATTCTGAGTATCGCCAGCCATTAAATTTTAAAATTGTGGTTTTGGGATTAAGCTTCATCTCTGAAAGGCAATCCCCGTTTTTATCTTTAAAACTATGGGTATATGAATTTTCAGCATCAACCCAGATGTCAAAATAGCCGTTGTTTTTTTCCTGTCCCATCCTAAGACTTTTTTTCGTCTCGTTAAATTCTCCATCACAATCGCCGTCCCATTCTCCGCCATAATTTTCAACAGTATAGTTGGAAAGTACTTTAACTAGACTGTCACCAGATTTTACAAAAAGTGACAACGCTTTATTTGAATACGGGTTTACCCTAGAAGAGCCAAAACGCGAAACGGTTACACCAAAGGCCATTTTGTCTTCTGAAATCTGATATGAAGTAGAGTCGATTTGAATTCCGTTCAATTCTATGGCATCCGAAACCCATTCGTTAGTCTTTTTACTTTCAAAGTATTTATGTGTGACTTTTCCAGAACGATTATCAGCAATGAGGATATGGCTGTTCAGTGCAAAATAATGCTCGCCCTCATCCACTATTTCTGGAATAACCACAATGGTTTCTTCTGGATTTTCTGGATAGACTTTAGTGGCAATCAAATCGGTTTTTATTTGTATCCAATCCAATTTTAAATCCATTAAAACACTATTTATTAGTGTATAGTTTTTAAAAGAATCGTTCAATTTTTTGGTATCTACTTTTTCTATGGTACCATCCCAAGTTATTTCGTATTCTATTTGTTCCACTTCTCTAATGTTGCCCCAGAAGATTCGGTCAACGGTCAATCGGTTTTCGCTGATACGGGAAACCGTTCTGGACATGCCCTCGGCTATTTCGTCGTACGAAACCAATTCATGAGCAATAATTGTACCTTCTGGATCGTAATTAATCAACACGGATTCCATTTCATTCTCACTTTTTAGGATGGTCACTACTACAGAATGAAAGTTATCTCTTATCGGAACGGTGTACTTGGCAATAGCTCGATAGTTTCGACCCTCTGCATTATAATCAGGATAAATCTGGTTCAAATTAAAAGCCTTGAAATCGATTACTTCATAATCATCTTCATCGATAAAGCTGTCGAAATTGGTATTCTCTATGTGAGGTAATTTCAACGTTTTGGTATTGGAAATAGTTTTAAGAAAATCAAAACCCTCATCGTCGGGTATGGAGTCCACAACTGCTTCAATCATTTCTACGGCACCTTGGGTTTCGATTTCCGGTGCTTTTTCCTTTTTTGGGCCTTGGCCACATGAGATAATTAGAAAACCGATTGCTACGTAAAATTTCTTTCTTTTGATTTTATAGAACATCTTTCAGAATTATTTTGATTTTACAGTCTTTAACCGGACTACGGTAGTGTCATTTTTTATGAATTGGTAGTTGAGCTTTTCACCATGCTGTGCCCAAACAGTTGGAATGGTATCGGTTTTAAAACCCTCTTTTACAAATACCAAGCTTTGAATCCTATCAGAGGTCCGATTCAATTTGAAGTACCCTTTTTTGTTTGTTTTTAACCTGTTTTCTGTGTCATATTCTTCGAAAATGCTTACATTTTCAATTAGGTTACCGTTTTTATCCATGACCAATCCTTGATAAAAATCGTTGGGCTTTGAACCACAAGATATTAGCAATAAAAACAAGATTATTTTTTGGCTTTTCATTTTTATTGTTATGGTTTATATAGGTAAATGGTTTTTAGTTTTTGTTGATAATCAAAGACCAGTTGTAATCCCATAAAATCAATGTTTTCATTACGATTGACTTCTTCGTTTTTTGGATGTATTACGAAGTAATATTCATTGCTGTAGTCATTGTAGCTCTTTTCGTCCAGATAAAAATCAATTGTAAGTTCAGTTTTAAGCTGATCCAATGAAATTGTATTACTTCTTCCCATGGCATCGATAACTCTTTTATAGCTGTTTATAGTCAATTCACGGTCGCATATTGTTTTTTCATAAGAATCAATTAGGGTATATAAAACTCCAGCTGTTATCCCGAATAGCAGGGTTGTGATGACAAGTAAGAACGTGACTAATTTTAATTTCATAAACTTCGTTTTTTAGTCCGCCAAATCGGTTTCTACATGCTTAATGTCGAAATGCTCAGCATCCACGACCGTTAAACTATAGGTTTCGACCAGCGCAACATTACCGCCACCACCGCCTCCTTCATTGGTGATCGTTAGGTAAATTGTTTGAGGTTCACTTGTTCCATTAATGACCATCTCATTAAAATCGTAGCGGCTTAATGTAAATCCTTCATTGCCCTGAATGTTTAGAATATTGTCGCCAAATGTGATTTTAAGGGTATCAAAACCATCTTGATTCTTCCATTCGTTCAGTATGTGGTCTTTGAGGGCCAAAACAAAGTTTTGAGGATCAATATTTTCAGGGGAATCAGGGTTCATGCTTATTTGATCTTCTGATACATCCGATTTTTTGGAATCGACCAAAACAATATATTCCGAATCATATTTAAAAATATCGGTCTGGGAGTGGTGCCAAGATTCTGATTCGCGCATATTTATGCCCGTAACCTTATAACTCACCGTAATTGTTTTTTCGGCTTCATTGTTCTGTATTAGAATCTCATCAAAAGTGGTCTGAATGGTGGCAGTGTTGGGTATAGTGCGACAACTTTCCAGTTTTTTAAGGGCGACGGTATCTCGAGAAAACCAATTTCGCAAAAAGCTGAGCTGCTTTTCGGAACATTGGTGACCCAAATCCAAGGCTGATACGATGCGGCACCATAGCACACGTCCGTTTCCATCCGAGTCGTAGCCCCATTCACATTCGTTACCAATGTCATAGGCCACAAAGGCCAAGGCCGCTTTTTCGGGTGGGGTGATATTGTGTAAATAACTATGGTTGATTACTATGGTACTGAAAGTGTCTTTTACTGCTTCATCATAAGCATTCTTTCTTTTTAAAAATTGAAAGGGCCCTTTGGACGATGCTATTTTCTTGGCCTCCAAGGCTATTTCAGCAATAGCTACGGATTCTTGGTCGCCCGGCATCGAGATACTGTCCATTTTCCATTGTACTTCAATTACATCGCCTTGTATAAAATTATATTCCTCGTTATCGAACCAATCCCAATTATAGGCAAAGGAAACCTCTTTACCATTTTTATTCCCAATAAGATATCGATAATCGTAGTCGTCGTTATAATCGTTGAACTCTAGGGTGTCGATATACGTTTTGTTTAAAAAAAGGGTTTCATTTGGTCGTAATGGACTGTTGACTTGTATTGGAGTTTGACTCGTTTCAAGCGTATCAATTTGTTTATCAATAGCTTCTAGCTGCTCAACCTCTGTTTCAGGAATATTTTTATTCTTGTCACCTTGCTGGCAGGAAAAGAGCAATAGTATCAGTAATATGGGAAGATATTTCATGTGTTTATTTTATTGTTTTTGATATGGACACATGTAACCTTTGATGATTCTAATAATCATTACGCTGTGTGTTTAAAGATTATATTTATCATGTCGGTTTCATTTTTCTCATTTAAATAACATCGATCACAACTTCTAAAACATAGTGGACTATGGCTACGATAACCGTTATAACCAACAGCAAAGCAATGCGCATGAGGGTTCTATTGGTCTTTGGTTTGCGTTTTTTACTAAGAAAAAACCAATCTGTAGCAATAAATAAAAGGGCTATAATGGCTCCAAAAGGCAAACCGATAAAAAAAAGTCCGTGTAGATAGAAAACTTTTAATAGGTAGCCAAAACCTCCTATACTTTCATCCTCGGCGATATCGCCCAATAATAGACGCATATACACAATACCCATGAGCAATGACAACATCGTCCAGAGCAGGTAGGTCAAAAGATGTTTTACAATTCGCATAGGGGATGATTTTAATTCATTTTTTCTTTGCTGCAAAGCCTTTCCCTATCGGTTTCGTAAGGCATGCCTTTTAGTCTCTCAAAAAAATCGGCATCTTCCAGATTCAATTCCTGAACCACATTGCAGACATAGATAACCGCATTTTCTTGATTGCTGCTTTGGGTTCTGTAAACGGTATGGGTAAGTACCCAAGCATTGTTTTTAAAGGTAATGTGGTAATCGGCCTCTAGAAGTCCGCCATCTGGAAATGCCGTTTTAATATAAAACCCGCTGTTTTCTGCAATTACATCCACAATTTGATTTCCGCCGTCCTCTGAAAAATTAATTGTCTTTAGGGTGTGTTGGTATTCACCCCCAACATTTTCGAATAGAAATAGCTCATCGCCCTGATATGGGTCTGCACTTACTATTTTGTCCAAAACACCATCGTTGTTGATGTCTATGTCCCGAATAAAAAAGTGCTCTGCGCCTTCAAAATCCGAAATATCATGATGGATCGATCCTTCATCATCTATGGGGTCCACTTCTTCAAGGTCTGGCATAATGAGGTCAGGGTTTTCATTATGATCATAAAAACCTGTTTTAAAGAGTTCTTCAAGTATTTCTTTTTTTGACGGGCTCAGATGGGAGGCAAACTCAGCATCAAATTTTGGATGCGGCCCATCAAATAGAAAGAACAGCACGGATTTTGCCTCGTCGGATGACAACGTATTGATGAGGTCGTATCGCTTTCCAGTCTTAATGAAATTTAAGGTCTTGTCTTGAAAGTAATTGATAGCATCTTCTTGCCAAGAACCATCCTTGGCAATGTCGATAAACTTCGATTCAAACTTTTTGTATTTGTCTTGAGACAAGAGATTAAAGAAGTAATCAATGTAGGCGTAACTTTCTTCGTACAGTTCGTTGGGTTGGTTGCTTTTATAGTTCCATCCGAAGTGCTGCATGAATTGCTCTTGGTCTGATGGAAATTGTTCTAGGAACAGCACTTCGTTTTTGCTCCTAAAAGTCTCTTTTAGTTTTTCAATATTTGCGATATCATTACCAGCATCAATTTTGGCGTAGTCACGTGAAGTTTGATTGTCTGTTTTTTCTGTGCTTTCGGTGACCAAAGTATTTTGCGAGGAAGGTTCCATGGCATTCTTTGTGCCCGTTTTGCTGTCTTTACAGCAAATGAAGATACTTACCAAGAGTATCAAAAATAAGTGCCAAATGTTCTTTGGTTTCATCATAAGCTTTTTGTTAAGGACAAGTGGAAACGGGGTAGCCACAGAGTAATTCTGAATCTACCCACCCAATGATACCTTGATATTCAACTTTTACCCAATCGCGATGTAGATCCATAATTTTTATCTCCTTATCCGATGGTATAAGACCTATTTGCTTGCCCGTTTGGGGTGTGTCAAGGATTGGCGCATCCCGATTGGCACGAATTCCTATTACCGAACTGTGTATCCATAAAATACCTTGAGACATTTTAAGTTCACCATCGTCTACGGTGTTGATTTTCAAAACCCGGAACCATCCATTTTCTCCTCGCACGATACTAAAAATATAACCGTACTCCGGTGGTTTAAGGGTTTTAATGATAGTGCCATTGGGGCTATCTCGTAGGTTGATTCCGTTAGGGTCTGAATCCATGTTAAAAGCCTCCAAAACGTAATATTCAGGGTTTTTCGAAATGGTATAGTCAATATTTCCCTTGTCCGATAAACGAATTGTAATGGTTTTGTGGGCCAGGGTGTCAATGATTTCTTCATTGTTCCGTTCCATCATTCCCCAAACCACTTTGTTAAAAACAATGGTACCGTCTTGATTGATTTTGTAATCAATTGTCTCGCTTCTGCCATTGTCAAAATCAGTAGCTTTTCCAATATAAAAAGCGTCAATGGGTTCCAGATTTTGATTATGGGTATATAATAAGTAATCTGTTGAGGTGTTTGTAAGGTGTAAAAGACTTACTATGGCACCATGATTTTTCGGGACTTCTATCTTTTCGGAATAGAAATTTTCAGTCCTGTCAAACTCATTTAAAATTTTTGGATAATACTTGGCCAAAGCCTCTTTATCCAATATTCCATGAAGGGGTAATTTTTCTCCTTGATTTTCATCGGTCTCTTCGGAAACTTGGGCATTACTTTGTTCAGTAGATTTCCCTAAATCTTTTGAAGGTTTTAGGTTACCGTTCACGTAAGCAAGATTTGACAGACTATGAATTTTATGGAATTCACCTTCTTTGAAATAGTTGATTTCTCCACAAATTAAAGTTGAATCATCTGGGCAAGAATCATAGTAAAACTCCGCCAACCTATAATCCTGGTAAATACCCAGTTCTTCGGATACAAAACCACCCAAATCTTCTTCATGGTCAATAAAATAGCCAGTACCCGCTTCTCCAATAAAACCGAAGGTCGTGCCGCCGTATTCATAAAAATAGATGCCGTTTTCGTTTCTATAGGCCAATGGTTTTCCGGTTTTATGTTCGGCCTGCAGGTGTTCCTTTATCTTTTCTTGTATGGCTTTTTGAACTTTGGAATACTCTTTATCAGGGTATTTTACCAAATAGAGATTAGGATATACTTCGGACTGGATTAACCGCATATTTTTAAAAAGGAAATGGTTGACTACCAAACCCATAATGGCCACCCCAAAAAGTATACCTGCTGCCTTCACTCTTAATTTCTTTCGAAACGTCCATTTGGTCAGTTTAATGACCAAGAACACTAGGCCGACCAACAAAAGGAGCAAAAAGAGGAGGAGGACTATAAACATTTCGTTATTTGTTGTTTTGTGCTTTTTACAGGTTGCATTTACCGATCATACCGTTTTTTTATTTCGCTTAGGATCGTAAAAACGATTCCGTCGGTTTTTTCTATTTCTCTTCTTTTCCAAAAGGTGTACTTCCAATATTGGCGGTGTGAATTTTGCGTGTCCGCCTTAAAATAGAGGTCTTCAAAAAAGGCTTCTTTGTTGTTCTGTTGCGCTATTTCTTCATGGGCCGATAACAATCTATTCACTTGCTTTTCAAAAACCCTTTGGTACATATTTTTCGGAACGCTTTGGAATAAATCCTGCTTATGCTTGCGAAATGCTTGCTGTAACCGCTCAGGGTTACGGTACCTATTTAAAAAGCCAAGGGTGAGGCTATTCGCCAACGTGTTATTTTTGCTGAACAGGTTTGATAAGAACGTATGGTCAAATGAAAGATTGTCATAATCTATACTAGAACCGATATCTGCTTTAAAAAACGCCAGTTCCCCAAAATCATCGATGACCACGTTCAATAGATTGTTCAAGCACAATGCATCAAGTTCACCGTTGGACTGAAAGAGTTGTATACATGGACTAACCGCTGCATGATCAGGTTTGTTCAACGCGATGGATGGATAGATGATTTCATTATCGTATTGCAGTTCTTCCTTGGCGGATACTTCCAAAATCATTTCGTTCCCTAGAATTACATCATTGAGGTCATCACCTTTGTGTTTCCTTTCAATCAATTTGAGCGATTCCGATGAGAAATAATAGGCCAACCCGACAAGGCAAAGACCAACAATAACGAAGATGACAGCTATCTTTTTCATATCAATCTTTATAATGATCCTGAATTTCCTTTAATACGGCATATACTTCGCCGGCGTTGTTCTCGGAGAAACGACGGTCCCAAAAACTGAACGGCCATGAATAATCGAACGAACTCGTGTATTCTAAGGAAGGGAAATCCAGAAAACCTTCATCCGAAATATCATATTCCGCATAAAACGTTCTATAGTTGGGCGTTGCGGTTAGTGTTTCATGCACTTCCAATAAATCGTCAACAACCTCTTTACAGAGCTCATCATATTTCTTTTTTGAGAAAAAAGTATAGATATAGGATTTATTATGATTCCATAGGTTGCCGATATTTTCTGCCGACCGATCAAACGATTTTATTTTTTGACCCATGTACAACAGTTGGCTCATACGTTCAAAAAAGGCATAGTTTTCCGCATCGTTCAAATCACCATAATTTTCCTCCAAACCGTGATACTCATATATGGCGGGAACCACATACAATGACCCATAGTATGGCCGGTGATACTCTCTATTGTTCTTATCGTAATCAAAGGCAATGTTGAGAATGGTGTTCCAATACGTTTCGCCATATTGTTGGCTTTCCAAACCGGCCATTATTTCATCCCTTATCGTGTTTTGATAAGAAACATAGTCGGTATCGTTGATGCCCACATCCAAAAAGAAGACTTCGTAACCGTGCATAGCATTTCGATATTCTTTAAAGTGCTTAAAAGCCCCAAATTCTGTTTCGGATAGGAGTCTTTCTTTATCAATTTGTTCAAAAACCTCGTTGGCCTGTACGGTATAACGTTCCTTTCTTTCCTTATAGGCCAAATATTCGGTAAAAGCATAAAACGATGCTGCTGCAAGAAAAAGTCCGGCCATTACCAGTAAGATTGCAGTAAGGAATTTGTTTTTCGACAGGGCCAAGAACGACAAAATCAAAAGACAGAAAATAGCCGATGCAGTAAGTATGATGAAAGCAAACCCCATAATCTATTCCTTCTACTTTTTTGATTTATGCTAATCACTTTGATGCCCCACCAAAAAGGCGTTCAAGGACTTCCGACGGGCTAAGGCAAGCCATTTATCAAGGCTTCCAACTCACTTTCGTTGGCGGTATTTAAATCGGTATCGGCAATTTCCACGGTCTGCCCATCGGTTATAGTGACCGATTTTATACCATAGAGCCATTGTCCATTTTCTTTACTTGTGAAAATTACGTGGCATTCCAAACCAATAGGGATTTGACCGTAATGCTCACTAAAAAGTCCAGTTGTGGCATCATAGGTGTCCAAATACGCCAAAGCATTGGGTTCACCTACGTATGATAGGTACACCCTGCTGTTTTCGTCATTAAAACCTTCCGGCACCTCTACTAAAATGGTTGTCTTTGGTCTTGGGTCGCTAAAAAAGCGGTCTACATTGGTCCAGCCAAAATCACCAAAAGGTGCCACGTAGAAGCGTTCGCCGCCATCCCCGTCCTGAATCTCAGCCTCAATGGGGTCGCCATTGGGATCAACATTCTGGTCCCATACAAAACCATCGCAATCATCATCAATACCGTCGCAGTCTTGATCGCCGCCATTTCCTTTCCATAGGGTCATTCCAGTGTCGGCCCCTCCCGTAATATCAGAAGGAATGGTGGCCACCATATCACAATCCTCGTCCACAGATTCCCCGTCTTGTGTGATGTTCAGGAAAAATTCCCCTCCAGAAATCAATAGGGCCTTGTCGCCATTGGGCAGGGTTCCCATGGTAGGTTTATTGGTCGTTAGCATGGCGCCCCGTTCAAAAAGTTCTACAATCTGAACGTCTACCATACCCGTAACCGGATTTCCATTTTTGGAAAGGCAATTGCCGTTGATGGTGAAAAAGACACCATTTTCCGTGGTGAAAAATCCCGTTTGTGAAGCATCCAATTGAAAGTTTTGGACCTTGTTCCCAAGCGAAGTGCTTTTAAGTTGGGCAAAAGCTTCGGGCGTGGCCCTTATGGGAGTTTCCCTTTCTGGAGATTCATTGCTGGAGCAGCTAAATACAAAAGCCATTCCTACCATACAGACGCTTCTAATAAGGGTTGTTTTCTTCATGTTTTAAATTTTTTGGGGTGTGATTTAATTTGGCATCCGTAGATGCTATTTGCTGTAATGGGTCATTTCCGCACCAAAATTGGTTACGAAGGTATTGTCCAGCGCATCGGCTTTGATGGCCAATTGTGCAAGGTTCTCCAGTATTTCGTTCGTTTGGCCGGAATACAGGTCACTGATATGAATGCGATATGAGAGGTAGATCTGATTGTCCGAAATCGAAAGGCGATGCGGTTCCGTATCGGCAGTCAAGATATATTTATAGACTTCGGCCAGATTTTTACGCGGCAAATCGTTTAAAGGCGAGGTTGCGAAGAGGTAATTGTTGTCATACACGAACATGCGAATCTCTGCACTTCCCTGGTGAAAATACCATCGCTCCCGGCCGGACCTGGCCAAGACGGGATTGATATCCAATTTGGAAATAGCTTCCTCAACTTTAAGGCTAAAATCTGAAAGGGCGATTTCCTCAAACAGTTTTTCATCTATGTTGGTGCCGCAATTAGGGCAATAATCGGTCTTTTCCTCAATCAGTCCACCACAGTTGGAACAGCCAAGGGTAAATACTTCGGACAAATCAGCGACCACCTGCAATTCTTCCTTTAAAGTTTCTAGCGGAATGGCAAAGCCCATGTTATCGGCATCTGAAAACTTAGAGGTGACTATACCCATCAGTTCCCCTTTTTCATTGATGACGGGGCCCCCGCTATTACCGGGGTTGATGGCCGCATCGGTCTGTATAAAATAACTGCCACCAATACTTTGCCGGGGATTGGAAACGATGCCCTCCGTTACCGTAAACGGCATGCCGTAAGGATAGCCCAAGACGATTACCTTGTCTCTAGATCTTGACTCCGTTTGATGGTCAATGAGCACCGTATCAATAGGTTTTGGAAGGTCGTTAGCCCTTAAAAACGCTATGTCCTTTCCCGGATTTACATATAATACATGGGTCAGGTATCTGTTCTTGTCCTTTCCTTCCACACTTACGGTATGACAACCTGCCACCACGTGGTAATTGGTGATGATAATATCGTTTTCGTTGCTGTAAAAACCTGTGCCCGTGCCGTTTGCGGTATTTATTTTGAATACCGAACTTTCTATGTTGTTCATTCTTCCTAGTATTTAATTCGTTTTGTAATTGGCCATGAACTGTTGCATCATCTGCATGGATTGTTGCATTTGTTCGCCCATGAGTTTTGAAAGGTCCATACCGTAATCGGCACCCATAAACGTATCTTCCATGATGGCTTGCATGCCCTTTAAGAGGAGGGGAGCCGCTTGGCTCCATGGCAAATCACTTGCTTGTGATAGGGCATCGGTGATGGGTTTACTAATCTCTTCATTGACCAAATTGTAATAGAACAAATTGTAAAAACAGGACTGTATGAGATTAGAAGCATCCTCAAATCTGGAATTGGAAATCATTTCCTGCGCCTCTTCGTAGCTTTCCTGCCAATTTTCCCGGATGTTTTCCTTTTTACCACTGTATTTATAGGGAACGAAGGTTTCGACTTGGTAGAGACCCGACAGGAATTTTTCCTCCGGAAGTTGCTTCAATTTTTCCAAGTCGGATTTTCCGTTCAGCAATCGGTCATGAAAAGGAATCCTACCATCAAAAAGTCCGTCGATAGCCTTTTCCAAAAGGCTACGTACATACCCTTGTGGCTCTGCGTGGAACTCTATCTTTTTTAAGGTGATGTTCAAGGTGTACCAGGCATTGTTTCCATGCCGTTTTTCCATATAGTAGTCAAACCGTTGTAGGCCATCCGCAATTATTTTTTGACAATTGGCATGGGCTTCCTGTTTGACGGCTTCGGAGAACCAACTAATCTTTGGCTCCTGTAAGTGTTGCGCATCAAACTTTTCGATAAACTCATCGTCAAAACTATCGGCATAATAACAGATTTCCCGGAGTACCCCATAGATTTTGTACGGTTCGCAAAGGGTTATGGGGCATGAAAAGGTGAAAAATACCAAATCGCCCTCCAAGACCAGATTGGTCAAATTAAGGGGCGACATTCGAAGTTCCGCCAACCTTCGCATCAATGGTACTTTTTTGGCATTTGCGATGTTCAAAAATGGACATTTGATCCATAGGCCATCCGCTGTTTGCCTGATGGAGATAACCACGGAGCCATGCGGAATCTCATAGGTATCTCCGTTTTTCTTGTTTTTAAGGTTGGGGTCGATATAATCCAATAGGGTAGGGACTACTTTTTCAAATTGTTGGCTATTGAACAACCCTACCGCTTCGTCCCATTTTTCATCTTGTCTGGTCGAAGCTTTTTTAGGATGTATGGGTGGATAATACGTATTGCTTTTGCTCATTGATATCTATTCTATGCTTGGTTCGTGTTATGTAAGTGATTTTGGCATTGCCCCAATTGGTTCGCTAGGCTGCTTTGGCTATCAACTTTTCCAATTCGTCGAAGGCATTTTGTTGCGAACCTTTCAATAAGGAGTTTTTAATGGCTTCCCCTGCAATTTCTAAAACACTCCTATAGGCTTTTACACTTTTACCGAAATAAGCGTTCAATACCTTGTTGGGTATAAAATGACTGACCTTTAAAGTGTTGTCATTTACAAAAAGGGCCTTTACGGCGTGCATGCCGCTTTTTTTAATTACAAGGCATTGGGCCATTTGCCCATTGGCATCGATAGTACCTTCCCAAATATCGTACTCGATGGAGCACTCGTAGTCCGTTTGTGTCTTAATAAAAGCCTTAAGGCTATCTAATGAATTGTATTGGCTTTGAATTTTAAGTAATGATTCCATTTTGGTTTGTTTTAAGGGATGTAAAACCACGCTACGTATGATTGCAGCGTGGTTTTTGTTTTAGCTTTGAAGAATAAATAAGGTTTTAAAAGTCTGTCCAGGCCCGTACTGCGCGACTCGTGATTATGACTGTCTTGTCAACCTCATTTTCGGATCCGTTAACAAATAATCGTATCCAAGCTTTATTAACATCGCTTGTACTCTGCGAAGAGCTCCAATGCGAAATGGGTTGCGCCGGATTGCTTAAATCACTACCTCCTTGTACTGCAGAAGTTGAATCGATAATATTCCTGTTCAAGTACATTTCCGTAAGTTCATCCTTACTAGGCAGGAACCAATCATTATATCCATTCACGTTCAAAGCCGCTATAATATTGGCTGCCCCGCTTGATGAGGTACAGGAATTTGAAATTATGGCCATGGTGTTTGTGGCTCCAGTACCTATTGCGGTACCCGTAGCTCCGGTGATGTCAACCGTATTAGAACAACTCCAAGATGTAAAGCCTTGATTGTTTATATCACATACCAAACCTTCACTGTTGTTACTTGCCGGGTCTATCCAAAAGATAACACC
This sequence comes from Maribacter flavus, assembly GCF_008386635.1. Classification (GTDB taxonomy): domain Bacteria; phylum Bacteroidota; class Bacteroidia; order Flavobacteriales; family Flavobacteriaceae; genus Maribacter; species Maribacter flavus. The sequence goes on along the minus strand of NZ_VUOE01000001.1, from coordinate 917,442 downwards.
TCCATATTTATACTCTCCGATTTCGTTTAAGTCATTTAGTTCTACAAAAGTATTGGCGGAAACGGTTTGGGTACCGTTGCTTACCGAAATAGTCGCCAACATATTGGGGTTTGTTTCAAAATCGAAAAGGGTTTCGTTAGCTACGGAAAGTTCCCCAGTACTTTGGTTGATCGCAAATGCTCCCGCAGGGTTCTGGAACGTAATGGTATAGGTCAAATTGGAACCACTGGCCTGTAAGCTTCCAATGATATCTCCGTTGGATGGGTTTTCATCAATGTTCAGGTCCGTATTTTGAGCGGATACTTCGTCCACATCGTTTAAGTTGATGGTTGCGGTCAACGACGTTGACTCTACCCCATCTGTTACTGAAATTTCTGCGGTAATAACGGGATTGGTCTCAAAATCAAATAGGTTGGGGTCGATGACGGTCAATTCTCCCGTAGTGGCGTCAATGGCCATGGCTCCCATAGGTGTTTGTGAAGTGATTGAAAAGTCAAATGCACCATTTCCAGTGGCTTGTACAGTACCCAAAACCTGACCATCCGTTGGATTTTCGTCTACGGCAACCGTAAAGTCTTGGACCGTTATTTCAAGTACATCGGTAAGTGTTACGGTTACGGTAACCGGATTTGCGGCATCCTCAATAGAAACTGTGGCAGTTAGGGTTGGATTTGTTTCAAAGTCGAAAAGCGAAGCATCTGCAACGATCAGTTCCCCCGAATTGGAATCAATGTCCATAGCACCTACTGGAGATTGGGTGGTTATAGTAAAACCCGAAGCATTACCCATAGTTTGTAGGCTACCAAGGACTTGCCCTGCTGTTGGGTTTTCATCAATGGTCACTTCCAAATTCTGTGCGGTAACCTCGTTGGTATTGTTTAGGGTAATGGTCACGGTTACCGAATTTTCGGCATTGTCCGCAGTGATTGTCGCGGTAATCGTAGGATTCGTTTCAAAATCAAACAACGTAGCATTCGCCACTGTCAGTTCACCGGAGGAACTATCAATGCTTAATGCTCCTGAGGGTAATTGGGAACTAATGCTATAATTTATGGCAGTACCATTGGTTGTTTGAACGGTACCTACCGTTTCACCATTTGAAGGATTTTCATCCAAGGATACCTCCAAATTCTGGAGATTTACGGTGCTAGGTTGGTCATCATCCTTGTTACAGCCCACTGAGATCAGCAAAACCAAGGCTATAAATATTTTTACATTTAGAATTTGTTTTATCATGGTTTTTGGGTTTATTAATAAAATATTTGTGTGTAGAAATTAAAATGCGGTTAGGATTTCATAGTTGCCAACGAAAACCCCTGTGACCGTTACACCGTTGTCATCCACATAGGAATAGCTACAGTCAATGGTACCCGTCATGGTGTTGAGGTCAAAAGTGCGTGCGTTAATTGTTAATAAATTGGTTACGCCGCTACCTTGAGGCAAAGCAGTGTGGTTGAGCAAGGTGCCATCTGAGGGTTGCCCAAAGGTTTGGCTGCCCACCAACATTGTATTCGTAAAATTGCTAACTCCGTATCTTGAATAGTTGTTACCGCTCATGACGATGGAAACGAACCCATTGGGATTGGCCTGTGGGTCCCAAACAAAAAATGGTGTCGCCGCCAAGGTAGGACTAGTAAAAACCAGGTTACATGTAACCTTTGTAAAAACTGTCGTTGTCGTTTCAAAAGCGATTTCATTGGTGACATCCTCAATGATATCCCCATCGGTAAATACAAAAGTAAATTCGCGGTCGTATTCGCCATCGAGAGAGGCATCGTCTACCAATAGATAGGCTTTTGGCGTAACGTAGGCATCGGAACCGATCACAAATTCCGTATTGGAATTGCCAGGTACTGAGGATTCGAACAAATCATTCAGATCGATGGTGATTATGGCCGCATTGGCCGCATTATCGGCTGTAACGTTAGCCGATATCGTGGGATTTGTTTCAAAATCGAATATCGAGGCATCCGCTACCGTTAGTTCACCTGTGGTGGCATCTATGCCCAAAGCTCCTGCCGGGGTTTGAGAGCTAATACTGAAATTGGCAGTGGGTGTGTCGGATTGTACCGTTCCCACAGCATCACCATTGGCAGGATTTTCATCCAGGGATACCGTTAAATCTTGAAGGTTTACTACCACGGTGCCATCGTCACTGCTACAGGAAATATGAAGTACAATGGTCAAAAGGATAAAGATGTTTGATTTAAAAAAATGTCGCATAATAGTTTTGCTTTGATAGGTTTTTGAATTCGAGGAAATGAATGAATTTTAGTAGTCCATCTCAATGAATGAACCGTCTAATTGATAGTTAAATGTGAACGAAGTGCCTCCGTTTTCGGGCTGAAGTTTTACGATGTATTCCGCAGCTTCAATATCTCCGTTTTTTGGATATTTTATGAAGGCCATTTCAAAACGAGGGTTGTCAATAGCTTTATCGGCCTTTAGCTGCTCCTTGGATTTTTCAACAAGTTCGCCCAACTTCTTAAGACCTATTTTTTCGCCCAATTGGAACATAAAATCGGCCGCCTTGGTGCCTTGGGGCACTTCGAGGGTTATTTCCGAAGTTTGGTTCCAACTGCCCATGGAGTACGTCCATTGCCCCATTTCCATGGATTCCGGATCATCGGTAACCGTTGTCGATATACTATTGCCAATGGATTCATTATAGATAATGGTCAATTCCGTATAGTAGGCGTTGTCACCAAATTCGTTTTTCAGTTCTTGTTCAATGTCGGCAAAGCCTTGGGCCGTAGCAGGTTGTTTAGCCGCACCGCCGCCACAGGACCAAAGGGTTATTCCAAAAACCAATAGGACTAAAATCTGTTTTACATGTTTCATCTTAAATAATTTTATGTTATTCTTCTGCTTTTTCCCTTCCAAATAAAAAGAACAAGGCACCGCCAGCTATTACAAGGACAATTCTTAAGATCCAGCCCATGGTGCTGCCCCAAATGTCTATCCAGGCCAAGAGCCTAATGTTGTAGTTGAAAATGGACAATAAGGCCGATATGATACCCATTGCCGCGAGAACAAGGCCTCCTTGGCCCAATTTTGATTTGATGTTTTCCATTGTTGTTTGATTTGATTGTATCCTAACAGGTCGAGGTTTTTTACCTTCTGCAACCGATCAAGAAATGGTTTTTGCAGGGTAAAGATGGGGCAAGGTGGTTTCCAAAAAAACAACCAATGTTTTTATGTACCATCCCAAAGTAAATATGTTGGATACCAACCTATTTCCGTTTTTTGAGGAGAAGGAAAAGAGTCAAAAATTACCTAAAAACAAGTCTGTTCAATGACTATTGAAACGGAGGAACGTGGAGATAAAGGCATCCTTTTTTCGGGAGGAAACGGGAATCTTTTTTCCGTTTTTTAGATAGATGGTTCCCGACTTATCGTACTTATCGATAAACTTTAAGTTCACCATAAAGGATTGATGGGGTCTGGTGAAGTTGGCCGTTTCCAGTTTTTCTTCGTATTCCTTCAACGGTTTGGAGGCCACGTATTTTTTGTTATCGGCCAAGTAGAACGTGGTATAGCCTTTATCGGACTCACAATACAATAGTTCTGTGAGGTTTATGACCTGAAAACTATCGCTCAACGAAAGCACCAAGGTGGCATCATCTTGATACCAGACTTTTTTTGCCGTGTTCAATTGCTTTTTCTGTTCCGAAACAGGTAAGATCTTAATTTTTTTGAGGGCCGATTGTAACTCATGAAAATCAACGGGTTTTAACAGGTAATCGACCGCCCCAGCCTTTAATGCTTTCAATGCATATTCCTCGTAGGCAGTAATGAATATGGTTTTAAAGCTTAGGTGGTCGGTTTGGTCGAGAAAGTCGAACCCAGTGCCATCGGTAAGATTGATATCCAAAAACACTAATTCAGGTTTGCAGGCATTGGCGACCACCACCGCTTCCTTTACCGAGGGGCATTCACCGATAATCTCCACATCGGTTTCAACCGTTTCCAATAAGTTGATCAAACCTTTTCGAATATAGGCTTTGTCCTCAATAATAAGTGCTTTCATGTTTCCTCGTTTGGTTTGTATGGAATAAGCAAAGTTATCCGTGTTCCCCGTTCCTTGTCTTTTTTTCTGTCGGCTATGGTAATGCCCCCGGCCGTCTTAAAATCCTTGGCCAACATTTCCAAGCGCTCTTTTGTAATAGTGGTGGCCAGCGATTTCTTTTTGGTATCCGTTTTGTTTGAAATGGCATCGATGCCTATTCCGTTGTCCGTTATGGTGCAACGCAACTTATTACCCTCAAGAGTAAGATGTACACCTATTTCACGGTGTTCCTGATTTGTTGTGAATGCATGCTCGATGGCATTTTCTATAAATGGCTGGATGAGCATTGGCGGAACCAAAAACTGGTTGATGTCTATGTTTTCGTCAACGATCAAGCTATAGTCATAGGGTGGGTCGGCATCCAGGTTTTGGAGGATCATATAATTGTCGATGGCGTCGAGCTCCTGGATTAGGGGAACGACCTTGTCCCGGGAGTTTTCCAGGACGATCCGCAACAGTTTTGAAAATTTGGAAAGGTAAGTGATGGATTTTTTCTCCTCCTTGTTCAAGATCATTCCCTGCAATACCGAAAGGGAGTTGAAAATAAAATGTGGGGTCATCTGCGAGCGCAACAGTTTTTGTTCTGTGACGATATTCTGGTTCCTGATTTTGACCGACTTGTACTTTTGATAAAAAACGAAGGATCCGGATAGGATGGAGGTTAAGAGGATACCGATAACGGCCCACAGGTAATTCTGTTTGGTCTTTGCTAGGTCTTGCGAGGTGGTCATTACTGTCTTGGTGAGCTTCAATTCACGTATACTTGCCGAGTCCAAGGCCTGTTTGTATTTATACTCATACTCGAGTTGGGCGATTTTTTCAATATTTTCCTTATTGAAAAGGCTGTCGTTCAATATTTTAAATTGTTGATGACTTTCAAATGCTTTTTTGTAGTCTCCTGTTGCCTTGTATATTAAAGAAAGAATTTCCTCAGATTCCTTCTGATTTTTTAAGAAACCAAATTTTTTAGAAATTTTGTTTGCCTTTAGGGCCTTAAATAAGGCAGTTCTATATTCATTTTGATATGCATAAGTGCGAGCCAGACCAATGTAAGCCTCGCATAATGATTCTTTGTTTTCAGTTTCAAGGCTGATTTTTTTTGCCTCATCATAAAACTTTTTTGCAAGTTTATATTCTTTCAATATCAAATTAACTTCACCAGTATTTATTAGAATATTTGGAATTATACTTTTTGACCCAATTTCCTTACTAATACTTAAGGCTTCAGCATAAGAATTCAAGGCGTTTTTGTAGTTTCCCATTTCCTTATGCACGGTTCCTACATCATTCAAAGCCCCTGATATCCCTTGTTTTCTATTGACCCTTGAATAAATCTCCAATGACTTTTTATAATAGTTCATCGCCTTGACAAGGTCATTCTGAATCTGATAGATTTGTCCTATATTGGATAGATGATTTGCAATGCCCAAACTATCCCCTATCTTTTCATCTATATATAAGGACTCTTTAAAATGTTTCATAGCAAATGGATAATTGCCCTGAATTTTGTAAACATTACCCAAATTATTTAAGCTATAGGCGATGCGTTGGTTATTTTTGTTTTCCTTGGCAATGGAAAGAGCTTTGGTTAAAAAGAAAATAGCTTGATCAAAGTCCCCCAGTTCTTCATATGAAGTTCCTAAATTCAAAAGACTGGCAGATAAATTGTCGCTCCCTATTTCCTCTTCTATCTTTATCGCACTCTTAAAAAATGTAACGGAAGCGCTAAATTCTCCTTTATTTCTGTAAGTAATGCCCATGGCATTGTAACAGTTGGCTATTCCCTTATTGAAATCAATTTTTTTATAAATGTCAAGTGCCTCATTATAATGGTCTAGGGCCTTCTCAAAATTTGATTGTATGGCTTCCGTTATACCTCTAATGTAAATAGTCCTCGCCTTGCCCTTTTTGAAATTCAATGTTTCCAACAGAGCGGATGATTCATCCAAATATTCAAGGGATTTTGCCAAATCACTACTAAAATATGAGAAAGCCAAATCATTTAACAGATTTACCCTTATGGTATCCTTTTCGGTATGAAACGCCAATTCGCTCTTTAAACTATCGATTTTTTTATTCTGTGCATAAACGCTTCCCATTAAAACTAGAAAGAAAATCAGAATACTATTTTTAATTGTTGACTCTATTTTCATGTATTGGAAATAAGTTTATAGGGAATGACCAACGCTACTCTCGTACCCCATTCATTGTCTTTTGTTCTGTCCGCTACGGTAATGCCTCCGGTCGTGTTAAAATCCTTGGCCAACATTTCCAAGCGCTCTTTGGTAATAGTGGTGGCCAGCGATTTCTTTTTGGTATCCGTTTTGTTTGAAATGGCATCGATGCCTATACCATTGTCCGTTATGGTACAGCGTAATTTTTTGTGCTCAAAGGTAAGATGGATGGCTATTTCACGATGTTCTTGACCTTCGGTGAACGCATGCTCTATGGCGTTTTCTATAAAAGGTTGGATGAGCATGGGCGGAACCAAAAACAGGTTGATGTCTATGTTTTCATCCACCACCAAGCTATAATCATAGGGCGGTTCGGCATCCAAGTTTTGTAGAATCATGTAATTGTCAATGGCATCCAGTTCCTGGATTAGGGGAACGACCTTGTCCCGTGAATTCTCCAGAACGATGCGCAACAGTTTTGAAAATTTGGAAAGGTAGGTGATGGATTTTTTCTCCTCCTTGTTCAAGATCATTCCCTGCAATACCGAAAGCGAGTTGAAAATAAAATGTGGGGTCATCTGCGAGCGCAACAGTTTTTGTTCCGTGACGATATTCTGGTTCCTGATTTTGACCGACTTAAACTTTTGATGGAAGACGAAGGTACCGGATAGGATGGAAGTGCCTAAGATACCGATAACGGCCCACAGGTAATTCTGTTTGGTCTTTGCCAGGTCTTGGGAGGTGCTCAAAATAGTCTTGTTCAATTTGAGTTCCCGGATACTCGCCGAGTCAATGGCCTGTTTATATTTATACTCACTCTCTAATTGGGCAATCTTTTCGATATTTTCCTTATTAAAAAGACTGTCGTTCAACACTTTGAATTGTTGGTGGCTTTGGAGTGCCTTTTTGTAATTGCCCGTTTTTTGAAATAATACAGAAAGTAGTTCCTCGACGTCTACCTCATACTGCAAAAACTGGTGCTTAGCCGAAAGTTCTTTGCTCATCAAGGCATTGTACAGTGCTTTCTCATAATCCTTTTTTTGCTCAAATACTTTTGCCAAACCAAGGTAGGAGTAACATAAGCCTCTATTGTTCTTGATTTCTAGACAAACTTTTTTTGCTTCTAGAAAATACTCCAATGCTTTATTAAAATCCTTTGCTTCTAAATAAATTCCCCCAATATTATTTATTGCGTAGGCTTCACCAGCTCTGTTATTTGTCTCATTAAAAAGATTTCTACCCTTGGTAAGGTAATCAAAAGCAAGTTTGTTGTCTTTTTTTTCTTTGTAGGTCAAGCCCAAATTATTATAAAAATGCGCTTTAAAAGACTTTTCGGTATCATCTAAATATTCAAGTGCTTGATTATAATAGTCTATCGCTTTATTATAGTTTTTAAGGTTATAGTATAGGCTTCCCATGTTGCCAAGTGTGCTGATTATTTCGCGCTTACTTTCATTTATTTTTGCTAGAATAAGTGATTTAGAATAATATTCTAAGGCCACAGGATAGTTTCCCTGGTTGGAATATGTTACGGCAATACTCCCTAAGCAAGAAGAAAGCCTTGTATTCTCGTTTAATTTCTCATTTATTCTAACCGCTTTGAAATAGTTCGCCCTGGCGTCTTCATAATTTCCATTTTGAGCATGGGTCCATCCAATATTGAACAAAAGCACGGCAACTTCATTTTCTTCACCAAGCTCGTTCAAGATTTCTAATGATTTTCTATAATTCCGCAATGCTTCACCTTGATTACTGTTTCGGGACATAAAGACACCCATATCCTTGTAGCATTCTGCTATACCTTTCTTCCATCCGATTTGGCCATAAATTTCAACGGCTTTTTCATAATTCAAAAAACCTTCTCGGTAGTCCGTTCGTATGGCATCCATTACCCCTCTTAGGTATAAATTTTTTGCCTTACCCTTTAAATATCCAATGTTTCTGGTAATGGTCTCTGACTCTTCAAGATAGGCAATTGCCTCAGCTGCATTGGTTCTACGATAAGCATAGGCCAATTGATTTAATAAATCAACCCTAATTGAATCGTTAATGGTATGCTTTTCAAACTCGATTTTAAGACTGTCAATTTGATTTTGTTGTGCCGGTAGGGCAATCGTTGTCAAAAAAAAACAGATAAATGATATACGGAAATATTTTCCAGAACCGAAAAACGGCCATGCCATTACTGTATTTCTTATTCGTTTGGGTTTTGAATACATAGTTAGAATGGCAAAGCTATTTGTACTGATGGGACATTCATTTTTTTGCTTTCTGGATGCCTTATAAAAAACAAAATACGGATTTTACTATCCCTAATTCGGTAAGGAAAGAGTTTTGTTTAAAAAAATATCAAAGAAATATATATCCGTTATTTCCGAATCAATAAGCGTAGGGTTTGAAAAAATATATGTTTTAACCAAACCAATTAATTTGGTGAGATAATTATTGGAAGTTCAAACTATTTTGAAAATCACACTACGAAAATCGTACATGAAAATTTGAATTATTGGATACCAAATACATAGCTAAAAATTGGTAACAAAAAAGCCCTCAATAAATTGAGGGCTTTTTGCGGTCTGGACGGGACTCGAACCCGCGACCCCCTGCGTGACAGGCAGGTATTCTAACCAACTGAACTACCAGACCGTGGCGTTTAGCGTGTGCAAATATACATTGCTTATTCAATTGCACAAACATTTTCTTTTAAAATATTACCTTCTATAGAAATTTGGAGCGTTCAACCAAAAAGGTATTCAGTATCGTAGAAAAATCCCTTATTATATCGACTTCTACATATTTGATTCGGTATTGGGCACATTTCAACTTTATGGAGGTGAAATATTCCTGTACACCCTTCTCATAGGCTTCTTTAATAGTATCGGCATAAAGATCCAAATGTTCGCCCGTTTCAACATCCAAAAATCGTTTGGGCGTATTGTCAAAATCGAAGTGATATTCTAGTTCCTTGTCCATCAAATGGAAGAGTACCACCTCATGCTTGTTATACTTTAAATGCCTAAGGGCCTCGAACAATTCTTCATCTTCTTTTTCCGTCTGAAGCATATCGGTAAAGAGAAATATGAGACTTCTTCTTTTTATTTTTTCGGCTATCTGATGGATATAGGTATAGGTTCTTGTTTCCTTGCCGCCCGATTTTTCGCTCCCAATTTCATTTAATTTGGCCAAGAGCATTTGAAAATGGCGCTCACTTCCTTTTTCGGGGGTGTAATAGTGGTAATCATCGGAGAACACGCTCAGGCCCACGGCGTCGCGTTGTTTTTTTAATACGTTCATTAAGGCCGCAATGGCCAATATTCCAAAACCGATTTTATTCAGGTTTCCCAAGGTCTGGGTCTTGACCTGCGGATAGAACATGGAGGCCGAGTTGTCCAAAATCATATGGCACCTAAGATTGGTCTCTTCCTCGTAGCGTTTGGTATATAACTTATCCGTTTTAGCGTACAATTTCCAATCGATATGCTTGGTACTTTCGCCGTTGTTGTAAATTTTATGTTCCGCAAACTCCGCAGAAAAACCATGAAAGGGGCTTTTATGGATACCACTGATGAATCCTTCTACGACCTGATTGGCCAATATCTCCAGATTAGGAAATAAGGTGGCGTTGTTTAATTCTTTGCGTATTTCCATAGCCTAAAGATAACATAAAAAAAGTCCAGCGTTCTTCACTGGACTTTCCTTTATAATTATATGGGTAACGGGCCTATAAAAGCGCATCAATAGCGTCCGTATATACCTTTTTGGGTGAAACACCTACTTGTCTACTTACGATTTCCCCGTCCTTGAAAACCAAGACCGTTGGGATATTTCTAACTCCATATTTTGCGGCGAATTCCTGATTGGCATCAACATCCACTTTTCCAACTATGGCCTTGCCCTCGTATTCGTTACTTACTTCGTCAATGATCGGCCCTACCATTCTACAAGGTCCGCACCATGCGGCCCAAAAGTCTACTACTACGGGTTTATCGCTTTTTAAAACTACTTCGTCAAAAGTAGCATCTGTTATTTCTAATGCCATGATTATTACATTTTATTGATTATGCAAAGTTAGTCAAATATTCAACGCTTTCCTTACGCTATTGGTATTCGTTTTGGTTATTTAAAGATTGATGTAATCTATGCCAATTTACTCATTTGCCTCGGCTTCTGGGTAAATGGCAATGTTATGGGTTCTGACCCCAATTGGGGTGGATTCTTCCAATTTGGTCAATTGTACCTGCATGCTCCTAGAAGGTATTATAGGCATATGGCATTGTATACAGTCATTGTTATTTGCTGTCATTTTTGATTGCGAAATAGAACATGTGATTGTATTTGGTTGATGGCACTCGATGCATTTACTGTTGAAATAGCCTGATTGTCCTCTTTGGTTTCTATGGGGGTCATGACAGGTCATACAGTCCATCTGTTCAGATTGGGTAAAACATTTGCTACTGATGAGCAATCCAAACTGGTTTCCGTGAACGTCCAAAGACGTGCTTGGTCTAAGTGAGTTAAAGTTTTTAGAAAACTTGGATAGCGTATCCCCAGGTAAGAATTTAAAGGGGTTTTGAATTTGATTGCTTCTGAGTCCGGAGTGGCATGAGGCGCAAACATCAAGTCTTTGCTGCCTTGACAGGGAAGCCAAGGCTATGAGCGTGGTATCTTTTTGTGTTCCTATACCTTTCCTTTGAAAAATTACGTGTTTTTCCGATGGGCCATGGCATTTTTCACAGTCAACGCCCAAAACCATTCTGGACATATCATACATGTTGGAGTTTAGGTTCTCATTGTTGCTTTTGGCAAAAGTGACATGACATTTTAAGCATTGGTCGTTTACGGGCCTCAATGGTACCAACGTATTTGCATAATTTGGGCTATTTATCCAAGTGTCCGTAGGCACAAAATAGGATGCTTGTAGTTGATGTAAACCATCGGGTTGATTGGTCAAAAAGGTTTGTCCCTTTAGTCCTGAGCCTATGGTGATGTCCATGCTCCAATCAAATTGTTTCCGGTCTCCATAATTTAATCGGGCAACCTGAAACGGATGTCCATTTTTATCCACTATGGTAATATCGGCATCCATTAATCTCACCACATTTTTCCCTTCTTCAAAACTACCATGGATATTGTCCAAGGTGGTGAATTCCGAAGTGTTGTAATGTGCCGTTTGTAAGTGGGTTTCATAAATATCCCCGTGGCATTCCATGCAGGATTCAGATCCTACGTACCCTTCACCGTTATAATGGTAGGCAATCACTTTTACATCAGTGTACTGCTCCGATGGTCCGGAAAGATATTCGTATAGTTTTACCGAAATAAAACCGAGCAATACTAAACCAAGGCCGACAAATATCTTTTTCTTCAATGGAAATGGTCTTTTGGCTAATTAAGTTTAAAATGTACCTGTTGCTCCTCCAGTCGTTGTAATAGTTCACTGGAAATCTGTACTTTTTGTTTTCTGCTGCTCAATCGAACCTTGATCTGTTCCTGCATTTCATACACCACAAAGCTCAAAGGGTGTTCCCCTTTGTGGGAAACCAAGGTATCCTTGAGTTGGTGTACCTGCGCTTCTTCCAATTCATCGATGTTCAGCCTAATGGTCAATTTTTTGGCAAAGGATTCCATGACATCCTGTAACAGCATAAAGCTGTTGAACTGCATTCGTGGCTCTCCCTTGAGTCCGGTTTCCCGGTTGACCCATCCTTCCCGCACGAACAATTTTACATAGGCGAAGGAGTTTAGCATTAGGAAGTGCCTAAACTTGAGGTATTCCTCCCCAAATATCCGGAACTCAAAGGAGTCCGTATAATCTTCCATGGTAAAGGAGGCCCATCCCTTTCCGTTTTTGGAAATCCTGTGTTGTACATCCGTAATGACCCCCGCAAAGGTCAGTTCCCTATTGATATAATTTTGAAGGTCGCTACAATGGGAAAGACTGGCATTGCAGAACGCTTTGATTTCCGTTTTAAAATCATCCAGTGGATGGCCTGAAATGTAGATGCCCACTACCTCCTTTTCCCTTCTTAATTTTTCCATGGTACCCCATTCCTCGCAGGGAGGAACGATGGGCTCGGGGATGGAGACTTCACTGGCATCGCCAAAAAGGCTCACTTGTGCCGAATTTTGGTTCTCCTGGAATTTTGCCCCGTACTTGATGACTTTTTCCAAAAAGGTGATTCCGTCTCCGTCGTTATGAAAGTATTGTGCCCTGTGGGAATTCCCCAAGGAATCGAATCCCCCGGCGAGTGCCAAGTTTTCAAAGGCTTTTTTGTTTGCTGCCCTTAGGTCGATGCGCTTGGCCATATCAAAAACCGATTTATACGGACCATTTTCCTTTCGTTCCTCAACGATTGCCTCTACGGCACCTTTTCCTACTCCTTTTATGGCCCCCATTCCAAACCGGACCGCTCCGTCCTTGTTCACTGCGAATTTGTAATACGATTCGTTAACATCCGGTCCTAGAACATCCAGCCCCATGCGCTTACATTCCTCCATGAAAAAGGTGACCTGCTTAATGTCGTTCATATTGTTACTGAGCACCGCGGCCATGTATTCGGCAGGATAGTGGGCCTTGCAATAGGCCGTTTGATAGGCTATCCATGCGTAACACGTAGAGTGACTTTTATTAAAGGCGTATGCGGCAAAGGCTTCCCAGTCCTTCCATATTTTTTCCAGTTTGTCCTCCGGATGGCCTTTGGCAGAGGCTTGTTGGATGAATTTGGGCTTCATTTTGTCCAGCACGTACTTTTGTTTTTTCCCCATGGCCTTTCGTAGTACATCCGCTTCGCCTTTGGTGAAATCCGCCAATTTTTGGGACAAGAGCATTACCTGCTCTTGATATACCGTAATACCATAGGTTTCGGCCAAGTATTCCTCGCAAGCCTCCAAGTCGTACACGATTTCCTCCGTACCGTGCTTTCTGGCGATAAAGCTGGGAATATATTCCATGGGTCCAGGTCGATACAAGGCATTCATGGCAATAAGATCGGCGAACACGGTAGGTTTTAACGCCCTCATGTGTTTTTGCATCCCGGGCGATTCGTACTGGAACACCCCAATCGTTTCCCCACGTTGAAAAAGCTGGTAGGTTTTTTCATCGTCCAACGGAAAATTCTCAGGATCTAGTTCAATGCCATGTTTGGCCTTGACAATCTTAACGGTGTCCTTGATAAGGGTCAAGGTTTTTAGACCCAAAAAGTCCATTTTGAGGAGTCCGGCACTCTCCACAACGGAGTTGTCGAACTGGGTACAGTACATGTCGGAATCCTTCGCCAAGGCCACTGGTACGAATTTGGTGATATCGTCAGGTGTAATGATGACCCCACAGGCATGGATTCCTGTATTTCGTACGGAACCCTCCAAAACATAGGCTTGGTTCAAGGTTTCGGATTCCAATCCGTCCCCTTCTGAAATGGCCAACAGTTCGTTGATTTTGACCATGTCGTCACTGTTGAACTTGCTTCTGAGGATTTTCTCATCGACCCCCATAATTTTTTTCAACTTGGACATGTTGGGAATCAGTTTCGCCATTCGGTCGGCATCGCCAAGGGGAAGGTCCAAGGCTCGTGCCGTATCACGGATGGAAGATTTGGCGGCCATCGTACCATAGGTAATAATTTGCGCCACCTGGTTTGATCCGTATTTGTCGATCACGTAGTCCATAACTCTGCTACGGCCTTCATCATCAAAGTCGATATCGATATCGGGCATGGAGATACGGTCCGGATTGAGGAAACGCTCAAATAGCAAGTCGTATTCGATAGGGTCGAGATTGGTTATCCAAAGGCAATAGGCCACCGCAGAACCTGCGGCAGATCCCCGGCCAGGTCCTACCGAAACCCCCATATCACGGGCCGCCCTTATGAAATCCTCCACGATCAAAAAGTATCCCGGATACCCCGTTTTTTCAATGACTTTCAACTCGAAATCAAGGCGCTCGTCAATTTCAGGGGTAATTTCCCCGTAACGTTTTTTGGCACCTTCATAGGTGATGTGACGTAGGTACTTATTTTCACCGCGTTTGCCCCCATCAAGTTTATCCTCTTCAAATTGGAATTCTTCGGGAATATTAAAAGCGGGTAACAAGACATCCCTTGCCAAGGTAAAGGTCTCTACTTTGTCAACGATTTCCTGAATGTTGATGATGGCCTCTGGGATGTCCTTGAAAAGCTCCTTCATTTCATCCGAGGACTTGAAATAGTACTCCTGATTGGGCAACCCATAACGATAGCCACGGCCCCTACCAATGGGCGTGGATTGTTTTTCGCCGTCCTTTACACAAAGCAAAATATCATGGGCATGTGCATTTTCCTTTTTTTCGTAATAGGTGTTGTTGGTGGCCACCAACTTAATTTGGTGCTTTTGTGCAAACTGGATCAAAACCTGGTTGACACGGTCCTCGTCTTCCTGCCCGTGGCGCATGATTTCAATATACAGGTCGTCGCCAAAGGTTTCCTTCCACCATATCAGAGCTTCCTCGGCTTGGTTTTCACCTACATTTAAAACTTTGCTCGGTACCTCGCCATACAGGTTTCCCGTTAGGACAATGATGTCATCCTTGTATTGTTCAATGATTTTTTTATCGATTCTGGGAACATAATATTTACCGTCCACGAAAGCAATGGAGGACATTTTGGCCAAATTGAGATAGCCGTTCTTGTTTTTCGCCAGCATCACGATTTGGTACCCATTGTCCTTTAGGGTCTTATTGGTATGGTCCTCGCACACCTGGAACTCACAACCCACAATGGGCGTAATTTCCCGCTCCGGTTCCGGTAATGTTTCCAGGGGTTCCTGACCTTCTTCCAAGGTGCCGTTTTTGGTAGCCTCGTAACGCTTTCTGTTTTCTTCGTTCCTGGCCGCAACCCCGTTATTATGGTTGATGATACCGTTCACAAAGTGAAAGGCACCCATCATGTTGGCATGGTCCGTTATGGAAACCGCAGGCATTTTTGCCTTGGCCGTCGCCGCGATGAGGTCAGGTACGCTGATGGTGGATTGCAATATGGAAAACTGGGTATGATTGTGGAGATGGGCAAAAGCGGCCGTCTCCAAGGTGGCCAAGTTTTCCTTTATTTCTTCCTTGGTGATACCGCCTGTATCCTTTTCCCAGAGGGCATCGGCAATTTTTTTGGATGCTTTTTTTAGGTTGATATGCTTTAGGCCGATAAGCTGAATCTCCTGCGGATTGGCTTCGGAGAAATTCCTGAAATAATCGGGCTGTACATCCAATTGCTCGGCCGTATACTGTCTGAGCCGGACCAACTCCAAAAAGCAGCGGGTAGTGGCCTCCACGTCCGCGGTGGCGTTATGGGCTTCCGCAAAGGGTTCCTTAAAAAGATATTCGTGCAATTCGGTTAGCGTGGGAAGCTTGAACTTACCTCCGCGCCCACCCGGGATTTGGCAAAGTTCGGCCGTATGTTCCGTACAGGTATCCAAGACCGGAAGTTCCTGCAAGGGGTTTTCAACGCCCATCCGGTGGAATTCCGCTCCCATGATTTTGATATCGAACCCAACGTTCTGTCCTACGATGAACTTGGTCTTGGACATGGCATCATTGAACTTTTCCAATACCTCGGCCAAAGGGACTCCCTCTTGTTCCGCCAAGGCAGTGGAGATACCATGGATTTTCTCGGCATCATAAGGAATGTTGAAACCTTCAGGTTTTACCAGATAATCCTGCTGGTCCAAAAGGTTGCCCATGGCATCGTGCAATTGCCATGCGATTTGGATACATCGGGGCCAGTTATCCGTGTCGGTTATGGGGGCGTCCCAGCGTTTTGGCAGTCCAGTGGTTTCGGTGTCGAAAATTAGGTACATATATTTTTTTTAATTCCGAGGGAATCGGAACATATTGACGAATCTTGTGTTCAATTCCAAAAAGTCGAAGCCCAAATTCAATAAAAATTTTGCGAAAACTGATGTTTGGGATTCAAAAGAAATGGATTTATAAAAATACTCAAAAGTGACGTTTGGAAAAAGTGTAGTTGCTAGGAGTTATCAACCAAAAAAAGCGGACGTTTTAGCGTCCGCTTTACATTCATATTTATGGTTAGATATTTTTTAGGAAATCGCTTTCTCATAAATCCTGGCATTGTTTAAAGCGCTCTCAATCTGGTTTCTATGCTTGATCAGGATTTCTTGGGTAGTTGGTGCGAGTTCCATATTATCGTCCTTTAGAATTTCGTTGTATTCTTCCAGACTGGCCTTTTCACCGCGCTCTACTTCTTCCAGGATGCGTTCAGTACTATTCGAACTGAGGCTTGCACTTAAATTCATCCATGTTCTGTGCAAGTCGCCTTTGGTGCTTCCACCTTTATCCGGCAGTTCTCCGTAAGTTTGAATTTCTCTCTTAAGTTCATGGCCAAAATTATAGCGCTGTAGAACCTTATCCGCAAGAAATTTTTTTACGGTTGGATTATCTACTTTATCCTGTGCCAGCTTATATACCTTTTCTGCGTCGTACGTTTTGGTCAACAAATCATTTAACCTGTTAGAAATTTTTTCTGAATACTTCATAATCTATCTTATCATTTAAATTTATAACGGTTATTGTCTTTCAATAACTACACTATATAAGGTACAGGAAAATCTCGGAAACCCAAGTATTTACGGGGGTTTAGCATAGGTTTAACGTTATTTATGAGGGTATCTTAAATGCATTTAACATCCTAGGGTTTATTTTTTAGTTTTAATCATTGCCAAATCAAACTAATTAAATTACATTTGCAGCCCTTTTTCAAGGATAAATAGAATTAATAACCAAGGGTCGGGCACCCTACAAATTAATGTGATATGCCAGTTAAGATTAGATTACAGAGACACGGTAAAAAAGGTAAACCATTTTATTGGGTGGTTGCCGCCGATTCAAGAGCCAAACGTGATGGTAAATTCTTGGAAAAATTAGGAATCTACAATCCTAATACGAACCCAGCTACTATAGAATTGGATGTTGATAGTTCCGTTAAATGGTTACAGAACGGTGCACAGCCAACAGATACTGCAAAAGCGATTCTTTCTTATAAAGGAGTTCTTTTGAAGAGACATTTGTTGGGAGGTGTTGCCAAGGGAGCCTTGACCGAGGAGCAGGTAGAAGAAAAATTCAACGCATGGGTAGCTGAAAAGGAAGCTGCAATTGATGCCAAAAAAGGTGGATTGGATAAAGCAAAAGAAGAAGCCAAGGCAAAAGCATTGGCTGCCGAAAAGGAAATAAACGAAAAGAGAGCTGCTGAAGCTGCGGCTGCAGAACTTCCTGAAACTCCTGAAGGTGAAAGTGCAGAGGAAGAGGTAGAGGCTGTTGAGGAAGCTCCCGAGGTTCCAGAAGAGGCTCCTGCCGCTCCTGAAATGAAAGAGGAGGAAGCTCCTAAAGAAGGAGAATAGTATTTGTAACGATGCGAAAGGAAGATTGTTTCTACCTAGGCAAAATCGTTTCAAAATATAGTTTTAAAGGGGAGGTACTTGTAAAGCTGGATACCGATGACCCGGAGATATACGAAAATATGGAATCAGTATTTGTTTCATTGGGAAACAATCTGGTTCCATTTTTTATTCAACGCTGTAGGCTCCATAAATCCAATTTGCTACGAATAGATTTTGAGGAAGTAAAGGACGAATCTGATGCGGATCGAATCATGAGATGCGATCTTTATCTGCCCTTGACCATGCTGCCTAAACTTACCGGCAACAAATTCTATTACCATGAGGTCATTGGTTTCTCCGTTTTGGATGATGTTCATGGAGATATCGGGGTAATCGAAGGTGTTAACGACACTACTTCCCAAGCGCTCTTTGAAATTAAAAATGGGGACAAACAATTGTTAATCCCCATCAATGATGAAATTATCAAAAAAGTAGACCGGCAAGGCAAAACTATTTCCGTGACTACTCCAGAAGGCTTGGTAGACCTTTACCTTTCTTAACCTTCCAATGCTTCTTTGGCAAATTCCAAGCATTTCTTTACTTCCGCAATGGCATCGGAACCTTCAGGAATATCGTATTCCAATTCTATTGTGGCCGGAAAGGAATATCCATTATCGCGCATCAATTGAAGTGCTTCTGCCAGAGGAGTATCTCCCTCGCCCCATACGACATTGCCTTGGCCATGTTCCGGTGTTTGCCTATCCTTTACATGCATACTCTTGATATGATCATGTTTTTCCTTCATAATTTCAAGCGGAGCTTCATTACCTGCTGCTACAAAATGACCTAAATCCAAGTTGAGCGCGTTGTATTTGGATTGCTTCAGGGCTGTATCCCAAAAAGTTGGCGTTTGTTGGGTGTGTCCGTGATAGGCAACATAAATCCCATGTTTCGCGGCCATTTCCCCTAATTTTTTCGTGTGCTCGTCATCACTTGGGTGTTCAAGGGTCACATGGGATGCCCCTAGGGCCTTTGCGGCCTTGAACCCATAGTTTATTTCTTCATCGGTATTGTCCTTGCCAAATGCATTGGGCTTAAATGCGTAAATGGTTACCCCGGCATCATTATACATTTTCTTAAGTTCCTTGAACTTGTCCATAGAAACTTGAGCCCTCCATTTAGCCACTTCTGCATTATAGACGTCCATGGCCTTTTGCATTTCCGTCAATTTTTTTTCATCCGCTGCTGTTATGGTTCCTTCCCTTTTGGAGCGCATTAATCCCCAAAGCGTTCGTCTGTCCAAAGAACTTTCGGGTTTCCCAGCAAAGGATTCAGCCGGATCTCCCATTAATTCAATGGCGTTAATGCCCGAATCCAACACATATTGTAGCGTAGCTTCTGCACTTTGGTCAGGCATACTTCTAAAGGAATACGTAATTACCCCGATTTGCACCCCATTTATTTTAGAGCTTGGGACAGCTGAATTCAGCAACCTATTTTTTCCAAAAATATTTGGACCAATCAGTGTTGTCCCAATGGCCAAAGCGGCTGAATTCGCTACGAAGTTTCTTCTTGAAACTGTGTTTTTTTTGTTATTCATAATACAGGTTTTTTTGATGCTCCATAAATCTTCATTTGTCTCATGGACCATGGTATTTCACGGTCCTCTTGTGGGCCAAAGTTTTTCGTTAAGCTTATACGAATAAACTTGGCCTCAACAGGGTCGAAAATCAGGGAAACATCTGCCTGTTCTCCTTCGCCTTTTTCAATTTCTTTCCATGAAATTCCATCCATGGAGGTTTCTAATCTATAGCCACGCGGATAGGTGTGAAGTGGCGGTGGCGATCCGGGACGCCAACCTCTAGAAATTGGGGTCGCGTTATAGTGAACTTCAGAGACGCTCATAGGTTCCGGGAACTCTACTTGAAACCACATGCCCTCTTCCTGATTACCTCCAGAACTCCATCCCTCAAAATTAAACGCACTGGTAGGGGAGGCCCGGCCACCAATTCTTGTGGGTACGGAATGGCTTGCCGTAATATTCCAATCTTCGCTTGGCACAAGGAGTTGCGGAACCGATGTCATTAACTCATCATATACATAAGGCGCGTTGCGCTCCTCCGATTTGGTCCTAACGTTATGTACATCCTCAGCGGATACTAAAGTTGCTTCATTGGATAAGTTGGTTCGAATATAGGATACAATCGACGCAATCCATTCATCGGATTGTTCTTTGTTACCTACCATAATACCTGCTGGATAGGTTTTTCCATCCAATGGGCCTTCCAATCCGTGCATCACCGTTTTAATAACATATTCCGGGTGCGATTGTACTCGGGTGGAACCGCTTAAGGCCGGTGCCATGACCAAACCATCTCCAACGGGTGTTCCTGTGCCATCGTTTCCATGACATTGTACACAGAGTTCGTTGAAGATGACCTTTCCTTTTTCCAAGCTGTTCTTTTGGGCTTCGGTAAGCTGATTATTGCCAACTTCCCACCAATTTTTGACTTCTTTTGGTTCTAAAATCTGTTTGCCAATGGTCTGTATTCCTTTGGCCGAATTGGACTTGAGTAATTTTTTAAGGGCAATGTCGAAGGATGGGACTTCAAGAATGTGTGCCGACAAAACTGCCTGTAATACTACATCTACATTTTTTTCCTCAAATAATTTTAAATAATCCTTTCCAAGCGATTTTTTACCCGACTTATAAAGTGTTTCCCCCGCACGCATGGCTTGAATACGCATTCTGGGATTGGGGTCTTCCATTAATTTTTCAACCATTTTCTCTTTCAACGAACCCAGGCCCTCCAAGCACCACAAGGCATGGAAACGAGCCAATGTATTATCGCTATTATTAACCATGGCTTCAAGTTCTGGAACGATACTTCTATCCTGTGACAACACGATCAACTGTTGTGCCTTGTCCCGCCACCAACCATTGGGATGCTCCAAATGTTTTACAAGTTGGGCCGGTGTTTCATTCAGCATATTCGGCTTGGTCTTGTCCCGCTCCTTGCTGTCATGGGTAATACGCCAAATACGCCCTAATCCAATGACCTTATCCAGCTGGTACTGCTCAATTTTTGCGCGAAGGTAGGTACCCTTTTGCGCCCATTGCCCTTCCTGTATAATTCCATGGTACATATCCGTAATATACATGGTTCCGTCTGGTGCGGTGGTCATATCTACCGGTCTGAACAAAGGGTCTGTGGATCGAAGGAACTCGGATTTTTGGTCCTGGAATGCGTTGTGCAAGGTGGTGATTCCTTCGTTGACCACCGGATCAACCTGGCGAACAATCCGAGCTACTGGTTCTCCATAGAACAATTGTCCGTATAATTCTTTGGGTAATCGGTCGCCACGGTAGATATCGTTTCCGGCCGCACCGGTTACCCTCTTTGGACCACCATTGTTTTCACGAACTCGATCCATTCCTTCCTGAAGATCGCCGATCAATACAGGTGCGCCCCACGGTTCCTCAAAACCTTCGGCATAATTGTCGGTATCCTCATAATCGAAATTACCATAATGTACGGGTTGTTGAAATTGGGATGGTAGGCCGCTTGCACCTCCCAAAAACCAAACCTTTCCATCATCATCGTGTGTTACGCCCCATTGTGCCCGGTTATATCCCGTATTTTCACGGATGACTCCAGTAGGCGTTTCCCTGACCCGGAAGGCGTTATAGGTGCTGTACATCCAGTTGTCCATGTTGTAATACATAAAGGCCTGTTGGTGCTCTACGTTCCCTGATCTACCGTAATTTGTGGTGAAGAGTTCTTTTTTATCGGCCTTGCCGTCACCATTGGTGTCGGAAAATTTATATACATTATCCTCATCTGAATTCATGGTCAGTACGGCATCCTTTCCGTAGGGCAGTACAAATCGGGGAAAAATAAGACTGTCCACGAAGACAGTTCCCGTTTCATAGATTCCGTCATTATCGGTATCCTCCCATCTGGAGATTCTACTTGTAGGTTCCAAGGTGCCGTCAGAATCGGCCGTAAGCATATAAGTACGCAATTCTAGAACGAACATTCTCCCATTACCGTCGAAAGCGATGGCACCGGGCTGTTCAATTTGGGGTTCGGTAAGTATCGGTTCAATATGGTAGCCTTCGGGCAATAGAAATTTTTTGGCCTCTTCTTCTGGATATAAGG
Organism: Maribacter flavus; assembly: GCF_008386635.1. Classification (GTDB taxonomy): domain Bacteria; phylum Bacteroidota; class Bacteroidia; order Flavobacteriales; family Flavobacteriaceae; genus Maribacter; species Maribacter flavus. The sequence goes on along the minus strand of NZ_VUOE01000001.1, from coordinate 895,675 downwards.
GAAGTACGGGGGATTTTGGATCTAGATCCGCGCCTTTCCAATCTTCATGCTCTGGATCCACATCCGGAGGTAAGGAAACAATAGGAAGGGTATCTGACATCGAGGCGATCACATCTGCCACACTATCTTTATCTACTTCCTTTTTTTCTTGGTTTGAGCAGCTAAGTAATCCTACAATCAAAAAGCCGTAAACTAAAAGAAATGAAAATGAGCGGTTCTTCTTAAAGATCTTATTTAAATTCATTTTGGTCAAGGTCATTCAAAATATACGTTCGGAAATTAATTATATTCATGGCATCTTACAAGTAATTTAACTGGGTATTTTTGAAATAGTGTCAATGAAACCGACATGATTTAGAATAATCCTTAAAAAAAAATAGTGTAATCGTTAATGGTTACATGTGACTTATCAAAAACAACAATAAAAAACACATGAAACAATTAAATTTTAAAGGATTTGTCTTTTTAATGCTGATTACTATGTGTTCTTGTCAAGAGAGACCACAAAAATCAACTTCAAAAGAAGTTCAGCCACCTAATGTCGTTTTAATTTTTACAGATGACCAGGGATACAATGATGTAGGTGTTTTTGGAGCCGATGACATCGCTACCCCTAATTTGGACCAAATGGCCAAGGAGGGACTGAAGCTCACTAGTTTTTATGCTGCACAGGCGGTCTGTTCCGCATCTAGGGCCGGTATTCTTACCGGATGCTACCCCAATAGAATCGGCATCCACAATGCATTGATGCCCAATAGCGAGATCGGATTGAACCCTGAGGAAACTACCTTGGCCGAAATGCTCAAGTCCCAGGGATATACTACCGGAATTTTTGGGAAATGGCATTTGGGCGATGCGCCTGAATTGATGCCCAATAATCATGGATTTGATGAATATTTTGGTATTCCCTATTCCAATGATATGTGGCCATTGCATCCGCAGCAAGGGCCTGTGTTCAATTTCGGTCCTTTACCGTTGTACGAAAACGAAAAAATACTGGACACGCTAACGGACCAATCAGACCTCACAAAAAGCATTACCGAAAGGAGCGTGGATTTTATCAACAAAAATAAAGAGAAGCCATTTTTTCTTTACGTGCCCCATCCACAACCACATGTTCCCTTATTTGTATCCGATAAATTTAAGGGGAAATCCGGAAGGGGTTTGTACGGTGACGTTATCATGGAGTTGGACTGGTCCGTTGGGGAAATCCTAAGGGCCTTGGAGGAAAACGCACTGACCGAAAATACCATAGTGATTTTTACTTCGGATAACGGGCCTTGGCTTTCCTACGGCAACCATGCGGGGAGTGCCTATCCGCTCAGGGAAGGCAAAGGTACTGCTTGGGAAGGCGGCCAGCGCGAACCTTTTTTGGTGAAATACCCCAAGAAAATCCCATCCAATAGGGTGGTGGATGCACCTGTCATGTCCATCGATATTTTACCTACCATTGCCGAGGCAACAAATTCACAATTGCCCCAAAAGAAAATCGATGGTAAAAGCGCTTGGGGCCTCTTTACGGGTGAAACCGACAATAGTCCCCAAAAGGCCTATTTCTATTACTATCGCGTCAATGAACTCTTTGGGGTGCGCTATGGAAAATGGAAACTTTATTTTCCCCATACCTATAGAACCATGGAAGGTCAAGAACCCGGTAAGGACGGGCTGCCAGGAGATTATAAAATGGTGAAACTAAAAGATATTGAACTGTATGATTTGGAGGCCGATGTTAGTGAGACCACCAACATTGCGGATTTACATCCGGAGATTATTTCAGAAATTACCGCTATGGCCGATGCCATGCGGGCCGAATTGGGAGATAGCCTTACTGGAATGGAAGGCAGTGAACGCAGGGAGCCAGCTAGGGTACGATAAAATGATTTTTTTATAATAAAATAGGGCGACCAAATTTGGTCGCCCTATTTTATCAAATAATGAAACGTGTTTACTCATTTATTCCGATGTCAGCTTGCGCAACCAAGGTTGCCAAGTCATCCGGACTTAAATGCACATTGATATATCCGTCTACTTCCAACACATCCTGATAGCTGAACGGGGTCTCGTCATCCAAGATTTCCACATGTGTGCTACTCATCCCCGTAGTTCCATCAACGGGATTGAAGCTAAAGATTATCGGACCGGTTTCCGCAGCGCTGTTCGCATGGATATGGGCTGGGTGAACGCCATCTGCCGGGGTTCCTGTGAGTTCGATTACCGTCAGGGCATTTCCGCTTACACGTTCAAAAAAGGTGGCACTTCCACTTATTCCTGGTACATCTACTGTGGCCAAGGCATAGGTTTTGGAGGTCCCGGTGAGCTCATTTTCGCCAATATCTCCTTGGGCTACCAAAGTGGCCAAATCATCCGCACTCAAGTGAATATTGATATATCCGTCTACTTCCAATACATCATCATATCCAAAAGCCGAGTCATCGTCCAAGGTAGCTACATTGGTCACGCTCATTCCGGTAGTTCCATCCACGGGATTGAAGGTAAATAAAATGTCGCCCGTTTCCGCCGCGCTATTGGCGTGTATGTGTCCGGGGTGCATACCACCATCTGGGGTACCTTCAAGCATGATAGTTGCCAAAGCCTCTCCATTTAGACGCTCTTCGAAGGTCGCTGTACCAGAGATGGTCGGTACTGCAACGGAACCTAATTCGTAGGTTTTGGCTTCCCCGGTCAATTCATTTTGGCCAATATCACTTTGTGCAACCAAAGTGGCCAAATCATCGGCACTTAAATGAACATTAATATATCCATCAACTTCCAATACTTGGGCATATCCAAATGAAGTATCGTCATCCAACGCGGTTACATTGGTCATGCTCATACCGGTAGCACCATCGACTGGATTGAACGTAAAGATGATGTCTCCACCTTCTGCGGCCGTATTCATATGAATGTGCGCAGGATGTGTTCCGTCTTCAGGGGTGTTGTTCAACATAAGTGTTGCCAAGGCTTCACCGTTTACCCGTTCTTCAAAAGTAGCCATACCATCAATCCCATCAACGTCAACAGAACCAAGTTCGTAGCTTTTGGCCTCACCGGTCAATTCATTTTGTCCAATATCCCCCTGGGCTACTAAAGTAGCGAGGTCATCCGCGCTTAGGTGAATGTTGATATATCCGTCATAGGTTAGCACATCGTTGTAACCAAAAGCGGTGCCATCATCCAACGCGGAGACATTCGTATTACTTATGCCGGTAGCACCATTGACTGGATTGAAAGTGAAGGCAATATCACCACCTTCTGCAGCCGTGTTCATATGAATGTGTCCTGGATGCATGCCATCAGCGGGCGTATTGTTCAGCACAATGGTGGCCAACGCTTCCCCGTTCACACGTTCGGCGAAGGTAGCGGTACCACTAATATCTTCAATCGCCACGCTTCCTAGTTCGTAAACTTTCGTCTCGCCGTTCAGTTCGTTCTGGCCTATATCGCCCTGCGCAACCAGGGTTTCCAGGTCATCTGCACTGGCATGTACATTGATGTAACCGTCAAAATCCAACAATTCTTCATAGGTAATGGGCGTACCGTCGTCAAGCGTTGAAAACGTAACCGAACTCATGCCGGTTGAACCATCAACCGTACCCAGGGTAATTGCGATATCTCCACCTTCCACTGCGGTGTTGAAATGGATATGGGCCGGATGCATACCGCCACTGGGCGTATTTTGCAGTTCCAGTTCTACGGTTATGGAGTTGTCCTCATTGTCAATAATTTTGGCTGTACCCGAGATGTCGGGGTTGGAAACGGAGCTCAGTTGATAGGTTTCGGAATCGCCTCCGTCCACTATTGGAGGAATAAAATCGCCGTCATCATCACTACATGAAGTAACGAGCATTGCGCCCATGACTATGGGCAGGATAAATCTGAATGTTTTTCTAAGTTTCATAATAATTGTTTTTATGTATGTTTATGTACGGAAGATTTTTTCAAGGGTTTAGTTTTTTCCTTTTTTTTGGAACCTAGGCCCTTCAAAATTTTCATACACCTCAAAAAACAACACATTGAAGGATACTTTTTGCTTTAAAAAATTTAAAATTGACCAAGAACGTTGTGCGATGAAAATAGGGACCGATGGTGTCCTTTTAGGCGCTTGGACGAACGTAGATTTTGAGCCACAATCCATTTTGGATATTGGTGCAGGTACAGGTGTATTATCCTTAATGTTGGCTCAAAGATGCGATGCGCCTACAATCGATGCCCTTGAAATCGATGAAAATGCCTACGAACAGTGTGTCGAAAATTTTGAGGCCTCACCGTGGGGCGACCGACTATACTGCTATCATGCTGGATTGGACGAGTTTGTAGATGAAGTGGACGAGGTCTATGATTTGATCATAAGTAATCCGCCATTTTATAGTGAAACCGTATCCAGTGGTAATACCTCAAGGGACTTGGCGCGCCAGAACGATACGTTGCCCTTTACGGAATTGGTGGAAAGTGTTTCCAAGTTATTGTCCGATAGAGGTACGTTTTCGGTCATAATCCCCTACAAGGAAACCGAGGAGTTTATCGCACTGGCAAATACCTCGGGTCTTTACGTCTGGAGGATATGTAGCGTAAGGGGACACAGCGATGCCCCATTAAAGCGTAGTCTGATAGAATTTTCGAGGACAAAGGCCGATGCAATAGTCGAAACATTGACCATCGAAAAGGAAAGGCATGAATATACCGAAGCATACGTGGCCTTGACCAAGGACTTTTATCTAAAAATGTAACTTATTGTTTTTACAATGTTATATTTTTACGTCACTTATAAATCCTATATATGAGAACCGACTTATTCGAAGCGCCCGACTATTATAATTTGGATGACTTACTCTCCGATGAACATAAATTGGTACGTGATGCCGCTAGGCAATGGGTAAAAAGGGATATTTCCCCCATTATAGAAACGTATGCCCAAAAGGCCCAATTCCCTAAGCAGATTATTGGTGGATTAGCAGAAATAGGGGCGTTTGGCCCGTATATCCCAGAAGAGTATGGAGGAGCAGGTCTAGATCAGATCAGTTATGGGCTTATCATGCAGGAAATAGAGCGCGGGGACAGTGGGGTGCGTTCCACAGCTTCCGTGCAGTCCTCGTTGGTGATGTATCCAATCTATACCTATGGAACTGAGGAACAGCGTAAAAAGTACCTACCTAAATTGGCAAGCGGTGAAATGATGGGCTGTTTCGGGTTAACGGAACCCAATCACGGTTCCAATCCGGGCGGTATGGAGACCAAGTTTAAGGCTATGGGCGACCATTATCTGTTGAACGGGGCAAAATTGTGGATCTCCAATTCGCCATTTGCGGACATTGCCGTGGTTTGGGCCAAGAACGAGGAGGGCAGGATCCATGGACTCATCGTGGAAAGGGGCATGGAAGGATTTTCCACACCCGAAACTCATAACAAATGGTCCCTAAGGGCGTCGGCAACAGGCGAACTTATTTTCGACAATGTAAAAGTGCCCAAGGAGAATTTGTTACCGAACAAATCGGGTCTAGGAGCGCCATTGGGTTGCTTGGACTCTGCCCGATATGGAATTTCATGGGGCGCCATTGGAGCTGCCATGGATTGCTATGATACGGCCTTGCGATATGCGAAGGAGCGGATGCAATTTGGCAAGCCAATCGCCGCTTTTCAATTGCAACAGAAAAAATTGGCCGAAATGATTACCGAAATCACCAAGGCACAATTGTTGGCATTCCGTCTAGGGCAGTTAAAGAACGAAGGTAGGGCCACAACGGCCCAGATTTCCATGGCAAAACGGAACAATGTGGAAATGGCCATCAACATAGCCAGGGAAGCCCGACAAGTTTTGGGCGGTATGGGCATTACCGGGGACTACAGCATCATGCGCCACATGATGAATTTGGAGAGTGTCATTACCTATGAGGGTACCCATGATATTCATCTCTTGATTACAGGAGCGGATATTACGGGGCATCAGGCCTTTAAATAAGATAACAAATTGCTTAGGTTATCTTAACATATCCTCAAAAATAGGGTCTTATTTTTGCCCTGCGTGTAATTAAGATTCATGTAATTTTTGAGTTAGTTAGCTTAAGCCGATGGGAGCATCGGCTTTTCTTTTTTTTTTATCCAATTGCTAGGAATCCTTTAAAAAGTTTTTATACCACTTTCCCGATTTTTTCACGGTGCGTTTTTGCGTTTTGAAATCAACGTGGACCAAACCAAAACCGGGGTGGTAGCCTTCGGCCCACTCAAAATTATCCGTGAGCGTCCACACGAAGTATCCATGAACGTTTAGGCCTTTCTTTTTGGCTTTTAGCACTTGCTCCAAGTGGTCCTTAAGGAACTTTTGTCTTTTCTTGTCCTTTATTTTTCCCTCCGTGAACGTATCCTGAAATGCGGCCCCGTTCTCGGTGATGATAAGATTCGGCATAGTACAATACTCACTGTATTTGCGTATCATTTCATAGATACTGGGTGGATATACTTCCCAATCCATCAACGTGGTAATTACCTTTCTTTTCGGTGCTTCAATGATTTTAGCTTTGATATAAGGTATAAAATAACTGTGTTGTACGACCTCCCTCGTATAATTTTGTATGCCGATGAAGTCAAATTCAAATTGGCTTTTTCCCATATCCCCGGGTAGGATAAAAGGCTTTAGTTTTATTAAGATCGGCAAATCTTTTTCGGGATAGCCCAGACCTAGGACGGGCTCTATGAAGAGTCGGTTTAAAAGGGCATCCACCCTTTTTGCCGCCCTGATGTTCCTTGGTGATTTGTTTTTTGGTACAATGTAGGAACAGGAGTATGTAGTTCCAATTTTTGCATCGTGAATCCATTTTCGAATCATGCGTCCCCCAACCGCTTGAGACAATTGCGCGTGATGAACGGCAGGAAGAAAATTGCGCATTCCTTTTTTTCCCGGGGCGTGGACTCCCAAAAAATAGCCACCGCCGGTAAACACCATAGGTTCGTTCAGTACCATCCAATGTTTGACCCGGTCGCCAAAGGATTGGGCGCAAACCTTAGTGTATTCCTCGAACCAATCCAGGATTTCCCTGTTGGTCCATCCTCCCTTCAACTCAAGCTCGTGGGGTAGGTCCCAATGGTATAAAGTGATCCAAGGAGTTATGTCCTGTTCCAGGCAATAGTCGATGACCCTATTGTAGAAGGCAATTCCCTCCGTATTTATTTTACCCGTGCCCGTAGGCAATATCCTGCTCCAGGAAATGGAGAACCTAAAATTTGGGATATTCAAGGATTTCATCAGGTCGATATCTTCCTTGTACCTGTGGTAAAAATCACAACTGGTTTTGGCCGTATCGTTTCCGCGAATTTTTCCCTTCCTTGAGGTAAAAACGTCCCAAATGGAGGGCCCTTTGCCATGTTTGTCATGGGCCCCCTCAATCTGGAAAGCGGCCGTGGAGACCCCCCAAATAAAATTCTTGCCAAAATCTGAGGAGTGAATCTTTTTCGTCATTTGGAGACTTATTCCTGCAAGCTTTTCTGAAGTAGTTTTTGAACTATTTCACTGGTAATATTGGGGTAATCTACTTCAATTTTTTTATTGGATTCCACCCAATCCATGACCTTGGGCAGGTGCTTTTCCTTTAAGGATTTTATGACGGGAATGTTCATTTCCTGCAAAGCGGCCGCATTGCATTGTTGTTCATATTGACCTTTCATAGGAACTACGAGTAGCTTCTTTTGCATATAAAGTGCTTCCGCTGGCGTTTCAAAACCTGCCCCGCATAGAACACCCTTGCTAGTGGCCATACTTTGCACAAAGGCTTCATTGGTAATGGGGCGTATGCTCAAATTCTTGGTGACCGTTTCCCGGTTGTTGTGCTTGGAAAATACATCCCACTTTACATTGGGTATTTGTGAAAGAAAATGAATGATTTTTCCATCACTGTAGGATGGAAGATAGACCGTGTAGTGTTCCCCCTCGTAAACGTTTGCATTACGAATATCGGCCCTGATAATGGGCGTAAAAATACCCTCGTCATAGGATTTAAAATGCAGTCCAAAGTGATGGCTGCCGGGCGCATAGTTCTTTAGTATCATTTTACCCAAGCTGTCCTTTTTCTTTGGTTTGGGGGCGTTTTTGGATAGTACGGCCGATTGATGGCTGAAACTAAAGCAAGGCTTTTCCGCCAGTTTGCAGGCCCATGCGGAAACAGGTTCAAAATCATTGATGATCAAATGGTAGTCCTGGACCGGAATGCTTCGGATTTCCTTTTGCAATCGCAAGGTGTTCGATTTTACGTAGGTCTTCCACATATCCACACCCCCTTTTTTGCCGAATATGAAACTCAATCCCTTGCATCGGTATTTTATCGTATAGGGTAAGTCTATATCGGCCTGTGTACCACTGATTAGGATATCCAGGTCTATATTTTCATCGAGCAGGGCCGGAATTACGTCCCTTGCCCTGCTTAAATGGCCGTTTCCGGTACCTTGAATGGCATATAATACCCGCATAAACTTCTGTCGTATTATTTTAGTTTTACCAATCCGCTTGTCCTGAATTCATCCAAAAGGCTTTGGAACAGTTCGGCCCTTTCAAGGACCGGATGTTCCTCATGAGGATCCTCCAATTGATTTTGTATGCCCTTATCATTGTAAAAGGAGTAGAGCTCCCATTGACCGTGGTTGTATTCCAACGCAGTTAGGTTTTCTATCCAATCCCCAGAATTTAGGTAGGTTACTTCTCCTTTATCCGTAGAAATTTTGCGAATTTCGGGTTGATGAATATGTCCGCATACAACGTATTCATAGCCATTTTCTATGGCTATTTCAGAGGCCGTCGTTTCAAAGTTGTTGATGAATTTGACTGCGGATTTTACGCCGTTCTTTATTTTTTTGGACATGGAAATAGGTCCGCGTCCCAATTGTTTGCTGATAAAGTTAATACCCTTGTTCAACAGAATCAAAAAGTCATAGCCCTTGGCCCCAAGTTTGGCGACCCACTTGGAATGCTGCATGGTCACATCAAAGACATCCCCGTGAAAAAACCATGCTTTTTTACCGTGAACGGGCAAAACCACTTTGTTGACAATACTTAAGGAACCCATTTGAAAGCCCGTAAATTTTCGTAGCATTTCATCGTGGTTCCCTGTAATGTAATGCACTTTGATGCCCTTTGTGATCCAGCCCATAAGGTATTTGACCACCTTCATATGCGATTTGGGCCAGAAGCGCTTACTGAACTGCCAAATGTCAATAATGTCACCGTTTAGTATAACTTCCTTGGGAGCAATTGACTTGAGGTATTGCAATAGTTCGTTGGCATGGCATCCATAGGTGCCTAAATGCACATCTGATATGACCACGATATCAACAGGTCTTTTTTTCATAAGGGTCGATGAATTGGTGGTGATTTTTTCTTAAGTATGATAGACTTACCGGTGAGTTTACTGAAAAACTTGAGGAAAATGAAGTAAGAGGTTTCAGTCTTATTTTCACAGGTTCATATAAAGTATAAGAGATCCCTAAATGAATATTTCCTTTAAGTGAGATATATAGTTCACCCTAAAAAATCCCTCGATGAGGGTTTCATACAAAGAAAATCTCCGACTACAAAATTGATGCTTTAACGCGCTATTTCGGTTAGGTGTAACTTATCTTTTAGTTATCTGATTGTTAAGCTATTTTCCCATAGCGCTAGTAAGAATCAGCTGAGATTGGCCGCTTATGTTGAAGGAAATTTCGGCAAACCACAATTTAAGTTGGTTTGACAACAAATAGCACTTCACTCACAACAAATAGTTCTTGAGCGAAAGGAAAGCTGCTACATTTACATCAAAATAAAGAAGTAAATAATTTTTCATTTTCATATAGTGTTCTCGTAAAAGAGTCTGGCTTCACAAAGTCGGACTCTTTTTAGTTTCAACCCTTTTGGTAATCCTTAAACCCAAAATATGCAATAGAAAATCTATTACGGCTTCAAACTACTTCAAAAACACACCCTGTTTAAGCTGTTTTTTAATTTAACCATAGCGATGCTATGCTAAATTTAAGAAAACACGTGTGTTTATTGTATTTTGAACCCTCATGACGAAGTCCTAAAGCATAATTTGGGTTAAAACACAAAAAAGGCCGGTAGCAACAACTACCGGCCTTTTTAATTTTTTAAGAGTTTTCTACCACAAAGGTGTCTTGTAAAGTCCCTCATTGGTCTTGGCCTGTAGGTTTTCCACGGCCTTTTCACGATCGCTGGCATAGGTTACCCCAAACCATTCCGCGCCGGAGGGGATACATTTCACCTCGGCTTCATTAGCTTGCAGCATCTCTTGGATCATGAAGGGCAGATACAGCTCGCTGGATGCGATTTTGTTCTCGTCCTGTAGGAATACCTTCAACTCGGCATCTATCTTTTCAAAAATGGAAGGCCTGCAAACCCAAAAGTTCATACTGGCCTGTTCATCGCCCGTAAATTCCAGACCGGTGTCCTCATCAACGATTTTGTCGCCTTTTTGAACCAATTTTAACCGTTCGTTTACGGAAACCAAGTTATCTCCTTCAACCTTACAAACACCTCGGGACACGGAACCGTGTTCGGATAGGGTATCCTTTAGGGTGTAGCCCAGAAGGGCGTATGCCTCATTATTGGATTTTATAAAGTCGGCAGCCTTTTTATAAACGGCCTGTCCGTAATAATCGTCCGCATTCAAGACCACAAAAGGTCCGTCAATGACATTTCTGGCCGTCCATACCGCGTGTGCGGTTCCCCAAGGTTTTTGACGGTCACCTTTGTAATCTACACCATCGGGCAGATCCGTCAATTCCTGGGCCAGTACATTTATTTTAATGTTTTTTGGCAATCTTTCACTTAAATATTCCTCCAAAAAGGACACATTTTCCTTTTTGGTGATGACCACGATCTGTTCAAAATCGTTCTGTAGTGCATCGTAGATGGCAAACTCCATGAGGAATTCCCCTTTGGGGCCCAAATCATCGAACTGTTTCAGTTTTCCATATCTACTTCCGCTTCCTGCGGCCATTAAAAGTAATGTCATGATTTTAAATTTTAAAGTCCAAAAGTACGGATTGTGATGAAAATAGCGGGGAAGAATCGGCCAAACAGTTGAGGATTCCCCATGAAGTTACTTTTTTATTCCAAAGTATGCTTATTGGCCAAGATGGGTATTCCAAACTGACAATTATCATATTTTTTGGGAGGCGCACGGAGTAGCTTTGTGCCATATTCAAACCAACTATGTGCAATCTTATTCAAAAATATAATATTCCGGGTCCCAGGTATACCAGTTATCCAACGGTCCCATTTTGGGATATTCATTCGTTTTCCGGCAAAAAATGGGAAGCGACCGTCAAACAAAGTTTTTCCGAATCGAATTCCAAAGAAGGCATCAGTCTATACATCCATCTTCCCTTTTGTGAGAGTATGTGTACGTTTTGCGGGTGCCATAAGCGCATCACCAAAAGGCATGATGTTGAGGTCCCTTACATACGCACCTTGTTGAAGGAATGGTCCCTTTATTTGGAGTTGTTCGATGAAAGGCCGATTATCAAGGAACTCCATTTGGGAGGCGGTACCCCTACATTTTTTAGTCCGGAGAACCTTCAAATGCTTATCAACGGACTCTTCAGGAGGGCCGATAGGGCAGCGGATTACGAATTTAGTTTTGAGGGCCATCCCAACAATACGACCAAGGAGCACCTTCAGGCGCTGTACGATGTTGGGTTTAGACGTGTGAGTTATGGTGTACAAGATTACAACGAGACCGTGCAAAAGGCCATCCACCGGGTGCAATCTTTTGAGAACGTTAAGAACGTTACGGAATGGGCCAGGGAAATTGGGTATACCTCCATCGGTCACGATATCATTTTTGGGTTACCCCACCAAACCTTGGAACATGTACTCGAAACCATAGAAAAAACGAAAACCCTAAAGCCGGATAGATTGGCCTTTTATAGCTATGCCCATGTACCATGGCTCAAGGGAAACGGTCAGCGTGGTTATAAGGATACCGATCTGCCGTCCGCCGAGGAAAAGCGTACACAGTATGAAGCAGGGAAACTGGAACTGGCTAAGGCCGGGTATACGGAAATAGGGATGGATCATTTCGCCTTGGATACGGACAGTCTGTATCGATCCATGCAAAATGGCAAACTGCACCGGAACTTTATGGGTTACACCGCTTCCAAGACCCAATTGATGGTAGGTCTGGGAGCCTCCAGTATTAGCGATAGTTGGTACGGTTTTGCCCAAAATGTCAAAAGCCTGGAAGAATATCAGCACTTGGTGGAGAATAACATCATACCCATTTTCAGAGGCCACATTTTAACCGATGAGGATAGGATCATCAGAAAACATATCCTTAACTTAATGTGTCAACTTGAAACTATTTGGTTCCAGGAGTCCATGCAGTTCAAGGAATTACCTGTGGTGATGGACAGGTTGAAGGAGATGCAGGACGACGGACTTCTGGAAATGACCCAATATCAACTGCGGGTCACTGAAAAGGGGCGTCCATTTGTTCGTAATATATGTATGGCGTTCGATTTGAAATTGCACGAAAAAACACCGGAGACCCGATTGTTCTCCATGACCATTTGATTGTTTAACCTAAATCTTGTAAAAATGAAAAGTATCATAGTTCCCATAGATTTTTCGGAAATATCCGAGTATGCCTTTGAGGTAGCGGCTTCCATAGCCAAAAAACACGATGCCACGCTGTACGTGCTGCACATGCTGGAATTGAATCAGGCAATGCTTACCTCCACCGAAGGTTTCCACCCGGAACAGACGGTCTTTTTGATAAAATTGGCCGAAAAGCGATTGAATGAATTCTTGGACAAACCGTATTTGAAAGGTGTAAAGGTTGAGCCGATTATAAAGCACTACAAGGTCTTTGGTGAGATCAGCGAAGTTGCCGAGGAGAACGATGTGGATTTGATTGTGATGGGCAGCCAGGGTGCGGACGGACTCAAGGAAATGTTCGTAGGTTCCAATACAGAAAAAGTGGTTAGAAATTCTGATATCCCCGTTTTGGTCATCAAATCCAAAATATCCGATTTTAATCCGAAGCAGATTCTATTTGCCTGTGATCTCAAAAATGAAAATATCCATGCCCTACAACGGGCCAAGTACATCGCTGACAGCTTTTCGGCGGAACTAAAATTGGTCTATATCAACACCCCAGGTGACGATTTTTTAAGCACCGCCGAAATACAAAAGAGGATAAAATCCTTTTGCGAGCTGGTCGGGTTTGAACTATTGATCGCCATCTACAACGATTATAACGTGGAACGGGGCGTACTGAATTTTGGAATGGAGAGCAATGCCGATATGATCGGGGTTCCCACCCATGGTAGAAAGGGACTTTCCCATTTCTTTATGGGCAGCATAGGGGAGGACATTGCTAACCATGCAACGCTACCTGTGGTCACCTTTAAGATTTAGTTAGAAGCAAGGAATCACAGTTTTTAGTTGGTTGAAAAGGGTGCGTAGGCACCCTTTTTTTATATGAGCTTCATTTTTACGGGATCCCAGTTCACGGGTTGCTGTTTATAATAACTGTCATTCGCCAAGAGCGCGGCACCAGCGGCCCTTAATCCAAAGGTTGGATCTTGGATTACGGAACCCTTGTTCCTAATGGCAGTAAAGAAATTGTTGAAATGATCATAGTGGCCTCCTTTATAATCCCGTTCCGCCTCCCAAGTGGTAGTGCCTGTACTTAAGGAAGACGATCTTGGTTCCAAGGTTTCCAAATCATAACCTGCCCTTATCTTTTCCTGCATTTCCTCGGTAAATGAAACCAGGGAGTATCCATGGGGTACCATACTCAGTTTGGAACGTCTTACGGTGACCGAATTTTGTCCGACTTCCATTTCCCCTTCGGTACCGATTAGCTTAAAGCCCCCACCACCGCCACTACCGGCAATGAAATTGATCCTGAAGGCCGCATTAAACGCCGCATGCGTATCGGTTTGAGGATAATCGTATAAGGTAATGGAAACATCGGGCACATCCCGGCCATCTTTCCAGTAGCGGAGTCCGCCGGTTGCCAGCGCTCGGTTGGGACCCATGGAACTAATTACGTGGTTTAAAGTGGAGAAAGCATGTACGAACAAATCGCCCGCAACTCCTGTTCCGTAGTCCCTATAGTTTCGCCACCTGAAAAAGCGTTTGGGCTCAAAAGGAACTTTGGGCGCTTTTCCCAGAAAGGTATCGAAATCAACGGTTTTTGTATCGGCATCCGGAGGGATGGGATATTGCCATGCGCCTTCGGCGGAATATCGGTCGTTGTACATGTCCAACATCACCAAATCGCCAATGGCACCTTCTTCATATAATTGTTTTGCCTTTTCGTTCCCAAGGGAGGACATGCCTTGGCTCCCGATCTGACAAATCTTTCCGCTTTCTTTTTGTGCCTTGATGATGGCCTCTCCTTCCTCCGGTTTCTGGACCATGGGTTTCTCACAGTACACATGCTTACCGGCTTTCAGAGCATCGATCGTGATTTTTTGATGCCAATGGTCCGGTGTAGCAACAATGACGGCATCGATATCCTTTCTATTCAATATATCCCGATAATCCCGAGTCGTGAAAATAGATGTCCCCCAAAGTTCCTTGGCCCTTTCCAATCGGCCTGTATACAGATCGCACGCAGCGACTAATTGCACGCCATCGACCTGCAAAGCGGTCTGGGTATCATAAATGCCTTGGATTCCCGTGCCGAAAAGCGCCAGGTTGATGCGGTCATTGGCCGAAAAGGATTTGGGTGTGTAATTTCTGCTCAACATCAATTTTTCCTCAAATCCTGAGGCCCATAGAAATGGACTTGTTGTTACGGCGGCTGAGGTCAAGGTAGCCTTTTTAAGAAAGGACCTTCGGGTGTTTTTCTTGCTCATAATCGAAAAGGGCTTGGTTACAATTTGAGTTCGTCGGTTTTAAAAATAGGAATTTTTAAACGATAAATCCGAAGTGAAAACCTCAGGAACGGTTATTTGGCCGCCCGATGTTCGAATATCTTCAGGAAAAGCATCGTATTCATTTTGCGGGCCCTATTTTTTGCGATCCAGGCCGTTTCCCCAGAAAATAGCTCGTCTATAGTAGCGAACCATAGATTGAGCCAAATACCAAAGTGTTCCATGGTCATGGTGTTCCCCATGTAATCATCGGTCTTAATGTGGGCCTTAATCGGGTCGCCGGTATACTTTCTTTTAAGGAACAGTTGGGATTCCCAAAAATCGGTCAAGATTTGCAAATGAGCCTCCCAATCGGAGATTATTCCGTTGAAAATAGGCCCTAGGGTATCCTCCTTCCGCACTTTTTCATAAAAAGTGTTTACAAGGAGTGCTATATCTTTTCGGGTCTTGATTTCCGGCTTATCGCTCATACTAGTAAAATACACATTTCAATGGAAAAGGGTTGCAACTACCCCAAAGTTTCCATCATAAAGGCGTAAAGTTCCTGTATTTGAGGCTTGCCTTTTCTTTTGCCCATTTGTCCAAAGGTATAGAGTGCGAACCAAACGACCACCAATAAGACCATAAACCCAACTTGAAGTCCGTAGGGTTTGTTGAGCGATGCACTCACATAGGCCCAAATACCCACAATAATGAACAGGGTGGCTACCACAAAATGCAGAAACATGAAAAAGGTCCATAGCGTTGGGTTTGGACCAAAAAAACCATAGATTTTGGATGTTCTATCGTCCAAAGCATCTATTTCCAAGTGTAATTGGGGAGAGCCAAAATGGGTGGTCTCCTTGTTGTATTTTATGAAGATATGGTTGTCCAGACAATTGACCAGAAAGGGGGCTTTTTTTGAATCGATGAACTTTCGCAACAATTGCTCCCTGTTTCCCAAAATTTCGAGCTGAAACCGTGGCCTAAGGACAATATCGTTGGATAGTTTCTTCATCAGTATTATATCATGGATGACATTCCATTTCTGCCGATACCAATTGGGTAATCGGTTTTGGAGATACGTAGGGGATTCCCAATCCAAGTCCGCGAAGAATGAAAAGTGTTCCCATAAGGACCACAAAAACGGGAATTAGTTTCTGGATGCGTTTCTTTGCGTTTCCTTTCAAAAATGCACTAAAATAAACGGCCGTGGTCATCAGGGGAACGGTACCCAGTCCAAAAAGCACCATGTAAAGGCTGCCCTGAGCGACCTCGCCCATGGCGATGGCCCCGAACAGCGCCATGTAGACCAAACCACAGGGGAGGAAACCATTTAGGAATCCTATGGTCAAAAAGGTGTCGGCCGACTTCTTTTTGAACTCTTGGCCCAATCTGCTTTTTATTTTTGATACGGCCCTGTATACCGGGCGTCCCAATTGATATCTGTTTAAGGTTTTGGCAGGAATCAGCACCAATAAGATCATTACAATACCAACGGCAATCGATAGTCTTTGCTGCATTCCAAAGACATACAGTCCTTTCCCCAATAGTCCAAAAACCAACCCGATGATGCCATAGGCCAATAGCCTACCTATGTGATATAGGCTGATCTGTCCAAACTTTTTAAGATTGTTTTTATGGTCCACCGGCAACATAAAGGCTATGGGTCCGCACATGCCTACACAGTGAAGACTTCCCATAAGACCTAATATGAGGGCAGAAAGTAGCATGATTTCTAATAGATTATATTTTCCTTATGCAAGTAATCCGTGCCATTGTAGTTCCAACTGACTTTAATGTCCCAGCGACCATCCAACAAGCGGTTGTCAGGTATGAGCAAATGGTTATTGGACAAACTTATGGGTAAGTCAAAATCCAATTGCTTATTAGATGGTCTGTATAGGGACACTGTGCCTTTAATTTCTTTGGGGTTCACCTTTTCGGGGAAACGAATTTCAAGTCCGTCCGGACTTTTTCTCACCTGTAATTTATTGATGTCCTTAGTGGCATTATTTTGGGCATCGATTTCCTTTTGATAGGCCAATTCCTGCCTGTAGTAATCCTCTGTTACAAGGTCATGGTTGGCACGTTTGTCCGTACTCATCCGTACCACAAAGAAGAGGATAAAGCCAATAAAACCTATAAATGCCAGTACAATTCCGGTTCCCCAATTAATTTTCATCTTTTATTTTTTTATCATTTATAACTCCTTGGAGCCATGAAGGAGCAAAGGGTAGTTTCTACCAACTCATCTCCACTATATACCCCAACCTTCACTTTTTCCTTATCGCTTTTTACGGCGGCGTTGTTGATCTCTATAAAGAGCGTTCCTTCGGCCAAATCCTGTGCGGGAACCTCAAAGTTTTCGTTACGGACCAGTTTTACGGTTCCCTTGTGGGAAATCAACTTAAAGCTAACGTCCTCCACAGGTTTGGTGGTCTTGTTCACCAATTTATAGGTGTAGACGTTGCTAATGATGTTCCCTTCCTTGTGCTCATATAGTTGCCCCGGTAACCGAAGGATATTGGCTTCCAGGTCGTTCCTTAAAAACAGCATCCCTACCAAGACACCAATTAAAATGGTCAATACTGCGGAGTACCCTTTTAAGCGTGGTGTGAATTTGAATTTCTCCTTTTTGGTAATTTCGTCTTCGCTTGCATACCTGATAAGTCCCTTTGGGAGATTTACCTTTTCCATAATGGTATCGCACTCATCGATACAGGCGGTACAGTTGACACATTCCAGTTGGGTTCCGTTTCTGATATCTATGCCCGTTGGGCAAACGTTCACGCATTGAAAACAATCGATACAATCCCCATAGCCAAGGGCTTCCCTATCCTCGTTTTTACGCCATTTTTTGCGGCCGTTTTCCGCTTCGCCACGTTTGTGGTCGTAGGCGACGACAATGGATTTATTGTCCAACAGGACTCCTTGCATTCTACCATAAGGGCATGCGATGATACAGACCTGCTCCCTGAACCAAGCAAATACAAAGTAGAATACCCCGGTAAAAATCAGTAAGGAGACAATAGTGCTTAAGTGCTCAAAAGGTCCGTCCGTAATATACCTGATCAATCGGTCGCTACCGATGAGATAGGCCAGGAATACATTGGCGATCAAAAAGGAAATGATAAAGAAGATGAACCACTTTAATACCCTTTTCCTAATCTTTTCGGCATCCCATGCTTGTCGGTCCAATTTCATTTGGGCCCCACGGTCCCCATCGATCCAATACTCGATCCTTCTGAAGACCATTTCCATAAAAATGGTCTGAGGGCACATCCATCCGCAGAAAATACGTCCGAAAGCAACCGTAAACAGTGCGACAAATATCACACCGATGATCATGGAAATGACGAACAAATGAAAATCCTGGGGCCAAAATGGAAACCCAAAAATATTGAAACGGCGTT
Organism: Maribacter flavus; assembly: GCF_008386635.1. Lineage (GTDB taxonomy): Bacteria > Bacteroidota > Bacteroidia > Flavobacteriales > Flavobacteriaceae > Maribacter > Maribacter flavus. The sequence continues at coordinate 877,412 of NZ_VUOE01000001.1, read as the reverse complement.
CCAATACATTGAACATTAAAAACTGGTTGCCATTTATTTTTATGAAAGGAGCGGCAAACAAAAAAGCCAGCAGAAAATAACTAACATATTTCCGATACTCGTAGAACTTGCCACTGGGTTTTTTTGGAAAAACCCATGCTCTTTTCCCTTCTTCGTTTATCGTTCCAATGGAATCCCTAAAGTTTTCTTGATCTTGTGCCATTACGGTTTAATTTGTCTTGCTTTTACTAGGGATAGGAATGCTGTCATTATTGGCTTTTGGTTATTTGGTATCGGTTTTTTGAACCGCCACATACCAAATTTGTATGGCATGTGGCAATCCAAAAGGATCTCGTTATTCAATTACGGTACCCTCTTCGTCAATGGTTTTAATGAATTCTAAGGTGTCGACTTCAACTTCAATCATGGCCGAATCCACGGCGGGCGCTCCCTCCACATCCATATGCGGGTTTACGATAATATCACCTTCCGGAGCTTTTGGGTTGGCTGGTGTGGTTCCTTGAAAGTTAAGTACATAGCTGGCAACTTGCGCCATCTCCACAGGTTTTAGGCTCTGTTTCCAGGCAATCATACCTTTACCGTCCCTTCCACCTTCTGAAATGGTGTTGAAAACCGATTTAATATCGCCACCCAATATCCAGTTTTGATCGGTCAGGTTAGGACCAATTCCCCCACCACCGTCAGCCATATGACAGGCCACACAATTCGTTTCAAAAACGGCCTTACCCGCGGCAATATCGGATGCATCGGTCAATAGTTCCACGGTATTGACATCTACTAGGTCCTTGGCGTTTTTCTTGTATTCTTCTATTTCGGCTTCGGCCAAGGTCATTTCCGTTAGATATTCGGTATCCTGATCATAATCATTGAAAATGTGGAACCGCACCAAATACACTACCCCAAAAATGATGGTGGCGTAGAACATGTATACCCACCAGGGTGGAAGCTTGTTATCAAGCTCGCGAATGCCATCATAGTTGTGGTCCAGGATGATTTCACCTTCGGCCTCGATAGGTTTGGAGCCCAAAAGCTTCTGGTACATTCTTTTGCCCCAGGCCCATTCAAAGCCTTGTTCCTTGGAAGCCAAGTAGCGTTCCTTTGCTTCTTCCGATAGTGTCTGGAACATGACGTTCTCAATGGAGGCCAGGATAAGCTCTATGCCCACAAGCAAAAGGATTATAAAGCCTAGAAATAGTGCGACTATGGGTTGGTCCAGAAAGGCTGGCTTATCCCCCGAGTCTATAAAAAACTCCGTCAATCCAAATATGATAAAAAATAGTAGTGGAAGTCTGATCCACCAAGGTCCTAGGTTCTTCATAATTCAATGTTTTGTTGGTTGTTATTGTCTAGTGGGATGTCGCTCACCTCTTTGACATACTCCTTGGATGCGGTAAAGACCCACCAGAAGAGAACGACGAAGAAGACGAAGAAAATCATCAGTGAAATCATTGGGTAGGTGGCCACCCCCTCAATGTTTTCCATATATCCTTTTACAAACTTTAGCATGGCTATTTATTTTCTGAGATTAATTCGTTGGTTTCCTTAATTTTTATATCCGTACCCAATCGTTGTAGGTAGGCGATCATGGCCACAATTTCCCTGTCGCGCATTTCAATGAATTCCTCCCCGTTTTCAGCGGCGTATTTTTTATCGGCCTCGTAGGTCGATGCAAAATCCGGGTCGCTATAGAGGTTCTTCTCAATTTGTATGGCCTGTTCGCTCATACTGGCTTCGGCATTGGCAATATCCTCATCGGTATAAGGTACTCCCAAGGTAACCATGGCCTCCATTTTGTCCTGAACCCCACTTCTGTCATGTCTGTTGCGTACCAACCAGGAGTAGGAGGGCATTATGGAACCGGAGGAGGTCGTTTGTGGATCGTACATGTGGTTTAAGTGCCAGTTATCCGAATACTTTCCACCAACCCGTAGCAAATCAGGACCCGTTCTCTTACTTCCCCAAAGGAATGGGTGGTCGTATACGAACTCACCGGCCTTGGCATATTCCCCATAGCGTTCTACCTCACTTCTAAATGGCCTGATCATTTGGGAATGGCATCCTACACAACCTTCGCGTATATATAGGTCCCTTCCTTCCAATTCTAACGGTGTATAAGGTTTGACACTGGTGATGGTAGGAATATTGGACTTCACCATGATGGTTGGTACAATTTGTACAATACCACCTATCAGAATGGCTACGGTAGCCAAAATGGTCAATTGGATGGGTTTACGCTCCAACCATGTGTGGAAGGTTTCCCCTGCGGTCCTGTTTTTGGATACCCGGGTAAGGGCAGCGGCTTCGGCCAACTCATCCTCCACTTTTTGACCGGATTTGATGGTAACAACGATATTGTACACCATAACTATGGCACCTACAATGTAAAGACTACCCCCAATAGCACGCATCCAATACATTGGGATGATCTCGTTTACGGTTTCCAAGAAGTTACCGTAGACCAAGGTTCCATCCGGATTAAAATCTTTCCACATCAAGGCCTGGGTGAAACCGGCTACATACATGGGCAGCGCATATAATATGATACCTAGGGTCCCAATCCAGAAGTGGAAGTTTGCCATTCCTACCGAAGCCAAACGGGTCTTGAACATTTTGGGAACCAACCAATAGATCATACCAAAGGTCAAGAAACCGTTCCAAGCCAAGGCACCTACATGTACGTGGGCAATGATCCAGTCGCTAAAATGGGCTATGGCGTTTACGTTCTTTAAGGAAAGCATTGGACCTTCAAAAGTGGCCATCCCGTACCCTGTAATCGCAACTACCATAAATTTAAGTGTTGGGTCCGTACGAACCTTGTCCCAAGCACCCCTCAAGGTCAAAAGGCCGTTGATCATACCGCCCCAGGAAGGAGCGATCAACATGACCGAAAAGGCAACACCAAGGTTTTGGGCCCAATCCGGCAATGCGGAGTATAGCAAGTGGTGAGGTCCTGCCCAGATATAAATGAATATCAAGGACCAAAAGTGAACTATGGAAAGTCTATAGGAATATACAGGCCTGTTCGCCGCTTTAGGAACAAAATAGTACATCAATCCCAAGAATGGGGTTGTCAAGAAGAAGGCAACCGCGTTGTGGCCATACCACCATTGTACCAAGGCATCCTGTACCCCGGCATATACGGAGTAGCTCTTCAAGGCACTTACCGGTAACTCCAAACTATTGAAGATATGAAGTACGGCAACCGTTACAAAAGTCGCCAAGTAGAACCAAATGGCAACATATAAATGGCGTTGTCTTCTTTTGATCATGGTTCCGATCAGATTGACCCCAAAGGCTACCCACACAAGGGCAATGGCAATATCGATGGGCCACTCCAATTCCGCATATTCCTTAGATGTGGTAATTCCCAATGGCAACGTAATGGCTGCGGCCACAATGATCAATTGCCAGCCCCAAAAATTGATGTTGCTCAGCACATCACTGAACATTCGTGCCTTAAGGAGGCGCTGTGTCGAATAATACACACCGGCAAAAATGGCATTACCTACAAAGGCAAAAATGACCGCGTTGGTGTGCAAGGGTCTTAAACGGCCAAAACTGAGCCAAGAAATTCCGTCCGTAACATTCGGGAACAAGAACATAAAGGCCAATAATAGGCCAACGGACATACCAACAATACCCCAAAGCATTGTGGCATAGATGAACTTTTTTACGATTTTGTTATCGTAATAAAACTGCTGTACTTCCATAGTTGATTAGTTATTTGATTCTATTGATGTATCCATATTGGATTTTTGTAAACTCTTTTTCTGTTTTACCAATTCGTCCTCAAAGAGCATCCGGACGGATGGCGTATAGGAATCGTCATATTGCCCATTTTTTACCGAGAAAATGAACGCTGCAAAAAAGACAATGGCTACGATGATACTAATGGCCAATAACACATATATTACACTCATACCTACCTGAATTTCGGGGTAAAATTACCGTTGTTGCTTCCGTTTAAATATGACATTTATCAGTTTTAAATATTTTATTCTATACCTTGTTTTTTACTTTAATTTTTTGCCCAAAAGGTTGGTCATTAGCGTTGTAAACCCAACCACGCTAATGGAACTCAAGGGCATTAAAATGGCCGCGATAACGGGTTCCAGTTGCCCGGTAACCGCAAAATAGAGTCCCACTACATTGTAAAGGAGCGACAATAAAAAACTGAGCTTTATGATTTTCATGGCCTTTTTGGAGGCGATGATGTATTGGTACAATTGCTGGAATTTTGATGCATCCATAATACCATCACAGGCGGGGGAGAATACATTAATGTTTTCCGATATGGCAATACCCACTTCCGCTTGGGCGAGGGCACCGGCATCGTTCAATCCGTCACCTACCATAAGGACTTTTTTGCCCTGTTCCTGTAAGGAAGTGATAAAGGCCAGTTTGTCCTCCGGTTTTTGGTTGAAATACAACGGAGTCAATTTGGGCAACAGTTTTTCCAAGTTGCGTTTTTCGCCCTCGTTATCCCCGGAAAGAATGGCCAATTGTAGTTGTTCCGACATTTGTTCAAAGACTTCGGAAACACCTTCCCTGTATTGATTGTGAAACACGTATTTGCCCTTGTACGCATTGTTGCTCGCTACGTGCACCGCCGTGTTCAAATTGTCCGAAACCTCTTCCCTGCCCACAAATTCAGAGGAGCCTATTTTTATATGTCTGTCGCCCTTACTTCCTTCCAGGCCTTTGCCAAGATGTTCCTCGTAATCGTCCAACGTGTAAATGTTATGGTCCGATAAAATATCGTACAAGGTCCTGCTTAACGGGTGGTTGGAGGCCCTCAAGGTATTTTTTAGAAGGGATTCCTCTTCCTTTGTCAACGGCATGCCTTGATAGGTGGCCGTACTTTGTTTGGAAGTAGTAATGGTCCCGGTCTTATCAAAAATAGCGGTATCTATCTGTGCCAATTGCTCAATGGCACCGGTATCCCTCAAGTAAAATTTCTTCTGACCAAAGATGCGGAGCATATTGCCCAGGGTGAAAGGCGAGGCCAAGGCTATGGCGCACGGGCATGCGATGATCAACACCGCCGTAAAAACGTTCATTGCCAAGGACGGGTCAAAAAACAACCAGTAGGCTGTGGCCAAAAAAGCAATGGTCAATACCCCAATGGTAAAGCGTTTTCCAATGCTATCGGTGATGTTTTGGAATCGGGTGGATTTGTCCGTTTTAAAGACCGAATTGCTCCAAAGCTGGGTGAGGTAACTTTGGGAAACCGATTTTAAGGCCTCCACTTCAATGGGGCCGTTCATTTGCCTCCCTCCGGCGAAAACTTTGTCGCCAAATTCCCGCTCCACAGGGACCGATTCCCCCGTTACAAAACTGTAATCAATCTGTGCTTTGCCTTTATATAGGAGTCCGTCTACCGGAATCAGTTCCCCGTTTCTGATCAATAGCAGGTCGCCCTGTTTGATTTCGTGCACTTGGGTACTTTCCTCGGTACCATCATCATTAATTTTGGTGACCGCGATAGGGAAATACGATTTATAGTCCCGTTCAAAAGAGAGAAAGGAATAGGTTTTTTGTTGGAAGAACTTCCCTAGAAGCAGGAAGAAGACCAAACCTGTAAGGGAGTCAAAAAAGCCGCTTCCCCAATCGAACATAATTTCCAAGGTACTTCGTACAAAAAGTACCAAAATACCCAAGGAAATGGGAACGTCAATGTTCAGGATTTTGGAACGAAGGCCTTTATAGGCCGAAACAAAGTAGTCCGCACCTGCATAAAAAACGACGGGAAGTGAAAAGGCGAACATCAGCCATCTAAAAACCACTTCATATTGGTTCAACCAAAATTCGCCACCGGAAGTTTTGCTGGAGCTCAGATCAAAATAATCCGGAAAGGAAAGGAACATCACGTTACCAAAAACAAATCCGGCGACGCCCAACTTATAAATAAGGCTTCGGTCTACCTTTTTTTCTTTTCCATCAATATCCTCCAAGGATATATAGGGTTCGTAACCAATTCTGGCCAGTAGCACCACCACGTCCTTTAAAGAGGTTTTTTGGCTGTTATAGGAAATCCGTACCGTTTTCTTGGAAAAGTTTACTTGGGAGGAGGAGATGAACGGGTTGAGCTTGTTCAGGTTTTCCAATACCCAGATACAGGAACTACAATGTATTAAAGGAATGTAGAGATTTACGATCTGTAGGTTGCCGTCGTTGAATTCCGTTAATTTTTCCACGATACGCTCGGTTTCCAAAAAATCGTACTTGCCTTCTATGGCTGTAGGCGTAGAACCTGCCGAAGTTTGCAAGTCGTAATAATAGGATAAATCGTTTTCCGAAAAAATCTCGTAGACCGTTTTGCAACCGTTGCAACAGAAGCACTTTTCATCGTACTGAATACTCTCGGAGTCGCAATCGTCCCCACAGTGATAACAGGGTTGCTTTTCCATAATACATTTGCTTATACCTGGGGCAAAGGTTGGAAATCAATGCGGTTACAAATATGATATTTGTCAGTTTTTACGTAAATTCAAGCTGTTATTTTTGTAGGGTCAGGTAAATATTAGTTAAATGGAAAGCAGATGTGAAAATTGTATCGTACGGCAATTTAACTCCTTACGCGCTATGTCCAAGGAGGAATTAAAAAGGGTGTCCGATTCAAAAACTACACGAACAATCAAAAAGGGAGAGGCCCTCTTTAAGGAGGGTGAAAAGTTGGATGGCGTATTTTGCGTACGCGATGGGGTATCCAAATTATCCAAATTAAGTGAAAACGGTAAAGATCAGATCGTTAAGCTTGCGAGCAAGGGGGAGGTCATAGGACAACGCTCCGTGGTGGCGGAAGAAAACGTAAACTTGAGCGCCATTGCCGTAAGTGATATGGAGGTTTGTTTCATACCCAAGGAAGGAATAGTTTCCAGTTTGCATACCAATCCCAATTTTACCCTTGAGGTATTACGGCATATGGCCCACGATCTGAAGGAGGCCGATGACGTTATCGTGAACATGAGCCAAAAAAACGTCAAACAACGAATGGCGGAAGCTTTCCTGTACCTGAAAAATAATTTTGGAGAGGATGAGGAAGGCTATCTAAGACTTGTGTTGTCCAGGGAGGATATTTCCAATGTGGTAGGTACGGCCATTGAATCGTGTATCCGAATCATTTCAGAATTTAAGAAAAAAGGGTATCTAAAAACTTCCGGGAAAAGAATCGGCATCAAGGATGAAAAGGCGCTAAAAAACCTTGTGGAAGGTTTTTAAGTCGATTATTTCCCAAAGATGACAATTGTCATAGTTTCCTCGTAAGGCTCGGTCTAATTTTATCCCATATTCAAAGATGAAATTAGATGAAGAATATTTTAATCCCTACGGACTTTTCGGATAATTCCTGCAATGCCATCAAGTATGCCATTTCCATGTTCTGGGATCAGGAATGTACCTTCTATTTATTGAATACCTATACCCCAGCCATCGCCGGCAGCAGGTTTATGGCGGCTTCCTTTGAGGAAAGTATGCTAACGAACAGTGCCGCCAAATATTCCCAAAAGGGCCTGGATGATCTATTGGCGCGGGTCAAGAATGACTTTGTGAACGAGCATCATCATTTTGAGACCATTTCTTCCTTTAGTTTGTTGGTGGATGAGATCATTGAAAGTATTTCGGCCTATGACATTGAACTGGTCATTATGGGAACCACGGGGGCAACAGGAATGGAAGAGGTTTTCATGGGCAGCAATACGGTACGTGTCATCAAATCCGTAAAGGACTGTCCCGTATTGGCCATTCCGCAAAACTTTGAATTTCAAAAACCGACCGAAATCGCTTTCGCGACGGATTTCACCCGATTTTATACCAAATCCGAGCTAAGGCCTTTGGTGGAACTGGCCGGCATTTTTGATGCCACCGTTCGGATCGTACATGTACAATATGAAATCAAGACCCTGTCCGAGCTTCAATTGTTCAATTTGGGAATGTTGCGCAAGTACCTGGGTGAAGTGGAGCATTACGTACACACCGTATCCGAGTTGAATTCCGTTTCCAAGACCTTGGAGGTCTTTTCCAGGGAAATGGACATTCACTTACTGGCCATGTTGAACTACCAACACAGTTACATGGAACAATTGGTACGTGAGCCCGTAGTAAAAAGAGTGGCATTTCACACCCAAATACCGCTACTGGTCATACCGGAACTGGGCATGACCTCCCATTTAAAGGAATCCAGTAAGAGGGAAAACGTAGTCGTACCTAATTAACGCGGTTCCCAATGGGATTGTCCTCGTAAAAATCCTTGAATGTTTTGTCCGTCTTGTAATTATCGGTCAGTACTTTATAGACCATGATGACAATAAGGGCCTGGCCTAGCACGGTGCAATAAAATATCCAATTAAAGGGGAGGTTCATTACGGACATTATGGTGACCGTGACCAAGGCCAATGTGGTAATCACTACCCAAACGTAGACTGAATCTTTCATTTTTAATTGAAAGATAGTGTTTAGGGACTCTTAAATGCGTTAAAGGTTTTTTAAAACTGCGACTAAAAATCGTATTCCCAAAATTTGTCGGCTGTAGGTAGCATGTCCTTTTTTCCCGTATCGAAAGGATTGAAATTGGTTTTGGCGAAGTAGTACCAGAGGGTGGAGGACAGCGCCGGGGTAATATCCGTATGATTCCAAAGTTCGTTGCTTCCATAGGAAGTGCCAAAGTTGGCGGTATAGGGTATGCCTTGAGCGTTATCGGTCATGGAGCTCTGTATGACCGTTTTTTCAATGTTTTCCATTATATTTTCCGAAATATCGAACCGCGCGATACTGTTGAAGGCCACTGCCATTTGTGCGGAACCTTCCAGCCAGATTACATCCTTGTCCTGGTCGAAGCAATAGCCTGAAATCATTTCACCGCTCATGGTGGCTGTTTGATTGTTCAGGAACTTGTTGGCTTGGAAGAGCACATCGTCAGAGAGGTCGTTGAAAATAAGTTTGCTTAGGGAAAGCACGTCCAGGGCAAAGGCATATTCTGGATTTTCAGGCCAGGCCATTAACAGTCCAAGCTCTTCGTCCCACCGATTCTTTTTCAGGAAATCCAGCATGTTTTTATGGAATGCGTCGTATCCCTTTACGGCGTGAAAGGCCGTGATCATACCTTCCGTAACATTGGGTATCTCCGTTCCATCCGAATTTGTTCCTCCTCTCAAAGCCCCATTTTCCATTTGTAGGGAACGGATCCAGTTTTCCAATTGAAGCGAAAGTGATTCATATTTTCCAGATCCGTATTTGGTGGCATATTGGTTCAAAGCGATCAGCAGCCAGGCATTGTCGCCCATCCAGATCCTTTCCGCATCGGAACCATCTGATTTTCTAAATTGATAGAACCCGCCCGTTAGAGGTAGTTCCGTTTCCCGAATAGAGTAATAATAATCGAATATCTTTTCCGCATTTTCCCTTCGATCCTCTTGGATGAAAAATATCGCGGCCAAGGCATTGTCGTATAAGGAAGTGAAATTGGAGATTTCCGTACTTTCCATCAGGCCCGATGCTTGCTGCCGGTTTACGATCCAATGAACAAAGGCCTCATCAACATGTTGCGATTTTTCATTGGTCTTATGGGATACTGTCTCAATTTTCTCGTCCAAACGTACCACTAAATCCTCTTGGTAGGTGGAAATATCCTCTTTTGAACACGAAAAAAACAGCAATAGGACAATTATGAAGGCAACCGGTCGTAGGTTCATGGGATAGGTCGATTTGGATTTGGACCTGCAAATTACGTAGCCGCTTTGGAGTAACTACCCAAGTGTCGACCAGTGGAAGGTTTCCTTGGTAACTTGTATTGGTTGGATCTATTTATCTGATTATATGGTTTTTAATCGTGAATTCCCTTCATGGTCAAATTTCAATTCAAAGGAAAAAGGAGACCGCTCATCCGATGATAATTTTAGAATGACCTTAAAAAATAAAAATCCTTTCTTATCTTTGTGCTGTTGTGTTGTGTCCCGAAAGGGATTTTGGGACAGTGGTAAAAATAGGATTATACCTATTGAACCAATGAAAGGCTTTCCATTTGGGAGGCTTTTTTTGTTAGTGAAAACCAGATAGGTGAAACGAAGTGCACATTTATCCGTTGGTTGAACTAATTCCGCTTGAATGCGGAATCTTTTCAGTTACGTTCAGCATGTAAAACGTAATGCACTAAGGATGCCGCCAATTTTGCCGTTTGATCGTCCCTATCAAAATCCGGATTTAATTCTGCAATGTCCAAAACCCTAAGTTTACCGGTTGCCATAATGGTCTTTAGGGATTCTAGGACAACATCCGGGGTGAAACCCATGGGCGAGGGAGCACTTACCCCGGGTGCGTAGGCCGAAGAAAATCCGTCCAAATCAATGGTCACATAGATGTGGTCCACATTGCCTGTAAAGGCATTGATCCAGGCGTTTATCTCATTGTGGAATTGGATTCTAAAAGTGTCCCGCATGATGTACTTAACATCCAGTTCCTTGGCCGTTTCAAAGAGAATCCTGTCATTCGCATCTTGTCTGATACCCAAACAGAGATACTTGAAAAGGGTGCCGTCCGCTTGGCAGTCCTGGGCTATTTGGTAAAACGGGGTTCCGGAATTGTTCACAGTGTGACCGTTGTCTTGTCTGTTGTTTCTTAGGTCAAAATGGGCGTCAAAATTTATGATACCGATGGTTTCCCCTTTTGCAACATATTTTTTGAGTCCGTTGTAGCTGCCGTAGGCCATATCGTGTCCGCCGCCAAGTACGATGGGGAAGTGTTTATGTTGAAGCAATTGGCAAATGGAATCGCTGAGGGCCCGTTGGGTTACTTCCATATCGCCTTCCAAACATTGTAGTGTGCCCACATCATAGAGCAGCGTCTCCGTGGGAAGATGGTTGGGCAGTTTGCCAAAGTGCTTTCGGATGGCATCCGGGCCATTTACGGCACCAGGCCGACCCAAATTTCTTTTCACCCCTTCATCGCAGGCATAGCCCAAAAGGGCAAAGCATTTTTTGGAAGCAACCGTTGATACGTTGGAAATAGGAACGCAAGAAATCTTTTCATGTAAATACAGTTGCCGCCCCGTAGGCCTTCCAGTGTATATCTCCGAAAAAGTTTCTGCGTAGTTGCTCATATATTTTTTTTAATGCTAGGGTCGCCCTAAAATATGTATTTGTCCGGTCGAGGGCAGTCGAGACCTTCTTTCCTAGTTGCAAATTATGACGACCTCCCGACTGCCTTCGAGGAGACAAAAGAACTATCCGATTGATTCCTGCTAAAGGAATAATTTTTCCAAAACGTGGTCCTCCACGAAGTTAGGTAAATTAACGCGTAAGTTGGGTGTGCGCTCCATTTCCCTTTGTAATGCGAAGATGGCTTCCTTGTTTCGGGCCCAACTTCTTCGGGCGATGCCATTGTTTACATCAAAGAACAACATGTTTTTTAATCGGTTCGATGCTTCCTTTGTCCCGTCGAGCACCATGCCAAAACCGCCGTTGATGACCTCGCCCCAACCTACGCCGCCACCGTTGTGGATGGATACCCAGGTGGCACCCCTAAAGCTGTCGCCGATTACATTGTGGATGGCCATATCTGCCGTGAACTTACTTCCGTCGTAAATATTACTGGTTTCCCTATACGGACTGTCCGTGCCGCTTACGTCATGGTGGTCCCTACCCAAAACAACCGGCGAGGAAATTTCGCCCGACTTCACCGCTTGGTTAAAGGATTCGGCAATGGCTGCCCTACCTTCCGCATCCGCATATAAAATCCGTGCCTGGGAACCCACGACCAAGTTGTTTTCTTCGGCCTCTTGGATCCATTTGATGTTATCGTCCATTTGTTGCCGAATCTCAGCTGGTGCGGTCGTTTTTATACCTAACATCACCTCCAGCGCAATCTGGTCCGTTTTATGTAAATCCTCCGGATTCCCCGACGTGCAGACCCATCGAAACGGACCAAATCCAAAATCGAAACACATAGGTCCCAATATATCCTGAACATAAGAAGGATATTTAAAATCAACTTGGTTTTCTGCCATTACCTCTGCTCCGGCCCTGGACGCTTCCAACAAAAAGGCGTTACCGTAGTCAAAGAAATAGCAACCTCGTTCCGTATGCTTGTTGATGGCACTGGCATGTCTCCGTAGCGATTCCTGAACCTTGGCTTTGAAAAGTTCGGGATTTGTGCTCATCAATTCGTTGGCCTCTTCATAACCGAGTCCCACGGGGTAATAGCCCCCGGCCCAAGGATTGTGCAAGGAGGTCTGGTCCGAACCCAAATGCACAAAAATGTTTTCTTTATAGAAGCGCTCCCAAACATCCACTACATTTCCTATATAGGCCAATGAAACAACTTCTTTTTGTGCGATGGCGGTTTTGGTTCGTTCAAGAAGGTTGTCAATACTTTCCAAAAGTTCATCCACCCAACCCTGTTCAAAGCGTTTTCGGGCGGCCGCCGGATTCACTTCGGCGCAGACGGTAATGCAGCCCGCAATGTTTCCAGCTTTGGGCTGGGCCCCGCTCATACCGCCCAGTCCGGCCGTAAGGAAGATTTTACCTTCGGGTGTTTCTCCAGATTTCAACACTTTTCTAAAGGCGTTCATGACTGTAATCGTAGTGCCATGAACAATGCCCTGCGGACCTATGTACATATACGAACCTGCCGTCATTTGCCCGTATTGCGTGACACCCAAGGCGTTAAAACGTTCCCAGTCATCAGGTTTGGAATAATTGGGAATCATCATACCGTTGGTCACGACCACCCTAGGGGCTTCCTTGGAAGACGGGAACAAGCCCATGGGATGCCCGGAATAGATGTGAAGCGTTTGTTCTTCGGTCATCGTGGCCAAAAATTTCATGGTCAAAAGGTATTGGGCCCAATTCTGAAAAACGGCGCCATTGCCCCCGTAGGTAATCAATTCTTCCGGATGTTGGGCCACCGCAGGGTCCAAGTTGTTCTGGATCATTAACATTATAGCGGCCGCTTGGGAAGTCTTGGCGGGATATTCGGAAATGGGTCGGGCGTACATTTTATAATCGGGCATGAAGCGGTACATGTAAATCCGACCGTATTCCATGAGTTCTTGAGCGAATTCTTCCGCAAGTTCTTGATGCCATTCCCGTGGAAAATACCGCAGCGCATTGCGTATGGCCAGTTTTTTTTCTTCGGTTGAAAGGATATCCTTTCTTTTTGGGGCGTGTGAAACGGTGGAAGAACGTTCTTTTTTCTTTGGTAGTTCCGATGGGATTCCCGCAAGAATCTGTGCTTTAAAATCCATGCTAGTCTTTAGGCTTTATGCTTGTTGTACACCAAATTTCCGTTTTTCCAGACCATGCAGGGTTTCAGGTTTCCTTGGTTGTACAGGATTTCCTGATAGTTATCGGTATGGAAAAGGCTAAAATCCGCCAAGTATCCCTTGGCCAGTTTCCCCCGGTCCTTCAGCCCCAAGGCAGCGGCCGCCCTTACGGTAATTCCGGCCAGGACCTCCGCATTCGATAATTTTTCAAAAGCACCCAATATGGCCGCTTGGGTCAATAGATCGCCCATGGGGGCGGAACCCGGGTTGTGGTCGCTTGCAATGGCCAAAGTGGCCCCGGTATCCAATAATTTTCTTGCCGGTGTAAAATTACAGCCAAGTCCCAATGAGGCCCCCGGTAAGGCCGTGGCGATGGTATTGCTTTTGGCCAAAAGTTCAATCTCTATATCCGTGCTGGCCTCCAGATGGTCTGCACTGATGGCATCAAAATCAACCGCCACTTTGCTACCGCCCGTGGAAAATTGGTCGGCATGCACCGTGATATCAAATCCAAGTTGTTTGGCCGCTTCAAAATACGGGGCTATTTCCTCTGGAGTAAAGGCACTTTCTTCAATAAAAGCGTCGATTCTGTTGGTGAGATTTTCGGCCTTCAATTTTGGCAATAACTTTTGGGCCAATTCCTGTAAATATTCGGTTTTGGTACCCGCATAATCCTTGGGGAACATGTGCGCGGCAAGGCAGGTTGGGATTAGGTCCGATGGAACTTCGTTGTCGGCTTTCTGTATAGCCTGCAACATTTTAATTTCCTCGTTCAATGAAAGTCCGTATCCACTTTTCACCTCCAGCGTTGTGACGCCCGTTTTAAGGTGCCGATTGGCCAATTTTGCCGTCCTTTTTATCAAGGTTTCCTTGTCCGCCTTTCTGGTTTGGGTAACCGTATCCCAAATACCACCACCCGCTCTAGCGATTTCCAAATAGGTTTTTCCCGAATTTCTGAGCGCGTAGTCGTTGGCCCGGCTTCCCCCAAAACAAATGTGGGTGTGGGCATCGATAAAACCGGGAAGACACACATGGGCACCTGTTAATTCGTGACATTTTGCGGAAGGATGTTCTTTTTTTAGGGAAGCGTAATTTCCCGTGGCCATCACTTTTCCATCGGAAATTAATAGGCTTGCATCCTCAGTGATCCAAAGTTGACTATCGGACAGCGCACCTTTTAAGGGCAGGGTCTCCATGGTCAATAATTGTTTGAAGGGTCCGATTAATTGCAATGCTTCCATATATCAATAGCTTTCAAATTCTGCCGAATATTTCGTTTTGAGCGAAATGTTTGTGTTCTTTTCAACTTTTTCAATCACCGATATGATCGTTTTGTTTTGGATCATTTCGATGCCCTTTTCGATATCGTCCGAAAAAACACGGTCCTTCTCGGCAAAAGGTACCCTTTTCCGAACCGCTTTGTGTATTTCATCCAAAAAGATGCCCGATTTTAAGGGCTTTCTATATTCAAAGGCCTGAGCCGCCGTCAACAATTCTATAGCCAATATTTTTTCTACATTTTCTATGACGCGAAGCGCCTTCCTGCCTCCAATGGAGCCCATACTCACATGATCCTCTTGCCCTAGGGAAGTGGGGATACTGTCCGCACTGGACGGAAAGCACATCCCCTTGTTTTCGCTGGCCAGGGCCGCACTGGTGTATTGTAGTATCATGTAACCGGAATTGATCCCCGTGTCCTTCATCAACAATTTGGGTACGCCGGGACTGTTTCCTTCTAAGGCTAAATAAATGCGGCGGTCCGAAATATTTCCCACTTCCGATGCCGCCAAGCAGGCATAGTCCAGGGCCAGTGCCAAGGGCTGCCCGTGAAAGTTTCCGCCACTGATCGTGAGTTCCTCGTCAATGATGACGGGATTGTCCGTAACCGAATTCAGTTCGGTTTCCAAAAGTTCCTTCAGGTGTAACCACGCATTTCTGGAGGCACCGTGCACTTGGGGAATACAACGCAGGGAATACGGGTCCTGTACGCGGTCACAATCGATATGGTCCTCCATGATTTCTGAACCCTTTAGCAATCGCTTGACGCGCCTGGCCACATGGATATTGCCCTTAAAGGGACGTAGTTCGTGCAGTTCCTTGTAAAAGGGCTTTACGGAACCTTGCAGCCCTTCGATCATCATGGCCCCAATGATATCGGCTTGGGACAAAACCGAATGCAATTTTTCCACGACCTTGACGGCGTGGGCGGCAATGAACTGGGTTCCGTTGATAAGGGCGAGCCCTTCCTTGGGCCCCAAGTTTAGGGATGCCAGTCCCGTTTTTTCAAATAAGGTCTGTGTCGGGATAATTTTACCTTGATAATCGACCTTGCCCAGCCCTATGAGGGGAAGGAACAAATGCGATAAGGGAGCCAGATCACCCGACGCTCCAACGGAACCTTGGGAGGGGACCACAGGTATCGCATCGTTTTCTATGTGCCAAATAATTCGTTCCAAGGTGTCAAGCGCGATGCCGGAATATCCTTTTGCCAAGGAATGGGCCTTCAAAATCAGCATGATTTTGGCCAATTCCCTAGAAATAGGCTCTCCAACGCCCACACTATGGCTTTTAAGGATGTTTGTCTGTAAAATGCGCGTCTCCTCTTTGGAAATTTTTGTGGTGCATAGCGGCCCAAAGCCCGTATTGATCCCGTAAACAGGATGTCCTTTTTCCACGATGGATGTGACTACCTGCGAACTGTTCTCGATCCTTTTTTCAACCGATTGGGAAAGAACAATTGTAGTACCTCCTTTTCCAATACTTAAGACCTTACCTACAGTAAGCCAGTCTTCTCCAAATTTAAAGGTGTCCAACGCCAAAATTTGCCTTTTAGATATTAGTTTTATAAAGATATTGTTTAAGTTTGATAATTACCAATACCATTTTGTTGAACAATCGATAACTATGAGTTCTCAAATAGAATTACGGCACCTTACGTATTTTTTGGCGGTAGCCGATGAACTACATTTTAGAAAGGCTGCGGAAAAGCTCTTTATCTCCCAACCGGGACTGTCACGCCAAATAAAGCAAATGGAGGAAATATTGCAGGCGGAACTTTTCGTGAGGGATAAAAAGAAGGTTGCACTGACCCCTGCAGGCCATTACCTGAAGCACCAATCCGAATCGCTGTTTAAACAATTAAAGGAGATAAAACGACAATTACAGCTGATGGGGGAGGGCGATACGGGTGAAATTCGGATCGGGTTTTTGGGTTCCGCCATGCAGGATGTCATCCCAAATCTGCTCTTAAAATTGAGGGATACCTTTCCAAAGATAAAGACCT
Source organism: Maribacter flavus (assembly GCF_008386635.1). Taxonomy (GTDB): domain Bacteria; phylum Bacteroidota; class Bacteroidia; order Flavobacteriales; family Flavobacteriaceae; genus Maribacter; species Maribacter flavus. The sequence continues at coordinate 860,874 of NZ_VUOE01000001.1, read as the reverse complement.
CTTTGGAGGAGCTGTCCAATTTGAACCAAGTGGATGCTGTTTTAAAGGGAGATTTGGATATAGGCTTTGTTCGATTGGCCAAAGTTCCGGCCAATTTGCACATGCGAACGGTCTATGAGGACACCTTCTCCTTGGTATTGCCCGAAAGCTATCCCATGCTTACAAGGGAATACTCGGGGATGGAACGCTTTTCCGAAGATAACTTTATTTTGTTCAGTCAGGATTACAGTCCCTATTACTACGAAACAATCATGAGCATCTGTTCCGATGCGGGATTCGTACCCAAGGTTTCCCATAAATCCGTGCACGCCCAGACCATTTTTAAATTAGTGGAGAACAATTTGGGCATTGCCATTGTCCCAACGGCCCTACAATATGGCTTTCAAATGCGGGTGAAGTTTATAGAGCTCAGGGATATTGAACAAAAGGCACTGCTATCTGCCATTTGGAAAAAGGAACATAGGAATCCGGTTTTACAGAACTGCATCGATTTGTTGTTTGGTTCTTGATGAAAGGAACGCACCGTTAGACTTCCTTTTGGAAGAATTTAAAAACTAAAGGAATTTCAAATAAAAACTAAATTGGAGTGGCGCTATTCTCTTATCATTTAGTGGAAATTAATTTTTTCCACGCGCTGAAGGGCATACTCTTTCCACCTATTTCCAAGGGAACAAAGGGATTGGTGCATTCAGAATATATGACAGCCATGACCTTAGGTTCGCCGATTTTATCGACTGCAAGAGTACTCATTGGGCAAGTAGCTGTTTTTATGCAATGGGAGGAAGAAACCGCACTTAATCACTATCTAGAGAATGACCATTTTGGCAAGGTTCTTTCTAGCGGTTGGCACGTTCGCTTGTCGTTTACAAGACAATGGGGACAATACGAGGGATTCAAAATTCCGGAATACAATAAGAAGTTAGATAGCATGAATGGCCCCGTTGTTGCAGTAACCATTGCCCGGATGAAGCCTGTTTCGGTACCCAGATTCATAAACTGGGGCAGACCAGTTGAAAAACTGGTAAGGGACCATCCCAGTACAACACTCGCATTGGCCGCTGTAAAGTTTCCGAATACGGTTTCCACTTTTTCTATTTGGAAATCTGTAAAGGAGATGGAGGATATGGTACAAGGCCATAGTAAAGTTGAAAATCCAAAAAGGCATATAGACGCAATGAAAGAAAGGGAGAGAAAGGACTTTCATTTTGAGTTTACCACACTTCGGTTCAAGCCTCTGGCGGAGTTTGGCACTTGGAAAGGCAGTACTAATTTTATTCCCAAAGGATAGGGTATTTCAATAATAATGGGAGTAGCTAGGAAAAATCAAAGTGTACAGGACTGGATTACCCAACAATGGGTGATTCTTTTTGGCCAAAAGATTGATAAATCGAGATTCGAGTGGCTCTTTGGGCCCTTTGGTGGAATAAATGGAATAGGTTTAAAATATATAAAGGAACTAGCCCACAATGAAAACCTGTTAATCGATAATCAACGAAAGGATAAGGGATTACTGGATTCCATCATGGATTTAGGGCTTTCCGAAAATGATATGAAAAAGCTCTCTCCCGATGTTATTGATTTTTACGAGAACACTTCGAACTACGATCTTGTTCTGAAAGCTAAATGGAACCCGTTATTCAAGGCTTTTGGCATATTGGTAAAAATTATCTTTAGTAAGAGAATTGAGCAGCTTAATGTTCCCATTAAGAATTTGGAAGGTTCCATGGGACTAACCAGTGAAATAATAAAATTGGTGGATTCCCAAACCAATAAGGTCAAAAGAACGGTGTGGCTGAGAACTTTTAAATCCACGGGTGAAGTAGTATATTCAGGGGTATATGGAACTTGTGTTTTGCCCAATGGACCCACGTGTATCAAAGCGGTTTTTCCGTTACCTAATGGAAATGCCACCGTTATTTTAGCCCCTACAGTTGGTGAGAATGGTGAATTGATATTGGATTCATCAGGCAAAAAAATAGGGGATAGCGGATTTTACTTTTTGCTTATGGATTCGAAAAGTGAAATATGGACAAAATTTATCAGGTCCTTCAAGGATACATTGGTCGTGGGTAGCGAAAATGGTAGGATTACCGCGACACAAACCTTGACTTTATGGAATCTTAAAGTGCTTAGATTTGTATATGGTATCCGCAAAGTGTTATAAAGAAGGTCTAAAAATAGGAACCTGAAGCAGTTTTCATATTTTTTTTGGCGAAGCAGTACGAAGGTAATATATGGCCTATGTCCTATATTTGTTATGGATGAACATTCATTCTTCTAAAGGGATTTTAACGTAATATAAAACTCTATGGTATTTGATTTGATTAAAAAAAGAAGGTCGGTATTTCCACCTCAATATATAGAAAAGGAACTATCCAAAACCGATTTGGAGCGCATATTGGAGGCCGCCAATTGGGCGCCAACGCATAAAAAAACGGAACCATGGCGATTTAAGGTACTACGGGGAAAATCCAAGGAAGCCTTGGGCGCATTCCTGTCCAAAAAATATGAGGATACTGATGCACGACCCCAACAGATCAAGATCAAAAAGTTACGCGCCAACGCCGATCAATCCGCAGCGGTGATAGCCATCTGTATGCAGCGAGACCCTAAGGAGAGCCTTCCCGAGTGGGAAGAGGTGGCCGCGGTTGCCATGGCCGTGCAGAACATGTGGTTATGTTGTACCGAGCTGGGAATTGGGTGTTATTGGAGCTCCCCGGGAATTATTAAGTACATGGATGAATTTTTCGACATTGCCGTAGGGGAAAAATGCCTAGGATTTTTGTACATGGGCTATTATGATGGCGATGTGCCGGTATCTACAAGAAATCCAATTTCGGAAAAAACCGTTTGGCTGGATTAATTAAAATACGGAAACAACGCCGTTCTGTACTCCCAAGCGGTGGAGATGAACAGTCCCAAATAGACCACGGCGACCACAAACTTCATAAACGTACCGGTAAGGAAACCCAAAAAGGAACCAAAGGCAGCTTTTAGGGCCGTTTTGTTATCGGCTTTCGCCGATAGTTCCCCTAGAAAGGCACCTACAAAAGGACCAATAATGATTCCTCCAGGTATAGGTGCGAGCAATCCAACTATGAGGCCGATGGTCGTACCTATCATCCCTGCCCGTGTTCCGCCAAATTTCTTCGTACCCATGGCAGGAATGATATAATCAAGCGCAAATACAATGAGTGCAATGGCGAGGGTGATGCCCAACACCCACCAACTGTTGGGAATGGCCTTAGTAAGGTATAAAAGTAAGAGTCCGATCCAACTAATAGGTGGTCCCGGAAGTACGGGGAGAAAGCTGCCAAGGATGCCTAGCAGCATAAAAATAAACCCGATAATCAATAGTGCTATATCCATATGACGATTGGACGAAAATAGGTCAAAAATGTTACAAGTGTCATACTGAAATCAATTTTTTAACTAAAAAATTAGTTTAAACTAAATATTTAGTTATATTAGCGATGAGATTTACGAATCGAACTGCTACCCTGAGCGGAGTCGAAGGGTGCTATAACTGAAATTTGTATTTAGAATAAAAATAAAAACCTAAAGTAATGAAGCAATTAACAAAGGCCGAAGAGGAGGTAATGCAGGTATTATGGCAATTGGAAAAATCGAACGTAGCGGGTGTCATTGATGAATTGCCCGAACCCAAGCCGGCCTACAACACCGTTTCCACCATCATTCGGATTTTGGAGAGCAAGGGCTTTGTGGACCATGAGAAGGAGGGAAAGGGATACCTCTATTATCCAATCGTGAAAAAATCGGATTACAGCAACCAAAGCATCAACAAATTGGTGGACGGTTATTTTCAGGGCTCCTTCAAGAGTATGGTTTCTTTTTTCATGAAGAAGAACGATATGAGCCTGTCCGAATTGGAGTCCATTATGAACGAAATAAAAAAGGACAAGAAATGATACAGTATATCCTAGAGTGCATCGCCTTTCAATTGGTGTTCCTCGTTATTTATGATTTTTTCCTTAAGCGCGAGACCTTCTTTCAATGGAACCGGGTCTATCTGTTGGCCACATTTGCCGCATCCTTGGCCTTGCCCTGGGTAAAAATAGAGGCATTTAAAAACGAAGCCCCCGTTTTATTAGGGTATTCCGAGTATTTATGGAACCTTCAGCCGACGGCTATCGTGGGAGTTGGAACTGCTCCGGCGGCAATGGAAATTACTTGGCTCATCGTCCTATTTTTCATTGGGTGCGGAATGGCTGTCATTGCCTTTGTCGTGAAACTTTGGCGCTTGCGAACCTTAAAGTTGACGGGGAAGGTACAAGTTTATAGGGACCATAGAAGGATTCTGATCCCTCAGAGTAATGTGGCCTTTTCGTTCCTAAAGTCTATTTTCTTAGGAGAGAATTTTAGTCGTAAGGAAACCGAATCCATTGTAGCACATGAGATGGTCCATATTAGGCAGTGGCACACCTTGGACCTACTGTTTTTCGAGGTCGTGCGAATCGTGTTTTGGTTCAATCCCTTGGTTTATGTTTATCAAAACCGACTCACGGAACTGCACGAATTTATCGCCGATGCCCAGGTTCCCAAACAAGAGCTACAGGAACACTGTGAAATGCTGTTGTCCCAAGCGTTCGAAGTCCGGAATTTTTCCTTCATCAATCCATTTTTTAAATCAACATTAATCAAAAAACGAATAGTCATGTTACAAAAATCAAAATCAAAAAAAATCTGGCAGTTAAAGTATTTGGTATTGGTACCCCTGGTACTCGGTATGTTATTCTATACCTCGTGTGAAAGCGAGGCAAATTCCAAAGAGAATATGGAAGCTACTTCCTTAAAATCCAATATGGTTCCATTTTCAGAAGTAGATGCTGTACCCATTTTTCCGGGCTGTGAGAATTCCGAGGACAAAAGGGCGTGTTTCAATCAAAAAATCATGGAACACATCAGTAAAAACTTTAATTATCCAGAGGAAGCCCTTGAGCAAAACATTGAAGGTAGGGTGAGTGTTATGTTTACCATAAATTCAGAGGGAAGTATAGTTAATATCGAAAAGCGCGGTCCCCATCCTCTTTTGGAGGAGGAAGTGGAACGGATCATCTCCAAGCTTCCTAAAATGGAACCGGGTTTAAAGGATGGTAAGACCGTAAACATACCTTATTCCATTCCCGTAGTTTTTCAACTGGATGGAACGTCGGCCCAAACAATTCGGGCAAAGAAATCCTTAGAATCGAATGCCGTACCATTTGGCGAAGTAGATGCAGTACCCATTTTCCCAGGCTGCGAAAATGCTAGTGATACCCGTGCCTGTTTCAATGAAAAAATAATGCGGCATATCGGCAAGAATTTCAGCTATCCCCAAGAAGCACAGGACAAGGGAATTGAAGGTAGGGTAAGTGCCCTTTTTACGATTTCAAAAGAAGGAAACGTTGAAAATATTGCCATGCGCGGACCTGATAAACTTTTGGAGGATGAGGTCGAGCGAATCTTAAAGCGTTTGCCAGTAATGAAACCAGGTAAAAATAAGGGTGAGGAAGTGGCGGTTGCTTATTCGGTTCCTGTGACTTTTAAATTAAAGGATACGAACGAGGAGGAAGCCAGTAATGAAATAGAAGATTTTTTACAGGTAACTGGCGCACTGGCAGTTGACGATGGTTCTAATGTCTTTAAAGGCAAGGTAATGGATAGTGAATTCATGGGAATACCTGGGGTTAATATAATGGTTGCGGGGAGTAATATGGCTGTTATTTCTGAATTTGACGGTCAATTTTCGGTTGAAGCATCGGAAGGACAAATTATAGAATTTCGATATGAAGGTTTACCTACAAAAAGGATAAAAGTTTCTGGATATTGAATAAAAAATGGTCTGGATAGGTTGTTCTTATAATTATAGACCTGTCAGGTTTTCAAAACCTGACAGGTCTAATACTTCAAAATACTTTCTATATAAATTATTAGACTGGTAATTGATACAGCTTACCTTACCAAAATAGCAACCAAACGCATTTCCGATCTCAAGGCAGAAATCCACTTTTCCAAAAACTAAACCCGTCAAAAATTTGTAATTTCCACCATAGATTTGGTGTCATGCAACGCATATTGGTATTGTTGGTCTTTTTAAGTTTGGGTTCCTGTAACCTTTTCCAGTCCAAGGAAAAAAGGACCCAAGAATTGATTAACGCGGAACTTCGGGAAATGGACTGGAACTCCGTGGATTCCTATCCGCTGTTTATGGAATGTGATGAAACGGCCAGCAAAGAGGCACAGAGAAAATGCTTTGAACATCAATTGACGACCCATTTCGAAAATACCTTGCGGGAATTTGAATTTACCGTTGATTCTGACCGAGGGGCCCTGGTAGATGTTATCTTTGTCATCGATGCGAAGGGGAAAATCAGTGTCGAAAAGATAATCAAGGATGCGGCCATCCTACGGCAAATGCCCGAATTTGATGGGATCATCACCCAAAGTCTCAAGAACATACCTCCCATCGCCCCGGCCCTAAAAAGGGGCATTCCGGTAAAAACAAAATTTAAGATACCCATACAATTAAACACCAAATAAGGTTTGGCGACAGAAAAAATCATTTTAGGGATAGATCCCGGAACTACGATTATGGGCTTCGGCCTTATAAAAGTAGTGGGCAAAAAGATGCAGTTCCTCCAAATGAACGAACTGCAATTGAAAAAATATGAAGACCCCTACACCAAGCTCAAATTGATCTTTGACCGCACGATTGAACTCATCGACACCTACCATCCGGATGAAATTGCGATCGAAGCACCGTTTTTTGGCAAGAACGTCCAGTCCATGCTAAAATTGGGCAGGGCACAAGGAGTTGCCATGGCGGCAGGTCTTTCCAGGCAGATACCTATTACGGAATATCTCCCAAAAAAGATAAAAATGGCCATTACGGGCAATGGGAATGCCAGTAAAGAGCAGGTGGCCAAAATGCTCCAAAGCCTACTCTCCTTAAAATCGCTCCCCAAAAATTTGGACAGCACGGACGGACTTGCGGCAGCAGTCTGTCATTTCTACAATGAAGGCAGGGTAGAGGTAGGGAAGTCGTATACTGGGTGGGAATCCTACATTAAAAGTAATCCGGGAAAGATTGGAGGTACTTAATCAATGAATAATTATCAGTTAACAATTAACAATGAATGAAAAATAATCCATTAGCTGAAAAGTCATATTTATTTGCTTTAGAGATTGTAAAAACTTCCAGATTTTTTATCGATGAGAAAAGGGAATTCATTCTTTCAAAACAGCTGCTTCGTGCAGGAACCTCTATTGGAGCTAATATTGCCGAGGCAAATGGTGCTATTTCAACAGCTGACTTTTCTTCTAAGATATCCATTGCCTACAAGGAAAGTTTAGAAACTAAGTATTGGTTGAGATTGCTTCAGGATTCTTATTATTTAGAAAAAAGTATTGCTGTTGATTTACTTGAAAGAGCGGACGAATTATCTAGAATTATGTTTTCAATATTGAAGTCCACACGAATTAATAAAGGTTAATTGAAAATATTATTATGATTATGATACTGCTAACTGTTTACTGTTAATAGCTAACTGCTTATTGTTAATTGCTAAATGATTCTTGAAAATCAGCTTCGTATGAATACTGAAAATAGCTCCCCCTTTGGGGGCGGGGGGGGCTTGTACATCCACATCCCTTTTTGCAAACAGGCCTGCCATTATTGCGATTTTCATTTTTCCACATCCCTGGGAAAAAAGGAAGCTATGATAGCCGCTTTAAAAAGGGAATTGGAATTACGAAAGTCGGAATTCGCCACTGAAAACGTGGAAACCATCTATTTTGGGGGTGGAACACCCTCGGTGCTGGAATTGGGTGAAATCCATGATTTGGTCTCGACCGTCTATAAGCATTATAAGGTGGCCGATACGCCAGAAATTACCCTGGAGGCCAATCCGGATGACCTTTCGCTCCAAAAAATCCAGGCATTGGCAAAAAGCCCCATCAACCGATTGAGCCTTGGCATACAGTCTTTTTTTGACACCGATTTAAAACTGATGAACCGTGCCCATTCTGCCGATGAAGCATCGGAATCCCTAAAAAATGCGGTACGCCATTTCGACAATATTTCCATCGACCTTATCTACGGCATGCCAGATATGACCTTGGACCGATGGAAAAAAAACATCGAAAAGGCCCTTTCCTATGGAGTGCCCCATATTTCAAGCTATGCGCTCACTATAGAGCCCAAAACGGCATTGGCCAATTTTGTGGACAAAGGATTGATTCGGCCTGCCAGTGATGAACTGGCCCAAGAGCACTTTCACCTCTTGTACGAAACATTGCTGCAGGAAGGTTTTATTTGTTACGAAATCTCCAATTTTGGCAAGCCGGGCTATTTTTCCCAGAACAATTCGGCCTACTGGCAGCAAAAGAAATATGTGGGTATCGGGCCATCGGCACATTCCTTTGACGGGATTCGCAGGGGGTGGAACATCGGCAACAACCCCAAATACATAAAGGCACTGGAAAAAGGGGAACTTCCCATGGAAACGGAAACCTTGTCCACAAAGGATAAATACAACGAGTATGTCATGACCGGCCTTCGAACCATTTGGGGCGTGGACGTAACCCGAATCCAAAAAGAGTATGGGGAAAAATTTAAGGACTATCTTTTGATGCAATCCAAAAAGTTTAGGGAAGAAGGCCTGTTGGTATTGGAGGAAAATGTACTTTCTACCACCAAAAAAGGGAAGTTTTTGGCGGATGGAATTGCCGCTGATCTGTTTATGATTAACTTGTCATAACAAACAAACCACGTAACCGATCTACAATTGTTTTGAAAGCGACCCTAACCATTAAAAAAAGGACTTATCAAGTAGACCTTTCCAAACCTTTGGATTTATCCATACCCATGACCGGTGATATTTCCAATGTGAATGCGTGGTACGTGGACCATCCCAGGATCGAGCCGCATGTGGAACATGGTTTTACGGGTAACGTAAAGCAGGGCGCAAGCACCAATTTTAATGATATCTGGTTCAACCCCCATGCCCATGGCACGCACACGGAGTGCTACGGCCATATTACCCGTGAGGTCTATTCCGTCAACGAAAAATTGAAAAACTACTTTTTTTTGGCCGAAGTCATTACGATCGCCCCGGGAAAATTGGGGGACGATTTTGTGATTTCCAAGCATCAGTTGAGCAATGCCATGAAGGGGGCAAAACCGAATGCCTTGGTGGTACGCACCTTGCCCAACACCAAGGAAAAGTTCTCAAAACAGTATTCCAATAGCAATCCCCCTTATTTTATGGAGGATGCCATGACATTTTTGGTCAACAGCGGTATAGACCATTTATTGGTAGACCTACCATCCGTGGATAAGGAAAGGGATGGCGGTGCCTTGCGTTGCCATCGAACCTTTTGGAACATGAACGGCGACATACGAAAGGAGGCCACCATTACGGAATTTATTTTTGTGCCCAACGAGGTAGCCGACGGAATGTATTTGTTGAACCTACAGGTAGCGCCGTTCGTGAATGATGCCAGCCCAAGCAGACCAGTGTTGTTTAAAATTACCGAAGTATGAGGAATTTATTGAGTTTGGAGGAAGTGGCCATGTTCGTGCTGGGCATCTTTATGTACGGACTATTGGGCTACCCTTGGTGGTTATTTTTTGTACTGCTGCTAACGCCGGATATTGGCATGCTCGGTTATCTGATGAACGAAAAGGTTGGGGCCATAGGCTATAATCTTTTTCACCATAAGGGAATTGCCATACTTTTGTATTTTTTGGGGATGTACCTTTCCATGCCGGTCGTTCAGATGATTGGGGTAATACTGTTCGCGCACGCATCTATGGACCGGATTTTTGGGTATGGACTTAAATACAATAAGGGATTTAAATACACCCATTTAGGGGAGATAGGAAAAAGGAATGGATAATATACTTGATGTCTTTTTGGGCCTTATTTTGGGCGGAATCAGCATGTATTGGCTGTTTTCCCTCTTCCGAAAAAAACAGAGCAAGGAAATTACCACGCATCAGTCCACCGTTTTATTGGAAAAGATACGCAGTGTCTGCAAGTTGATTTCGGTTGAGGGCGATTTTGCCGAAGTCTACAAGTATGAAAATACGCGGGAACGGTTTATGAGCCTTTTGAGCAGCAAAAAAAAGGCGCTCATCATCATTAAGGCGAAAGCACAGATTGGATACGATCTTAATAAAATATTGATGCATGCCGATACTGGCAAAAGGAAGATTATCCTATCCAATTTTCCAGAACCTGAGGTTTTGTCGATTGAGCCCGATTTGGAATTTTATGATATTAAAAACGGACTTTTCAATACCTTTACCCCTGATGATTTGACAAGTCTCAACACCGAGGCAAAAAAGCATATCAGGGAAAAAATACCGGAAAGCGGACTCATGGAGACCGCCAAGAAGGAAGCGTTGCAATCGGTTTTGCTCATTGAAAAAATCGTGGAGACCATTGGCTGGAAACTGGATTATTCCGCCTTGCATATTTCGGAAAAGGACAAGAGACTACTCGAACAATAAACTTATCAAACTACGGATACAATCACATGAAAACTATAACAACTTTAGTATTTTTGGTACTTACAACCATGGCCTTTGGCCAAACAAAAGAAAACATGAAAGAATTCGATCCTAATTTCAACCATACCGTATTTTTTTGGTTGAAAAATCCAGATAGTCAGGCCGATAGGGATGCCTTTGTAAAATCCCTGTCCAAATTTCTGGACAATTCCGGGTATGCCAAGACCAAGTTCATAGGAACCCCGCCAAAAGCGAGTAGGGACGTCGTGGATGGTTCCTTTACTTTTTCATTGATGGTGTCCTTCGAATCTGCTGAGGCACAACAGGCGTACCAAGATGAAGCCCCGCATAAACTTTTCATCGAGGAATCAGAACATCTTTGGGAGAAAGTGATTGTTTACGACTCAACAGGTATATAAGAGCCTCCCCAATCCCTCCAATGCTTTTACTTCGCTCAGCATAGGTGAAGGGAGGACTTAAATAGAAGAAAGATTTGCATTTTTTCCCTTAGGGTTTAAATAGTATTATTTGCAATGAACATTGAGGAATTTCGGGAATACTGCTTATCCAAAAAGGGCGTAACGGAAGGATTTCCTTTTGACGAAAAGACCCTCGTTTTCAAGGTCATGGGAAAAATGTTTGCGTTGTGCGGCTTGGAACGGGTACCCTCACAAGTGAACCTAAAGTGTGACCCGGATCGTGGCGAGGAATTAAGGGAAAAGTATGATGGCCAGATCATTCCCGGCTACCATATGAGCAAGATCCATTGGAATACCCTTTTTCTAGAAAACTTACCACCAAAATTGGTACTGGAGCTTACGGACCATTCCTATGATTTGGTGGTAGCGAAGTTCCCTAAGAAGCTTCGGACGGAATATGATGCCTTATTATAAGTAAGAGCAAGAAGAATCTTGGTTAATGCAACCAGACCCCAAAGGTTTTTTAAACCTTTGGGGTCTTTTAATTCCTGCAACCAAACGGATTTATAATTCCCCAATCTCGTGCCCCCACCAGCTCTGCAAGTTTTCGATTTTCGGAGCTACAGAACAACGGCTGGTTATGTGAGTGATTCAATCCCTATAAATTTACCTGCTTAGCGTTTGAAACCCTACTTTTGTTGAAACTTCAGAAGTAAGCAATGGCATGAGGGATCCCCTATCTTTTTATCAGGATGAAATAAAATCGTACCAGGGGCAATTGGAAACGGTAAAGTCACAATTGCTCGCCTCCAGCACCGTTCGTTTGGTCGTTTTCATACTTGCGGTTGTTGGTGTTTATTTTTTATATGGGAATACCAGAATGGTCCTGGTAGTTTTGGTCGTTGCCATGGTCATTTTTCTTTATTTGGTCTCTAGGCATACCGATTTACAGTATAAAAGGGACAAGCTCAAAAGATTGATCGCTATCAATGAAACCGAGATCCAGGTTTTAAACAGGGACTATAAAAACCTTCCAACAGGAGATGAATTTAAGGACGATACCCATTTTTATAGTCAGGATATTGACCTTTTTGGCAGGGGTTCCTTTTTTCAGTATCTGAACAGAAGCAGCCTTCCGGAAGGCGGCCTACTCTTAGCTTCCATATTAAAGGAAAACACTGTGGACCGAATTGAAGCAAAACAAGAGTCAATGAAGGAATTGGCTCAAATCCCCAAATGGCGACAGGATTTTGCCGCCACCGCGGCGTTGTCGAAGTCGGAAGTAACCACCCAAACGGCATTGCACTGGATAACCAGTTACAGGCCCTTTGTTCCGGGTGTTATGCGATTTTTACCGTGGCTGTACACCGGAGGCAGTATTCTGTTTTTTGGCCTGTTGCTTATGGGTTTTCTACCTACTTCGGTATTGTTCTACTGGTTGTTGTTGGGGCTATTGATAACAGGTGCCTTTACCAAAAAAATGACCAAACTCGTTTCAGGCACAAGTAAGATTCAATCTTTATTCGAACGCTATAATCGTTTGCTAGCGGCCATCGAATCGCAAAAATTCGGGTCGGCCCTACTGAAGGAAAAACAGGGAGGGATACAAAGCCATGGTAAAAAGAACTCCGTAGTGCTTAGGGAATTCGCCGGTTTATTGTCGGATTTGGACCAAAACAACAATCTATTATACCTTATTTTTGGAAACGGCTTGTTTCTAAGAGGCCTGTATACGGCATATAAGGTTGAAAAATGGATTTCTGAGCACAAAGAATCCATGGGTATTTGGTTCGATTGTATCGCCTTTTTCGATGCCCATAATAGCTTGGCGAATTTTGTCTTTAACCATCCGGGATATACCTTTCCAATTCTTAAGGAAAACGGAATATGCATTAAATCCAAGCAGGCCGGGCATCCTTTGCTGGACCCCAAGAAGTGTGTGCTGAACGATTACGAAATAGGGCAAACCGATTTCTTTATCATCACGGGGGCCAATATGGCCGGCAAAAGTACCTTTTTGAGAACGGTTTCCTTACAGATTGTGATGGCGAATATTGGACTTCCTGTATGTGCGGCATCCATGGAATACAGTCCCATAAAACTGATCACCAGTATGCGTACATCAGATTCCCTAACGGATGACGCCTCCTACTTCTTTTCAGAATTGAAAAGGCTAAAGTTCATTGTGGACGAAATAAAAAAGGATCGTTATTTCGTTGTCTTGGACGAGATTCTCAAAGGCACCAATAGTACGGATAAGGCCGCAGGCTCAAGGAAGTTCGTGGAGCGTTTGGTATCTTCGGGTGCTGCGGGGATCATTGCCACCCATGACCTAAGCTTGTGCGAGGTGGCCAAGAAACTATCAAAGGTTAAAAACTACTATTTTGATGCGGAGATTGTGAATGACGAACTTCATTTTGACTATATCTTCAAAAAGGGCATCTGCCAGAACATGAACGCCTCTTTTTTATTAAGGAAAATGGATATCATAGGCGAGTAGCCAATACCTTGTTTATATATCCAAACTTTGTGATTGCAGATTCTCCTATTTAAACTTTTTTAATTAAGATCATAATCTAAGGTAATTTACCATTCGTCTACAGTAATTTGGGGTTTCATCTTGAGAGTCCTCATGTTCTCTTTGCACGACTTTATATTTGTTTCATAATTAAATACAAACTATTATGAATAAGCGAAGTAAACTCAAAAAATCCCTGGGCTATTTAGAAATATCAAAATCACATTGTATTTATCAGATTTGTAATGTTAGTATCAACAGAAAGGAAATAATTCTAAGCACCCTAACTCCCATAGCTCCTTAAAGTAAAACTACCATAGGTAGTTTCCCCCGAATCTTTCAAAAGCCGATATCCCTATCGGCTTATTTTTTTAGTTGAGGTTTACGTTTGGCATATTTCAAAACCAACTTCCCAAAAAGTAAGTATCTTGCACGTGTGAAATTTAGAAGAAGCAAACTTACTGTACATTTCATTGGCTGAAAGTGTAGATGCAAATTAAAGAAACAAACATAAAGGACTGTTATGAATTGGAACCTAGGGTCTTTGAAGATCAAAGGGGGTATTTCTTCGAGAGTTTTAATCAAAAAAGGTATGCTGAGCTTACAGGCTTTATGGTGAATTTTGTTCAGGACAATCAATCATTTTCCACAAAAGGGGTGTTGCGCGGGCTGCATTATCAAAAAGGTGAAAGTGCCCAGGCAAAACTAGTAAGGGTGCTTCAGGGAAAGGTGTTGGACGTGGCGGTGGACATCCGAAAGGATTCCCCAACGTATGGAAACGTATTCAAAACAATTTTATCCTCAGAAAATTATAGACATCTTTTTATCCCAAGGGGATGTGCACATGGTTTTGTTACCCTTAGTGATACGGCAACCTTCTTTTACAAGTGTGATAATTACTACGACCCAAAGGCCGAGGCGGGAATCATCTATAATGATCCTAACCTGAATATCGATTGGGAATTATCCGATAGCGAACTTATCATTTCCGAGAAAGATCAAATACTTCCTCAATTCAAGGATTTGGTAATCCATTAAGCCCTATAGATGCAGCGTAAAAAAAGAGTATTGGTGACCGGAAGTTCGGGTCAGTTGGGAACAACCTTACAAAAATTGGTTCAACCGATTGATGAGAGCATTGAATTTGAATTCGCTAATTCGAAGGATTTGGATATTACGAACCTAGAGGCAGTCACGGAATTTTTAAATAAGGACAGCTTTGATTATTGTGTCAATTGTGCTGCTTATACCCAAGTGGACAAAGCAGAGGAGGATTCGGAAAGAGCCTTGCTCATAAATCAGCAGGGTGCCCAAAATCTAGCAAAAGCCTGCCATGCATACAACATTGTTTTAATACACATTTCTACGGATTTTGTTTTCGATGGCACAAAAAATACTCCCTACTTGGAAACTGATAGACCTCGTCCAATGGGTATTTATGGACATTCCAAATTCAAGGGCGAACAGGAGGTAGTAAGGAATATGGAGCGATATTTTATCATACGTACTTCTTGGTTGTATTCGGCATATGGTCATAACTTCTTTAAGTCCATGCTCAAATATGGTATGGAGCGGGATCAGTTATCGGTCGTTTTCGATCAAGTGGGCACGCCCACATCGGCACATGATCTATCCGAAGTAATTCTAAAAATCATTTCGGAGGAAATAGACGCGTATGGAATCTATCACTTTAGCAATGAAGGCGTGGCCAGTTGGTACGATTTTGCGGCGGCCATCTTCGAAATCAACCATATTGAGGTAGACCTAAGACCCATCCGTTCCAAAGACTATCCAACGCCAGCTGAGCGACCCAGCTATAGTGTTTTGGACAAAAGCAAAATCAAGCATGTATTGCATTTGCGCATACGACATTGGAGAAGAAGTCTTGCAGAGGTATCCAAATTTATGGAATAGTCCTTATAGCCTTGTAGGTGCCAAAGAGCAACTCCTAAAAAGGGTATCCAATAGCAAAATTCAGTGTCATTCTGTTCCCTTTATCCCCAAAAAATGGAATATTCCATCGGTCGTTTTCTGGTCGGTAAGGAATGCGAAACGGTGATGCCAAGTCCAACCGAATTACAAAGTTTTGAATGTCGACCCGCGCTCCAAATCCAAATCCGGCAGCTACTTCACTAATCCAACCGGATTCAAATTTCCCATCAGTAAACAACGAATTGGAAGCTGCACTTTGTTGTTGGTCCGCTTCTAAATCCTCATAGCTTCCGGTCAACCAAACATTTCCCGCATCAACAAAGAAAGCACCTTTTAGATAGGATACTATTGGGAACCGATACTCCAAATTTGCTTCTAGCACCAAGTTTCCGGACCTATCGAAATAATCGGTAGTGGCATCTTCTTGTTGGGCATTAAAATTCCCGGGACCTAGGGATCGAATGTTAAAGGCCCTGACACTATAGGGCCCTCCAGAAAAAAACTGTTTTACAAAAGGTAAGGTTTCGCTATTGCCATAGGGTACGCCCCACCCTGCATAGACACGCGATACCAAGGTTTGATCATTGCCCCAACGCAAATAAAACCTAAAGTCTGCATCCAATTTGGCATATTGGGCATACTCAGAACCGATGATGGTCCCCGAACCTCCATCGATCAAACTGAAAAGATTTCCTGCAATGTCCAGGTTGGTGGAGAAGAATATTGGGTAGTCTTTTTCCAAATCAGAAACTTCATCATAGGTAAATCCATATAACAATCCGGCGATGAACCGTTGCTCAAAACTGCGTCTTAAAAAGGGGTTGTCATCCAGAATTACCTGAAAATCCTCCGTTACGTTCGTTAATCTCGCATAGCTGAGGCTTACGGGGTCTAATTGATGGTACACATACCTGTTCTCCTTCCATGTATAACCAAAGGAACCGTTAATGGAGCTCAAGGTGAACAGCTGACTACGTCTCAAGTAATCGATACCAGCAGAAATTTTTGTTTTAGGCACGGAATATCTAAAGTTTTTTGGGGAAAAGGGAATGGATCTGGGGAATATTAGGTCTCCCTTGACCCCCCAGGCAATGCTGCTCAGACTTGAATTGTTTCCTGAAGATAGCTGCGATTCATAGGAAAAATTCGTGGATAAACTAAGTGTTTCGCCTCCCTTGAACAAATTTCTGTTACTATAGGTCAGTTGTATTCCGGGTCCGGTAAAACCATTGGATTTGGTTACGGCCTGCACCTCTGCCCGAATGGAACGTTTCGTTAAAGGGGCCAAATAAATATCGGCAGCAAGGGAACCCCCGTCACCATCGGTCATGGTAGTGTCCAGTTCTGTATATTGGATATTCACATATTTGTAACTGCCCAATGAAGAAAGCCTATTGCTGGTAATCCTAGAGGTATTGGCATCATATAGATCACCTTCCTTAAAGAGTAGGTAGGTTTCCAATAATTCGGGTCTAAAGTAGAATTCGTTTTGGATAAAATCAGTTCCGTTTACGGTGGTTTTCTTTTGGTTAGAAACGGGTATGGTGTCGCCTTCTATAGAATAATTCAGGAAAACGGTAATGGAGTCTATAGTGAATGGAATGGCTGATTTTTTAGGGACTTCTTTTTTAAGTCTAAGGAACAGGTCGAATTTTCTGTTATTGTATTGGTTGGTATCCGCCTCAAAAATCAAAAGATTGGCTTGGCTGTTGTAATACCCTTTCTGTTTCAGGCCATTGTCAAGCCTTTCCCGTTCCGCTTTTAACAGGTCAAGGTCAAATCGATTGTCCTTTTTTAAGGGAGTTTCTACAATTAGCTTTTCCAACTCCTTATAAATTGGAAGCGAATCCCTATCCAATTGATAGTTCCCAAGGATGTAGGGTTCTTGAATGGAGATACTATAATTGACCGAAGCCTTTTTATCCCCTATGTTGGCTTCTGAGCTTGATTTACTGTAAAAGAAACCGTTATTGTCCAAACGGTTCAATAAGAGCTCCTCTACTTGTTCCGGATTTATTTCAGAGAAGTATACAGGTTCTTCTCCAAAAGAATTGTTTAGGAATTTATATATAAAACCTGGACGCTCCCTTTGAGCCTTATAATAAAAAAAAAGTGCTGGTTTCATACCTAGAAACTTGGTATTTGGGTTAGGGGTTATTAAAGTTGTTAATTCCCTCTCGATATTTTTAAGGTCCCTAATGTCACCAATGGTATCCACTTTTAAAGTGGCACCCGTATATAGTTTTTCTCCTTCAGGAATGAATTTCTCAACACTACAGGCGGAGAGGAACATTACCAATAGGGGGAAGAGCGCGTATTTTAGGTGCAACGTTTTCAAAGTCTAGTTCTCCTTTTTTTGGTTGTCATTTTCCTTTATATCGTCTTCTGTTTTTACCTTGACCGGACTAAAAAGTTGACTAAATTTATTAAACTCCCTATCGAAGATAAATGCAAGTCCGGTCACGATTAATTGTCCATCAATGATATTTTGATATTCTTGTCTTCTAAATCCTTTTAAGCGGTAGGTTCCCTTTTCGGATAAACGATATTCAAGCATTACATTACCGATGACCGGAGTGGAAGTGTCTGAATTGGCGGCACTGCCCTCCACATCCAAGCCGCTTCCGGCCGTAACAATTAGGCGGTCATTGAATAATTTTTTACTTGCATTGACATTCAGTTGGGTTCTGTTCCGGTAGCCGTTTCCTTGATAATCCTGAAAACTGTCCAGGTCAAAATCAAGTTCAAAACCACTGTTTCCCAATATTTTGTTCGAAATCGTGTTCAGTTCGCTGGACAATACCTTGTTGACATTGTTTCTTGCCAAGGCAATGGCGCCCCCATTACTTCCATCACTACCGGAGGTGGGATAAAAACGATTCAGGGCCAGGAGGGAGAATACCTGTTTGTTCAATTCAGATTCCTGCTCGTTCAATTGTTGTATGCGCCCATACACCGCTCCACCGTAGGAACCCTGTGCATTTTCGGGCATATCGAGGGCAAAGGAGAGCTCGGGAGTGGTTATTTCCCCACCGACCATCAGATACACTAGAAAAGTGGATGATCTTTGATATTGCCCCGAAATTCCGGTATCCTGACCAAAACTAATGGATGACATTAAGGGTGCAGCCGATGTTTCCAGTTCGTAGATGGCCGTTACATTCAATTTTGCATTGTATGGGTCACCAGACCAGGTGACACTACTCCCCTCATTGATGGTAAACTCCCTGCTAACCAAATTGTACAAACTGGTCCTGTAAAAACCTGAATTGAGTTCCAACCTTCCTGATAATCGAATATCTTGATTGGGGTCAATGTTTAGGCTTAAACTGGCATTGCCGGAGGCTTGTAATTTGTCTTGGGTCTTTTCATCCAGTACAATGTTGAAAACGGCATCGTCCGAAATCTCCAAGGTGGTATTGATATCCATTCCGGAAAAGACGGAGCTGGCCGTCTCCCCGGTATTTCTCGTCAATATAGCATCCGGGTTTTCTCGATTTACAAAGATGACCACACCTTCCCTTTCCTGAATTTCGTATTGTGTTTGAGGTACCAAATAGGTAAGGTCCGTAGCGTTACCTATACTCAGGGAGCCATTAATAACCGGTAGTTCCAAATCTCCTGTAATTTCTAGGTCGGTATCGATTACGGCAGACCCATACACCAATTCGTTATCTCCTTTTTCCGAATTCAAGGCTGTAAAGTTTTTGGCCTTTACGGTAAGTTGAAAACCTGGATTTAAGAGGTTGTCCGTGGTAATCGCTCCATCCAATAGTAGGCTGCCTTGGTTCGAGTCATTTATACGAAAGGCGTTGAGGGCGATTTCTTCTTCGTTCAGATCCAACTGTTGGCCATTTATTTTTAGATCGGTTTTAAAGGCAGATAGTGTAAGACCCACATCATTGAATTTGATCCTACCCGAATACTCTGGCTCGGTTAGTGAACCGTTGACCAATAAACTTCCAGATATATTTCCTGAAGGGTTTGAGAGTTCATCGGCAAAAAAACCTTGTACAATAGCAGTCTCCAATTTTTGTATGTCCAGCTCCAAGTTTAAATCGGCGCCGTTCTGTGTTGCCGCATAATCCCCCGTAAGGCGTACATTGGCACCACCATCTTTTAATAGTAAGTCGATATCATAATCCGATAGCGATTTTGAGGAGGCATTTAAGCTGAGGGTCCCTAACGGGTTTTGTAGCAACCGAAATTGGTCTATATTGAGTTCAGACACCAAACCGGATGCCCCGTACGGATTTAAAATGACAAAGTTGCCATCCACGATGCCCTTGGCCAAGGATTCTTCTGGATTGAAAAGGCTTAAAAAGGTCTGTAGCTGGAAGTTTTCAAATTGGATGCCGATATGGTCCGATGACATTTCAGGAATTTGGGTTGATACCTCCAATTTTTGACTGTTTCTGGAGAGTAATACGTTTTTAAATTGGGAGTACGAGTTCGCTAAGTGTATGACATTGTCCTCTGGAATGTCCCATGGTTTTTTGTTCAATACGAGATTTTTTGGAGACACATGAAGCCGAACCGTATCACGTTGGAAAACAAGTTCCGATGCAACGTGCATCACTGTAGTAGTATCATTGGCCGAACTAAAATCCAAGACCAGTTCCTTGTTTTTAAGACTGCCCTCCAAATACGTCCTTTTTAAAAGAACCGGTTGGTAATCAAGTTCAGAAACTCCGGCCATGAATTTAAAATCCTGGGAGTCGCCCTCCAAATCCACCCGGAGGCTATCTATCGTGCTCCCCGCATAGGAGACCCTGGGGACGATGACCTGACCGGATATTTCCTTGGTAAACGAATCGAACTTAGCATCAATGGTCAGGGAATCCAGTTCTTGTATACCATCAAAAAACACCTTTGAAATTATGGGGGTAGGTGCAAGTGCCAAGTCCAGGGTGGCTTTAACACTGTCCAACTCCATGGTCGTTAGGGAATCCGAACTGAAATAGGTTTCAAATTGGTTTTTTAAAGCGGCTGTGATTCTGGCAGGGGAGGCGTTTGAAAATAGTCCTCCGTTAATAAAACCGCTCTTTATTTTTATATCCGTAATAGAATCTTCTACATGGGCATTGATGTTGAGCGGCGCAATTTGATATTGTTGGTTGTCCGTTACCGCAATTCCATTGTCGATGGTGGTTTCAAGGCTGAAATTATTCGAAAGCCCCGTATAGGAGCCCTCCATATTGGCGGCTAGTTTAATATCCTTTCTGGTAAGGCCCAATGCCCTTAAGTCCGCCCCTATTAAATTGGCATTGAAGTTTACGGAATTGGTTGCTGCTTTTAAATCAATAGTTGCCGTGGATTTGAAATTAAGATTCCTGTCCTGCATTTCAAGGGACGCACCACCTGTTCCATTACTAATTTCCCCATTGATAAGAATATCTTTATACGCGTAGTCATGAAATTCCACCATCGGGATTTGACCATTAATTTTAGAATTTAGGTTGGAAAGGTTTGTTCCGGACCCGCTGGCGTTTAGATGTAGTGATAGCAATCCCAATTGCGGATTTTTCAAGATTTTACCCAGATGGAGACTATCGGTTTTTAGGGTGCCATCAAAACTTTGAGTCGTATCAAAACGTGCATTGCCATCCAGATGGACGGATCCTTCAGGGATTGAAAGTTGTAAATGCGTTTCTAAGGATTTTAATGTGCCTTTCGCATTCCCTGTAAGCGCTATCGATTCTGAAATTTCAATTCCCAATTCTTTGTCCGATATGAACTTATAAGCATCCGTATTTATCGTGTTTAGGTTAATATCGTGCAAATTATAGTAAAATTCATTTTCATTCGTGATAGCACTGGCCTCCCCTTGAATGTAAAGATGTGTATTGGGACCCCAATGTATTTCCGACTGAAATCGGTCAATCCTTTTCAAGTTTCCGGATACCTCTAGGTTCCCTGTAATATTGTGCTGCGATAGGGAATCCAGATATTGGTTGTGTTGGAGTTGTGGAAGGAATTTTTGAACATCCTTGGTGGCAATGGATACATCCGTAATACTGGCGTTTAGGTTGGAGTTGGACGTGTTGACCAACGCCTGCTCTAAGCTTTCATATTCCATCTCCAAATTTGCACGAGCTTTACTCTGATTGAAGGAAACAGATAAATCTTTTAGAGAGGACGCTTTGTCAGATACCTGCACATTGAAAGCTAATTGTTTAAGGACCATGCCACTGGCTTCCTTAAAAGTTGTTTCATCCAAGATCAGTTCAAAATTTTTAGGCTTATAATTGAAATCTCGCGCAAGGAACGTCATCTCTTGAAAGTTGAGATTGTTCGGATTGAAAGTAGTTTCGTTTGTACGGGCGTCCGGTCTGGAAAAATGGAATTCATTATTCTTTAGGCGGATGTTGTTCGTGGAAAGTTCCATTTCGGGCCACTCGAAGGAAGTATTCTGTGTCTGGGTGGTATCCACGGACTGATTAAGGGCGAGGGACATGGATGAATCTTCAAGAATGAAGTCCTCCACAGTGAATATAAATTCAGGAAGGTTCACATTCGCTTCTGTGATGTTAAAATGGTTTAGTTTTCCAGATGTTTCAATACTATCGGGAGAGGAAGAATATTCATACGTTACGTTGTCAAGTAACAATTGGTCGACGTTTATTTTGGGTAATGGACTTGAATTAGGTTCGTCGCTTTCCGGAAAAGCATGTGCTTGGTTATAGGTTATTTGGGTATTTCCAAGTTCAAAATCGACAACACTAAAAATCATCGTTTCCAAATCGAATTCCTCCATATCGGTTTCTAAGGTTCCCAAGGAAAGATGTACGTTGGTCCCCAAATAGTCGTCCTCGTAGTCCACTTTCCAGTCGGAAAGGGAAAAATTACCCAAGCTAATTTCCATAGGTTCCGAGGACTGTGTGGAATCGGTCGGCGTCGAAAAAGCATCGATTATAAAGGAAAAATTGAATCGGTCCCTCTCAGAACCTCTATGGATATTGGCAATAATACCATCCGCAGAAACATCGTCGATGGAAAGTCGGTTCTTAAAAAGCAGTGGATAGAGGGGTAGATCCAATTGAAGTTCCTTTGCAAAGAGTAAAGTATCCCCTTGGATATCCTCCAAATAAATACCCTTGGTTTTTAAGTCTCCTGCAAATGTGATGAATACTCGTTCTATGGCTACTTTTGTACCTGTCTTACCGGAAACATAATCCGTTAGTTGCGTAACGATATAGTTTTGTGCCCATGGTGTTCTAAGAACCAAAACCAAAAAAACGAACAAGGCTAAAAGGGCAAGAAAAATCTTTCCTACCGATTTAAGAATGCGTTTGCGGTTCCATTTTTTGTTTTCCATAGGTCGTTAAAAAAGGAGATAAATAGGCGATTGGCCCTTGGCCATTTTATAAGGTATTCACCAAAATCGCGGTAATAATTACAAGCAGAAGGGAAATTATAATTACCAGATTGTATACCCTCCTCTTTTTCTGCTTTTGTTCCTTTAATGTACCCATTAAGCGCAAAGGTAGGTTGATATCTTCAAAAGGTGATGCTGTTATGAAATAAAGAGTGTCTCTTTTACTTGTAGTTAGATAGAGGAACGCCCACCTCTATCACGCTGATTTGAAGGCTTAAAATTCAATAGTCCAGGCCGAAATAGCAGAGAAATTGTGGTTTGTCCTTTGTAGGGATGGCCACAAGGAATATCTTACATTTTAGAAAATCTAAACTTAAATGGTCTTTAGAGGTTTTTAACCTGAACCTCGTGGAATTTGTCGGCCTGGAGGCGTAAGAGTTCTTCTGCTTTTTGTTTTTTGTACCCGTAGAGTTCCTCTTCTCCTTTTAAATCTTCGTAGATTTTTTGGTTGAGTTCCCCATCTGTAGCAACAATGAGTTGACGCTGTGCCACCTTTTGGGTCACCCAAGAGGAAAGGATACTTTCCTGTTCTTCCAATTTTACATCGTACTCACCTTTGGGAGCCAATAACTTGGCAATGATGGGGGAGGTCTCAATGGCAAGGAACAAAAGGAAGATGAAAAAGGAGGGAAACCAAGGTAGTTCACCTAAGGCATTGATACGGGCCATGAGTCCGTCAAAACCGTCTATGATAGGTTGTGTGTTCTGTACTACTTCGGCATATTCCGTATTAAGATAGGTTATTTGGTTTTCCAAACCAACAATCTTTTCACCGTTGGTGGTTTTTAATTGCTGTAGTTCGGCCAAGGAAGCATCGTGTTTTTCACGTTTCTCCTTATATACGGGACCTTTCCCCAGAAGTCCAGTTCCGGCAGTTCCCTCAGCTTCGTTGATATAGATATCATAGAGGGCGTTTGTTTCGGCTTCCTTTGCCGCTATTTCCGATTTTAGATTGGCGATATCCTGGTTCAATTGCTCCACTTTGGGCGTGTACTGTAAAGCAAGTTGTTCCTTGTTGGCCAAGGTAAGTTCGTTTTTCTGCTCCAAAAGCACCTGATTGATTTCCTTCTCAAAAATTTTCATTTCAAGCGGTTTGGAAATGACAACCGCGATGATGATGGCCAAAATAATCCTTGGGGTGGCCTGCAGCAATTCCTGTGAAAAATTGTTCCTTTTTTTTAGGGTGGAAACGATGAATCTGTCCAGATTAAAAATCAAAAGCCCCCAAATAAGCCCGAAAAATGCAGCGGCATACACACTGTCAAATACCGTATATAACGCGTAGCTACTGGCAATAAAGGCCATGACGGCCGTAAAGAATACGGTGGCGCCAATACCGGCGTATTTGTTCTGCTCGCCTTTGGAGCAGGTTTTTAAAATTTCGGAATCCGCTCCGGAACAGAGGATAAAAAAGTTTTGTAGCATGATGATTTGTTTTTTGATTGATTAAAGCCTTACCTGTTAGAACGTAGTTTACCAAAGTTTGTTACATAAAAAGCCCCTTGGAAGGGGCTTTTAACAGTATTTGTGAGTTCTTTTTAGTTCTTTAGATGGTTTGGGTCGACCGACAGCTTTACCAATGTTTTTTCATTCGTGGATTCCCTTGGGTCGATATTTATCTTGTCATTTTTTTTTACGACCTCCAGAGCTTTTTCGGCGGAAATGGGTGTGCCGTTGAGCATAAAGTCGGCTCCTTCTTTGGCCAACTTCTCAATGCTTTCAACGTGGGAGATAGGGTTTGGCGGAGGTGGTGGCGTTGCTATATTGGGTTCGCTCATCTTAATATAGGTTGGGATCGGTTGAGACTCCGGTAGTTCCGACCGATGAACCAGTATGGTCTTGCCAACCACATCATACGGATCCTGGGTGTCAATAATGCTTTCTATTTGGTTCACTGCATACTCTGTATCCGAAACATTTTTGGGAGGTTCGGGAGCTTTGGGAGCCGGAGGCGGTGGGGGAAAATTTGGAAAAGGTTCCGCATCCGCCTGTTGTTTTTTGGACATTTTGCCATACAGTTCTTTTAGGCGTTTTATTTCCTTGTTTTTGATGATTATACTGTTACGGTCCATTTCATTGTACTTTTTGGCCAATGCGTTGTATTCCTTCATTTCCTCACGGGTGGCGCTATGCTGAACTTTAGAGAATTGTTTATCCTCCGGGCCTACAATATTGATGGTGGCTACACCATATTCAACAAGTATTCGTTCGACTTTTTGAACCACTTCTTTAGGTGCTTTGGTATCGACATATATTTTAGAAGCTACAATCTTTCTTCTTTGCTCAACGGATAAATGTGGATTGATATTCGTAAGGAACTTTGTTAACGCCTCCAAAGCAACCAAATCTTCTTGGACCAATATTTGACCTTTATTATTGATGTTGACAGAAATCTGTTTAACGGTATGCTGAATTGTTGTGTTGGTTTTTGGTAAACATTCAGGAAAGGGTTGCGCTTCCCTTTTCTGCACCTCGCTCATTTTACTGTAAATGGTCTCTAGAGTTTTTAAATCATTCAATGGAATTTTTCGTTTTTCAATAGGAATGACATTGTATTTTGTGGCCAAGGCATTGTATTTTTCAATTTCCTGCCTTTCTGGATAATCATTTTCAATGGCGAAAGGGGTATTTCCCTTTTCACGTATAACTTCTTGATTTGGTGCAACTATGCGGTAAAATCCATAATCCAAAAGTGAATTATACACGAACCAAACTTCGCTATTTGGAATGTCCTGTGAGGAGGTTAAATGGATGTTTAAGATTTTGTTTCTTATATCTGCATCTATATCAGTATTGAACTGATTTACAATGGATAAAAAATTATTTTTATTCACCGCTATATCTTCAACAAGGTAATTACCATTCCCTAAAATTTCTATGCTTAGGCTTCTTGCGTAATGTTCAGAAGAAGTGTCCGATGATGCATTTTTTGGTATATAAACTTCCTTGCTGGTGCTAAATGCAAGAAGTAGGAATACGGTTAATGGGAGCAATAGAAAACTCCTCAATACAATTGATTTTTTTGATGTGTTTGTTTTCATGACTGTAAAACGTTTTTTGATGCTTCGGCTACGCTCGGCACGGGTTGATGAATAAACTATAGCGTTCGCTATTTTGATGGATGAATGGTGGTTTTCACTCGCCTTTGTTAAAAAGGAAAGAAGAAGATGTTGGTATTTTGGTATGCTAGTATCGTTCTTGACGACGGCACTATCCGCCAAGAATTCATGATTCAGCTTTATGGCCGATTTTAACAGGTAAATAAGGGGATTGAACCAAAGGAGTACTTGGGCCAGCTCTACCAAAATAATGTCCAAACTATGCCATTGGTTGGCATGGGTTTCCTCATGTAACAATACTTCTTGTGGAATTTGGTCCGTTTCGTAAGCGGTCTTGTTCAAGAAAATATAGCTAAAAAAGGTGTGAGGAGGTAGTTTTGGTATCAATAAGACCCTTGTTGTAAGACGTGTCCTTAATTTTGGGTTTTTACGAATACGCCACCAAAGTTGTCTTAAATGAAGCAGAAACCGAATCCCGAATATGGTTACGCCAAACAAGTATATACTACAGAGAACGGTTTCCCAATTCATTTTTTCAGTCTGGATTTTTGATGGGGCATCGGTAAGGACGGGATTGGCCTCTCGAGGTGTTGCTTTAAGCAGGTCGGTATTTGTGGGAATCGCAACGTATTCGGTAAAAACGATGGTAGGTATCAGTAAAGAAGCCACTAAGGCACCCAGTAGGTAGGCCCTTTTAAAGTGGTGCATGCTTTCCTTTTCCAACAAAAGCTTGTAAAAGAGGAGAAAAATGGCCAAACAGGCGGTGAATTTTGAAAGAAACAACAGCATATCACTTCTTTTTTATTTCGTCGTCTATCAATTTTTTCAATTCTTCCAGTTCCGTTTTGCTGAGATTGGTTTCTTGCGCAAAAAAGGAGGCAAACTGACTGGCGCTGTCGTTGAAGAAGTTCTTGATCAGTCCGTTTACGTGTTTGGAAAAATAATCCTTCTTTTTTACCAAGGGATAATATTCCCGACTCCTTCCGTAACTGTTGTAGGCCACAAACCCCTTGTCCGCCATACGCTTTAAAAGAGTCGCCACCGTGGTGGTAGCCGGTTTTGGTTCCGGATACGCCTCCAGTAGGTCTTTCATGAAGGCCTTTTTGAGTTTCCATACGATGTTCATGAGCTCTTCTTCGGATTTTGACAACTGCATTTTTTCTACAGGTTAGGGTTTCTTCTACAAATATAGAATAAAATATTTTATTCTACAAATGTAGAATATCGGTTTTGTGAAATCTTTTGGAAACTGATAGTTGTCATAAAATCGGCCTATGCACCATTTTACCTTTGAACTATAAATCACGAATAATGACCACAACTGTAGTAATAGGTGGAAATTTCGCCGGAATGACCGCCGCCCTCGAACTTAAAAGAAAGGGGAAAAAGGAACAAAAGGTAATCGTAATCGATAAATCGCCCCTCTTTTTATTTATCCCGTCCTTAATTTGGGTGCCCTTTGGGAGACGGAATATAAAAGATATATCCTTTAGGAAAGATAAGATACTTCAAAAGAAGGGGGTGGAATTTGTACATGCCGAAGCACTTCGTGTAGACCCCCAAGCCCAAAAGCTAAAAACCACCAAAGGGGAAATCGGTTATGACCACCTTGTCATAGCTACGGGACCCAAGGTCGATTTTGATGTCGCACCTGGCGTTCTGGAGCATGCCCATTACATAGGAACTCCAGACGGTGCCATGAAGACCCGCAAGGCCTTGGAGGAATTCAAAAAGAATCCTGGTCCTATTGTCATAGGGGCCACCCAAAACGCAGGTTGTATGGGTGCTGCCTATGAGTTCTTGTTCAATATAGAGAAATGGTTGCGGGAAGAGAACATTCGCAAGAAGGTCGACCTACATTGGATAACCCCTGAAACCTATTTGGGACATTTTGGCATTGACGGTATGCCCGGAGCCGAAACCATGTTGAAGTCCTTTATGAAGATGTTCAATATCCACTACCATACCGAGGTCGGCGTTGCCGAGGTACAAAAGGATGCCGTGGTTTTAAGCGACGGAAAGGTGTTGAAAAGTAGTTTTACCATGCTGATGCCTCCTTTCAAAGGGGTTGATTTTGTACTAAACTCACCGGAGCTCCAACCAACGGCCACGGGCTATCTACCCGTTGGCGAGGATTATAGACATGCCGTTTATCATAATATTTGGGCAGCCGGTATCGCCGTAGATGTCAAGTTGCCGTTTGAACCTGGAAAAATCCCTTTTTCCGGACCCAAAACGGGGTATCCATCGGATGAAACCGGAAAAATAGTTGCCGAAAACATTATAAGGACCCTATCGGGCAAAAGCAAACTCAGAAAAAAGGCATGGGGCAAAATCCCGGGAATCTGTGTCATGGACGCCGGTAAAAAGGAGGTCATCATTTTGAGCGATCACTTGTTCAAACCTCGCAATTTTGCCATCATGATTCCCAACGTACTGTACGATTTCAACAAGGTACTTTTTGAAAAATATTTTCTTTGGAAGACCAGAAAGGGCTATTCCTTTTTACCGTAGTATCGTTTTTTGAGCCTTTATTGCGATATAGATTTTGGGAATCGGCAATAGTGAACGAATTGGTGTATGTTTGCCGATAAATATTTTGAAAATGGGGTTATTGGAAGATTTACAAGACCGAAGTGGCAAAGTGTGCGAGTTTTGCGGCACTGCCGATACCTTATCGATCTACGAAGTGCCCCCGGTCTCTACGGGCGGATTTGATGGCAGCGTATTGTCGTGCAGTACCTGTATTGGCCAAATTGAAAATCCAGATACGACCGATGCCAACCATTGGCGTTGTCTCAACGATAGTATGTGGAGCGAGCACGATGCGGTCAAAGTAGTGGCTTGGCGCATGCTGTCCCGATTAAAATCTGAAGGATGGCCTCAGGATTTGTTGGATATGCTGTATTTGGAACCGGAGACCTTGGAATGGGCCAAGGCCACGGGAGAGGGCGTTTTGGAAGCCGATAAAATCGTCCATAGGGATGCCAACGGAGCCATTTTGGAGAACGGGGATTCCGTGGTGTTGATTAAGGACCTAAAAGTTAAAGGTTCCAGTATGGTGGCCAAACAGGGTACGGCCGTTCGTAGAATTTCCTTGGACCATGAAAATGCCGAATATATAGAGGGCAGAGTAGATGGTCAGCAAATCGTCATCATTACGAAGTACGTGAAGAAGGTCTGATTAAGTTAAAAGTTAATAGTTAAAAGAGTTTTTTTGCTAACTGCTAACTGCTAACTGCTAACTGCTAACTGCTAACTGCTAACTGCTAACTGCTAACTGCTAACTGCTAACTGCTCTTTTTCATTTCCGTAAAATATTCATAGAAGTAGGGTATGGTCTCAATGCCTTTTAAATAGTTCCAAACCCCAAAATGTTCGTTGGGGGAGTGGATGGCGTCACTGTCGAGGCCGAAACCCATTAGGATTGTTTTACTATCCAATTCTTTTTCGAAAAGCGAAACGATTGGGATACTTCCACCACTGCGTTGCGGTATCGGTTTTTTGCCAAAGGTAGTTTCATAGGCTTTGGAGGCGGCCTGATAGCCATCAGTATCTATCGGTGTTACGTAGCCTTGACCCCCATGATGCGGTTTCACTTTCACTTTTACCCCTTTAGGAGCTATGGACTCAAAATGACGTTTGAAGAGCTCCGTAATCTCCCTCCAATCCTGATTGGGCACCAATCGCATGGATATTTTCGCGTAGGCTTTACTCGCAATGACCGTTTTGGCACCTTCGCCAATGTATCCACCCCAAATACCGTTCACGTCCAAGGTAGGCCTAATGGAGTTTCGTTCATTAGTGGTATATCCTTTTTCACCGTAGACGGAATCGATATCCAACGCTTTTTGATACACCTCCAAAGAAAAGGGGGCTTTGGCCATTTCGGCGCGTTCTTCATCTGAAAGTTCCTGAACCTTATCGTAAAATCCCGGAATGGTAATATGATTGTTCCCATCATGTAGACTGGCGATCATTTTGGCGAGTATATTGATGGGATTGGCGACGGCACCGCCGTAGAGACCTGAATGCAAATCGCGGTTAGGCCCTGTGACTTCTACCTCCACATAGCTTAACCCACGAAGTCCCGTGGTAATGGAAGGCACATCATTGGCAATCATTCCGGTATCGGAAATAAGGATTATGTCGTTTTTTAGTTTTTCCTTGTTTTGCGAAACATAGGTAGATAAATTGTTACTGCCCACTTCTTCTTCCCCTTCGATCATAAATTTTACATTGCAGGGCAATTGATCCGTTTTGACCATAAATTCCAGAGCCTTTACATGCATGTACATTTGACCTTTATCATCACAGGCGCCCCGGGCAAAAATGGCACCTTCAGGATGGAGTTCCGTTTTCTTGATGACAGGTTCAAACGGAGGGGAGTTCCATAGATCCATGGGGTCTGGAGGTTGCACATCATAGTGTCCGTAAACCAGTACGGTGGGTAAATTGGTGTTTAGTATCTTTTCACCATACACAATGGGGTAGCCGTCCGTTTCATGAATTTCCACCAAATCACAACCGGCCTTTTCCAAGGCTTTTTTTACCGCTTCGGCAGTATCCAATACGTCTTGGGAGAAGGCGGAATCGGCACTGATGGAAGGAATTTTTAAAAGCTCAATAAGTTCCTGTAGGAATCTGTCTTTGTGTTGGGCAATGTATTCTTTTACGTTTTGCATGTATGTGTTTTGAATAATCCATTTAAAAATACAAAAAGCTGGAATTTAAAGATTGATTATTTAGAGAATTGAAAATTTACTTTATATTTGCCTCCCGAATAATTCGACAGTGGTCGGATGGGAAATGCAGGCGTGGTGGAATTGGTAGACACGCTAGACTTAGGATTTATCCAAATAAAAAGTGTTAATTTGCACTTTATGCGGGTGTGGTGGAATTGGTAGACACGTCAGACTTAGGATCTGATGCCGCAAGGTGTGGGGGTTCGAGTCCCTTCACCCGCACTAAAAGCCGAAGAGAAATCTTCGGCTTTTTTACTTTGAAAATTGACCAAAAAAAAGCACGGGTACAACATAGGTACAACATTTGACCTATTTTCAAGATAAACTTTGATTTAGTGTCATATAATTCCATTTGATATTAACCACTATGTCAATCAATATAAATTCATAGAATTTAGGTTTTCTCGACTCTTGTTCTTCGATTTGGAGTTTATTATCATACAATATTCCCGAAAGTTAAACTCGTAAAATACTTCCATCAAAAGACTACGGCATAAAGCCACCGCTTCTGTCCATACTTATTTATTCCGTTTCCTTTTGAGCCAAGATTTTATCTTCCGTTTGGTTCACTGCTCAAATATTGTTTAATCTAAAATTTGAGTATTATGACAACAAAAGCAAGTACCACAAGAAAGCGTAGAAGTACAACAACTACTGCGAAGAAAGAAGTTAACGGAAAAAAAGTTCCGGTACTTCAAATCGAGAACATTCCAATTGGCAAAATTAAGCCTGACCCCAAGCAACCGAGAAAGACCTTTGATGAAAAACAGCTAAAACAGCTCTCGGATAGTATCAAAGAGTTTGGTGTGCTACAACCGATAACGGTTCGGAAATCTGGAAAGGACTTTATCATCGTTATGGGCGAAAGACGATTTCGCGCAAGCAAGATTGCCAGAAAGAATACAATTCCCAGTATAGTAAGAACTTATGAAAACGATGAAGTGTTGGAAGTTCAAATCATCGAAAACTTGCAAAGAAAGGACGTAGAGCCTACCGAAGAAGCCGAAGCGATAGCTTATCTAAGCGACAAATATCAACCCTCTGAAATCGCAAAGCGTTTGGGAAGAACCGACAATTTCATAAGACAACGTTTGAAGTTGGCTGGATTGATTGACGGTTTCAAACATTTTGTTCGCAATGGTGAAATGACCATTTCGTTAGGTGTTGGTGTCGCACTTTTTGAGCCAGAGGAACAACAGATGATGCTGGAAACGATGGGCGAAGACTTCAATGCACATCAGATAAACCGAATGATAAACAATCGAACCTATGATTTGGAAAAAGCACCCTTTGATGTAGCCGATAAGACTTTGGTGGTTAAAGCGGGTTCTTGTGTAGAATGTCCATTCAATGCTGCGAATCAAGGTAACCTTTTTGGTGAAGGCAAGATGGTCTGTACGAAATCGCCCTGTTTTGAGACGAAAAAGACCAAATCGTTCTTGAACCTTATTGAAAAATCCAAGAAAAAAAACCTTTTGCTCATTCCTGAAATAAGACAGTACTGGGCTGATGAAGAAAAAAATCAGCTCGTTATTTCCCAACTGGAAAATAATGGATTGAAAGTCTATTTGCTGGACGATGTCGAAATTATAGAGAATCCTATCGAGCCGACAATGGATGCCATTAAGATTGAATATCAGCATTATGATTATTCCGAGGATGAACTGAAAGCAGAGTTCAAAGAGGCTATTCAGCAATATAAGGAAGAACTGAAAACGTATTGTTCAGCAGAAAAGAATGGTTTTGTAAATGGTATCGTCTTCCATCCTGAAACATATCAAAACAAGAATGTTTTCATAAAAGTGATTGAGAAATTAAAGAATGATTCTTCTGAATATTCAGCACCATTGGCCAATAGGAAAATGGCAGATTGTACGCCCGAAGAACAAATCATCAAAATCAACGAGCGTGAAATCCGCAAGCGACAGATTGAAAACAACAAGCAATTTGAGGAAGTGGTGCAGATGATTCGTGAGACGGATTATATCGATACCAAAAAAACGCTTTCGGTAGATGAAATGGTTGCGTTTTCCATTTCACTCTTTGAAAACAATGTGGACTATATGAGCCGGCAAAAATGCTTTTCAGGATTTTTCGCCAAAACATCGAAAATG
Organism: Maribacter flavus; assembly: GCF_008386635.1. GTDB lineage: Bacteria > Bacteroidota > Bacteroidia > Flavobacteriales > Flavobacteriaceae > Maribacter > Maribacter flavus. The sequence goes on along the minus strand of NZ_VUOE01000001.1, from coordinate 828,193 downwards.
TCCAGGGTTGAAATAGTCGAGCATTTCAAGAAGAATTTCAAAAAGGAAATCTTTCACAAGTTGATTCGGTATATGCTCACGAAGCAAGTACATTTTAGCGAAAGCAACCATAACAATAACCTCACGAATATTTCATTTTACTATGCGATGCAGGGATATTACAAATCCAAGATTGCAGACATTGAGAAGAGCTATGCTGAGAAACGAAACAAGCGTGAAGCACGTTTGAAAGAGCGTATCGCAGTTCTTGAAAAGAAAATCCAAGAGCTCAAGGATTAGCTTTTGTTGTTTGAAGAAGGGTCGGCATTCGTGTCGGCCCTTTTTCTTTTTATGATATTAACAAAAGGGTACTAAGAGAAAGCATCAATCAATATCAGCGCAAAGGTAAACTCGTAAAATACACCCATCAAAAGACTACGGCATAAAGCCGTTGCGCGCATCCCTCTTCTTATTTATTCCGTTTCCTTTTGAGCTGTGATTTTAGCTTCCGTTTGGGTGATGCTCAAATATTGTTTAACTAAAATTTCAACATTATGGAACAAGCATCAAAAGCAAAGATTTCGGTCGAGGAAGCCGAAGTACATTATCAATCCAGTAAGGAAAATTACATCATTGAAGGTGCCGAAAGTCATCTGGCTTACTATAGAGAGAAGCATCCAGAGTATTACGCTCTGCTATCACAAATTGTTTAACCTAAAATTCAAAAGCTATGTATTTACAAAATTTGCAACAAGATGAGATTTTCGTTTCAAACGAAATGAAATCTTTGAAAAACCTGACCCAGATGGAATCCCGTCGCGGACTTGAAAATGCCATCATTTCGAATGGCAAAATCGTTAACGTGGTATCAAACAGTTATGGCCACATACCGAACCAACTGTTCTTCAAGAAAGCAGAGGAAATGTTAACTGATGCCGGATTAAATTATCACAAGCGCACCATCAACAAAAATGATAGGTCTTTCATTACCGATTTTATCATAGACGACAAAAGCCAGTTTACTGTTAAGAATGATAAGGACTTGATACTGCCAATGTTAAGGTTCAAGAACTCGTATGATGGTAGCGAAAAGACCTCTGGCCACTTCGGATTCTATCGAAAAGTATGTTCCAACGGACTTCACGTCTCACAAGCTGAAATCGAATTTTCGATAAAGCACAGCAGGAACAATACAGACCTCATAATGCCAAGGTTGAACAACCTGTTTGATAAATTTCTTGACAATGAATTCTATACCATAACCAAGAAGTTTGATAGGATGAAGGAATTTAAAATCATCGATACTAAAGAATTCGTAAAAGCCATTCTTGACAGAACCAAACTGTTCCGCTATGAATGTAGCGATAAAAACAGCGACCCATCGAAGAAGTCGAGAGAGGTTTTGGAAATCCTCAATTACGAAGCTCTTTTAGTTGATGAAGAACCAAATCTCTGGTTAGGTTATAATGCCTTTAATTCGGTATTGCACAATGTGCTGAAAAAGAGTTTCGGCCAACAGGAACTATTGGATAAAAAGTTGTTCGATGAAGTGTATGCCCTGGCATAGCTTTAAAAGGTATATCCAGTACCTTAAACTGGATTTTCCATTATTACAAATCCGTACTACTAAAACCACTCAGCACATTCCCCTGCATTCCGTTTCCCTACATTCCGGGAAAAGAGCTTCACTGCAAATATCTTGGACACAATCCCCAATTTCAGCTTTCCATTTCGCTAACCCTTCCCGCTTAGGCTGGGAAGGAACACTTCATTCCAGAGCGAAAATTGTGAATTAAGTCCGCCTTACCAAATCGGAAGGCCAGCACCTCGATTTTCTTAACAGAATTTACGGCAAGAACTTCTTGAGCCCTTGCTCGAAAATTCTTAAAAACCACGGCACCGGCCCACACATTTTAAGGGGTTTATAATGGATGAAGCCTTGAATGTTTTTCGGGGCATCGAAAAACAGGCAGTGCATAACCAATTCTAAATTAAACCCGATCGCTCGCCTCGCTTAACTTCCCGTACGCTCAACTCACGACCGGCTTTAAAAGAATTGCTAATGCCCTTATGGAACTTGTCAAGACCGTGACAAGTTTCAGCGAAAAATAAGGTATCTACTTCCTTGAAAATGCGAGCATTTTACTACGTCGCAGACACACCTGATTTATTCCCTGAAAGTCTTGACAAAACCCACGTCACCCATTGTGCTACGCACGTAAGAAATCAAACAAACACCCCTTAAAATTTCATCTCAATTTAATTAAACAGGGGAATTATTAATCTTTAAATTTTAGTTATGAGTACTTTAAGAAATCACGTACAACTGATTGGAAACGTTGGTCAAGAGCCAACCATTACGAACCTTGAAAGCGGAAGCAAGGTAGCCCGTTTTTCACTCGCCACAAATGAATATTATAAGAACAAGAAAGGCGAAAAAGAGCAAAACACCGAATGGCATACCGTGGTTGCCTGGGGCAAGACTGCTGAAATTGTAGAGAAGTATGTAGTCAAAGGAAAAGAGGTAGGCGTAAGCGGAAAACTGAAATCCCGAAGCTATGAGGACAAGGACGGTATCAAACGATACCTAACCGAAATCGAAGCCAACGAAATCCTATTGTTGGGTACAAAGAATGGCAACGAGTAAAAACAAAAACAAAGAGGGCGCACCTGTGGAAAGTTTCGCCCTCTTTTTCATTCTTAATTTCTAAATCGAAATCACAATGAAGACACAAGTTAACGAAATAAAAGAGCGGTTGCAATTTTTTACGGGAACGGAAATGTTCTACCAAATACCGCTTTTGAAAACCCGATTTACTGACGGTTTAAAATATTTAGCCGAAGTCGCTGAATGTTTTTGGCTCATAACGGATGCGTCGGTAATCGCTAAAAGTCTGATGAACCGAAGTGAATTTATCACGATTGACTTTAAAAGAATGTCCGAAGAAAAACAAGACTTTACAGGTTACGAAGCTGAAATCATTTACAGCGATGGAAACGACAACGTTTTGGAAACCCACCGCTATAATGCCACCGATTTTCCACTGGATGAATTGCGGATGTTCTTTGTGAACGATACGCTGATGTTACCAAGTGAATACTAAAATCGGGAAGCTATGATTTATCTAAATTTTACCGATTTGAGTGAGGAAGCGCAAGAGCGATTAATTGCCAATTCCAAGGAAGATGTCAAGAAAAAATATGGCAAGGATTTGATGGACTATGCCACCAAGCATCATACCAATTTAGACCAAATGCTTGACGAAGAAGCGTTACGGAATTTATATTCCTATACCTATGTATTTAATATCTGAATGATGTTTTTTGAAAGAAATACACCTCTGAATTTTCAGAGGTGTTTTCATTTTTAGTGCATTCATAATCACGAAAAAATCGTATCTTTATTTCGCTGAAATACAGCACACAATTTAAGTACAGTTATCCACTTTTTGACTTTCGCCGATAACAGTACCCATCGAAAATTAATGTATCGGAAATTTCATTTCCTCGAAAATGGCAATCAGCTTTTTAGCTGGATTGTATGGATTTTTGTCCCGTGAGCGGGACGAAAAGGAACAGCAAGAGGGTAACACGCGTTGCGATGTTACATATTCCTTTTCGTTTTCAAATCATTGAAAATCAATCGTTTAGATTCATTTTTATTCTTTGATTTTCAGTAATTTGCGACAAATGCCCTCAAAACGCCCATTTTTCGGGAAGGATTTGCGACAAATCGGCGAAATATGGACACATTTATTGGTATCAGGTTCAAGAAAGAAACAGCAAAACGTTTTCAGGAATTCTCACGTACACACTTCAAGACGCACACCGAGGCGATGGAAGCCATCCTCGATTTTTTCTTCTACAACGAGATTTCACCAAAGGAAAATTTAGGTCCGACCGGGCGCACCATAGAAGCAAAATTATTGAAGCGAATTAACGCGGTCATTGCCATAATGCGTGATGTGGAAAAGACTCAAACCAAACCCACGGTCGCAATGTTGCAATCCCTTTTTGAAATGGATGAGCCAAAAAAGAAACCGCTGATTTTGGAAAAGAAATTCGCAGAAGAAAATAAAGAAGTTAAGTTTCAAGAAAAGCGAAATAACTCAAATCAACTTTAAAGCCCTGGCTATGTATATCAACATCACCGCACAAAAATTAGGAACTAATTATAGTCAGAGCTCAGCAGATTTTGTGGACTATCTCGAAAAGGAAAACGAAGGTCTGGAAAAAGAAGAAATGGAACACTTTTTTAACCAATATGGTGATGAGATTTCAGCTAAAGAAGCGGTCAAAGAGATTGACGGAAATACGGCAAAACTCAAAAAGAAAGAACCAAAATTCTATTCAATCACAGTAAGTCCATCCAAATATGAATTACGAAAGCTTGAGAGCAGTAGTGAAGATTTAAAACGATACACCCGAGAGCTGATGAAAGATTATGCTTCCAGCTTCAATCGGGAAATCAATGGGCGACCAGTTAATGTTGATGACATTAAATACTTCGCCAAAATTGAACACCAACGCACCTTTAAGGGCACAGATTTTCAGGTGAGGGAAAATCAATCCTTTGCCACTAAAATCCTTGAATTGAAACAGGAAGTCAAGCGCATTCAACAAGGTCAGGTAACAGGCAATATTGACCGATTAAAACTGAAGATAGGAAAGTTGGAAAAAGAAGCACCACACCAACAAAATGGCAAACGCATCGTTCAGGGAATGAAGAAACCTGGAAACCAAAGCCACATCCACATCATCGTGAGCAGAAAGGATGCTTCAAATTCGTTTAGTCTTTCCCCAGGGAGCAAACACAAAGCCTCTGAAGTTGAGATGCACGGTAAAAAAGTAAAGCGTGGTTTTGACCGTGACCAGTTTTTTGAGCGTGCCGAAAAGACTTTTGATAAAACATTTGGTTACAAACGCAACTATGCTGAAACCTACAAAGCGAAGAAAGATTTTGTAAAAAATCCCAAACTCTACTTTGCTGCTTTGATGAAATTACCAGCCAATGACAAGGCAATGGCTTTTAAGATAATGGGCAAGTCAGGAATCCCACTACTTCCAAACATCCCGACCAGTAAAGCACAATTGGCACTTCGGGTTTTTAAGCGGTTGCGTAAAGGTGCTGAAATCGCTGTGAAATCAAGTTCTATTGGGATATGAATTGGTCATTGGTAGAAATACTCATCTATATTGTAGTGCCAATCCTGTCTGTAGCCATACTTTTTTATGCGCTTTACGATAGTGAACCCACCGGTAAAAAGGATAAAAGGTATCAAGTAAAATTTCTCACCAAATCCGGAAAATTCAAAATCGATAACATCAAACGTGGTGCATCTATAATCGGTTCTGCAGGAAGCGGAAAGACCGAAAGTGTGGTATATGGTTTTTTAAAACACTTTCGTGAAAACGATTTCTGTGGAATCATACACGACTACAAGGATTTTGAACTAACCGAAATGGCATACCCGCTTTTTGCTGATGGTGAAATTCCTATGAAGGTTATTTCATTTGACAGGATTATCCATCGGGTCAATCCCATTGCGCCGCGTTATTTGGAAAATGAGGAAAGCGTCAATGAAGTGTCAAGGGTACTAATCGAAAATCTATTAGAACAAAGAGAAAGCGGAACAACTGGGACGACAAAATTCTTTAACGATGCTGCTGAAGGGTTGATTGGCGGATTGATTTGGAAGATGAAATCCGATTACTCTCAGTTCTGCACGTTGCCCCATTTAATTGCGATTTATCAAATGCTCGATACCGATAGCCTGGTCCAGTTTCTGGAAACCAATACCACATCGAGGGCAATGGCAGATGCTTTCATAAGTGGTAAAGATTCCGAACGGCAGACCGCTGGCGTAAAAAGCACTCTGGCCAATGCGCTCAAACGCATCAGTACGCAACGGATTTTTATGGCATTGTCCGCAGATGAAGTGCCGTTGAATATCAATAGCACAAAAAATCCAGCAGTTATTTCCGTAGTGAACAATCCCAAATTTGAGACTTCTTATTCGCCTGTCATCGCAACCATCATCCACACCATCACCAAACAGATGAGTGTGCGTAATTCCAAACCTTCATTTCTATTAATGGAAGAAGCACCGACCATTCGCTTACTCAATATGCACCGCATTCCAGCGACACTGCGAAGCTATGATATCGCCACCATTTATGTGATGCAGGATAAGATACAAAACGATATGATGTATGGTGATAAGGCAAGCAAGGCCATTCTGAGCAATCTTTCCTATCAATTCTTTGGCAAGGTCAACGACCCAGACACCGCTAAATATTATGAACGCTTCTTTGAAATCATTAAAAACCCTACGAAAAGCGTGAGCAAAGCCGCCAACATCTTTAAAACGGATACCAGAATCACAAAAGGCGAAAGAGAGGTTTCCAAAAGAAGGGCAGATATTTTCTTCAGATTAAAGCAAGGTGAGTTTGTCACGTTCGCTGATGGAAAGGACAAGAAAGTGCGGTTCAAATTATCAAAAATCGAAAGGCAACTTCCACAGAGCACAAAACGATATTCTGATGCGGATTTAAGAGCAAATTTTGAGCGGGTTTATGATGAGGCGAGGTCGATATTCAACTAAAATCCATATTTATCTTTTCTAAGCCTGAACGCCTTTTCGCCACCTTCCATTACAGATGTAATTTCGTTTTTAATCTCTTTGGTGTCAATAGCACCTTCAGCTTTGATAATCCCTCTTGTTTGTGAACTGGCGTCTTTATAATCGCAGCAAATCACTAATTCGGCATCACCGTTAACTACCAAATTGGCATTATGGCTCGTAAAAACCAATTGCCTTTTCTTTTTGGCATTCCAGATATTTTGGATTATTGCATCAATGGCTCTATTGTCAATGTCATCTTCGGGTTGGTCGATTAGTAAAGGTATTCCGGGCTGGTTGAGTAATACTGTAAGTAGTGCCGTAGCCTGCTGCCCAGCTGATGCATCTCGAAAGGGGATTTCATCGCCAAGTTCGTTATTTGTTGTATAAAAGAATTCAGGGTCAAATTCTAATTCTGTTGCTGTCAATTGTAGCCAGTCATCGGTTGTGATTTTGGATTGTATCTTTAATTTGTGGTCTTCGGTGAATCCGGTTGTGTCCAAGATTGGTGTAGATGGTAATTCTTCTGGATTCTCTTCGTCAAGTTTAAATTCTGCCAATAATCTTAATTCTTCCGAGACCGCTATAAATTCAGAAATTGGGTCAGCTTTGCTGCGGATATGTGCTATTAGTGCATCTACTCGCTCTTCTCTGATTCTCGTTCCTTCAAGAATAGAACGTAATTTTTCCTTGAAATTAGCAAGATTGATATTTTTGGTAACTACTGCTTTGATTAGTTTATTTGATAAGTCGGTGAAATTTGTTGCCTGATCATTTAATACCTGAACTTTTTCCAAGTGTAGATCCTTCCATTCTTCTTTATGGGCGTTATAGTCGTTTTCTGGATTTCCAAGCTCTTTTAATACTGATTTCCTATCGGCAACTAAACTATTAATCTCTGCCAGACGGTCTTCGAGTTTTTTAATATTCGTCAGTTGTTCTTGACTTGCTATGGATTTCCCCTTGGCAGCCTCATATTCACTATCAAACTGCGCTTGCTTTTTCCCCCATTCTTCTACAATTTCAGTGTACCGCTTTAATCCACTTTCATTGAAAATATCCTTCAAATTTTGAACAGCTTCATTGATGTTTTTGAATTTTGCTTTGACCTCTGTATTAAGATTTTCTATCAAATCCTTGTTCTCTATGTTATCAATTTGAGGTTCAATAGGTTCTGGGTATAATTTTAAAAGCTCAAGAAGCTCATCAGCTTTAGACTCAAAAAGCGATAGTTCAGATTCAGTATTTTCTATAATTGTCTTCTCTAACTCAAATTTTGATTTTTTGTTAATGGTTTTTTGGTCAGCTTCCGAAATCCCTTTTAAAGACTCTCGAATACCTTTAACTTGGCCCTTTATAGAACTACCTTCAATATTGAAATTTGCTATCTCACTCTGCACTTTCTTTTTGCGTACTAATTGATTGTAAGCAGTTTTGAGTTTTAGATTTGTTTCGTCTAAATTGTAAGAAGTACGCTCTAAGCTGCTCTTAATAGGCTGCTCTATAAACCGCTTTAGTTCTTCTGTCTTTACACCAACATCACTAAGTTGTTTTTGGCTATATGATTGTATTGGCAGTACTTTCCGGATATCTTCTTCACTAACTTTTTGAAATTCACCATCACCAATTTTCAAAAGTATTTCTCTGCTGGCAGAATTTCTTTTAACGATGTGGCGGACATCATTTTTCACCATCGTAATTCTTACTTCACCCTCAACGGCTGTCAACGTTTTCCTTATTAGCGTATCTCTTCGGTTCTGAATAATATCCAATTCTTGATAGTTGCCTATTTTAACCGTTTGGTCACACAATCCCCATCGTATGTATTCTAAAATAGTTGACTTGCCAGTTCCTCTTCCACCAATCAATGCGTTATATTGTTGATTGAAGTTGATATTGAAACCACCCAGAAATTTAGAATTTGTAACGTCCAGCGATTCAATAAATATTTGAGGCATTTCTGGCTCATTCTGAGAAATTCTGGATTCTTTGGCCAAACAGGCCTGCCGAATAGCTTCTGCAGTTGGTTCTGCCCATTTAACCCAAGTAGAATATTTTCCAAACTCACGACCGTCCTCGTACCTATTATCTGAAGTAGATACAAGACCTATGCTTTTGTTTCCGTAGTTTGCATCCCCACCGTTAATTTTATTTTGATAACCGGATTCCTGTGATATTTCCTTATCAACATAACCGCCAACGCAAGGCATTTTAACGTAGTGTTCTTGGAAGCCTTGACGTATTATGGAATGTTGGCCACCTTTCCCAACATTAGGAAGTACAATGTACCTACCTTTACAATAACTTACTTCATCTAAAATTTTATGAAGCTGGGGAAGGTTGTTGATTACCTCTTGGGAAATTCTCTGGGTTTGAACCGTTTGTCTATCATAAGCGTCTGTAGGTTGTATCCCAAGAAAATTAAGGACTGAGTTGAGATGGGTGTCCTCGAAATCTGCATCAAAAATAATAATGGCCTGACTTGCAGGATTGGATAGGCTGAGTTCAATGCCTGGGAAAACCGTAACTTTTTTCTCTGGCTCGCCCATTATCTCGTGTATCTCATTCTGCTCTATGGCGACTCTTCTTAAGTGCTGGACAAAAACTACATCGTGATGGTCTGTCATAGCGATGGCGTCAATTCCTGCACTGCTTATCTTATCTAAATATTCCTTACAAAATTGATTTCGGTTATCATCAATTTGCTGTTTATCTTCTTGAGTTAAGCCTTCTACTTGCTCTTCACTTACACCAAAACGTGAACCTGTCCAAGCAATATCACGAGGGCTGTGTACTTGGAAATCACATCGATAAAATTTTGCGCCTTTATTCATAAAAAGATAGGTTATTAAAATCGCTAAAGTTAATTAACATTTTGTGGATTTTAACAGTTCATTTCAGTTTAGTTTTAACAAATATTTTCTTTCATATTAAATCACCGCAATCCTATTATATCTGTTTTTTGCTAAATGCCACAATTTAATATCACTATCTTTATCCCCTAATTTACCTTAATGAATGCCAGAAACAAACCGTATAGAATACAAACGAGAACTGTCCGATGGACTTGAAAAAGAAGTCATTGCTTTTTTGAACTATCGGGAGGGTGGTATTCTCTATATCGGTATTGACAAGAATGAAAATGTTTACGGTTTGGCAGACCCGGACGGCGACCAACTTAAGATTAAGGATAGGCTAAAGAACAACATCCGACCTTCTGCATTGGGACTGTTTGACATTGTGAGTGAAGAACGGGATGATAAGGATGTTCTTAAAATTATCGTGGCCAGTGGTCCCGAAAAACCCTATCATCTCAAAAAATATGGGATGAGCGAAAAGGGTTGTTTCATCCGCATCGGCTCATCTGTAGAGCCAATGTCCCAAAAGATGATAGACGAGCTCTTTGCCAAGCGCACTCGAAATTCCATCAGCAAAATTAAGGCTGGACGACAAGACCTGAGCTTTGGCCAGTTGAAAATCTACTACGAAGAAGCTGGCTATAATCTTGGTAAAGCCTTTGCAAAGAATCTGGAACTGCTTACCGAGGATGGCGCATTCAATTACGCCGGTTATCTTTTGGCCGATAAGAACAATACCTCAATCAAGGTTGCCAAGTATTCAGGGAAGACACGTACAGACCTTATTGAAAGCAACGAATATGGCCACGAATGTTTGGTTAAAGCGACCAAGCAGGTTATCGATAAGATTACGGTAGAAAATAGAACCACAACCAAGATAACCCCTAAAGAACGGCAACAGACCAATCTTTGGAATCCTATCGCTTTGCGTGAAGCAATTATCAATGCCTTTGTACATAATGACTATACCAATGAGATTACCCCAAAGTTTGAAATCTTTGTGGATAGGATTGAGATTACTTCGGCTGGCGGACTTCCTGAAGGTTTGAGCAAGCAAGAGTTTTTTGAGGGCTTTTCCGTGCCACGCAACAAAGAACTGATGCGAATTTTCAAGGACTTGGAACTGGTAGAACAATTAGGTTCGGGCATTCCTCGTATTTTGGAACATTATGGCAAAGAGAACTTTAGCTTTTCTGACAACTTTCTTAGAATGACTTTTGTAGCTAAAGAAACTACTGTTGAAGATGGTGGTGCAAAAGGTGGTCAAATAGGTGGTGTAATGGGTGGTCTAAAAGGTGGTCAAATAGGTGGTCAAATCGAAAAGGATATCGAGGCTATTTCTGAATTAACTCATAGGCAAAAAGAAGTTTTGAAGTTAATTGCTCAAGATAATCGGATAAGTCGCTCGGGTATAGCTGAAGTTTTACATATCAATGAATCTGCAATTCAGAAACACCTTAATAATTTAAAGGATGCTGGATATATAGGGCGTGTGGGTGGAACGAGAGGATATTGGGAAGTTAAACTACCGAAACACTAACAACTAACTTTCATCAAAAAGGCGACTTATCCTTTGAACCTCTTGCATCTGCCAGCCATTTACCATCTTGTTTAACCAACTTAAAAAGACCAGGCGTTTTGTCGTAAGCTGTTGTATATTTTACCCAAGCCACATCACCCATAATTGTATCCTGCAAAACAGTAAAGTTGGAATCTTCCTTTGGTGTAGCGTTGAACATATTTATGGTATTCATATAGTTTGAATACGCCTGTGGCGTTGAGTTAGCCTTTAAGGTTTCTTCATCCTTTTCATAAAAGCTTTCGATAACAACTTGGGCTGTGGCACTTGGTCCTGAAACTTTAGTTTTAGAATCGGCACAAGAGAGGAACAGCACTACAAGTAAGAAAACAACAATATTTTTCATAATGACTTTAATTTGGGTTATTAATATATCTGTGCGATAGTCTCATTTCGATATTTCGTTCACCATCTTTTTCGTTTAGTTCTAAAACAGCCCTACGATAATTGGATAACGAGAACTTGGGCAACACATAAACAAACCGTAGCATTTGGCCTTCCACAATTTTTGAAGGCAATTTATGTTTGTATATCGGTTCTTGATACAGGCGTTGCAATGACTTTCTTTTTCCTTTTTGTCGTGTTTCAATCGAAAGGTTCAAGAAATTCAAATCGTAATCCAAAGTAGAATTATTCTCAATCTGGATGACGAAGTACAGTTCTTCTTTATCGAAAACAATATTCTCAACACTTAAAACAATGCCTTCATTTCGCTTTTTGATTCGTCCAATGCGCTGTTTCCTATTGAGAAGGTATGCGCAGAATTTTTGGTAATGGTATGTTCTGTTATCTACACGCTCTTCAGAAGATTCAGCAAGAATTGAATCGGTAACAATCGGTTTTTCATTCCCGATACTACTTGATATCGGAATAAAATAATTGAGCTTAGAAAGCTGTTTTTTATACCTTACAATATACGAAAAAATCGAACCATTTCTGTTGACTACCAGTAAATTACTTTCCTTTCCTGGCTTGGCTTGCAACAGGCCGAAATACTGTTCTTTCTCACGATTGTAGGTAAAGACAAAATTATCTGAACCGGTTATACCTTGCCGAATAGGTTCTGGGAAGAATAGCGCAACATTCTTGGTGTCGTTTGCATAAATGGTATCTAATTTTATAGTTGTTTGCGCTTTCGCGAAAGCAAAAATAAATACAGTCAATATTGAAATTATCGCTCTCATAACTTTGGTTTTAGAATTAATCTGTAATTGTTCAGGACGGTTACTTTTACTCTTCGGTTAGAACGCCTAAATACTTGGGTAAGTCCACCCACTTGCGGTACGCTGGGAATATTAATATCACCAATAACATCATCAAATACCTCTCTGGTTACTTCTTCCCTAAAGTTGTTTTCTACATAAATGCCCTCGCTACCGTCTTGTAAATCGTAGGCTTTTAGTTTGGTGGGATGGTGTTTAATATTCTCAATTTCAATTAAAGCACGATTAGGCTGAAAACTGATAAAGCCGAAAATCGGTGTGTTCTTTGGCATAAGTTTACCATTGATAGTAGCCGATTTGGTTAGGCGCATCCGTAATCGGGTATTCGCTTGAACAATTTGGTCACCATCTACGACTACGTAAATCGTTTCATCAGTATTGCCAATAATTGAAACTTCATTGGGCTTGGGCGAAGCTGCAAAGAACAGTTGATGTTCCAGGCCCAATTCTTTGGCTTCAATTTTTTGTTCCCTTTTAACTTCAGCAGAATCCACCTTTGGTACCGTTTGCTGAACAACTCGTTTATGTCCCAAATGTTGGTAGCGTTTTTCGGAATACTTTATCTTACCAGCATTGTAAATGCTGTCCACAATACGTTCTTTTTCAAGTTCCGGTAAATCTGGGTCGTAAAAGCCCAGGGAATCAATCAGCTTTTCATCATAGATGCTCGGTGCGGTGCTTTCACGCACTTCCTTGAGGTCGTTTATGGCATCGAGTTTGGAATCGTATTCCTTTTGGTCATCTTCCAGTTCAGGTACAAGCGTCTGTTGCAAGGTGTCTTCATCATTGTCCTCATCTTCCATAAGCATCACTGAATATGAGATAAGGAAGAGGGAAATGATGGCGAGGACACCAGCGAAAATGATTTTATTCTTTTCTACTTTCATAATCTATTTTTCTTAAAGTGTTTTCGAAATAATTGGTAATCAACAATCCGTGTGGATTGTTGGGAAAGTTTCGGTCTACCATAATCAAGTTTCCTGTAGATACCAATTCGTAAGTGTCAATGACGGGTCCACGGTTAATTTCAAAAATGGTAACGGTTCGGAAGACGTGGCTTCCGTTTTGTTGCTCAACTTGGGAATCGATACTTAGCACCTTTTGCACTAAGGAATACTGCAACAATCGGTTATAAACACCATCAGCCTTTTTCTGACGGTACAGATTGTCCACAGAGCTGTTACCCAGCCAAAGTGCTTTTTTGAGATTGCGTTCATAATTGCTGGCATCGATGTTATAGAAATAGTTGTGGAACAGTTCTAAGTGAGCCAGGGCTTCGACCCTGAAATTCTCTTTTTGGGTGACGAGTTTGAGCGGGATGATAGTGCCATCAGTATTGATTGCAAAAGCGCTGTTGAGCGCCTTCTGATTGGTGTTGAATACCATCCAAACTGAAAAAGTACTGGATAGCAGTGCACAAATGACGACCGCCAAAACAATAAACCGATTTAGCTTTAGGACGTTGTATATATTTTTAAAGGGTGTTTTCATTCTGAATGGAATTAGTTGGTAAACAATCTGAGGGTAAACGAGGTGGCACGCCGATATAGTTTGAATTTCAGGAACACGATAAACCCTACTGAGCCCAATTGTACGACAGGTGCAAAGAAGCCCTGGCCCGTATCGGTTCCAAACAGGTTTACCCAGAAATTGGTGTTGATTTCGGTATAAATGGCATTGACAAATACATTGACCAGAAAAAATGCTGGCACAAGCATATAAACGGCAGCGTACAATTTAAAGAAGGTATATGCGAGCGAGCGAAACTTTTCAAATACGGCAAGGCTTATGACCAAAGGGAAAAAGGCTTGCATTATTCCCAACAGGAAAAAACGCTCTGCCAAGAATAGCGGATAGATGAACAAATCCAATATCCAGAGTATGGTACTTAATATAAAGGCCAAAATTTTGAATCCAAACAATGGTGTCACTAACGCCTCATACAAAAGTGTCATTGCCGAACTTGCCGCATCAAAAAGACTTACATCTTCCTCTAATGGTATATCCTGCATCTGTAACGGTAGTAATGCAGGTGCAGTTCCTCGATACTGTCCTTCGATGGCCACTAAAATCCCATCAAAAAACCCTAATACCTGCGTTGAGAATATGACCAAAACCACAATGGCAAAATTTTTTGCCAATTCGCCCGGACTTAACCCCCAAGTGTAACCGTCCTTGTCTGCAATACCTTCGTTGTATTTTTTAAGGATGTTGACCAAGAAAAATAGGACAGCAAGCGTTTTCATTCCGGCAATGGTATATTGCGAAAAGTCGCTGGCCTGTATGGTCTGGAACACCGTATCGATGTATTCCAGCCCAATTCCTAAAATGATGGTCGCAGTCATTGTTAGTATTCGGTTTCTCGATTATTGACTTTATCTTGCATCTTTCTGAATGAAATAATATCACGATAACGTTTTGTTTTCATAGTGATGTTGGAAACCATTTGCTTTGATTCCAGTTCTTTTGCTTTCAGTATTTCGGCGCGTTCGGCATCACTCATTTTGAGATAATCGCTGGAGAGAACTTCGTCTATGAAATCAACCGTGTCAAGGGAATTTTGTACAATGGTTTCAAAAGAGCCCATAACCTTGTCTATTTCCTCGGGTTTGATGTAGGGGGAATTTAGAATATCCTGAAGGTCATTTTGCATTACATTGATAAGGCGCTGATTGTTCTGTGCGATTTCCTCAACTGCCCTAAGCTGTTGGACAACGCTTGAAACTTTTTCAATAGCTTCTTTGGCATCCTTCAAGAATTTTACGGACTTAATCATTTCTGCCGTCTGTTTACCCGATTCCAAGAGCTGTTTTACCAAGCTGATGAAGTTGGTGTTGTCATAAACGGGCATTCCCTGGCACGCAGCGCGTGCAGGCAGTAAAAAGATGAATGCCGTTGCTATAATTAAAAGTTTTGTCTTCATAACATTATGTTTTAGATGTGAATTGAATTATTGCTTTTTCCATATCCTGATGCTCGTCGTAGAGCTTCATTATTTCCTCGTTTTCCAATCCATCGGTCAGATAAGCCGCATAGACTTCTTTCGGAACTTCTAACCGGAAGATGTTGCTTTCCTTGCCTATTTTGATAAACATTTCGGTGTATTTCCGTAGTCCGGAAAGATTGTTTTTGATGGACTTTAACTGGTTCAGGTCGTGACTGGAAAGGTTGAGCCTTTTGACCAGCTCATCGTAGCCTTTTTCATTGTTTAAGCTGTAGATAACCTGTGTGTTCTCAAGAATACTTGCCGATGTGGAATTGTTTGGTAGCTGATTAATGGACTGCAAAATGATACCGATAGCACCATTCTGTTTCCGTATGGCCTGATAGTAGAATTCCACACTTTCCAGCACGTTGTCAAACTTCAGTTGTTTGGCAAACTCATCGAAAAGGATAATGCCTTTTTCAGCTCGATTACGCCAAATGGTGCGTTGGATAGCTGACTTAATAAGCTTAAGCATTACGGATAGGATTTCCTTATTATCCTTTACTTCATCAAGCTCAAAGACAATCAAGCGTTTATCTTCGATTTTATAGGTCTGGTCTTCGCTCACCTCGAACAGAAAACTGTATAGACCATCACCGACATACTCGGACATTACGTGCAAGAAGCTCGTGACATTAAAGTAGTCGGGATGGATTTTAAGGGTTTTCAGAATATCCTTTTGATGCCTCTCTATAAAATTGTAGAAACCTTCGAGCGAATGATTTTCAGAAGTGCTATCGTAATAGTGACGCAATATCTTTTTGACCGAAACGGATTGTGCTTTCGTCACTTTTAGGTCTGAAGCGAACAATTCAAAAAGGAAAACCGACAAGTCTTCGAGACGTTCCGGTGTTAGGTCATTTTTATCGCTGATGAAGAATGGGTTGATACCCAAGTTCTTTCCACTTTCATAGCGAAGTACCGTGTATTTCTCAGGATAGAGTTTGGCAAATTTGGTGTAGGATCCACCGAGGTCAATTATGACCAGGCGAACACCACTTTCAAAATATTGGCGTAGGATGTTATTGGCCAAAAAGGACTTGCCTTCGCCAGTCGGTGCGAAAATTGCAAAGTTCCGGGCTTTGATACGTCTCTTGCGTTCATCCCAAACATCTTTTAGCACAGGAATGTTATGTTCCCTATCATTAAAAATAATTCCGGTAGCATCAGATTTGTAGTTGGTATTGTTGATGAACAGACATAGGGCGTGCTTCAAATCGGTTACGTACAAATCGTTGTTTGAGAAGTTGGATGAAAAACAGCAATAACTGTTCAGAATATAATTTTTACGTTCTTCACCTCTCGGATAGTAAGGGATGATATCGAGTTCCTTAAACTCAGTCTTGATTTTCGAGGTAATTGAATCGAGACTTTTTTTATCCTTTGCCCAATAGACCACATTTAAGTGACCACGGATGATCCGAGCATTATCATCGGCATTGATTTGGTCAAGGATGTGCTGGATTTTACCAAGAACCACCTTATTCTGCGAACCGAAATTGGAACTTTTGTTAAGCTCTTCTATTTTCTTATCCAGCAGCTTTCGCCATTTCTGTTTATCATCCAAATACAGGATTTGGTTGACGATGTGGTTCTCATTCAGCGTAAGCCCTAAGCCATCAATAAACCCTTGATGAAACACAAAATCGTCCGAAGTGAATTTCTCATTGGTCTTGCTACTCTGTACACTTTCGCCAAAGCACAGTTCGCTATTGACGGCCAGGGCATCAAAATGGTTATCGCCAATGGTGACGTTCTTTTTTTCCAGTAGGATGTCGGTATCAAAACCTTCGCTGAATCCGTTGAAATAGTTTGTGGTGAGTTGTAGTATTTCTTTCGCTTGAAGCGAAACAAAACGCATCTTTCGGCTGTTATTGATAAAGGACACCGAATCGCTCACCGCATTGGCAAACACCTTAATGTTGTCATCCATTTGCTGGACAATTCCTTTGAAAACCTTTCGGAATGGGTTGACATATTTTGGATTGTTGAGTGCCTTGTTTTTTGTCAGGATAAAGAACAAATAACATTGATGTTCGATGTAACCACGACTTTTAAAATGATTGTGCGTTGCCTTTTCGAGAAAGGACTCATTGGGCAATTGTTCTGAAGAGTAGGACTTCTTTAAATAAATATCCTGTTTATGAACCACAATTCCAACAGGTAGTGACTTCAAGGCTTGGAACCACGCACCGTGTATATCCTCAAAGTCCTTTTCAGAAAGCGAATAGATTTCTGGCAGATTCCCTTTATAGCACAACACCACATTGCCATTATTGGCAAAGACAATATTATCCTGAATATCTGCAATGGGTTGATATGCTGAGAGGTTCATCTTATTCATATTCAAAACCTGAGTTACGCTTGTTGCTGATGATTTTTGGAAAAGGATTACCCATTTGAAATAGCTGTGGATTGTTGGCAATTCGAGTTAATGCGATGTAGAGACCACCATTGAATACCATTAACCCAATGATGACACCAAAGCTGAAGGAAAAGATGATAATGAGAAGTGATGCCAAAATGGATACCATCATCAAGGCAAACAGGGAAATGGGCAGACCAAAGATGACCGCACGTTTCCGCATATTTCTATAGACTTCAAACTTCTTCACTACACTACAATGCCTATTAGATAGGTGAAGATTCCAACGACTGCACCAGCAATTAGCACAAAGACCAATACACGCGTAATCCCTTTTTTAAGGTCTGCGTTTTCACCAAAGAAGTGTCCTGCATTAAACAGGAAACCTATTAGGAAGATGACACCCAATATAATTGGGAAAATAGTTCGGATGGTGTCGGAAACATCGTTGACCGAATCTTCAATACCACCAATCTGAGCAAAAAGCGAAGTTGATAAGAGCGAAAGAACGCCTGCCAAATAATGTGTTTTTTTCATAACGAATTAGATTAAAATTTTGGTTCATTTTCGTTATGTGAAATTTACATATATTTGAACATAAATAATTGAAAATCAAATATATGTGAATAAAATATTATTTGATATTGTTTGGTTTTCGATGCTATTATTTGGCATCAAATTCTATGGAATTTTGAAGTGTAACTGTTGAAAACCTAAAATTGGAAAATGAAAAAGTGGCTCAAAAACGTCAGTTTTGTGTTTTTACTTCTCAAAAGTTGCTTGCTTTTGGGTCAGGATTTGGATGAGAAAAAAATCATTGTCATTGACCCTGGCCACGGCGGAAATGATTCTGGTGCAATTGGGGTAAATAGCTTAAGGGAAAAGAAAATCACCTTAGAAATAGTAAGGTTGATTTCAGAATTGGCTGAGAAAAACTACAATAAAACTGTGGAAATTTATCAAACACGGTATAGCGATACCTTAGTTTCTTTAAGTGATAGAGCCAAGCTGGCCAAAGTTCTAAATGCAGATTTGTTTCTTTCCCTGCATTGCAATCATTCTGATAATCCAGATGCAAGAGGTGTGGAAGTCTATGTGCCCAATAAAAGGTTGAAGTTTTTGGATGAAGCAACTTGGTTTGGCTTTCAATTACAAGCAGAATTGAATGAGAAGTTGGGATTTGAAAGTAGAGGCGTAAAATTTGCTAATTTTCAGGTGCTTAGGGAAACGACTGACTATATGCCTTCAATTCTTTTGGAATTGGGGTTTGTAAGTAATGAAGATGAACAAGGTTATCTGCTAAAGCCAGAATCTCTGAATGCTGTGGCACTGGTGATTTGGGAATGTTTAATAAAAAATATTGATAGTTATGAAAGAGTTGGGGATTGAGGTTGTAAAATGTTTGAGAAAAGTAATTCTTTCTATTTTGAATTTTATTCTGTCTTTATCGAAAAAATGAGCTACTGTTGATTAGGGTGAAAACCATCATTTTTCATAAAAGCGATGGTCTGCAGAATTTCATCTTTATCAAATTTTGATTTATCAGGATGCCACTGATAAAATTTATGAACTAAAATTTCTTCTGTAAGTAGTTGCTTTTCATCAATAATTTCCTTCCAGCAAGCAAAAATGGTGGCAATCAATTCTATGGCTCTAGTTTTAGTCTTTCGAAACTTATTTATTATAAAATCAATTTCAGAGAGTTGTTCATTGAAATAGCGTTCATACCATTCTTTATGGCCACCATATTTCTCTAAAGGTTGATATTTTTCATATTCTCTTGGATTATAAGAGAACCATTTATTTTCCTTAAACTTTTTATCAATTGAACGCATTAAGCGATTATCATAAGGTCCCATAGCTTGTTTCAAGAAGTTGGCGTGGATATCAATTCTTGCGGAATTTTGGCACAAATAAAGAAGCTTCTGAAGCTTTAAATGTCCTAGTGTATTTTCTTGGTGCAACTGATATACGATTTCTGCAGCAAGCACTGTCCTCTTGTGATAATCAATATTTGTTGCTTTTTTTTTAGGCCTTAACCCCTCTAAAATCTTGTATGAATCTATTTTGTCAGGATTTGATTCTGTTTTACAAGACTTGAATGTATCGTCAAAAGCTTTTATTTCATCTGGACTTTGGGGAAGACCAAAACCCAATGAAATCAGTATTTCATTAATCTTAGACTCTTCCATTGTAAAACTCTTTTGTTACTTCCATCGCAGAAGTATAATTCTTTATTTTATCTAATGCTTCCTTTTTCAAGCCTCGAATCGTAGGCTGTTTAACATCACCCAGATGTTCTCGAAGTTTTTTAAGTAGTTTATTTGGTAGATTAAAACCGTCTATTTCGTATTGCTTGTATGTGAGATAAACCGTTCTTTGGGAAGGCGTAAGTGAATGTATTGCCTTAATTAGAATTTGTTGTTCTAGATTCATTTCCATACCATCAACGTCAGGAATGTCTGTAACAATCTCTTCAGAACCATCATAAGGGTAATTAAGTTTTCTCTGTTGTTGTCTGTAATAATTAGTGAGTTCTATTTTTACTATACCAACTAAATAACCCACAAATAAGTAATCTACATCTGCTTCATCTTCAGGATTAATTTCAAACTTCCCTTTTTCAGCATAGGACTTAAAAGTCGCTGTAACAACCTGTTCGGCGACATTGATGTCGTGACCAAATCTTTTACATCTAATCTCGCATTTTTTTAATATGTCATCTTTAAATCTATGCGTCAGCGCGTGAAAGGCGTTTTCCCTTAAGGATTGGGGGTTGCTCTTATCCTGATAAATCTCGGTAAGTCGTAAAGTGTGCTCATCTTTTAGTTTTTTCCAATCTGACATTGGTTGTTTTCAATAATGGTACGAAAAAGCGTTGGGGATGGTTTTGCGTACTAAGGTTGGCGTAACACGCTAAAACAAAACTAAGCATATTTTTTAACATTTTATTATGGCAACAAATGGAAAAAGCGGCGACAACCGCAGGCACGGAGCAGTTAAGAAAAGATCCCAAGTAAAAAACCCTAAAACAGGGATTTGGACCAAGCGTGATTCGGAAACCGGTAAGTTTATGGATGGAAAAACATCAAGTAAAAAACCATTTAAAGGAGTAAGAAAGGAAAAGTAATAATTGAGTAATATGACAAAATACTTACAATTGATTAAACAGTTAGCCCCTATCGATGCAATAGTGGCTAAAAAGAGAAACGGTCTAGGAAGAATACTGGACCATTACGTAGTTTATTTAGGCAATGGTGTTTTTATAGGTAATCTTAAAGGTGCGGTTAAAATTATCCCAGAGAATGAACTTATGGAACTCCTGCAAGAATACGAACCTGTGAGAATCCGAAAGTTTAGAGGGAGCCATTTTGACATTCAAAATGCAATTAAGAGGGCGTATCAAAAGCTGGGTCAGCGTTATAGCTTCTTAGGCTTCAATTGTGAGCATTTTGCAAATTGGGTACAATACGGTAAAGAGAGAAGTAGTCAAGTAAATACCGGCTTGATGGTGCTTGGAAGCGTAATCTTTTTAAGACTTATATCGAACGATGAATAAAGTACTTAGACGCTTTTTGTTTTACCTAATCGGATTTCTTGTAGCAATTAGCTATTTGTCATATCGTTATCTGTATTTAGAGGGTGCAAACGATTTTCACAAAGAAATTTTGGTAACAGCAGCCTTCGCAGTTGTAATCGGATGCTTTACAGGTATTATAGAAATCGTTAAAGCACATGGGAAATACTTTTGGATTGCCTTAAGGTGTTTCCTTTTAATTCCAAACAAAAAAGTATACGTATCTCTAAGTTACTTACTCAGAATTAAAATACCAGGAGACGAAAAGTATTTTTTGGTCAAGGGTGGTAAGATTAATCAATATCAGCCAGTTGGAGGTGTATATAAATTAGTTGGTAATAAGGATTTATACAAGGACTGGAAGGCAGCCCCGAACGCGGATGGAAAGAACCCTAAAGACCTACGGTTTTTTGTAAGCGCAAAATTCGTCCCAAAAATTATCAGTTGGTTCTATTCTCGAAAGGACAGGGAAACTGGGGTATGGCGAGAATTTTCGGAAGAATTGGTTGAAACTCAAATTTTAAGTGCTACTAATTTCAAATCTATTAGAGCAGAATACCTCGGGACTGAGGAGAACATCCTGTGCAAACAAACACGCTTTAAGGATGAAGAGTATCATACTTTGATTTACGATATTTTCCAGATTGAACTAAATACAAAGCAGTTAAAGGAATTTAAAAAACTATTAAAAAGCAGCTCATTTAATGAGAAGTATGCCTTTGTTAGTGAAGATGACATAAAAAAAGAATGCTTTAACGAACATAAAACAAGAATAGGACAACACGCAAAATACATATCGTAAATGAATTTTCAAGATTACTTATATAGAAATGGCTTTCAGCGAGAGGACTTATTGGCAAGACTTGCTGAGTCTCTCGAGCTTGACGAAACAAGGTCAAATAAGATGGAGACTGCCTACAATGCCATCTATGATGTTTTAAAAGCAGACCCAGTGTTTTTCTCTAAGGTTGATTTTGTGGTTTACCCGCAAGGCTCAAAAGCCATAGGAACAACAACAAAGCCAATAGGAAAGGATGAATTTGATTTGGATATTGTGGTTCAAATTAAGGATTCGTACAGGAACTACACCTCTTCAGAGATTTACAATCACCTAATACGTGTTTTCACAAGCAATGAGGTTTATAGGCCAAAACTTCTAAAAAAGAATAGGTGCGCAAGAATAAATTACGCTGGGGATTTTCATTTAGATATTTTGCCTGGTTGCATAATCATTCCTTTCGAAGATAAAATTATGGTACCCGACCGAGAACTTGCATCTTGGACTTCTTCTTTTCCAAAGGGATATGCTAAATGGTTTACGGATAAAGCCGAAGATGTCCGAGAGCCATTATTGTTGCGAAAAGCATTTACTGATTATGTTACCCTATCTGAAGCGAAGGCTGAACAGGAGGAATTACCAGACGAGAACATCTATGAAAAAGAGCCGCTAAAACGTGCTGTACAGCTTACTAAACGATACAGAGATATTTTCTTTGAGAAAAAACCAAAACACAAAACATCAAGTATCGTATTGACTACAATTTTCGGAGAATTATACCAAGGTGAGGCATCGATTTATGAAACAATTGATAATACACTCAATAGGATTTTAGAGCGCTACACTAGCTATGAAAAGCTTTTTGAAAGTAGTGGAGTCTATAAAAGGATTAAGGTTTTAAATCCAGTAAATGAAGATGAGGACTTTACTGAAAAGTGGGATAAGGACAAAGAATACTATACTCAATTCATCAGTTTTGTTAGGAGCTATAAAGAAAAATGGGAGCAGTTAAAAAATGGGAACTTTAGTGTTGCGGAAGACTTGTTTGGCAGTACAACAACTAAAACCATTTTAAAGTCTCAACTAGACAACTTATCTGGAAATGGTAAAAATGAATTAGAAAAAGCAGGTCTTACTTTATTGTCTGGTAAAAGTTATGTTGACGACCGAGGAAGAATTTCTAGAGATTCAGGCTACCCGAGCAAGCCTAATAGAAACTATGGTGGTGTAGAATTAAATTTGAATTCGGGTAAAAAGGATATACAGAGGAACTATGTTGCAGCATATATCCAAAAAGACTATTTAAATAAACATTTTCCTTGGCTTAAAACTGTCATCACCGATGGAAAATTGTTGGGAAAAGGAAAAATCAAACCCAATGGATGCAAAAAAGAATATGAGATTCTTGTCGAGTATGATATCAATAGGCAAGGGCGAAAAGAAAGGGTTTATGTGCTAAATGATAGTCAAATCAAGTTTGGTAAAACACCACATCTATATCCTGGAAATAGTTTGTGCCTTTACTATCCCAAAGATTTATCACCACATTTGGACTTGAATTTTGTGGATGTTATGCCTTGGATATCAGAATGGCTTATAATGTATGAACTTTGGAAAAAATATGGTGTGTGGTTAGCAGATGAAGTCAAGCACTAGATTGTCCGCTCATTTCCTCTTATCCACAGCCCCTTTTTCAAAAGCAATCAAGTTAAAGAGTTCCCGCATCCGGCTACGAACGCGGTTGCCGTATCGTTCTTCCAGTTCTTCTGCATTGAGGTTTGTGGTGGCGTGGGTCTTTATTTTCCGTTTGGTATCAAGGTATAGTTCATATCGTGAGAGTAGCACTTCGCCCATCACATTGAGATCCTTTCCGTAGAAACGACCAAATGGCTCAACGCCCAAATCATCAAAGCAGTAGAATTTTGTATTGCCGTATTCCTCAACCGTTTTAAAGCCCAAGTGGTTGAAACTAAAGGTTACATTCCGGCAGGGAATCATTTCATAAGGGCGTTGTAAAGGCACAATATGGCGCAACAATTTCATCAAACTGGTTTTTCCACAACCAACAGGTCCGGAAAGTAGAATACCCTTCTCGACATCAATTTCATATTTTTCGCAGTTTTCCTTGTCCTTGATGAAATAGGAACAGAGCTTCAACAGAATGCCCTTGTCCTCATCATAAATCCTAAACTTTTTACCAAACAACAATTTGCCCTTGGCATTCAGGTAGATTAAGATTTTCGGGAAGTCATAGAGAACACTCTTTCCATCAAACTTGCCCAGCGAATATTCCACGCCGCCTTCGGTGATTTTAGAGGGGTTGCCCATAGTCTTTTGTTTTAGTGGTTCGCAAGTTGTCCTTGATTTGGGACGGTTGTTTTTTCTTTGGCTTGTTTTCTGACTCAAATAATTCGGTTCTGTCCATCCAATTGATGGCCACAGCTCGCCAATAGCGAATCGGTTCGCCATCGCCTGTTTGCCAATCTCGTTCAGCGTAGTGCTGGTAAAACTTTTCAGCTTCAGCTTTATCAAAATTCTTTTCTTCAAAAAAATCAACGACAGCCAGACAGTCCTTTGGCTGTTTTATGTAGTTTTCTTGTTTGATATTGTTTGTATTAGATACCAATGCTTGTCCACCTATGGGACGGCGTTGGTACACTTCCTGTCCATTTTTGGGATGGTGGTGTCCCTCAAGCGGTACACCTCTGGGATAGTACTGTTCCGCAAGCTGTTCCAAAATGGGATTGTACTGTCCCGTAGCTGGTTCATCACTTGTACCGATAATGGACATCTTGATTTTACTGCCCTTATACGGATTATTGGATGGAAAGTAGGATAGGTATTCCCACGAGTGAAGCTCTGTTATGCAACGATGGTAGGTAGATTTTGATCCAATTTTGGCCACGCGCATCAATTCCCTGCGGTTTACATAGAATTCGTCCATAAAGCGGCAACTGTTCCATTCCTGGAACAGCGCCATATACAGACTGATATGGGTAGGATTTAGGCGGTCATCAAAATAGAACGTTTCAAAAGCCGCGTTGAGTAGCTTTATGTAGTTCATAGTTTCAGGAATTTAACCCGTGGTGCACACGGTTGGCATCCATTACCTTTTGAATTTCCTCGGCATCATAATAGATGATTCCGCCTACCTTAGTGTATGGCAAGGTGCCATTGATGCGAAGGTTCTGAAGTGTTCCCGGACTCACTTGAAGCAAATCCATTACTTCGGAAGATTTAAGATATTTCTTGATTTTTCCAGAAGCCTGTTTGGACAATAAATTTTTGATGTCATCGAGCAATTCCATTTTGAATTCCCGAAGGTCGTCTGTGGTGATAATACTTGTCGGCATAATAGAACGATTTTAAAAGAAAAGGACTATCATAGGTTTAAAATTTTTAATGATAGCCCTTAACCCGATTTGACTTTCGTTCTACAAATTTGCTGTGGATTACTGGATTTTCTTCCCCAGTACGACCGTACTACGGTGAAAATTTAACATCTTGAAATTTGGGGTGTTTTGAAGGTATTTGAGAGTGTGACTTCGAAATTCTATCTATAAAATGATTAACATTAAATGAGCAATACGCTGAAAACCAAAACACCGTAGGTCAACCGCACTACGGTCTTTTTTAACATTTTGATTTGATGGATAAACCGTTGCTATAAGTGATTATTTCTCGCTTTTATCCATTTCAGAAAGAAGGGAAGTGGACAGCTCATCGAGGAAAAGGGTTCGGCTTTTTTTCCTGTATTTAATGTCTTGATAGGTTTTATAGATGTCTTTCGGCTCAACATCGAAAATCTGGCTTAAATAATCTGAAATTTTAACAATGCTCAGATTGTTTTTAGCGCCAAGCCCTTTTGCGTGAAGCGCATAAATGAGTTCCACATAGTCTGTATTGCTAAACGGCCAATGCATTTTTTCGGTGTGAGATAAGGAAATC
Organism: Maribacter flavus; assembly: GCF_008386635.1. Classification (GTDB taxonomy): domain Bacteria; phylum Bacteroidota; class Bacteroidia; order Flavobacteriales; family Flavobacteriaceae; genus Maribacter; species Maribacter flavus. Next base: position 802,277 of record NZ_VUOE01000001.1, on the reverse strand, counting down.
TCATTTCTGTTCAGCCCGTTCTTCAATCTGTTCTGCTTGTCCACTAAATATTTGGTCAGGGACTTGTAGGCATTGTATTTGCCGAGCAACATATCTCGTGCTGTGCAAAATTCCGGGTCTTGAAAATAGAATTTGGAAAGTGTGATATGATACCCATTGAGATAATCACGAGTATAATATTCTTTATCAAAATGCGTCTGCCCTGATTCAATGTATCTTCCGTAGTCCAAATTATAGAGAAAGAATCGATTGAGTTTGTTGCTTTTCTTTTTGATGGATTTAAGCTGACTTTTTAAGTCGATTTTCGGGAACTGGATTTCAAACGAATGGATTTCGGAATAGTAGATTAACTCAACGAGAGGGACTTGTTTGGTTACTTTAAAAAAATGGATTTCGTCTTGAATGGATTTGAAGCCTTGCGACAGGACCTCTTTTTTAAGTGTGCTTAATGAATCACGGCAGAGCCCAATGGAACGGTGTGCCCTTTCACGGATGCTCTCGTTTTGAAGTTTTATATCATCAAGTTCTTTTTTTAGTCGCTGTGTTAATAATTGAAAGTCCATAAGCAGGTGTATTTTGATATGAAACCATAGAAATGGGATTTAGTTGATGCGGTTGGTTAGATGATATCATAGTCCTGCAAAATGATATAAATGAATGCCACAGGTCATTTAATTTGTGGTTCATTGGTGTATTTTATGGAACTCTCACTAAAATAATTTTACTTCGTAAACGTACAAGGAAAACTTACCGTATTTAATTACGGAACGAGCCGTATTTTTCTACGGAAACCCTGTGAGACACTGAATATGCTTAGGTCTTTAGAGAGGAAATTTAATTATCTTTTTTTGCGAAATCGCTTTAAGAATTCACGACGGTTCTTCACACCCGTTTTCTTGAAGATGTTTGAGGCGTGTTTTGATACCGTGCTTTCGGCTATGAAAAGTTCCTCGGCAATTTTCTTATAACTAAGATTGCTAAGAATGGATAGCGCAACTTCAATTTCCCGCCGTGTCAAATCCTCATATATAATTTTGCGCTCTACGGATTCCTCGCGCTGTTTTTTCTTAAGGGCAAACACTTCATACATTCGGGTATTGTTTTCCAAAAAGTATAGATACCTATCTACCTCAATCGCTGTAATGGCAAAGAAGGCCAAATTCATTACGGTAAAAGTTATCCATTGATAATCGCCTATCACGGTGCAAATGGGCAACAGGGCTATACTCGCTACGCTCACCATAGACAATTTGTTTCGCCTTAAAATAAAGGCATTCGGATTGCTCGGATTCGAAATACGCCTGTAAAAGATGATGAGAAATATAAATGCTATTAAGGATATTGGAATAGTAAAAAGAAAGCGAGCCGCATCCAAAGAGTCTGTCAAAAAATAGGGCATCAAAAAAAGAACAACATAGCTGCCACTCGCTAAAAATGCGAGATTTTTAATAGATGAGTTGAATTTCAATACGACGATGTCATATTCTTTATAGAGGTAGTAAACAATGTAAACGCATAATGCAATGGCCACACCATACGTAATTATATATTGAAGGATGAATGGTCCCGGAAAGTTATAGATGGGTAAAAATCCACCCGTGGCATTGTACGTAATGAAAAGTATGCCGAGATATAAAAACCGTCGAAGGCTACTTCGTGTATTCCTTCTTGAAAAGTAAAAAGTGAGCAATACAATGACCGTATCTATTAAAAGATAAAAGAAAGTTGTCCAATGTATTGACGTGCCGAACATTTACTTTACTGGTCATTGCGCTCAAATTTGTTGGTTTCTAAATTCTTTGAAACGTTGTTCCAATTGAAAATCTGTCCGTTCATAGCAATATAAACATCCGGTTTTAGAAGCTGTAATGAGCTTAGTGCATAGCCTAAATTAAACGGTGCATCTGTCTCTGCAGATGAACCTAAAATGAAAGACCCAACCAGTACGATGGTTTTATTCAGGTTGAGTTTTCCGATATATTTTGCGGTATCTTCCATTGTGAAAGTACCGTGAGTTATCAAAATCTTTGTCGCAGCAGATTCCTTAATCTTGCAAACCAACTGCGCTCTGTCCTCATCTGTGACGACCCTGCTATCCTTTTTGAACACACTTTCGATGGTGTAATCAAAATCAACATTGGCTTTCTCAAGAAAACCTTGAATCGTGACATTTGATTGGGTTACACCTTTTCCGTCCACATAATCCAGTCCTTCGATGGTGCCGCCTGTTGTAAGAATATGTATCATAAAATAGGACTTGTTGTGACCTATAAAGATAGCAGATTTTTAACGGTAAATATTAAATAACATCGCATTAAAGACTTGGAAAGAATATCATTCCCACCTCTTTTTCTGCAACCGCACAGCATTAAAGATTGCCAATAATGCTACCCCAACATCGGCAAAAACCGCTTCCCACATCGTGGCCAAACCACCTGCACCAAGGATAAGGACGACAACCTTTACCCCAAAGGCCAGACCGATATTCTGCCAGACAATCCTACGGGTGGAACGACCGATTTTGACCGCCCTGGCAATCTTGCTCGGTTGGTCGGTCTGAATGATGACATCTGCGGTTTCGATGGCGACATCGCTTCCCAAACCGCCCATTGCGATACCTACATCGCTTGCAGCAAGTACGGGCGCATCATTGATGCCATCGCCCATAAAGGCTACAGTCGTATAAGGTTGTTTTTTGAGTTTCTCGACTTCGTTCAGTTTATCTTCCGGTAGCAGACCACCTTTCGCCCAATCGATATTCAATTCTTCAGACACCTGTTGGGTAATGGAATCCTTGTCGCCCGAGAGCATTATGATTTTAGAGATACCCGCTTCTCGTATCTGATTGATGGCTTGGTGTGCATCTTCCTTCAGTTCATCGGCAATGGTTACATATCCGGCAAACTTTCCGTCGATGGCTACCATTACTATGGATTCGACTATAGTATCGGTCTCAGAGGGAACTTCGATGCTATTAGAAACCATCAAAGCTTTATTGCCCACTAATACCTGCTTTCCATTGACCGTACCTTTCAGTCCCTTTCCAGCAACTTCGGAAACTTCGGTTGCTTCAAAATCGGCACCATCGGCCTTATATTCCAGTATCGCTTTTGCAATGGGATGGGTGGATTGTTTTTCCATCGCCATCAGGTATTGCATAAATTCCGCTTCTGCAAAATTGGATTTATTGACCACTTCCTTAATCTTGAAGACCCCTTTGGTAACTGTACCCGTTTTGTCCATTACCACGGTATTTACCTTGGTAATCGCATCGAGAAAGGACGCACCTTTGAACAAAATCCCGTTGCGGGATGCCGCACCTAATCCGCCAAAATAGCCCAAGGGAATGGATATGACCAAGGCACAGGGACAGGAAATTACCAAGAAAATCAGAGCGCGGTAGAGCCAATCCCTAAACACATAATCGTCCACGAAGAAATAGGGCAAAAACGTCAGTCCGATGGCAAGGAAAACCACGATGGGTGTATAAATTCTGGCGAATTTTCTAATGAACAGCTCCGTTTTAGATTTTCGGGCGGTAGCGTTCTGAACCATATCCAAGATTCGGGCGATGGAACTGTCCTTAAATTCTTTGGTAGTCTTTACTTCAATGACCCCATCCAAGTTGATGCTTCCTGCATAGATTTTTTCGCTCTTGGCAATGGTATCGGGTTTGCTTTCACCGGTAATGGCAGCCGTGTTCAGCGATGCTTTTTCTGAAAGTAAAATGCCGTCCAAAGGAATTTTTTCGCCTACGCGAACCTGAATTCTTTCACCAATCTCGACCGTTTCGGGATTGACCGAAACAAAATCCTCATTTCTATAAACCAATGCTTCATCGGGTCGCGCATCCAAAAGTGCCTTTATATTTCCCTTCGCCCTATTTACCGCAGCGTTCTGGAAGAGTTCGCCCACGGCATAAAATAGCATTACGGCCACACCCTCGGGATATTCGCCTATGGCAAATGCCCCCAAGGTGGCAATGGACATCAAGAAAAATTCCGTAAAGAAATCACCGTTCCTGATACTGTTCCAGCCTTCTTTAATTACAGGAAACCCAACGGGAATGTAAGCTACAGTGTACCAAATAATCCGCACCCAGCCCCTGAAGAATGGGAACGTATCGAAATAATCTATGGCAATGCCCGTAATCAGCATTAAAAAGCTGAAAATGGCGGGCAAGTAGGTCTTAAAATTGGATACCTCTGCGGCACTGCTATGGTTATGTCCGTCATCGTGACTGTGCTCACCTTGATGTTCTTTCGGGTCTAAATCCCGTAAGTTTACTTTTTTCTTTTTCATTGCGTTTTTCGGTATTTATTTAAAATTTTGGCTATGTCTTCGGGCATTTCCATTCTTTTCAATGGTGGCACATCGCTTCCACCGGTATTTCCAATGGGTACGTGGTCGATAAATGATTTCCAACCACCAACCAAAAGTCGCAACACCTGACCCAGAACTTCTTTTGTGTTTCGCTGACGTAACCCGAATTTTAACATTGACCAATGGGTATAGGTATGTTCCAACGGGTAGGATTGACCGAGAATATGGGAACGTTCAAGGTGATGCCAAGCTTGGGATGAATTTCCACTATGTAATGAAGAACGATATAGGTTCAGTTCATCTAAATAAAATGCTCTAAGGCCTATTGGTATGGTGGTATTAAATTTCATTATTTATTATTCATTTTTAAAGTGCAAGGTATGTATCTGACCTATGCAACGGAAGTGCATTATTGTCCGCTGCATTTGTCACAAATACCCTTCAGTACCAAATTGGCATCCTCTGCCACAAAGCCTTCTGGCAGATTGATATGTGGAATCTTATGTTCGGTCAGGCAAACGGTCTCATCGCAATTGTTACAAAGGAAATGCAGGTGCAAATCTTGTTCAAGGTTACAATCGCAACCAGGCTCACAAAGTGCATATTTTTGTATGCCTGTACCATCATCTATTTGGTGCACAATTTTCTTTTCTTCAAAGGTGCGCAACGTTCTATATAAAGTCGTACGCTCTGCTTTCGCGAAAGCGGCTTCAATATCTGTCAATGATATGGCTACTTCCTTTTCTGCCAAATATTTATAAATCAATAACCGCATCGCCGTCGGGCGAACGCCATTTTCAGTGAGTCTTTGTTCTATTTTTTTCATTTTATAATTGTCTGTATTAATGTCCGTGTTCTTCCGCTTCGCCCTTTTTTAGTTCCGCCATTAGGTAGTAGGCGTTGTTATAGGCGTATTGTGTGTTCGGTTCTTGTTCGCTCAAAAAATCAATGGCAATCCAATCGCCATCGTGGGTGCCTTTGGTGATTTCAATGGGTTTGAATGACCAATCGTCACCTTCCTTTTCTGCCGAGAATACAAAGAATCTCTCGCCATCGGCTGCTATGGCAGCTTCGGGCATCGCCTTAGTTTGTGTATTTTCCGTTTGGATGCGCCCCTGAATGTACATCCCGGGAATCAGGTTGCCTTCCTTGTTCTCGATTTCAGCGTGTACGTGAATAGCCTTCGGATTTTGTTCAAAGGTCTTTCCTACGGAATAGATTTCGGCAGTCAGTTCCTTTCCGGGAATGGACTGTACATTGAAAACCACTTTTTGCCCTTCTTTCACCTTATGGACATCCTTTTCGAAAACCATCAAATCTGCGTGTACGTGATGGGTGTCCACAATTTCCATAAGGTCGGTCTGTGGTTCTACGTACTGCCCAGTCTTAATTTCTACTTTTTGGACGAATCCTTCAATGGGGCTTCTAAGAGATACACGCTGATAAATTGTACCGTTTCTTACGCCTGGTGCGCTGATACTCAACTGTTGCAGTTGCGCCTCAAGACCTTTTACCATACTTCGGGATGCCTGGTATTCGGCTTCTGCCTTTTGAAAATTGGCACCGCTGCCGACACCTGCATCGTACAGGGTTTTTTGCCGCTCATATTCCTTTTTAAGAAATTGACTATTACTGAAAGCATTGAGGTAATCCGTTTGTTTCTCGATGATATTGGGGTGGGACAGATAGGCGACCGTTTGCCCCTTATTAACCTTATCACCCTCGATAACTTCGATGGATACCACGTTGGCACCTACTACCGTTGTGATGGTGGCCTCGTTCTGAGGTGGGACTTCCAACTGCCCGTTGGCTTGCACATAACCGCTCATATTCCGCATTTGCAGGGTGTCGATTTCCATTTGTAGTGCATCGAACTGTTTAGCTGTGAGCATTACTTCCTCGGCTTCACCCTCGGAATGTTCTTTTTCCATTTCCAGATTGGCATTTTTATTCCCTGCGGTTTCTTTGTTGGAATCGCCACAAGCGGTCAACGCCAAAAGCATCGCCAACAAACCAATAGCTGTGTATTTTGATAGATTCTTCATTTTATTATTTGAAATATTGTAGTGCAAAAACTGATTTTAGATAATTGTCGAGCGCGTCCAGCGCATCCATTTCCGTCTGTATGGCATCCCTAATAATTTGGGTGAATGCGGCATAATCCACGGCACCTTCCTTATAGGCTAATAACGCACCCTGTCGCTGTTCCTCGGCAAGCGGTAAGGCCTTGTCCTTATAGAATCGCCAGGATGCTTCCCATTTTTGATACGCTTGTACAGCTTGTCGATATTCCGATTGCAGTTGGCGTTTGGTAAAGTCCGCATTGGCTTTTGCAATTTCACTTTGGATTTTGGCTGCCTTGGCCTGACTGCGTTCTGTACCAGAAAACAATGGAAGGGATATTCCTGCCTGATAAGTGTAGAATCCGTTACTGCCATTCACCCGTTGCAATCCGCCCTGAAGGTTGAGATTGGGCAACAAATCGGAACGTTCAGCTTGGTAGCTGGATTGGGCTTCCTCAATCCGCTTTCGCGAAAGTTCCAGTTCTGGATGGGTTTCTATGGTTGATGGAATTCCCAGTACTGCCATTTCATTTTCATCAAGGGTGTCGGGAACAGTATAGAACGTGTCGGAAACCAACCAAAGATTAAGCTTCTGTAGGGCAATGGCATAGTCACTTTCGGCCTGTTGAAGTTTATTGTTGATTTGAAATGCCTGATTGGTTGCCGATGAATATTCCAAACGTGAAATGGCCTCTACCTCGTAATTCAGTTCAATCGCCTTTTCAAATTGCGAGTAGATGGAATCCAGTTCACGATACAGTTCAAATTTCTGCCGTTGCTGATAGGCCTGTGACCAAGCTTTTTTGACTTCCTGTTCCACTTGCAATGCGGTAAAGTCAAGTGCGGTTTCCGCCAAGGCGATACGCTGTTTTTGCAACCGCTTCTTCGCACCGATACCGAACAGGTTGATATTCTGTTGAACCACGCCAACAAGGGTATAAATGCCCTGACCATCAGAAACTTCCTCACCACCGGTAAACACTTGGGTATTCCCTAAATCATAGGCCGTACCTTTTAGGGCGTTCTGCTTTTGAATTTCCAGTTGTTTTGTTTTCAATAGCGGATAGTTTTCTTTGGATATTTCTACCGCTTGTTCCAATGAAACAACAGGTAATGTATCGTTCTGCCGAACTTGTTGCGCTTCCGCTTTCGCGAAAGCAAAAAAGAAACAGACCACCGCAGAAGCGGTTACGATTTTCGGATTGACCTTTATCTTGCGTTCCGAACGTCTTTCTACCCATTGATAGAAAATGGGAAGAATGAATAGAGTCAACAAGGTGGATGTAATCAATCCACCGATAACGACCGTTGCCAACGGTCGCTGAACTTCTGCCCCTGCCGATGCGGAAATTGCCATTGGCAGAAACCCAAGGATATCGGTAAAGGCCGTGAGCATAATGGGGCGTACCCTTCTTTTTGTTCCTTCAACGATTCGCTCTTTTAGGTTTATAACGCCTTCCTCTTTCAGTTCGTTGAATCCGCTAATCATTACCAATCCGTTCAGTACGGCAACCCCAAAAAGCACGATAAAGCCAACCCCTGCGGAAATACTAAAGGGCATATCCCTAAGCCAGAGAGCGAACACGCCACCAATAGTCGCCATCGGTATGGCCAGATAAATCATCAACGTCTGCGGAAAGGATTTTAATGCAAAATATATCAGGATGAATATGAGTAATAGCGCAATAGGAACCACGGTCTGCAATCGGTCGCTGGCCCTTTCCAGATTTTCAAAGGCACCACCATAGCGGATAAAATAACCTGGGGGTAAATCGAGGTTTGCATCCAGCTTGTCCCTTATCTCATTGACCAGCGATTCCACATCGCGACCACGTACATTAACGCCTACATAGGTTCTGCGATTGGTATTGTCCCTGCTTATCTGCATCGGTCCCGGTGTGTATTCGATGGCCGCCAGTTCGTGAAGTGGAATTTGTGAACCGTTCGGTAGATTGATATAGAGATTACGGATATCGTTGATATCGCTTCGGTTCTGCTCATCGAGCCTTACCACCAAATCAAAACGCTTTTCACCTTCAAAAATGACCCCTGCGTACCCACCTGCAAAAGCGGATTGCACCATCATATTGAGTTGGTCGATGCTTACGCCGTATTGGGCCAGTTTGTTTCGATTGTACTTTATCGTCATCTGCGGTAAGCCCGATGTGGCTTCTGCCCGCATATCGCCTATACCTTCAGTACCTGCGATGATTTTGGTAATCTCGTCCGCTTTGGACGCAAGTACATCGATATCCTCACCGTATATCTTAATGGCAATATCCTCACGGATGCCTTCCAATAGTTCATTGAACCGCATTTCGATGGGTTGCGTAAATTCATAATTGACACCAGGGATAATGCTCACCGCATCCTTCATCTTGTCAATAAGTTCATCCTTGGATTCGGCAGAAACCCATTCGTCCTGCGGTTTCAGGATTACGAATACATCGGCAAAGTCCATAGGCATTGGGTCGGTAGGCACTTCCGCAACACCGATACGGCTAACTATTTTTTCCACTTCGGGAAATTCGGCCTTTACGATGCGTTCTATTTTTGTGGTGGTCTCGATGGTCTCGCTCAATGAGCTTCCGGGTTTCAAAATAGCGTGGAAAGCAATATCGCCCTCGTCCAATTGCGGTATGAACTCACCGCCCATTTTAGTGAACGTGAAGATAGCCACGGCAAAGATGGCCACCGCAATACTAACGACCCATTTTCCTTTTTCCAAGGCATTTAACAATAGGGGCTCATACTTGCGTTGTACCCAATGTACAAAACGGTCGCCCCACGATTTCTTTTCCTTTTTTGGCGGTTTCAGGAATAATGCGGACATCATCGGCACATAGGTCAGACATAAAACCATTGCACCAATCATCGCAAAGATGAACGTAAGTGCCATAGGCTGGAACATCTTGCCCTCGACACCTTCCAATGCCAAGATGGGTAGGAAAACGATAAGGATTATCAGCTGTCCGAAGAAGGCTGCGTTCATCATTTTTTTGGATGCATCGGCTGCAATTTCGTCACGGTCTTTCTTATCCAAAGATTTCTTTTTAAGCACATAACTGGCCATAAGAAATACACTCGCTTCCACGATAATGACCGCCCCATCTACGATAATACCAAAGTCGATTGCACCCAAGCTCATCAGGTTCGCCCATACGTCAAAAACATTCATTAGGATAAAGGCAAACAATAGGGATAGGGGAATGGTCGATGCCACAATCAGTCCGCCACGCCAGTTCCCCAAAAGAAAGACGAGTACAAAAATCACGATGAGCGCGCCTTCCAGAAGATTGTTGCGTACCGTGCCCGTTGTCTCACTTATGAGTTTACTTCTATCCAACAATGGTTCGATGACCACGCCTTCGGGAAGTGATTTCTGGATTTCCGCCATCCTATCCTTAACGCGGACAATGACCTCGTTTGAGTTTGCGCCTTTGAGCATCATCACCAGTCCACCGACGACCTCGCCTTCGCCATCCTGCGTTAATGCCCCATAGCGAACGGCGGAACTGAAGCGTACATCGGCCACATCGTTTACGGTGATGGGCACACCATTTTCATTTTTAATAACGATTTTCTTGATGTCATTGAGGTTGCGTACCAAACCTTCACCCCGAATGAAGTTGGCCTGGTGGTTCTTTTCGATGTAGGCACCACCCGTATTCCTATTGTTTGCTTCCAAAGCTTTAAATACATCGGTAATGGTAAGCCCGATAGCCTTCAATTCGTTGGGGTCAACGGCCACTTCATATTGTTTAATCTTTCCACCTATCGCATTGATTTCAACGACGCCAGGCACCATCGCCATTTGTCGTTGTACAATCCAATCCTGCATCGTGCGCAAGTCGGCAAGGGAATACTCGTCCTGAAACTCAGGCTTGACCTTTAAGGTGTATTGGTACACTTCGCCCAAACCAGTTGTAATAGGTCCCATCGATGGCTGGCCCAATTCCTCTGGAATTTGATCGCGTACCTCAGTCAGTTTTTCGGAAACGAGCTGGCGTGGCAAAAAGGTTCCCATATCATCGTCAAAAACTACCGTTACCACCGATAGCCCGAATCGGGAAATCGAACGGATTTCCTTGACATCGGGAAGGTTGCTCATCGCCACTTCCACGGGATAGGTTACGAACTGTTCGATATCCTCTGTACCCAGATTGGGCGATTGCGTGATGACCTGTACCTGGTTGTTGGTTATATCCGGCACAGCATCTATGGGAACTTGGGTCATACTGTAGATACCGGCACCGATGAGTGCCAGTGTAAGCAGACCGATAATAAATTTGTTATTGATTGAAAAATCAATGATTCTGTTAATCATAGATTTAGGTGTTAATTCAGTTAAAAATGAAATTGTGCTTTCCCTTCGACTGCGCTTTGGACAGGCGCGCAAGGCAAATACACCATTTGAAGTTTCCTAAAGCTGAAAACTTCAAAACTGGATATAGTAATCCTGTAAAACTGAATTAAACCTGCGGGGGCTGAAAGAGAGAGAAAGTAATATCCTTACCGATACTGTCGAAGTGGGCAAAGTTATCCTGTGGAATGGTCGCTTGAAGCGGTTCGAAGTTAGCAATACCAAAGTGTATCGTGTGAACGTGACAGCAGTGGCACTGGCAGAACGGTGAGCAAAGTTCGCAATCGTCACCGTGGTCACCATCAAAATCAACTACTGAAACGGTTTGGGAATCGTCGGCGACATCACCAACATCGCTACAAGGCACCACATTGAGCGCCAAGAAGTAAATCGATAATATGATTGCCAAAACTTTCACGATGCAAAGATAACAGAATTTCGGTGCAACAGGGTTGCAAAGTCCTATTTCAACGAATCAATCACACTACCGCACGTTAACATCGCATCACCATAATAAGGATTACGGATTTCTTCTTCGGTGCTCAACCAAACCGCACCTTTATTGTTGTTTGCCATTGGGCATTTTTGAACGTATAGGGGGTTGTCAATGCTTTCGAGATTCATTGCTATTGCAACCAAATTTTCATTGAGAATGACGAAATGACTACGTTGGTTTTCTAAATTAGAATTACTTGCAATGGCATCCAGCATTTCAATACTTTTGGATAGATGGGTTTTGAGCATTTTGTCCAAATCTTTTTGTGATATCACCTTCATTTTTTCGGAAGATACTTTCGCAAAATCGGAAACTTTTTCTGCATTACTCGCTACCAAAGCATCTTTGAGTTCAAGGTATGACGGCAAAGCCTTCACAAACTGTTCTTGAAAAGAAGTTGAAAGTGACATTTCCATCGCCATCATTTCTTTCTCTTCTTCAGTACTTTGATTCATCATCGATTTCTTCCCCTGCAATTGCGCAGCTGCATCTACGGTAAAAGTGCCATTGGTCACAATCTCATCGCCATTTTTTAAACCGGATGTAACCGTAAACATATCGCCATTGCGATTGCCAAGAGTAACTTCCCGCATTTCAAAAACAGGTTCGTTGGCGTTGGTTTTGATGTACACCAAAGACCGTTCACCCGTCCACATCACAGCACTTGCAGGTATGGTCAGGTTTGATTCCGTATTTACCGTTGTTCCTTCTACTTTGCCAGTTACGAACATTCCGGGTTTTAGCATTCCATCGCTATTTTTGAGATTGGCCCGAACGGTTACGGTGCGGGTTTGGGTATTCAGAACAGGGTCTATAAATGAGACCGTTGCATCAAATTCCTTATTTGGATAAGCATTTGTCGTTACTGAAATTTTCTGCCCTTTTTTAAACTCTGAAATCTGGTTTTCGTAGGCATCAAATTCCGCCCATACAGAGTTTAGGTTACTCACCTTTACAATGGGCTGTCCCTGTTTTACATAGTCGCCTTCGGCAGCCATTTTTTCTGAAACCGTTCCGGATACGGTCGCATAAATCGGAAAGTTCTCTTTGACCTTGCCGGATTCCTCTATGCTATTGATTTGGGCTTCCGAGAGTTTCCAAAGTTTCAGTTTGTTGCGTACCGCCTTGTATAGTGAGGGTTGCGATTCTTTTAGCGAAGCCGCAGTAATCAATTCTTGCTGAGCAGCTATCAGATTAGGTGCATAAATGGTTGCCAACAATTGCCCTTTTTGTACTTCCTGACCTTCAAAATTGACGTTGAGCCGTTCAATTCTACCATCGAAATAACTGGCCTGCACCGCATTTTCTTCCTCGTTCATCTTGATTTTTCCCGAAAGGGAAATCATATTCTCATCATCTACAGAAGCATTTCCCACGATGGATGTTTGGATGTCCGCCAATGCCATCGCATTTTTGGTCATCTTTATTTCGTTCATTGCAAGTCCATAAGCACCTGATTCCGCAGGAATTAAATCCATTCCGCAAATGGGACAATCACCTGGTTCGGGTTGCATAATCTGGGGGTGCATCGAGCAGGTCCACATTTGACCTTCCGCTTCTGTGGAATGGTCGTGCTTATCTGTCATAGATTCTTCCGATGAGCCACCGAAAATGAGCCAACCACCAAGCAGTCCGACAACGACTGCAATAGCGATATATATGAAATTCTTGTTCATAGCTATTTATTTTTCGTTCTGTAATCGTTCAATCATTTCTTTCATTTCGGCAATTTCCCTGCGCTGTGCCTTGATGATTTCTTCTGCCAGTTTCTTCACCTCTGGGTCTTTGATGTCCGCTCGTTCACTGGTCAATATAGCGATGGAATGATGCGGTATCATTGCTTTCATCCATAGTACGTCACCTACTGTGGATTTTTGGTCGCGAACCAAAAACAATGCCCCAAAAAACAAGACCAAACTACCTAAAAGAATGGCAATATTCTTTTTCTTGTCGGTGTACATCTTCCGCATAAAAAACCACATAATGACTGCCATTGCTGCTATGCCCAGACAGACCATATAGAAGCGCGTTAGGCTGAACCATACGTGGTCGAGTTCATAGGTGTTGAGATACATTGTGATGTACATTGCTACAAATGAGCAAGCCAGCATCATAAAAAATGTTCTGTATTTTCCTTTGTTTGCGTGTTTTGAATGTTCCATAGTTTTTGAATTTTTGGTGTTATTTGTTTCTCTTTTTTATTTTTCTGATTGTTGGTGAACTGATATACCATAACAAAAACCCGCTCAATACGGTAATCAATCCAAGTAGGGAAAAGGCACGTAGTACGGTTGTATTGAAATCGTCGCGACCTTCATAATCCATCGTATGGGTCATCCATAGAAAGTCGAACCAACGCCAATCCCGATGACGTAGCGTTTGGAATGCGCCATCTTTTTCGGAAACGTAGGCCTTGATGTTTTTAGGTGTTTCATAGCTGATGACATAGGCCGGAAGCGGTCTGCCACGATACTCGCTATGGCTGCCTACTTGCTCGATGCGCTCGATTCCTTTTACTTGAAGTTCCGGCAACATATTCCGTTCAGCGATTTTCAGAGCTTCACTTTCTGAGATTACTTTCTTTACTTTGCCTGTCTTGGCATCAAAGAGCTGTTTGTCATTAATCCAGTAAAAGGGTTTACCACCGATTTCCCGAAGTTCTACCGAGACTATTGCTTCTTCAAGATTCACTTCGGATGGACTTATCAAACTTGTAAAAGCAGATGCCTTTACTGGGTCTTGCCGAAATTGGTCACCGTGTATTTCGTCAATGTCTGTCCAACTAAAATACATCCCACTTATCGTCCACATCAAGAACTGGATGCCCAAGAAGATGCCCAAATAGCGGTGTACCTTTCTAATTTTTATCGCTGTTTTTCTTTTTACCATATAACTTAATCAATGTTTGAACCTTTAAGCCTAAGCGAATTGGCTATGACCGAAACCGAACTGAAACTCATCGCCAAAGCAGCTATCATTGGTGATAGTAAAATCCCAAAAAATGGATAGAGCAATCCCGCAGCAATGGGTATTCCCAAGGTGTTGTATATCATCGCAAAAAACAGATTCTGCTTAATGTTTCGCATTACCACATCGCTTAAATTTCTTGCCTTGACAATACCGTGTAGGTCGCCTTTGACCAAAGTAATGGCAGCACTTTCTATGGCCACATCAGTACCCGTTCCCATTGCGATGCCTACATCGCTTTTTGCCAAAGCAGGTGCATCATTGATACCGTCACCTGCCATCGCCACGACTTTTCCATTTTCTTGTAGTTTTTCAACTTCCTGCAATTTGTTTTCGGGAAGCATTCCCGCTTGAAAATCTGCAAGATTGAGTTCGTTGGCCACTGCCTGAGCTGTATCGTGGTTGTCGCCCGTGAGCATAATCACATCGATTCCCTTGTCCTGTAATTCCTTGATGGCCTTGGCACTCGTTTTCTTAATTTTATCACCAATTACTACATAACCGACAAGGTTTCCATCAATCGCGAGATAGGAAACGGTTTTGCCCTGCTTTTGGAAGAATTGGGCTTTTTCTTCCATTTCTTTGGAAAGCGTCGCCTTTGCATATTCCATCATTTTGGCATTTCCTAAAGCCACCTTTTTACCGTTTACATTACCTTCAACACCTTTACCGGTTACGGCATTGAACCCGTCGGCTTTTAAGAAATCAGCTTTTTGTTCTTTGCCGTATTTGATGGTGGCTTCCGCAAGGGGATGCTCACTTTGATTATTCAGGGAAACAATGTATTGCAGTACTTCGCTATCGCTGAAACCGTTATCAAAAGACCCCATTTTTTCCACCGTGGGTTTTCCTTCGGTAATCGTTCCCGTTTTATCCACGATAAGGGTATCTACCTTATCCATTTTTTCAAGTGCCTCTGCATTCTTGATGAGCACCCCATTTTGTGCACCCTTACCCACACCGACCATCACGGACATCGGTGTTGCCAATCCCAATGCACAGGGACAGGCGATAATCAAAACGGCAATGGCATTGACCAAGGCATACACATAAGCTGGTTCTGGTCCCCAAATTGCCCAAATCCCAAAAGTGATTACGGCGATGATGACCACGATGGGCACAAAGTAACCTGAAACGGTATCGGCCAGTTTTTGGATAGGCGCACGGCTACGACTGGCATCATTGACCATTTGGATGATTTGTGAAAGCAAAGTGTCGGAACCTACCTTTTCCGCTTTCATAAGGAAAGACTGGTTGCCGTTGATAGTTCCGCTACTGACTTTATCATCGGTTGACTTGTTGACTGGAATGGGTTCGCCCGTTATCATCGATTCATCGATGGATGTTTCGCCTTCGGTGATAACACCATCAACGGGAATTTTATCGCCCGGTTTTACCCGAAGAATATCGCCCAATTCAATTTGGTCGATGGCCACTTCCTGTTCCTCACCATCCACGACTTTAACTGCCTTATTTGGCGCCAGTTTTAAAAGTTCCTTGACCGCGGAATTTGTCTTGCTATGGGCTCGGGCTTCCAATAGTTGGCCAAGTAAAACTAACGTGAGAATGACCGTGGCCGCTTCAAAATACACGTGTACGGTGCCCGCTTCGGTCTTGAACTGGTCTGGGAAAAAGTCCGGCATCAGCATCCCGAATACACTAAACAACCAAGCTACACCAGCACCGATGCCAATGAGCGTGAACATATTGAGGTTCCACGTTTTTATGCTTCGATAAGCACGCTCGAAGAACATCCAAGTGGCATAGAACACCACGGGTAGGGAAAGTGCAAACTGAATCCAGTTCCAGTATTTCAGTTCCAAAATATCGTATAGCGGATTGTTGCTGACCATTTCGGACATCGCAATGATGAAAATAGGCAGTGTAAAGGCCGTGGCTATCCAGAACTTTTTGAGCAGTTTTTTATAGGTTTTTTCCTCTGCGGACAAATCTGGCTTCATCGGTACCAAGTCCATCCCACAAATGGGGCAGCTTCCCGGTTCATCCTTTACAATTTCAGGATGCATTGGGCACGTCCATTGTTCGCTGCGGGAACTGGCGGAAAAGCTTTGCTCTTCCACCAAATCCATTCCACAGACAGGGCAATCGCCTGGCTTGTCATAAGTATTATCGCCTTCACAGTGCATCGGGCAGTAGAACGTTCCGGTTCCCTTGCCTTTTGGTTTTTGCTTTTTCGCTTTCGTACTTCGACTATGCTCAGTATTAACTTTAGCCGAATCATCCTTGTGATGATGTTTGCCAGATTTGTGAATGCTATACGAACCACCATCTTGCTTTAGAGCTTCCTGAAATGATTCGATAGGAATATGCGATTCCATTTCAATGACCGCTTCAGATTTTTCCAAATCGACCAATACATCAATTACACCGTCCACTTTAGAGAGCGTTTTCTCGACGTGGGTTCTGCAACCGTTACAGGTCATTCCGTGTATGTGATAGGTGTGTTTCATTACTTTACTAATTTGTGTCTGTTACGGAAAGGGTTACTACGAACCATCATACTACCCTTCCCGCAGCAGGACTTTATTCCAAGCTATCTTTTAGTTTATTCATATAGTCAATTACTGCTGTTTTGTTCGCCTCAGAAAAAATTGCATCCCGATGAATTAGCGTGTAACTATCCAAAGGCATTTCCCCATCCTCAATCTGGTTTATGATAGACCGTAATTTGCTATTTTTCCTTCGGTCGGAAAGGTTGCCCCATTCGTTGAAATTCAGCTCTGCCTTTCCTTCTTTGATATGATGTTCCAAGTACCAAGAAGAGGGTTGTACCTTGCTGTACCAAGGATAATCGGTATTATTGCTATGGCAATCATAGCAGGAAACCTGCAACGATTGTTCTACCGTTGCAGGTACATTGTTCACGAGCATAAAATCGGTTTGTGGTACGGTTTCACTCTGGTTATAGTCCACAGGAAAAAACTGGATGACCACAAAGGCAACCAATGCTATCCACGCTATGATTTTTACTATTTTCACTTAGTTGATTTCACGTTGCACCTTACCACATTTTAGCATTTGGGCACCGAAATAGGGGTTTCTGATTTCTTCATTCATACTTAGCCAAGCACCGCCTTTATTGTTATCGTACATTGGGCAGTACTGCTCATAAATGGTCATTGAAGTTCCCGTTATCGCCACCATATCGGTCATATCCTTGCTAAGCGTTTTAAAATGCTCGCGTTGGTGGGCTATATCGCTCTCGCCAATATGCTCGGCGTGTTCGGTGGCATCCTCAATGATATCGTTTAGTTCGTTCTGCTCGCTGTCCGAGTAGCTCGATGCATCAAAGGATTTGAGCGATTGTGCCAAGGTGTTGCCCAGTTCCTTTGCTTTGGAATTGTCATCGTTGACCAAAGCGTCCTTCAAGTTGAAATAGTCCTTCAATATCGCTTCTGCCTTGGCATCTTGGCTGTTATCCATAGCCATATCTTCCTTATCATCCATCTTTTCTTGATGTATTTCATTGCTCATTGGCTTGGCGGGTTCGTTCTTATTTCCGTCCTTGCAGGAAACTGTTACCATCACTACGGTAGCAAGTGCCATTGTACCTATCGTTCTCTTTACTGTTTTCATTTTGTGTTTGTTTTAAATTGTTACTTTGTTAAAATCGGGCTAAAAGACCGCCACCCCAGCCATATCGGTTATTGTAATTTGCTTGTATTGAAAAATTTCGGGATAGGATATAAGAGGTTCCCACCAACCATTGCGTTTCGCCCTGATAGGATGTATCGCCTATATCGTTCACCCAACCAAAGTCTGCCCGGTATTCGTATTCCCCTTCAAGGAAAAAGCGTGGAAAAAGCAACAGTTCCCTATCGAGACGTATCCTTGGGCGCAGTTGATGGTCTACACTCACATCTACATTAAATCGGTAAGGCGTAAAGTATTTTACACCAATTAGACCTACTGTATTAAAGGTGTCATACGAGTTGGGTGTAGAAGTTTCGGTATTTACTCCTACATAGAGGCGCACCCAATCATTGAGATACCTATTATAGTTTACTTCGGCTTCAAGGTTTTTGTTATAATCGAACTCTGCTCTTAAACCAAATTCATTCCGAATATTGCTTGACATCAGAAATAGTTCATTAAAGTTTGAGCCTGCACGCAACAATCCCCAAGAATAGTAATGGTCTGTTTCGTCAATCAGTTTTTGAACGGGAAAGTTTTTCATCCTTTCATCCCTTGGGGTATCATAGCTGAATACGCGAGCCATACCGCCCATCATATGGTACAGGATGTGGCAGTGAAAGAACCAATCGCCATACTCCTCGTTATAGAACTCGATAACCACTTTCTGCATCGGTGGCACATTGACGGTGTGTTTCAACGGCGAGCGCTCACCATTTTCATTGATTACCCTAAAATAATGCCCGTGAAGGTGCATCGGGTGGTGCATCATCGTTAGGTTGTTAAGGGTAATGCGGGTTACTTCACCACCCCTGATTTTAATCTTATCCGTTTCTGAAAGTGGCACACCGTTAATACTCCACACATAGCGTTGCATATTTCCGGTCAGGTTTAATAGAATGTCGTTTACGGGCAAATCAGCCTTGTAGGTGGTATTTTCCTTCGCTTTTAAGAAATCATAGTTGAAATAGGTTTTACGGGTATCGTAATCAAAAGAGGAAGTGTCTTTTTGCATCATAGGCATATCGTGCCCCATATGGCCTCCCATCATATGCGAAGGTTCGGTAGATTTCATTGGCATTGAATCTTTTTTCATTCCTGCCATACCGTCCATCTTTTTATCCATCTTCATTTGCTTATGGTCGTCCATCTTCATATTGTCGCCCATTTCGCCTTTATTCATTGACATTTTGTCTTGCATTCCCATATTCATCTGGCCATCTTTCATATCCATTTTCATCCCGTAATTTTCCTTCAAAAACTCGGGTGTTTTTTTCTTTTTGTTACCCACCATTGCAGGGGCGCCCATCTTCATATCCATTTTGGCCATTTGTTTCATCATTGCAACCTTGTCCGGTCTCTCAATTCTTTTTGCTGGATACAGGCTTCCCTGTCCCAAGCGCAACGAGGTGCTACCAGAACCGTCTTGAGCGGTGGCGGTAACTTCCAAAGTACCTTCAGGGATGGTTACGATAACATCATAGGTTTCGGCAATACCAAAAAGGAAACGGCTTTTAGGTACAGGTTCCACATCAATACCATCGCCCGCAACGACCATAGGGTTGCCACCGCCAAAATCCATCCAGTAATAGGTAGAGGCGGATGCATTGATAAAGCGAAGCCGTACTTTTTCGCCTGTTTTGAATTCGGGATACTCGGCCAATGATTTTCCATTGGTCAGAAATGCCGGATAATAGATGTCGGCTATATCTGCTCCTTCCATACGGTCTCTCCAAAATTTCAGTTGTGCACCAAATGCGCCTTCCTTGATAACCCTGCCCAAAGGAACCGCCGTACCTTTTTTGACCTGATACCACTCGTTACCTCTTTTAAGGTTTCTCAAAACATTCATAGGATTTTCGTTGGTCCAATCAGAGAGTACCACAACCAAATCCTTGTCATATTCCAGAGTTTTTTCTTTTGGGTGAATAATAATAGACCCATAAACACCGCTTTGCTCCTGTAGCATCGTGTGGGAATGGTACCAGTAGGTGCCTGATTGGTTGATTGGGATTCTGTATTGAAAAGTTGTTCCTGGTTTAATAGGTGGCGTGGTCAAATAGGGAACGCCATCGTAAAAATTGGGTAATATCAACCCGTGCCAATGTACAGAGGTTTCCACATCCATTTTATTGGTAACATTGATAATGGCGAGGTCGCCCTCGGTGAATTCCAAGACTGGTCCAGGAATACTACCATTGATGGTCATTCCTTTTGCTGTTACACCAGCGAGCGTCATTTCATTTTCTTCAATGGTTAAGTTATACTCCTTGACAGGTCTAGCTTCTTCATTTCTGTCCGCACCGTTTGTGCCTACTTGGGCAAATACAGTAGAAGAAAACAGCAATAGGGTGGTGATTTGTAATATTTTCATTTTTAATTTATTAAATAGTTTAAAAGTGCTGATTGCACGTAATACATCTTTATGGATTCGATTTGGTTCATCTGAAATTTCAGTTGCAATTCCTGAATGTCCAGCACATCGTTAAAATCGATGGTTCCCGTTTCATAATTCTTTATTAATATTTCCTCGGCATCGTTAGCCTGCATTAAACTCTTTTCTTGGGTATTGAACTGAATACGGGCTTGATTGCGCTGTGATTTTGCTTTCGCGAAAGCGGTTTCAAGTACATTCAAACGCTCTGTTTTTTGTGATTCGATTTCCAGTTGTCTCAGTTCGTTCTGTTTGGAAACCGATGAATAGCGGTTGTTGAAAATAGGTATGGACAGCGATACCATTGGCATCACGATATCCTTGCCGTTGTCGCTAAAGGTCATATCGGGACGTTCGGAAACGGGTACATAGTCCAATCCAAAACCGATGTTCGGGGCACTTTCCTTTTGGTTCAGCAATTCGGATTGTTCAATGGACTCGTAAAGTCTATCATATTTGAGCAGTTCGGGATTAAGCGCCAATCCTTCATCGCTGTATATCGGGTCTTCCGTTGGGATGGTCATTTCTGGGACGATTTCAACGGCAATGCTTTCCTTTCGGTTCAAAAGATTGTTGAAGCTGACCTGTTCCGCCAAATACTCCTCCTGCAAGACCTCTTTTTGTTGTTGCAGTTCGTTCTGGCGAATCTGCAACCGTAGAACATCAACTGCGGAAGCCTTGCCCACTTCCACAGAGGTCAATGCCAACCGTTCGTAAGTTTGTAGTAGTTGGATGTTTTCGTCCAGTACATCCTGTTTCGCATTGATGGCATATAGTTGATAGTAGGATTGGGCGACCGAAAGTGCCAGTTTTCGTTTGGCAATGGCAATTTCAACAAACTCGGTTTCCGCCATTGAGCTGGCATAGTTTTCCCGTGCCGTTATCGTACCGAACCACGGCAACATCTGCGAAATCGAAAATCGTGCCCGTTGCGCACCCGTTCGGGTTTCGGGTTCGCTTACAAAGTATCCTGCGCTTACCACAGTATTAGGTAGCGTATTGACTTCGTTCACTTTTTCTTCGGCGATATTGTACCGCAGCTCGTAAGCCTGAATATCTGGATTGTTCGCTTCTGCTTCCTGTATATAAGATTGAAGCTCTTGCGCTTCCGCGTAAAAAGAAACAAGCAATAATCCGATGATGATTTTTACATTTTTCATTTGCTCGCTCGTTTAAGTTGATTTTCTTCCCGCCAGCTATATAGTACGGGCAACAGGAAATATGAGGTTACATCAACGAGCATCCCACCCACAATGGGAATGGCCATTGGAATCATTATATCGCTTCCCTTTCCGGTGGATGTTAGCACTGGCAACAAGGCAAGAACGGTCGTTACGGTCGTCATCAAACAGGGACGGATACGCTTGCCTGCCGCTTCACGGGTAGCTTGACGAATGCCCGGTTTGTCATTCGGTTTTTCCTTATCGAAAGATTGGTCGAGATAGGTTGCCATCACCACACCGTCATCGGTAGCAATACCAAAGAGTGCGATGAATCCGACCCAGACCGCAACGCTCAGGTTGATAGTTTTGATATTGAACAACTCGCGAAGGTTCTCACCGAACAAATTGAAATTGAGAAACCAGTCTTGTCCATAGAGCCAAATCATCACAAAGCCACCTGCAAATGCTACGGCAATGGCGGTAAATACCATCAATGAGGTGGTGACCGATTTAAACTGAAAGTATAGAATGAGAAATATGATAATCAAGCATAGCGGAACCACGATGGACAGGGTTTTCTCTGCACGCAACTGGTTTTCATAGGTGCCCGTAAACTTGTAGCTGATGCCTTTGGGTACGGTCAGTTCGCCGCTGTCTATCTTTTCTTGAATCAAGGCCTGGGCATTTTCCACCACATCCACTTCGGCAAAGCCGTCCAGCTTGTCAAATAAAACATAGCCGACCAAGAAGGTGTCCTCACTTTTGATGACCTGCGGACCTTGCTCATACCGGATGTCCACGAGTTCGCCAAGGGGAACGGGGCTTCCTTTTTCCACGGGAACGTAGATATTCTTTAGGTCGGTCGGATTATCACGCAGCTCTCGTGGGTAGCGTACCCTAACGGCGTAGCGTTCCCTACCTTCGACTGTTTGGGTCAGGGGCATCCCACCTACGGCCACTTGCAGGATTTCCTGTACGTCCATAATCGAAACCCCGTAACGCGCCAACTGTTCCCGTTTGATATCCACCAACAGATAGGGTTTGCCCACGATACGGTCGGCAAATACGGCCTGTTCTTTTACACCTTCGGCCTGTTTCAATATTTCTTCGAGTTCCAAGCCGAAAGCTTCGATTTCCCGTAAGTCCTGCCCCTTGACCTTAATGCCCATTGGCGCGCGCATACCCGTTTGCAGCATCACCAATCGGGTTTCGATAGGCTGTAACTTAGGGGCGGAAGTAATACCGGGCAGTTTAGTGACCCTGACGATTTCGTTCCAGATATCATCCGGGCTCTGGATTTCAGGTCGCCAGTTTCGGTAGTACTCGCCATCATCATCGGGAATCAATTCGTTTCTTGTGATGGTAGTTTGCAATTGGGATGCTTCATAACTGGCATCGTTTTCTACTTCGTTGTTCGGATTAATATGGAACCTATCATTTTTCAATACAAAAAGTCCGTCGTCGTTTACCCGATAGCGTTGCCGTTCCCCTGAAGCGTTGCGCATATATTCCGACTTGTACTGAATCACGTTCTCGTACATCGAAAGCGGTGCCGGGTCAAGCGCGGATTCGGTGCGGCCTGCCTTTCCGACCACGGTCTCGATTTCAGGGATGGTGGCCACCGCCATATCCAATTGTTGCAAGACCCGTTTATTTTCGGCTACACCTGAGTGCGGTAGCGAGGTAGGCATCAACAGGAACGAACCCTCGTTGAGCGCTGGCATAAATTCCTTACCCGTGTTGCGCATTATGAAGAAACCGAGAACCAGCAATGTGGTGGGAATTATCAAGAACAGCAATCTGTTTTGCAATGCCCATCTTAAGATGCTATCGTAGTATTTTCTGAGTAGCGAAAAGATGCCCAGAACACCAAAACAGCTTACCGCTACAAAAATGAGGTTCATAATCAGGCTGCGGTCGAAGCCGAGCGGTCGCCAGTATTCAGCCAATAGGAATACAACTGCGATTGTGGCAATAGCCGTATTGATGAGATTTTTTTGCTTTACCGCTACGCTCTCCCTTTGGTCGTGAATCTCGCCAGCTCGATTTCGCGAAAGCGTAACACGCATCGATAAAATGGCTACCAAGCCAAAAGCGACAAGTACCAATCCTATCCAATACCCAAAAATCACTGCGGTGATTCCCAAAAGGATTAAAAGCCCATTGATGGCATATTTGAGCCGTTCCCGCATTTCGGTCTTTCTAAAGAAAGTGGCTGCGAATGGCGGTATAAGGAATAGGGCAATAACGAGTGCAGCGGCCAATGCCATTGTTTTGGTAAATGCCAATGGTCGAAAGAGTTTCCCTTCAGCACCAATCATCGTAAACACCGGAAGGAAACTAATTATTGTAGTCATTACAGCAGTAACAATAGCGCCGGAAACTTCGGATGTGGCGTTGTAAACGATTTCGTTTGTTGTATAGGGTTGACCGTTTTTGTTTACCCGCAAGTCTTCATCTTCCAGATGTCGAATCATATTTTCGGCAAGGATGACCCCGACATCTACCATCGTACCAATAGCAATGGCGATACCCGAAAGTGCCACAATGTTCGCATCCACATTAAAGAGCTTCATCGTGATAAAGACCATCAACACCGCCACGGGCAATAATCCAGAAATCAATATGGATGCTCTGAGATTGAAAACCATTATGATAATGACCAAAATGGTAATCAGGATTTCCAAGGTCAGGGCCTCGTTGAGCGTACCCAAGGTTTCTTGAATGAGTTCGGTACGGTCGTAAAAGGGGACAATAGTGACTTGGGAGGTTCTACCGTCGGCCAGTTCTTTTGAAGGAAGCCCCGAGCTTACCTCGTCGATTTGGTCTTTGACATTATTGATGACTTCCAGCGGATTGGCACCGTAACGGGCAACTACCACACCGCCCACGACTTCGGCACCTTCCTTGTCCAAAATGCCGCGACGTGTAGCTGGTCCCAAGTGTACCTTGCCTACATCCTTTATCCTGATGGAAGTGAAATTCTCGGAATCGACTACCGCATTTTCTATATCGGCTATGGATTTTACGTACCCCAGACCGCGCACCAGGTATTCGGCCTTGTTCATTTCCAAGGTTTGCGCACCGATGTCCTGATTGCTTTCCCTAACGGCCTTTACAATATCCGCCAGACCGATGTTGTACTGCCGCATCTTTTCGGGGTCAACATCCACTTGGTATTCCTGAACGTATCCGCCAATGGATGCCACTTCACTTACACCGCTTGCAGAAGAGAGCGCATATTTTACGTAGTAATCCTGTATGCTTCGTAGTTCCTGTAAATCCCATCCACCTGTAACGTTTCCCTCTTTGTCACGACCTTCCAGAGTGTACCAAAAAATCTGTCCCAATCCCGTGGCATCCGGGCCCAAGGCGGGATTGACACCATCGGGCAACAGACCGCTGGGTAGCGAATTGAGCTTTTCGAGGATGCGGCTACGCGACCAGTAGAATTCGATGTCCTCTTCAAAAATGATGTAGATACTGGAAAACCCGAACATCGAAGAACTACGAATGGTCTTGACGCCAGGTATTCCGAGAAGGGAAGTGGTGAGCGGGTAGGTAATCTGGTCCTCGATATCCTGAGGAGAGCGCCCTTGCCACTTGGTGAAAACAATCTGTTGGTTTTCGCCAATATCGGGTATGGCATCCACGGCCACAGGGTCATTGGGCAATATTCCGGTGTCCCAATTAAAGGGTCCGTTCACGATACCCCAACCCACGAAAAGGGCTAGCATCAGTACCGCAACGAGCTTATTTTCTATAAGGAATTTTATGCCTTTGTTCAGCATATAAAATGATAATTAGACAGTTATACAATTGTGGCTTGTTGCAATTCTAAAAGTTGAATACAACAAAACGTGCCCAGAACGGGATAACCGTTGGGCTTAGTGCCGTTCCGATGGGTATCGGAATCGGGCTACTGTCTAAAAATCAAATTAAATAAGTCTCGTAGAGTATCTGAACGTCCCGTTCAATAAAGGGGGGCGAGTAATCCTTGAAGGGAACGATATTTTCATCAAGTCCCTCGAAAAGATTGATATAGGTGTAGAAAAATGTGGCAACGAAGGTTTGTTGCTCAAAAGTAAGTTTGTTGAATGATGTTTTAAGGTCGTCGCTACCTTCCTTCACGATTTTTTGGTCTGAGCAACACGATTTATTGCTCATTGAAGGATTTTCACAACCCGTGGTTGGTTGTGCCTTTTCCATTCCGCAGGTTTCTGCCTTTGTGAAGAAACTAAAATCGACCAAAGAGTCCCCGCAGTAGTGTATATCAACCGTGAATGACATCGTAGTGAACATCACTACAAATGCCATTAAAACAGATAATATTTTATGGAAAACCTTTTTCATCGATGCAAAATTACAAAATTTTAACAGTTTTTAATGGGTTTAACGAAATTTTAATTTGACTCATTCACAACATTTTACATCATTTGAACGGGTGGACAAGCCTTAGTGCCATATGAACAATACACACAACAATCGCCTTCCTTTGGTCGAATTACTTCCTTACAGTTTTTACACTCATAAAAAAACTGACAAGCATCGGTAGGCATTTGTTCTTCTTCTTGATGCCCACACTTGGGACAAGTAATGGTGGATTTTATTATAGTATTTTTCATATTATTCAGAAACTTTATAACCTGTACTGTTGATAGCCTTTATAATTTGTTCCTCAGTTACTTTGGTGCGGTCGTATTTGACGCTTGTATTGCCCTCTTCATAGCTGGCCTCCACGGAAATTATACCGTCCAACTTGTTGACCTCTCTCTCAATGTGGTTTTCGCAACCCGTACAGGTCATTCTTTCGACGGTAAAGGTTTTTTCAACAATATTATCATATTGCACATATACAATTTCCTTGGTTGGTTGGGCATAAAAAATTCCGGAATAATAGGGAAATGCCAACATCAGTCCAGCAAAGAGGGTCACAATAAGCAGAAATGTTTTTGATTGTAGAAAGGAAGGTTTCCCTGCCTTGCCGACAGGCAGGTCATCATCTTCACAGGCACAATCAATTTCGTGCTGTGATTTTGGCTTTAGCTTCTGGTACCAAGCAAATGCAATTACCAATAAGGTCAGGCCTATGAGATAGGGTCTAAAAGGCTCTACCCAAGAAAAGGTAAATGCAATCCCGCTTGTTCCTGCCAATAGTGCAAGCACTGGTGTGATGCAACAGACTGAGGCAGCGACCGCTGTGAAAATTCCGGTGTACGCTGCTGTATTTGATGATTTGGATGTGTTCATTCTATGCTACTTTTTTGTTTTCTTTAAGCTTGCCGAATATCCCTTCCAACACATTGCTTGAATCCTTGACCAAGGAGTAGTACAACGTTTGGCCATCACGTCTCGAAGTTATCAATCCTGCATCCTTCATTTTACGGATATGCTGCGAAATTGCGGGTACGCTCATTTCCAGTATATCCGAGAAATCACAAGGACAAAGTTCACCTTCCTCGTTCAAGAGGAAAAGTATCTTCAGTCTGGTCTCATTACCTGTCAGGGCGAGTACCTTGCCAATACTGTTGATTGATTCTGAACTTGTTTTCAACGTCTCACGACAGCGCATCAATTGCTTCTGGTCTGCCTCGGCACGGGTGCAACTTAATTCAAGAGACATAATTACAATTTTGAGTAAAGCTACAATTATATAATTATTTAAGCAAATGCTTAAATATATTTATTTTGTTTTTCTAATAGGTTAGAGTTTTTAAGAAAATATGTTATTATAAAAAATTTACCACACTGTCCAAAGCATCGTCAGCATCTTTATGAATAAAATTAGCTTGATAGTTAATGGTGGTTTTCAAATCCGTATGGCGATATAATTTTTGAAGCATTAGTGGATGAATGTTGTCGCCTGCAATATTGCCAAAAGAATGTCGAGCAATGTGCATCGTAACTTTTTTCTGGATGCCTGCTCTTTTTGCAATCTTTTTGAGGTGGTCATTGAATTTTTTGTTTGCTACTTTTTTCTTTCGATATATGTCTTTCGCATCAGATAAGTCGGCTTTTTTCATTTCTGGGAAAACAAAGTCATCATCATTTACTCTGTCCTCAATGTACTGTAGCAAGATTTTTTCAACCTTAGCTGGAATTTTAAGGGACAGTAACTTTGAATTTTTTCCCATTCTATAATGCAATCGCCCATCATAAATCTGGGACCATCTTATAAACAACACATCCGAAACACGCATTCCAGCAAAATAGAAACTGAACAACCAAACGTTCAATGAATGTCTTTCCATATTAGTTAGTTCAGCAACACTTTCAAGGGCTTTTATTTCTTTACCTGTAAGCCCTGTTTTTGTGGTTTCGGGAAATTTGATTTTAAACTTACCCTTGCCAAAGGGGTATATTTCCTTGCTAACAACTTTATCCCGAATGGCTCTATTAAACAGTAGCCTTATCAAGACCATTACATTCATTGCAGTAGTTTCAGTTAATGAACAAGAACCTTTTAAATAAATCTTGAATTTTTTGAGAAAGCGCTCATCGATTTCTTGGAAAGTCAAATGTCGGCCAGAGCAGTATTTTTCTATATAACTCACCCAAGCTGAATCTGTAGAATGGCGATTGATTTTCTTTTCAGCTTCTAAGGCTTCAAGATGCTCGTCAGCAAAATCAAAAAAAGTTAAGCTCGAAGTTGGCTTATATATTTCTTTTTTGATTTGTCGAGCAGTAGCAGCTTTATTATCCGTCTGTAATGCAATAAGCCCTTTTCTGGCTTCGGATAGTTTGGAAGCTATCAAATTGTTCAGGCTTTCAGCTTCAGAATGCGATTTTTTTACCTTTAGGTTTTTAGAGTCCCAATCCTCTAATTCAATGTAATGGCCTATGTGTTTGTAAGTTGAACGACGGTCTTTGGTTATCCTAATTGCAAGCGGATACAGCCCTGTTGCGTTAGGCTTTTTGCGAAGAATTATTTTTGCACTTGTTGACATTTTGAACCTGGTTTAGAGACGAAAGCCAAATCAGGTACAACATCTTGTCAAAAATTCATTCTAAAGATACGTCTTTATTAGGAATTTTGGGTACAACATAGGTACAACAAATGTTGATATTAACTGATATTAATTGACTTTAAATAAAATGAGCAAAAACATAAGTCATTGAAAATGAATTAATTTATGTTTTATTGGTGCAATATATACCAGACTTAGGATCTAGTGCCGCAAGGTGTGAGAGTTCGAGTCTCTCCGCCTGTACAAAGGGAAAGCCGACTTTTAGGAGTCGGCTTTTTTTATTTTGGGTACAACATAGGTACAGTATTTTAATTTTTTTTGCTCTACCTTGGTGTAGCTATTGTCCTTAATACTTTTTTTGGAAAATTAGGTCATAGGTTCTAATCCTGGCACCCCGACTGAAACTATATTAAGCCTTGATTATCGGGTTTTTATATTTTATAAATATACCAAAAACACCTTAAAATCAGGTGTCCGCGAGACCTATTCGGTTAACTATCAACCTTCTGTACTCTTTTAAGCCCCATTCTTATTAAGTTTTTTATTTAAGGTTCTCATGGAACTCGGATTAGAACCAAAATTAAAATTCGACAAAACACACTGTAATTAATGAAATCAAATTTTTGTACTTGATTTGGCTAAGGTTATTATTTGTACAGGTATTCCTCAAATTTCAGATTATTTCAATGCCCAACCATTCTACAATACCAAGTTCGAGGGTGCTCTTTACCGTAGAATTATTTTTTTAAGACTATCCCAACTTAAGAGGCTACTTCCTAAGATATTACTGGGCATCAAAGTGACATTATCAGATGCTCTTTCTATCATTTGAGAAAATGTCCGATGGATGGTTTTGTAATTACCCTCAAAGATAGTTTCTCCATTGACACTGGCTTGCGTATTAAAATCAAAGCAATTTTCTATTGTTCTAGGCACAGTTAAATTCTATTGATGGTATATCATAAATGGATTGTTGGTAAAGTTGAAATTCGTCTTTTATTATAATTGCTTCAATTTTATAATTCCAATAATTCCTACGAGGAAGGTGATGACCAAGGTTGGTAACAATACCCTTAACCAGCTAAAACTTCGGTTTAGTTCATAGAACTTGGCTTCATATTTAGTCCAGTCTATAGTATTGGCAGACTTTTCATCAAAAATATCGGTATAAAAACCAACTCTGAGCTTTTCATGGAATTGGGTAAGGGCGTCTAAAAATTCTTGATGACTCACCATATCCGTACCTGCCAGTTTATTAAAGCTAAGTTGGGCGTGCATGGTGGGAACAAAAAGCGCAACGGTTTCACTCACCTTGTTTCGCAAAAGTATTTTTTCCCTCATTTCTTGACTGGATTCATGCGATTCCATATCACCCATGTGCTGCATACCATAGTACCAAATCCAACTAAACTTGTCATCCGGAACTGAATAATTACTATACTGTGGGTATACCTTAAAAAAAGGATCCATAGTAATATCCTTCTCCAAATCCCATTTTTCGTGATAACCATCCCGCTGCTCTATCATGGCTTCTAAAGCTTCTGGTACCTGATATTTGTTTAAGACGTAATTATTGACCATAGCTGGCAATAGAACGGTAAGTACGACCCAAATTGAAATCAAGGATAGCGCATTAACACTGGAACTTCTTTGAAAACTAACCACAAACAAACAGAGTGCACTCCAAAACAATACATATAATAAACTCTGGAAGCCCAACGCCCAAAAATTAGCATCTAAGGGTATTTGTAGGATGATAGCTGCCAAAGCCAAGAGAAGAAATAAAATGGCAAAAACAAAACCTATTCTTATCCCCATCTTTTTTAATAAAAATCCCATTTTACCGGCGGTTTGCGCCGATAAAATTCGCCAGGTACCCAATTCCTTTTCTTCAGAATACAGGTTAAAGGTCATGGCAATCAATACCAATGGAAAAAGATATATGATGACAAATCCTAAATCAAGATTTCCCGACATTAACAAAGAAGGGTTCTCAAAATCCGTGTCATGCTTCTGCCCTTCAAGATTGCGAATGGTTACGGCCTGCATCAAGGGGTTTACATCGCTCTGGCCAATGGAAATGGCACTCATATTCACTGGCTTTTTCATTAACGTAAAACGCAAATAATACAATACAAGGCCTAAATCATCCATATGGTATTCCACATTGTTTTTAATGCTTTGCTCTTGAAAATGCTCTGCTGCGACAATAGCTTTTTCTTGTTTGACCAAGTACTGCTTCCCAATAAAAATACTGATGACACCAACAACTAAAAGTAAGACCAGGCTCACTAAAAATATCTTGGTCCTAAAAAAGGACTTAAACAACAATTTATACATCTACAATGCCTTTAGATTGATTGATAATCTTAATAACCCCATAACCGATAGTATACTCCATGATAAAAGAGCAGCTATGGAAACCCATTCGTTGCGAAACACTTGGGATATATTTAAAAATGAATATTTGAAAGGGGGAAACTTTTTCCAATAATCGCTAGAAATCTGGTTAGGACCTTCTTGGCCGCTATTCGGAATTAATTCCATTTGCAAGCGGTTCATTTCCTGTGCTAAATGATATCGGTAAGTTTCTGCCTTGTCCTTAAAATGAAGGAAAGATTCAAAATCGGTTCCTGAAAATGCCATGGAAAGATTTTTAATGGCAGAATACGGATTTATAAAAGCGGAGAACCTTTCCAAATTGTTCTGCAGCCCGTATACTTTGTAAAGATCATTTTGATGGCTTAAATACACCTGTGAACTCAATTTTTCGCCCTGGGACATTACAAATCCGCTATAGTTGAAAGGCAAATCGTTCACGTCCGAAACATTGTAGGCAAGTAAAACAGAGTCTTTCATTGCCTTAAAGTGTGGATCATTGGGATTGTGACTATCCCCCAATTGTTTTAAATCGTGTTCCACGGCCGTTTCCATTTCGATTTTGGATGGAGTGGGATACAAATAATAGCCTACTGCCTGTAACGATTTGGGTACGATAATTACGAACAACAACCAAATACCCAAAAGTTTTACCAGGGCGCCTTTGGCTGTTTCACTAAATGCCGAAATCAATAGGGTAATGGCACTTAAAACACCAAAGAATAGCAAATATGAAATCAACAATACCCCATATCTGCCTAAGCTATCGGCGAAAAACACATCATGGTCTTCCGTCAAAACAAAGAACAAGACCACCATAAAAACCGAACCAAGAAACAACAGGGATAAGCTCCAAAGTCCCAACCACTTTCCAAACACAATTTCCTTACGTTTTATACCTTGTCCTATCAAAAGTTTTAAGGTTCCGTTTTCCCGCTCCCTGGCGATGGTAGCAAAGCCCAAATAGAAAATAAGTAATGGGACAATAATTTTAAGCAACATCGCCAAACTCACTTCGCCAAAACGTAGCAATCCAGTTGACATGCTAGCTTCGGAAAAATTAACGGTATTCTGTTTATGGGCTTCAAGAAATACCGCGTTTCCCACAAAATTCTCCATACCCATATCAAAAACACTCAAAACGTGTTTCACTCTCAGGGCAAAAGAACCATAATGGGCCATTCGATGGGGATGTTTATCAGGATTACTTTCCCAACTCTCTTGAACCTCATCTTGTATTACATTTCTTGTAACATTTTGTTCATGATAATTTTCATAACCCGTATAGGTCGAAAATACTAATAGTACTACCATTAGGCCCAAAGCAATGGCCATCACCCTGGACCTAAAGGCATCTTTCCAAAATTGCTTTGCCAATAAAACAATAACATTTTTACGCATTTTCTAAAATTTATAAGTAGCATTTAAAAGCATGTTACGTGGAGCACCAGGTCCTAATCTGGCCGGATTCAATCCTCCCAACCAATATGTTACATCGAACAAATTGTTAATTTTTAATGTCAACTGCATTCCCGTGTTATTTGGTCTATAGTAAATGGCGGCATCAAATACGGTGTAGTCTGGCAATAATACCCTGTCCGTTGCATATGTGGGATTATACCACGTAAACCTTTCATCCATATACTGTGCGCCCAAACCAAGTCCGATTCCTTTTAAGGTTTCATTTGTGAAATCGTAACGTCCCCAAAAGTTCGCATTGTGCCTTGGGGCACCCCCAATACGTTCACCAATAAATTCTTCAATGGCATCCTCTACAATTTCTGCATTGTTATAACCATAGGATGCTATCAATTGAAAGTTGGGAGATACATAACCGGAAATATCCATCTCAAAACCTCTACTCCGTTGCTCACCTCTTGTAGTCAAGTTGTCTAAATCGTAGGTGTCCCCAAGTAAAATATTCTTTTGGTTGATATCAAAAACGGCCAGGTTTGCAAATACCTTTCCGTTCAAGAATTCCCCTTTAAAACCAACTTCTTTTAAACTACTTTCCAAGGGATCAAACCTTCCAGGGGACGCTGCCCAGAAGAATCCTTCCGCAGTTGGTGATAAGGATACTGTATTGGTATGTGGCTGAAAACCTTCCAAATAGGTAGCATAGGCACTTATTTTATCAGTTACCTCATATGTCAAACCTATTCTTGGAACCAATGCATTTGCCTTAAATTCCTGTTCATCTCCCTCATAATCAAATATATCATTAAACCATTCATACCTTAAGTTTAACAATGCGGAGAATTTTCCAATTTTGAACTGGTTCTGAATATAAATACCATCACTAGTGTTAAGATTTGCAGGAATTGTCAGTTCCGAAAGGTTATAGGCATTGGTATTTCTAGCGCCATTAAAGGGGTCTTCCAAATTAAAGTGAGGAACTGCGGGAACCGGCATGGTAACACCATCAACCGTCATTTGTTGAAAGTTATCCGGATTACTAGGGTCATAATTGGCCTGTCCTCCACCCACTGTCAAATATCTTCTGGCACGAAGAAAACCAGCACCATTTTTACGTTCCCAACGGGTGGCATCATAACCTACTAAAATTTTATTGGTAATCTTTTCGGTTTTAATGTCGTAATTAAAAAATCCGCTGAAATTATCGGTTTCCCAGTATTGTTGTCTACTATCATAACGCATTCTGGCCAAGGTGGGAATCACGTTTCCATCGATGTCTACAGCAGTACCGTCAACTCTGTGTTCGGCCAAATCCTCGTCCCATGTCTGCTTCATGTATTGCGCGTTAAAGCCAAAGTTTTTGGTAAATTTTTTACTGAAATTGGTCATGAAAATAAACTCCTTGTTCTTGTAATGGTCGTTTGAAGCACCTACATTTCTGGTAATTGGAGTGCTATTTATATCAAATTCCCCATTGATGGCACCAAAAATAGGCTGGCCCCTATCCAGGTTACCCTTGGCATCATTATAAATCATTTCCACATTCAAGGAGGTGTATTCATTTGGGATGTAACTAAAGGAAGGAGCTATCAATAAAGCATTATTGTTTACAACGTCCCTAAAGGAGTCCGCCTCTTGGAATGCGGCATTAAAGCGGTATAATAATGTCTTGGAGTCATTTAAAGGTCCTGTAAAATCCGCAGTTGCCCGCAAGGTTCCAAAACTTCCCGTGGCTATGGAAACTTCGTTACGTTTTTCGAGCAAGGGTTTTTTGGTCACCATATTTACCGTACCCCCAGGGTCTGCACTTGAAAAGGTTACTGAAGAGGGGCCTTTAATAACTTCTACCCTTTCCAAATGCGAGGTAATGGGCTGAAGGAAATAATATTGTCTTGTTCGCATTCCGTTCAACACTTGACCATCATCTGCTTGGGTAATACCACGAATATTATAATGGTTGTATAGTCCGGTTGGTGCAACGTTGCTCACTGTTTTTACCGCTTCCACTAATTGAAAGGCTTGTCTGTCCGCCAATAATTCCTTGGTTACCGTAGTTATGGCCTGTGGCAATTCTTTATTGGCAATGGCCACTTTGGTGGCAGAAAAGGAATAATCGCTATTGTAGTCTTGCCTTTCCCTGCCCACAACCTCAACGGATTGTAATTGTTCAACACTCTCCTGTAGTTCAAGCCTACCCAAATCGTAGGATTGGTTTTGATTGAATTCCCGGTCCAATTTTAGGGAACGAAAACCAATGAACGCAATGGTCAGGTTATACTGACCTTCCTGAGGGAGCGACAATGTGAAATTTCCATCCACATCGGTAACTGCTCCACCATTGTTGCCATTTATACTTGAATATGATACTGTGGCCCCTAATACAGGATTGGACTGCGAATCCACCACTTTGCCTGTTATGGTTTGCCCAAAAGATAGCGCGGTGATCAACAAGCTTATACATAATAAATATTTTTTCATTTTATTTAGTTGTGGTTAAATAGTTTCAAGATATAATTGATTCAATTTACCGGCATCGATTTCATCTGCCTTGAGTTGCTGGGCCAAAACACCTTCTTTCATGATGCCTATGGTTGTCCCCAATTCCACTGCGTTAAAAATGTCATGCGTTGCCATAAAGATTACCTTTCCCATTGCCGCCAGTTCCTTACAGATTTTGGTAAATTCTGAGGTAGCCTTTGGATCAAGGCCAGAGGTTGGTTCGTCCATAAAAATGACTTCTGCATTTTTTGCTAGGGCTACGGCTATGCCTACTTTTTGTCGCATCCCTTTGGAGTAGGAAGACAACCTTTGATGATGGTCTTCAGATTGTAAATCGGTTTTAGTTAAAATTGCCTCTAATTCGTCCGTAGTGTAATTGAAACCTGCCAAACGACTAAAAAAATCCAAGTTTTCGATGCCGGTCAGATTGCCATAGAGTTGTACCGTTTCCGGAATATAGGCAGTAAGTGCGTTGGTATTGTCCTTACCAACTTCTTTTTCACCAACAAAGGCCTGTCCTCCGTCTTTTTTTATAAAACCAAGAAAAATGTTGATGGTAGTAGTTTTACCGGCACCGTTTTGTCCTAGAAGACAAAATATTTCCCCTTTGCCAACTTCAAAGGATACGTCTTTTAAGGCGACCTTTCCATTATAGGATTTGGTCACATTTATTGCTTTTAGCATGTGATATTATTTAAATTGATAGCTATAAAGCCTCTCTAAGGCTTTGTTTAGGTACATTTAACCTTACCAGGAGGATGTACTAGAAGTATTCATTTATACGATACACTTGAATTGAGGGAATACGAACTCCTAAATAAGGTACATGTATTCTTCTCCGGCAAATGTAGATTTCTAAATGAATTAAGACCGGTGGGGTGGAGGCCTTGTTACATGAAGATGGGAAAAACCCTTATTATAAGCCGCTAGTGGATTAACAGTAAAACCTTCTTTTGCATATTCTACAAAAATATTGCTTGGGAAAACTACTCCTGAACTAACATGGAATAAAGGGGTGAAACCAACTGCAGTGGTTATAACACAAAGTTCACACTTACTGGAAGACGTATCATCATTATGCTCCAACACGTGTAAACTAGTCACCTTTGTTGAAAGGAAAAAGGCAATAAAAATGACTAAAAATATGTTATTCCTAAACTTCATAATGGATTTCAAAACTATTCCATTTTTTTCTTATTAAGAAAGAAATATCAATTACTTTAATGAAAGAGTGGTCTTTTACGCAATATGTAGATTTTTATATTTGGTAAAAGTTCTAATTAAAAGCCGAAAAACCATCAAAATTTTAATGCCAAAGGTGGATTAGAATAAAGGGATTTGAAAATTAAACACTTGAAAATCAACATAGACTACTCGCAAAATTCGGTAAATAACACGTAGTTCTATTGATACCATTCATTTTGACTTATCCCGTGGCATAATTTACTTATCGATATTCTTTACTTTTGAACTATGAAAATGCTTGCAGTTATTTTGTCGTTGTTTACAGTTTTCCTGTCTTCATACCCATGTTGCCAGGATGAAGACTCATGTGCGGAAATATTAACGATCGAGGATAACAGTGGGGAAAGTTCCCAAAACGAAGAACCCCATGAAAGTGAAGGCCCCTGCTCCCCATTCTATAATTGTGGCCGTTGCGTAGGGTTTACCTTGACTTTCAATGAGATTGTTTTGGTTCCTATTGAACATGTTCTGAAAAAGGGTTTTGTCCCTTATCTTCGATTTCAGCCCAAAGAAGCACTTTTCATAGCCCTTAAGCCTCCGAGATATTTTGAAATATAAATAAAACTACATGGTCGAACTCCCCCGACCAAAATCCCTTTTAAATATTTCAAAAAAATCCAAAAAATGAATCCACGATTATTTTTGGTACTCTCCCTTTTCGGGATGGTATCAACGTTTGCACAGAACAAACTTGAACTTAAGGTAAAGGACTCCCTCACCGGAGAACCTTTATTGGGCGTCACTGCCCAAATCAAATCCATTGAAAAAGGCGCTATATCCGACTATAACGGTAAGATATCTATGGAAGAAATTCCCGATGGCAATTATCTTCTTAGATTGAGCTACCTAGGTTATGCACGAAAAGAACTAAATCTATCCTTCCCACTTAATACGGATATACAGGGTAAGACCATTTACCTAGTACCCCAAACGGAGGAAATCGAGGAAATTACATTGGTATCCACCAGAAGCACCCGTACAATCGATGATATACCCACACGTGTTGAAGTGATTGCCGGAGAGGAACTTTCCGAAAAGGGAAACATGAAACCAGGGGACATTCGAATGCTGCTGAACGAAAGTACCGGTATCAGGACCCAGCAGACTTCGGCAACAAGTTATAACTCCAGTATACGCATTCAAGGCCTTGACGGTAAATATACCCAACTTTTAAGGGATGGGCTCCCCCTTTACTCGGGATTTGCCAGCGGATTGAGCCTTATGCAGATTGCCCCATTGGACCTAAAGCAGGTCGAGGTCATTAAAGGTTCCAGTTCAACATTGTATGGCGGCGGCGCCATAGCCGGATTGGTAAACCTTATCTCCAAGACCCCGGGTGAGGAAGCGGAACTTAGTTTTATGGCCAATGGGACTTCCGCGTTAGGTTTAGACTTGAGCGGATACTATTCTGAAAAATTCAATAAGGTGGGAACAACGATTTTTGCTTCTTATAATCTTGGTACCCCATACGATCCCTCCGATATTGGCCTGACCGCCATTCCAGAGTTCGATCGCTTTACATTAAATCCCAAAATTTATGCATATCTCGGTACAGATACGGAATTGATGCTTGGCCTTAATGCCATCTGGGAAAACCGTCTTGGAGGAAATCTGGATTTTATAAAGGGGGAAAGTGTGGCGGACCCATACTTTGAATCCAATGAAACCGAGCGATTCTCTACCCAATTGAGCTTCAACCACTCCATTGATGAAAGAAACCGGTTCGAAGTAAAGAACAGTTTCAGTTTTTACGACCGTAGCATTCAAATTCCTGATTTCACTTTTTCGGGATATCAAAGATCTTCGTTCAGTGAACTTAATTTTTCAACGGATTCCGAGGAGGGCCTGGAATGGGTCTTTGGGAGCAATCTTTGGACGGAGTATTTCAATGATACCCGAGAAGATCAAAGTTTGGCCCTGGATCAATCCTATCAGATTTATGGATTGTTCGCACAGAACGTATGGCCCATAGACGACAAGCTATCCGTCGAGACCGGGCTTAGGGTCGATTTTCATTCAGATTACGGTGCCTTGGCATTGCCCAGGTTATCCGTTCTCTATGAACCGGCCAATTCATTGACCTTTAGGCTTGGTGGCGGGATGGGATACAAGACCCCCACGGTATTCATTGAAGATGCCGAACGGTTGCAGTTTAGAAATGTGTTGCCGATCAATACGAACGAAACCGATTTGGAACGCTCCTCGGGAGGAAATTTTGATATCAATTACAAGTGGGTTCCATTGGCGGGTATGACCATGTCAATCAATACCCTACTCTTTTATACCAAAATTGGCGACCCATTGCTTTTGGTTGCGGACGGGAACGGGCTTTATGTTTTTGACCAGCCCGATGGTTACGTGGACACCCGGGGAGCGGAAATCAATCTTAAGGCCAAATACGGGGATTTTAAACTGTTTACAGGATATACGCATGCCAGTGTAAAACAAAAAATAAATGGGATAGTTATGGATTTTCCCTTGGTAGCAAAACATCGCCTGAACAATGTTTTGATGTATGAAAAGGAAGAAAACCTATGGGTTGGTCTGGAGGCATATTATTACAGTCCACAGAAATTGAGCAATGGGGAAATTGGGCAATCGTACTGGATCATGGGACTCATGAGCGAAAAGAAACTAGGCGAAAATTTTTCTGTTTTTCTTAACTTTGAGAACTTCTTGGACACCCGACAGACAAGATTCGGCACAATTTTTACGGGCAATATAGGAAATCCCCAGTTTTTGGATATCTATGCTCCCGTAGACGGTTTTGTGATCAATGGAGGCTTCAAGATTATCATGTAATCTAAACCCTGTTGCTAAGACAGGCGAGTCCAATTTTGTTTGACTTTTAAATACCAAGGCATTTGTTTCTGGTATTTTAGTGCTATCAGCCCTTTGAGTTTCGTTTCTGTCAAAAAAGGACGTTTTGATGTCCAACATTGTTGCCAATGGTCGCGTAGTCGGTGGATTGCCCAAATATTGTCTCGTTGCCCCTTAATATGGCTTTAGAAGGTTTCCTAAATGTGGACAAGCGCATCACGAAAAAAGTTTATTTTTGAGGACTATAATTAGCAATATAAAATACGATATTTTTAGTAAAAAAAACATGCGCTTATTCACTATCTGCTTATTGCTTTTGACAGCTGTTGGACCAACTAGAGGACAGGAGGGTTTTTTATTTCAAAAAACTAAGATAGCACCTGGTACGAAGAAACATTTTAGGATTCCCGTTACCGATGGCAGGGATAGTACCTTCATTCCGGTAACGGTAATCCATGGATTAAAGTCCGGACCAGTGCTAGGGGTTACCGCAGGAGTACATGGTTATGAATACCCTCCAATTTTGGCAGCGCAACAAATCAATAAAAATCTTGACCCCAGTACTTTGAAAGGTACTGTGATTTTGGTACAGGCGGCGAACGTGCCAGGTTTTTTTGGACGGAGCCCGAATCTGAACCCATTGGACGATAAGAATCTCAATCGCGTATTCCCTGGAAGCCCCACTGGATCCATTACGGAACGTATGGCATATACCATTACTGAAGAAGTCATCTCCAAATCTGATTTTTTTGTTGACGTCCATGGTGGTGATTCTCCGGAAGATTTGATGCCCTACAACGCATGGTATGATTCACCGGCCTTTCCCGAAACTTCGAACATGGGGCGTGAAATGGCAATGGCCATGGGTTTTGATTTTACGGTTATGTTCAATGTTTCGGAAGAGCGGGTGCTGCAACCGAGTCTTTATTGCTCCCAAGAGGCCTTTCATAGACAAATACCTGCAGTGGATATCGAATGCGGTCGTCTGGGAATTCCCGGCATTGATGAGAGGGATAGGATTGTTTCGGCTCTCTATTCATTAATGGCTCATTTAAAGATGTTGCCCGAGAAAAAAGTAATCAAAAAAAAACCGACAATTATCTCCAAACGAGCTACTATTACAAGTGACCATGATGGAATCTTTTATAGCGACAAAAAAGCCGGCGACCGCATAGCAAAAGGAGAAAAAGTAGGATATATTACCAATTTCTTTGGTGAAAAGTTAGAGGAAATTATCGCCGATGATTCAGGTATTGTTTTGTATATAGTCGGAACGCCCCCTATAAATAAAGGGGAGACCTTGGTAAGTTTAGGAATATTGGATTAGGTAAAAGAAAATCGTAAATAATCAATTTTAAGGGTTATAACCTACTAGCTGGATGACTAATAGTCAAGGTACTATGTTTACACTATTTTGCATTTCTATTAATTATTCTTGGAAATGCGCTAAAGATAATATTATACTTTTTTTAGTTTTAGTGATAAATATAAATAACTATATATGAAAACATTAGTAAGTTTTATAGCGGTGTTTTTTTAGTTGTCGGATGCGATAATCAGAAGAAAAACCTAGCGGAAAAATTCGATAAACTACAAAATCAACATAATAGCATCTCCGAAGTACATACAGAGTTCAAATCAACTCATAGTGTTATGAGCAAAAAACATCAGGACTTCATGATGAAGCTTGAGGGCATGGAAATTAAGGATTCTAGCGTTCTAGAGGATATAGCTAAACACGAAGCTATCTTAAAAAAGCATGATGCCATGCTTGAAGGACATGATGCTATATTCGAAGCTCATAATGAACTTAAACAAGGTTTTGGTAAAAAATCCGCTGCCGAAATGGAGGCACAATTGTCGGAAATGACGAGTACCCATCAAAAGCTTATGGAGGAACACAGTGCCATGAAAAAGGAGCATGATATGATGGAAAATGAACTTGATAATATCATGACCAAATTGGACAGTACGAAGACTTCCGAATAAAAATTGACTTTAAAAATTCATGAAAGCCATTGGTCGTTACAGAATCAACGGCTTTCTTAGTTTAGTAGTAAGTATGGGAAATGGTTAGATCTTACATTGTAATAAATTATTAAGTGTTCAAATGAAGGAAGACTAATGGAATCACAGAGAATAAAGCCAATTTAACGATGGATATGTCGAAAAATAGAGCGATTAGTTTTGAGAAAATCGAGCTTTTTGATGTAATTATTACTGCTAATCTTCGGAATTCAAGGAAATTTTCAGACTAAAACACTTAAGACACTACTAGTTTAGTTGGAATATTCATGTCCTCTATCCCTTACATTCTTAGAAATTCAAAATTTTTCATGAACCAATTCCATATTTACCATGGCGCCAGCAACGTTGCCCGTAGCAACACTATAAGCTATAGAACGCATTCTACTTGAATTATCACCGCAAGCGAAGATTCCCGGAATATTAGTTTTTTGAAAGGAATCCACTTTTAATAACCCCATTTCATCCGCTTCACATCCTAATGCAATAGGAATGTCGGATTTTTGCCTAATAGGCAAGGAAGCGTAAATTGCCTTGAAAGGTTCGCTCTGACCATTTTCAAAATGTAATTGTTCCAAATGCCCGTTACTATGTTCGAACTCGATTATTGGTGATTCGTTGACTTTAACTCTGTTCCTTTTCAATTTTTGCCTTTCCTCAGGACTAAAATCTGCTTTTCCTTGGCTGAATATGGTCAAGTCATCGGTCAGGTTGTTTACCAAGCCTGCAAGGTGAAAGGCTCTTTCGCCATTTGCCATTATTCCTGTTTTTTGATTTCTGAACTCATATCCATGACAATACGGGCAATGAATGGCCGAAATTCCCCAACAGGCCGAGAACCCCTTGATATCATGCATAATATCCGTTATTCCAGAAGCAAAAATTAACTTTTTAGCTGTAACTGTTTGTCCGGATAGGGTTTCTATTTCAAAGCAGTTATCCAAAAACCTACCATCGATTGCTAAATCCTCCAAAAACGCAATAGTACTATAGGCAAGCAACTTCTTCTTTGCTTTTTGTGCTATGGCCAATGGAGTCTCTCCATCATGGGTAAGAAAGTTGTGGGAGTTTGGGGTTCTTTTATTACAAGGGTCATTACTATCAATTACCAACACATGTCTTAATGAACGGCCCAATGCCATCGCTGCAGAAAGACCGGCATAGCTTCCTCCAATTATAACGACTTCAAAAGTTGATTTTTTATTCATGATTCTTAGTGCCTATGATATTTGTAATTGATAAAATGTGAAATAATGAGGCCCGTAGCTCCAAAATATATGAGTGAACTTTCTATGTGGTAGACCGCTTCAATAAAAATGGCCAATGCTATTAGTAAAAAGGAGCAAAGGACCAATATCTTTAAAAAAACGGGCACTTTGTTTTTGATAATTTTCACAACAGGTAGAATTCCTATGGTCAAGAATATGCCATCAATTAAAGGGTGGTGGAATCTACCAATGGGCAAGACCAATAGAAAGGGAGCCAAAAGGCAATGCATAAGGCATAAGGTTGCCGAATAGATACCTATTAAATCATAATACTTTTGCTTCATGTCTTAATATTAATGCAACTTTGTTGCAAAAATAATCAAACCGTTTGCAAACGCAACTGAGTTGCATTATTTTTGTTTGTATGAGAAATACTGTCGCCAAACAAGCTATTTTGGAAATCTTGTACAAATCAGAAACAGCCTTGTCACAAACGGAAGTTCAGCAAATTCTGCCCCAAGGTTTTTGTAATAGGGTAACCATTTATCGTGTTTTGGATCGACTGGTTAAAGAGAATCTAATCCACGAAATAACGAATATAGATGGTGTAGTCAAATATGCTAATTGTAAAAAATGTAATAAAAATCATTCTCACCAACACCTCCATTTTAGTTGCGAAAATTGTAATACTGTTACATGTATTAAAAGTGTTGAACCCCAATTTGACCTACCAAAGGAATACGAGATAAAAAAAATCAACTTTATGGTATCTGGTATCTGTCCAAGTTGTTCCCGGTAAAAGCACGTATTTGTATCCCTTTTCGTGTATTAAAGTCATAGTATAATTGGGTATTTCAATACATTACTATTCAGTCATTCCGGTTCCTCCAGGTTGTAATACAAAATCACCCATACCATTTGAACAAACATTATTGGATAATATATAATACTGTCCACAATATTATTGTTATTACTATAACCTAGCAATAGGATAACAAACGTGAAAATCAAAAAAAGGGAATGAATACCTTTTGCTTTGATTTGTAGTACGCAGAAGCTAAATTGCGTGAGGCTTATGGTTAAAATGGAGGTAAAAGCACATACCCATAAATACCCCTTTTTAATTATTTCATTATCGTTTTCAGAAAGTTTTAAATCCGGACTATAAAAACTCTGCGCGATTAGGGCTATTGAAAATAAGAGAATAAAAATTTCTGGTAAAAGGAATTTTTTTAATTTAATCATTTTTGTCAGACTAGCATAGTAGAGGCTTACACCTAAAACCATATTCCCGATCCCTACCAACCAGTCAGAAGGATAATCCTTTATAATTAGCTCTATTAATGTACTTGGTAATTCACCAAACTCTTGGTAAAAAAATAGTATGGCCAACGAATTTGCCAAAACAAAGAATACTCCACCTATGACGTTGAACCTTTTCAGATTTTTAATCCATTTTAGATTAACTAATTCCATATAATTGCTGTAATTAGCGTCCAGAAAAACCAAAGTGCCAATTTCATCCACTCTCTTGAAGTGTGTTTTACTTACTAAAACAAGGCTAAAATGAAATTACCAAAAAAGCAAATCCGAAAAATTCCACCAAGACGGACGGACCTCATTAGTTGTGAACAAAAGAGAGGTAGCCAAGCAATGAACCAAACATAACGTCCTTTACATTGCACCCTAGATATTGGATCTTTCTTTAATTAGTTTTCAAATTGCCATATTCTCTTGGTCAATTGGCTCTTATTTCTTTAATGTAACGGTACGCGTTACATTGTTAAAAGGACCTGGAATAGGATTACCTTCAGCATTGATTAATTCGAGTTGGATGGTCACTTCACCCGATGGAAGTCCTTTGATGATGTGGGGAGCCCATTCCGTAACTAGGAATTCCTGACCGTTGATGGTTGCCCTTACCTTATTACCGTCTTCTGACAGGGTAGTGTTAAGCACAAAAAAGTCTAACATCAGGTTTTCTGTATCCGTGCCTGAATACTCGCCTTTTGGACGACTGTAAATCAACGTAGGAGCTTGCATATCAAGGCCAATAGAGTCCTCTGGATTGCTGCCTACCTCGAGTTTTCGTACCACTACCGAGTTATTGTTCTTGACTGATTCATGGTAAGAGCGGCTCAAAAAGGCAACCAAATGATGCACACCTTCCGGTACTTCCTTTTTGAAAACTGGTTCGTAGTGCGCGGAATAGGGTTGGTTATCGACAATGAAATGAATGTGCTGCCCCTTGCCGGAATTGGCTAGTTTTTCGGCGTTGGGACTTTTGGTCTGTGCTCCCAGTTCATAGTTGTTTACCTCGAAGGCAAAATCTACTTCTCCGGCGTCTGCAACCTGTATCGTTTTAGGACCGTTCAAGGAAAGGGATGCATCCTCGTAAGCCGGAGAACCCTCCAACTTTTCGAGTGTGATTTTAGGGGCCTCTTCCTCCATGGAAGTTTGCGCGGCCGCATCAACATCAGAATCATTCTTTTTTTGCTGCTTACAGCCTAAGATTGTCAGGGTAATGACCATTGTACCTGTGAGAATCATTTTTCTTGTCATTTTCATGATTTATTTATTTAAAGGATTATATATTAAGTTTAT
The DNA here is from genome assembly GCF_008386635.1 of Maribacter flavus. Taxonomy (GTDB): domain Bacteria; phylum Bacteroidota; class Bacteroidia; order Flavobacteriales; family Flavobacteriaceae; genus Maribacter; species Maribacter flavus. The sequence goes on along the minus strand of NZ_VUOE01000001.1, from coordinate 757,650 downwards.
CATTTCAATTTGTTACTTGCCGGAGTTTCGAAATGCCAGACGGACTCCGTTCCTTCATTGGTTATCGCTAAATTTCCAAAGCGAGTGATACTGTTGTCGGGCTCGTTCAAATGACAGCGCAACTTTGTGATGCGGCTAAAAGCCACTGAGGTCGAAGGCTCGATGGTAATCAATATGTCGCCACTGGCGATTGTCAGTTTATCGGCCTCCTTTTTTATAAGATCACATCCTAGGTGTCTCATTTCTTGGGCGATACGGTTATAGTCTTTTGGGGTACAGTCCATTTCTATGGCTTTAATGCCTTTAAAAAGTCGTTTGTGGTCATAGGCATTTTGCAAATAGGCCTCTCGGGTATAGGTTTTATGTTTTTTTTTGAAAAGACTATCTAGGAATATAGGATTATAAAATGCGTACCAAGTATGCAGTGAAGTATTACGACTAGGAGTATAAAAGGCCTTAAACCAAACGGATTTGCTTTTGCCAATCGGCATGCTGACCGTATCACAGGCTCTAAGAAACGAATTTGAGTCTTTCTTGAGCTTGGGTTTTACGCCAAGGTGGAAATGTCCGCCATCATTCTCCAATGAAAATCCAATTCCACTTTTTCCTACTGGCTCATTGTAGTCATTATTTGGCCCCAAGATTTCGATATAATGTCGATGTCCGCGAAGGTAGCAGCTGGTTGCTTTTTCGTCAATCGGTTCAAAATTTGGTAGTCCCAAATCGACTTTGGCATAATTTTTAAACCATGAGGGGCTATTGGTGAATTCGCTATATGATAGGCTGTCCAAAACAACATAGAGGTGGTCAAAATATATTTGTGAGACATCTTTTTTAAAAAGCTTATCTATTTTTTCACGATCCACTAGGTCATTTTTAAGTTTAGCCCCTTGCTTCTTGCAAGAAATCATGGATATGATGGCAATGAGTAAGAAAAGCTTTCGGAATATCATTAGAACTGTTTTAAAAATGTAATCTTACTTATGAACTGGGTATTGCGCTGAATTGGATCAATAACATCGGTCTGTGTATCGTTGAACACCAAATAAATGAAAGATAGGGGCATATATTCCCAACTAAAGCGTACGTTCCATCTGCCTTGTTCATCAAAACTATTGTATTGGTAAAATGTGGATAATTGAACCCTAGGGTTTAATGCCAGACGCACGCTAGCTGTATACAAATCCGTATTTAGATCTTCACCAAGTATTCCCAAACTATTAATGTTATTGTGCTCATAGTTCACGTTCATGGCAATATGGGGTGAAGGTGCATATCGAAGCCCGGTAGTAACCGAGTTTCGTGTGCCATTGTAGAAATCCCCAAAATCATAACTGATAGATCCAGAGAATTTTTTTGAGCGGTCCGTATTGTAGCGCACTAAATATCTGGTATATCTGTAATCGTCCTGAGCGATCTGCAGACCAAGGGGTGCAAAATCAAAATTGATGTTCTGCCACGTAGGAGTAAATGATGCCTCTACAAAACTATTGTCCTTGAACCAGGTGTAAATAGGAAAGATGTACAAACTCGATTGCTGAAAATTACCGAAGTCTTCAAAGTCATGATAATAGTTGAAGAATGCTCCAGGATCCCAACGCCTAATGAACGGAAGCCCTTTAGGGCGCATAATGGCATACCCACCGGGACTATGGTACATAACATCTTTCTGACTCACAAAACCCATATCAGGGGTATATTCTTTACTTACAAAACTGTTCAAATAGCCTAAGTACGATTTGTTCGTGGTATTACCAATGAATAATTGCCCCGCATATCCTGTTTTGCTAGTGCCACTATCGTTTGATGCCGACAACATATAGGTGATGGACAGCTCACTTTTAGGCCGGATCAAACCATCAATGGTCACTGTTGTGTTATCAGCGCTATTCAAATTTTGTTCCGAAAAGGAATCATCCCTTCTATAGGTAAGCATAGCCCCAAAATTATTTTCCTGTCCATAATTTTTTGTGTAACGGGCGACCCCAAAGGTAGCTCCAGGGCTATCATCGGTTTCCCTTTGACGTACCGCCAAAGCTGCGATTGTTCTGTTTTCTGTCCTATCCGTATACCGTCCTCCAATATCCAAGGGTGCCGGGGAAGCGTTGAAACTATTGGAAAGCCCAATGGTACGACTAAAAAAGGGGCGAATAAAAGAACTATTGCTTCCTGCCCAAATACCAGAGTTTTCCAAAAAAAACTGCCTCCGTTCCGGGAAGAAAATGTTGAAGCGCTCCAAGTTGTTTACGGCCCTGTCCACATCGGCTTGGGCAAAATCCGTATTGATGGTAAGGTCCAAAACCGCATTGGGATTGATGGCCCATTTTACATCACCACCCACTTTAGGATCACTCAGTTTATTGGTCAAAATATCACCGGATTTATTTTCATCGTACTGATATAGGGCATAGGGCTCTACACGAATATTCGCAGAAGGAGGTGGTACCTCCAAACCCGTAAGTTTGGCCGCATATGTCATACGATTTTCAGAAAAAGATTGGGGTATCGCCGGAAATACCGTCTTTTCATAGTCCCTTCTGGCCAACCGAAAAAACGTAATGCCCCATGCTACCGGAACTCCGGATATTGGCCTATCATAACGTATGGATTTGAAAGGAATGGCGAACTCTGCAAAATAACCCTCATCGGTACGTTGGGTACGTACCCTCCAAAGAGCATTCCAGTCCTCATCTCGATTATTATCATTAAAGTTCTGAACATCCTGTTGATTTCCATAGGGGGTTGTTTGAAAGGAAACGGCATATTGCTTGGTGTTTTGGGCATCGATTTGTATTCCAAAGACATCGTTTTCCTGCCCATTGAAATCCCTACTTAAATCCTGCATTCGCACCCCTTTTTTTCCAAGGGAATCCTTGGCAAATACACCAAAGTATACATGTTTATCGTCATATAGAATGCGTACTTCCGTAGGGTTCTTTATAGTACCTCCTTGCACGGGTTCAACACGAAAGAAGTCGGTAACGGGTTCTGCCATTCCCCAATCGGTCTCATTGAGTCGGCCATCGACCGTAATACTACCTTTTACCCTATTGGCCGTAATGGTTACCGGTGTTTCGGGCGGAGGGAAATTACCAGTTACGGTTTCTTGACCCAGGGTAATTTCTAGCGTCAGTAAGGTCAATAATACAATAAAGTTATGTATCCGATTATTATTCTTCATGTCAAAAATTGTTATCCACCTCTGCAGCTTTCAGCATCATATAATGAAGGTCCGTGTTTTTCACAAAGGGTTTTAAGAGTTCACTGCCAGGACCGTACATGGCCAGTTCCACATAATCCGCAGAGTGTTGCATACTGATCCAACCCACCGAGTTATGTTCTTTTTGAATTTGGGCCAGGGCATTGAATGGGAGACTCTTGGGATTATATAGTCCTGCCTCCGCCTCCAATTTGTCATAATACGTAAGCAACATTTTGGCTTCATCGTCTTTTAAAACGATACCATTGGCATATTCGATCCTTTCCTTGACCGTATTAACTGAAGATTCCCTACCCAATCCGTTCAATATCCAATTATTGGTATGTTTATAGTGCTGAATGGTATCGAAGTTTTGATTCGCCTCACTCCCATATATAATTCCAGGATTTGCATTACCATGATCTGTGGTAATTATGACCAAGGTCTCCCCATCCTGTTCCGCAAAATCCATGACTGTTTTAACGGCTTCGTCAAATGCTATCTGATCATACAATAATCCGGCAATGTCATTGGCATGGGCTGCCCAATCTACCTTACCGGCCTCCACCTGAAGCACAAATCCCTCCGCATCATTTTTAAGGTAGCCTATAGCCTTTTTAGTCATTTCGGCCAGACTGGGAATGGCATCAAACAGTTGCTTATTGCTTTCCCTATCCTTTGTGTAAGGAAGTCCATCATCCGTATATACCCCTAAAATGGGCTTGTCATCTAGGGAAGTAACCATTTGTTTTCGGTTCTTGATGACTTGATACCCTTTTGATTCAAAAGCGGCATACATATCCTTTCCATCCTTTCTCCTGTTCTTGTCAAAATATTCATTACCACCACCCATCATTACATCAAAACCCTGTTCCAAATACTTTTCGGCAATCGATTCCTGATCGTTTCTGAACTTTTGATTGATGCAAAACCCTGCCGGAGTGGCATGTGTAATAGGTACTGTAGTAACACAGCCTACTTTTTTCCCAGCATCGTGAAATTTCTGCCAGATAGGTTTGTACTCCTCTCCGTTGGCACCAATATTCAATCTTCCGTTGGGTACCCTGTTACCACCGCCCCAGGAAGAACTAGCTGCGGCGGAATCTGTCACTATAGAACTTGCGGATGCAGTATCCATTAGTGCTCGGGTGATTTTGTTGTCCCTATATAACTGCAGCCAAGTACTTCCAGTACCATTTTTTCGATTTAGGTATAAATCGGCCATATTTAGGGTGCCTGTACTCATGCCGTCACTGACTAAAAATATGATGTTCTTTGCCTTTCTATTTTTAAATACTTCCGCCGTTTCCGCTGCCTTTAATGGCTCAAAAGGAGCGAAAAGGGATGTTCCCAACATCCCTAAAGAGGTATTCCTAAAAAATCTTCTTCTATTCATTTTTGATTGATTATTTCTTTATTATTCCAAATGAAACCCACTACTTTCCGTAAGGATGTAGTTAAAATGCATTACGTCATCTTTGTTCAATTTCAATTTTCCGGTTATGGTTACTACATCGTCCGTTTTAAAATTATGTTTCGATTTAAACTGTATTTCGACCGCCGTTTCAGGTCCTCCCATTCCACAGAAAAAACAGGAGGCCATGGGGTTTTTTGAAAGGATAAAAAGTTTCCCGTTTGGGTCGATGTCCAAAAAGTATCCAGTTAAGGAAACTTCTTTCCCTTGTAGCGCAAGTATGTGCTTGCTAAAGTCCGGATATAAAAAGTTGGAATCGTAAGAGGGGAAATATTTTTCGGTGTAGTTGATTTGGGCCAAGTCCTCCCAAGTAAGGTTTACCTGTCCTATCGCCACATTGGAAATTGTCAAAATTAGTAGTGTAAAAAATTTATTTTTCATGACTTAATATTTTAGAAATGTTCATTTTAACGATGGGATATATGGCAAAGACAATTGCAAATAATACCATGGTCAGGACCAAGAAACCTGTTGGTAAAAACTCTTGGTAGCCAAACTCAATAGGCATTTGCTGTTTGTATTGGTCCGCAATCATTTTAAAAATTAAATAGATTCCCAAATAGGATAGCAAAGTCCCAATAAGGAACGAGATTGCCGCAACCAATAACCCTTCATAAGCGACCATTTTTATCAATTGAAAATTGGATGCACCGTACGTACGCATCAATGCCAAATCAAAGGCGCGGTCCCGAACCATGCGGTACAGGCTGACAAAAATGGTGATGCAGGAAATGGCTAAAATGGCATAGGCTATGCCTGTAATGACCTTGATTCCAACCCCTGTAAATTGGTACAATCGGTCCAGTTCAAATTTTGGAAGGGCGGCCTGCATATTGGTGTTTTCATTTATGGCCCTGGGGAGGTTCAAAAGTGCCATTGGATTTCTGAAGGACACTAACAAGGATGTAATCTCTTTATTTTCCTCTTCCAATACGTTATCCTCATCATGATGACCTTCTTCTGAATCATGGTCCGGATTCACATGTTCATCCTGGTGACCGACTTCCTTTCCATTTTCTTCGTGATGGTGCACATCCCAAATCGTCTCCAGCGGTGTTACCAGCAATCTATCAATTACTTTGCCTGTTGGTCTGTAAATACCCACTACGGTCAACAGATCATCATGTTCATGACTCCCTAACACTGCCAATCCGTGTGAACTTTGAAAGGTATCGCCAATTTTCAGATTTGTCCTTTCTGCCAAGGTTGCACCAAGAATCACTTCCATAGACCTTTCTATGTTTTTCCCTTTATCCAAGGTTGCGCCATATAAGAAAGCAAAATCCTTAGTAGTACCCACGATTCTATATCCTTGATAGTTGTCCCCGTAGGAAATGGGTACGGCTTTCTCTACCATCGGATTCTTGGCAAGGGTTTTCGCCTCGGTACAAGAAATGTTGCCCGTGGGGTTGTCGATATGAAGTACCGATGCAAGCACTAGTTGTAGCGGGCTGCCTTTGGCGCCAACGACCATATCAATGTTGCCCAAATTATTTTCCATTTGGTTTTTGAGCGACCTATCCAGTTTTTGTATGCCCAACAATAAGGCGATACTGACCGAAAGCATTAATACACCCAAAAATGTATACAGCGGCTTGTACCTAAAGTTCTTTATGCTGATTTTGCCAATATTCATAATGCCATGTGGTTTTTGAACATGGGTTTGATCCTGTTGTCGTGGGTGATGACTATTAAATTTGCATGGTGGGCCTTTGCTTGTTGAATGAGCAAGTTCATGACCTTATTGCAATTTTCATCATCCAAGCTTGAGGTGGGTTCATCCGCCAGAATTACCTTTGGTTGATGCACCAAAGCCATCGCAATTCCCAATCGCTGCAGTTGTCCTTCGCTCAGCTCTTGAACCTTTTTGTTTTTGCAATCAGCGATATCCAGTTGTTTCAACACCTCGGTCATGGTTTCTTGATTAAGCGTTTGTTTCGCAAAGAATAGCCTGGCCTCTAAGTTTTCTATAACATTAAGTGATTGTATGGCATGGTTTTTTTGAAAAACAAGCCCAATGTTCTTTCCCCTAAACTTGTTGGTTTGCCTTGTTGAGAGTTGATGTACTTTTACCTTACCGATTTGTATTTCCCCTTGTATTGGTGATAGCAAACCTGCCAATAAGTGTAAGAAAGTAGTTTTTCCAATGCCTGACTTGCCTAAAATCAAAAGATGCTCGTTTTCAGGCAAACTTATATCGGGAAAGTTGAAGACCGCATCATCAGTATCATATGTGAAGGTGAGACCTTGGGTTCTTATCATTGCACTTTAATTATAAACGGGTATCGGCCATTGATCATCTTGAATCAGCAGGCGGTTTTTCCATAATTCCACTTCCACGTCCGTTAGAAGACATTTTTTGAGCTCTTCTCTCAATTTTTCCTTTTCCAAATACTGCCCAATAAAAACCAGCTCATTTTTTCTATCCCCAAAAGCGGTATCCCAATCTGATTCAATGTGTTCCTGATTTTGAAGAAAAGTGGGATTTCCGATACGTTCCCCAAAGGACATGGATGCCCACCAAACACCTGCCGCATCTACCTTGCAAGATCCCCCGGCCGAACTCCACACCAATGCCTGGTCCGGCCTTGAGGCCAACCAAAACAATCCTTTGCTGCGGATTATATTTTGAGGAAACTTTTTGTTTACAAAATCCAGAAATCGTTCGGCATGAAACGGCCTTCTGCTTCTAAATGTAATGGAACCAATACCGTACTCCTCGGTTTCCGGTACATGTTCGTTTTCCAATTCTTTGATCCATCCTGCAGAGGCCTCCGCCTTTTCATAATCAAACAAACCGGTGTGTATGACCTCAATGAGCGGTACCTTGCTCTCCTTGGTAGGAATAATTCGAGCTTCGGCATTTAACTTTTGGAGAATCGCATAAAGCTCCTTGAGTTGTTCCTCCGTAACCAAATCCACCTTGTTCAGGATAATGATATTGGCAAATTCCACCTGATCGGTCAGCAAGTTGACAATGGTCCGGTTATCTCCTTCTATGTCCGTGAGTTCGCGAGTGGCAAGATAATCCGAACTCGAGAAATCCTTTAGGAAATTGAAGGCATCCACCACGGTGACCATAGTGTCTATATAACTGAACCGGCTCAGGTCAATTTGGCCATCGGCACTTTCGAAACTGAAGGTCTGCGCCACAGGAATGGGCTCCGATATACCCGTACTTTCTATTATCAAATAATCAAATTTTTGATCTTTGGCCAATTTTTCAACTTCAACCATAAGGTCCTCACGAAGGGTACAGCAAATACAACCGTTGGACATCTCCACTAATTTTTCTTCGGTACGTGAAAGCGTGTTTTCATTTTCTACCAATTGGGCGTCAATATTGACCTCGCTCATATCGTTTACGATTACCGCCACCTTCATGCCCTCTTTGTTGTGCAAAATATGGTTGAGCAAGGTGGTTTTTCCTGCTCCTAAAAATCCGCTTAAAACGGTTACCGGTAATTTTTTCATATTCATTGTCATCTTGTTCCTCTTTTAAATTTTATGCGGATTTATCATCATATGTAATTCGGCAAGGCTCCTTGCGATACCGTCCTGGATGGTCTCAAAACCAAGGGTCTTGCGGTCATTGCGTTACCATTTTTGGAGATCTTAATTGTTCCATATGAATCCAAGTGAGGTAAATCATCAGTTCCGTGTCCTTTCATATGGTAGCTCCGGAGACGAAATACATAAAAACCAGATTGTGTTTTTTTCATATTGATTTAATGAGCTAAATAGGTAATTCTCCGTTTACTGGCGATGAGTGACGCCAAACCAAACACCCCTATAGCTATTATTAAAATTATTACCGAAGCAAACGATGATTTGTCGCGTGGTTGATAATCAAACTGGGGCAAATTGGCAACGTCAGCTTTTTTAAAACTGGTGTTGTTGTAAACAAATGGCATAAAATGCGCTCGCCATTTGTGTGAAAAATCGAGAACCTGTACTCGATAATTGAGATAGTCTTGGGACGACGTACCAGCGATTTGGTTCAAGGCTTCTTGTGTAACCACTGCGGGAGAAAGCCATTTAAACGTACCTACCCATCCTTGCTGTTTACCTAATTGCGCGTCATAATTATCAAAAATGGGCTGTAGTTCTTCGCGAATCACTTTTTGTGCAACCATGAAATTATGCCAATAGGTGCGTTGCAGGGTAGTGTCGTTTACCGCATACTCTGGGTGATCCCTTAGAAAATTGTCCAATATGTCGTCCACACGTTTAAGCACGTCTGCCTGTGTACTGCGCATCTCATTGATCATGAGTGCCCTAGATGGCATAGGATACAAGGTACTACCCATTTGATTGAGTATAGAGGGAACAAGAAGTACAAAAACAATCCAAAGCCCTAAAAGTGACACAGCGTTTTTTGCCGAGCTTCCAATGAAAAGGTTGACCACAAAGACGAGGGCGAACCAAAATAGCATATAGGCCAAAGTCAATACTATGAGATTTAAGAACGTATTCATTTGGGAAAATGGATTAACTCCTAGGGCCAAAAATGTAACGAGCATAGCAGCAATGACCATAATCGAAAGCCAAAAGAATCGCAATCCCAACTTTTGCAACACCCAGGTTTCCATGCGAATGGGTTGCGACGCCAAAAGTCGTAACGAACCGCTTTCCCGTTCTGCGGAAAGGACATTATAGCTAAATGCAATAATCAGTAATGGTAGTAAATAAACGATGACAAATGCGAGGTCGAAACTGCCAAATAATAATTGCACCGGACTGGTCATTTCCGTAAAGTCTTCGATAAAGGAAAATCCGTACACTTCCGGTTTCTTGAAATGCGTGAACATATCACTCTGTCCGGTTGCAATAAAAGTAAAATCTTCAGCAGGCATGGCAGCAACTCGCGGATAGTTGTTTCCGATCTCCATGGGGTTAGTTGGATATCTCCAAGTAGGAACGGATACTTCTTGTCCATTTTCCAAACTGTCCAATAGCATTAGCATTCTCTCGTCATTTTTCCGAGTTTCGTCAAAAGCTTTGGCAATGGTTTCATTCCGTTCCTCAACTTTTTGCAAACCATTGTAAGTAGCAAATCCAACCAATAGCAGCAGCAGCAAACTCAATAACTGTATCCATCTACTGCGCAGTAATTGCCTTAATTCGTATTTAAAATTGAATTTAAACATGGCTAGTTTATTTTAACGATGAAAAATAATATTCCAAAAGACAATGCAAACCACCCCCCAAGCAACGTAAGGTTAGTTCCGTTTTGTGATAGTGTTTGCTCCAGACCGGGAGGCTCGTATTCAAATGGGGGTAATTGTTTCCAAAAATCAGGATCGGCCTGCCAATCCCAGTCCCCATATTCCGAGTTTTCGGCAAAATGATCGTTCAGGAATTTTTGGGTAGCAATACGATATTTTTCCGCAGCGTCGTTAAAATCCCAATGGGTTCCGTAGTCCGTATGGGCAATGGACATGCTTAGGAACCGGGTAGGGAGAAAAGGAGAAATTGCAGCTAAACTTCTATATACATTGGTTTGTTTGCCATATTGTTCCTTCAAATAATTATAGTGCTTAAAATATACCTCGGCCTCGTGTTCCTCACCTTTCTGCATGATATACCCGTCATAATTGAAAGGCAATTGACTCACGCTGTCTACATTGTATTCCCGTAAAACTTCACGTTCCAGCTCTTTTGCAGCATCACTCCAAGGATTGTGCCCATCCAGTCCTTTTTCTCGATCTACTTGCACTGCCGTGGCAAATTCTTGAGCTGTTGGGTACGGGTGCTTTGCCTGAGCGATATTGGTAGCCACTTTAGGTGCGACCAAACATGAAAGGATCCAAACGCCCAAGGAAAGTACCAGCGAGATTCCAGATTTTCTAGTTTTTGCTGAAATAATCAGCACTATATTGATAAAAACGCTATAGAATATAATGTACACCAAGAACATCATTACCAAAGAATCCCAACGGAACACACCAAAATCCTCCAATCCAGAAAGCACAATTCCGGCAATAAGAAAGAGCGCAGCCGTAATCAAAAATATGGGCAGGAAGAGTGCTGACCATTTTCCCAATATCCACTTCCAACTGGAAATTCCCTGACTTTTCAATAAGGTGAGGGTTCCCATTTCGCGCTCTTTGGTAAAGCTATCGTAACCCAACAAAATAATGAGCAATGGGATAATGAACAGTAGGATGAAGTCAGGTGTCAAATCTCCAAACCGGGCCAATCCCGTTTGGTCTGCCGCTGCGCTAAATTGTGCTTCATTACGGGCATGTGCTTCCAGAAAAATAGAAGTACCCGTGTACTTGTCCACACCTTGGTCCACGAGTGACAAAGGGTATTTGGGCTTAAAGGCATACGTACCGTAATGTGCCGCCGAATGCGGATTTTTTGCTCCTTGATTATCCCAGTTAGCGCGTTCATTTGCATTTGCGGTAGCATATTGCTCGTTTATGTTCCGGTATTGCCGCATGCTGATAAATACCGCCATACCCAACAATAGCAACACAATGATTAAGGAAATACGTACACGACCCTCGCGCAACAATTCCTTGGTTTCCTTGATAAATGTTTTTGAAATCATACTGTCGTTCCTTGATAGTCCATTGTCTTGAGATATGCCCTTTCCAGTTCGGAGAGGGAAATGTCCTCGGCCTTAAATTGCTGTCTCAATTGTCCGTCTTTCATGATGCCGATATGGGTGGCCACTTCCTTGGCACGGAAAAGATCGTGTGTGGCCATTAGTGTCGCTACCCCCTTTGCCCTTAGTTTTTGGAGTAGGTTACCAAATTCGTTGCTGGCACTAGGGTCCAATCCCGAAGTGGGTTCGTCCAACAAAAGTACTTTGGCATCCTTGGCCAACGCGATGGCGATTCCCACTTTTTGTCGCATCCCTTTTGAAAAGGTCGATATGCGTTTGTCAAAAGCCTCCGGTTGCAGTCCTGCCTCTTCCAGAAATGCTTTTAGCGCTTGCGTCTTCAGTTTTTTGCCGGCAATGCCCGAGAAATAATCGAGATTCTCGACCGCCGATAAATTCGGGTATAGCATCAGATTTTCGGGGATATAGGCCAAAAACCGCTTGGAATCCTTCGAATTCTCGCGAACGTTTAACTGGTTAATAAAGGCACTACCAGAAGTGGGCTCGATAAAACCGAGCAGCAAATTGATGGTGGTGGTCTTACCGGCACCGTTGGCCCCTAGCAGGCAATAGATTTCACCTTCGTTTACATTTAGGTTTAAATTCTTAAGTGCAATATGCTCACCATATTTTTTAGTTAGATTGTCGGTAATTATCATTTTAAATGCGTTGATAGATTAATGAATACAACCACCACGTGATAGCCTTTTTTACAGGTACATCGTGTTAATTATCAAGATTCAAAGGCTGCCTTAAAAAAAGGTAAATAAGTTATAGGATAAGCAAAGACGGGGGGCCTCTGAGTAAATAATTGAACTTAGGCTCAGGTTTTGGAAAAAAACCATCAATAGGTATTACTGCGGCGTTAACCGATAGTACAATGAGGAGATAAGGAATCAACCATAAAAAAAGTGTTTGCCCCAACAATTTGGCGCATACTTCGCAGGTAAAGGAAGATTCGGAGATTTTGGTATCTTGGGTGTTGTTCTCTATATGGGAGTCAAATGAATGTTGTGTAAGCACATGCAATGTGTGATATGACAACTGTAGAAATAATACAGCTGTCAACATTATCGCAAACTTATTATTGGTTCTCTTGCTTCCCATGGATAAAGAAGGAGCGGAGTATATTCACTCCTTATTACTTAATTCTTTATTCAACTGTCAAATTAAATGTCTGGGCAATATCGGTCTCTCCACCTGCGTCGGCTAAAGTTCCATCGTTCGGTTTTTTAGGTTCATGACGCAAGGTAAATGTTAGCGTCCCGTTACTTGCAGTACCGGTATTTAAACGAATTTGTGTGCCCAGGGGGTTACCATCACCATCAAAATTGACATATTCTGTAGTGATATCAAGACCATCGCCAATGGTATAGAAGAATTGGTGTTCGTCATCCTCATCTTCGACCTCTTCAGTAATATTTTCAGGAGGCGTCTCTGATTCGTTCAATAAAAGAATATCACCAGTATAGGACGTGCCTGCGACAAGATTTCCAGAAACCTCAATTACCGGGGCATTTGGCCCATCGCCATCCAAGTCTTTTGATTCTAAGGTGATGACGGTACCGCCGTTATCCGGATTCAATGTCACGATTATGGTTGTGATCAACTCTTCCTCGTTTATAGGTTCCGGGTTATCATTATCGCTTGAACAGGATGTAAACAATAGAATTAAAAGAATAAAAATGGATAAAATCTTGTTTTTTTTCATAGCTGAAATTCTTAATTAAACAGTAAACTGATTTTGGTTTTTTAGAATTGGGCTTCCGATGAAATTGGATTTTTCTCCATCTCAAAGATTATTAGAGAATATCAATTCATTTAGGTACCACAAAGAGCACCGAATAATTTTCTCAAAAAGAACAGAAAAAAGAGAGACTTAGCCCAAAGTAGAGGGTGGAGGCCTAGAGAAAAGAGTGTGGTGATAAAAAGAATCGACATAATCCACACTTAAAGAAGTAAACCCTGATTTATAAGGTATTATAAGCGGATTATTAACAATGTCTATGGGTGTAGCGATGGTAGCATCAAACTGCTGGCCCTCAATAGTCAAAACACAAAGTTCACAATGTGTGTTTGAGTCGTCCAGCGTATCATGATGTTCGTAAACATGAAACGCAGAAATCTTAACCAGTAACAAACTGATTAGCAGAATGTAGAAAAACCGACCTAGCATTTCCTTCATACAATAACAAACTTAACGAATAATTTTAATGTTTGTTTGTGAATTTTTAGAAATGTTGTTAAGAGAAGATTTCGCAGCATATAAAAATTAAAAGCGACTTTATTTTAAAAAGTGATTCATTATAGTGATATAGCCAAGGAATATTATTTAATTCTTTTAAGAAAAGTCTTTCAAAAAATTTAAAAACAAATCCATTTAAACTGTTTTGTTACTCTTTTCCTAAATTTATAATGCGAAAGCGTCAAAAAGCCTTTCGGGTAGACCTATTCGGTTACCTATTTTGACAAAGTGATTATAACCGTTTGGTTATTAAGGGAATAGAGAAGGGGTTTTAACCCTGCCACCCCGACTAATAAAAGCCAGACATCTTGTCTGGCTTTTTTTTCCAGCTTCAAGCTTAAATTTTTAAACAAGAGAAATAAAAAGTACAGGAAACCGAAGGTTTGCTGGCTATTACTGAGCAACATACACAACAGGTTCAGCGAAGCTAACCCTGATACACCGAATTGATTATCAGATATTTACAAATTTAATTTCGTGATTCTTTTTGGTGCTTCATTATACCCTAATAAGTCCCCCAAAGGAAGGATTCTTTTATTCTCAAAACTTCAAATTTTCATCCTTGTCCCATAGGCCCCAATAAGCCCCCACATCCCCTTCGGTACCCACTTTCCATGATTCGTCAAAAGAAGAGAAAAAGAAAATTTCAATTTCTGCTTCCTGTGACCATTTTTGGGTATTTATGAAATATTTCAAAAAGTTTTGGTACGAAGGAAGCGCACCACGTAAATTAGTACCTTGACTGGGCCATCCAGTTTCCGTAATGATAACTTTTTTCCCTTGAGCCGCTTCCTGTGCCTGACGGTACATATCCTTTATATATAAAAGTGAGTAGTCCATTTCACATCCCTCCCAAAAAGGATAACAGTTCGCCAAAATTATATCACAGGCCTCAGAGACTTTTGGATGGTCCCGAAACTCATAATAGGCATCTACATAGCCCACTGGAACGTCTTCGATCTCTACTTTGCCTCGATGAATATAATCCAATAGTTCAGACTCAGTCAAATCACCCCTATACAGTACTTCGTTGCCTATCGCAGCGATATCGACCACACCCTCATTTGTCAGTTGAATTAAGCCCTCAAGCTCCTTTTCATTGGATTCCCTATCGTTTCCGAGCCATGCACCCACAAGTGTTTTCATGCCGTATTCCTTGGCTAATCTAGGAATGTTCTCATTGCCTTCGGTACATGAGAATGACCGCACCCATTTCGTGTAGGGTTTTATTATTTCCAGCCGTCTTCGAATTTGGTTATCAGACAACTGGTCACCAGGTTTTTGGCCTTCAACATAGGGGCTAAAACATAGGCCATGCATTCCCTTTTCCAATGTTTTCCTTGCCATGGACATTAACTCGTCCTCGTTGTAACCCTTAAAGTTATAGGTTGCTAAGGATAAATATTTTTCCGCTCTACTTGAAGACATAGTTTTTCCTATGATTTTGATTAATTTTTTCGGCCTTCCAAGGCCGCCCTAATTTCATTGGCCCGTTCCTCTGTCACATCATAATTGCGCATAATCCACATGGCGACCAAAGTTCCTACCATAGGAAAAAAGCAGAAAAAAGCATGAAGCCCATCTACCGCACCTTGTTGTTCGGTCGTCATCAACTCAGGATTAAATCCTACAAAGGCAATGATCGCCCCACTCAATGCACCGGCCAAGGCAAAACCAACTTTTACCATCCACCAATAAATTGCGCCAAATATCCCCTCTCGCCGCTTTCCGGAGTTCAATTCATCAATATCGATGACATCGGCCGTCATTGACATCATGATGGTAAATAGGCTACCGATCCCAAAGGAGAAAAACGGCAAACCTATAATGTATAACCATGGTTTACCGGGCACAAACAAAAAGTACAGCATAATGTATCCTATCACTGAAATTGCCTGGGCGAGCATAAAGGCCTTTTTCTTGCCCATTTTCTTGGACATCCATGCCACAATGGGTATAACTATGAACGTGGTGCCCAATGCCCCCAAGCAACCAAACAATGCCACCCAAATACCCGTTGCTTCTGCATCACCGTTGAAAAGTTTGTAAACGATTACAAAAAAGGTTAGTGCGGCCACGGTATTGAAGGCATTGAATATTAAAAAGGTAGCTCCACAGATTTTTCTGAATTCGGGGATTTTAAAGGCCTCCTTGAAGCTTTTGAGTATTTTCATTAAACTACCTCCAATATTTGCAGCGTTCAAAGGTTCGTAATCTTCTTGCAGTGTAGATTTGCTCTTAATGAAAATTGCGGGTACAATGGCCGCTAAGGCACACGGTATTGCCACCCAAATCGCCAATTCCCTTACTGCGACATCTGCTGAAGGAAACCAATCAGGATCGTACATGATAATCCAGAACCAAGGGGCGATGACCCATGCCCATTGACCGATCCATTGGGCAACGGCCATAATATTGGTTCGTTCGTGAAAATCGTCGCTCATTTCATAACCCATGGCCACATAAGGCACACTAAAAAAGGTAAGCCCTAAATAAAAAATGATGGACCATAAGAAGAAATACCAAAAATTATATTCCAACGAATTATCCTTATATAATTGCCACATGAAAATATAGGCGATACCCATAATGATACCTCCAATAAGTACATATTGGCGGCGTCTTCCCCATTTGGATTTGGTGTTATCCGATATAAATCCCATGATAGGGTCTGTAATGGAATCAAAGATTCTAGGGAAGAAATAGATAAGGGACCACATCCATCCAGGGAAACCCAAATCTTGGACCAGTACCACCATAAAAATCCCTAAAATGGCCGGAAACATCTGATTGGCGAACATGCCAATCCCAAAGGCCAGTTTTTGTCCAAAAGGCACTTTTCTACCTACAATAAATTCGTTTGTTGCACTCATATCGTTTGGTTGGTTTTAGTTGTTGATTTCGTTGTTAATGGAGGGAAGGGCCACATCATTTAAAAGTAGCTCCAAGTCACCGCTATATGTTTTTGAGATGGTGTTTCCATCCCTTACCATTCCTTCAAGGATTCCTTCATCTACAAGGTTCCAAAGGGCATATTTCGCGTTTCCATCTACTGTGAAAAGTCCGAAATGATTTTCTGAACCGTTCGGATTTTGCGCATCTTTCCAAGGCTCATCAAAGGCTTCGAAATAGAAACATGAAATTCCTTCGGCTTGGGTCCAGTTACGCATCAATTGGTAATAAATGGCCGACTTATATTCATCACATGCCTTTGAACCTTCGGGGCCGTAAAGTCCATCGGAATGGCTTGCCCAACCCGTTTCGCCAATATGGACCGGTTTGTCAACGCCTAGGTTCTTCATATATCTTACCACACTGTTGTACTGTGATTTGGCATAGTCCAAAGCTCGTTGCATCGCCGCATTAATTTGCTCGGTTTG
This sequence comes from Maribacter flavus, assembly GCF_008386635.1. Taxonomy (GTDB): domain Bacteria; phylum Bacteroidota; class Bacteroidia; order Flavobacteriales; family Flavobacteriaceae; genus Maribacter; species Maribacter flavus. Next base: position 740,739 of record NZ_VUOE01000001.1, on the reverse strand, counting down.
TGAAAGGGATGCTTCATCATTTGTGATGCCCCAAAATTGCGGATTGTAATGGGTATCGTGCATGGGATAGGTATGTACTGATAGGTAGTCGACCGCTTTGATCAATTCGTCCAAATCCTTAACATGGTATTCTGGGCCGCCACCTCCCCAGGAGGCAAAATTGTCGGAACTCGTAATCCATAGATCTGAGGGCAGTTTTCCTTCTGATTTTAATGCCTGTAAATGGTTCACCCACTTAAGGATGATTTCCGGTTGCACGTAATAGGATTCCGCCCATTTGACCATAGCCTCGTTGCCAACGGCAATGACCTTTACAATATCCTGATAATCATTGGCCAAGGCAACGGCCCGTTTTATCTCATCGGCGTTTTGTTCACTTTCAATGTTGTGATCTACCGGTTTTCCTGTCCATGCGTTTTTACAATCGATCCATGCGCCCAGCATAACATACATTTCAAAGGTTTCGTCCTCATTTTTTAGTTCACGAATGGCCTTGAGCACGTTTGATGCATGGGGCAACTGCACATTGTAGGTTCGCAATACCCGTATACCCATAGCATTTAGCAAACGCATATCTTCCTTGAGCTGGTCCATGGTGGGTTGTAGTTGTCGTGAATTTTTTCGGTATCCGCCATACGAGATGGCCTGGTATTCTGGGTTGCCCAATATATCTCTTGCAGTCACTTGTTGTTCTTGTTTTTGTTGGTATGGGGGATTCTCATTTGCTTTTTCCTTACATGACACCAAAAGCAATATGCTTAGTATCCCTATGATATTCCGTTTTAATTTCATGGCTATCATTTTAATCGGGATGGGTTTAGGGCCACTTCAATTCGCGATACTTCGCCTTTTCGCTTGAATACAGATTCCGATAGTTTGCGATTAAGACAAAGGGTATCCATCGATTTTTTAGTACCGTCCGTAAAACCGATTATTAGGGATTCATTTTCGGCCATTTTATAAATTATTGGAACCTGACAGTAGGTGAAGGCTATCGTGTTGGATGGCAGGGGTATTTCGTTTGCAATTCCATCCACTCCAATATAGGTGAAGTTTTTACCCGCTTCCAAAAATTCGCTCTTACGCAATAAACAGGGTTCAAAGCATAATTTTCCTTCGTTAACAAAAGCTCCCAGTTCTCCAAATCGGCTTAAAATGTCCTCTTTTACCTGTCCTGTCATCCCCGGCTGTTGGGCCCCCTTGCCTGCCGGTGTGTGCGAGTAGGGGTCTGTGGGGAAGGCACCGTAAAGGGTAGGGGATTTGTGTACCCCGATCCCTTCATTGATTTCGTAATAGTGTTCCAGTAACCTGCCTACGATTTCAGGGTTTTCTCCTTCATGTACCGCTTTTAGACAGCACTCCTGGACCGCCAAAAACAGCTTGGAAACCATGTGCCAGTAGATGGAGCCCAAACCTTCGTAACCGTAAAAGGTACCCGATCTGCCGGTGAAGGCCTTATGGTTGAAAACTTCTTCAAAAACCTGAAGAATATAGTTCCGTTCTGATGGAATTAAGTTTTTATATTCTTTATTACTAAGGGAATCCAAGGCTTTGGTGACATCGTTGGCGTTGTTGAAGTTCCCGTTAAAGTGGTAAGAGCCGTCAACCGATCTTACAATGAGTTCCTTATTGCCTTCTTTTACCAACTTGGTAAGTAATTTCGATTTTTTGACCGATGCTTCCGGGATGTTGTTTTTCTCCAAAAACAGGGGAAGCTCCTTGTTGGGGTACAACAAATAACTGTATTGGTCTTCACGAAAAAGTTTACTGTGCTTCAATGCATCCAGCACGTTCAATGCTTCTTTTGAGGATAAATATCCTGAGCTTAGAACGGCCACCTGACCTTCAAGCATCTCTTCCAGGTAGGAAATGGACACTCCATTGTCTGGGGTAACGGACATAAGATTATAGGCATGGTACAAATCGTCTTTTCGCCTGTTGGCCTTAATGGAGTGTTCTAAATACCTAATTTCGAGTTCAATGAACGCTTTCAATTCCTCCAGGGATACACTTCTTTTTTCACCCGAAAAGGAATTTTCATAAACCTGATTTCGAAAGGAAGCGCCCGCCTTGCCTAGTCCATCTAGGATATTTTTTCGGGTTTGGTCATTCATGGGGCCGGTCAGGGCTTCTTTATGCCTGGCCAACGTTTTTGCTACGGAATCGAAAAATTCAAAAAGTTCAATAGCGATGGTAAACTCTGGTTTTTCTATATTTTCAAAAATTTCTTTAAAAAAGTTCAAAAACCGGCGTAGGTAATAGAGCGTTACCATGGAGACGCCGTTACCTACCAGCGCGTTGTTGGCATCGTTCCATTCCGGCCGTTGGGTGTTCATCCAGATACCGCCCTCTGGAATAAAATTGGAAAGCTTTGCCAAGGTCGTTGCCAAAATCTTTTCCAGAAAATTCGCCCTTACGATGCTTCCGTTAGAATCTTGTAAAAGTGCACCATCCGCACCTAGTTCGGCCCGTTTTTGTCGGATTTCCTTATCCAGCTCTTCGTCGAATAAAATCGTATCCTTTGGGTTTTCTAGAAGCTTTTCGTACGATTTAATTTTGTACGGTACGTTGGCATACACAAAAACTTCCTGGTCCAAAAGGCTTTCCAACTGTTTGGGATTATGACTTTCGAACCGTTCCAAAAATTTAAGCAGATAAATTATCTGGTGATCGCCCCAGTACCCAATATAACTCCAAGGGTCGTCCGGCTCAATTGTTTCCCAGTCAAAGCCCCCTTTGGTCACTCGGTACGGATTGTATCCGTCAAAAGTAGATGCGTTCAGGAATTTGTGGATCATACTTTCCAAAAACTCTGGGTAAGAAATGGAAAGAGCCTCCCAATTCTGGAAGATATCCCTCCAATTGCCTTCGTAATCCAAAATTTTGGATCCATCAACTTCACTACGCGTATTGATGGAGAAACGGTTCCATGGCCGGCTAGGATCTCCGTGCCTTCTGCTAAATTTCAATGGTAGGTATTCCAAGCAAAGGCGTTTGAAATGTACATCTGTATTCGATAGCGCCTGCTGCTTTAAATCATTGGCCGCAAAAATTTCCGGTAGGGCATCAATCGGGGCACTATTATTTTTAGCTACCTCTTTGTTGGCATTTACTAGGTACGCCCTAAAATCCCGTTTTTCGATATCGTAATTGTGGTCAAAAATACCACCGCGCATGATGTTAAAGAGCGTATTGGAAAAGTGTCTGGTATCCCTCAAGACATCTTTAGTGTCCTGTAGCCCATCCGAAGCCGCGCAAAGACCAATCAGGTTTTTCGTCCCCAAATCTATATCCTCCTGGATTTTTTGGTAAAGCCCCGTATCCTCTTTGATACTTTTGTCCAAAGCGATTATGGCACTGTGGTCCTGGTTTACGTTCGCCACCAATTGCCATTCCTTTTTGGAATTTGGGGGCAAAATTAAATCGGCATGGATGAAATAAGCTCCTTTTTCTGCCTTCACATCGGTTTCCGTGCCTATGGTACCCGTTCTTCTAAAATGATCTAATTGAAGGGAGGAAACCAAATACCCTAAATTATCAAGACCTAGTGACCAAACCACATTGGCCTTTAGGGCCTCGCTGGGTTCCGCCTTGTCCACAATAATGGCACTCAGGGCATAGATGCCAAGGCCGGAATTCTTTAATAATTGATTTCTTTTATAGGCATCGACCAGATTGCTGGAATTGGTCTGGGTATAGCTTCCCACACCGTAAGGAAGCACATTTTGGATACCGTCCAAAACGGAAATTTCAATTTTTGAATCGCAGTTGTTATGAATCTGGGACTTACGCACAAAACCAAAACGGTTACTTGAATTCCACTGATAGGAAAAAGTCAATTGCAGGTCATGGTTTATTTCTTCAAAAATTAATTTATTGCCATGACTGTTTTTATATAGGTTTCGAGTGGTACGATAAGCAGTTTTTCCAAGGTTTGAAAACGGTTCCCAAATCCATACGGTGTCGTCCTTATGAACCCTAAAAATGCTTTTGCTACCCGTTATTTCTGCCGATTCTGTGATTTTATCGTCCGTATAATAAGGAAATAGGGAGAATTCGGCATTTTTACGGCCAGCTGTCAATCCGCCATTGCTTGAAATGAACATCCAGTGATTGGAATCACTTACGATACTCATGAAGAAAGGCCGCATGGAATCGTAATTGCCAATTTTAAAATAGCTTTCGTTCTCTATTTCGATATATTCTAAGGGTACCTTGGATTTTTCGGTCATTTCCGGTAATTATTTTTTAAGATTTATTGAAAAAGGCCGGCCTATTTTCAAACCGGCCTTTTCAACCCAAAATCAGCGTTAATTCTGTCGTTATTCCTGGGTTATGTCATCAAAATAGTAGATTGCCTCCGTAGCAACCGGTACTTGGTTGGACTCATCATAATCTGGGAAGATGACGATTTTATCATAACCATCGGTCAGATCAAGCGGTGTCGATGAAAAATCGAATGTCAACTCAACCCAGGTGTTGGCTTCCGTAACCGTTTGGTCTACGTTGTAGGTGACAATGGGGCCTTGGTTCCCTTCTTTCTCCAACTGAAAGCGTACATTGACACCTGCATTTGGTGACCATATTTTCATTTTAAAAGTTGTACCGCCCGTCGCTGAAAGGTCTTGTGGAAAGACATTAAACGCTCCTGAATACCAGGCGGAGCCTACAATTTTGTTAAACTGATATACCGTGGCCGATGTATTGATCCCACTTTGATCGGGGTTGGTCGCATTAGCACCATTGGCACCATTGTCAAAGGCACCTGTCAATGTACCGCCATCCTCAAAATCTACAACGATTCCAGAACCATCACCTGTATTTCCACCGCCGGTACCTCCTCCGGATCCTGTGTCACACGTAGCATTGAAAGCGACTGTATCCAAGATGTCAGGGGCCGTAGATCTCCAGTTTCCTGCAAAAGATAACTTACTCCACTCAATGAAAAGTTCTACATTTTCAGGTGCTCCATTGGGGAAGAAAAATTCTCCCGCCCAAACTCCGGGTGAAACTTCCATAGGTGCCATTGAAATACCGGCATCGTTAGGAACCCACGCGCCAGCGGGCAATACCAATAAGTCGACCGGGTCGCTATCCGCGGAAGAGATTTCAACGCGCATGGTAGTAGCGTTTACGTTAAAAACGGACAAGAAAATATCTGAACCTGCATCACCCCCAAAGGCTTGGATCTGGGTGTTACAAAAAGCGGTCACCTCACCGGTACCTCCGCCATTTCCTGGGTTGGAATCACTGCCATCGCCACCTTCAACCAAGGAGACATTATCAATAACCACTACACCAACTTCACCTCCCATATCAAATAGGACCCGACTATTGGCGCCACCAAAATCAGAAGCGGCCAATTGCAACGTAAACGTTTGCGTCTCAGGGGTCAGGTTTACAGAAACGCTCGTGTTTGTAAACGGTGCTTCATTCAAACCGATTCCGGCTAACATCGTGCGTTCACGATCGGAAGAAGCATCAAAGGTCAAGATATAGTTGGTTCCTTGGGTAATTGCCACAACTTGGCTAAGGTTTACGTCGAATACGTTACCTGCGGCCATGACATTTGCAAAATTGAAGCTGTTTCCACCATCTTCCTGTACGTTGGCCGCATTCCCGATCCATGGGGTTACGCCTCCCTCAAAATCACCATTGGTCAATAGTCCGCTGTCAAAACCACTATCACCACCTCCGGTGTTGGAATCACTACCATCTCCGCCCTCAACTAAGGATACATTGTCTATTACCACGGTACCTATGGCTGCGCCCATATCGAACAATACGCGACTATTGGACCCGCCAAAATCAGTTGCGGCGAGTTGTAGCTCAAAGGTTTGGGTTGCCGTTGTCAAGTTAATTTCCACGTTTGTATTGGTGAAAGGGGCCTCGTTTAACCCTATACCTGCCAATATGGTCCTTTCCCTGTCCGATGAAGCATCAAACTTTAAAATGTAATTGGTGCCTTGGGTTATGGCCACAACTTGGCTCAAGTTCACATCAAATGGGTTACCCGCTGCCTGTACATCTGCAAAATTAAAGCTGTTTCCCCCGTCTTCCTGTACGTTGGCAGCATTGCCAATCCAAGGTTCCACACCGGCCTCAAAATCGCCATTGGTAAGCAGGCCACTATCAAAATCGTTTCCTCCATCTCCACCATCGCCTCCGTCATCCGGTATGGTAATCGTAAAGTTCGCGGTGGCCGTATCAGAATCACCGGCCACATTTGAGGCTGTCAATGTTACCGTATAGTCCCCATTTTCATAGACCTGTGTGGGGTTTTTGGCCGTAGACGTATTTCCATTTCCAAAATTCCACGAATAGGTAGTGGCGTTTTGGGAATTGTTGGTAAACGTGACCGTACCCGTGGTCTGGTCTATGGATTGGGTGAAACTTGCAACAACTTCCGGTAAAACTTCATCATCATCACTACATCCAAGAAATAAAAGCAATAAAGCCGACATGGAAATTAATTTCCCTTTTTTAAAAAATGATTTCATAGTTAAATGTTTAATTAGTCAATTTTCTGTTTATAAAGCAATTCCTTAATTAAATACGCGTACATAGTCTACCAGCATAGTCTGGGGAAACCGGGTTTCAGAATTGGGTGGCCCCACGAAATTTCCTCCTACCGCTACGTTCATTAATAGAAAGAATGGCTTATTAAAAACCCATTCCCCAGTTACATCTTCTGGAGTTATTTGGTTGTAGAGCACATCGTCCACATAGAAGTTGATGGCAACTGGAGACCATTCAATACCAAAAATGTGATACCCCGTATCGAACCTGTCGTTGCGCAGTTCATATTCCTTTGAAATGGCATTTCCCGCCGAATAGCCTGGACCGTGCACACTACCAACTAAGATGGTGGGGTTTTGACCCCTGTATTCCATGATATCGATTTCACCGGCTCCGGGCCACGGGTTCTCATCAATATCCGCACCCAACATCCAAAAGGCGGGCCAAATTCCTTGGCCTGTTGGTAATTGTATTCTTGCTTCAAAACGACCATAAGCCTGTTCAAATCGGTTTTTGGTCAACAATCGGGCGGATGTATAGCCCACACCCTGGAAGGATTCCTGGCGGACCGTAATTTTTAAGTTGCCGTTTTCTATGGCCACGTTCGTTGGACGATCTGTGTAATACTGCAATTCTTGGTTTCCCCAACCGTCGCCATTAGGTCCCCGTCCAATATCAAAGCCCCATACATCTGGATTTGGGGCACCGTCTGTATCGAATTCCTCCGAAAGTACCACATTGGTCAAGGTCGTTACCGTCTGGGTTTCATCCACCTCACACCCGATGAATGAGCTGATAAAAAGGCCCATAAAAACTTGATACACAGTATTTTTCACAATCTTTCTTTTTCTATTAAGCATTTGAAGTTTCTTTTTCTTATTACCTGTAATAATAGATGTTGTCAACAAAAATGTCTGAAATGGTGCTGTCCGATACAAAGAACAATAGACCAATTTGTGAGCGATCGCCCAACCCTGTAAAGTCGGCCAATGGGATATCAAAACTGACCCATTCGTCTTGTCTTAGATCGGAGGCCGCCAGGGTCACCGAACCGGAGGTTTCGCCATTGCCAACGGAGTTTAACAATTGGATCCTTATAAAATCTCCCGGGTCAATGGCTTCATTGACCTTGATATCGATATGTAGTGTGGTCATGGCCGAAGCATTGATCGGTGCCACGTTCAAGAAAGTACCAATGCCCACAAAGTTGAGTTGGGTATAGTTGATGATCCTGTCCCCGTTAAAGTCTAGCGGCGGTGAGCCACCTTGGGTGGTTTGTCCGTCAGGGGTAAAAAAGCCATTAAAGTAATCTACCGCAACGTTCGCATAGGCATCGCTAAAAACCGAGATGACATCTTCAGGCGCCCGTGACGGCGGGGTAGGGGCGAATTCAAAGGCACTTTCAACATTCAGCTCCAAGGAACCTTCGGCAGGATTGTTTGCCAAGGAGGCTGTAATGGTTGTTTGACCAAGACCCGTAACCGAAATATTTCCCAACTCATTTACCTGGGCAACCCCATTATTTGATGATGAAAAGTCAAAGTACGACGGTGCGGCAATCACGGTAATATTTTCCCCGGATTCCAAGTTCACGGTTTGGGTAAGGCCGGTCAATGATTGACCAATGTTCACAAAACCGGGCTGTTGCACGTCTGCACCGTTTAGGATTGCCGGCCTCGGCTGCCCCAAGGTTCCGGTCTTTTCAAATTTTATTTCATCAAACCACAAGGTATAACCGCCTTCGTCAAATTCGTTTTCGGCACCCTCGGCTAGCCAAAACAATCCGGTTTGATTAAAAAGTTTTGAAGGGTCTGGTATGGGTATGGTGTATTTTTCCCATTGGGTACTTATTTGTAAATTTTGAGTGGTCACTTGGAATTTATTTCCTGTTTCCCCTTCGATACCAAATCCAATTTCGTTTATATCCGCAGCTTGGGATGCCTTGGCATAAAAGGTAAGGGCATCAAAACCGGACAGATCCCTTTTTACCGTTGTATTAAATGTGGCGCCTACAAACCCCACACCAAAAGGGGGCACGTCAAAACGCATGGAGGCATTGCCGGCAAAAAACTCTTGGGTATCCACGCTAAATGCTTCAGGGTCCGCTCCTCCATCCACAAATGGAAAATAATCCAGGCCTGCGGAAAAGGTATCGATGAAAACGTCTCCATTAGGCGGAAAGGTCGCAAACGCTACGTCTTCTGAAAAGTTCCGTTCACATCCCAACAGCAAGGTCAGAACAATAGCGGAAAACAAGGTATTTCTGGTATTGATATATCTGTTGTTTTTCATCATTCCGTTGTTATTTACCAATATTGATATGTACATAAGTCATGATTTCCCATTCCGATCCGTTGGGGAAACCTACAGGGCTAATGATCGGTTGGTTTGAAAATTCTTCGGCGGCATTTGGCGCATATCTCGGTGAAAATTCGTTCAAGGAGCGCCATATTCCCCGAATGCCTACTTGGGTACTTGGCAGGATGAACCAGTCCGGTTTGCCCAAGGTTGTGGAGACATCCAACATCAATTGTAGGGGAAACGTCAAGTTAAAATCACGATGGTAATCAAAAGGCCCCCAATCGTTCACCTTTACGTGGGTAGAAAGTTTATAATTCTTATAAATGGCCCTGATATCCCCACCAAATCGTTTGATAAGGCGTTGGCTATCACCGTTTCCCTGACCATTGCCGTAGTAGAAGTTACCGATAAAGCCCAGGTCCGGTCCTATTTTTGACACCATGCGGGAATGTATTTCCCAGAGATCCTCGGCAGGAGCCGAGTTGGGGAAGGCAAAAAACTGCCTGTTGGCCAGGAAGCCAATGTGGGCGTCCATGGTGGTTGGCAAGTGCCTGTAGACAAAACCGAGGTTCATCGCAAACGGGGCGTCCTCCGCACGGTCATTGTCCCATTCATACATCCAGGTGCCCGGCGTAGGATCAAAGGATATCAATAGTTCACTACCGATGGTCTCCCTGTTGGCACGTACCGAGAAAGGGTCGTCGATAATATTCCTTAAACGGCCCGGTCCTTGAACATCATTGGGCATCGCCTCTACCAATGGTTTCTGGATCATAAAATTAGGGGCGATCTGGAATTTGCCCGAAGCAATGGTAAAACCTGTCAAAAGGCTGGTAACGTTGCCACTTCCCGTATCGCGTAGTTTCCATCCGGTAAATGTCAATGTCTGGTCCGCCCCGCCATTGGCAATAAGCCCCATGGCAGAAGCTTGACCGTACCAATTAAATTTACCGCCTTCGTAGGTGATCTTGACCTTTCCGCCCCAGTTGTCACTTGCCTGTATACGGTCTTCAAAAACGATGTAGTTGCCCGTTTCGCCACGTACATCCTGGAACGTTAGGCCGTTCAATGGGCTTCCGGACCAAATGCCGCCCAGTTCCACTCCAAATTTTCCAAATTCACGCTCAATGGCAATTGCCGCACGTTCTGTGGGCCATGGGGGTATCACACCACTGCGTACTTGGTTGAGGTCCAATATTCGGCGACCGTTTTCATCCAGCTCCACATCGGTCTCAAAATCGCGATGATAAATGCCCGTAACGTTGAATTTACCAATATGCTTCCGGTATTTGAACAACATGGTAGGATTGGCACCCCACCACAATTGAGGCCCTACCGCGACCTTTAAGCCCTTTAAGGGTCCTTTGCCATCAATTTCAGCGCCCAAGATTTCCCCATTGTAAATATCGAGGTTTGGGCCGTAGTTGGCTTCAGGGTAAAATCCGAAGAAATCGCCTTCATAGCCCCAGTGGTAGTGCCCGGTCCTGTAGAATCCGCGAAGATCGAATTCCTTGGCGTTCCATTCAAATTCGGCCTGGTATACCCGTACCCTGTTTACGTCCGAAACTACTACATCTCCGCGATCGGTGCTCACGTCTATAGGCCGTGAATTGTTTTCGTAGAAGATTTCGTTGATGGGATTCTGGGCGACATTGCCCACCACGTTTAGATTCACTTCTGCCCGCATATTTGGAGCCGGGTTGCCTTCAACGCCTACAAAATAGGATTGCATATGGTCGAAGCCCAGTTGGTTTGGGAAGGTATTTGGGTCGTCTGGGTCTGGATTGTCGGGGGTAGTAATTAGACTTCCCCCCGTACTAAACGTAGCGAATTTAGCTAGTAAGTTGCTTATCCGTAATAAACTGCTTTGTTCAGAATTTAAAGCCGCCTTATCTCCCCTCGCCTTAAGTACGGCGTCCATAAGAACGATATTGTCAAAATAGTTTTCCAAAAAGTTCAAATCCATACCGGGTTCATATGGGTTCAATTTATGGGCCTCTTGCAATGCGTAATAAGCTGCCCGAGGATATAGGTCATAAAGTCCTCGTGAGTTCGTTTGACCTTTTGCGCAGATACCAAACCATTCCTCGTTCATGTTATTAACTCCTTCGCCAGCCAAATCCCTCGAATAGCCACCATTGGACCAGGAGGCATTATTGTCGTGGACATCGGCGTTCTTACGGTCGTCAAACCCATATTTCCACCAGCCATCACTGAACTGAAAGGTAAACCCTCCTATGGAGTTGCCAGCTTTCCCTAGACCTGCGGCATTGGCGTAGATTTCTTCCCAATTGCCCACCATATAATAGGCCTGAGATAATTGATCTTCCTTATTCTCCACCGCGTTGTATGCGTCCGCACCAAACTCGGTAAACATGATGGGCTTGTTCAATTTTTCCTTGACCACTTGGAACATGTCCCCAAAAGAAACACCTCGGTATACATTTGTGCCATAAATATCAACATCCGGACACTCCTCGGCAATAATATCTATGAAAAGGACATCGCCATTACAAATCGCAACGGGATGATTTCCATCGATGGTCTTCATTTTTTTCGTCACTTCGTTCATAAGGCGATACATGGGCCTACCACGTTTTTCACCAATGAACTGCTTTTCTTGTTCATCATCTGGGAAATCCTCCGTTTCCGCACCTTGCCAAAAAAGTCCGTAGTTGTTTTCGTTACCCAATAAGTACATAAGTAGGCCAGGAGTGTCTTTGTACTCTTCTACGAGCAGGGTCAATTCTTGGGTCAACAATGCTTGGGTTTTAGGATCGTCGTAAACAGTTACGGGTGTCCAAACACCATCTATGGTCAATCCATACCTGCCAAAGGAGTGATTGAGCAAGGTATAAATGCCATACTCCTCATAGATATATTTTATCCATTTGGCAGGAACCCCCGTATATTGTCGTATTACATTGACCCCCATGTTTTTTAACAGGGACATCTCCGTATCCAATCCCGCTTTGATAATATCGTCCGACTTTTCCCAAAATCTTGCATTTACCGTATTGGTACCGATGGGAATGTAATCCCAGTTCATCCCATTGATCATAAAATCCTCACCGTTCACCTGAAGCTTGGTACCATTTTGGGTTTGAACCAAGGCCACTTTATCTGTTTGGGAATAACCAGAGAGGGAGCAAAGGGAGATGAATAATGCGAGAAACCTAATCTTCATGTTATATTTTTTAAAGTGTTAGGAATAGAGATATGCCAAGTATTTCGTGAATCAGGCAATCTTTTGATTGTTTTTTTTACAGTTTTCTCAAAAATAACCTCGAATTTTAAGGTATTCTTAAATTTCACCGCTACAAAAAACATACACGGCAAAAAAACACTACAGAAATTCCCAAAACCCTAGTTTGAATAGTGTTTTACACCTTGTTTAGTTTTGTGTTCAATTCAACTAATGGGGCTAAAAAATAAAGCTTGTATAGGTGATGTAGTGGTAAAACAAACCACTGTAGGGTGGTCCTTATAGGTTTAAGATATAATCCACCAGGTTTTTGTCGTGTTCTAGGCCCAGTTTTTTCCGAAGCCTGTATCTCTTTACTTCAACACTTTTTGTAGAAATATTCAAAAGCGGTGCAATTTCCTTGGACGAAAGATTTAAGCGTAAATAGGCGCAGAGTCGAATGTCATTTTGGGTCAAATTTGTATGGAATTTGTTTAGCTTACCCAAGAACTCCTTATCGGCATTGTTGAAAGCTTCCTTAAATAGTTCCCAATCGTCATTCCTATTTAAACTTTCATCAATAATTTTTGTAATAGGTGTTTTTATAGTTGGGTCTTTGACCTTTTGCTCCAACTGTTTTTTTACCTCGTTTAAAACCTCGTTCTTTCTCAAAAGGCTCATGGTAGAAGCGGCGAGTTCACTACTTTTCATTCGAACGCGCTGTTTTAGCTGTTCATTTTTAAGGCGTACAATTTCTTTTTCATTTTCGGCCTTGGCGATCCGCATTTCCTTTTCTGTCCTTTCCACCAACTTTTGTTGTCTTTGTTTGTAATGTCGCCTGTATGCCAAATGCATGAAAAATAGTCCTATGATTCCCAAAACTGCATATAGTGCGATTGCCATATTCGTTTGATACCACTTCTTTTTGATGGTAAAAGAAAATGTTGCTGTTTTTTCGGCAAGACTATCACCAATTTTGGAACGGACCTCAAATAGGTAATCTCCATAGGGCAGGTTGCTGAAAGTTGCCGTATGGTTCAAGGACCAATCGCTCCATGTATCATAGATACCACGTAACCTATATTGGTATTTTGGCCGGATGTATTTTCCGTACTCTGGGGTGTAATAGGAGATTACTAAATTGTTCTCATGATTTTCTAAATCGCCTTTTTCGTTTTTGTCCAAAAGTTGACGGTTATTTTTTTCCATCGTGGAGGACGATACTTCGATCTCCGCTATTTCTACAATGAAATTTTTGTCCTTATTCTTATTACTGTCCAAAATAATATAGCCCAGTCCTGTTCCTAATATATATTTACCTGGATTTTCCAGGGGTGCGATATTTTCATACCCCGAAATACTATTTCTACTGGATTCACCCAACTCGATTTGTGTAACGACCTTTTTATTGTTCAAACTACTTTTTGAAACCTTATTGATGTTGTCCTTGGTAAAGAACCATATTTCATCATTAATGGCGGCCATTTTGCCGGAAGTATAGTTGGATTCCCCATATATACGGCTAAGGAGACTATCCTTAACAAATTTATCGGCATTATCGACATACTTGAAAACACCTTTTTTATCCGCATATAACAGTTCCTCCTTGGCGGAAACAATGGCCGAATTATCCCCACGAAGCAGGGTATCTATCACAACCGATTTGACCCTCTTAAATTCATTGTCGGGGGTAATTTTAAACAAACCCTTGTATTCATGGTTTACGAAAATAAAACTGTCAAAAAGCTCAACGAACCGGGAAGAATTTCCAAAACCATCGATCTTATTACGTAATTTCCAAATATTGTCCTTTTTTTCCAAGATATATAGACCGTCATAGGCCCCCTGTATCACAAGGTCCCCATAATTCCCTACGGGCTGGAGGTTCCATGAACCCTCAGTGCCTTCAATCTTCCTCGCTTTTTCATCCTCAATGACAAAGGTGCCAGTGTGATGACAGCAAAAAAGTTTCCCGTCTATTTCCTTAAGTTGCCATACCTGGCCCTCCGTACCTTGTACAAATTGAAAATTGGACTTTGAATTAATGGGCTTATAAAACAGCCCTTGATTGGTACCTACATAAACCCTTTCATTAAATACTAGGGCGCTGTACACGCTTCCAATATCCCCAACGATATCGTCATAAATCAAAAAAGGAGAATTTAGGTCTACATGTCCAAGACCGTTATCAAGTCCAAGCCAGATGCTCTTGTCCATATCTTCGAACAACGAGAGTACCGTATTGTTCCTAAGGCCATTTTCCATGTAAATTTGATAAAGTAGCTTGCCTTCTGGGTTGAGCAAAAAAAGTCCATTGGATATGGTGCCAATGGCAATGGTATTATTTGATAGTCGTAAAGCGGTATAAACCGAGGCATCCGCCAAATTCACATCTATCTGTGTTGGCCATGGTTCTACTTTATCCCCTGAAATTTGATAGAATCCATTATGTCTGGTCAGTATCAGTATTTTACCATTGAAATCCATGATTTCAACAACCTCGTCACTTGTGACCGACACCTCATTATTGACCAGTTCCTTTTCCCCATTTTTAATTTTATAAAGTCCATCGTCAATAGTATGGTAGAAAACCGTTTTTCCCAATTTCCAAATCCTTGGCAAGGTCGTTCTTGCCTCTAGATATTCCAATGTTTGCCTTGCCTCGTCATAGATGTATATCCGTTTTTTGGACTGGAACAGGACTAGGTTATCTACTTTTAGGATATTCCAAAACTCCTCGTCCTCTAAGAGTTTGTCCCGGAACCTGTTGGAAAGGGATTCATATATCAATGTACCTACCTGGTTTTTTGTCCAATATCCAAATTCCATGTAGCAACCGGTGTAGATTTTTTCATCGATTACTCTTACAGACCGCATAATCGTTTGATTGGGAGACGGATATAAGAACCATTCTGCACCATTAAACTCAAGAAGCCCTTTGTTGTTCGCTACATAGATAAGGCGATCATTGGACTGTGAGATTGACCAGTTTTGGTTTTCCGCACCAAAATCTGAAGGTGAAAAATTCTTGATTGGCGGAAGTTCCTGACCCTTTACAATAGAAGTGAATATTACAAGAAATAATACAACGTTTTTCAACTATAATTAATCTTTTTCTTAAAGATATAATTTTTACACATCTTTAGGACAGTGTTGTTTATCGTAATTATTGCAGCAAACTTTCATCAAAAAACAAAACCTCATTGAACTGAGCTTTTGATAAATAATACTGGGAATTTAGAAAAGTCAGCAAATCTTGTATATACTTTAAACCGTGATGGGGTATTATTATGCAAGATTAAAGGTTTTGTTTGAATTTTTGCGGGTGATTTTTGCTTATATATTACTGCATTTGATTGATTATATTTTATCAAATACGTTGAATGAACTTGGAGGTTACACGATTTGATTCTGAATCAAACATAGTATTTGGTGCCACAAGGTGTGAGAGTTCGAGTCTCTTCGCCTGTACAAAGGGAAAAGCCGACTTTTAGAAGTCGGCTTTTTTGTTAATCAAAAATATGTGGAACTACATTTGATATTTGGTAGATCAATCCTTCTTCGAGTTTTCCCATTTTTCCACCATGGGTTTTAAGATCTCTTCTTCAACCCCATAGACCTTTCCTTCCTTTGCAAGGGGCATAAATTCGTCAATATACCGTTGGCTAAGGGCCTCGGAATCTCCGTATAGCTTCCGCAGGGCATCCAGTTTTTGGTGGAGGTCTTTCTGTATATTGGCATAGGCAGGGTCATCATAATAATTGTGCTGCTCCAACGAATCTTTTTTTCGGTCTATCAATTCCCAATAATCCATATCAAAATAGTAATGGATCAGTTTGTAATCCTTTGTAATTACCGCATAATGTCTGTTTACGTTGTGTTCGGAGGGGTGCTCGTAGTAATGGTAATATACGGCATCCCTGTCCCAATTTTCCATGTCATCGGTCAACACCGGCACCAAACTTTTTCCTTGCATATCCGCTGGTTGCTCCACTCCGGCAACATCCAAAAATGTTTGGGCAAAATCCAAGTTTTGCACTAGTTCATCGGAAACACTTCCAGGTTTTATATGGTTTTTCCAAGAAACCAACAAAGGTGTTTTTAGGCTTTCGTCATACACGAATCTTTTATCGAACCAACCATGTTCGCCCAAGTAAAATCCTTGGTCCGAGGTATAAACGACAATGGTATTTTCCATCATATTGTTGGCTTCCAGATAATCCAGCACCCTACCTACGTTTTCATCAACGGATTTAATAGTGCCCAGATAATCCTGCATATAGCGCTGATAGCGCCATTTGGCAATATCGGTTTCGGTCATGTTGGGTAAGTTCGCTATAAATTCATCCGCAATGGCCCTATAATAGGTGTCAAATGTAGCTTTCTGGGTGGAGTCTAATCGGCCCACCGTCATTTCATACCTACGTTTATCAAAACCAATTTGCTCCTCCAATCCCAATTGATCCATAACTTCTGGATATAGTTTACTGTCCGCTGCCCAGCCCATATCACCGTCAACCTTCATTTTGGCGACTTTTGCGGCAGGCATACCTTCATGGGTGTCGAACAAGGTGACCGGCTCCGGGAATTTTTTCTGGGTAAACTCGGCCATATGACGTTCGGCCATCAACCACGAGCGGTGTGGTGCTTTGTGCAAATACATAAGCATAAAGGGTTTATCCGCTTGACGTTCGTTTTCCAGCCAATCAAGGGTCATATCGGTTACAATATCTGTTACGTATCCCTTTACATTGATCTCGCCTTCGTTTTTTGTGATGAAGTCTGGGTTATAATAGAATCCTTGTCCAGGTAAAATCTTGAACTGGTCAAAACCTTTGGGATTGTTACCAAAATGCAGTTTTCCAAACATTGCCGTTTGGTACCCTGCCTTTTGTAGGAGTTGGGGAAAGGTAACATTCGTGGTGTCAAAAGGGGATACATTGTCTATTTTTCCGTTTAGGTGTGAATGTTTTCCGGTAAGGATGGTCGCCCTAGATGGGGCACAGATACTATTGGTAACGCTTGCATTCGTGAAAAGCATCCCCATTTTTGCTATCCTGTCTATGTTGGGTGTTTCGATTAAGCGGTTATCATATGCCGAAATGGCCTGATAGGCATGGTCATCGGACATAATAAAGACAATATTTGGCTTTATGGGTGTTTCTTTTGCATCCTCATTACATCCAAAAAAAACAGAAACACATAGTAGAAGAGCTACAAAATTGAAGATGTTTTTGAATATTAGATATTTTGAGTCGGTTTCAGTTTTCATAGATAAAATATGTTTTAGCGAATAAATTAGGCTTTAAAGTAGTAATATTAGTATTTGGATTACATGTTTATCTTTTTTTGGGATACCTAGGGAATCCTATGGAGATCTTTAAAGGCGCTATATGTTGGTAACGTAATTTGTTGATATTTCTTAATTGAGTTCATATGTTGGATGTTAGTCAAAATTCATACGCTGTGATTGTAGTGGTATCATCGGATTTTTAAAGGTTCAATCTTGTTATAAGCTTTTGTAAAACTTTGAATTACAAATTATATGTTTATAAAGCTTCTCCAACTGCTGGATTAAATTAGTGGAGATGTATATTTGACAAGTATTTTAGAAACTTACCTATTATTTTGTTGGAACAAATGAGTTTGTAAGTCAATTGCATTGTTTTTTTAAATTATTTAGCGACTAATTCGGCCTTACAATTTGCATGAAAGTACAATTTAATTTTTTGTGATTTTATGTTAAAATATCAATTATTTTGAGAAATCAACAATATTTTGATGTGTATTTTAGAAACTTAATAATTAATCGGGTTTTGGGCATATGTGATTATTTTTTAACCCCTCCACCCCAAAATTCATGAATTTGATAGTTCTTCCCGTTTGATATTTACCTAAGATCAATTCCGTTAAGGTAATTTTAAGGAGTGTTAATTTTTTAACATAAAACAATCATAATAGGTGTGTTTGTTTAAAAACCGGTCGAACCATTGACATTAATTTATTTTAACTAACAACAATCAATATTAACTTAAACCTAAATTATTTATGAAGAGTACATTCTTTAAAGGTTTTCTGCTGTTTTGTGCATTTTTATGCATTGGATTGGCAAAGGCCCAAACAGTAACAGGTACGGTTTCTGACCCAATGGGTCCTTTGCCCGGTGCCAGTGTTTTGATTAAAGGCACGACGACAGGTACCCAAACTGATTTTGACGGTAATTATACCTTGAATAATGTAAATGACAACGCTACATTGGTGTTTAGCTACATTGGTTTTAAAACGGTTGAAGTTCCTGTAAACGGTCAATCTACCATCGATGTTACCATGGAGGAGGATGCCAGTAAATTGGATGAAGTTGTTGTGACTGGGTATGGTTCGCAGGCTAAGAAGGACTTAACAGGTTCCGTCTCTGTAGTGGATACAGAAGATCTTCTGGCAGTTCCTGCAACAACATTTGCTCAGCAATTGCAAGGTAGAGCTTCAGGAATAAGTATTATCAACGATGCTAGACCTGGTGGTGAGGCTACCGTGAGAATTAGAGGATTTGGTACCGTTGGTAATAACGCTCCTTTATACATTGTTGATGGTGTTCCTACTCAGTCTCAAGCAAATTTTAATCCAAACGACATTGAATCGCTTCAAGTTCTTAAGGACGCATCTGCCGCCTCCATTTATGGTTCCCGTGCTGCAAATGGAGTTATCATCATTACCACGAAAAAGGGTAAACTTGGACAGCCTACCATTTCATACAACTCCTATTATGGGATAGGTTCTCCAGAGAAAGATCCGGAGGCACTAAATGCCCGTGAACTGGGCGAGTATCTTTACTTGGCCGATATCTATGCAGGAAAAGTGCCTAGTCATGGTCAATATACTTTTGGCCCCAATGGAGAAGTTACGATTCCTGATTTTGTCTTTCCAAGTGGAGCGAACGAAGGTGATCCGGGGACGGATCCAAGTCTATATGCTTTAGAGGAAGGTAATATTTATGCCATTACTCGATCTGCGGACACAAATTGGTGGAACGAGGTTACTCGATCGGCCCCAATTCAACAGCATAATATTTCCGCATCAGGGGCCACTGAAAGTGCCAGATATGCATTTAGCTTGGGGTATTTTGAACAAGATTACCTTGTAAAGTTTGCCAGCTATAACAGGATTTCTTTACGGGCAAACACAGAATTCAAGGCATTCAACAATAAGTTGACTATTGGCGAGAATTTTACTGCCTCTTTTGACAATCAAAAAGGTAATTTTCAGAATGACCAGGAACAGAATGCGGTTTCCGCTGCCTACAAGCACCATCCGTTATTGCCCGTACGGGATATAGCCGGCAATTTTGCGGGTAGTAGGGGGGCAAACCTTGGTAACAACTTTAATCCTTTTGCGGTTTTGTCTAGAGATCAAGATGATAGGACTTATAGGTTGCGTTTATTGGGAAATGTTTTTGCTGATCTGGCAATTACTCCAAATTTGAGTATCCGTTCAAGTTTTGGTTTGGATAGTAGGGTTCAAAGGGAACGTGATTTGGGAAGACCGCAACCCGAATATGTTGAGGGTAACTTCATCAACAGTTCTACAGCAAGGGAAGAATATGAGTATCAATGGACCTGGACCAATGGATTGACGTATACCAACACGTTTAACGATGCCCACAACGTTACCGCTTTCCTGGGAGTTGAAAGTATACAACAATTTGAGGAACGTTTTGGGGCTTCTAGACAACGATTTGCCTTTGAAACGACCAATATTCTAAGTTACCTTAATTTAGGTAATGCCACTACAGCGACCAACTATGGTTTTGTGGAACAGGATTATTCGCTTTGGTCTCAGTTTGGAAGAATAGATTATGACTACAACGGTAAATATTTGGCGCAGTTTACATTAAGAAATGATTCCTCCTCCAGATTCCAATCGGCCTCCAGAAGTGCAATCTTCCCTGCATTTAGTTTGGGTTGGCGTATTTCGGACGAGAGTTTTATGGATAATATAGGATGGATCGACAACCTTAAATTGCGGTATGGATGGGGTCAGACAGGGAATCAGCAAATAGGGGACTATAATGCGTTTACCACCTTTCAATCCAACATTGGCACGGGAGGTTATCCTATAGACGGCAACCCTTCATCCCCTGCGATTGGTTTTGCGCCCCAGGCCTTTGGTAACCCTAACGCAAAATGGGAAACTACGACGACCAATAACATTGGTTTGGATCTTACTGCTTTGGATAGCAGACTTTCCTTTGAAATTGATGTTTATAACAGGGTTACGACGGATATGTTGTTCCAGATTCCTCCAACCTATACAGCTGGACAAGCGGATGCTCCGCGTTTCAACGTAGGTGGTATTACCAATAATGGTGTAGACTTGGCTCTGGGCTTTAGTGACAAAAAAGGTGATTTTGGCTATAGTATCAATACAAATTTTTCACACTATACAAATAATGTTGACAAATTAGATGATAATCCTTCCACTAGATTCTTAGGGGGTTCCAGAAGGGTACCATCGCTTACCGTTACTCAGGCAGGATCTCCACTTTCTTCCTTTTTTGGATTTAAAACGGTTGGTATTTTCCAATCACAGGCAGAGGCGGATGCTTGGCCGGAATACGGCACCTATAATGCTCCAGGTAAGTTAAAGATTGCGGATATAAATGGAGATGGCGTTATAAATGATGACGATAGAACAGTAATAGGTAATCCACATCCGGATTTTGTTTACGGTATCAATTTGGATTTCACCTATAAAAATCTGGCCTTGAACATTTTTGGAAACGGATCTCAAGGCAATGATATTTACAACTACGTACGGTACTTCGCTGATTTTAACACCTTCCAAGGTAACCGCTCAAGAAGGGCTTTATATGATGCTTGGCAGCCTACAAATCCTCAAGCAGATCCATCTACCTGGGTTGCTGCCAATCCAGGTGCCACCGTTCCCATAATGGATGCAAACGATCAAGTAAGTAGCCGTCCATCTTCTTATTTTGTTGAAGACGGTAGCTACTTTAGGATAAAGAACGTACAATTGACATACAATTTCACTGACAATCTGTTGAATTCACTTCCGGGAGTTTCCAGGGCGTCAGTATACATTCAAGGACAAAACTTGGCTACTTGGACAAAATATTCAGGTCTAAATCCCGAAATTCAAACACCAAATAGTATAGATATTGGTTACGACGGAGGTTTCATGCCTGTAGCAAGGACTTTCCTATTGGGACTTAATGTAACTTTAAATTAAAAAAATTATGTTAGATATAATTAATATGAAAAAGAGAAATTTTATTCTTAGGGCCGTCATAGCCTTCCTGGTAATAGCGACAGGCTGTAGTGACGATTATTTGAACAGGGAACCGGAGGGTCGGTTCAGTGAAGGTGATGTTGCGACTCCAGAAGGGGTTGAGGGTCTTTTAATTGCTACATACACAATGGTTCCAGGCGGTGGACTTACTGGTCAGACCTGGCACAATGATATTCATAATTGGGTTTTCAACATTGCCTCAGATGACGCTTTGAAAGGTACTGACGCCGGTGACCAGCCGGAACAGTCCTTTATTGAGGCTTACGATTTTCAAGCCTTCAATGTGCATATTCGAGATAAATGGAGAGGACTTTATAAAGGAGTTGCTGGAGCCAATAATGTAATCAATACATTGGCACTTGTTGAAGAAGGAATAACAGATGAAAGAAGAGCACAAATTGTTGCAGAAGCAAGGTTTTTAAGGGGACTCTTTCATTTTGAGGCAAGAAAAATGTGGCGTATGCCCGTTTACATCAGTGAGGAAAACTTCGTCCTTAACGATTTAGAAAGCACCAAGATTCCTAATGATCGTGAAATATGGCCATTAATTGAGGCCGATTTTGAAGCGGCTGCTGCCGTATTGCCGGATACACAAGGTGATGTAGGTAGGCCAACTAGTTGGGCTGCTAAGGCATTTTTGGCAAAAGCAAAAATGTATCAGGGATGGGATGACAATGGTGTTGCAAACACTGCTAAATTGGGTGAAGCGAAAATAATTCTGGATGATATCATTGATAATGGGCCATTTCAGTTGGTGGATAAATTTGAAGACAACTTTTTGGTGGCCACACGAAACAATGCAGAATCTATCTTTGAAGTTCAATATGCTATAAATAGTGCTACTGGTGATGCTGCTAATAGGGGCATTGGTCTGGCGCACCCATATACAGACCCATGGGGTTGTTGCGGTTTCTATCAAGTATCACAAAACTTGGTCAATGCCTACCAAACCGAGAATGGCTTGCCATTATTGGAAACATTTGATGATACAGATGTTTCACCAGATACTAATGCCGATGGTTCCTCAGTAGTGACCACTACATTAGACCCAAGAGTCGACCATACTGTTGGAAGGCCAGGGATTCTTTATAAAGGCTTTAAAATCTATCAAACCGATTTTGTACGTGATCTTTCCTATGCGGGCCCATGGTTTTCCATGAAACATGTTGCGGAGCCCGAGGCATTCGGTCAAGGTGGCTGGCAAAACCTTTCTGCCAATAACTATCGCATCATGAGGTTGAGCATGATTTATTTGTGGCTAGCTGAAGCAGAAGTTGAATTAGGTAACTTAGAGAGGGCGAGAGAATTGGTAAATGCTATAAGGAGTAGGGCTGCTAATCCGGAAGGTTTCGTACCTAATGCCATTCAAGGTGTAGAAAGAAACGATTTTACCATTGAAGAAGGTACGCCGGCCGCCAATTACGATATTGCAACCTATGACGACCCTTGGACCGATCAAGATTTGGCCCGACAGGCAGTACGTTTTGAGACGAGACTGGAGTTCGCAATGGAGGGTCATAGATTTTTTGACCTTCAACGATGGGGAGTCTCAGCCGAGGTTTTGAACGCTTACATTGCAAGTGAGTCACAACATCGTGCCTACCTGCAAGGTCGTTCTTTTACCGCTGGAAAGCATGAGTTCTTTCCAATACCCTTGGAAGCTATAGATCGTTCCGCATTGGATGGGCAGCCAACATTGACCCAAGATCCAGCATATTAGAAAGTATTTTTTTAAGTTAATTGTTTAAAATGCCCGAAGAAACATTTCCTCGGGCATTTTTCTAGTTTTGGATTACAGTATTAATAAGCGTAGGTATTAAAATTGTCCTTAACTATCTGTTTGATTGATTTCTGGATATTTCATGGAACGGATATCCAATTTTATCGACTATTAAAGAGAATAAGTTTCTATCTGAAAGATACCATTAAAGAATGATTCTTTAAAACTCTCGTTTATACATAGGAAAAGCGTTTTATGCTATGCCAATTGACTATTATTTTGGTCGTTCCTTTAATAATTCTTTTCTCTTTCTAAAATTCATGAATTTTACAGAATTGCCCTCTATTTTCAAGTTAAGTGACTGGTTTTTAACGTAAATTGTATATGTAGTTTAGGGCTACAAAAATGTTAGAGTTAGTTTTTTTAATTTCAAAAAGGTAGTACTGGTTCCCGTACTACCTTTTTCTTTTTTAAAATTGTCTTAACCTTTTTGTGTTTCTTCGTTTAACTGTTTTATGAAAAACGACGGTAATATGCCCTGTCTCTTTTTAAAGGCTGAATTAAAGGTGTTAAGATTATTATAACCTACTGAGGCTGCTATATAACTAAGTTTTCTGTTACGAAATTCTTCGTCCTGTAAGAGTTTTGTTAGGAGATGATTAATCCTAAGTTCATTTATGTAATTGTTGAAGTTAGAGCCTTTTTCAATATTGATTACTTGAGATAAGTATTTGGGATTTGTCTTGAGCTTTTCAGACAATTGATGTAGATTACAATCAGATTCTATAAAGAAAAGCTCTTCTTCCAGTTTTTTTAATCTTTTTAGTATTATTTCTTTTATGTTATCGTCTATAGTTGTAACAGTTTTATCGTCGTTTTTTATCTCTGCAAGTTTAGTGGGAATCTTTTTATTTTCTGTTCTTAATTGCGCCTCAAGATTTTCAATTGTTCGTCTGTAAATTACCTTGTTTTTTTCCTTGAATTTAACGTAGACGATAACGACGAACAAACCAAATACCAGAATTAAGACCAAAGCTGTTATAATGGCGGTTAATTCAGCTCTTTGTGACATGTTCTCTAATTCCAATGCCTGCTGCTTTAAGCCAGCTTCCTTTATCTTCCTTCTAGCTTCTAAAATAACGATGCGTTGCTCCTTTTCATTGTTGAATAAAGAGTCTCGAATGGCATCATACATTGTCTTATTCTCAATTACTTTATCCGGTTCACCTACTTTATCATATAAATCCATTAGAACCAAGCTATTGGATTTTATAACATCGAAAGCATTTATGTTTTCTGCAGCATCCACACTCTTTTCATAGGTGAGAATGGCGCTGATTGTATCCTTCGTTTTAAGAAATAGCTCCGCCTGTATCATCAGTGCTCTAGGTAGTCTGAATCTATAGTTGTTGGCGTTCACCATAGTTATTGCTTGTTCCAGGTAGTTTTTAGATCGTTCGTACTCCCCAGTTGAAAGGTAAATGTCTGCCATGTTCATGTAGACCACGCTTTGAATATAACTGCCTGGGGAGTAGAGATTTTTTTCCAATTTTAAATAAAAGTCGTAAGCCTTTAGGGCAGCTTCTTTATTCCCGAGTTTTGCGCACATTCTTGCTATTTCATCTACTTTTTGAAAAATGTAGTGGGTGTCCTTCTGTTCAATAATATAATCTAGTCCTTTCAAACAGTGCTCCAAAGCTTTTTGATAGTTTTCCAAACGGAGATAATAATGGGACAAAGCTGCATGGGCTTTGGATAAGATGAATTTATTTTTGGTAGTTTCGGCTATATCTAAGAGTTTCAGTCCTGTTTCCAAAGCCTTATCATATTCCCCTCTTTCGGTATATATGTCGGCTTTTAGGTTTTCAAATTCAGCGTACGTTTGTGGATATCTGCTATAATTGATTACTTTTTGTAATCCATTGATGACTTCCATGGAACGATTGAAATTTCCTTGGACAAACAT
Source organism: Maribacter flavus (assembly GCF_008386635.1). Lineage (GTDB taxonomy): Bacteria > Bacteroidota > Bacteroidia > Flavobacteriales > Flavobacteriaceae > Maribacter > Maribacter flavus. Next base: position 715,743 of record NZ_VUOE01000001.1, on the reverse strand, counting down.
GAGATAGGCCATATTGTATTTGGCCTTATAAATTCCATGTTGATAATTCAATTGCTCTGATACGGCCAGTGCTTCTTGGTTATAGTTGTTTGAGATTTCAATGTTACGGTATTTATAGAGGTGACATAATTGAAGAAGGATATCGGCTTTTTCCTTGCCAAAAGCATTGTCCTTCATCGCTGTTAATGTATTGATTTCCTTATATTTATTTTGATTTTTTGTTTCGGAAACCAATTTTTCAATTCGAGTAAAATACCCCGTAATACTGTCTATTCTTTGTTTTTGGGAAAATACTGATGCGTGTATTGTAATGAAAACAATAACGAATATTTTGGAGCTTCTGTTCAAACCGTCATTATCTATCTTAGAGAACTCTAAAATATTAAATTTACTGGTCAAATACTATTTCTGTTTTGCCCTATATTATTAAACTCATTTGATTTTCTGTAATTATTTAAAAGTTAGATAATTGAGAGATCAAGGGCTTTGTACTCTGAATAATGTAATAGAAGAACATAAAAAAACCCTCCATAAGGAGGGTGAATTAGAGATTGTAGATTTTAATCTATAATTGAAGGATTTAACGGTTTAAATTAGGCCAAACAAGGCCAATAAGGATCCTACTGCAACTACTGCCAAAAAAGCGTTCATCGCAATAATCAGAATTGACAAGTAAGCGTCAACCCCAGTTTTAAATGATAAATTGTTCATAACATTACCTACTTTAAAGTTATTTACAATAAAGTACGCATAATTAAATCTTTAATTGTATTTGTTGTTGTCTAACAGTGGTTTAGCGTTGTGTAAGACATAAATTTTGTAGTTGGACATCTTGAAAATTAGGCCTTTTGTCGATAATCTCGAACGTTTCGCCGATGTTATAAACAAAAAAGGATGGGCCCCATCACGGTGCGCATCCCAAATTTACATTTACTGTAATTACTAATCGATAATGCCCAACCAATCCAAAATTAGAGCTATTGGAATGGCCACCAAAATTCCTATCAGGCAGGCAATCATAAATTTTAAAAAACCATTGAGGAGTTTCACCCCAAAAGATAGTTCCTGTTCCATATTCTTATTAGCGTTCTTTTCTCGATAATCGAGATTCATACAAGCCAACTTCACGGCGGTTGTATAAATTTAGTTTTAATATAATCTCTTAGTTACTTTACTCTGAAAGTCTTCTCAATATACCGATTTTAAAACAAAGTTTCTGAAAAACAGGGGCTTAATTCGATTAAGGGAGGAAAATGCTCTTTAAAAAACTATAACACTGCCATGCCTTCAATTCAAAATTCAATCTTTGGTAAGCAGATGTATCATGGCAATTCCAGGTTTTAATGTGTCCAAAGCTTTGTTCCGTTTGGGCTTGATTTGTTTTTCAGGAGGTCGGGTTTTTAAAGAACTGGAATCAATTCTTATAGAGTCCATTTCCTGAGGGGCTTCCCTATTCTTGTTATCCCTCGAATTCACAAAGGAATCCCAACAAGAGCTAAAAATAAAGGGGATGAGAAGGAGTAAAGGATAGATGATTTTGGGGCATTTCATCTGTTCTATGACTTTGATTACTTTAAATATGTACGGATTCCTTCCATGATTTGGACGCTAGCCCCTTTATTATTTAAGATATATTGTGAATTTATCTGTCCTATTTTTTGGGAGGTTATTGCATCCTGAAGCAATTTGTCCGCAACACTTTTAAATCCTTTTTCATCCTTAATGGGAAGTATACCTCCCAGTTTCACCAAATCCTCTGCTTCCAAAAAACCCTTATAATTAGGGCCGATAATTACAGGAATCCCAAAAACGGCAGGTTCCAAGGTATTGTGAAGGCCAGTGGCAAATCCACCCCCCACGAAGGCCACTGTTGCATAGCTATAAATTTTTGTCAATACACCTATGGAATCTATAATCAATACCTGCGTGTCATCTTTGGTTTTTTGTGAAATACTGGAATATAGTTCGGCCTTTTTTTGAATGGATTTAAAGAGCTGGTTAATAGGGCCTTTTTTTATAGTATGGGGCGCGATTATGAATTTTAGGTCCTTTGGTGCATGGTTGATGTAGTTTGTCAGTATCCGTTCATCATCGGGCCATGTACTGCCCGCAACAAGGCATTTATTTTGTCCGCAGAAATTCTCAATAATTTCCAAGGTATTGTCCCTTTTCAAGATTTTGGATACACGGTCCAAACGCGTATCCCCCGCAATACGCACATTTTTTATGTTAATTCCTTCAAGTAGCTCCAAGGATAGTTTGTCTTGTACATAAATGTGCGAAAACCTGTAAAGGGCCTTTCGCATGAATCTACCGTAGTTTTTAAAATAGATTTTATCGGCACTGAACCTAGCAGAAATCAGGAGAATTGGGATTCCCCTACTTTCCAGGGCAAAAAGATAATTGGGCCAAATTTCGTATTTGATAAAAATGGCCATCTCCGGTCTGGCGGCATCCAAAAATGAGCGCACGTTCCGTGGAGTGTCCAAAGGCAAATACGTGGTGAGGTCCGCTGGAGAAGAGTTCTTTTTCACTTCGTATCCAGAGGGCGAAAAAAAGGTCAGTAGTATTTTGTGCTGGGGTTTTTCCTTTTTCAATTCTTCCAAAATAGGCAGTCCCTGTTCATACTCCCCCAAGGAGGCCGCATGTAACCAGATAATTCTATCGTTTTTGGTGAATTGAACTTTAAGCGACTTCACAACCTCTTTACGCCCATTTACAAATTTTGAAATCTTTGGATTTACAAATCCTACCAATTTTAGGATTTGCCAAGTTAGTACGACTATAAAGGAGTAGAGATGGCGCAATTTGATTTGTTTGCGACTAAATTACGGTTCTTTCCAGAAAATCATTGTGGCACGTTTCGTATTTTTGCCCTGCTTCATATAATACCACAACATGAAAAAGATACAAATGGTAGACCTTGGCGGTCAGTATCAGGAAATAAAGGAACAGGTCAATGCGTCCATTTCCCAGATATTTGAATCCACTTCCTTTATTAATGGTCCGGAAGTCCATGCGTTTCAAAAGGAACTGGAGGAGTATTTGGGAGTGAAGCATGTCATTCCTTGTGCGAACGGAACCGATGCCCTACAAATAGCCATGATGGGACTTGGCTTGAAACCAGGGGATGAGGTCATTACGGCCGATTTTACCTTCGCTGCTACCGTAGAGGTGATTGCCCTGTTGCAACTTACGCCGGTCTTGGTGGATGTAGATCCCGAAACCTTTAATATAGACATAAAGGCCGTTGAAAGGGCCATTACTCCAAAAACCAAGGCAATCGTTCCCGTGCATCTCTTTGGGCAATGTGCCAATTTGGATGCCATCATGGCCTTGGCGGAAAAACATAATTTGTTCGTAATCGAGGATAACGCACAAGCCATTGGAGCGAAATATTTGTCGGCCGATGGAACAAGGAAAATGGCAGGAACCATTGGACACGTAGGGGCAACCTCCTTTTTTCCGTCAAAGAATTTAGGCTGCTATGGGGATGGTGGGGCCATTTTCACCAATGATGACGATTTGGCGCATACCTTAAGGGGCATCGTAAACCACGGTATGTACGAGCGTTATCATCACGATGTAATTGGGGTAAACTCCAGGCTGGATTCCATTCAGGCCGCTGTGCTTCGGGCAAAGCTCCCAAAGTTGAATGGGTATTGCAATGCCCGTAGAACAGCCGCCAGGAAATATAATGCGGCTTTAAAAGGCCATAAGGATATTGTACTCCCAAAAACGGTCAATTCCTGTGAGGGTATTTGCGAAACCTGTGATTGCCATGTGTTCCATCAGTACACAATAAGGATAACCAATGGAAAGCGTGATGGTCTGGTAAGGTTTTTGGCGGAAAACGATATTCCCTGTGGAATCTATTACCCTATTCCCTTACATCGCCAAAAAGCATATTTGGATGCAAGATATGACGAGGCCGATTTTAAAGTGACCAACCAATTGGTGAATGAGGTCATATCCTTGCCGATGCATACGGAATTGGATGATGAACAAATCGCCTTTATTACCGGGAAGGTTATCGAGTTTATGAACGATTAAACAAAAACAAAAAGTACTTTTCGCACTTGTAAACTAAAATTATGAAAATACTAGTAACCGGAGGTCTAGGATTTATTGGTTCCCATACGGTTGTGGAACTTCAGGCAAAAGGATTTGAGGTCATCATCATTGATGATTGCTCTAATGCCGATGAAAAAGTGCTTCAGGGTATAGAAAAAATATCAGGAAAAAAACCAATCTTTGAGAAATTCGATTTAAAGGAACGGGAGAAAGTCGAGGACTTCTTTCAACGTTACCCAGATGTGGAGGGAGTTATCCACTTTGCGGCTTCCAAAGCCGTAGGCGAAAGCGTTGAAAAACCTCTGTTGTATTATGAAAACAATATTGGCACCTTGGTCTACCTTCTCAAGGAATTGAGTAAAAAGAAAAAGGCCAGTTTTATATTCAGTTCATCTTGTACGGTTTATGGGCAGGCGGATACAATGCCCATTACTGAAAACGCCCCTGTAAAGGAAGCGGAGTCACCTTACGGTAATACAAAGCAAATGGGCGAGGAAATCATTAGGGATACCTGCAAGGTAACCCCTAATTTAAATGCCATTGCGTTGCGCTATTTCAACCCCATGGGAGCACATCCCAGTGCCGAAATAGGGGAGTTGCCCATTGGGGTGCCACAAAATCTGGTGCCATTTATTACCCAAACGGGCGTGGGACTTAGAAAGGAACTTTCAGTTTTTGGGGACGATTATCCCACGGAGGACGGAACCTGTATCCGAGATTATATATATGTCGTTGATTTGGCAAAGGCTCATGTCGTAGCCTTGGAACGCTTGTTGGCCGGGAAAAATACCGTTAATTATGAAGTCTTTAATGTAGGTACGGGAAAAGGAAGTTCGGTTTTAGAGGTTATTGGTAGTTTTGAACGAGTTTCAGGCAAAAAATTGAGCTATAAGATCGTAGGAAGAAGACCGGGTGATATCACAACGGCCTATGCCGATACTACCAAGGCCAATTCCGTGTTGGGGTGGAAATCACAATATACTTTGGACGAGGCCATGAAATCTGCCTGGGATTGGGAACAAAAAATCAGAAAGTGATTTCCTGAGTAAGGAATCGGTTCTAAGGGGAAATATGGTTATATTTCCCCTTATTTATTTTAGATATGTATCGTATGAAAAAACTACTGGTATTTTTTATGTTTTCGGTACTAGGCCTGGTGAGCGCCCAGGACACCTACCTCCAATGTGGAAAAATTTTGGATGTTACATCCGGCAAGCTGCTTGAAGAAAGGACTATTGTTGTTTCCGACGGAATGATAAAAAGTATCCGAAATGGCTTTGTTTCAGGTACTAATGCCGATCAGGTAGTGGATTTGAAATCAAAGACCGTCCTACCCGGTTTTATTGATATGCACGTGCATATTGAAAGTGAATCCAGCCCTTCCCGATACTTGGAGCGATTTACCAAGAACGAAGCCGATGTTGCCTTCCAGTCCACCATCTATGCCAAGAAAACTTTGATGGCGGGATTCACCACCGTTCGTGATTTGGGTGGTTCTGGCGTGAACATCGCGCTAAGAAATGCCATCAATAAGGGCACCATTGTTGGGCCTAGAATATTTACGGCCGGTAAGTCCATTGCCACTACGGGTGGTCATGCAGACCCCACGAACGGTACTCGGGATGACCTTATGGGGGATCCGGGTCCAAAGGAGGGTGTGGTAAATTCCCCGGAAGATGGTAGAAAGGCAGTGCGCCAGCGCTATAAGAATGGCGCGGATGTCATCAAGATAACGGCAACAGGGGGCGTGCTGAGCGTCGCCAAAAATGGGCAGAACCCCCAGTTCACCGTTGAGGAGGTACGGGCGATTACGGAAACGGCCAAGGACTATGGAATGCTCACCGCCGCACACGCCCATGGTGATGAAGGTATGCAGCGGGCCATAAAAGGAGGGATCAAGACCATTGAGCATGGAACGCTGATGTCCGAAGAGACCATGGAATTGATGATTCAATACGATGCGTATTTGGTCCCAACGATTTCGGCAGGTCAGGAAGCGGCACGGTTGGCAAAGATACCGGGATACTTTCCGCCGGTGGTGGCCAAGAAAGCCTTGGAAATTGGCCCCTACTCGGAGAAGACCTTTGCCAGGGCCTATAAAAAAGGCGTGCCCATTGCCTTTGGTACGGATGCGGGTGTATCGCCCCATGGGGATAATGGGAAGGAGTTTGGATACATGCATCGGGCTGGCATGCCCATTCTTGAGACCTTGCAGGCGGCAACGATTACCAATGCCAAACTTTTGGGCATGGAGACTTTAGGACAGATAAAGGAAGGTTTTATAGCCGATATTGTCGCGGTCAACGAAAATCCCTTGCAAAATGTGGGCGCCTTGGAAGATGTCGTTTTTGTAATGAAAGGGGGCGAGATCTTTAAATCGGTATCTGAATAGGAAATTATACGGAGAAGGTGGGGGAAAAGAAGGTATTGGAATTATTGCAAAGGTCACAGGAAGAAGGGCTTTATCTGGATTTGTTACAGCAAATAAAGAAGGATTTTCTCTTGGCGAACTGCAATTTAAAACTGGAAGATGCTATTTCTCCCCAAAACCTGTCCCTCCTGGTAAAGGAAAAATTGTACGTATTGCTCATGGAACGTTTTGATGAGTACCTAAACCTGCTGTATGTCATCGATGTCCCTGAACATACACTTCGACAAATAGATGCCATGGATGCCGTAGAGGTCGCGGAGCAAGTATCTTTTTTTGTTTTGGAAAGGGAATTGAAAAAGGTACGATCAAAAAGGCGTTATGGAAACTGACCTTAAAAAAACACACGAATGAAGGGCAATAAAGCATTGGTATAAATACTTCTATCCTCATCGAATAGGAGATTATACCTTAATCCTACCGTTACATTATACGTACTGTATCCAATTCCTAAAAATAATGCCGGGGACCAATAATTATCCTTTATAGTGTTGGGAAAGGCTTCAAAGGTTCTATTAATTCTCAATTGCTCCAATTCTGCGGAGAGCTGTATTTCCGGAATGGGATTGTAAAGGGAAAGAAGACTGCCTCCATAGGCCATTAGTTCGTCATCGTCGAATTTCGCATAGTTGAAATTGAGACTCGTCCCGGCAGAAAACCGGTCGCTAAATGGATAAATAGCACTAGGCGATACGGAAGCATTGAAACCACCGCTAAAAAAGTTAAGTCCAAGACTTCCCCCGTACCTAACATCCCGCCAAAAACTGTTGGTTATTTGGGTATTTTGGGAATAAATAAAAGACAGGGCGCACACTGAAAGACAAGTCAAAAGGATTTTTTTATCCATTGATTTTAAAAATTTGTTTGAAACCTTAAAATTTTCCAATAATACCAATCAGCATTCCGTTAGATATTGTAAATGTTGTATTTTTGTACAAATTTCTTCTAAAGATACAGAAAGTAATTCATGGATAAATATTCCTTTTTGAATGCTGTTCATACCTCCTATTTTTCCGAGTTATATGATAAGTATTTGATCAATCCGGATAGTATTGAACCTAGCTGGCGTGCCTTTTTTCAAGGCTTTGATTTCGGTATTGAAAGTTCGTTGGACGAATTGGATATCGACCCAGAAAACAGAAGTACCGTTACCATTAACGGCAACCAAGTGGAAATGCCGGAATCCTTGCAAAAGGAGTTTCAGGTCATTAGGTTGATAGACGGTTACAGGAGCAGGGGGCATTTGTTTACAAAAACGAACCCCGTTAGGGAAAGAAGGCAGTACGAGCCCACATTGGACATCGTGAACTTTGGTCTTACGGAGGCCGATTTGGATACGGTCTTCAATGCCGGCGATATCATTGGGATAGGGCCCAGTACGCTTCGCGAGATAATCGCCCATTTGACCAGTATCTATTGTGACTCCATAGGTGTGGAGTATATGTATATCAGAAAGCCGGAACGGATCAAATGGATTCAGAATTGGATAAATGTAAACGACAACCACCCCAATTTTAGTCCGGAGCGTAAAAAGCATATTCTAAAGAAATTGAATCAGGCCGTTTCCTTTGAGGGCTTTTTGCATACCAAGTACGTAGGCCAGAAACGATTTTCACTGGAGGGTAACGAATCCTTGATTCCCGCGTTGGATGTCATAGTGGAGCGTGCCGCGGAAATGGGCGTAAAACAATTTGTAATGGGAATGGCCCATAGGGGAAGATTGAACGTACTAACGAATATTTTCGGGAAATCCGCAAAGGATATTTTTAGCGAGTTCGATGGAAAGGATTATGAGCAGGAAATATTTGACGGGGACGTGAAATACCATCTGGGCTGGACTTCGGACCGCATGTCCGATAACGGAAACCAGATACGTATGAACATCGCACCAAACCCATCGCATTTGGAAACAGTAGGTGCAGTAGTTGAGGGTATTGCCAGGGCGAAGCAGGATGCCCATTATCAGGACGATTTTTCAAAAGTGCTACCTATTGTGGTGCACGGCGATGCCGCCATTGCAGGCCAAGGCTTGGTCTATGAAGTGGTCCAAATGGCCAATTTGGACGGCTATAGGACAGGAGGAACCATACATATAGTAGTAAACAATCAAATTGGTTTCACCACAAACTATTTGGATGCAAGAAGTTCCACCTATTGTACCGATGTTGGTAAGGTAACTTTAAGTCCTGTACTCCACGTCAATGCCGATGATGCGGAGGCCGTAGTCCATGCCGCTTTGTTTGCCCTGGAATATAGGATGCAGTTCGATCAGGACGTATTCTTGGATCTTTTGGGATATAGAAAATATGGCCACAACGAAGGTGACGAACCTCGGTTCACCCAGCCCAAACTATACAAGGCCATCGCCAAGCATATGAATCCACGGGATATTTATGCAGAACGTTTGATCAAGGAAGGTGTCATAAACGAGGGTTATGTGGCTGAGCTTGAGAAACAGTATAAGGATAGTTTGGAGGTAAAACTGGAAGATTCCAGGAAAGAGGACAAGACCATTATTACGCCGTTTATGGCCGATGAATGGAAAGGTTTTGAGAATGTGCGCGAGTGGGAGATGATGGACCCCATCGATACCACCTTTGAAAAGGAAAAACTGACCGAGATCGCCAAGGTCATAACCGAATTGCCAAAGGGTAAAAAGTTTTTACGCAAGGTGGAGAAGTTGGTGAAAGACCGACATAAAATGTACTTTGAGGACGACTCCTTGGACTGGGCAATGGGAGAACTATTGGCCTACGGGACCCTACTGCAGGAAGGTTTTGGGGTCCGTATGTCCGGTCAGGATGTGGAGCGGGGAACTTTTTCGCACAGGCATGCGGTCATGAAAGTTGAGGAAAGTGAGGAGGAAGTGTTGCTTCTGAACAATATTTCAAAGGAACAAGGAAGGTTTCAAATATATAATTCGCTCCTATCAGAATATGGTGTGGTAGGCTTCGATTATGGGTACGCCATGGCAAGTCCCAATACCTTGACCATTTGGGAAGCCCAATTTGGGGACTTCAGTAACGGGGCCCAGATTATGATCGACCAATATATATCGGCGGCAGAGGATAAATGGAAGCTTCAAAATGGTCTGGTAATGTTGTTACCACACGGTTATGAAGGTCAAGGCGCGGAACACTCTTCGGCCCGTATGGAAAGATACCTCCAACTATGTGCAAGGGACAATATGTATATCGCAGATGTAACCACGCCGGCCCAAATGTTCCATATCCTTAGGAGACAAATGAAAGCGAATTTTAGAAAACCGCTTATTATCTTTACCCCAAAGAGTTTGTTGAGACATCCAAAGGCAGTTTCTACGGTGGACGAGCTGGCGAATGGTAGTTTTAAGGAAGTGATAGACGATGCTACGGCAGATGTCAAGAAAGTAAAAAGCTTGGTTTTCTGTACCGGTAAGTTTTATTACGACCTTCTTGCCGTTAAGGAGGCATTGAATCGGGATGATGTGGCCTTGGTCCGTGTGGAGCAATTGTTTCCACTGCCAGACCAGCAGATGAAGGACATTATCGCAAAATATAAAAATGCGGACGATATAGTTTGGGCTCAGGAAGAACCAAGAAATATGGGCGCATGGAGCCACTTGATGATGCATTTTAGCGATGTGGGCAAATTTAGGGTGGCCTCCAGAAGGTTTTATGCCGCCCCGGCCGCCGGTAGTGCGGTAAGGTCCAAGGCCAGGCATCAGCAAGTAATAGACTATGTCTTTGATAAGACCAAGGATAATATGTCCAAACCAAAATAACAAGAATTAAGAATAGCAAATAATAGAAAGAATGATTCTAGAAATGAAAGTTCCCTCACCTGGGGAATCCATAACGGAAGTTGAGATAGCGGAGTGGTTGGTTGAAGATGGCGATTATGTAGAGAAGGATCAGGCCATTGCCGAGGTCGATTCTGACAAGGCAACCTTGGAATTGCCGGCGGAAGCAAGCGGGACAATAACCTTAAAGGCCGAGGTTGGGGATGCTGTAGCCGTGGGTGCCGTTGTGTGTCTTATTGATACTAGCGCCGAAAAACCGGATGGGGCAAGTAAAGCTGCAAGTTCCGCGTCGGGTGGGGACGAAGGATCCTCAAGTAATGCCGCAAAGGATTTGGATAAACAACGAGAGGAAAAGGATACGAAAAAGGAAAGCGAAAAGGCGCCCCAGCCCCCTCAGGCAAAGGAAACCTACGCTTCTGGAGTGGCTTCGCCAGCTGCAAAGAAAATTTTGAACGAAAAGGGAGTCGAGGCTTCCAGCGTTACAGGAACCGGAAGGGATGGAAGAATTACCAAGTCAGATGCCATGAACGCAAAGCCATCCATGGGCTCACCTGTTTCTGGAGGAAGTAGGGGCGAGACCCGATCTAAACTATCCATGCTGCGAAGAAAAGTGGCGGAACGTTTGGTTTCGGCAAAAAATGAAACAGCCATGTTGACCACTTTCAACGAAGTGGATATGTCCCCAATATTCGAGTTGCGAAATAAATACAAGGACGATTTTAAAGAGAGACACGGTGTAAGTCTAGGGTTTATGTCCTTCTTTACCAAAGCAGTCGTAAGGGCCTTGGAAATGTACCCTGCCGTTAACTCCATGATAGATGGTAAGGAAATGGTGTCCTACGATTTTTGTGATATAAGTATTGCGGTATCAGGTCCAAAAGGGTTGATGGTTCCTGTAATCAGAAATGCGGAAAATCTTTCCTTTAGAGGTATTGAGGCCGAAGTAAAACGTTTGGCGATACGCGCAAGGGAAGGGGAGATAACGGTAGATGAAATGACAGGCGGTACCTTCACAATTACCAATGGTGGCGTGTTTGGTTCCATGTTGTCCACCCCTATTATCAATCCGCCACAAAGTGCCATTTTGGGAATGCATAACATCGTGGAGCGTCCCATTGCTAGGGATGGTGCCATTGCCATAGCCCCAATAATGTATGTAGCATTGTCTTATGACCACCGAATTATTGATGGTAAGGAATCCGTCGGGTTTTTGGTGGCCGTAAAAGAGGCCTTGGAGAGTCCGGAAGAATTACTGATGGGCAATGATGTTAAAAGGGCATTAGAAATGTAATTCCATATGTACCTAAAAATAAAAGCACCGAAATATCGGTGCTTTTTGCTTTTATAACTTTTTGACCTTTAGGTACAGTGCCTTCTTTTTGTAATCGATTATGGCTTTACCTTCGTTCAGCACATCGGCACCAATGATGCCATCAACGGGTTCCGCATCATGACTTATAAGGGCAGTATTGACGTGAACAAGATCGAACAACACTATTTTCAGCTTCTTGTGGCGCCATTTGCCAATATCTATAGTGTTTTTTTTGGAGGTGAGCGTTTCCATGTCGGTGGCCCCGGCTCCGGCCGCTTTTATTTTGGATTCTTTGGATTTCAAATTAAAATAATCGATTTTGTCAAAGCCGATACACGTATTGGAAGCTCCTGTATCCAGAATAAATCTTCCCGGTGTACCATTGATAATAGCAGAAAACTCCAAATGATTTGTTTTGGTAAGGGTCAGGGGAATTTTGTCATATCCCTTTTTCTTTAGGTATTTTTTTAGGGAGTGCATAGAAGTTTAGTTTACATCAAATGATGGGGCGAATACTTGGATTAGGCTTAAAAAAGTCAAAGATAAACCTATTTTTGCGGTATGATTATAACGGACACCCATACACATTTGTATAGTGAAGCATTTGATGAAGATAGGGAAGGCATGATTCAAAGGGCCATGGACCAAGGAGTCACCCGATTTTTCGTTCCGGCCATTGATTCCACGTATACGGAGCGAATGTTGCAATTAAAGAATCGCTTTCCTGAAAATGTTTTCTTGATGACGGGGCTTCATCCAACACATGTTAAAGAAAATTTTGATGAAGAGCTTCGGCATGTGGAAGATTCGGTAAAAAAGCGGCAATATTATGCAATTGGTGAGATTGGCATCGACCTGTATTGGGATAAGACTTATTTAAAGGAACAACAGGAAGCTTTTGCTAGGCAAATACGACTTGCAAAAACCATGGAGTTGCCCATCGTTATTCATTGTAGGGATGCCTTCGATGAAGTATTTGATGTATTGGAGCAAGAAAAAGGAGGATCGTTAAGAGGTATTTTTCACTGTTTTACCGGAAATTTGGAACAAGCGGAGCGGGCATTATCATACGATATGAAGTTGGGAATAGGCGGGGTTGTAACGTTTAAGAATGGAAAAATTGATACTTTTCTACATCAAATCGACCTGTTGAATATCGTTCTTGAAACGGACGCACCTTATTTGGCACCTGTGCCGTACCGGGGGAAGCGAAATGAAAGTGCCTATGTTGTGAACGTCTTAAAAAGGGTTGCCGAGATTTATGGCATGGAGGAAGCGGTTGTGGCCGCTGTGACTACTGAGAATTCAAAGGAGGTATTTGGGATTTAAATTATAAAGTAAGGTTTGGACACAAGAAAAATTCTTTTGATGTATACGGGGGGAACCATAGGAATGGTAAAGGACTACCAAACGGGGGCTCTCAAATCCTTTGATTTTAATGAACTTTTAAAACATGTTCCGGAACTGAACCAATTGGACTGCACTATAGAAACCATTTCCTTTGAAAACCCATTGGATAGTTCGAACATGAATCCCGCCGAGTGGGTACGAATTGTCACCCTGATCGAGGAACACTATGAAAATTATAACGGTTTTGTAATCCTGCACGGAAGCGATACGATGAGCTATACGGCATCGGCATTGAGTTTTTTATTGGAAAACCTGGATAAGCCTGTCATCCTTACCGGTTCGCAGTTGCCCATTGGGGATTTACGTACGGATGCCAAGGAGAACCTGATAACATCCGTCCAGATCGCCGCCCTTCAAAAAAATGGAACATCGGTCATTAGGGAGGTGGGCTTGTATTTTGAATATAAATTATATAGAGGGAACAGGACCACTAAGATTAATGCAGAAAACTTTAGGGCTTTTGCATCATTAAACTACCCGCACTTGGCGGAATCCGGAGTACATTTGAATGTGTTTTCGGAATATCTTTTGCCTTTGAAACGCAATAAAAATTTGATAGTTCATAAAAAAATGGACGAAAATGTGGCTTTGGTTAAATTATTTCCGGGAATGAACAGGTTCGTATTTGAAAATATATTAAAAACCGATGGACTGAAGGCACTCGTCTTGGAAACCTATGGTTCAGGAAATGGTCCTACCGCAGATTGGTTTTTGGATTCTTTAAAAAAATCAATAGCTGAGGGCTTACATGTTATAAATGTTACACAGTGTTCTGGGGGCAGTGTGTTAATGGGTAAATATGAGACCAGTTCCGCGCTAATGGACATGCAAGTAATTAATGGTAAGGATATTACCACGGAGGCGGCAATTTCAAAGGCAATGTACATACTCGGGAGTGGGGTGTCAAACAAACACTTTAAGACAGTTTTCGAGACCTCATTACGTGGAGAAATGCACTAAAATTAACGGGTAATATTTTATTGTCTAATATTTTTTTTGTTATTTGCCCCACCTTAAAAAAGGCGAAAAATAGAGAGGTGGCCGAGTGGTCGAAGGCGCACGCCTGGAAAGTGTGTATACACCAAAAGTGTATCGAGGGTTCGAATCCCTTCCTCTCTGCGAATAAGTTTTACTTTTTTTATATTGATTTTTTTTTATCTTTAACCCTATTAACTAACTAATTTAAGTTTGAAAAAATGAAAAAATTATTTCCAAGCCTAGCTGTTGCTGGGGCGTTTGTAGCAGGTACAAATATGGTAAGTGCAAAAGTGGCGGCGGTAGCTTTGCTTGTTCAAGACGCGGCTCCTGAAGCGGATAGAGGATTTACCCAAGTGTTGAAAGAGCAGTTCATCCAAGGTGGTGCTGGCTTCATGGGGATTGTACTTTTGTGTTTGATTCTTGGTTTGGCCGTTGCTATTGAAAGGATTATCTATTTGAATATGGCCAGTACTAATACTGCCAAATTAAAACAACAAGTTGAGGATGCATTGGCATCTGGTGGAGTTGAGGCCGCTAAAGAAGTTTGTAGAAATACAAAAGGACCTGTTGCTTCTATATATTACCAAGGTTTGGATAGGGCTGGAGAAAGTGTTGAATCTGCAGAAAAAGCTGTTGTGGCATATGGTGGTGTTCAAATGGGTCAGTTGGAGAAGAATGTATCTTGGTTGTCCTTATTTATCGCCATTGCACCGATGCTTGGTTTCATGGGTACGGTAATTGGTATGATTCAGGCCTTCCAAAAAATCGCTGCGGTTGGTAACTTGAGTGCCTCTCTTATTGCAGGTGATATTCAGGTGGCGTTGTTGACTACGGTATTCGGTCTTATTACGGCTATCATACTTCAAATTTTTTACAACTATATTATCGCCAAGATTGATAGTATCGTAAATGATATGGAGGATTCATCGATCACTTTGATTGATATGTTGGTAGACCACAAAAAATAAGTTCCACATTCAATACCTAAAAATAATATCATGCAAAAAATTATAAAAATAGCATTGATTGTCATTGGCTTACTAAGTGCGGTACTTTGGTATATGTTGCCAAGTAGTGACATGCCGGCAGCCGAGGCAGCTCAAAGCGGAGCAATGAACGGAATGTTCGTTATCACATATATTCTTTTAGGAATCGCTGTGGTAGCTGCATTGTTGTTCACCTTAAAAAATTTGTTTTCTAATCCTCAAGGCCTAAAAAAGACGCTATTTGTAGTTGTTGGGTTGGCAATAGTCGTTGGTATTTCATACGTACTTTCAAGTGGTACGGATGTAGCACCTGAGTACATGGCTATGTCTAGCGAGTCTACGGTGAAAAAAATAGGAATGGGATTGAACGTGTTTTTCATTTTGACGGCAGTTGCAGTTGTTTTGATGGTTCTTCCTGGGGTTAAGAAACTATTTGGTAAATAAAAAATAAGTTATGGCTAGAAGAGCAGGAGCACCAGAAGTAAATGCAGGTTCCATGGCGGACATAGCGTTTCTACTGCTCATCTTTTTCTTGGTAACTACTACTATAGAAACGGATGCAGGTTTGGACCGTATGTTGCCTCCAATTGAACCGCCCGATCAAGATGTTGTAATTAAGCAAAAGAATATCTTTCAGGTAAACATCAACAAAAATGGTCAGTTACTGGCTGATGATGAGTTGATAGAAATTTCGGATTTAAGGGAGAAGGCCATGGCGTTCTTGGATAACGGGGGAGCACCTCAAGGAAGTCCCGATTATTGTAGCTACTGCAAGGGGTCTAGAGACGCATCTTCATCTGACAGTCCGGCAAAAGCGATTATCTCCTTAAAGAACGATAGGGAAACAAAGTATTCTACCTATATCACCGTTCAGAATGAACTAGTGGGGGCCTACAATGATTTAAGGGATAGGGAAGCACAAAGATTATATGGTAAGAATTTCGTGGAGATGGAGGCAGAATACCTTAATCCTGAAACTTCGGACGAAGCGAAGGAGGAGCTTAAAGAAAAAGTTCAACGTATTCAGGAGTTATTTCCTCAAAAATTATCCGAAGCTGAAACCACTACCAATTAATAAAGAAGAAAAACTGAAACACTATGTCTAAATTTGCAAAGAAAAAAGATGGTGAAGTACCTGCGGTCTCAACCGCATCGCTTCCTGACATTGTATTTATGCTTTTGTTTTTCTTTATGACGGTAACGGTTATGAAGGATAGTTCCCTAAAGGTCGAGAATGTGTTACCCAATGCCAATGAGGTCAAGAAATTGGAGAAAAAGGATAGGGTAATTTACATATACGTAGGTAAGCCAACTAGGGAGTACGAAAAGGTATATGGAACGGAGCCTCAAATACAATTGAATGATAAGTTTGCCAAGCCATCGGAGGTAGGTGACTATATCTTAATGGAAAGAGCCAAGAAACCTCAAGAATTACAGAACGTATTGACCACTGCTTTAAAAGTTGATAAAAATGCCAATATGGGTCTTATATCAGACATTAAGCAAGAGTTACGTAAAGTGAATGCATTAAAAGTAAACTATACAACGTATGAAGGGGACGCCTTTAGGAACCTTCAATAGTTTGTAATTTTTCAAACTTATAGAAAGCGCTTCAAATTTTTTTTGAAGCGTTTTTTATTCGTATCAACAAGGATATTAATACCTTAAGGCACGAGCAGCTTGCAAAAAGCAGGTTTCTTTGTTACAATCTTAATTCTCATTTAAAGTATTTTTCGTGAATAATTTTGGAGTATGAGGCTTTTCATATTTGTGTTGACTTTCATTTTTGGCTTGGCATGTTTTGCCCAAGACACCTCTTCTGAATGCAAGGAGCGGTACTATGAAGATCAATTTTATATGGGTATTACGTACAACTTTATTCGGAATCGACCGCAGGGCTTTAATCAAAGAAACCTATCCTATGGACTCCAAGGCGGTATTATAAAGGACGTGCCATTAAATGAAAGAGGAACGAAAGCGCTTGGAATCGGCTTAGGTTTTGCCTTGAACACCTATTACTCCAATTTAGTGGTTTCAGAGCTTCTTGACGGCTTTTCCTATAATTTTGGAGGTACTATCCCGGGTTTTAAAAGAAGTAAGGTGGAGACGCATTTAATTGAGTTTCCTATGGAGTTTAGATGGCGCAATTCCACACTGGAGGATTACAAATTTTGGAGAATATATGCAGGAGTGAAATTTGGATACGTGGTTGGGGCCAGGTCTAAATTGGTAACTTCCGACTATAGGGATGGCTTTTTCAATACAGATGTAAATAGTTTTCAATACGGACCAACTTTTAATGTTGGTTATAATACCTTCAATGTCCACATTTATTATTCGTTGACAGAATTATTGGGGGATAACGCAGTTCTAAATAATGAGTCTATTGATATTAAGCCATTAAGGATCGGTTTAATTTTCTACATTCTATAACCAAAACTTTACCGTAAGAAGTTGGGACAAAAGTCCGATCAACAAACCTACAATAATTTCTAGTTTTGAATGTGCCTTAAGGTACAACCTAGCGGAAACAACAATACCTGTCATCAAGGTCATGAAGCCAATGGCGATAATGATGTTTATCTCAAAATGGATGCTAAGGTTGATTAGGTACATGAGTATACCCGCAATCCCAACCGCATGTAAACTAGTCTTAAAATTGAAATAAATCAGCAATAAGCATGCAAATGAGGCTCCCATGAGTCCCACGAAGTAATAGTAAAGTTCCGCGATGTAGTTGTTGGGGATTACCTTGAACAATATCAATCCCAGTAAGATGATATGTATGAATAAAGGGTACCTTCTTTCGTTGACAGAGTTTAAAAAAATGGAATTGGTTACCCCCAGGTTTTTTAGGATTAAAAAGGTTATTATTGGGATAATAACCGTTAGGATAAATATGGGCAGGATATTGCCGCTTTGTATTTCTAGGGGACTGTACTTTGGGGTGGTCAAGAAATAGGCTGCAGTACCCGCAATCGGTACAAAAATTGGATGAAAAATATAGGATATTGTATGAAAGAAAAGTTTCATCAAATTTCCTTTCTCAATCTGGCAACCGGAATATCCAATTGTTCTCTATATTTTGCAACCGTCCTCCGGGCAATAGGATATCCTTTTTCCTTTAGGATAGCCGCAAGTTTGTCATCCGTCAGAGGTTTTCTTTTTTCCTCATTTTTGATGACCGTTTCCAATATTTTTTTGATTTCCTTGGTAGAAACGTCTTCCCCCTGATCATTTTTCATGGATTCTGAAAAGTATTCCTTGATCAATTTTGTTCCATAGGGGGTGTCTACGTACTTGCTATTGGCCACCCTGGAGACGGTACTCACGTCCATATCTATTTCATCGGCAATATCCTTAAGGATCATAGGGCGTAGGTTTCGCTCGTCCCCGGTTAGGAAATACTCCTTTTGATACTGCATAATGGCGTTCATGGTAATGAACAAGGTCTGTTGGCGCTGTCTGATAGCATCTATGAACCATTTGGCGGCATCCAATTTTTGTTTGATAAAAAGGACCGTATCCTTTTGGGATTTGGTTTTGTCCTTGGATTCCTTGTAGCCTTTGAGCATGTTGCTGTACTCCTTGGATACGTGCAATTCCGGTGCGTTACGTCCATTAAGACTAAGTTCGAGCTCCCCTTCCACTATGCGGATGGAAAAATCCGGCACTACATGTTCTATGATTCTAGTATTACCAGAATAGGATCCACCCGGTTTTGGGTTCAATTTTTCTATTTCAGAGATAGCATCCTTTAATTCTTCTTCGGTAACATTGTGCTTTTGGATAAGCTTTTTATAATGTTTTTTGGTGAATTGATCAAATGACTTTTTAAGAATGGCCTTTGCCAACTCGATACTTGGGGTAAGCTCTTTCCGTTCCAATTGAATAATAAGGCATTCTTCCAAAGACCTGGCCGCTACCCCGGGAGGATCCAATTCCTGTACAATGGACAACACTTTTTTTATCGTTACCTCGTCCGTAAAGACATTTTGGGTGAATGCAAGATCATCCAAAATGTCCGAAATAGGTCTTCTTATATAACCACTTTCATCCACACTACCCACTAGAAATTCGGCAATTGCCCATTCCTCATCGTTCAGGTATACCGTATTCAGTTGATTGATCAAATATTGATTGAACGTTGTTCCTGCAGCATAGGGAACGCTCTTTTCATCATCGTCAGCACTATAATTATTGGATTGTGTCCTATAATCCGGGACTTCATCATCACTAAGATAGTCGTCTATGTTGATATCATCGGCAGCTATGGTCTCGCTATCGGATTCGTTCTCGTACATATCGTCATAATCATCCGTAGCAGTGTCCAGATCTTCCTTACCGCTTTCCAATGCGGGATTCTCCTCCAGCTCCTGTTTTAAGCGTTGCTCGAACGCCTGTGTGGGTAGCTGAATCAACTTCATCAACTGAATCTGTTGAGGAGACAACTTTTGGGAAAGCTTAAACTGTAAGTGCTGTTTTAACATCTCTTTTATTCACTATCTATAAAAATAACCAAATACGCTTAGAATTCGGCATTCTGTGGCGTTCTTGGGAATGGAATGACATCCCTTATGTTACCCATTCCCGTGGCAAATAACACCAAACGTTCAAACCCCAAGCCAAAACCGCTATGAACCGCGGTACCGAATTTTCGTAAATCCAGATACCACCAAAGTTCTTCCTCGGGGATATCCAAGGCGGCCATTTTCTGCTTAAGAACATCCAAGCGCTCCTCCCTTTGCGAACCGCCAACGATTTCCCCAATACCGGGAAAAAGGATATCCATGGCCCTAACGGTCTTCCCGTCCTCGTTTAAACGCATATAAAAGGCCTTTATTTTTGCCGGATAATCAAAAAGGATGACAGGGCATTTAAAGTGTTTTTCAACTAGATAGCGCTCATGCTCGCTTTGTAGGTCAGCTCCCCATTCATCGATTAAATATTGGAATTTCTTCTTTTTGTTGGGACTGCTATTCCTTAAGATTTCGATGGCTTCCGTATAGGTAACACGTTTAAAATTGTTGTCCGTAATAAACTTCAATTTTTCGATCAGGGCCATTTCACTACGTTCCGCCTGTGGTTTTGTTTTCTCTTCATCCAGCAATCGGGTTTCCAGAAACTTCAGGTCCTCTTCACAATGATCTAGGACATAGCGAATAACGTATTTGATAAAATCTTCGGCCAGATCCATATTGGCATCCAGGTCATAAAAGGCCATTTCCGGTTCGATCATCCAAAATTCCGCCAGATGCCTGGAGGTGTTCGAATTTTCTGCTCTAAAAGTAGGTCCAAAGGTGTACACCTTGCCCAATGCCATAGCGTAAGCTTCGGCCTCCAATTGCCCTGAAACTGTGAGATTGGTTTCCTTTCCGAAGAAATCTTCCTTAAAGTCGACCGTTCCATCTTCTTTTAATGGGGGGTTCTTTTCGTCCAATGTGGTTACCCGGAACATCTCGCCGGCACCCTCGGCATCTGAGCCGGTAATAATAGGGGCATGAAAATAATAAAATCCATTATCCCTAAAATACTGGTGGATTGCGAAGGCTAGGGCAGAACGTACGCGCATCACCGCGCTGAACGTGTTGGTGCGAACCCTTAGATGTGCCTTCTCCCGTAGAAATTCCAAAGAGTGCTTTTTGGGCTGAATGGGATAAACCTCTGGATCGGCACCTCCATGAACGAAGATATCCCTTACCTGGATCTCAACACTTTGTCCCTTACCCTGACTTTCCACCAAGGTCCCTGTAATCTTTAGGGCGGCACCTGTATTAACGTGCTTTAATATGGCATCGTCGAACTTTTCAAAATCCACAACACATTGAATATTATGGAGTGTGGAACCATCATTTAGGGCGATAAACCGATTGCTTCTAAAAGTTCGTACCCATCCGTTCACGGTAATTTCCTGTAATAATTGCTTTCCTGTTAGGAGTTCTTTGATGCTTACTGAGCGCATTATAAATCGATTGAAAATTAAAAGCCAAAGATAGGTTTTTGACCCAAAAGAATAAATGAATAAGCATCGGTTTTAGCGGTACCTAATCGTTTTCCTCGTCCTGTGGCAGTATATCTATTTGTGGTTCCTTCAGGGTATTCTTGTTGGCGATGCTTTTCTCCAGGGAGAGCAGCAGGGAAGGTAGCAAAATCAAGTTGGCCAACATGGCGAACAATAAGGTGGCCGAAACAAGGGCCCCCAAAGCGACCGTTCCCCCAAAATTGGAGATGATGAACACTGAAAATCCAAAGAAAAGTACAATGGATGTGTAGAACATACTAACACCTGTTTCGCGTAAGGCCGCGTACACGGATTTTTTGATCTGCCATTTTTTAGACTCCAGTTCCTGTCTATACTTGGCCAAGAAGTGTATGGTATCGTCTACGGAAATACCAAAGGCTATACTGAATACCAAAATGGTTGAAGGTTTAATAGGTACACCAATGAATCCCATGATGCCCGCGGTAACGATTAATGGCAACAAATTGGGTATGAGTGATATTACGATCATCCTAAAGGACCGGAATAGATAGGCCATAAAGAGGGCAATTAATCCAATGGCCAGCGCAAGTGACATTACCAAGTTTTTAACGAGGTACTTGGTTCCCTTCAAAAATAGGAGGGCACTACCGGTCATGTAGACGGAATAACGTTCTTCGGGAAATATTTTAGTGATATTCTCCAAAAGACGTTCCTCGATCTGTTCCATGCGGCTAGTCTTTACATCGCGCATGTAGGTAGTCATACGGGCCACTTGTCCTGTGCTGTCCACAAAACTATCCAGCAGATTGCTCTCATCCGATGATTTCCGGGCCACATCCATGATAAAGGTATTTTCCTGGCTGGTGGGTAATTGATAATACTTTGGGATTCCGTTGTAAAATGCCTGTTTGGAGTACTTCACCAGATTCACTATGGATAGGGATGGTGAAAGTTCCGGGATTTCGGCAATCACTTCACCAAATTGGTCCATTCTTCGTAGGGTGGCCGGCTTCATGACGCCTTTGGGATTCTTCGTGTCCACCACAATTTCAACAGGCATGATACCATCAAACTCATTTTCAAAAAAGCGTATATCCTTAAAAAATTCGGCCTTTTTGGGCATATCCTCAATGGGGCTTCCTGAAATATTTATTTGATAAATTCCGATGATGCTCACCACCAACAAGCAAATGGAAATGATATAAACGGCGATTCTTCTGTTACGGACGATATTTTCCATCCAATTTACGAAGGCATCTATCCATCTTTTGTTCAGGTGTTTTAAGTGCCTGGTTTTTGGAAGGGACAGAAAACTATAAACGATGGGTATAATCAAAAGTGACAATATGAAAATCCCGATAATATTGATGGAGGCCACAATACCAAATTCCTTCAGTAACTTACTATCGGTTATGATGAAGGTGGCAAAACCCGATGCCGTCGTAATATTGGTCATAAGGGTGGCATTTCCAATCTTGGAAATTACCCGTTGTAATGATAAAGCCTGATTTCCATGTTTTTTGACTTCCTGTTGATATTTATTTATCAGGAAAATACAATTGGGGATGCCAATTACGATGATCAAGGGAGGAATCAATGCCGTAAGAACGGTTATCTCATATTGTAAAAGGCCTAATACCCCAAAGGCCCACATCACCCCAATTATAACAACACACATTGAAATGAAGGTAGCCCTGAAACTTCTAAAGAAAAAGAAGAAGATGAGTGAGGTCACCCCAAGCGCGGCCAAGATAAACTTGCCAATTTCGTCTATGATATTCTGGGAATTCATCGTACGCACGTAGGGCATTCCAGAGATACGAACGTCCAAGTTGGTATCTTCCTCAAAGTTTTCGATCAGTCGGCTCAGGTCTTGTAAAATAAAATCCTTTCGGACACTGGTATTCACAATATCCTTGTCCAGATACATAACTGTTCTTATGGTGCCGGATTCTTTGTTGTAGATCAGGTTTTCGTAGAAAGGAAGTTCGTTGAAAAGGTGCTGGGTGATACGATTGACCTCAGCCCTGGAATCCGGGGTTTCCTCGATCAAAGGGCGCATCACGAATTTCTGTTCAACGGTATCCTTGACAAGTTCTTTCAGGTTATCCGTAGAAAGGACAAAATCGACTTCGGGGAAAGCCTCCAATTGCTTGCTCAGTTTGTTCCACCGATTGAAATTTTGCGGAGTGAACAAGGCGGAATCCCTGATGGCGAACACTACGGCGTTGCCTTCCTCGCCAAACTGATCCAGAAACTCCTGGTATTCCAAATTTATGGGGTGGTCGTCCGGAAGAAGATTGGCCTGGGAATTGGAAAAACGCATGTTTTCCCATTGTATGGCGAGAAATATGGTAATTCCAGCAACCAAACATAAAATAAGAATCCTATTCCTCAGTATTATCCTGGCCGTTTTTGGCCAAAACCCTTTGGTAAGTTTAGCAACCATACTTGTTTTTAGGCGATTGCAAAGGTAACCATTGTGGTTAATTGAACCTAAAAAGTATTGGAAGAATATAAATACGAAAGAGAGCGGACCACTGGTCCGCTCTCTTTGCTTCATACTATTAAAAATAGATTAATAACTGGATTCTTAATCAATTCTTTTTGTAGCGGCATTTAACTTACCATAAAAAATCCCTCGATGAAAGCAGGTTTAATTAAACCTTCATTATCTCGGCCTCTTTTGCGCTCAGAAAATCGTCGATTTTCTTAACGTATTTGTCCGTTAGTTCCTGCACATCTGCGGTAGCGTTTTTTTCAAGGTCTTCGGAAACGTCCAAATCCTTGATTTCCTTATTCGCATCCTGCCTGGCACTTCGTACGCCTACTTTTGCGTGTTCTGCTTCGGCCTTTGCCTGTTTGGTCAATTGGACCCTGCGTTCCTCAGTAAGTGGGGGCACGTTGATTATGATAAGGTCGCCATTGTTCATAGGGTTGAAGCCAAGGTTGGCGTTCATAATCGCCTTTTCTATTTCGGGTAGCATTCCTTTTTCCCAAGGTTGTACGGAAATCGTCCTACCATCCGGTGTATTGATGTTGGCTACCTGGGACAATGGTGTTTGTGATCCATAATACTCTACCAATACGGAAGATAGCATCGCAGGACTGGCCTTTCCTGCCCTGATTTTAACAAAAGCCCTCTCCAAATGGGCCACTGCGGCATCCATACTTTCCTTGGCTGAGTCCAAAACAAATTGTATTTCTTCGTTCATATCAAAATTTTGTATTCAAAAGCACAAATTATACCAAAATTACATGTTCACGGTAGTTCCTACCGCTTCACCATCTACAATTTTCAATAGGTTTCCTTTTTTGTTCATATCGAACACAACAATGGGAAGTTCGTTTTCCTGACTTAGGGTAAAAGCAGTGGTATCCATAACCTTTAGTCCTTTTTGAAGAACGTCCTTAAACGAGATGGTATCAAATTTGGTGGCATTTTTATCCTTTTCTGGGTCTGAGGTATAGATTCCGTCCACCCTGGTTCCTTTTAAAATGACATCGGCTTCAATTTCAATGGCCCGTAAAACAGCCGCGGAATCCGTTGTGAAATATGGGTTTCCTGTTCCGCCCCCAAAGATAACGACGCGTCCCTTTTCCAAATGACGCATCGCCCTTCTTCGTATAAAAGGTTCTGCGACCTCGTTGATTTTAATGGCAGATTGTAATCGGGTCTGAACATTCTTCATTTCCAAGGCACTTTGTAATGCCAAACCGTTGATAACTGTGGCCAGCATACCCATATGGTCACCTTGTACCCTGTCCATTCCGGTAGCGGCTCCGGCCAGCCCTCTAAAGATGTTGCCCCCGCCAATAACAATGGCCACTTCGATACCTTTATCCACTACTTTTTTAATCTCTTCGGCATATTCATCCAATCTTTTGGCATCTATACCATACTGTTTTTCGCCCATTAGGGCTTCACCGCTAAGTTTTAAAAGTATCCTTTTGTATTGCATTGTTTGATTTGTTTCAGAGCAAAAATAATGAAAAAAATCTATGGTGGACATGGTGATAACGGGGCCCCTAAAACATAATTATTTACTAATCGAAACGGCTATCATTGGTATTTTTAATATCCTTGCAGGAGGATTTGATTTTTTGACTAATAATTTGTTTTAATGATAGAAAGAATGAAAAAAGTATTCTTTTATGTAATTGCAATAGCCTTTCTTTATGGTTGTGGTGCTGGTAAAAACTTAACGACCATTGATAAGGGGCCTGTCCAGGTCTTCATGGATTTGGTCAACGTTACCAATGATCAAGTGAAAGTAATAGTGGATCCCGGTGCCTTTACGGTAGGTCAAATATCTTTTAGAATTCCTAAAACGGTTCCTGGTACCTACAGTGCCGATGATTACGGACAATATATAGAAGGTCTTGTTGCGTATGATTACTCAGGGAATCCTATGCAGGTATCAAAATTAGATGTAAACACGTGGAACATTTCCAACGCCACGATGTTGGACAAGATATCTTATTTTGTAAACGATACCTATGATACCGAAAACGAAGTGGAGGATGCCGTTTTCTCGCCGGCTGGAACGAACATAGAAAAGGACTCCAATTATATGCTGAATTTGCATGGATTCGTAGGTTATTTTGATGGATATAAGGAAATACCCTACCGATTAATCATCGAAAAACCTTCCGGTTTGGAAGCGGCTACTTCCTTGAACCAAGTTGTATTGGACGATGCTATCGAAAATGGGGATGTATTTATGGCAAATAGGTATTTTGAAATTATTGATAACCCAATTTTCTACACCAAACCGGATAAGGAGACATTCAAGGTAGGTGGGATTGAAGTTACTTTAAGTATATTTTCGCCAACGGGAGCCTACCGAGCTAGTGATTTACGGAATCGAATGGAGGGCATGATGAGCGCACAAAAGGCATTTTTGGGAGATATTGATGCTACAAAAAGATATAATATTTTATTGTACCTGTCTACTATGGAGGATACGGATGCCAGGGGCTTCGGTGCCTTGGAACACCATACGTCTACTGTCGTGGTGTTACCTGAGGCGATACCTCAGGACAGATTGGAACAGGCCATGGTAGATGTGGTTTCCCATGAATTCTTTCACATTGTGACACCACTTTCCGTGCATTCCAATGAGATTCATTACTTCGACTACAATGACCCTAAAATGTCGCAACATTTATGGATGTACGAAGGAACTACAGAATATTTTGCCAACCTGTTTCAGGTGCATGAGGGGCTAATAGAAGAAGCGGAATTTTATGAAAGGATGCGCACTAAAATGGATAATGCAAAAGGCTATGATGATGCCATGTCCTTTACCACCATGAGCATGAATATCTTGGAAGCACCCTACGAAAGTAACTACGCGAATGTCTATGAAAAGGGAGCATTGATCAATATGGCTTTGGACATTTTAATCCGTGAAAAAAGTAATGGGGAAAAGGGAGTGCTTTGGTTGATGAAGGAACTTTCAAACAAGTATGGGGTAGATGCCCCTTTTGAGGACGACAAACTTATTGATGAGATTGTATCTATAACATACCCCGAAGTACGGGATTTTTTCAATAAGCACGTAATAGGGAACACACCCATAGATTATTCCATATACCTTGCTAAAATGGGATTGACCCTAAACGAAGTAGAGGAGCAATCAGGTTATTTTTTGCAAGGTGAAATACCTTATATCGATGTGGATCAATCCAATAATGACGCTATTTTCGTTCGAAAGGGAATCGAGTTAAATTCTTTCTTCAAAGGTTTGGGCGTTCAAGGAGGGGATGTTATCAAAAGCATTAACGGAACGGCCATAAACCTAGAGTCGATCAGACCAATTATAGGACAGAGTTTTGGATGGGGTCCTGATACGATGATAAAATTGGAATTGGAAAGGGATGGAGAAGTCGTAACGGTAGAAGGTGCCGTTGGAACCCCTACGATAGTTGTGAATAAGATTACCCCTATTGAAGATGTTTCAGATGAAATCAAAGCACTTAGAAACGCTTGGCTAAAAGGGTAGTGTCTGAAAAATTATGCAATAAAAAAATGCCGGACCAATGTCCGGCATTTTTTATTATTAGAGGGAATCGATGCTTATCCTAGCGCAACTCGCTTAAATCCGGTTACTTCTAAATTTGAATCTACCGATTTTACATACTGGGCAACACTTTGCTTGCTGTCCTTGATGAAATCCTGGTTCACCAAGGTGTTATCCTTGAAGAACCTGTTCAATTTTCCTTTTGCGATGTTGTCCAACATAGCTTCAGGCTTACCTTCTTGACGAAGTTGGTCCTTTGCGATTTCTATTTCTTTGTCGATAATGGACTGATCAACACCTGCCTCGTTCAATGCAACAGGGTTCATTGCCGCTGCCTGCATGGACACATCCTTGGCAACAACGTCTGCACCTTCTACTGCCGCTGAAAGACCTGTTAGGACGGCAATCTTGTTACCGGCATGTATGTATGATCCAACAAAAGGAGCGCTTAACCTTTCAAAACCTCCTATTTCGATTTTTTCGCCAATGACGCCAGTTTGCTCTGTCAATTTATCCTGAACGGTCATTCCTTTAAAGTCCGCAGCTAAGAAAGCTTCTTTGGTATCATAGCTTATAGCCAAATCAGCTAATTCGTTGGCCAAAGTAACGAAGGAATCATTTTTGGCCACAAAGTCGGTTTCACAGTTAAGCGATATGATTACACCGCTTGTGTTGTCATCGTTTACTTTGGCGATGGCGGCACCCTCTGAGGAATCCCTGTCGGCTCTATTTGCAGCGACTTTTTGTCCCTTTTTACGAAGAATTTCGATGGCTTTGTCAAAATCACCTTCGGCTTCAACCAAGGCTTTTTTGCAGTCCATCATACCAGCACCTGTTGTTTGTCTTAATCTGTTTACTTCTGCGGCTGTAATCTTTGCCATTTTCTATGTTTTTTGTTCCCTTTAAAGAGAGGTTTAATTATCAATTATTTATAAGAGTGCCTTTATTCAATACCACCTTTAACACTGTCCTGCCATTCCTTAAGCTCGTCCCATTGACCGTCCGCGGCCATTTGGGCCTGCTTTGGCCATGAAGTTGGGTCTAAATGCGCCATTCTGGAACTTGCTTCTGTCAAGATTTCTTTCATTTCATCAGCATCGGCTTTGGCAACCTTTGCATATGTATCCAAACCGGAATTTATAAGAGCCTCGGCAGCTTTTGGCCCCACACCTTCAATTTTGGTAAGGTCGTCGGCCTCGGCCTTTTTATCCTTCTTCACCGCTTCCTTTGTCGCCTCAACGTCAACAGTTACGTTAGGAACCTTGTCTACAACAGGGGTTGGTTTGGTGTCCACGTTGTCTGGAGTTGGCTCTAGTTTTTCCTTAGCTTCTTTCTCTTTCTTTTTGGAGCTTTTCTCTTTCTTTTCTTCTGAACCTTCCGCTTTTTCAGATTTGCGTTCGGCTAGACCTCCGGCAACTGCGTCGGTTACCTGGGTCATAATGATTTCAATCGATTTTGAAGCATCGTCATTGGATGGAATAACGAAATCCACATCCCTGGGGTCAGAATTCGTATCGACCATGGCAAAAATTGGAATGTTCAATTTTTGGGCTTCTTTCACTGCAATGTGTTCCCTCATGGTATCCACGATGAACAACGCACCTGGTAAACGGGTCATTTCAGAAATGGAACCAAGGTTCTTTTCCAATTTAGCCCTTAAACGGTCTACTTGTAGACGCTCTTTCTTGGAAAGGGTGTTGAACGTGCCGTCTTTTTTCATCCTGTCAATGGAAGCCATTTTTTTAACGGCCTTACGGATGGTTACAAAGTTGGTCAGCATACCACCTGGCCATCTTTCAGTGATGTAGGGCATGTTTACGTTCGATGCCTTCTCTGCAACGATGTCCTTCGCCTGCTTTTTCGTAGCAACGAAAAGAATTTTCCTTCCCGATGCAGCAATTTTAGCCAAAGCCTCATTGGCTTCGTCCAATTTCGCAACAGTTTTGTAAAGATTGATTACGTGGATACCGTTACGCTCCATGTAGATGTAAGGAGCCATGTTGGGGTTCCACTTTCTGGTAAGGTGGCCAAAATGCACACCTGCTTCTAATAATTGTTTTACTTCGACTTTCGCCATTTTTAAATTTAGTTTACGTTCTTTTGAAATAGCAATGACAAAGTGGTATCCTAATTTAAAGAAGGAAGCCTTCATCATTTAGATGCTAAACTAAGTTACCTTCATTTTAAATGGAATGAAGGATTTTTAAGTGTCCGAAAAGCGGACTTTCAATGAACTTGTTAATAAAAATACCGGAATTGCACCGGCAAGATCAATATAAACAGGCATCCGCCAAATGACGGATGCTTTGAAAAAATCGTTGGATTAACGCTTGGAGAATTGGAATTTCTTACGGGCTTTCTTCTGACCGAATTTCTTCCTTTCAACCATTCTTGGATCCCTTGTCAACAAGCCTTCGGGTTTCAAGATTGCACGGTTTTCACTATCCACATCGCACATGGCTCTGGAGATTGCCAATCGAATCGCTTCGGCTTGACCGGTAATTCCTCCACCAAATACGTTTACGCGTACATCAAAGTTATCCGTAGTATCCGTAAGTGTAAAAGGTTGTTTTACCTTATACTGTAAAGTAGCGGTTGGAAAATAAACGTTTAAATCCTTGTTGTTTATGGTAATAGTTCCATTTCCTTGGGAAAGGTAAACTCTGGCAACAGCAGTTTTTCTTCTACCTATTTTGTGAATCACTTCCATTACTTAATATCTTTTAAATTAACCGCAGTTGGTTTTTGTGCTTCCTGACCATGTTGGGCACCAGCATACACCTTAAGGTTTCTGAAAAGGTCCGCGCCCAATTTGTTCTTTGGAAGCATGCCCTTAACAGCTTTCTCGATAATGGCAGTTGGGTTTTTGTCCAACAAAACCTTCGCATTTGTGAAACGCTGTCCTCCTGGATAACCCGTATACCTTTGATACGTTTTGTCTGCCCATTTATTGCCGCTTAGGGTAATTTTCTCAGCATTGATGACTACAACATTGTCACCGCAATCAACATGTGGAGTAAAACTTGGTTTATGCTTTCCTCTCAATAAATTAGCCACTTTTGAAGACAAACGACCTAACGTTTCTCCTTCGGCATCTACCAACAACCATTCTTTGTTTACGGTTGATTTGTTGGCGGATATGGTTTTATAACTTAGTGTATCCACTGCTACTGTTTTTAACTATTATTCTATTCAATCCCGTGAAATGGGCTGCAAATGTACAATTATTAAAATGAATTGCAAATACTTGTTTCTAAATATTTTCAGATTTTTCCACGACTAATTTTGGATTCGATAGGAAAGGATAAAAATAGTTGTTCCCAGTACTTGGAAGAAAATGATATTTGGCAAATTATGATAATTTAAATTTGAAAATTAAAGCGTTAAAGCTTTGTGAGGGTAACCCTGATACTTTCGCCGGAACTGAAATATTTTTGAATGGAAGACTTTAATTGTTTCCAGGAAAATATTCTATCAACTTGGACGTTCTAAACTTTGGATTACGTACTCTTGACATGATGTTATTATATGTACTTAAAGAATTAATAATCAATTAGGTGAAATTTTAGTTCAAGCAAGGTGTTAATTGGAAAAAATGAGATGGATATATTCGATTTAATTGCTTCAGGTAGAAAACGTTCCATTTAATAGCAAAACCAACGTACATAAAAAACAAAAAATAAAAGATATGTAGTAAGCTACTACAAGTCTTAATACCCACTGAGATGTCCCGATAAGCTTCACGATGGCGAAATCGAAGATCCTTGAACACCCATGCTAAACAAATGAAATGATGTGAATAATTACAACCCTGTGCTGAACGTAGCCAAAGCATGATCTATGACAAACAATAAAAATAAACAAATGAAAAAGACGTATTTGACGATTCTTACAACAGCCTTTTTGGCCATTTCCTGTAGTTCCGACAAAGGGAACGGCTCAGATATTGATGCAACTGCAAATATTGTGGGTGCCTGGGAGGCGACCGAGCTTCGTGTCGATGAAAATACGGCAAGTGACAATGCCATTTTTGCCAGGGAAGCCCTTGCATACCTAACGGATCAAAACTGTACTATTATAACGTTACAGTTTAATGCCGATTTGACGGCATCGGCAACAAATTCAACCGACTATCTTGAAATTGATACAACCTCTGGTTTCGATATTCCATGCCCCACAACCTTTGAAACCGAGACAAGTACCTATACCTACGAAAATAATATGGTAAGTTTTGTGAACGTAAATGGAGAGGTAGTGGAAGTCAATGTAACCATTAACGGGGATACCATGCTGGTAGATGCCGAGGATCTCCAAATCCCGGAATTTGATGAGGAAGGACAATTGGTCTTTCAACGACGATAAATAACAAATCTCGATGCTAAAACCTTCCAAGAAATTGGAAGGTTTTTTTATTTTAGTCTGAAGGATGATCAGGTAATTATGAGAGCTTATTATTTAAAATGGTATCTTTCCCTTCTTTGCAGTAGTGAAAGAAAAAGTTTGATTTTACAATTTTAATATGATACCCATTCGGTCGCTCACATTCAAAAGTAAATTTTTCAACAGTATTTTTTTTGATTTTGTTGTGAGGCCCCTTACCGGAATCCTGGTTTTTTCTTTTTTGCTTGTTGGATGCATCGATCCAGTTTCTCCGGAATTTGATTATGAGGATGGGCTTATTTTTATAGAGGGTTTTGCCAGTTCCAATGCCGGTTCTTCCTATGTTGGCATAAATGAATCTGTCACGGAATTTGGGGTTAGGGGTTTGGAATTCATAACCGGGGCTTCGGTACATGTGGAAAACCAGGATACGGGGCGAACTGTTAGTTTTTTTGAATCTGAAGATGCATACCTCTCACCTCAGGATTTTAAGGTGGTACCTGGGGAACGTTGGAAGCTCATTGTTGTCATGCCCAATGGCACTATATACGAGTCTGAGCCTGAGATTGTTTTAACCCCTGTACCCATAACCGATGTTTCAATCGATTACGATCCTGAGTTGGAGTTTAGGCCCTCGGCAAACCGATTCATACCTGGGCACAAGATTTCAGTCAGTTTTGACGATCCTTCAAATTCCGAAAACAATTACTATTGGAGTTATCGCTCCTTTGAAAATCTGGACTATTGCATACGTTGTAACGAGGGTATATATAGAGAAGGAGGCTGTGTCCCGTATGATTTGAGTGGTAGATTGTACAGATACTTCGACTATATCTGTGAAACGGAATGTTGGTCCATACGTTACCCTGAATCTGTCAACATCTTTGATGATACATTTTCGAACGGGAAAACGGTTACCGGTTTGGAAGTGGGTTCTTTACCATTGTATACAAAGGAAAACATGGTGGTAGAAGTACAACAATTCTCCTTGACCCCCGCTGCCCATAAATATTACAAGGTCTTGAAGGATATTGTGGACAATGCCTCCGGGTTTAATGCCCCGCCGCCAGCGGCCTTAATTGGTAATCTTTACAATGCTGATGATTCTCAGGAAATTGTATTGGGCAGGTTTACCGCGGCCGCTTCTTCTATAGTCAATGTGTATGTAGTAAGGGAACTTATCAACGAAGCTGCTATTGCGACCAGACAGCCACCAGCCGTGTCCTTGGAACCTACCATAGGTTCACCCTATCCCCCTCCTGCCACCAATTTGGCCCCATGTGAAGAATCGAGATATAGAACAGCTATTGAACCGGAGGGTTGGCAGTAAAACATAGAAAATGACAGTAAAAGTCCAATCCCTATTAATTATATTAGTACTTTTTTCGTCTTTCCTAGCCCATGCCCAGGATCTCACCTTGTCCCTTATAGTGCTAAACGAAGAGACGAATCTTCCCATGGAAAATGCACAGATTTCCATAACTCCTTGTAGCTGTGGGGGTATTACCAATGAGGCCGGCAGGTTTTCAATCGATTTGCCGCGTGGGGATTACACGGCGACCGTAAATTATATTGGATTTACCAAAGAGGTTTTAAACATCGGTCTAAATCAAAGCCAGGTAATTACGGTTAAATTATGGCCGCAAGAAGAACAGCTCTCTGAGGTAGTGGTCCGTGCCAAACGTATTTTGGACAATTTGGAAACTCCGCAAATGGGCGCGTTGGAACTAAATTCCCAAGAGCTTAAAAAAATACCGGCCGCGATTGGAGAGTTCGATGTGCTGCGAGGTATGACATTGTTAGCGGGTGTAAACAATGCGGGGGAACTTAGTAACGGACTATCGGTACGGGGCGGTTCCTTGGACCAAAACCTATTACTGTATGATTATGCGCCAGTTTTTAATCCCACCCATTTATTCGGTTTGTTTTCGGTATTTACTCCAGAATCGGTTTCATCCGTAGATTTGTATCGGGCAAATATTCCTTCCCGATATGGAGGAAGAACAACTTCCGTATTGGATGTAAAGGTCAAAAATCCGTATACGAATAAATTTAAATTGAGCGGCGGAGTTGGTATCATTTCAAGTCGGTTGGCCATTGAAACTCCATTGATAAAGGATAAATTGATGATGAGCCTTGGGGGCAGGGCGGGTTTTACGGATTTCCTGTTGCCACTATTTTCTGAACGTTTAAAGAATACCAAGGCCAATTTTCAGGATGCTACCCTAAAACTATTGTATTTGCCCACGGAAAAGGACCAGATATCCTTTACGGGCTTTTTCACAAAGGATTTCTATCAGTTGGATCTGATAACCAAGATCCAAAATATCAATGCGGAAAATAACCAATTTGATTTTAGGACATTGAACGGCACCCTTAATTGGACACATAGTTTTAGCAATGACCGTATTCTTAGGACCTTGTTGGTGATGAGCGATTATAATCCCAAAACCATTTTTCCAGAACAACAGAGCGATAATGAAATTGAATTTGACTCGGGTATCAACTATTTGAGTTTCATTTCAGAATTGTCCAATACGATCAACGAAAAGGTCGACTATTATGGCGGCGTTCAAGTAAATAAGTACACCATTCAGCCCGGAAATCTTGATCCGGGCAATGGCAATAGTATTTTGCCCGTTGATTTGGCGCAGGAAAATAGTTATGTTTTTTCGGGCTATGGAAACTTGAATTGGTTGTTGGGCGAGCGGCTTAAATTTTCCGCAGGCCTGCGTTTTAATCATTTTGTATTCGTAGGTCCCTATACCCAGGGGGCTTTTGATGATATCACAGGAGAACTCTTGGGGACCACCTTTTTTGAGAAAGGTGCCGGCGTAAAAACGTATAACGATTTGGAACCTAGATTGGGGCTTAACTATAAACTTGGGGAGGTAACCTCCATAAAGGCGAGTTTTGCCAGATTGAACCAATACCTACAAAATGTGTATAATTCAACGACCCCTTTGCCCACCTCACGTTGGAAGACTTCGGATCCCAATATCGCACCCCAAAATAGTGATGCCTACGGTTTTGGAATTTACACCGGGGTAGCGGATAATACCATTGAACTTGGTTTGGAGGGCTATTATAGAACATCGGATAACAATCTTACTTATAAACCAGGTGCCGACTTCTTTTTGCAGGAATATTTGGAGCGGGATATCGTTCAGGCAGAAGGAAAGGCGTACGGGGTAGAATTGAGTTTTAGGAAACCCAAGGGTAAATTCAATGGATGGTTCAACTATACTTGGTCCAGAAGTTTATTACGGTCCCAAAATGAACGTTTGGCGGATAGAATCAACAATAACGAATGGTTTGCATCTGA
This sequence comes from Maribacter flavus, assembly GCF_008386635.1. Taxonomy (GTDB): domain Bacteria; phylum Bacteroidota; class Bacteroidia; order Flavobacteriales; family Flavobacteriaceae; genus Maribacter; species Maribacter flavus. Next base: position 681,060 of record NZ_VUOE01000001.1, on the reverse strand, counting down.
TTTTGACCGACCTCATGTATTCAACGGAACGGTTAATTTTGAGGGCGATCCCTACAATACATGGAGTTTCAATTTTACCGCACAAACAGGTAGGCCCTATACGGTAGCCAACAGCGTTTTTAAAATCGAGGATTTGGACGTCCCTATATTTTTGGAAAGAAATAATGCCCGATTACGCCCGTACCACAGGCTGGATTTTTCATGGAAGGTATCCTACGGTAAAAACCCCAACCGAAAATGGAAAGGGGATTGGATTTTTACCATTTACAACGTGTATGGTAGGAGAAATCCATTTAATGTGTACTACACACAAAGACAGGGCGCCGAGGATGGTGCGGTTTTCCTGGATAGTCCATTGGGGTCTTACGAACTTTCCGTTCTGAATAGCCCCTTACTGGCACTGACCTATAATTTTGTTTTCGACTAATTATTGCTTTACGAACTTCTTCTGAACCTTTTGTTCCGATGAACGGATGGAAAGCAGGTAGATTCCGGGGTCGAGGTTTGCAACTGGAATGTTCAAGGCATTGTTCTTTATTTCCCATTGATAACTATTTAATGTATTTCCATAAGTGTCCGATAGAACAATGGAAGCCTGTGGTGCGTTCTTGAGGCCGAGAATATTTACGACCGTAGTAGCGGGATTTGGGAAGATTATTATTTCCTTTTCGGCAGATGCATCGTCCACAGCCTTTTTCTGTTGTGAAAATAGCAAGGTGCTAAACAAACAAAGCGAAACAAAAATCATTCTTTTCATAGCACTGCCAACCTTTAGAAACAATACCTAGAACGCCTTATAAATTCAAAATAGTATCTTTTTAAGAGTAATTAACTTTTTGATTTGATGGCTTTTGGGATACGCCTTAATCATGAGTAGACTGCCTCGGGGTATTCAACCCTTTGGCGGTGCCAATAAAATGTTATTTTGACCTAATATCTTGTTAAAATAGGCCAATCAGGTTAATATAGCATAGAAATAGGTGAAGATTCTTGTTTTTGCCACCAAAAACGATTCTGAATTTTGTACCGTATAATTTTAATATACAGCGTTATGAAATATAGAAGAGTATACCCAACAATTTGGCAATCGATACCATTCTCTTTGGATATGATGGATCAATGGGACAACAAAGGAAATAGGATTGAAGAATTGACCTTAATAAATGACATAGCCATTGATAGGGGCGTGTCCGAAATGTTATTGAACGTTTCCCATATCTCCGTTTTGGACAATGCGGGCAAAGAACATGAAATGCCCAATTTCAAGGGCAACAAGGCTTTGAACCTAAAGGGGATGCATACAGGTTTGTATTTAAAGACCAAGGAGGCTTTGGATCTTCCTGTTCGGAATTATAGTACATTCCGTTTCTACCTAAATGGAAAAGGAAATTATTTTATCAATAAAGAAAAGGATATGGAGGCGGTTTATGGTTTTCCGTATATGGATTTCAAAATACAAAATGGATTGGCCATCACCGGAAATGATTCCAAAAAAGTTATCCTACGATTCGATTTTGAACCATATTCCTTGGCCAGTTATTTTAAACCCCTTTTGAACCTTTTTAAAAGGTCTAAAACTATGTCCCATAAGTGGGCCAATAGTTTGAATTAAGACTTGCGCAAAAAATAAAAGTAAAGGCACCCTAGAAGGGTGCCTTTTTGTTTCTATATCTACCGATTTTAATGGGCTACCAGCCAGTTTTCTCCCATACCCAGTTCAACATCCAGGGGAACGGCCAATTCATACGCATTCTCCATTTCGGATTTAATTACCTGTTTTAGGGTTTCCAGTTCGGGCTTGTAAATGTCAAAAACCAATTCATCGTGTACCTGAAGCAGCATTTTGGATTTGTATCCGCCCTCGATCAATTTCTTGTGGATATTGATCATGGCTATTTTAATGATATCGGCCGCGCTTCCTTGTATGGGGGCATTCACGGCGTTTCGTTCGGCGGCACCTCTAACAACCGCATTGCTTCCGTTGATGTCCTTTAGATAGCGCCTACGGCCCAGAACGGTCTGTACGTATCCGTGCTCACGGGCAAAATCCACCTGTTCGCTGATATAGTTTCTAAGCTTCGGATAGGTTTTATAATAGGTGTCTATCAAATCTTTGGATTCTGAACGCGATAGGTCCGTCTGATTGCTTAGCCCAAAGGCCGAAACCCCATAAATAATTCCAAAGTTTACGGTCTTGGCATTGCTTCGTTGCTCCCGCGTTACTTCTTCCAAGGGTACGTTAAAAACCTTGGAGGCCGTGGATGCATGGATGTCCTCCCCGTTTTTGAAGGCCTCGATCATGGTGTCCTCTTGGCTTAGGGCGGCAATGATGCGCAGTTCTATTTGGGAATAATCCGCTGCCAGTAAGGTATAATCCCCATTTCTTGGGACAAAGGCTTTTCGTACCTGTCTACCTCTTTCCGTTCTAATGGGAATATTCTGTAGGTTGGGGTTGTTGCTGCTCAAACGTCCGGTGGCCGCAACGGTTTGCATATAATCCGTATGTACCCTGCCCGTAGAAGGTTCTACCTGTTCCGGCAAGGCATCCACATAGGTGCTTTTGAGTTTGGTAAGCCCCCTGTAATCCAGTACATTCCTAATGATTTCGTGGTCCTTGGCCAGATAGGAAAGTACGTCTTCTGCCGTGGAATATTGCCCCGTCTTGGTTTTCTTAGGTTTGTCCACCAACTTCATTTTATCAAAAAGGATTTCGCCCAGCTGTTTGGGCGAACCGATATTGAATTCTTCCCCGGCGGCCTCATAAATTTGCTGTTCCAGATTGGCGATATCGTTCTCAAGATCTTTGGAAAGGGACTTTAAAAAATCGATGTCCAAATTGATGCCTTCCAGTTCCATATCGGCCAAGACCCTTAACAAGGGTATTTCTATATCCCCAAAAAGTCCGTCCGTTTTAGCTTCCGCCAATTCCGGTCTAAAATGTTGGGCGAGTTGAAAGGTGATATCCGCATCCTCCACGGCATATTCCGTTTGTTTTTCCAAAGGTACTTCCCGCATGGAAAGCTGGTTTTTTCCCTTTTTGCCGATGAGCTCCGTTATGGAAATGGGGGTATAGTTCAGATAGGTTTCGGAGAGTACGTCCATATTATGGCGCATATCCGGATTGATGAGGTAATGGGCCAACATCGTATCAAAAAGTCTACCGTGAACCTTGATATTATACTTGTCCAAGACCTTAATGTCATATTTTAGGTTCTGGCCGATTTTTTCAATATTCTCCGATTCAAAAAACGGGCGTAACTCCTCGATGAGTTCTTGGGCCTTGTCCGGTTCCTCTGGAAACGGAACATAAAAACCCTTTGTCGCCTCCCAGGAAAAGGCGATACCTACCAATTCCGCCTCCAAAGGATTGATGGAAGTGGTTTCCGTATCAAAGCAGACGGAGGTCTGTTTCATTAAATTCTGTAGGAACAACTTCATGGCCATACCCGGGGCCACACTTTGATACACATGGGGAACATCGGCAATGGTATTTCTACTGGAAGTATCCTTGATGGTTGCTGGGGAAGCCCCATCCCCACCAAAAAGGGAAAATTGGCCACTGCCTGCGGAAGAGGCTATTTTTTGGGCCGTTTCCGTGCTGGTCACTTGGGTTTCCGTAGTGTCCTCTTCCCCTGAGAATATTTTGATGAATTGCTCCTTAAGCCTCCTGAACTCCAGCTCCTCGAATATTTTTTGGACGGCCTCGCTATCCGGAACGGAAAGTTCATAGTCCTCGGCATTGAAAGTAACGTCGCAATCCGTGCAAATGGTAGCCAGTTTTTTTGAGAGTCGGCCCAACTCGGCATTTTCAATGACTTTTTCCTTCATTTTGCCTGTCAACTGGTCCGCATTTTCCAAAAGCCCTTCCAAGGACCCGAACTGCTCAATGAATTTTTTGGCCGTTTTGTCTCCTACACCGGGCAGGCCGGGGATATTGTCACTGGCATCGCCCATCATGCCCAGGTAATCGATTACCTGTTCCGGGCGTTCTACCCCAAAGCGTTTTTGGACCTCGGGGATTCCCCATATCTCGATTCCATTGCCCATACGGGCAGGTCTGTACATAAAAATATTTTCAGATACCAGCTGCCCAAAATCCTTATCTGGAGTTACCATAAACACTTTATAGCCTTCTTTTTCGGCCTGTTTTGATAAGGTGCCTATGATATCGTCCGCTTCCCAACCTTCCAAAATAACCGAAGGTATATGCATAGCTTTTAGGATATCCTGGATATAGGGTATCGCAATCCGAATGGCATCGGGTGTTTCATCCCTATTAGCTTTGTATTCCGGGAAAAGTTCCGTTCTCTCAGTACTGCCACCTTTGTCAAAACAGACGGCCAAATGGTCCGGTTTTTCACGATTTATCACATCGAACAAGGAATTCATAAAACCCATGATGGCACTGGTGTCCATCCCCTTGGAATTGATTCTTGGGTTTTTTATCAGTGCATAATAGCCACGAAAAATTAAGGCGTAGGCGTCCAGTAAAAACAGTCTTTTTTGTTCCGACATTTTTGAAAATTATAGGTGTGGGGTTAAAATTACGAAGTTTGTTTTAATGCGCTAAAGGTATGGGCAATTGAACCTAGGATTTTAAATAACTACCCGAGGGATTATTCAAATGCCCATCTTTGGTGTAGGTTCTATAGGTAAATCCTGGATGTATGCAATAGGCGCCCGTTTCACCTTTTTTATTGATAGCGATAAACCCAATTTGGAAATCCTGCTTGTCCTTGTTCTTGTCAATGATACGTTTTACGCCTTCTTCGCAGGCTTCTTGGGGCGATTTTCCCTGGCGCATCAGTTCCACTATCAAAAAACTGCCCACGGTTCGTACCACTTCTTCGCCGACCCCCGTGGCCGTGGCCCCACCAACCTCGTTATCCACAAAGAGTCCGGCACCTATTATGGGGGAATCGCCCACGCGCCCGGCCATTTTATAGGCCATGCCGCTCGTGGTACAGGCACCTGCGATATCTCCCTTTTCGTCTATGGCCAACATGCCTATGGTATCGTGGTTCTCAATATTGATGATTGGTTTATACTGCGATGTTTTTTTCCACTCCTCCCATTCCTTTTTTGATTGCTCCGTCAACAAATTTTGTTTTTCAAAACCTTGCTCGTAGGCGAACTGTTCCGCTCCTTTCCCAACCAGCATGACATGGGGCGTCTCTTCCATGACCTTTCGCGCTACTGAAATGGGATTGGCAATATTTTGAATGGCCAAAACGGCCCCGCAATTGGCATCCTTGTCCATGATGCAGGCATCCAGGGTTACGTTTCCATCCCGGTCCGGCCTGCCACCATTGCCCACCGTTTGGTTGTCCAGATTGTTCTCTTCAACCATTACGCCTTGGTGAACGGCATCCAGGGAACTTCCTCCGGCACTCAATACTTCCCAGGCCTTTGCCGTGGCATTGCCAAAATCCCAGGTGCAGATGGTGATGGGAATGGTAGCGTTTGATTGGGTGTCGATTGGTTTTTGGTTCTTTTCATAGTCGCTGGGTGCCGCTATTATGGGAGTTGCCAACATGCCTGCAGTAAGGGCCCCGGAATTTTTTAAAAACTTTCTTCGTTGCATTGGTTCGGTTCTTTACTTTTAAGAAATTAAATATAAGAAGATGCTAGTAGAAGTCTGTGCAAATTCCGTTGAATCTGCCATCAATGCGGAACGGGCGGGAGCGGACCGAATTGAACTGTGTTCCGAATTGGCCGTTGGCGGTATAACGCCTTCCTATGGATTGCTGAAAACGGTAAAGGAACGGATTTCCATCCCGATACATGTATTGATCCGGCCCCGAAGTGGCGATTTTACCTATTCCGATGTTGAATTCAAGGTAATGCTAGAGGATATTGCCTTGTGCAGGCAAATGGGTGTTGAAGGCGTCGTATCGGGTGTTCTACATACTGATTTTACCTTGGACGTAGCACGGACGGCCGCGTTGATGAAAGCCGCGCAAGGGATGAAGTTTACCTTTCACAGAGCCTTCGATTGGGTGAAAAATCCCAAAAAGACGATGGAAACACTTGCGGATTTGAAAGTGGATTATGTACTTACTTCCGGTCAGGGAAAGTCCGCCTTGGAAGGATTGGCACTTTTGAGGGATTTGAAACGATTATTTCCGAATGTGGCGATCATGCCAGGTTCCGGTATCAACGAGGAAAATGTCCGGTCCTTTCTGGAAGCGGGCTTTGAGGCGATACATTTGTCCGGGACCAAGTTCCGACAAACATTGACCTTACCTCCTCCCATCTCCATGAACTCGGCATCCTTTTTGAACGATGATAAGCTGGGAGTTTCAAACTTTGAAACGATAAAAGCCGTGGTCGATAAGGTTAAATAAAATCCAAATGCACCACTTTCCTGTCGTGCATAAAATATATTTGTAAAAAAGAAAGGAATGCTCCGCTGGATATTGTTTGTGCTGATTTACCTAGGACTGAGTTTTTATATAGTTCAGGCCTTACGGACCTTGTTCAGGCAACCTTGGGTCTATCTGGTTTATATTTTGGTGTCATTGGCCATCCTGGTCAATTTTATTTATCAGTTTACTGCAGGGGAGGAGGCGGGTCGTGTGTTGAGCAGGCCTAAAAGTTATGCCTTTGGCTTTTTACTGACGATGTTGTCCTTTAAGTTGGTCATCATACTCTTTTTGTTTTCCGAAGATATTTTCAGAATCCTTTCTGGCGTATACCAAAAACTCTTTGGGGCATCCAAGGCGTTCACCCTCCCCGAAAGGAGACGCTTTTTGGGTATGATTGCCTTGGGGATAGCCGCTTTGCCTTTTGGCGCCCTTTTGTATGGGATGTACAAGGGCAAGTATAATTTCAAGGTGCTGAAGTATACCTTGGAATTCGAGGATCTGCCGGATAGTTTTGATGGTTACCAGATCACCCAAATATCGGACATTCATAGTGGTAGTTTTGACGACCGAAAAAAAATAGAATATGGTGTAGACCTAATCAATAAACAGAAGAGCGACCTTTTACTTTTTACAGGGGATATGGTGAATAACAAGACCGAGGAAATGTTGCCTTGGGCCGATTTGTTCAGCACCTTGGAGGCCAAGGACGGTAAGTTTTCCGTGTTGGGCAACCATGATTACGGGGATTACATCGCATGGGAAACGGAGGCCTCTAAACAGAAGAATTTACAGGATTTGAAGGACTTGCAACGGAATATGGGGTTTGACCTTTTGCTCAACGAACACAGATACCTCCAAAAAGGGAAGGACCGTATTGCCCTGGTTGGGGTGGAAAATTGGGGAAAAGGTGGTTTCAAAAAAGCCGGCGACCTTAAAAAGGCTTCAGCACAAATACATCCTAACGATTTTACCATTTTAATGAGCCACGACCCTTCCCATTGGTCCGAAGAAGTATTGCATGACGAAAAGCACTATCATTTGACCTTAAGCGGGCATACGCATGGTATGCAATTTGGGATAGAGATTCCCGGCTGGGTGAAATGGAGTCCCGTCAAATGGCGCTATCCACATTGGGCGGGCATCTATAAGGAGTTGGGGCAGTTTATTAACGTCAATAGGGGCTTCGGGTTTTTGGGCTATCCTGGAAGGGTGGGCATTTGGCCGGAAATTACGGTACTCACCCTTAAAAAAAGACCTTAACATGATTTTAACTCGGCCCGTTCTACACAATACATGGGGCCGACGTTGTATTTTAACATTTTTTACTACATTTGGCTTATAACGCAAAGCCGATTCTATGTCTAAATTTGGTGAACTTATAGACTTGAACGTTCCCGTGCTGTTGGATTTCTATGCAGAATGGAACGAACAATCCACTGCCATGCATCCCGTATTGCGCGATGTGGCCGCTGCCTTGGGAGACAAAGGTAAGGTCATAAAAATCGATGTGGACAAAAACAAGGAACTTTCCCAGGCATTGCGTGTTAAAGGTCTTCCCACCTTAATGATCTATAAAAAGGGCGAAATGGTCTGGCGCCAAAGTGGCGAGCAAGACGCAAAAACCCTCATAGGCATCCTAAACGAGTACGTTTAGCGGCAGTTTTTAATTTTCCTTCACCATTTTTATTCGATCGGGTTGCCAATGGTATCCTGCAGTAAATCGGTCGTAGTTTTATCCGTACTGATTGTATCGCTCATGGGCAAGGTATCTATTATCATATCCGGGTCGTCCTGATATTCGCCTTCGGGCATTTCAAAACTATCCTCGTCCTTGTAGAAATGTTGGAATTTGTCTATGTACTCGTTGAATATCAAAGTCTCTTTTTCCGCAAAATCCTTTTCATCGTTGGCGATTACGGTATCGATGTTTCTTCGGTAGGCTTCCATATCGGCTATGATATCGTCAATATTACTGTATTGTTCGTCCAAACTTGTGGAAGCATAGTACTCCAAACGTTCCTGATATTTTTTCTTTAAGACCCCGAACAACTCTCGAGCCTTGGTAGTTTCCCCAACTTTGTAATAACCATCCACAAAAGGCTCAACCAGTGAATAATAACCAAAAATTTCTACGGGCATGTTGGTCAAGGAAATTTCGATAATTTCCTTGGCCCTGTCCATCTTGTTCTCTTTAATTAGGGCTTCCATCAATCGGGCGAGGTTTCCTCTGTAACTTACACTTTGAATCCTCGTTTGGGTGTCATGGTAAATATTCTTGTCGCCGGCGTTGCCCCAGTCCCATTTTGTTACGATGTCGTACATCAAATCTGTATCAATACGGCCCATTTCAAAGGAGTTGGGTCTTTCGGTTCTAATAGGAACCAATTTATAGGCCAGGCCGTCCAATTGCAGATAGTCCTTCATCCAAAGGTATTCCGCATCGTCAAAACTTCCTCCAGAGAAATAGAGGGGTCTTTTCCAGTCATTGTTGGCAAGGATGTCCAACATCATCATGCTCTTTTTGGTAATGACACTGGGTAAGTTGATATCGATATAATCCACGATTATGGCGGAATCCTTCGGTTTTACCAAACCACTTTCCAAAACATTCTTTTTGTTTACAGGAACACGGATTTTGTTCGTTGGGTAGTACACCATGTTCTGGGTATTTTCTGAATAGTTACTTAAATCAGCACCCTGTTGTTCCAACAAATAACCCAATTTTGTGCGCGGTTTGTCACTATCGATCCAATTGATGAAATCCTTGATGGGCCACCTGTTTTCCGTAATACCTTGATGATATAAAACATCCCTGGAACCAAATCGATATTTGTCGTGTTCGATCTGCGAAGGAATCGGGTCGCTATCGTAGGCCTTTCGCTTCATTTGATCTATGTACCAATCCGTTTCGAACAAGCTTGTACAAACGATACGGACATCCGTACGGTATTTTTCTATTTCTTGGGCGTACCATAACGGGAAGGTATCATTATCCCCGATGGTGAACAAAATGGCCCCGGCATCTTCCTGGCAGGAGTCCAAATATGATTTTGCGGATGAATTTGCCGTAAACCTGTTGGAGCGGTCATGGTCGTCCCAGTTCTGAACGGCCATCACGGTGGGTACCGCAAAAAGACATGCCACTACGACCACGGGCGCCAAAATCTTTGGTGTGATCCAATCCTTAAATCCGTCATAAAGACCGTATACACCAAGCCCTATCCAAATAGCGAACACATAAAAAGACCCTACCAAGGAATAGTCGCGTTCCCTTGGCTGAAAAATATAGGGATTGGTGTAAAACTGAATGGCAATACCGGTAAAAAGGAAAAATACCATTAGCACCCAGAACTGTTTTGGGTCTTTGGATACTTGAAAAACCAATCCAATAATTCCTAGAAGCAATGGTAAAAAGAAATACGTATTCCTACCGGGATTGTTCACGATGTCACTTGGGAGATTGTCTTGGCTGCCCAATCTTGCACTGTCGATAAAGTTGATACCACTGAGCCAGTTTCCGTTGTCATTGTATCGGCCTTGGACATCGTTCTGTTTCCCCACGAAGTTCCACATGAAATAGCGCATATACATGTAGTTGAACTGGAATTCGAACATGTATTTAATGTTGTCCCAAACCGTTGGTGGTTGTACTTCAATATAATCGCTGAACCTTTTGATAAAGCTGATGTATTGGTCTGCATCTATTTCTCCGTTTTCGAATCCGGTCTTCACTTGATTGATGGCTTCGGCCAAATCTGCATTGTATTCCGTCATTTTAAAATCCAATGGGCCAAAATACTGCATGTAATTGGAAGCATGTTGTGAGCTCCACATTCTGGGTAATATGCCCTGATGGTCCGGATTGGGGCCTTGTTCGGAATTTTTGTATTTATTTACGATAATATATTTTCCCAAGGTATAATCCTTTTCATACTTGGGCTTTCCGTCCCTATCCTCACCAGCGGGAGCGAACATATCTGAATAATACGAACCATAAACCGGGCTGTCAACCCCGGGATATTGCTCTCTGTTGTAGTAGGCCAAAAGAGCCCGGGCATCCTCCGGATTGTTCTCATTGATGACCACTTGTGCGTTTGCCCGTATAGGAAGCATCAACCAAGATGAGAATCCTAGAAAAAGAAACATCAGGCAGAGTACTATGGTATTTGCGGTCTTATAATTGTTCTTTCTAGTGTAGCTAAGGCCGTAATAAAAGGCCCCAATAAATAAAAGTCCAATAATTATGGAACCCGAATTGAATGGGAGGCCGATGGTATTAATGAAGAACACCTCGCCCCAACCGAAAAACATCAGTACATAAGTAAGGGAAAATTTATAGACCAACATCAGAATGGCAATAACAATGACATTGGCCAGAAGGAAATTTTTAACATTAGTCTTTTTATAGGTCTTAAAATAGTAAAGTAGTCCAATGGAAGGAATGGCCAAGAAGCCCATGAACTGGACCCCAAAGGTTAGGCCTACCACGAAGGAAATAAGCACGAGCCAACGGTCGCCTCTAGGGTCGTCCAAATTGTCCGTCCACTTAAGTCCCAACCAAAGCAATAGAGCCATGATCAAACTGGCCGAAGCATATACCTCGGTCTCTACCGCATTGAACCAAAAGCTATCTGAAAAAGTAAAGGCCAAGGAGCCAATAATAGCACTTCCCAATATAGCAATTGCCTTGCTATTGGTCATGGGTTCATTACTATCTAACAATTTTTGTGCAATATTGGTGATGGTCCAGAACATGAAAAGTATCGTAAAGGCACTTGAAACCCCAGAAACTAAATTGACCATCATAGCAACTTGACTAGGTTCTAGGGCGAACATGGAAAAAAAGGCACCGATCATTTGTAATAGCGGCGCCCCGGGTGGATGCCCTACTTGGAGCTTGGCCGAAGTTGCGATGTATTCACCTGCATCCCAAAAACTATTGGTTGGCTCAACGGTAATGAAGTAAGTAATGAAGGCAATAAAAAAGACGGCCCACCCAAGAAGGGTGTCCCATTTTTTGAAGTTCTTTGAAAACATGGAACCTTGGTTATAGCTATCCGGCGAAATTACTAATTTATATAGATACCCACCCATTATTTTTATAAACCTTTAACAGGTAAGAGAATATGGATTTTTACTTATTTGGCTCAAAAAATGTTTGTTCAAACCAAACTTTGTTTTAAATTTGCACGCTCTTAAAGGTATTGGCCCATGGTGTAATGGTAACACTCCGGTTTTTGGTACCGTCATTCTAGGTTCGAGTCCTAGTGGGCCAACTAATAAGAATACAAAATCCCAACATCCCTAGATGTTGGGATTTTTTTATTTTCTTTCTAGAGTACGTTTTAATAAAATTTACACAAATCAACCTTTGGTGCATATAATTTGGTAGTTCACCTTTTAAATTAATCTGGTGGGTTCAAAACGGTTAAGTTCACAGTCTCAAATCTTAAAATTGTATGCACATACACCTTGTGATCGTAGATGATTCCAATATATGGTTGAATATAGCGGAAAGATTGGCGCGGTCAAACCCATTGATAGCAAGTGTTTCCAAATTTAATGACCCCATGGACGCTTGGATATATTTGCAGACTTCGCATGCCAATGTATTGATGACCGACATAGAAATGCCCATGTTGGATGGGTTCTCTTTTGTAACCATGTTTGGAAGAAAATTGCATATCATTTCTAGTTCCACCAGGGAGGAATTTGCTAACCATATAATGAAATTGGGGTGTTCCAACTTTTTGTCGAAACCATTTTCAAAGGAGGCGTTTGATACGGCTATCGCAGATATATATCAAAGGGCGTCCACTGGTAAAGCTTCAAGAAAAGTGGTAAAGACTTTTGGTTGATATTTCGTACATTGTCAATTAATTGCATCAATAATATATTGGAAAAACGACAGAGCCTTAAAGGTTGCCCCGTAGCTTTGAAATATTCTTAAAACTAAATGTTATGAAGTTGACCGAAAAAAGTTTAAAGATTATACTTGTAGTTGTTTTGGTTGGTTTTGGGGTTGGTATTTACCTTCAGGATTTACAGCATAGAAAGAGTACCCAGCATGCCTGGAAGGCCAATAGGTATAATCTATCTAGATTCGATAAAATTACCGAGTACAACAAAAAAATGAACGCCGGTAACTGGCAGATGATGCGCGATAGCATTCAAGGTCAATTGGATACCTTAATGATATTAAGGTTTAGAAGAGAGGTCGATAGTATTAATGATCTGAATAGTCAGGATGGGAAACCGCAAACGGCTCAATTGTTGGGAGGATTGAGGTGAGAACAAAACTATTTCCACTATAATTTGTGTGGGGTTTTCTTAAATCATTTGATTGAATTCTAACATCTTATTGCAAACAACAAAGAATATTGTATATTTGCAGCACTGAAAGAATAAAAGTATTCGTGAGGGGACAATTTGTCCCCTCTTTTATTACTTGGTTTTTTATGTTGAAGGAAAAGGTTAAGGAATTACTGGAAAAGGGATTGGAAGAAGATCCTTCGTTATTTTTAATCGATTTTACGGTGTCCCCGGATAACAAAATTAAGATAGTAATCGATGGTGATGACGGTGTGACCGTAAATGATTGTATCAAGATAAGCAGGGCCATTGAACATAATTTGGATCGGGAAGAGGAGGACTTTTCCCTTGAAGTTGCTTCTGCCGGGGCAACGGCGCCCATGGTGATGCCCAGACAATATAAAAAGAATATAGGAAGAAAACTGGAGGTGGAGACTTCTGGTTCGTCATTCGAAGGTAAGCTGACACAGGCCAACGATGAATATATCGTTTTGGAATGGAAAGCTAGGGAGCCCAAACCTGTTGGTAAGGGAAAAGTTACAGTGCAGAAAAGAGAGGAGATCCCCTTTTCTGATATTAAAAAAGCGAAAGTTGTATTAAAATTTTAATTGTAATAACCAATGGAAAATATTGCGTTAATCGAATCTTTCTCGGAGTTTAAGGATGACAAGTTCATAGACAGGGTAACACTTATGGCAATTTTGGAGGATGTTTTTAGGAACGCCCTTAAAAAGAAGTTTGGGTCCGATGATAACTTTGATATCATTATTAACCCTGACAAGGGAGATTTGGAGATTTGGCGTAACCGGGTGGTAGTCGAGGATGGAGAAGTGGAAGATCCCAATGAGGAAATTTCCCTTTCCGAGGCACGTAAGATAGAACCTGATTTTGAAGTAGGCGAGGACGTATCTGAAGAGGTTAAGTTGATCGATTTGGGGAGACGGGCTATTTTGGCACTCCGTCAAAATTTAATCGCCAAAATCCATGAGCACGATAATACCACCATATACAAGCAGTTTAAAGATCTTGAGGGAGAGATTTATACCGCTGAGGTGCATCATATTCGTCACAAGGCGGTTATTTTGTTGGACGATGAGGGCAATGAAATTATTCTTCCAAAGGACAGACAGATCCCATCGGACTTTTTTAGAAAAGGGGACAATGTTAGGGGTATCATTGAAAGTGTAGAGTTGAAAGGTGCCAAACCCACGATCATCATGTCCCGAAGCTCTCCCTTGTTCTTGGAACAATTGTTCTTTCAGGAAATACCAGAGGTTTTTGATGGTTTGATTACCATTAAGAAGGCGGTGCGTATTCCTGGTGAAAAGGCAAAAGTGGCGGTAGATTCATACGATGACAGGATAGACCCGGTAGGGGCCTGTGTAGGTATGAAGGGGTCACGGATCCATGGAATCGTTAGGGAGTTGGGCAATGAGAATATCGATGTAATCAACTGGACTTCCAATCCGCAGTTATTGGTGACAAGGGCATTGAGCCCTGCCAGGGTATCTTCGGTAAAACTGGACGACGAAAAAATGACCGCTCAGGTATACTTAAAGCCAGAGGAAGTGTCCAAGGCTATTGGTCGAGGAGGTCATAATATTCGCCTGGCAGGTCAATTGACCGGTTATGAGATCGATGTGTTCAGGGAAGGTGTTGAGGAAGATGTGGAGTTGACAGAGTTCTCCGATGAAATCGATGGTTGGATCATTGAGGAGTTTAAGAAAATAGGGTTGGATACGGCCAGGAGTGTTTTGGAACAGGACGTGGACGATTTGGTAAAACGTACCGACTTGGAGGAAGAGACAATTATAGAAGTTGTACGTATCCTAAAAGAAGAATTAGAAGATTAGCTATATATTAGCGGATAAATAAAAGAACGGGAATCAGTATTTATGGCAGATAATCCAAAAATAAGACTTAATAAAGTTCTTCGAGAGCTTAATATCTCCTTGGACAGGGCAGTAGATTACTTGAACAGCAAAGGACATGATGTGGACGCAAGGCCGACCACAAAAATCTCCGATGAGGTATATCAAGTGCTATTGGACGAGTTCCAGACCGATAAGAGCAAGAAAGTTGCTTCAAAAGAGGTAGGGGAGGAAAAGCGAAAGGAGAAGGAAGCCATACGGGTCCAATTGGAGCAGGAGCAGGAAGAACGAAGATTGGCACGTGAAAAAAGAAATGCTGCCCAAGAAGAAAATAGACTTACGGGAAAAGTGGAGCTTGCCGGACCCAAAACGGTTGGTAAAATCGACCTAAACCCTAAGAAAAAGGAAGAGCCTCCTAAACCAAAGGAGGAAGAAAAGGTACAGGAACCGGAAAAGGTATCCGAAGAAAAGAAGGTAGAAATAAAACCGCAAGCCGAAACACCTGTAGCTGACAAGCCGAAAGAGGTAGCGCCTGAAATTAAATCAGATGCGCCCGAAACCTTGGAGACCCAGTACAAGAAGTTATCCGGACCAAAAATTACGGGCGATAAAATAGACCTTTCCAAATTCCAGAAGCCGAAAAAGAAGAAGGAAGAGAAAAGTAGTTCGGACAGTTCAGACCGTAAGAAGCGTAGAAAGCGTATTGTAAGTAAAAATACATCGGGTCCCGGTCAATCTAAGGGTGGTAATTCCAACGACCGCAAGGGCAATAGACGCTTTGCGGCTTCCAAGGTAGAGCCTACTGAGGAAGATGTTCAAAAGCAGGTGCGTGAGACCTTGGAGAAACTGCAAGGAAAATCCAAAAAAGGCAAAGGTGCCAAGTATAGAAGGGATAAGAGAGATCAACACCGTCAGCAAACGGAAAAAGACCTGGAGCAACAAGAACTGGAAAGTAAAATCCTTAAGGTTACCGAATTTGTTACCGCCAGTGAGGTTGCAACGATGATGGATGTTTCCACTACAGAGATTATTTCGGCCTGTATGTCATTGGGTATCATGGTTACTATGAACCAGCGATTGGATGCGGAAACACTTTCGATTGTTGCGGAAGAGTTCGGCTATGAGGTAGAATTCGTGACGGCGGATATTGAGGAGAGTATAGTTGAGGAAGCGGATGCTCCCGAGGATTTGGAGCCTAGGGCACCTATTGTTACGGTAATGGGACATGTGGACCATGGTAAGACATCTTTGCTTGACTACATTAGGGAAGAGAATGTAATTGCTGGTGAAAGCGGGGGTATTACCCAACATATTGGGGCCTATGCTGTCACCTTGGACAATGGTCAAAAAATTTCATTTTTGGATACACCGGGTCACGAAGCTTTTACGGCGATGCGTGCAAGGGGTGCTCAGGTGACGGACATTGCAATTATTGTAATTGCCGCGGATGATGATATTATGCCGCAAACTAAAGAGGCCATAAGTCATGCGCAAGCTGCAGGTGTGCCTATTGTATTTGCTATCAATAAGGTCGATAAGCCAACGGCAAATCCCGATAAAATTAAGGAAGGACTTGCCCAGATGAATTTATTGGTGGAAGATTGGGGCGGTAAAATTCAGTCACATGACATTTCAGCCAAGACAGGGCAGGGTGTTCAGGAGCTTTTGGAAAAGGTATTATTGGAGGCCGAATTATTGGAATTAAAGGCCAATCCCAACAAATTGGCTTCTGGTACGGTAGTAGAGGCGTTTTTGGACAAAGGAAAAGGATATGTATCGACAATCTTGGTGCAGGCTGGTTCCTTGAATATTGGGGATTATGTTTTGGCCGGAACAACCAGTGGAAAGGTAAAGGCCATGCAGGACGAGCGAGGAAAGAGCGTTACCAAGGTCGGTCCATCGCAACCTATATCCATCTTAGGTTTGGACGGTGCGCCACAAGCAGGTGATAAGTTCCATGTCCTACAAGATGAGCGTGAGGCCAAGCAGATTGCGGCCAGAAGGTCCCAATTACAGCGGGAGCAATCGGTCAGGACTCAGCGTCATATCACATTGGATGAAATTGGAAGACGTATAGCCTTGGGCGAATTCAAGGAATTGAACATTATACTTAAAGGTGATGTGGATGGTTCCGTTGAAGCTTTGACTGATTCGTTCCAGAAACTGTCTACCGATGAAATCCAGGTGAACATTATCTACAAAGCTGTTGGGCCTATTACGGAGTCCGATGTTTTATTGGCCTCCGCCTCGGATGCTATCATTATAGGATTTAATGTTAGGCCGATGGGCAATGCCAAGGCCATGGCCGAAAATGAGGAGATAGACATCAGGATGTATTCCATTATTTACGACGCCATAAATGATTTGAAAGATGCGATGGAAGGCATGCTTTCCCCGGAAATGAAAGAGGAGATTACCGGTACTGCCGAAATCAGGGAGACCTTTAAAATATCCAAAATTGGCACTATTGCAGGCTGTATGGTAACAAGTGGAAAAATATTCAGGAATTCCAATATTCGCCTAATTAGGGACGGTGTAGTAATTTACACGGGTGAACTGGCATCCTTGAAGCGCTTTAAGGATGATGTCAAGGAAGTTTCCAAAGGGTATGATTGTGGTCTCCAGATCAAGAACTACAATGACATCAACGTAGATGATATTGTGGAAGCCTTCCAAGAGGTGGCCGTTAAAAAGAAGTTGAAATAAAGCGAAACGGATTGCTTGAATAACAATTAAAAAATCGGCCTTTTAGGTCGATTTTTTCGGTTTTAAGAGCATGGCATTGGGGTATTTTTTCCGCACCTCGTTGAATTTGCGCTCAGCCTCCAATTTCGATTTAAATTTACCAACTCGAATTCTGTATGTAGGTGAGTCGAAATCAATTTGTGAGGGTAGATCTGGGAAGTCGATTTCCACATTGCTTTTAATCTCTTGGGCCTTTTCGTTATTGCTTACAAAACCAACTTGAATCCTGTAATAATCGTTCTTGTCCAAGGTTTTCTTGTAAAGCTCCAACAATTGTGTTATTTGAACATCCTGATCAATGGAGATAGTACCTTCCTGGGCGTTCGCAAAGGTTGCAAAAAGTAAGGTGAACGCTATGTAAATGACATTTTTCATCTAAAAATGGGATGTTTTAGTTCCCTTTGCAAATGTAAATTTTTAAGGAATAAAGGGTTAGCATTTTTAACTATTTAGAATAATTATAAATTATAAGGTATAAAGACATTAACCTTTTACCAAATAAAGTCTATGTCGTATTTTTGCCATCGATTAAGGCATTTTTTTACCGTTTGTCGTTAAAATGCGGGCTAAAATCGTGCCAAGATTCCGATTGAAATATTCTATGTATGAAAAAGGTACCGTACCGCAATCAATTTTCTAAAGTCTTTGTTTTTAGTTTAGTAGTTAGCCTACTTTTTTCAGTTTCTTTATCGGCGCAAGACGCTGCTGCGGAGTCTGCTGATGTTTCTGTAGAGTCAGCAGAGGCTGCTCCGACCGATGGTGATCCGGCTGCCGGTAAGGCTTTGTTCAATCAAAATTGTGCGGCTTGCCACGCATTGAATCGCAAGATGACTGGCCCTGCCCTGGCAAACGTCGAAAGCCGTTTGGCCGAAGAAGAGGGGTTGGATAGGGAATGGTTGTACGCCTGGATAAAAAATAGTCCAGGGATGATTAAGTCCGGGGATGCTTATGCGGTAAGGATATACAACGAATACAATCAAGCGGCTATGACCGCTTTTCCTACGTTGACCAACGAGGATATCGACAATATATTGGCGTATACGGCTGCTCCGCCACCGGCTCCTACAGCCCCGGCTGCCGGAGAAGCTGCTGCGGTTACGGCGGGTGCTGCTTCCGGGGGCATTTCCAATGAAATGATTTTGGGTGCTTTGGCCCTCGTTTTCGCTTTATTGGTCGTAATGTTGTTTTTGGTAAATAACACCTTGCGAAGAATAGCCGAGGCGAATGGAATTTCCATAGAAAAGGAAAGGGCTGAAAAGAGGGTTCCAATTTGGAAGGCCTTTGCGCAAAACCAGTTCTTGGTACTGGTAACCGTAATTTTTCTACTGTTAGGTAGTGCTTATTTTGCGTACGGATGGATGATGCAGATCGGTGTCGATCAAGGATATGCTCCCATCCAGCCCATTCATTATTCCCATAAAATACACGCGGGCGATAATAAAATCGAGTGTAAATACTGTCACTCGTCAGCAAGGGTATCCAAACACTCCGGAATTCCTTCCTTGAATGTCTGTATGAACTGTCATAAATCCATTTACGAGTACAAGGGTAATCCTGAGGGGCCTTCGGCTGAGGATTTGGCGAACGGTTATACCAATGAGTTTTACACCAAAGAAATCAAGAAGTTGTATAAGGCTGTAGGTTGGGACGAGGAAAACCAAAAGTATACGGGTGAATCACAGCCTGTGGAATGGGTCCGAATCCACAATTTGCCTGATTTCGCCTATTTTAACCATTCCCAGCATGTTTCCGTAGCCGGTGTCGAGTGTCAGACATGTCATGGTCCGGTTGAGGAAATGGAGATAATGTATCAATACTCTCCTTTGACCATGGGATGGTGTATCAATTGTCACCGCGAGACAAACGTTAAAGTTGAGGGTAACGAGTATTACGAAAAAATTCACGCAGAGCTTTCCAAGAAATATGGTGTTGAGAATTTGACAGCGGCCCAAATGGGTGGTTTGGAATGTGGAAAGTGTCACTATTAATTTATATAAGAAGCTAATTACAGATATTACGTATGGCATCAAACAAAAAATATTGGAAAAGCGAAGCGGAGTTAAATCCTAACGATTCCATTGTTGAGGCGCTAAGACAGAATGAATTTGTGGAGCAGATTCCTGCGGATGACTTTTTGGGCGATAAACAAAATTTGTCGTCAACAAGTACCAATAGAAGGGATTTCCTAAAATATATTGGTTTCAGTACCGCCGCAGCTTCCTTGGCCGCTTGTGAGGGGCCTGTTATAAAATCAATTCCCTATGTGGTTCAACCAGAGAACATTGTTCCGGGTGTTGCTAATTACTATGCCACCACAATAGCAAATGGATTTGATTTTGCCAGCGTACTTATCAAGACCCGAGAAGGTCGCCCAATTAAAGTGGAGAACAACACTTTGGCCAAAGTAGGCGGTGGCGCCAATGCTAGGGTTCAAGCTTCGGTGCTTTCTTTGTACGATAGCACGCGACTACAAGGTCCTATGGCCAATGGAGAGCCAATTGAATGGGATGCCTTGAACGCAGCGGTAACCGCAAAAATGAATAGTCTTAAGGGTTCTTCGAAAAAGGTTGTTTTGCTTACGCAGACGTATGCAAGTCCTTCAACGGATCGTTTGATTATGGACTTGATGACCGCTAATGAAAATGTGGAGCACGTATCCTATGATGCTATTTCAGAGGATGCTGCACTAACGGCCTTTGAGCAGGCTTATGGTGAGCGCGCTTTGGCAGATTATGATTTTGAAAAGGCGGATTTGATTATTTCCTTTTCTGCTGATTTTCTAGCGGATTGGCAAGGAGGAGGATATAGTTCTGGATATTCCAAAGGACGTGTTCCAAAAAATGGAAAAATGTCCAGACATGTACAGTTGGAGGCGAATATGTCCCTAACGGGCGCAAATGCTGATAAAAGATTTCCTTTGACGCCAACGGCGCAAAAGGTCGTTCTGGCAAAATTATATGGTAAGTTAAACGGAACCTCAGTAGGAGGAAATACGTCTGAGTACGATGCCATAGTGGACCAAATTGCTGCCGAGGTTAAGAAAGCGGGTTCCAATGCAGTTGTCTTGACCGGTTTGGATGATGTAAATGCACAGTCCGTTGTTTTGGCCATAAACAAAATGTTGGCAAGTAAAGCATTTGACCCATCAGCTCCTAGATATATTAGAAAAGGAAGTGTTAAGCAATTGGAAAGTTTGATTTCCGATATGAAATCCGGTAGGGTTGGGGCTTTAATTATGGATGGTGTAAACCCAATGTATTCCCTGCCTAATGCGGCCGACTTTAAAGAAGGTCTTGAGAAAACAGATCTTTCAGTTTTGTTTACTACCAATTGGAACGAGACTGCGGAAGCGGTTCAATACACAGCGGCTTCCAACCACTATTTGGAGTCTTGGGGAGATGCCCAATTTAAAAAAGGACATTACAGTTTAATGCAACCCACCATCAAGGAGTTGTTCGATACAAAACAGTTCCAGTCTGCCATTTTGACTTGGATGGGGATTGAAAGTTCTTATTACGACTACATTAAAGATACATGGAGTGCCAATATCCTTAACGGTTCAAGTTGGAACCAAGCATTGCAGGATGGGGTGTTTGTCGCTCAAGCCACTGCAATAGATATTGAAGGTGAACTGGTTGCGGTTGAAGAAGAAACAGAAATGGAAACTAGTGCAGTGCCTATTGCTTCTGCTGTACGAAGTTTGGCCAATGCCACTAGTGGCGGTATGGAACTAACATTGTACTCAAAAGTGGGTATGGGTGATGGGCAGCAGGCAAGCAATCCTTGGTTGCAAGAATTTCCTGATCCAATCACAAGGGTTTCCTGGGATAACTATGTCACTATTTCAAAAGCGGACGCAGAATCCTTAGGGGTCAAGAATGTGAATGTTGCTAATGGTGGTATGGATGGCGATTATGTTAGCCTAACCGTCAACGGTGTTACAATACAAAATGTGCCCGTTGTCGTACAGCCCGGTCAAGCAAAAGGGTCTGTGGGTCTCTCCTTTGGTTACGGTAAGACCGTAGGAATGAAAGAAGAGATGCAAACCGGTGTCAATGCTTTCAAACTGTACCAAGGATTCAATGCCAATCAGGTGGTAACATTAGAAAAGACTGGTGGTAACCATGAGTTCGCATGTGTCCAGCTTCATAAAACCTTAATGGGTAGGGGCGACATAATAAAGGAAACTACTTTAGAAATATTCAATACAAAGGACCATGCGGAGTGGAATCACGTTCCCCAGGTTTCTTTGAACCATCAGGAAGTTCCAGCAACTTCGGTCGATCTTTGGGAAAGTTTTGATCGTTCCATTGGACATCATTTCAATCTGTCCATCGACCTGAATGCCTGTACGGGATGTGGAGCTTGTGTGATTGCTTGTCATGCTGAGAACAATGTGCCTGTAGTAGGTAAGAAAGAGGTACGGGTTTCTAGGGATATGCACTGGTTGCGTGTCGACAGATATTACTCTTCGGAAGATACTTTTGAGGAGGATAATACTAAAAAGGAGGAATTGGATGGACTTTGGGGTGACAATGGTTCCCTAGGAGGTTTTGGTGAAATGGAAGATCCATCGGATAATCCACAGGTAGCCTTCCAGCCGGTTATGTGTCAGCATTGTAACCACGCTCCTTGTGAAACGGTTTGTCCCGTTGCCGCTACTTCACATGGTAGACAGGGTCAGAACCAAATGGTCTATAACAGATGTGTGGGTACCAGATATTGTGCCAACAACTGTCCATATAAGGTTAGAAGGTTCAACTGGTTCTTGTATAACAACAATGATGAGTTCGATTTCCACATGAACAATGATTTGGGTAAAATGGTATTGAATCCAGATGTAAATGTTCGTTCAAGAGGGGTCATTGAAAAATGTTCTATGTGTATTCAAAAGACGCAAAAAACAATTTTGGATGCCAAGCGTGAAGGAAGAACAATCAAGGATGGAGAGTTCCAAACCGCTTGTTCCGCCGCCTGTGATAATGGAGCTATGGTATTTGGTGATATAAATGACGAGAACAGTAAAGTGGCAGAACTAAAGGAAAGTAACCGTATGTACCATTTATTGGAGCATGTTGGGACAAAACCAAACGTTTTCTATCACGTAAAAGTTAGAAATACCAACGAAGCGTAACAATACTAGAAAGTAATTATAATAGAAGTCTATGGCGTCGCATTACGAAGCACCTATACGAAAACCCTTAGTACTTGGAGACAAAGGATACCATGATGTAACCGTGGATATTGCAGCTCCTGTAGAGGGAAGGGCCAATAAGCATTGGTGGATTGTTTTTTCCATTGCCTTGGTGGCATTTCTTTGGGGAGTAGGTTGTATTATTTATACCATATCAACAGGTATCGGAACCTGGGGATTGAACAAGACAGTTAACTGGGCTTGGGATATTACAAACTTTGTATGGTGGGTAGGTATCGGTCATGCAGGAACCTTGATTTCTGCAGTACTGTTGTTATTCCGTCAAAAATGGAGAATGGCTATAAACCGTTCTGCGGAGGCTATGACCATTTTCTCAGTTATCCAAGCCGGTCTTTTTCCAATTATCCACATGGGTAGACCTTGGTTGGCCTATTGGGTATTACCAATTCCAAACCAGTTTGGGTCCTTGTGGGTGAATTTTAATTCGCCGCTTCTTTGGGACGTATTTGCGATATCTACATATCTGTCGGTTTCCTTGGTGTTTTGGTGGACAGGTTTATTGCCGGATTTTGCGATGTTACGTGATAGGGCCATTTTACCCTTTCAGAAAAAAATATATAGCTTATTAAGTTTCGGTTGGAGCGGTCGTGCTAAGGATTGGCAGCGTTTTGAGGAGGTTTCCTTGGTTTTGGCAGGTTTGGCAACTCCTTTGGTACTTTCGGTACATACCATCGTATCGTTTGACTTTGCTACATCGGTAATTCCTGGTTGGCATACGACCATCTTCCCTCCATACTTCGTTGCAGGGGCGATTTTCTCCGGATTTGCCATGGTAAACACTTTATTGATTATCATGAGGAAGGTTTGTAGCTTGGAGGCCTATATAACGGTACAGCATATCGAGCTAATGAACATCGTAATCATGATTACAGGGTCAATCGTTGGTTGTGCCTATATTACCGAGTTGTTCATGGCATGGTATTCTGGAGTGGAATATGAACAATATGCCTTCTTGAACAGGGCTACCGGACCTTATTGGTGGGCCTATTGGGCCATGATGACCTGTAACGTGTTCTCACCTCAATTCATGTGGTTCAAGAAGTTAAGAACAAGTATAATGTTCTCTTTCTTTATTTCCATTGTCGTAAATATTGGTATGTGGTTCGAGCGTTTCGTGATTATCGTTACCTCCTTGCATAGGGACTATCTTCCATCCTCCTGGACTATGTTCTCTCCAACATTCGTGGATATTGGAATTTTTATCGGAACAATAGGATTCTTCTTTGTACTCTTTTTATTATACTCGAGAACCTTCCCGGTTATAGCACAAGCGGAAGTTAAGTCGATCCTTAAATCATCTGGTGAGAAATATAAGAAACTAAGGGATGCCGGTCAGCCGCTTTATCAAATCTCAACGGACAGGGTTATAGTTAAGGAAGAGCCCGTTGTCACCCAGGATGTGGTAATGGGCGAAGTTGAACCAGCCAAGGGCGACAAGGTTGGGGTAAACGAGCTATTAAGCAGCATTGGAACTTTTGATGCTACCAAAGAATCTCCAGATGACCTTAAGAAGGTCAAGGGAATAGGACCTCAGATGGAGGCGACTTTAAACGAAATCGGTATCTATACCTTTGCCCAGGTGGCAAGAATGACTGAAAGGGAGTATGATTTGTTGGACTCGATTACTGGTTCCTTCCCTGGAAGGGCACAGCGTGATGATTGGGCCGGACAAGCAAAAATTTTAAACAACAAAAAGTAGGCTATGGCATCTAAAGTTATACAAGCATTTTACAATGATGATGATGTGCTAATGCATGCTGTCAAAAAGGTTAAGGCTGCCAAACATCACATTGAAGAGGTCTACTGCCCCTTTCCGGTGCATGGTCTTGATAAGGCGATGGGATTGGCACCTACCAGAATAGCCATTACTTCCTTTTTATATGGCTGTGTGGGTCTGACCGTTGCCATCGTAATGATGAACTTTATTATGATCAAGGATTGGCCACAGGATATTGGTGGAAAACCAAGCTTTAGTTATATAGAGAACATGCCGGCTTTTGTGCCAATCATGTTTGAGCTTACGGTCTTCTTTGCCGCACACTTGATGGTAATTACATTTTATCTGCGCAGTAGGTTATGGCCTTTCAAGAAAGCTGAAAATCCCGATGTAAGAACTACCGATGACCATTTTGTTATGGAAATTGAAATTCATGGGAACGAACAGGAGTTGAAGGATTTGCTTGCGGGTACTGGTGCTGTGGAAATTAATATATCAGAAAAAAACAGTCATTGAATATGAACAGTTTTCTAAGAATTGCGGTCATAGGATGTTTATTGGTAGTTATTGCCGCTTGTCAGGATAAGCGTAAACCAAATTACCAGTACATGCCGAACATGTATGAACCGGTAGGTTATGAAGCTTACAG
This sequence comes from Maribacter flavus, assembly GCF_008386635.1. GTDB lineage: Bacteria > Bacteroidota > Bacteroidia > Flavobacteriales > Flavobacteriaceae > Maribacter > Maribacter flavus. The sequence goes on along the minus strand of NZ_VUOE01000001.1, from coordinate 656,183 downwards.
TGAGGTGGATATTTTGCCTTCAAACCAAGAGGCAATGGTTCCACCGGCAAATACCATAAACAGGGGTTGGTTGCCTTATGAATTTGAGAATTCCCCAGAAGGCAAGGAACTTGCCAGGTTAAATTCAAGTCCGTTGGATTCTTTGGCCAAGGACGCCAATTTGGCTGCGGGAGCGGAAATGTATACTATTTACTGCGCAATATGTCATGGTGATAAAGGCGATGGTCAAGGTACTTTGGTGAAAAGGGAAAAAATACTTGGTGTGCCCAGCTATGATGATCCAGCAAGAAACATTACAGTTGGTACGGCATATCATGTTCAGATTTATGGTTTGAACTCAATGGGATCGTACGCGTCCCAAATGAACACGACAGAAATGTGGCAGGTAGCCGAGTATGTAATGAAGCTGAAACAAGATTTAACCAAATAATAGGTGAACAATACTATGTATACGTTTTCGAATAGACTAAAATTAGGTTCCATCATATTAATGGCCGTAGGGTTATTAGGAATTATTGGTGGTTTTGTTATGGCTCCTGGTACCGTTGAGGAAGCAAAGGCCATGGTTGCCGCCCACGATGATGGACATGAAGCCGCTGCTTCGCACGACTCGGAAAATTCCCATGCTGCTGCAGCGAGTCATGAAGGTGACCATAGTGCCTCACATGATGAGCATTTATTGGATCAGCTTAAAAATAGGCCTTGGGCGGCCTTGTACGTAGCGGCCTTTTTCTTTATGATGATTGCCTTGGGCGTGTTGGCCTTTTATGCGATACAAAGAGCGGCACAGGCAGGTTGGTCCCCTTTGCTTTTTAGGGTTATGGAGGGAATCACGGCTTATTTGGTTCCTGGCGGTATTATCGTATTCGTAATTTTGGTGCTGTCCGTACTTCACATGAACCACTTGTTTATTTGGATGGACGCAGATGTGGTTGCCCATGATGAATTGTTACAAGGGAAATCGGGTTATTTGAATCCTACCTTCTTTTTGATTAGGGCGGCTATCTTTTTAGGTGGTTGGATTGCCTACAGGGAATATTCTAGAAAATTGTCCTTGAAACAGGATGAATCCAATGATAACTCAAACTTTAAAATGAATTTTAGGATTTCCGCTGCATTTTTGGTTTTCTACCTTATTTCGGAATCCATTATGTCCTGGGATTGGATTATGAGTGTTGAACCACATTGGTTCAGTACCTTGTTCGGTTGGTACATCTTTGCAAGTATGTTCGTCTCGGGTATTACCGTAATAGCCATGGTTACTATCTACTTAAAATCCAAAGGATACTTACCCGATGTAAACGATAGTCATATTCACGATTTGGCTAAATTTATGTTCGGTATCAGTATTTTCTGGACGTATCTTTGGTTTTCCCAGTTCATGCTAATATGGTATTCCAACATTCCAGAGGAAGTCACGTATTATGTAACAAGAATCGAGGATTATAAATTGCCTTTCTTTGGTATGGTAGCAATGAATTTCTTATTCCCATTATTACTTTTAATGAATAGTGATTATAAACGTATCAATTGGTTCGTTGTTATGGCGGGTATCGTTATTTTGGCCGGACACTATATGGACATCTTTAATGCCATCATGCCGTCTACTGTGGGAGATCAGTGGTTTATTGGTATTCCAGAAATTGGGGCTATATTGTTTTTTGCTGGATTGTTCATTTTCTGGGTGTTCAGGGCGCTTTCAACCGTACCCTTACAACCAAAGCGGAATCCATTTATTGAAGAAAGTAGACACTTTCATTATTAGTGAGTTTTAAAGTATAATATCAATACATACAATGACTACATTATTGACTTTAGCTGTTTTAGTTCTCGTGGCAATTGCCATTTGGCAAATGACCAAGATATTTGAGTTGTCACAGCTTAGAACAGATAATTCAGAGGTTGCCAATGACAAGGATAACAAGAACAACGGATATCTTATGTTCGCTTTTCTGGTCTTTATTTATGGCATTACCATTTTTAGCTTTGCAAAGTATGGTAAGGTACTTTTGCCAGAGGCCGCTTCGGAACATGGGTCGGATTATGACACATTGATGTTGATATCCATGGTAATTATCTTTATCGTTCAGATAATTACGCAGGCGCTTTTGCATTATTTTGCTTTTAAATATCGAGGAGAGAAGGGAAAAAGGGCTTTGTTCTATGCAGATAATAACCGTTTGGAGTTTATCTGGACTATTATTCCCGTAATCGTACTCGCTGGTTTGATTCTATACGGTCTTTACACTTGGACAAATATTACGGATGTAAATGATGAGGACGACCCACTGGTCGTAGAACTTTATGCACAACAGTTTAACTGGACAGCAAGGTATGCTGGCGATGATAACACCCTCGGAAGTGCCAATGTTCGAATGATTGATATTGATAAGGCGAATGTTCTAGGTTTGGATGAATCGGACCCATATGCAGGGGATGATGTTATTGTTAAGGAACTGCATCTGCCGGTAGGTAGAAAAGTGAATTTCAAAATGAGATCACAAGATGTACTTCATTCGGCTTACATGCCGCACTTTAGGGCACAAATGAATTGTGTTCCAGGAATGATTACAGAGTTTTCGTTTACACCTACGTATACTACTGAAGAAATGAGGCAAAACCCTGATGTTATTGAAAAGGTAAAGCGTACAAATCAGATTAGGGCTCAAAAATCTGTAGAAACTGGGGAGGTAATAGATCCTTGGGAATTCGACTATGTTTTACTATGTAACAAAATTTGTGGTAAGTCGCATTACAACATGCAGATGAAGATCATTGTTGAAACAGAAGAGGAGTACAACGCATGGATGGCAAGCCAGCAAACGTTTAAAAATACCATGACGGCCAGTGCCCAATAAGAAAAAAATTGTCTATAATATAAAAGAAAAAGTTCGATTATGTCAGCAACAGCACATGCACACGTAGATGATCACGCACATGATGATCATGGACATCATCATAAGGAAACATTCATAACGAAATACATATTCAGTCAGGACCATAAAATGATTGCCAAACAGTATTTTATTACTGGGGTACTTATTATGGGCTTTATTGGCATAGCGATGTCCCTTTTGTTTAGGATGCAATTGGCCTGGCCAGGTGAATCCAATGTCTTCTTCGAGACATTACTTGGGAAATGGGCACCTGGAGGGGTTATGGATGCCGACATATATTTGGCCTTGGTCACCATGCACGGAACAATAATGGTGTTTTTTGTATTAACCGCTGGTCTTAGTGGTACATTCAGTAATTTATTGATTCCGCTTCAAATTGGGGCTAGGGATATGGCTTCTGGCTTTTTGAACATGGTATCGTACTGGTTGTTCTTCGTTTCTACAGTTATCATGGTACTTTCATTGTTTGTGGAAGCTGGACCAGCGGCTGCTGGTTGGACTATCTATCCTCCATTGAGCGCACTTCCAATGGCGCAACCCGGTTCTGGGATGGGTATGACCCTATGGTTAGTTTCTATGGCCATATTCATTGCCTCTTCGCTATTGGGTTCCTTGAATTATATTGTTACCGTTCTAAATTTGCGTACCAAAGGAATGACCATGACCAGGTTGCCATTAACCATTTGGGCATTCTTTGTTACCGCAATAATCGGTGTAATCTCGTTCCCGGTATTGTTATCCGCTGCATTATTGCTCATTATGGATAGAAGTTTTGGGACATCATTCTTTTTGTCGGATATCTTCATTCAAGGTGAGGTATTACATTACCAAGGGGGTTCTCCGGTATTATTTGAACATTTATTCTGGTTTTTGGGCCATCCGGAGGTATATATTGTAATATTACCTGCCATGGGTATCGTTTCGGAAGTGATGGCTGTAAACGCTAGAAAACCAATTTTTGGTTATAGGGCAATGATTGCGTCTATTTTGGCAATTGCCTTTCTTTCTACCATTGTTTGGGGACACCATATGTTTATTTCGGGTATGAACCCGTTCTTGGGTTCTGTTTTTACCTTTACAACCTTGTTAATTGCAATTCCCTCCGCTGTGAAAGCCTTTAACTGGATAACCACCTTATGGAAGGGTAACCTGCAAATGAACCCGGGTATGTTGTTTTCCATTGGTATGGTTTCAACATTTATAACGGGTGGACTAACTGGTATAATCCTTGGGGATAGTACGTTGGATATCAATGTGCACGATACTTATTTCGTTGTGGCGCATTTCCACTTGGTAATGGGAATCTCGGCATTATATGGCCTTTTTGCTGGTGTCTATCATTGGTTCCCAAAAATGTTCCAAGGTAGGATGATGAATAAAAATTTGGGCTTTGCACATTTCTGGATTACTGCAATCGGTTCTTACGGAATTTTCTTCCCGATGCACTTTGTAGGTATGGCCGGTGTTCCAAGAAGATATTATGAGAATACGGCATTTCCAATGTTCGATGAATTGACCGATGTTCAGGCCTTGATGACGGTTTTTGCCCTTATCACCGCCGCTGCCCAGTTGTTCTTTGTTTTCAATTTCATTAGAAGCATTTTTTACGGAAAGCGTGGTCCTCAAAATCCTTGGTCTGCAACTACATTGGAGTGGACTACTCCAACAGAGCATATTCATGGAAACTGGCCAGGAGCTATCCCAGAAGTACACAGATGGGCCTATGATTATAGTAAAGTAGATGAAAATAACGAGTACATCATTCCAGGTCAGGATTATGTACAGCAACATGTTCCTTTATTTGACGGGGAGGAAGAGTTGCAGCATTAACAAGAAATAACTTAATTGAATGCCTAACTTTTCGGTTAGGCATTTTTTTTGCTTTAAACGTTTTGGGTTTGCTACTTGTTAATTTATAATATCTTTATGTAGCAAAGTGCTTAGTTTTAAGTATTCTAGTATTATGAAATGAACCTAAACCATGCTTAATATTTACTGAGATGTTTATAGGCGAATTTCGTCGGATGTTTAAAAGGTAAATAAAAGAAAAACAAATGAAAAAGTTATTGTTTATAGTTTTTGCCCTGGTATTTGGGATTCAGGCCTATTGTCAAAGGAAACCAAAAATAAAGGGAAACAGGAATGTGGTTGAGGTTAGGGAAAGCCTTCCTGCTTTTAATGCAATACAACTGGACGATGATTTGAAAGTATACTTGAAAAAGTCCTCCAATGAGGGTTATTCCTTGGAACTGGATGATAATTTGATCGATGTCTTAAAGTTCAAAGTGGAGGATAGTACCTTGTTCATTTCTTCGTTTTATAATATCACTTCAAAAAGAAAGCTTGATATAACCGTTAATTACACAGAACTGAATAAAATTACCATGAACAACGGTGAAATAAGTATGGAGGATGTTATCTCGGGCGATCGCTTGGACGTCCTAACAAGGGAGACATCCCGTTTGGAACTTAATGCCACGGCCGATATTATCAATATACATATGGAGGGTATTAGTTCTGGCGATTTTAATGTGGCCAGTGATTCCCTTGTTTTGAACCTCAAGGACCGTATTGATGTCAGAGTATATTCTGCAGGGTCTACCAATAATCTGTTCATGTATGAAAATGCATCGGCAAAGTTGGAGGGTGCCACGGATCTTTTCATGGTCAAATTATACGGAAAAAGCACCCTTAAAGGAGAGCAATTGGAGGCGAAACAGGCTATCGTGATTCTGGAAGACTCCCCGGATGCCCGAGTGAATGTTTTGGAGGATTTTCAATTGTCATCTAGAGGTTCCTCCAAAACAAGTCTGTCCGGGAATCCCAAGATTACCATTTTAGATTTTCTAGATACTTCACAACTCGATAAGGAAAATAATTAATTGGCAATAGGTGCCGTCAAACAATTGTCCGGAATGCCAAAACCGTCCACAAGTACATGTATATGTGGCCTAAGTTCCGTACACAGGCGTTCCACACGTTGCCTTATGGCCTTTGATTTTGTGCCGCCAATGTAACCTTGTTCCAAGTACCAAGAGGCATCCTTTCTTATTTCGTAAAGAGCGAATAAGGTACCCAGTTTTTGAAATAGGGCCCTATGTTTTTCATCTTGGATGTTCTCTGTGAATTGCAAGTAGGTATTATAAGCCAATTCAATGCTATAGGCTTTACCCAATGCCAATAAATGCGTCTGGACCTTAAGAAATGCTTGATAGGACGGTACTCCTTTTTTAATGTAATCCCTAATGCGCATCGCCAAGGTATACGTCAATCTCCGGGTTCTATAATCAAAGGCGTGCTTGTGGAATTTGGGGTTGTATAAATGTTCTGTATCCACGTTATTGGAGTAAATGGGATTTACCGTGGCAAATTTATCCGATAATTGCTGGCTCAACAATTTTAAAACGGAAGAGAACCCTGCACTGTTGAATTCCGATTTAAAATCTGAGAGGACTCCCTTGGCCGCCAGTTGCAAGAGCACGTTGTTGTCCCCTTCAAAAGTGGTAAAGATGTCCACATCGCCTTTGAGGTCGGCAATACGGTTTTCCAAAAGGTATCCTTTGCCACCACAGGCCTCCCTACACTCCTGGATGGTACTGTTGGCATACCAGGTAATAATGGATTTGAGTCCGGCTACTTGGGTTTCCACCTTCCGTTTGTCCGGCTGACTCTCATCGCAATAAATCTCCATCATTTTATCTAAGGTGGCATGATAAACATAGGCACTGGCAACCAAGGGAGTCAAACGTAATTGATGGGTAGGATAGTCCATCAACAGGTCTTCCTGTATTTTGATGCTGTCATTGAACTGCCTTCTCTTTAAGGCATGTTTAACGGCGATCGTCAATGCCATTTTGGCCCCGCCCAGACCGGCGCGGGCCACACAGATACGACCTCCCACCAATGTTCCCAACATGGTAAAAAAGCGTTTGTTTGGATTATCGATTTCCGAATAATAGGCACCATCGTCTGTAATGCTACCGTACTTGTTGAGCAAATTTTTTCTGGGCACTTTCACTTGGTTGAACCATATCTTTCCATTGTCTACCCCGTTCAAACCCAACTTATAACCGTTGTCCTCTATCCGGATTCCCGGGAGCAGTTCATGCTTTTCATTTCTTAGTGGGACAAGAATGGCATGTACCCCTTCATTTTTGCCATCAACAATGAGTTGTGCAAAAACAGAGGCAATCTTGGAATGCAGAGCGTTGCCTATGTATTCTTTGTTGTCGTTCTCACCAGGAGTGTGAATAATTAGGCTGTCATCTTCCTTTCTATAGGTTGCCGTGGTTTTGATGCCCCTAACATTGGAGCCATGTCCCGTTTCCGTCATTGCAAAACATCCCAAGAGGGTTGCCTTTCCGGCATCGGTTAGATACGTGTCGTGATGATATTTTGTGCCCAGTTTTTGGATACTTCCTCCAAAAAGTCCGAATTGAACCCCAAATTTTATAGTCAAACTACCATCCACGTACATTAGGTTTTCAAAAATAGTTGCATACCCTTCCATGTCGCCCGTACCTCCGTATGCACTAGGATACGCCATGGCGCCATATCCGTTTTCTGCCAAAAACTTAACTTGCTCCAGAACTACCTCCCTAAAATCTTCTTTTTGTCGATGAACGTCCCAATCGAAGAGGGAATGTTGAATGAATTCTTGAAACCGGTCAATGACATGGGCATGTTTACCCTTAAGGATGACAGAAAGTTCTTCGGCTACATACGTATTGGCACTGGCGATGTGTTCAACTTCCACCTCAAACAAATGATTGTAGTGATTGGGCTGGATGCCCAAGTTGACTTCAATATTTTTTAGATGCTCGTTAAAGGGGCAGGTTTCGTGATAATGACAGACTACTTTTTGACTGAAGGTTGTCAATGGATAGGTTTCCCCTTCCAGTAATTTGATGCCCGAATTGGAGATGGTCTGTTTCCAATTTTTGAATTCCTCATTCTTAGGAGGGTTTTTAACCTGTAACCAAGAGTTTAAAAGGACCTTTTCCATATCCGATAGGCTCGTATCCTTTTCGATGGCTCTTTCCACAACATTGACCTCGGAAGCGGATACGAGGTCATCGGACCAAACAACATAAAAAAAGGGAATGTATTGAAGGATTCCCGGGGTGTAAATTTTCTTTTCCATTTTTTGAAAATACAAATTTCTCCCTGAAATTCTATGGAATAAAGAAAACAGTGGTTCAAAAAAAATAACGAGTGTTTCCCTATCTTTGTTGGTGTATGAATGAATACCTAGACCCGTCCAAAAACGGTTTTTCCGATGCCGAACTAGATATAGAGAGGGCTTTGCGCCCCGTAAGTTTTGATGACTTTACGGGTCAGGAGCAGGTCTTGGAAAACTTAAAGGTTTTTGTGGAGGCGGCCAATCGAAGGGGGGAAGCTTTGGACCATACGTTGTTTCATGGTCCTCCGGGATTGGGAAAAACTACACTTGCAAATATATTGGCCAATGAATTGGGCGTAGGTATTAAGATAACCTCCGGTCCCGTGTTGGACAAGCCTGGGGATTTAGCGGGACTCTTGACCAATTTGGATGAACGGGACGTACTTTTTATTGATGAAATCCATCGGTTGAGTCCCATTGTGGAGGAGTATCTCTATTCCGCGATGGAGGATTACAAAATCGATATCATGATAGAAACGGGTCCCAATGCCCGTTCGGTCCAGATAAACCTGAACCCGTTTACCTTGATTGGCGCAACGACCCGATCGGGACTCTTGACCGCTCCCATGAGGGCAAGGTTCGGTATTCAAAGTCGGCTACAGTACTATGATACGGAATTGCTTTCTACCATTGTTCAAAGAAGTGCGGATATTTTAAAAGTTCCGATCACCAATGAGGCGGCCTTAGAAATAGCGGGAAGAAGTAGGGGAACCCCTAGAATCTGTAATGCCTTATTGAGGAGGGTTCGAGATTTTGCACAGATAAAGGGCAACGGTAAAATAGACATCGAAATTTCCAAATTCGGTCTAAAGGCCTTAAATGTAGATGCCCATGGTTTGGACGAGATGGACAATAAAATATTGACCACCATCATTGATAAATTTAAGGGAGGCCCGGTAGGAATAACCACGTTGGCCACGGCCGTATCGGAAAGTGCAGAAACCATTGAAGAGGTCTACGAACCTTTTTTAATCCAACAAGGTTTTATAATGCGCACGCCTAGGGGTCGGGAGGTGACCGAGTTGGCCTACAAGCACTTGGGAAGGATAAAAGGGGGTATACAGCCTGGTTTATTCTGAAGTTTCGTTTTTCTTTTTATCTTGTTACAAACCTAATTAGTCGGTTTGCAATAGATGCGTTTCTTTCAGTATACCCTTTTTCTTTGCCTTATCAATTCAGGATTAATCTTTTCACAAGAAAACGTCTATGTGCTGGACACATTATATCCGGTCCATTCCCTCGATCACGTTCTAAAGGTGTATCCGGATATCAATGATGTTTTTACACCCAAAAAGATTGTTGCCGATACCACCCTCTCTTTTCTCCAAGGAGATGAATTGCCCCGATATCTAGAGGTTGGAACCACCTATTGGGGAAAACTCAACTTAAAAACAAAAGAACCATTAATTGGCTGGACCTTGCATTTTGAAGATAAAATGATCGGTCCACCGGCATGGACTAAAAGTAATGGAACCGTTGACGTCTATGGGTATGTAGACAAGGAATTTATATTCCATCAAAAAACGGGAGTCGAATATCCAAAGAAAGAAAAGACATATAAGGGTAATTGGATTATGAATGCGATTACCTTAGATTCACTGCCCGTCAATAAGGTTGTAGAAGTGATAATCAAGGTTAAAGGCAATGCTATGGGATATCCGGCCTATTTCAATTTGACTGCTAGAAGCCCTGATCAACCCTATTACCATCAGTTTAACCAGTACCACAGTAGTTTCAATATTTTTTTATTTGGTGTTACGTTCATTATATTGCTTTATCATTTTTTGCAGTACATCTATTTGAGGGAACCTATTTTTCTTTGGTTCTGTATTTGGTTGGTTTTTTGTACCCTAACCCAGGCTATGACCGTAGGGTTTATCATTGGTGGTTTGGCTAAGTTTCGCTACATAACATGGTTACTAATAGCAAATGGAATTTTTTATTCATTTTGGTTTTTTGGTAGGGCGTTTATAGATTCCAAAATCAAATTTCCAATATTGGACAGAGTGATGCTAGGCCTAGCATTGTTCATCTTGGTGGAGATACTTTTAACAACTGTTTACGTTCTATTATTAGAACCCCAAACATCCTTCACCGGGGTAGGTTTTCATTATGTTTTTCTAAATGTTTATGCCGTTGCTAGCTTGATAGTGTCAATTGTTATTGCGCTTAAGAATGATGCATTCGCCAGATATTTTGGAATTGGTTCTATTGTCGCCAGTATTGCTCTCGTAATAGGAACACTTTGGTCAATGGACTTGATGAATCCCCCATTTAGACTTGACCCTTATGCCACGGGTATTTTTCTACAAATTATTATATATTCCTTCGGTATTGCGTATAGGCGTCAAACTATAGCCAAACGAAATGAAAATGAAAGAGTGGTAGCGGAAAAATCGCGTTCTGAGATTCTTCGTATGAAGGATTTAGATGAGCTAAAGACTCGATTTTTTACCAATATTAGTCATGAGTTCAGAACGCCGCTAACTTTGATTCAGGGGCCCCTGGAAAATGCCAAAAGAGTGCAAAAGGACAATGAGATACAAGGCGTGACCTTAAGTGAAACGGAATTTAATATTGTGCAAAGAAATTCTTCCCGTTTGCAATCCTTGGTCGATGAACTATTGGAACTTTCCAAATTGGAGAGTGGAAAGACAATACTTTCCCTAACTAAAAATGATATTATACCATTTTTAAAATTGATGGTCTATTCATTTGAAAGCACCTCGGAACGTGCCGGTATTTTCTATGAGGTAACGTTCAGCTCAGATTCGGAAATTGCCTATTTCGATGCTGATAGGTTGGAGAAAATAGTCAACAATCTGTTATCCAATGCATTCAAGTATACCAGCCAAGGGGGAAAGGTTACCGTCAATGTTGATTTTAATAACGGCAATCTTGACTTTTCTGTTTCAGATACTGGTAATGGAATCTCAAAAGAAGATATTGGCAATGTTTTTGATCGGTTTTATAGAGTGGAAGGCTCTGAACGTAATGGTTCTGGAATCGGGCTTGCATTGACAAAGGAGTTGGTCGAATTGCATCAGGGAGAAATAAAGGTAGAAAGCTCCTTAGGGAAAGGCACCGCATTTTACTTAAAAATACCCATTACTTTGGAAGGTCTCCCCAAATCAGCCATGATAGTTGAGGCCCAAGCACCAACAGATACTGAAGAAGGGTATTTTGAAACATTTACCACGCTTAGTGAAAAAGGAAGTAATAGGTCCAAAAGGGATTTGCCAATTGCATTGATCGTAGAAGATAATGAAGATTTAAGAAGTTATGTGGGCTGCATTTTAGAGGAACAATATGAAATTTTACTTGCTAAGGATGGGGAGGAAGGAGAGAGGATTGCTACGACTGAAATACCGGATATTATCATTAGTGACGTTATGATGCCCAAAAAGGACGGATTTGCCTTATGTGACACGTTAAAGACGAATAGCAAGACGAGTCATATCCCCATTATATTACTGACTGCCAAGGCCGGCCAGGACAATAAGATGCAAGGACTTTATCAGGGTGCCGATGCCTATTTAACCAAACCTTTCGCTTCCGATGAGCTTTTGGTACGAATCAAAAATCTAATAGGTTTAAGAGAAAAGCTTTGGATAAAGGTGAAGGAGTTAGATGGTCTCCTGGTGGACGACCTTTCCTTAAATTCAATGGAGGATGAATTTCTTAAAAAGGTTTTTAAGGTCATCAACGAACACCTGGAAGATTGTTCTTTTTCCGTAGAGCTACTTGCCAGCTCTGTGGGTTTTAGTCGTGCCCAATTACATCGCAAATTAAAGGCGTTAACAAATAAATCTGCCAATCAGCTTATATCCGAAATTCGTTTGAATAGCGCATTTAAACTTTTACAGAATTGTACTGGTAATGTTTCTGAAGTTGCTTATAGTGTTGGTTTTTCCAATCTCTCATATTTTGCCAAGAGCTTTAAGGAAAAGTTTGGAATCTCTCCAAGCGAAGTGGCCGTCATTAGAAATTAGAGTCTTTTAAGTTATTGATAATCAATGTTTTTATTTAGGTGAGACAAATCTGTTAAGATATGCGACATTTTTGTCAAACACATATGTAGCTTCTTTTGACCTTAGCGATACTGTTCCCCAAAGGACATATAATATTTCATTTAAATCGTATCGTTATGAAAACATTAAAAGGCACAATTGCAAGTTTAGGAAGTCTATTATTACTCATAGTAGTTACTTCCTGTTCAAAAGAGGAGACTACTACTACAGAAAACGAGCTTGAATTGGTATCCCTAAAAGCAAAGAAGGAAACATTGGAATCCCAATTGAAAAAAGTTAATAGAGCAACCATGCGCTATCACAGCTTTGAACAGGCGAAAAAGGCAGGCTATGCCGATCCTTATCCATTTAATCCATCTATATATGTTCCCAACATGGGCTTCCATTATATCAATGTAGGACTTATCGATGGTGAATTTGATATGGAAAAACCAGAAATTCTCCTGTACGTGCCCAATGAACAAGGTCAGCTAAAATTGGTAGGTGTCGAGTACGCGGTTCCAAAGGCTATTTCTCCTACACCTCCAGAAGGTTTTGTGGGAGACGCGGATCACTGGGATGACAATCCCAATGTGGCGGGAGGTTCATGGACACTTCACGCCTGGATCGTTGAAGAGAACCCCAATGGAGTATTTGCAGAATTTAACCCTAATGTGCCTTTTAGTGACCCTTCCGATAATTAGGCCTATACGGATTTAACAACCAAAAAAGAAAGAAGATGAAAAATAAATTAATCGCGATCATGACCTTTTCGGTATTGATATTGGCCTCGTGCAACCGGCCTAAGGAAAAGAAGGTCGCAGTAATAGAGGAAGCAAACGTTAAAACGGTGAATTTAGAAGAGCGAGGTGAGTATTTGGTAAGTATAATTGGCTGCGCAGATTGCCATACGCCCAAGAAAATGACTGAAATGGGTCCTGTGCCGGACATGGACCGTTACATGATGGGATTTGACAGTTCCGGAGCTTTACCGCCAATCCCTGAAAATGTTCCTTTAGGCCCTTGGGCTTTGTTTGCAGGGGATTTAACGGCTGCGGTTGGACCTTGGGGAACCAGCTATGCCGGTAACCTTACGCCTCATGAAACAGGTATAGGAAGCTGGACATTAGACCAATTCAAGAAGGCAATTAAAGAGGGAAAATATAAGGGACTGGATGGTTCTAGACCAATTATGCCTCCAATGCCCGTAGAGGCCTACAGAAGTATGAATGATGAGGATGTCGAGGCGATTTTTGCCTATCTAAAATCTTTAAAACCTATTGAAAATGTTGTGCCGGTCTACATACCGCCTACTTCCTGATTAACTATTTTAAATTAAAATTAATGTACCTTCGGAATATGAACCGAAGTATATTGTCACAGCGAATAAAAACCGAAGCCAAGCGCCTCGGTTTTTTGTCTTGTGGTATATCCAGGGCAGAGTTTCTTGAACAGGAAGCCCCAAGACTGGAGCGCTGGTTGAAAAAAAACATGCACGGGGAAATGGGGTACATGGCAAACCATTTCGATAAACGACTGGACCCTCGCTTGCTGGTGGACGGGGCCAAGTCAGTGATATCCTTGTTGTTGAATTACTTTCCACAAGAAACTCAAGAAAAAGACACCTTTAAGGTTTCCAAATATGCATATGGTGAGGATTATCATCATGTGATCAAAGGCAAACTAAGGCAATTGCATGATTTTATATCCGAAGAAATCGGTGAGGTGAAAGGGCGTGCCTTTGTTGATTCAGCACCGGTTTTGGACAAAGCGTGGGCAGCAAAAAGTGGTTTGGGATGGATTGGGAAGAACAGCAACCTATTGACGAAAAAGGTCGGTTCCTTTTATTTTATAGCAGAGCTTATTATCGATTTGGAATTGGATTACGACACACCTGTTACGGATCATTGCGGGACCTGTACGGCCTGTATCGATGCCTGTCCCACCCAAGCTATTATAGAACCCTATGTCGTGGACGGCAGTAAATGTATTTCCTACCTTACGATAGAACTCAAAAATGAAATTCCGACCGAGTTCCAAGCTAAAATGGACGATTGGATTTTTGGCTGCGATGTTTGTCAGGATGTATGTCCATGGAATCGGTTTTCAAAACCACATAAGGAACCTTTGTTCAATCCGCATCCGGAGTTGTTGTCCATGACCAAAAAGGACTGGGAGGAGATAACGGAAGACGTTTTTAAAAAAGTGTTCAAAAAATCGGCTGTGAAAAGGACCAAATTTTCTGGATTGAAAAGGAACATTGAATTTCTACAAAAAGAGTCCTAAACCACTACAACGTTATAGCTGGGTTTTGATTTCTAATTATCCTTCTATTTATATTTACTTTTCGTTAATTATACTATATTGCTAGACGACTTTTTATGAGGATTCAAAAAAAGGGATTGTTGTATTTTGTCAATCCCGTAATTACTTTCTATAAAATCAAATATCAGATTGTATGCAACTAACCAAACCAAGTCTTAGCTTCTGGCAGATATTTAATATGAATGTGGGATTTTTAGGCATTCAATACAGTTTTGGCCTTCAACAAACCGCTATCAATCCCATCTTTCTCTACTTGGGGGCGCCAGAAGAAATGTTGCCGATATTGAACATCGCAGGACCGGTAACAGGATTGGTGGTTCAGCCAATAATTGGCGCCATGTCAGATAAGACCTGGTCTCCAAGATGGGGAAGACGAAAGCCTTACTTTTTGATAGGCGCACTCATTGGAAGTATATGTTTGTTCATGTTTCCTTCAAGTCCGGTTCTTTGGTTTGCTGTAGGCCTTCTTTGGATTTTGGATGTGGGAAATAACATGGCCATGGAGCCCTATAGGGCTTTTGTAGGGGACAAGCTTCCAGAAAAGCAGTTCAGCCTTGGATATCAGATGCAAAGTTTATTTGTAGGTGCAGGTATTTTATTGGCGAACGGGTCCATCGTTCTTTTTCAATATTTGTTCGGGGATGAATCGGTAGAAGTAGCGGGTTCCATTCCTACTTGGCTGTATTATTCCTTTTACATTGGAGGTATCCTTTCGATTACCACCATTTTATGGTCGGTATTGAAAACTCCGGAAATACCGCCATCGGACGAAGAACTGGAGGAGATAAACTCCGCCAAGAAGAAACCTTTGGCAGCCCGTATTGCTACACCTTTTGCCGAAATAAAGGATGCGGTAAAAAACATGCCCGTTTTCCTATGGAAACTCGGGGCGGTTTATCTGTTCCAATGGTATGCTTTATTTGTTTACTGGCAATATATTACCCCCTTGTTCAAAAGCACTATGGGGTATTCCACTTCGGAAGCTGCTTCGCAGTCGGCACAAATGAGCCTTACCTACAACATAGTAACCATGGTGGTAGCTCTGGGATTGGTGCCCTTGACTTTAAGATTTGGAGGCAAAAAGGTATATGCCTATAGTTTGGTCGGAACCGCCATTGCCCTGTTTTCCATTCCGTTTATTAATGACCCGTTACTGGTATTGGCGCCCATGGTATTGTTCGGAATTGGATGGGCGGCCATGATGGGCATACCTTATACAATGGTTTCTAAGGTAGTGCCTCAGGAAAGAAGGGGAGTCTATATGGGGATTTTAAACATGATGATTGTTATCCCTATGGGTATAGAAACGCTCACTTTCGGTCCAATTTATAAATACCTATTGGGAGGTGAGGCAATTAACGCAATGCTTTTCGCAGGTACCTTTTTTATCATTGCAGCTTTCTTGGCTATGCGATTGAATGTAGGGAAAGCAAAAACCCTTGTCGATTTATAAATTAGGGATTCATTTATTAATCTATAATACTTTCGATAAAAAGGCCTCTTTTTCATCAGGTTTTCTGTAATACCTTTACATTTGTTATTTAAATTCCCAGAAAATGAGCAAGGAAAAGCAACGAAGGGAGGCATTGGTCTATCACGCCAAACCACAGCCCGGTAAGATTAAAATAGTACCCACAAAACCCTATAGTACGCAGCGCGATCTTGCATTGGCCTACTCCCCTGGAGTAGCGGAGCCTTGTCTCGAAATTGCTAAAAACAAAGAGAACGTCTATAAATACACTTCAAAAGGAAATTTGGTGGCCATTATTTCCAACGGCACCGCTGTTTTGGGATTGGGCAATATAGGGCCGGAAGCCTCCAAGCCCGTAATGGAAGGTAAAGGACTACTCTTTAAGATTTTTGCCGATATAGACGGAATCGATATCGAGGTGGATACGGAGGATGTGGATAAGTTCATCGAAACCGTAAAAATGATTGCCCCAACTTTTGGGGGAATAAACCTTGAAGATATTAAGGCTCCCGAAGCCTTTGAAATCGAGAGAAGGTTAAAGGAGGAACTCGATATCCCCGTAATGCACGATGACCAGCACGGCACGGCCATAATTTCCGCGGCCGCTTTCCTGAACGCCCTCGAACTTGCAAAGAAAAAAATTGAAGACGTAACCATCGTTGTCAGTGGGGCAGGGGCGGCCGCCGTATCCTGTACAAAGCTTTACAAGGCCTTTGGGGCAAGGGCGGAGAACATAGTTATGTTGGATAGCAAGGGGGTTATTAGAAAGGATGCCGAAAACCTTTCGGAAGCCAAGAAGGAATTCGCTACGGATAGAAAAATAGACACTTTAGAGGAAGCGATGGTTGGGGCCGATGTATTTATCGGGCTTTCCATAGCAGATATTGTAACTCCGGAAATGCTACTTTCCATGGCGGACAACCCCATTGTATTTGCCATGGCCAATCCTAATCCGGAAATCAACTATGACCTGGCCATAAAGACCCGAAAGGATATCATCATGGCCACGGGCCGTTCCGATCACCCCAATCAGGTGAACAATGTACTGGGATTCCCGTTTATTTTTAGGGGCGCTTTGGATGTGCGGGCAACTGGGATCAATGAGGAAATGAAGATGGCGGCCGTAAAGGCCTTGGCCCGACTCACGAAACAGCCCGTACCGGAACAGGTGAATATCGCCTATGGGGAAACCCGACTCACCTTCGGGAGGGACTACATAATCCCAAAACCTTTTGATCAACGATTGATCCACGAGATTCCGCCGGCCGTGGCCAAGGCCGCTATGGATAGTGGTGTGTCCAGGGCTCCCATTGAGGATTGGGACAAGTACAAGGAGGAATTAATGCTCCGCTCAGGAAACGATAACAAAGTGGTTCGTTTGTTGCACAGCAGGGCACGATCAAATCCCAAAAAAATCGTTTTTGCCGAAGCGGATCATTTGGATGTCCTGAAAGCGGCACAGATCGTATATGAAGAAGGTATCGCGGAACCAATTCTACTTGGTAGAAAGGATATTATTTTGGAGTTGAAGAAGGAACTGGAATTTGATGCCGATATTCCAATTGTAGATCCTTTATCCGACGAATTTGACGAGCGGCATATCAGATATGCCACAAAGTACTGGGAAAGTAGAAAAAGGAAAGGCACTACCTTGTATAGCGCCAAAATAAAAATGCGGGAGCGCAACTATTTTGGGGCCATGATGGTACTGGAAGGGGATGCGGATGGTATGATTTCAGGATATTCCAGGGCCTATCCTACCGTAGTGAAACCTATTTTGGAGGTAATTGGTAGGGCGACTGGTGTTAAGAGGGTTGCCACAGTAAACATTATGATTACGGAAAGAGGACCGCTTTTTTTGGCGGATACTTCAATAAATATAGACCCAAATGCAGAAGAGATAGCCGATATTACGCAAATGACCGCCAATGTGGCCACTACCTTTGGGTTTGATCCCGTAATCGCACTATTGAGCTATGCTAACTTTGGTTCTTCGCCACATCAAAACGCCATAAAGGTGCGTGAGGCGGTACGAATCCTTCATGAAAATAACCAAGATTTGGTGGTCGATGGTGAAATACAAATGGATTTCGCATTGAACAAGGAGCTTCATGAAAGTAAGTTCCCTTTCTCCAAACTGGCGGGCAGAAAGGTAAATACCTTGGTCTTTCCAAATCTTGAATCGGCCAATATAACCTATAAGATGCTGAAGGAATTGAACAAGGCAGATTCCATCGGCCCCATTATGGTGGGATTACGAAAATCTGTACACATAATGCAATTAGGTGCAAGTGTTGAGGAAATAGTGAACATGACGGCCGTTGCGGTCATTGATGCCCAAGAGAGGGAAAAAAGAAAACAGGCTAAAATAACAAAATAAAGGTTTAATAATTACTTGGTCTCTGAGGATATAATTTTCAGCGGATAACAACCAACAACCAAAATAAATGATTCACCATTTAAAGGGGAAATTAATAGAAAAGAACCCTACCCATATAATTGTTGAATGCAACGGGGTGGGCTATTTCGTAAACATATCCTTGCATACTTTTTCTAAATTGCCGGATGCCGAATTGGTGAATATTTATACCCATCTTCAGGTCAAAGAGGATTCCCATACCCTTTTCGGTTTTTCGGAAAAATCGGAAAGGGAGATTTTCAGGTTGTTGTTATCCGTTTCTGGGATAGGTTCAAGTACGGCCAGAACGATGTTGTCCTCCATGTCACCCGCCGAAATAAGGGATGCAATTGCCAATGGAAACGTGCCGGCTATCCAGGCCATAAAGGGCATCGGTGCCAAGACTGCGCAACGTGTCATTCTGGACCTGCGCGACAAGATTTTAAAAGTCTACGATATAGATGAAGTTTCCTTAACTCCAAACAATACAAATAAGGATGAAGCGTTATCTGCTTTAGAGGTTCTGGGTTTTGCTAGAAGACAGGCTGAAAAGGTAGTAGATAAGGTTATTTCCCAAGACCCCTCTTTAAGCGTAGAGAACATTATAAAACTGGCGCTGAAAAATTTATAGCAAGTTTGAAACAAGGGGCATTTAAACAACTTAAAAATTCTTTTAAGGGTATTTTCCTATTCATTCTATTCATTGGCTTTGTGGAACGTTCCATGGCCCAGGAAACGGATGAACAGGAATTGGATTCGGTAAAGACAGGCTACGATCTGGGAAGGATCGTATTGGAGAATCCAGACAGTATCGTTTCCAAATATATTTATGATCCAAATTTGGACCGATATATCTACAATGAAAGTATCGGCGATTTCAATATTGGCTACCCTATAATCCTTACCCCTGATGAATACTATGAACTTGTCCGGAAACAAGGAATCAAAAGTTATTTCAAGGAAAAATCCGATGCGTATTCCGGTAAGAAGGCCGGAAGCGAGGAAGCCCGAAGAAATCTTTTGCCCAACTTTTACATCAACAATGATTTTTTTCAATCGGTTTTTGGCGGGAATACGATTGAGGTAATCCCGCAAGGTTCCGTTGCCATGGATTTGGGTGTCATCTGGCAAAAAAATGATAACCCCTCCCTATCGCCTCGTAATAGGACAAACCTGTCCTTTGATTTTGATCAGCGCATCAGTCTAAGTATGTTAGGCAAGATTGGGGAGCGTTTACAGGTAAATGCCAATTATGATACAGAGGCAACTTTCGATTTCCAGAATATCGTAAAGTTGGACTATACCCCAACCGAGGATGATATCTTAAGAAAAATAGAAGTAGGTAACGTCAACATGCCTTTGAACAGCTCCTTGATACAAGGGGCACAAAGTCTTTTTGGGGTAAAGACGCAATTACAGTTTGGTAAAACAACGGTCACCGCGGTTTTTTCAGAACAGCGCTCCCAGAACAATACGGTAGTGGCCCAGGGCGGTGGTACCATCAATGAGTTTTCCTTAACCGCTTTGGATTATGATGAGGACAGGCACTTCTTCTTGGCGCAGTACTTTCGGGATAACTATGACAGGGCTTTGGAAAAGTATCCCTTTATCCAGAGCAAGATACAGATTACCCGTTTGGAAGTTTGGGTCACCAACAGGAGTCAGCAAACATTGAACGTACGTAATGTGGTAGCGTTGCAGGATTTGGGGGAAACTAGGTTTGGAGACCCACTTTCTGGCACAACCGATGAGGAAAAGACTAGAATAGGATTGATTGCTGGGGACGCATCCAGCGGATTTTTTTCATCCTCTTTGAACGGTCTACCTAGAAATGGGGCAAATGCCTATGACCCTACATTGATCACAACAGGTGGAGGCGCGTTGAACGACAATATTCGGGAAATAGCCACGGTCGAGCAAGGATTTAATTCGGTTGTGGCGGGCTATCAGACCAATCAAGGGTTTGATTACGCTATTTTGGAAAATGCCCGCAAACTGGAGCAGGGACGGGATTATGATTTCAACACCCAATTGGGTTACATTTCCTTGAATCAACGGTTGAGCAACGATGAGGTGTTGGCAGTCGCCTATCAATACACCTTTGACGGTAACGTTTATCAGGTAGGTGAATTTGCTAACGGAGGTGTGGATGCGACCACCATTTCAGGTGGGGCTACGCCCATAATTGAGAACAATACCTTGGTGTTAAAACTTTTGAAAAGTAATATTACCAATGTCAGCGATCCTATTTGGGATTTGATGATGAAGAATATTTACGCCACGGGCGCATTTCGGTTGAGCGAGGATGATTTTAAGATGAATATACTGTATTCCGATCCTACACCAAGGAACTATATTACTCCAGTGGTACAAGGGCCAGGGTCTGGTTGGCCGGAAGGTCTGGAAGACCGCATCCTTTTGGACGTGTTCAATTTGGACAGATTGAATGTCTATAATGACGTACAGCCTGGCGGGGACGGATTTTTTGATTTCTATCCAGGTCTAACGGTGGATATTCAAGGAGGCCGAATCATTTTTACCAAGGTGGAACCTTTTGGGGAGTACCTGTTCGAAACCTTGGACAGCGGTACGGGAGATTACGAAAATGCTGCTTCCTATAATGACAATCAGGAGAAATATGTCTTCAGGGATATGTACGAATCCACCAAGGCGGCAGCGCTTCAGGATCCAGAAAAAAACAAGTTCCTGTTAAAGGGTAGATACAAATCCGAGGGGAACAACGGTATTCCCATTGGTGCCTTCAACGTGCCCCGAGGTTCCGTAACTGTTACAGCCGGTGGCAGACAATTACAGGAAGGAATCGATTATACGGTGAACTATCAGGCGGGAACCGTGCAGATCTTAGATCCAAGTCTGGAAGCTTCCAATGTGCCCATCAATATATCGGTAGAGAACAATGCGGTATTTGGCCAGCAGACAAGACGTTTCACAGGGGTCAATTTGGAACATCAGTTCAACAAAAACTTTGTACTGGGTGGAACATTATTGAATTTGAATGAACGTCCCCTGACCCAAAAGTCGAATTTTGGAATAGAACCTGTAAACAATACCATTTTTGGGCTTAATGGTAATTTTTCGACCGAAGTACCTTGGTTGACCAGAATGGCGAACAAATTACCCAACATCGATACTGATGTACCTTCCAATGTATCGGTTAGGGCAGAAGTGGCATGGTTAAAGCCCAATTCGCCCAAGAATGCGGATTTCCAAGGGGAAACCACCACCTACCTTGATGATTTTGAAGGGGCCCAAGCCTTGATCGATATCCGGGGTTCCTTGGGGTGGACCTTGGCCAGTACCCCTTTGGAATTTGTGCCCGGCGGGCAGTTGATAGGAACTTCACCGGAAGATCCGGCAAACCTTGAAAACGGCTACGGCCGAGCTAAAATGGCTTGGTATACCATCGACCCTATTTTTTATACGAACCAAAGACCTTCCGCCATTACGGATAACGATATTTCTACCAATCCTACGCGTAGGGTATTCATAGATGAGGTTTTTCCTCAAATAGACATAGCCCAAGGACAGACTACGGTTCAGGGAACTTTGGATATGGCCTATTATCCTAATCAAAAAGGCCCGTATAATAACAATCCGGACTTTCAGGGTACCCAAGCAGATCAAAAATGGGGGGGTATTATGCGTTCCTTGAGCAGTACCAACTTTGAACAGGCCAATGTGGAATTCGTGCAGTTCTGGGTGTTGGACCCGTATGTGGACGGGGAGGCAACAAGTCCCGGGGAGTTGGTGTTGAACTTGGGAAATATATCCGAAGACATTTTACGGGACGGCAAAAAACAATATGAAAATGGATTGCCCGGTGTGGAAAGTAATGATTTTGTAGCTCCTACTAGTTGGGGCGAGGTGCCCGCAACCCAATCCTTGGTGTATGCCTTTGATGCGAGCGAAACAAACAGGACCTTACAGGATTTGGGATTTGATGGGTTGAACGATGAAGCCGAAGCCGCCATTTACGATGCCAATCCAGGACCGGATCCGGCCTTGGACAACTATCAGTACTATTTGAACCGGGAGGGCGGTATTTTGGAGCGGTATCTGGATTTTAATAACCCCGATGGAAACTCGCCCGTGCAAGTCACCAATACCAATAGGGGGTCTACCACATTGCCCGATGTAGAGGATGTGGACCGGGATTTGACCATGAATACGGTTAATAGTTATTATGAATACCGTATACAAATCAAACCGGGAACGACCATCGATGATAAATATGTAACCGATATCAAAGAAGGCATTACCCCTGAACTTCCCAACGGAACACAATTGAACAGAAGATGGATCCAGTATAAAATACCGCTGACCGATTTTACCGATGCCGTAGGCGGTATAACGGATTTCAGGTCGATCAGTTTCATGCGTATGTATATGACAGGATTCACGGGACCAACCGTACTTCGGTTTGCGACGCTGGATTTGGTACGTGGGGATTGGAGAACATACTTAAAGACATTGCAAGATCCGCTGGTCGATGATAATCCCGCGGACGATGGGACCACCTTGGAGGTGAACACCGTAAATATAGAGGAAAACAGTGGAAGGATTCCGATCCCGTACGTACTCCCACCAGGGGTCGCAAGGGAACAGTTGAACAATAACAATACCATCATCAGGCAGAACGAGCAGTCTTTATCGTTGGTCGTGGAAGGATTGGAACCTCGAGATTCCAGGGGAGTGTTCAAAAATTTGAACGTCGACATCCGTCAGTATCAAAAGATTAAAATGTTCATGCACGCGGAGAAGATCGTGGATAGCGATTATGCGGACAGTTCCACACCTCTAGTAGGTTTCTTACGTATTGGTACGGACTTTACCCAAAATTATTACCAAATAGAACTACCGTTGCAGTTTACTCCGTTTACAGCGGCTTCGGAGAGTGAAATATGGCCCGATGTCAACGAAATGAATATTGCCTTGAGCGATTTGAACAAGGTGAAGTCGGTTTGGATACAAGGGGGCGATTTGAGCGAGGTGCGCTATTTTGAGGTGGAAAACGGGGAAGTCGTTCCCGTAAACGAGTTTGATGACAGGGCACCGGGTAGCTTGCGTATCGGAATTAAGGGAAATCCGTCCTTGGGTAGTATCCGTAGTATGATGGTAGGTATCAAAAACCAGGATATTTTACCGGCAAGGGGAGAAGTTTGGTTCAACGAACTTCGTTTGGCCGGATTGGACAACAATGGTGGTTGGGCCGCTATAGCCGCTGTAGATGCGAACATGGCAGATTTTGCGAACGTTACGGCAACGGGCAGTAAAAGTACCTCCGGGTTTGGGTCCATTGACCAAATGCCGAACGAAAGGGCCCGGGAGGACGCCACAAGTTATGATGTGGTGACCAATGTAAACGTGGGCCAATTATTGCCCAAGAAATGGGGCATACAATTACCCTTTAATTATGGAATATCGGAGCAGTTGATTACTCCGGAATTCGACCCGGTCTATGATGACTTAAAGTTGAACGATTTAATCGATGCCGCACCGGACCAGCAAACGGCGGATGAAATACGTGAGCAGGCCGAGGACTATACCAAGCGGACCAGCATCAATTTTATAGGGGTTCGAAAAGATCGAGGTGAAGAGGCCGATGCCAATTTCTACGATGTTGAGAACTTTACCTTTAATTACTCCTACAACGAAACGGAGCATCGGGATTTTGAAATTGCGGAACTTCGGGATCAATCCGTTAATGCCGGTTTTGTCTATAACCATAGTTTCGACCCGGTGGAGGTAGCTCCCTTTGCCAAAAAGGATTCCCTGTTTACGGGCAAGTACTGGAAATGGTTAAAGGATTTGAACTTGAACCTGCTACCGGCAAGTTTTTCTGTGAATTCCAATATCAATAGACAGTTCAACGCCCAGCGATTTAGGGACGTACGGGAAGAAGGCGTAGATAGATTACCATTACCAGAGTTACAACAACGGAACTACCTTTTCAATTGGCAGTACGCGGTCAATTACAACCTGACCAAGTCCCTGCGTTTCAATATGACGGCATCGAACAATAACATCGTCCGTAACTATTTTGAAGAAGATGGGAATCCACGGTCTGAAATAGACAAGACCCTTGAACTATGGGACGGCTTTTTTGATTTGGGCGAGCCAAATAGACATTCGCAGCAGATACAGTTGAACTATGAAGTGCCCTTTGCCAAAATACCGGCTTTGGACTTTATCAATGCGCAGTACAGCTACACCAGTAATTTTGATTGGCAACGTGGCGGGGACGCCCTTGCTGAGGTAGCACAGGAAGCATTAAATGATCCCAATGCCCGTATCAATACGGTTCAGAATGCCAACACCCACGCGTTGACCGCTTCCTTGACCATGCAGAAGTTCTACGATCTCATCGGCCTGAAGAAGAGGGAGGCCCCAACGGCCCAAAGAGGTGCACCTCCCCGTCCAGGTATCCTGGACCAAGCAGAAAAGGTAGAGGAAAAGGTAAAGCCAAAAACGAGTGGCTTGTTCAATACGGTGGTGGATGTAGTTACGATGGTAAAACGTTTGAACATCAACTACAACGAGAACAATGGAACCGTGCTTCCCGGTTATACCCAGTCTATTGGGTTTATAGGGACTACCAGACCTACGCTCGGTTTTGTTTTGGGTAGCCAGTCAGATGTACGTTTCGAGGCCGCCAGAAATGGTTGGTTGACCGCTTTCTCGGATTTTAATGATCAATTCATCCGCAGGACCAACAAGCAATTGAACATTACGGCCACGGCCCAGCCCACTAGGGATATCACCATCGATTTGGTAGCCGATAGGCAGTACTCCAGTAGCATACAGGAGAATTATGATTTGGAAGCCTTGTTGGACAATAGGACCGGACTCCAGAACCAATTGGGCAGTTTTAGTATTTCTACCATGATGATAGGCACAGCCTTTGGCAAGAGTGATGAGTTTGATTCGGCCACATTTGAACAGTTCAAGGAAAACAGGCTTACCATTGCGAATCGGTTGGTATCGGATCGGGGTGAGAATCCTGGCACTCTGGACGAGGATGGATTCCCACAGCGGTACGGAAAGACCCAGCAGGATGTATTGTTGCCGGCCTTCTTTGCGGCCTATACAGGTCAGGATGTGAACAGGGTTAACCTGGATGTTTTTAGGCAGATTCCCATTCCCAATTGGAACATTAAGTATACGGGACTCATGCAGAACAAGTGGTTCAAGAAAAAGTTCAAGCGTTTTTCCATCCAGCATGGGTATAGGGCCTCGTACAGTATCAATTCCTTCCAGACCAATTTGGAGAAGGAGCAATTGATAAATGATGGTATTCCCGCAATCGACACTGAAAATCAGGATGTGCTTCCAGATTTGATTCTGAACAATGTGGTTCTCACCGATCAGTTCAATCCCTTGGTGCGACTGGATTTTGAAATGCAGAATTCCGTTAGTGTATTGGCGGAAGTCCGTACGGACCGTACGCTCTCCTTGAGTTTTGATAACAACCTGATGACGGAAATAAACGGTCAGGAATACACCGTAGGTTTGGGCTATAGGATTAAGGATGTGCAATTTGTGACCAACATAGGAGGGAACAAGACCCGTCTAAAAGGTGATTTGAACTTAAAGGCAGATGTTAGCCTTAGGGACAATATTACGATTATTCGGAATTTGGATATTGACAACAACCAGATTACTTCGGGTCAAAATTTATTGTCCATTAAATTTGGGGCGGATTACGCGTTAAGCAAACAATTGAACGTTTTGTTCTTTTACGATCACAACTTCTCACAATTTGCCGTTTCTACGGCCTTCCCGCAGACTACTGTGAATGCCGGGTTTACATTGCGGTATAACTTTGGCAACTAGTCAAATCGAGATATTTAGTAACTGAAATTATTTTTTTGAATTCCTTTAGGGAATCATTTACATTTGTGCCCTATCAAAAATTAGGATTATGAATATACCCGCAGAATTAAAGTATACCAAGGACCACGAATGGGTTAGAATCGAAGGTGATGTTGCTACGGTAGGCATCACGGATTTTGCCCAGGGAGAATTGGGGGACATTGTTTATGTAGAAGTGGATACCTTGGATGAGACTTTGGATAAAGAAGCTATTTTTGGAACCGTTGAGGCAGTAAAAACTGTATCTGATCTTTTTTCTCCCTTGTCCGGAGAAATCATTGAATTCAATACAGCGTTGGAAGATGAACCCGAAGTCGTAAACAAAGACCCCTACGGAGCGGGTTGGATGGTGAAGATTAAATTTTCAGATAGCTCAGAAATAGAGACACTTTTAAGTGATACGGAGTATAAGGAAGTGATTGGTGCTTAAGAAGCTCTTCTATAAAGTACTTTTTATAAGCTGGATGGTGTTCGTCACTTTTTCCAGCTTATTTTCTTTTGAAGGCATGAAAATGGGATCTTTCGCCCTTAGGATTCCCCATTTTGATAAGCTAGTCCATATTGTATTTTATTTGGTCATGTTCCTGACCGCATTTTTTGCGATAAAGGACTATTTTTTACCAAGGTTGAAATTAAGAACCGTACTGTGGGGAGTGCTTACTTTTACTATTATCTACGGCATGATTATTGAAGTATTACAGTATACCTTTACCGTAAACAGAGAAGGAGATATCATGGATGCTTTGGCCAATTCCATGGGGGCGATTGTAGGATTGATGCTTGTAAAACGCCTTATTTATAAAGGTGGGTCGTTAAAATGAAAATTTTAATTGCATCTTTAAGGATTAATTAATTAAATTAGCAAACACTAAAATGATGAGATATGGAACCTAAAAAGAATCCAAAGGCGGATTTGACTAAAAACAGCAGCTTATACTTTGTTATAGGTCTTTTCGCTGTTATGTTACTTACTTATGTAGCATTTGAATGGAAAACGTACGACGAAGTAAATAATTATGACATCTCCATGAATGTGGATGATTTGTTGGATGAGGAAGTTCCCATGACGGAGCAGATCAAGACACCGCCACCGCCACCGCCACCAGCCGCTCCTGAAATCATTGAAGTCGTGGAAGATGAGGAAGAAGTTGAGGAAACCGTTATCGAGTCTACTGAAACAAGTCAAGAAGAGGAAATCATTGAAGTGGAGGATGTAGTGGTTGAGGAAGAAGTGGAAGATGTGGACGTTCCTTTCGCCGTAATTGAGGATGTGCCTATTTTCCCAGGTTGCGAAAACGAGAGTGACAAAAGGGCCTGTTTCAACTCAATGATCCAAAAACACATCAGTAAAAACTTCCGCTATCCAGAAATTGCCCAGGAAATGGGTATACAAGGTAGGGTAAGCGTAATGTTTACAATCCAAAAGGATGGAAGTATTGGTAATATTAGAATGCGTGGGCCGGACAAAAATTTGGAGGCAGAGGCTGCTAGAATCATAGGTAAATTACCTAAAATGACTCCCGGTAAGCAGCGAGGTAGAGCGGTTCGTGTACCTTTTAGTATTCCAATTAACTTTAAGTTGCAATAACGAAGTATAAAAATCATTTTTAGGTCCGAACGAAGTTCGGACTTTTTTTTTGGAATAGCTTTAGATTTTTCAATCAGTATTTGATACAATTCTAAGTTTTACTTAAAATCCATATCAGGGTTTGCAGGACAATGATTGTCAGAGTATCTTTGCATTCCAATTTTTGTGTAAGGATGAAGACCGCGGTCCGTATGGCAAAAGACAACACACTGGCAGTGATTTTTGCTGACTTTAAGGAGATTACCAAAGTAAGACTGGCGGTTAGTGTAGTGTTTTCCTCTATTGCCGGTTATTTTTTAGGTGCCTACGAAGTAAGTATTAGCGCTATTTTCTTATTGGCCTTTGGAGGATATTGCATGGTAGGGGCGAGCAATGCATTTAATCAGGTCATTGAAAGGGATTTGGATGCCTTGATGAAACGGACTAGGAACAGGCCCATACCAGCGGGAAGAGTGTCGGTTTCTATGGCGATGACCATTGCCGTTACACTTACCCTGTTGGGAATCGTAACTCTATACCTTCTCAATCCTAAAACGGCCATGTTTGGGGCTATTTCCATTTTCCTGTACACAAGTGTATATACCCCTCTAAAGACCAAAACGCCTTTGGCTGTTTTTGTAGGAGCCTTTCCGGGCGCCATTCCATTTATGTTGGGTTGGGTCGCCGCTACGAACGAATTTGGAATCGAGCCGGGAACCTTGTTCATGATTCAGTTTTTTTGGCAATTTCCCCATTTTTGGGCCTTAGGCTGGATGTTGCACGATGATTACAAAAAAGGGGGTTTTAAAATGTTGCCTACAGGTAAAAAGGATGCGGGTACGGCATTACAGATTATCATGTATACCGTATGGATGATGGTCATATCCGTAATCCCCGTATTTGGGATTACAGGAAGACTGTCCCTTTCTATTCCGGCTGCAATACTCATATTTCTTATGGGCGGGGTAATGTTGTTTTTTGCGTTTAGGCTGTATATCAAAAGGGATACGGCAACCGCTAGAAAACTAATGTTGGCAAGTGTAAGCTATATTACACTAATGCAAATAATATATGTAATCGATAAATTTATTTAGTCTGATATGGATTTGACCACGGGTACTGAAAAGGAAAAAAGGGACCGTTCCAAAAAGATGATTCTTTGGTTCGGGATGGTGAGCCTGTTGATGGGTTTTGCTGGATGGACCAGTGCGTATATTGTTAGTAGCTCCCGAGAAGATTGGGTGAGCAGCCTTCATCTTCCTTCGGCTTTTTATGTAAGTACGTCCATAATCATCGCCAGTAGTGTCACCTATATATTTGCAAAAAATGCGGTAAAGCAAGGTAATGGTAAAAGGGGCACCACCTGGCTATTGGCAACGTTGGCCTTAGGTATCGCTTTTATAATTATGCAGTTCTATGGGTTTTCCCAGATGGTGGCTGAGGGCTATTATTTTACGGGGCCCACAAGTAACATTAAGATGTCCTATGTGTTTCTAATAGCCATGGTGCATATTGTCCATGTAGTGGCGGGCCTTATTTCCCTTTTGGTGGTTTTGTACAATCAATACAAAGGGAAATATTCAAAAGATGAATATTTGGGAATTACCTTGGGTGCCACTTTTTGGCACTTTTTGGACCTGCTATGGATTTACCTTTTGTTGTTTATGATCTTCGTAAAATAATATTTTGAAACAAAATTGGTTTTGAATCTGATTCAAGCTTTTATATAGCTGAAAAAAATGTAAATTTGCCAATGTTTTATTAAAACGATTTATAAATCTATGGATACGACAGTTACTACGGAAATTAAAGAAAGCGTGTGGGGAGGTGGCAATAGGCCTTTGGGCGCTAGCTACGGGAAGTTGATGATGTGGTTCTTTCTGGTTTCGGATGCGCTTACTTTTTCTGGTTTTTTGGCGGCATATGGTTTTTCCCGCTTTAAGTTTATGGAAACCTGGCCCATTGCGGACGAAGTATTTACGCACGTTCCTTTTTTCCATGGTAATTACCCAATGATTTATGTTGCCTTCATGACCTTTATTTTGATCATGTCTTCCGTAACCATGGTTTTGGCCGTGGATGCAGGTCATAGAATGAAGAAAAATGCGGTTATATGGTATATGTTCGCAACGATTATTGGAGGTGCCATATTCGTAGGTTCACAAGCTTGGGAATGGGCGACCTTTATAAAAGGGGATTATGGTGCTATTGAGACCAAGGGTGGCCGAATTTTACAGTTTGTGGACGCCGAAACGGGAAAAAGGGTTGCTTTGGCCGATTTCGCCAAAAGTATTGCAAGCGAGCGTGTCGCCCATGAGGAAAGTAATGGTATTTGGTTCTATGGAGAAGGGACTATGCCAAGTTTCACGGTAAATGAAGTAATTGAAGGATTTAAGGCGAATCCCGGTTTGGCGATTAAAACGGAAACAATTAATGAAGAAGGTGAGAAAGTTGTTTTAAGCCGACAGGAATCCCTTTCAAAATTGGCCGATGCCTCCCAAGTTGTAGAAGGTGCCAATTTGATTCACAACGAATACGGTAGCCGTCTCTTTGCCGATTTCTTTTTCTTCATTACGGGCTTTCATGGCTTTCACGTATTCTCTGGCGTAGTTATTAACCTTATCATTTTCTTCAATGTCATTTTGGGAACCTATGAAAGAAGGGGACACTATGAAATGGTAGAAAAAGTTGGTCTGTATTGGCACTTTGTAGATTTGGTTTGGGTATTCGTATTTACCTTCTTTTATTTGGTTTAAAAATTTTCAGGTTAAGTTTAGATAGATATTATGGCACACGAACATAAATTAGAGATTTTTAGGGGGTTATGGAAGTTTAAGTCCAATACCCAGAAAATTTGGGGCGTTTTGGCATTTCTTACTCTTGTGACTGCGGTAGAAGTTGTTTTGGGTATTTTCAAACCTGAGTTTTTAACCGACACCTACGTACTTGGTATGAAATTGTTAAACTGGATTTTTATCATCCTGACCTTGGTAAAAGCTTATTACATCTCTTGGGATTTTATGCACCTAAGAGACGAAAAAAGTGCTTTGAGAAGAGCCATTGTTTGGACACCCGTTTTTTTGGTCCTTTATCTGGCTTTCATTTTATTGGTAGAGGGGAATTATGTGTTCGATGTGTACAAGGATGGATTTGTAAAATGGAACTTCTAACGATTGCCTTAGAATTTAATTAACAAAATTGAAAGACGGTTTGCCAACCGTCTTTTTTATTTTTGTATTGTTTTCAAAATGGGTTTTACCCAAATTATGCATTAGGACATCGTCATGAGTGTTCAAAATACAATAAACAGAGGTGTTTTCTTAATTTTAGCATAGCATCGCTATGGTTAAATTAAAAAACAGCTTAAACAGCGTGTGTTTGAAGTAGTTTGAAGCCGTAATAGATTTTCTATTGCATATTTTGGGTTTAACCAATGGTTCACCTAACATAAGATCTGTTTATATCGGTAGCATGAAAAAGACTTTTGTTCTTGTTGTGTTGTTCGTTTTACCCATCGTGGCCTATTTGTTCTTTGCCAGCGGGGTCACCAATTTTGGTAGGTTGCCATCACTTAAGGAGGGTATCATGGAAATCCCGCTTAATAGTGGAAATCCCATGTTTTCGGAAAAAATCTCCGTATTGGGCTTTTTAGGTAAAAATGTTGAGGGTAGAAAGGGTAATGCCTTCAATTTGAACCAGAAAATTTATAAACGTTTCCATGAGTTCAATGATTTTCAGTTTTTAATGGTTGTCCCTAAAGGAACCGAAGTAGCGGTTTCAAATTTAAAAAAGGAGCTGTCCAACTTGGATGAAACTAATAAGTGGAATTTCGCTTTTTTGAACGATCAAGACATTACACGTTTATTCGAAAGTTTGGGAACGGATAAAAAACTTGAAAGCGATCTTAGTTCTCCATTTGTGTTTATAGTGGACAAGCAGTTACATCTGAGAGGAAGAAACAATGATGAGGACGAGGGCTTTAAATATGGGTATAACACCGCTTCTGTTGCTGATTTGAACAATAAGATGGTCGATGATGTTAAGATTATCTTGGCGGAATACAGGATGGCCAGAAAGGAAAACAACCTACAGGGAAAAAACTAATGAACAAAAAATATACCTACGTTTGGGTTTCGCTTATCATACTGATATTCGGGATAATATTTATCCCTAAAATTGTGAATAGATTAAAAGCAGGTGATGTGGTGGAAAACGACCGCATGAATACTGCGTCGGCCGAGGGAACTTTAGGGTATGTTTTATTGAACGGGGAAAAACGCAAGGTCCCTTCCTTTCAATTTATAAATCAAGATAGTTTGGTAATAACCGATAAGGACTATTTGGGAAAGGTATTCGTTGTCGACTTCTTTTTCACAAGATGTCCCAGTATCTGTCCAATTATGACCAAAAACTTGGTCGTATTACAGAATGAATTTCAGCAAAATGAAAACTTTGGTATAGCCTCGTTTAGTATCACCCCAGATTTCGATACGCCACAGGTATTAAAGGAATATGCCGAAAAGTATGGCATTACCCATATGGATTGGCATTTAATGACCGGAAACAAGGAAGCGATTTATGACTTGGCCAATAGCGGATTCAATATCTTTGCTGCTGAAATGCCCGATGCCCCAGGTGGATTTGAACATTCCGGGTTGTTCGCACTAATCGATAAGGAGGGATATATACGCTCCAGAAAAGATGCCTTTGGAAACCCTATTGTGTATTACCGTGGTGCAATTACTGAAGCCATGGGGGAAAATAGCGAAGGAGAAAAGGAACAGATAAGTATTTTGAAGGAGGACATAAAACGATTATTGGAGGAGTAACATGGAGAATAATATCGCACTTAAGGAGAAAAAATTTAATAGGATGATTACCGTTGTATCTGTGGTGATTCCTATTGTGGTAGCATTGCTTTTTGGGATTAAAATTCCCAATGTGGCCCCGTTAACATTTTTGCCACCCATTTATGCGACCATAAACGGACTTACGGCAGTATTGCTCGTTGTGGCCGTTTGGGCGATAAAAAATGGCAAACAGTCCCTTCACCAAAAGCTCATGACGACCAATATTGGATTGTCGCTTATTTTCTTGGTCATGTATATTCTGTATCATATGACTTCAGATTCAACACCCTATGGTGGAGAAGGTGTGCTTTCCTATGTTTATTATTTTATATTGATTACCCATATTATATTATCCATTGCCCTAATTCCATTGGTGCTTAGGACGTATGCCAAAGCATATCTGGGTCGTTTTGAGGACCATAGAATATTGGCCAAATATACATTTCCGATTTGGTTATATGTTGCCGTCAGCGGTGTTGTGGTTTATCTCATGATATCCCCCTATTATGCTTACTAATTTCAAAAAAGGCTTTCCATGGAACCGTATAGACTTATAAATTTAAAAAAAACCAGTACCAAAGCCCTCTTTGTGATTTTGGTGATTGGATTGGCACTTTTCCCTTCACAACTGGAGGCCCAATGTGCCATGTGCCGTGCCGTACTGGAAAGCGAGGAATCTGGGACGGCTGCAGAAGGCATCAATAACGGTATCGTGTATCTTATGGCAATCCCCTATGTGCTTGTAGCGGGCGTATTCTATTTTGTATATCGCAAAATGCGTTCTTAACTCAATTTTAAGGATTTAACATTTTTTTTGGTTCTAATGTGTAACATTGTAGGTATTCTATAGTCTTATCCATAGTAATACTTGTATTACGTTCATCAATCAAAACCAATCAACATGTTCGACTTAGAACGATGGCAGGAAATTTTCGATACTATTCGAAAAAACAAGCTTCGTACCTTTCTAACGGGACTTTCCGTAGCTTCGGGCATATTCATCCTTGTAATTTTATTAGGATTTGGTCAAGGTATGCAAAATGGCATTGACAATGAGTTTAAGGGTGATGCAGCTACCAGTATCTGGGTTTGGCCACAACGCACGACCATGGAGTATAAAGGCCTGAATCCCGGTCGGCGGATCCAACTTAGAAACGAAAACTACGAGACGGTCTCAAAAGTTTTCGATCAAGATTTTGAAAAAGCTTCCGTTTTGTATTTTCCAAACGATGTTCAAGTAGTCTATAACAATGATCTACTGGTATACAATGTGGCCGGTACCAATGGAGACCTTCAGGTAATCGAGAACGAATTTTTATCGGAGGGAAGGTATATCAACGAAAAGGATGTTCGGGAAAATGCCAAGGTTGCGGTAATCAGCAACAAAATTAAAAGAGAGGTATTCTCAAATTTGGAAACGCCTGTTGGGGAGTACATCATGATTTCAGGTGCCGGTTTTAAGATTGTGGGTGTATACGGGGAGTACGGTAGGAATGAAAGTGAAGAGGAGCGAATATTTATTCCGGTAACGACCGCACAATTAGCCTTTAATGGTGCGGATAAGATCAATAACCTGAATTTTATGCTTCCGGAAATGGATTCTTTTGAAGAGACCGTTGCCATGAACGATACCTTTACGACCAAGTTATTGGAATATCTAAAATTGTACCACGGTGTGGCCCCTGAAGATGAACGCGCCATACGGCTATACAATCCCATACAGGAGGCCAAACGATTCTATACCTTGGGAAGGGCCATTGAGCTCTTCTTTTGGGCCGTAGGGTTTTTGACATTAATCGCAGGTGTGGTCAGCGTAAGCAATATTATGTTAATCGTGGTTAAGGAACGCACCCGCGAAATTGGGATTCGGAAGGCACTGGGTGCCAAACCCTGGTCCATTGTTGGGATGATCATGCACGAGGCCATATTTGTTACTGCCGTGGCAGGATGTACTGGTCTTATTTTTAGCATGGCTTTGTTGGAATTTGTTGGGCCAAACATTGAGGTGGATTATGTTATGAATCCTTCCGTGGACTTTAATGTGGCATTATCTACAGTGATCCTATTAATATTTGCCGGGGCAATCGCGGGTTTCTTTCCGGCATGGAAGGCGGTGAACGTACAGGTAATCGAAGCATTACGGGATGATTAGGATGATGGGAAATCAATTAAATAATATTCAGGGAATTTATGTTCAATAAAGATCGTTGGAACGAAATTCTGGAGGTAATGTCCAGTAATGTGGTACGCACCATTGCTACGGCTTTTGGTGTGGGCTGGGGTATCTTTATCCTCATTATATTATTGGCGGCCGGGAAAGGACTGGAGAATGGTATACGGCAGGACTTCAACGGAGTGGCCACCAACACCATGTTCATGTGGACCGAAACGACTTCCATGGCCTATGCCGGGCTACCTGAAGGGCGCACATTCAATTTTAAACTGAGCGATGTAGAACTGCTCCGTCAAAACATTCCGGAACTACGCATTATATCCCCGCGAAACAGCATACGTCTAGAGGAAGGAGATAATGTAGTACGGGGAACGGAGACCGGGAGGTATCGGGTCTTTGGTGATTACCCAGAAATTATCGAGCAAAATCCCATGTACGTTGCCCACGGGCGTTTCTTTAACCATAATGACATTAAGGAAAAAAGAAAGGTCGTGGTTATAGGAAATCGTATTCGGGATGAACTTTATGAGGAGGATGAAGAAGTGCTGGGTACCTATCTTAAAATCAGTGGCATCAATTTTATGGTCGTTGGCACCTACAAGGAAAAAACGAGCAACGGGGGAGGCGAGAACAGTGAACGCCAGATTTTTATGCCATTTACAACTTTTTCCCAAGCATTCAACCGTGCGGATAACGTGGGCTGGATGGCCATAACGGCCAAAGACGGTAGCTCTATCAGTAATCTCACCGAGAAAATCGTGAATACCGTAAAACAAAGTCGAAAGGTACATCCCAAAGATGAACGGGCCATTGGTTTTTTTGATCTGTACGAACAGTTCAATCGGGTGCAGAGTTTGTTCGGTGCCCTGAGGTTTGTGGCGTATTTCGTTGGAATTTTGGTATTGATATCGGGAATTATCGGGGTCAGTAACATTATGTTGATCGTCATCAAGGAACGGACCAAGGAAATTGGAATTAGACGCGCTTTAGGGGAGAATCCATGGTCCATACGTTTGCAAATACTGATGGAATCGGTCTTTTTGACCATTATGTCAGGAATGATAGGGATTATTTTTGGGGCGCTCAGTATTTATGGCATAAATATTTTGTTGGACTCCGTGGGCCCTGTGGATATGTTCTTAAACCCAAGTGTTAGTTTAGGCGTGGTGGTAAGTGCCTTATTGATTTTGGTAGTATCAGGATTGTTGGCGGGTTTTTTACCGGCCAATAGTGCCATTAAGGTAAGGCCCATAGAAGCATTAAGGACGGAATAATTAAAATGAACAAAAAGTTAAAACTGATTTTAGGAATTTTAGCGGTTATTCTATTTGTAATAATCAGGCTTTCCTGTAATCATCAATCATAAATAATACAAAACCAATCAAAATGAAGAAATCGGTCACAATTAGTATACTTGCTTTAATCGTGGTATTGTTTGGTGGTGCCATGTACTACCTTTATCAAAAGAATTCAGAAGATCCTGTGGTATATGAAACGGATACCCCTTCCAAGCAAACGATCGTTAGGAAAACGATGGCCACAGGGAGTATACTTCCTTTGGAAGAAGTACTTATAAAACCAAATATCTCCGGCGTAATCGAGGAAGTATATGTGGAAGGTGGCGATTATGTTAAGACAGGCGATTTGTTGGCCAAAATAAAGGTAGTGCCCAATTTAAGTGCGGTAAACGACGCCCGCGATGCCATCGATAGGGCAAAAATAGACTTGGACGATCAGCGAAGAAATCTGGACAGACAACGAACATTGTTCGAAAAAGGCGTAGTTTCTAAAACCGACTTGGAACGTGCGGAGGTGGCACATGACCAGGCTAAACAAACCTACAATGCGGCCATGAAACGGCTGGACATCATCAAAACGGGTACCGCCAGCGGATATGGGAACGAGGCAAATACCTTAATTCGGTCTACCGTTACGGGAATGGTGTTGGACGTACCCGTTGAGAAAGGGAATCAGGTCATTGAGAGCAACAATTTTAACGAAGGAACCACGATTGCCGCGATTGCCGATGTGGAGAAAATGATTTTTGAAGGAAAGGTCGATGAATCCGAAGTAGGAAAGATTAAAGAAGACCTTCCCTTGGAAATTACGGTGGGCGCTATTGAAAACCAAGTGTTCGATGCTGTTTTGGATTACATAGCACCAAAAGGCAAGGAGGAGAACGGGGCCATCCAATTTGAAATTAAAGGCACCTTGAACAAGCAGGATACTACCTTTATAAGAGCGGGTCTAAGCGCAAACGCCTCTATTATTTTGGCCAGGGCAGATAGTGTTTTGGCGATCAAGGAGGCCTTGGTCCAGTTTGATAATAAGACCAAGAATCCTTTTGTAGAAATTGCTACGGGTGAACAACAGTTTGAACGAAGGGATATTGAATTGGGGATCAGTGACGGTATTTACGTGGAGGTGAAGTCCGGTATCACCGAGGATGCCAAAATCAAGGTCTGGAACGAAATAGAAAAGGATGAACTGGCACAAAACTAAATAATGGGGAGATATTTTATTTTTTCCTGTAACAAAATCAGCGAACGTAAGTCTAACCAGTAGATCTTACTAGATTAAAGGTCTAAAACCAAAACCAACATGATTGAAATTAAAAATCTTCATAAGTCCTATAAAATGGGCAAAAACTCCCTGCACGTACTCAAAGGAATCAATTTTTCAGTCGAAGAAGGAGAATTGGTCGCCATTATGGGATCGTCGGGTTCGGGAAAATCCACCTTGTTAAATATCCTTGGGATGTTGGACGAGTTGGACGAGGGTACCTACACCCTTGATGGTGTGCCCATCAAAAATTTGAACGAGACGAAAGCGGCCCAATACAGAAACAAGTTCTTGGGGTTTATCTTTCAGTCCTTCAACTTGATAAACTACAAAAGCGCTGCGGAGAATGTGGCCCTACCCCTGTATTACCAAAGGGTAGGAAGGAAGGAACGTCAGGAGAAAGCATTGAAATATCTGGAACAAGTAGGCCTTAAACAATGGGCGACGCACTTGCCAAGCGAGCTTTCTGGTGGACAGAAACAGCGCGTGGCCATTGCCAGGGCCATGGCCGCGGAACCAAAGGTGCTTTTGGCGGATGAGCCCACAGGAGCTTTGGATAGTAAAACTTCTTATGAAGTAATGGACCTTATCCAGAAAATCAACGATCAGGGCAATACCATTTTGGTGGTGACCCATGAGGAGGATATCGCCCATATGTGCAAACGAATCGTGCATCTAAAGGACGGTGTCATCGTAGAGGATAAAAAGGTGGAACAGGTAAGGGCCGAACAATATGTTTAGTAGGGACAACTGGAAGGAAATATTCGAGACCATACAGAAAAACAAGTTAAGGACCTTCCTTTCCGGGTTTACTGTGGCCTTGGGTATCTTGATATTCGTTGTTCTTTATGGTTTTGGAAACGGACTTATTAACACCTTCAACGAATTTTTTGAGGATGATGCCACGAACACATTTTTTGTGTTTCCGGGTAGAACTTCAAAACCCTACAAAGGATATAAATCCAACAGGCAAATAGAGTTCGATAATACCGATTTAGCCGATATTGAGGAGTCTTTCCCGCTGTTTTTGGAATATATTTCACCCAGGGTGGATCGTAGCGGTATGGTAAAATATAAAAACGAATCGAACAATTACACGACCCGGGGTGTGAGTGATGCTTACCAGTTTGCGGAAAAGACCGTCATAATGAAAGGTAGGTACCTCAATCGAGTGGACATAGAGGAAAAGGCCAAATACGCAGTGATAGGAAGGTTGGTGGAGCAAGATTTGTTCAAAAATGAAAATGCGCTAGGAAAATATATTGATATTACGGGGAGTGCCTTTAAGGTAATAGGGGTTTTTCAGGATGAAGCTGGGGACGATGAGGAACGAAGGATATACATACCTTATACTACAAGACAATTGATAGAAAAAAATACAGATAAGGTAGACCAAATCGTGATTGGCTTCAAAACCGAAATAGGATATGCCGGGGCCATGACTTTTGAGCGAAAGTTAGGCGACTTTTTGAGGGAGAAAAAATTCATTGACCCAAACGATGAAAGAGGTTTCTTTATCAGAAATGTTGCGGATCAGTTGAAGCAGAACCAACAATTTGCCGGGGTATTGCAAATCATCGTTGCATTTGTGGCATTTGGGACTATCATTGCCGGGATAATTGGAATCAGTAACATTATGGTGTTTGTGGTCAAGGAACGCACCAAGGAAATAGGTATTCGTAAGGCCTTGGGCGCAACCCCTAGATCCGTTATAAGTACTATACTTTTGGAGTCGGTTTTCATTACTACCATTTCGGGTATTTTCGGGATGATTGTAGGGGTGGCCATGTTAAGTTCCTTGGGGGATACCCTGGAGGATTATTTCATTACAAATCCATTCATTAATATGGGAACCGCGATATTTTCGACCATTGTCCTGATTTTCTTTGGAGGTTTGGCCGGATATATACCCGCTAGAAGGGCGGCAAGAATAAAACCAATTGTGGCACTAAGGGACGAATAATATGAAGTTTATTTTCGACAGAAATACGTGGCAAGAGATATTCGGTTCTATCAGTAAGAACAAGACCAGGACCATCATTACCATTATTGGGGTTCTATGGGGCATATTTATCTATATAGCCTTGTCAGGAGCCGCCAAAGGAATGGACAATGGTTTTGAAAAGGTATTTGAAAGTGTTTCCATGAACAGTATGTTCGTATGGGGACAGAATACAAGTATGCCCTACGAAGGATTTAAAACAGGCAGGCCCATGCAATTGAAATTGGGTGACGCGGCCATGTTGGAAAATAGAATACCGGAAATCAATTATATAGCACCCAGGATCAATTTGGGCAATTTTGGAACGGAACCCGTATTTACGGTCAGAGGTCAAAAATCGGGAACGTATCCGGTAAATGGCGACTATCCTATCTATACCAAAATTGCCACCAAACAGATTTTTGATGGTGGTAGGTTTATCAATGACGAGGACATCGCCCAGGCCAGAAAGGTCTGTGTAATAGGGGAAAGAAATGTACAGGAGCTTTTTGATAAGGATGAGGAGCCCATTGGTCAGTACATAAGAATCGGGGACGTGTATTTTCAGGTTGTAGGGATACATAAACTTTCACAAGGCGTAAGCTTTGATAGCGATGCTGCGATTTTTATTCCTTTTACAACCTTCAGAAAACTTTACAATACCGGGGAAAATGTGGATTATTTCTGTATAGCGGCCTACGATGATGTGGATGTGGTTCAAGTGGAGAAGGATGTTAAGGCCTTGCTTAGAAATATCCATCGGGTAAATCCAGAGGATGAAAGGGCCTTTGGTTCCTTTAATTTGGGTGAAGCCTTTGCAAGGGTGTCCGGGTTTGCCAAGGGCATGACCTTTTTGAGCTTGGTTGTTGGTTTGGCAACGATTCTTGCGGGTGTTATCGGTATCGGAAATATATTATTGATATCCGTAAAAGAGCGGACCAAGGAATTGGGGGTGAGGCGTGCCTTGGGCGCGACGCCTGCCGAAGTCAGAAACCAGATTATTCTGGAATCCGTTTTTCTAACTATGATAGCCGGAATTATGGGAATCATACTGGGCGCAGGTGTATTGTCCATCATAAACAATCTTACCAAGGATTTGGATTTTCCATATACAAATCCAACAGTACCAATTCCTTATGTGCTTGGGGCACTTTTGATTATGGTGATCCTTGGAACCCTGATCGGATTGATACCGGCGCAACGAGCAGTAAGTATAAAACCAATAGATGCATTAAGAGAAGAATAACAACCATTTAAATAAACACTTAAAAATGAACAAAATCGTAAAATATATTTTAATAGGAGTTTTGGTGCTGGGAGCACTTTGGGCCGCGGTGTTCTTTATTAAATCGAACAGCAAATCTGCCATTACCTATGATACCAGTCAACCTTTTATTTCCAGTATTGAGAAAAAGACAGTGGCTACCGGAAAGGTTGTTCCGGAAGAGGAAATTGAAATAAAACCACAAATATCAGGGATTATCGAGAAAATATACCTGGAAGAAGGGGCCAAGGTAAAGGCTGGCGATTTGATTGCCTTGATAAAGGTCGTTCCTAACGAACAAGCCTTGTTCCAAGCACGTGGACGGGTAAACAATGCGAAGGTTGCTTTGGGCAACGCAGAACTCGATTTTAACAGAAACAAGACCTTGTTCGATAAAGGTGTGGTTTCCGCACAGGATTTCCAGAACATCCAGTTGACTTATGACCAGGCAAAACTGGAACTTGAAAATGCGCAAAACGATTACCAGATAATCCTTCGTGGTTCTGCAGGTGGATCATCCACCGCCAATACCAATATTAGGGCTACCGTGGACGGTACTATTTTGGAAATTCCCGTGGAAGAAGGAGATCAGGTTATCCAAAGTAACAATTTTAACGATGGAACAACCATTGCATCGATTGCAGATCTGGGCAAGATGATTTTTGAAGGAAAGGTAGATGAAGGAGAAGTTGGAAAGTTGCAAGTTGGGACACCTTTGAAGATAAGTTTGGGAGCCGTGGAGGATGTTGAGTTGGATGCTAAATTGAAGTTTATAGCACCAAAGGGTGTTGAGGAGACAGGTGCCGTACAGTTTAAGATAGAAGGCGATGTAGAGGAGAAAGACGATGTCTTTATCCGTGCAGGGTACAGTGCCAATGCTTCCATCGTACTGGAGAAAAAGGATAGTATTTTGGTAATTCCAGAGGCGGTTTTACAATTTGACAAGGAAACCGATAAACCTTACGTAGAGGTAGCGGTAGGCTCCGCCGAAGAGCAAAAATTTGAGCGAAGGGATATAGAAACCGGTATTTCAGATGGGGTGAATGTGGAGGTGATATCCGGATTGACAAAGGATGACAAAGTAAAACACTGGAACAAAACAGAGCCTATCAAGAAAGGTGAGGAAGAAACAGAAACAGAATAATCATCATCAATCAAAATAAAAATCAAAAAATGAAGTATACGATAACCACACTACTACTGCTTTTGGTAGCAGGTACTTCCATGGCTCAAAACAAAAAATGGACCTTGGAGGAATGTGTCACCTATGCAGTGGAAAATAACTTATCCGTTGAGCAGTTTGAACTGGATCTGGAGAATGCGAAAATCAATGAAAAGGATGCTTTTGGAAATTTTCTGCCAAACCTAAATGCCAATACCTCTTTTTCAAGTAACACTGGTTTCTCTATTAATCCAACAACCAACTTACCAACGAATAGCACTCAAAATAACGTAAATGCCGGTATCACCACAGGTGTAAATCTATTTAATGGTATGCGCGATGTGCATCAAATGAACAGATCTAAATTGAATACCATTGCCAATCAGTATCGATTGGAAGATTTAAAGGACGACATTCGATTAAATGTTGCAAATAACTACTTGCAGGTAATTTCGAACAAAGAAAGTCTTAAGGTAGCCCAGGCCCAATATGCGGTTACGGAACAGGATTTAAAACGAACCAAGGAATTGGTGGAATCTGGCGTAGTACCAATGGGAGATCTCTTGGATATTGAGGCCACTGCAGCCAATCAGCAGCAACAAATTGTAAATGCAGAAGGACAGGTTTTGATATCAAAAATTGCTTTGGCCCAGTTGATGCAGATTACTGATTACGAAAATTTTGATACGGCCGATGAATCGTATGAGGTGCCTCCCTCGCAAATATTATCGAATTCCCCAAGTACTATCTTTGCAAAAGCCTTGGAATTTAGGAATGATATTAAATTCTCCAAAGCAAATGTAGAAGTAGCTGAAAAAGACCTTCAAATTCGGAAAGGTGCTTTATTGCCCACTATAGACGCATTTGCCAATTATGGAACTAGATATTCAGATGTTGCTCAATTACCCGTTGCCGGTCTTCCACCTGGATCTCCACCCGAATTCTTTACGCCCAACTTCACGGATCAGTTGTGGATATTCGATGGCGTTTCCTACGGTGTACAGCTGAGCGTTCCTATTTTCAATGGATTTAGCACTAGGAATAATATTGATAGGGCGAAAATAGATGTGGAGCGTGCAAAGTTGCAATTTGAACAGGATAAGTTAGATCTTGAAAATACGGTTAACCAAGCCTACGTTGCGGTGAAAACTTCCGCAAAGGCATATGAGGCTGCTGAGAAAACCCTAGAGGCAAGAAGATTGGCCTTTGAATACGCCAAGGAGCGTTTTGAAGTAGGTCTTATGAATTCCTTCGATTATAGTCAGGCGCAGGCCCGCGTGGACAATGCCGAAGCCGATGTTATACGGACCAAATATGACTATATTTTCAGGATTAAGATATTGGAATTTTATTTTGGGCTCCCAGTTGTCTTGAACTAGTAGACTGACCCATCATAAAAAAACCTGTAATATTGAATTGCAGGTTTTTTTATGGTTATTATCTACCTTTGGCAAATGGCATTGATTTTAAACTTGGAAACGGCTACTACCAACTGTTCCGTGTGTTTGTCCTTAAACGGTGAAATGGTTTCCATAAAGGAAAACAACACACCAAGTTACTCCCATGCGGAACAATTACATGTTTTCATTAAAGAAAGCATGGATGAGTCCGGGTACGAAATGAGTGATTTGGATGCCGTTGCCGTGAGTATGGGTCCTGGTTCCTATACAGGCCTTAGAATTGGTGTTTCAGCGGCCAAGGGGCTTTGTTTTGCCCTTGATATTCCCCTGATTTCCATTGCAACCTTAAAAAGC
This sequence comes from Maribacter flavus, assembly GCF_008386635.1. Classification (GTDB taxonomy): domain Bacteria; phylum Bacteroidota; class Bacteroidia; order Flavobacteriales; family Flavobacteriaceae; genus Maribacter; species Maribacter flavus. The sequence goes on along the minus strand of NZ_VUOE01000001.1, from coordinate 612,694 downwards.
TTGGCTGGCCAACTGGATGTAACCAAGGGGGATTCTATCGTCTCGGTTTTGGATGCCAGAAGAATGGAAGTCTATTCAGCAGTATTCGATGCGGATTTGAACCAAATAAGGAACACACAGGCTGAAATTGTAGATTTGGAATCCTTCCAAGACTATCTTTCAAAAAGTAAAATCCATTTTATTGGTTCCGGTGCTGAAAAAATAAAGCAAACACTACCCAATGTCAATGCCGAATTTTATATGGATGCTGTTCCATCAGCTAAGGAAATGGCAAAACTAACTTATGAAAAGTATAAGAAATTTGAATTTGAGGACGTTGCGTATTTTGAACCCTATTATTTAAAGGATTTTTTGACAACATCGACTAAAAAACAATAAAAAATACCGTTTTAAAGTTCTGGTTTTAAATCACTTTTAAGGGTATTGAAAAATTGAATCAATTGAATGGCATCCTTTTGATTTCTAAGATTTAGTTCCTGTGTCGAAATATAATCTTTCAAAGTTTTTTCGTATTGCCCTAGCGCCTTTATTATAGCTCTTTTGGAAAGATTGATGTATTCTGCCGGATTATTCCCGAATTTAAGGTAGTAAGAAGAAACATCCTTGTATTTAGGTGGGGAGAAACTATCGTAGCCGTTATCAGGGTTTTCAGCTTGTAAAAATACCTTTTTTGGCCTAAATAAAAGTTTGACGTCACCACTGTTCAAAGGATTGAAATAGGCCATTTTCGTTTTCTCACCTTCCATATATTCATCTACTTCATATATCAAATTATCAAAGGTGACCTTTATATTATTTTGTCGAAAAAGTTTTCTTGGCTTACCATTTTCATTTAGAATTTCAATTGCCTCGTTTACCGCATCGAATCGCATTAAGGCCTCTGATCTCACAACGCCGTTAATGTAAATTTTTCCGTTTTTATATATATCATTTATGTAGGCGCTACCTTCAATAGGTACTTCCCTGTAAACAATACCCACTTGAACATCAGTAGTAATACCATCACCATTACCAATCACCTGTCCATATCCTAAGGACAAAAAAAACATAAATAAAAAATATAACTTATTCATTTTAAGAAAGATAGTTAATTATTTTTCAAGTATCAACTTTTTGTCCTGTTTCTAAAATTCCTTAAAATAGATTTAGATGGTTTATGAAGAGGTTCCGTGAACAACCCTTTGTGGAAATGGAATTTCTATACCTTCCGCATCGAACCGGTGTTTTATTTCTTCCATCACATGGAAATGTGCCTTCCAGAAAACGTCATTATTGGCCCAGAAACGGAGTGTTAAATTGACAGAACTATCAGCTAGTTCCCCAACGTATACTTCAGGTGCGGGATCTTTTAAAATCGTATCGGTTTCTATACAAATTGCCAAAAGTATATCCTTGGCTTTTTTGATGTTGGAACCATAACCAATACCTACGTCTATTTTGTCCCTTCGGGTGTCCTCGGCATTATAATTTATGATGTTGTTGTTCGATAATTGACCGTTTGGCACAATTGCAACCTGGTTTCCAAAAGTCTTTAGCTTGGTAGTAAAAATCGATATCTCCTTCACCGTGCCATCAACTCCTTGTGCGGAAATAAAGTCCCCCACTTTAAAGGGCTTGAACAACAAGATAAGTACTCCACCTGCAAAATTGGCAAGGGACCCTTGTAGTGCAAGACCAATGGCCAAACCGGCAGCACCAATGATGGCGACCAAAGATGAGGATTGCACACCGAGTTGGGTGATAATCACTACAAAAAGTAGAATCTTTAGGGCAATGGATATTAGACTTTGAATAAAGGATTCCAATGAAGGGTCATAATCTTTTTTAGCAAAGAATTTGCGGACCATTTTGTTCGTAAATCGTATCGCATAGATTCCTACAAACAAGAGAATGATGGCGGCAATCAAATTGGGGAGTGCGTCCCAGAACCATTTTATAGCATTATCCAGATGTTCTTGATAGTTGGTGAATTGTTCCATAGTTGTTTTAAATAGTTTTGGCGACAACTTAAAAATTTGGAACAGTCCAATCAAAATTATTTCATTAAACTAATGTTAAGGCGGTTGGTTTTAAACCAGACGAGTCAAAGGTTGTTCTTTTTGAGTCAAATGCAATTCTGAAAGTGGAAATTTTGAACAGTCTTTTTATTCACAGAGATTCGATGATTGTCAATTATAAACAAAAAGAGGCTGTCTAAAATGTCTTATTTGGGATAGTTATCAGGTTGGGCATCGAAACCGATTTTTTATTATCAGTATGTTATAATAATTCGACACCCTCAATATGACATTCAGAACTACTTTTTAAACAGCCTCTTCAATATTGGTCAAATGCAAAAAACTTATTGCACCTCAAAGGTGATCTTTACATTTACCCTGTAGGTTACCATTTTTCCATCCTCTACGGTTGCACTTTGTTCGTTAATATATACCGAACGAATGTTCTTAACCGATTTTGAGGCTTGGGCCACTGCATTTTTTGCGGCGTCTTCCCAACTTTTATCGGAATTAGCCAATACTTCTATAACTTTTAAAACTGCCATAATTAGTGTTTTTTAGATCTCCTTGAAGTTACGGAATCTAAGTTGGAAATACGACTAATACGGGCATTATTTACCCGTTCAAGGCGACAACCTCGTTGACCCTATCGCCCATCATGTTTTTCAACATGGTCTCGATGCCGTTTTTCAGGGTATAGGTCGAGGATGGGCAACCGCTGCAGGCTCCTTGTAAAATAACGTTTACTGTTCGGCTGTTGGGCTCATAGGACTTGAACAGAATATTCCCACCGTCACTCGCCACCGCGGGCTTTACATATTCCTCCAAAATATCGATGATTTCCAAAGAGGTATCGTCCAATTCATCTTGGATGATATTCTGGGTGGGGTCCGCTGCTTGGTTTCCTTGTATGGGTTCAGCATTTGTGGTTACAATATCCCTGCCTTCCGCTATAAAGTTTCTAATAAGTTCCCTTAGCTCTATTGTTATATCGTCCCATTCGGCAACTTCGTATTTGGTCACGGATACATAGTTGTCATCGATAAAAACTTGTTTTACAAATGGAAATTGAAACAACTGTGTGGCCAAAGGGGAGTGTTTAGCTTCATCTATATTCTTGAACTCGAACATGGACCCTACGATTTTTTTACTGGCTACAAATTTCATGGTGGCGGGGTTTGGGGTAACCTCAGCGTATACGGTCACGGCGATGGGCTTGTCGGTTTCGGCTTCAATGACCACGGGCTCCCCGGCATTTAGGTATTCCACTAACTGCTGTGCCACTTCGTCCTTAACATCCTCCCATTCGACAATATCGTACCGTTCCATACCAACGAAATTCCCTGAAATGTATACCGTTTTGATAAAGGGTAGGTAAAAAAGTTGTTGTGCCAATGGGGAATTTTTGGCCTCGTCTATATTTTTGAATTCATAGTTTTGCCGTTTGACCAACATGTGGTTGGATTCAAACTTCAATATGGCAGGATTCTTGGTTTTTACGACCGTTATATTGTACTCTTTCATGTGTTCCAATTTTATAATACGTTTAAATGGATGTCAATAATCTGATAATTAGTAATTACCTTTTGTTATAGTATTTAGCTAACCATACCAAATCCCTCGATGCGGGTTTCAAAAATACGAAGGAATTCTAAGTTTATACCTACATAATAATGTACTGTTTGTACCGTTAACCATTATATTTAGTGTCATTTACACTTTTACCCCAAATTCTTGACATGAGATGTAAATTGTTCCTGTTGTTCTCCTTCCTATTATTTGGATTAAAATCCAATGGTCAAGAAGGGATTCCCGTATATTTTGATTATTTGGCGGATAATTATTATCTGGTATTTCCATCCATGGCGGGTTTTACGGAATGCGGCCAAATCAGGGCTACGGCGAGACAGCAATGGTTTGATGTGGATGATGCCCCAAACTTACAGACCTTAAACGGGCACTTTAGGTTGGGAGACTCCCCCAGCGGTTTAGGGGCCATCATTTTTAACGATGCCAATGGCTACCATTCCCAAACTGGATTCAAAGGAACCTACGCCCATCATTTGCGCATGGGTGGTGACGATGTGCGGGTCTTGAACCAGCTTTCCTTTGGTTTGAGTGGAACGGTGCTTCAAAGTAGTTTGGATGAAACGGAATTTCGTTCCGTAGCATTTGATCCTGCTATTTCAGGGATTAAGCTCAATGAGACCTATTTCAATGTGGATTTTGGAATGTCCTATGCCTATCAGGAGTTTTATACGCATTTTGCCGTCTTGAATGCACTTTCTTCGAGGCGAAACTTATATAGGATAAATCGAGCTGATGACCCGGATAATTTAACGGTTCCCAGGGTGGATAATCTTAGGAGATATCTCATTTCGGCTGGATATGTATTTGGCAGAAGCGAATGGCAATTTGAACCCTCCGTGCTTTTTCAATTGACGGATTTCACCAAGGAAAAGACCGTGGACATTAATGCGAAGCTTTACAAGGATGTTGATTTTGGTCGGATTTGGGGCGGTGTTTCCTACAGAAGGAGTTTTGATGGTGCACAGTTTCAAACGGCAACCAGTTTTGGGGAGCAACGCCTTCAATTGATTACGCCAATCGTGGGGGCAAATTTCAATAAATTTATGATCTCCTATAATTACTCGTACCAGATGGGCGATATACGTTTTGATAATGGGGGCTTTCACCAGATAACCTTAGGTTTCGATTTTTGCAAGCCCGAAAAAAGGTACGATTGTTACTGTCCCGCCGCGAATTAAAAAAGGGCCTTTTACCTTCGTAAAAGACCCGAATAAATCCGATTTTCGTTTAAGCTAATCCCATGTGTAGTTCTTTTGGGCCGCTTGTTTCTTGATAGCCTTGAGCATAGCACTTTCCAGTTCCCCTTGGGTGTTTTCCTTTTGATTTTCGCGGATATAACGTTCCCTTTTACTATTTAGTTCCGCAATTTCGGCCTGTATACGTTCCCTTTCCTTGCGTTTTTCTTCAACGTAGGATATAATTTCTTCATCCGATTTTCCTTTTAGTTCCTCGGGCAAGCTTTTTCGGTCCATTTCCTTTAATTCAAAATCTGCATCGGCCGATGCATCCACCAAATCCCATGATTTATTATTGTAAAGTCGGGAGCTTTTGCTAACGGCTCGTTTGATAGCCACACCGTATCCCACACTCATGGCATTTTCATCCTGTGAGGCTTGGTTTTCCTCATATTCGCTCGCCCTGGCACCGTATGAAATGTACGTTTTGTTCAACCTTGAATTCAATTTGATGATGATGTCGTCATACGGTGTGTTGATATGTACCACTTCCCTATTATGGTCTATGGCCATATATTCACCACCTGTCAGTTGGGCTCCTTTTTTCCATTGCGTTTCAATGCCCAGTTCGTAGTTTCCACAGAATATGGTGTTTACGATAACATCATGTTCTTTGGCATTGGTTAGGGCATCCTTGTAGTGAAGCCTTCCTTGGGTGAAAGGTTCGTTGCCAGCAATGAATATCATTCTCAAGTTATCTGGATCTTTGCCCCATTCCAATTGTTTCAAGGAGGTTTGGATTACCTCGCCGCAATACTCCTCTCCTCCATTGGTGGTCAATGAAAATAGTTTTTCTGATATCTCGTCCAGGTCACTGCTAAAATTCAGAACTTGCTGTATGTAACCTTCCCTATAGGAAAGCGCGTCATTGCCATATTGGTACAAAGCGATTTCAAGTTCCGGTCTGGTTTCATTTCCGCACTTAGCCCTTGTGAATTCGTTGACGATGTCCCATAATTGGGATTTCGCCTGATTTATCAATCCGTCCATACTGTTACTGGTATCCAATAACAGGGCAATTTTAACAGTCCGTTTATTTGATTTATTGGAAGGTTCGACCCTTTTCGCCAACAGGATTTGTTTTTCCTTTTTTGGTTCGTTTTTACATCCATAGCTTACCGCCATGGATAGTACCGTAAAACCTAGGGTCATTATTTTTTGATATTTTTTCATACGTTTTGAATTAAATTAAAAGCTTGATTTTTAAATAGTTCCTTTTGTAGAGGAATTACTCACTATATCAAATCCCTTGATGAGGGTTTCATCGTTTTATTGATTTGATTACACTGTAAACCTAGAATGAAACTTTTTGGATACATAACCGTTTTTAGGGAACGTGCCTTTTGGATGAGGTAACCAAACCTTTCTTTTAGTAACGTGGGAAAGTAGGGTGGAAATCCAGGTAATTACCTAAAATCCACATTTTTTAGTGTGCTAGGAATCATCTAAGTTTACAGTCATGTGATCAGAAAAAAAATAGATGCGGGCATCCCTTTTACATATAATCATTCCATTTCTTTTCGTGAGCGCTTTGGGCTTGGCCCAAAACAACGGAACTCCAAAATTTGTACTCAAGGGCTTGGTGGAATCCCAAAAATCCAATAAACCCATTCAGGGCGTATCCGTATCCACAAGCTCCGGGCAGTTTACGTATTCGAATGGTCTGGGAGAATTCAGGATTTCCGTTTCCATTGGTGAGCGGTTGATTTTGGAACACCCCAGTTTTGAGACTGTTAGGCATCAAGTGACCAGCAGGGATGATATCAAACTACAGGTGGTTGAAGAAAGTAAAAAGGATGATACCCTAAGTAGGTCCTCAATGTCCAGAAATAGGGTCCTGAGCAACCAGGCTTTTTTGGATTCCGCGGAATACTATAAGAAAACGGATATTGCCAGAAGCATCGATTTTGTGGCCCAAAGCTTGGAGGTTTTGGGTACCGATGGCGATAAGGACCAACTGGCAAAATCCCTGACCAAATTGGGGGAAATCTATTTACATCACAAACAATATGATTTGGCCATCGATAATTTTGAGGACGCCTTAAAGGCCAATAAAACCATAGCAACATCCTTAATGTTGGCCAGGACCTATGAAATCACGGATCAATTTGATGCGGCCGAAAATGTGTTGAAATCGCTTGAGAGACTCAAGAATATGGTGCCCTACCAACGAGTTGAACTCTATGAGATCTTTGGGGATATCAAGAAAGGAACCGGCGATACTCCATTGGCGGTAGACTATTACAACGAAGGTTTAAAGGTGGCCTCCCAGAACCAGATTACCCCCAAGATGACCGATCTAAATTCCAAAATCGCGGATGCCTATGCGCAGGATAATAAGGTAATGGAGGCCGAGGTCTATTATGGCAATTCCGTAGAACTGGCCAGCAAATTGGCCCCAAAGAGGGTACTGCAGGAGCGTGAAAAAGTGGCTGATTTCTACAACAAAAGGAACGAGTATAAAGAGGAAATAGCCATCAGAAAGAATAGTTTGGAGGCCTTGGGCAAGCTGAACATTTCTGAAGCAGATGGAACAATGAATCTGGGCGATACCATCACAAGCCAGCGCATCAATTATAAGATTGCGAACGCCTACATCGCGCAGGACAAATACGAGGAGGCGATACCCTATCTACAGAAGAGTATCGTTCAGGCGGATTCGGATAACGACCTAGTCGTGCAAAAAGATGCCACGAGGAAACTATCCGAAGTATATGAATTCAAAGGCGAGTACAACAGGGCCCTAGAAACCTATCAGGACTATGTGGCCCTTGTGGATACCTTGTACATACGGAAGGAACAGGAAATTTCCAGGGCGGCCCGGTTCAATAGGGAAATTGCCATTACCCAGAGTAGGATTATCGGCTTGGAACAGGAGCGGGAACTGTCACAAAGTAAATATGAATTGGCCTTGACGGAACAGGAATTGGCCGAGGAAAGTTACAAGCGGCAACGATACATTATTTATTCCCTGATATTCGGATTATTGCTTACCGGCTTGGCGGCGTTCTTTTTTTACAGGAGCAACCAACAACAAAAGTTAGCCAACAATCTACTGGCCTTGAAATCCTTACGGTCCCAGATGAATCCGCATTTTATTTTCAACGCACTTAATTCTGTCAACAATTATATTTCCAAGAGCGATGAGCGAAGTGCAAACAGATACTTGAGCGATTTCTCAAGACTGATGCGGTCCGTGCTGGAAAATTCAGAGGAGGATTTTATACCCTTGACCAAGGAGTTGGAACTTTTGGAACTGTATATAAAATTGGAACATTCACGCTTTCCGGATAAATTCGATTATGTACTTCAAGTCGATGAAAACCTGGATGTTTCCACGTTTCAGATTCCGCCCATGTTACTCCAGCCGTATATAGAAAATGCGATTTGGCACGGACTCAGGTATAAGGAAGAAAAGGGCCGATTGGAAGTGAAGGTCCAGGCAAAAAATGAAGATGAACTGGAAATATTGGTGTCCGATGATGGTATTGGCAGGACAAAATCAGCCGAACTTAAAACTGTCAACCAACGGAAGCAGAAATCCACGGGAATGGGAAATATAAAACAACGAATCGCCATTTTGAACGATATGTACGGCGATAAGGTGTCGGTTTCCATTTCCAATTTAAAAACGAACGGTGAGGGTACCCAAGTACTGTTTACCTTAAAGAAAGACAAATGACCTTAAACGCAATTTTAGTAGAGGACGAGGCCAATAGCAGGGAGATCCTTGGCAATTATATACATAAATATTGTCCGGATGTCAACCTTGTGGGCATGGCGGCCTCCATAAAGGAAGGTTTGGAACTGATCAAAAACAATGATTTGGACCTGGTCTTTTTGGATGTAGAAATGCCCTTTGGCAATGCCTTTGACCTTTTGGACCAAGTTCCGGACCGCAGTTTTGAGACCGTATTCGTGACAGCCTATGACCATTATGCCAAGGATGCCTTAAACCACCATGCGGCCTACTACCTTACCAAGCCTATAAATATTGATGAGCTGGTCAAGGCGGTGGACTATGTACAGGAAGTAAAAACCAAGGAAAATCGTTTGCAGGAAAAGGTGTTGAATACAAATGCTAAAAGTATCCAAGGAAAACTGACACTTCCCCAACAGGATGGTTTTCAGGTACTCAATGTGGAAGAAATCCTATATTGTAAGGCCGATGATAACTACACGGAAATCTATTTGGAAACTAAAAAGATCTTGGTGAGCAAAACACTCAAATATTTTGAGGATGCCTTGGTCGAATTCCATTTTGCAAGAATCCACAAATCCTATTTGGTCAATGTGACTGAAGTGGTGAAATATAAGAAGGGAAAGGGCGGTAGCGTGGTATTGTCAAATGGAAAGGAATTATTGGTCTCAGCCTCCAAAAAAAAGGATTTATTGTCCTATTTTGACTAAAATAAAAAGAAGACTATGATCAAAGAGGTTAATGGAAAACACCCAGAAATAGGAGAGGATTGTTTTATTGCCGAAAACGCGACGATCGTGGGCGATGTCACCATGGGAAATCAATGCAGCGTTTGGTTCAATGCCGTTATACGGGGAGATGTACATTTTATAAAAATCGGGGATAAGGTAAATGTGCAGGATGGAGCGGTCATTCATTGTACCTATCAAAAATCGCCAACAACTATCGGAAACAATGTTTCCATTGGGCATAACGCCATTGTACATGGCTGTACTATCAAGGATAATGTGCTGATCGGGATGGGAAGCATCGTGATGGACGATTGTGTGGTGGAGAGTAACAGTATCATTGCTGCGGGTGCCGTGGTGACGAAGGGGACACATGTGCCATCCGGTAGTGTTTTTGCTGGGATGCCCGCAAAGAAAATCAAGGATATTAGTCCGGAGTTGAGCGCCGGGGAAATCAATAGAATCGCTGAAGCCTACATACTGTACTCCGGTTGGTTTAAGGAAAATAATTGACTTGATTGACCAACTGAAGGTACCTTTCGACGATTATCCTTACTTTTGCCCAACCTAAATTTAAAACGATGAACGCTTACATTTTTCCCGGACAGGGAGCGCAGTTTGTAGGTATGGGATTGGACTTATACGAAAAATATCCCGTTGCCAAGGAAATGTTCCATACCGCCAATGAAATACTTGGTTTTCCAATTACCGAAACCATGTTCCATGGAACTGCTGAAGGCTTGAAGGAAACCAAGATCACACAGCCTGCCATTTTTCTGCATTCCGTTATTTTAAGCAAGGTGATGGGCAACATCTTTAAGCCCGATATGGTTGCGGGGCACTCCCTTGGGGAATTCAGTGCCTTAGTGGCCAACGGCACCCTTACTTTTGAGGACGGGCTTCAATTGGTATCCAAGCGGGCTTTGGCCATGCAACGGGCCTGTGAGATACAGCCCAGTACAATGGCCGCCGTGTTGGGATTGGACGATGCGACCGTTGAAAAAATCTGCACGGAAACACCGGGAATCGTGGTCGCTGCGAATTACAACTGCCCAGGGCAATTGGTTATTTCAGGGGAAGTGGAAGCTGTGAACCGCGCTTGTGAAAAATTGAAGGAGGCTGGTGCCAGAAGGGCCCTTGTCCTGCCCGTGGGCGGAGCTTTTCATTCACCATTGATGGAACCTGCCAGGGAAGAGTTGGCAAGCGCCATAGAAGAAACCAATTTTGCCGCTCCAAGTTGCCCTATCTATCAGAATGTAACGACCACTGCGGTAAACGATGCTGATGAAATCAAGAAAAACCTGATTTCCCAACTGACGGCTCCCGTAAAGTGGACCCAAAGTGTGCAACAGATGATTGTCGATGGTGCAACGATCTTCACGGAAATCGGACCGGGAAAAGTACTTCAGGGATTGGTCAAGAAGATAGATGGTTCCGCAGAGACCCTATCCCCAGAGTTGGATTAGAACGCGTACACCATAAAAAAGGTAGTTTATCAAGAAAATAGCTTTTTAATCTGTTAATTAAGGGTTTAGGAGCAATTTTTTGGTATTATTGGCTTCTGTTTTTGTCGTATTGGGCATTTTTGGAACACTGTCCAATGTTTTATAAGTAACGCTATGAATTTGAATAATAACCTCCGCACTTTACGCAAAGTCCCAAAACTTTCCTTTCATAATTGGGTCTTTTTTATGGTACTCTTCTTCACTTTAGGTTTTATGGGTGGGGATGTGTACGGACAAACGGTTTCCATATCGGCATCGCAACCCAATGCCGATGAAGATGGTCCTGTAGATGGACAGTTTACTGTAAGTGTAACTGGAGGCGGAATTGGTAATAATTATATTATTGGGTTGGGTCTAGACGGAGCAAGTACTGCGACATCTGGAGCTGATTTTAATCCAATCCCCGCTCAAGTAGCAATAACAACCGGTATTTTTGGAACCGGATTTGCCATTGTTGATTTGGAAGTTCTGGACGATTTTTTTGTTGAGGTTACTGAGAATGTAATAGTGAATATTACAACTGTACCTTCAGGCACTACTATTGGAACGGGCAGCGCAACGATCAACATTGCTGACGATGATGTTGCCGGTGTAAATGTTACTCCTACTATCGGAACTACCACAGAAGCTGGTGGCACTGCAACTTTTACATTCACACTAACAAGCCAACCAACTGCAAGTGTTACCATACCCATAAATAATTATGATGCGACCGAGAACTCTGGGCCAGCGAGTGTGGTCATTCCGCCAGCACAATGGAACACTGGCGTCGATTTGACTATAACCGGATTGGATGATGCAATTGCGGACGGAGACATTACCACAACGATAAATACCGGTAACGTAACTTCTCCAGATCCCAATTATGATGCTTTAAGTGGAGCAGATGTGGCACAATTAACGGTTACTAATGAGGATGACGATACGGCCACATTGACCATTGAAGATGTTTCTCAAACCGAAGGTCTGTCCATGCAGTTTACGGTTACTTTGAATAACGCTGTGGCAAATCCTTTTTCTGTGAATGTGAATTTTGGAGGAGGAACCGCTCAAGGTGGAGCTCCTCCTTTAGTTGCGCCCGAGGACTATAATAATGTTCAGCAGACGTTAAATTTTAATGGTACAGCTGGTGAAACTAGACAATTCAACGTTTCGTCTTTAAACGATAATATTTTGGAAGCAGATGAAACTTTTATAGTCTCATTAACAGCGTCGGACCCTTTGATTGATGATTCTGATACCGCAATAGGCACCATTCTAAATGACGATGTGGGACAAGTTACAGTGGTGACAGAACCTGGTAGAGAGACCACGAACGAAGAAGGTGGAGGTGGGGGTAATAGAGGAAGATTCCAGATAAACCTTAGCCAACCCAATACCACAGGAAGTGATATCACTGTAACATACTCATTTAGTGGAACGGCAACAGCTTCTGGGCCGGGGCAGGATTTCAATGAAAGTGGGGCCGGTACGGCTGTCTTTGGAAACAACGATGATTCCATAGATATTAATATAACCCCAATAAATGATACTGCAGTGGAAGGCGATGAAACGGTAGTACTCAATTTGGGTACGGTCAGTTCATCGGCCTATGCCATAGGCGCCCCTAATTCGGCTATCGTAACCATATTGGACGATGATATTTTCACGGCAACCATTACTGCAACGGATGCCACTGCTGCAGAAAACACTCCTGCCACGGCAACCGGACTTTTCACCATAGACTTGGGGTCGCCGAATACTACCGGCGGACCTATTGTCGTTACCTACAATATTACGGGAACGGCAACTAATGGAACGGATTATGCCAATATAGGTGCTAGCGTAAGCATACCTAACGGACAACAATTTAGAACAGTTTCCATAACACCAATAGATGATCAAATACAGGAAGGTACCGAAACCGTAATTTTAACTTTGACCGATAGTTCCCCGGATTACGATTTGGGAACGGCGGGGACAAGATCTGCAACGGTAAACATTGCTGACAATGATCAAGCCACCTTAACCATTTCTGATGTTACGGCCAATGAGAATGTCGCTTCAGGAGAGATGGTTTTTGAGGTTGTACTGGATATTGCGGTAGCTGGGGGGACCACTGTTTCTTATACTATTTCTGATGGTACGGCAACAGGGGGTGGCGTTGATTACACGGCCTCAGACGGTAATTTGTCCTTTACAGGTACGGCCGGTGAAGTAGAAACGATTACAGTGACCTTAGTAGATGATCAACTATTGGAGGATAGTGAAACCTTTACGGTTCAATTGGGTTCACCTACCAATGGAGTTCAGTTAACAAATGGGGGTACGGCCATAGGAACCATCAATGACGATGATAATTGTGTGGCGGCACCAGAACTGGATACAAGCTTGGAAACAACGTTTTGTGGCGTGGAATCAACCTCAGGACCCACACCCATTTTTCAGAATACAACGATTTCTAGTTTGGATGATTATACAAGCACAACGCCCCCTGCCGGACGGGTAGGTTCCACAAGGTTAGTATGGAGTACCAGTAATGACCCGTTAAACGAGAATGCCTATTTATTACCGGCCGAGGTTGACAATCCTACTTTAGAAGGTTCTTATTTTGGATTTTTCCTAGACGATAACGGTACGCCCAATAATTTTGCCGATGACTGTGCCAGTGGTACGATTGAGGTACAACTTACCTTGAATATCATTCCTCAAATAATTCAAACAAACAATGGTGAGGCTTGTGGACCCGGAACAGTAGAGCTTTCGGCTGAGGCCAGTGGAGGAGCTTCCCTAAGCTGGTACACTTCTCCAACTGCGGTTACACCTATTGGGGCCGGTGAAAATTTCACTACCCCCAATATTTCATCGACAACCAGTTTTTATGTAGAAGCCGTTTCCAACGGATGCGTTTCCGAAAGGGTTGAGGTGGTTGCTACCATAGGTAATGAGCCTACTACGGGTACCATTGTTGCGAATGGAGGCGCCTGTAGTGTTGCCGCCTTTGGTAATACGGTCGTTGATTTGGACAGTAGATTGGTAGGTGCAAGTGCTGGAACATGGACGGCAAACGGAAATACCTTGGTCATAAATGCTGATAACGAAGTGGATTTTGAAGGCGTTCCCAATGGCCCCTATACCTTTACCTATACCACCAATGTGGCCACGGCACCTTGTACCGATATCTCCGTAGATGTGGTAATTACCGTAAGCGACTGTAATGTGGACGATGATAACGACGGATTGTTAACAGGTGAGGAATTTGCACTTGATTTAGATCCAAATAACCCAGATACTGATGGGGATGGAATCTTGGACGGGGAGGAAGTTGGTCCCGATATTCAAAATCCTTTGGATGAGGACGGAGATGGTATTATCGATGCCTTGGATTCCAATATCTTGGATTCTGATGGTGATGGTGTCAATGATCAGCAGGATCCTGCCAACGATAATCCATGTATTCCCGATAATTCTAGCCCGGACTGCCCAGTTGATTTGGAAATTACCAAAGTAGCCGATCGTGAAAATGTAGCTCCGGGAGAAGAAATTACGTTTACCATAACGGTAAGGAACCTAACAGATAAACCAGTGGATGAGGTCATCATAGTTGATGATTTGACCGGTACGGGATTTGACTATGTGTCCCATACAACGTCTTTAGGAGAATATAGCCCACTTGACGAATCATGGACATGGACAATGGTCAATTTACCGGCATTGGGAACAGCCACTTTGGATATTAAAGCGATAGTGCTGGAGGATGGAAGCTACACGAATATGGCGGAATTAATTACTTCAACGCCATTGGATGATAATCCTGAAAATGATAAGGGAATCCTTTCAATAGAAACACAAGTATACGAAGGCATAGATTTGGACATAGAAAAGTCAGTGAACAATGAAACACCTTTGGTGGGAGAACAGATTACGTTCACCATCAAGGTAACCAATCTTACCAATGCATCGGACTTTGCGGAAGCCATTGAAAATATCATAGTACGCGATAGTATCGAGGTAGGGAAAGAGTCCCTTTTTGAATATGAATTTAGTAGTGCAAGCATCGGTGTATATGCTGAAGAAACTGGTATTTGGACAATACCTTCATTACTGGCCGGTGAGGAAAATGCTGTCGAGCTGCAAATTACGGGTAGGGTTACCGCTGTGGGAAGTTTCAGGAATACGGCCATCATTGACCGTTCGTCGCCCAGGGACAGTAAGGATGCGACCAACAATCAAAGTACGATAGAAATTACCATAAACGAACGGACATCCGCTGACCCCGGTTTCCTATTCAATCAGTTTTCACCCAATGGAGATGGAACCAACGATGTTTTACGACTAAACCTAGAGGATGCAGACAACAACCTGGTGGGAATCCAATATGCCATTTCGATTGTGGACAGGTATGGAAATACGGTTTTTGAGGGGGCGGATACAGTACAAAATGGAAGCCAATCCGTTGCGGATGTATGGGACGGAACTTTTAAGGGCAAGGAAGTGCCCAAGGGGACATATTTCTACGTACTGGAATATACTTTGTTGGATGCCCTTGGTCCCATGGAAAGTAAGACGGACAAAGGTTGGATCCAATTAATTAGATAGATTGCAATGGAATACCTAAAGAACAGATCAACATTCGGTAGTATCCTTGGGTTCGTCCTAGGTGTATTTCTCGTTTCAAATACGGTTTTCGGTCAAAAGGAACCGCAGTACACCCAGTATATGTATAATATTGGGAGTTTCAATCCGGCATACGTGGGGACCGTTGAAACACCGGAAATCGCTGCCTTGTACCGCGCACAATGGATCGATATTCCCGGAGCACCTCGAACGATTAGGATTGGTACGAACCTTCCCTTGAGCAACGAAACGATGGGGCTGGGATTCAATGTGGTCAATGATCAGATCGGACCTGTTACCCAGACCTATGCGGACCTATCCTATTCCTATCAGGTAAATCTATCAGACGAGACAAAATTGTCTTTTGGAATGGATGCGGGCGGCTCTTTTCTGAATGTCGATTTTTCCAAAGGAACCTTTGAAAACCCCGGTGAACCTTTAAATCAGGAGCAAATAACCAGATTTTATCCCACTATAGGGGCCGGTCTGTTCATGTATGCAGATCAATGGTATCTGGGAGCATCGGTACCCAATTTTCTAACGGAGGGCATTTATAATGATGACGTGGCCTCCATCGTAGAGGACAAGCTACAGTTCAACTTTATTGGGGGCTATGTTTTTGACCTTTCGGATGGACTCAAGTTTAAACCGGCATTTTTGGTCAATACCTTGTCCGGAGCTCCGGTGAATATTAATTTATCCACTAATTTCCTAATAAGTGATGTACTCACCGTGGGCGCTTCGTATCGGTTGGACAATGCATTCAGTGGCTTGGCAGGCTTCCAAATTTCCAATGGTACATTTATTGGATATTCGTACGATTACAATACCAATCCGTTGGGGGAGTTCAACAGCGGTTCCCACGAGGTCATACTTAAGTTCTATCTGGGAAGAGGTTCTGGTGGCTCCGCCGATAAGGAATCGAAAGGTGCCAAGGGTAAACCCAAACAAATTGATTCTCCAAGATTTTTCTAATATGAAGAATATGAAGGTTACAACATATATTTTCTTGTTATTCATTGCCCTTCCCAGCTTATTATTTTCGCAGGGCAAAAATTCCAAGGGCGATAATTATTTCTACGGATATCAATATCAAAAGGCGATAACAGAATACCAAAAAGAACAACAAAAAGGTTCCTTGAGCAATTCGCAATTGTTGAATTTGGCCGATTCCTATTTTAAGGTTGGGAATTATAAAAATGCATCGGAAATCTATCAGGAAGTCAATAAAAAGGACTCCATAATGACCGTGCTTCAATTCAACCAATTATTGCAAAGCTTGTCAAAAACTTCCAACAAGGAGCGCGTACAGACCTTCCTGCGCTCAAAATCCCCGGTGTTATCCAATGAATTGATGGAAAATGCGGAGTTCAATTTTCAAATACTGGAAATGGGTGCCAATAATGCCAATACCGTAGACCTTGTCAACCTGCCTATCAATTCTCCACAGACCGATTTTTCACCCGCCTTTTACAAAAACAAGCTTTTGTTCAGCAGTAGCAGGCCTTTAAAGTCAAAAGGCGTGTACGTGCCGTCTGGAGAATCTTATTTGGATATTTATGAAGTTGCCATAAGCGATACCGGTAAAACAGGAGTTGTACAGTTGTTCGATCAAGTGCCCGATTCCAAGTTCCATAAATCCACACCTTTTTATTCCGAGGAAAACGAAAGACTCTTTTATATTTTGTCCAATGCTGAAGAAGGAGAGTTGACCTATGATGAAAACGGGAAAAATTCACTCGCGATGGGGATGTCCTATAACTCTGGGCAGTTCAGGTTTTTGCTAAAGAACCTAAGTACATCATTCTATTATCCTTTTTTTGATGATGCAACGGACCGACTCTATTTTGCCGCGAATTTTGATGATAGTTATGGAGGTACAGATCTCTATTACGTATCCACGAACAACGGCCAGGTAATGTCGGCACCTGTGAATCTGGGTCCCCGGGTCAATTCTCCTGGGAACGAAATCGCGCCTTTCATTTTTGACGGCAGTCTTTATTTTTCTTCCGATGTTTTTTATGGCCTGGGGGGTATGGATGTCTATAAATCCAGAATCCAAAGTCGGGATGTATACGGCATACCCGTAAATCTGGGTGAGGGCATCAATTCCAAGGAAGACGATTTTGGGTTCATCATCAAACAGGAAAACGATACGTATATGGGGTATTTGGCCTCCAATAGACCCGGCGGAAAGGGTGGTGACGATATCTATGCCTTTCGCATGGATGCTATGCCCGGACTTAAGACGTTTGCTCTCCGAGGAACTGTGGTGGACGCTTCCTCCAACCAAGGAATCGGCAAGGCACAGATCAAACTATTGGACAATGAAGGGAATGTCTTAAAGGAATTGTATAGTGCAGAAAATGGCGATTTTACAGTAGAAATACCTTGGCAGGATGAAATCACGGTACAATCTGGAAAAGGGGAGTTTTCCGCATATTCAAAATCCTATTCTGGTAAGCAATTGGAAGAAATCCAAAAAAGCCCATATAGCATAAGCTTACTTCAATTGGAAGACCTGGTGGAGGAGACTGAAGGTAAAAAGGTCGTACGACTTAAAAAGTTTTATTTCCCCAAAGGCAATAGCACCTTGACCCCCGAAATTACCATGGAGCTGGACAAGGTAGTGGAAGCGGTACAAAACTTTCCCGATATTAAGTTACGCATAGAGACCCATACGGACAGTAGGGGCAGTAATGCCACCAACCAAAAGTTGTCACAGGAAAGATCGGATGTCGTTCGTTATTATTTGGTAAGCAAGGGCGTCCCTTCCGAAACCATTTTGGAATCCATAGGATATGGTGAGGAAAACATCAAGAACAACTGTACCAATGGGGTGTATTGCTTGGACTTCCTTCACAAACAGAACGAACGGACTTTGATCGAGGTAGTAAGTAATTAGGGCTTAGTTCGCCAATACGCAATCGTCACAATCCTTTATTTTACCGTAGTAGGTACCTCTGTATTTTCGGAGTGTCTTAAAGGGAATGCCTATGGCGTATTTTTTAATGTAGGTCACATCGGTGTAAAGAACGCCCATCTTTTGCGTGTACCTTCTTTCTTTTTTTGTTCTTCTTCTAATGGAAATAAGCTTCATGATTTCTTTTGCATTTGTCAGGTGCAAAGGTCTAAAAATCAAGGATCAATCGCAAATCGTCCCAAAACACTCCTATTTAAAAGGGTCCAGGTGGTTTTAAAAAATCACGATCCAGAAGTAGTAAAGGGAAAAAAGCGAAAGAAATAGAATGCCCAAATAGGTTAGGAGACGAAGGGCACTACCAGGTCTAAAGCGTGGGTCGATATCGGCGCTCATTACGTTTTTCAAGTTCATATAGCCAATGATGGGTGCCACCACAAAGGATACAAATGTGGCCAGCGCCACCAAATTCCCCATGTTTGCTGAAAAAACCGAAATCACAATATAATTTACAACGGCTAATACAAGTACTGTTACCGCAAAATTCAGTTTGGTTTGCCTAGTGGTTTGTTTAGGAAGCAACAAGTCCAATATGTCCAAACTAACACGGCTGACGGCATCATGGGCCGTCATACACGTACTGAACATGGTAGCAAATGCGGATACGGCAATGAAAATATAGGCCCAAGGGCCTATATGCGTAGTGAACAGTTGTACTACTTGGTCCGCAAACTGTACCGAATTGTCACTTAATACGGTATTGGTACCATACAGGGTAAACCAACCGATGAGCATAAAGAAAATGGCGAGCAGGCCTGTGAAAAAATAGCCAAGATTAAATTCTTGAAGGGACTCCCTTAGGCTTGGCTTGTCCTGGGTCTTCCATTTTTCAATACTCCAAAGACTTACCCAACTGGACGCCTCTACAGTGGTAGGCATCCACCCCATAAGACCTATCAAAAAAAGGATACCCACCTCGTTAAAAATAGGTGTGGGTTCAAAACCAACGATTGCAGTGGTCTTCCCATTAAAAAGGACAAGGGCCGTAGTTACGATAAGTGCCACAAAAAGGATGCTGACCACAAATTTCAGGCTTATTTCCAAAAATTTGTATTTCCCAACAATTAGTATAGTACTTATAAACACAAAGAGACCTAGGGCCACCATACTTATGGAAATACCTTGCATCTTAAAAAGATTTATAAAGAGTCCGGCAGTTACTGTGTAAAGGGCCGCCAAAATGGTAAACGTGGAAAAGAGTGTGATAAAAGCATAAAACCATAGATAGCCTTTGCCTCGGTTCAAATACCCTTCAATAAGGGTTTTGTTGGTTATGCTCGTATAACGAACGCCAAATTCAAAAAAGGGATATTTGAGTACATTGGCCAAAACGATAGGGATGATCATAATCCAACCATATTGTGCACCTGCCTTTGTGGAAAGTACCAAATGTGATGTGCCTATCGCCATGCTGGCAAAAAGTAAGCCTGGCCCAAGATTCTTGATCAAAATTCGAAATGTCCCCATGAATGAAAAGAACCCAAAATTATTTTAAAACGAATGTAATCATTCGATTTTAATTTTATCCCCTGAAAATTTAGGTCGGGTGTTAAGGGCCAAATCTATAAAGACCTTTACACGGGCAAAGTACTCCCTTAATTGTACTTTTAAACCGGATTCCAAAGAGATGTCCTCGGCATTGAATCCTATGGCGTTCAACTCATTTTTGTGGGCTATGTATATAGCCCGTTCATTATGAAATTTTTGTGAGACTACAGTAACATCATCTAGTCCAAAAACCTCCTTGGCCCGTACCATGGAATCCAGAGTGCGAAAACCTGCATAGTCCAGGAAAATTTTATCGGCTGGGACACCAGATGATACTAGGTCATTTTTTATGGTAGTAGGCTCATTGTAGTAAATACTGCCGTTATCCCCACTTACCAAAATAAATTCAATTTTCTTGGCTTTAAAGAGGGAAACGATTGCATTCAGTCGGTATTCATAATATGGATTGGAACCACCCCCTTTGATGTTCTTGGCAGTACCTAAAATTATTCCTACTTTATTTTTAGGAATGGACGTAAGATTGGAATACGTTTTTCCCTCCGCAAAGGAATTGATCAGGATATTACAGACTATCAAGGATAAAAGTATAATGCCCGCAAAAAAGATTAGAATGGGTAAAAATCTTTTCCTTATACCTGAATATAGATGCCTTATCAATGTAAAGAAATATTGGTACTATCAAAAATAGGTATTCTTTTGAAGCCAACTCCTTTTGGTTATAGAATTACGAAATTCCCTCGATACAATAGCAGTAAATGCTGAAATGTCAAAATCAAGAGGGCGAAAGTGATAACGCCACCTTAAAGATTGTCAAAGGGAACTACGTTAAGTACTATAGTTTTATTAATCTAAACATTATAAAAGGTCCAAAGATTTCTAATTTTTATTACTATACTCTTGATCGAGAAATTCATAACGAGCATCAGTTTTAGCGTTGATCAACTTACTCTCTGTATCTATGACCATTACCGGTGGGGTATCGTCCTTTCCAGTGGCCGCGTCCCATTGCGGTAAACCTTCGCCATTGGGGTTGCCTGTTTTTATAAAGTTTGCAAAGTAATTCTGCATATCGGCGGAAACCTTAAAATCATCAGCTGTCCAGGCATAGTCATCCACCAAATACAAGTTCCCCATACAATACTCAATTTCACAGGCATGGGGTGCACCCACTGGTTTTGGTGCCGGGGGGACATCCTCACCTCTTTCTACGGTACCGCCTGCCAAACCACTGGCTCTGGTATTGTCCACTAATGGTGGCCTAAGTTTGCTATAGAGATAGCGATATACCGGCTGGTCGCTATTTTTTCGGTGTAAATCGAACCATTTCCAGGTACTGTAGGAAATAAAACGATCGGAGGCCAATGCCGTGGCGGATAGTTCTATTTCTTTCTCCGAACCGGCAGGATAAAGTTCCATTACCTTTTTAACGTCTTTTGGATAGGCCTCCTTTACTTTGTTGGTATAGTTTTCTACAGTGTATGGCCCTTGTGTAAATGCCATTCCAGGAATTTCCGCTGAGTTCCATCCCAATAGTAGGGGAACCATGGCTTGTTCCTCATTTTCAAAGATTTCTGGGAGCGTTTTAGGAAGAAAATACCCGTCAAGCACCGCTGGAAAGCCAAATCTTTGGGATTCATTATAAAGTTCGTACACTTCGCGGGTACTCAAACTCCGTAATTCCGCCAATGTTGGATAGCCTATTTTTTCTGCAAACTCCAAACCGATTTTTTCCGCCTCTTCCAAAGAAACGGGTGCCATGGTGGGATGTATTCCTGCTCCGCTTTCGCCAATGGCACCGGCAATCAACCCTTTGGATAGGGGAGAGGCCATTTGTTGGCTTACGCCTATGGATCCAGCAGATTCCCCTGCAATTGTTACGTGATTTGGGTCTCCACCAAAAGCGGCTATGTTTTTTTGTACCCATTTTAGGGCTGCATGTTGATCTAAAAGGCCATAGTTGCCAGAGGCCTTGTAGTTGGCTTCCGCACTAAGTTCCGGATGGGCAAGAAAACCAAAAATATTGAGTCGGTAATTGGTAGTAACCACAACAATTCCTTTTTTGGCCATGCTTTCCCCGTCATAACGGGGTTCGGAAGCATCACCTGCCACGTTGCCACCGCCGAAAAAATAGACCAAAACCGGAAGGTTTTTGGTATCTCTTTTTGCAGGCGTCCATACGTTTAGGTAGAGACAATCCTCGCTTACCCCGTTGGAACGGGATTTCATATCCCCAAAGACCATGGTCTGCATCGGCCTTGGGCCAAAAGCTTTTGTTTCCTTAACGCCTTCCCAGTTTTTAACAGGTTGGGGCGCTTTCCATCGCAGGTCTCCAACAGGAGGCTGGGCGAATGGGATACCAAAATAGCGCTGAATTCCGGAATGGGTATCATAATTTCCTTCGATGATTCCGTTTTCTATCGATACTTGAACCGGAAAGGAGTTTGTTTCTTGGGCCATAAGTAAATTTATAGATGCGAACAACACGAAAAGTGGCAGGATATATTTTTTCATGATTTTAATTTTTCCATTGTCTCAATATGATACAATAATACATCGTTTATTTGAGAATATCCTAATATCCTGAAAAATAATGGTTAATAGTACTTCGTAATACTTGCGAAATACACTACCAATATCCTAAAAGAAAGATACTGAGACCCCAAAGGTATTTAAAACCTTTGTGGTCTGAATAGTTAATAAAACAATAGAAATACGTATTACTTTTTAGTTACGATTTGTAATCATTTTCTTTACAAACACGTTTGAAATCTTTAATAACAAATGGTTTTCTGGGTTATTTTACTTTTTTTTCAAAATGAAAAAAATCAACTTAAAAGGTTAAGATGGGAGAGCATTTTTTATCAAAACCTATTACAATTACCCAAAAGCACTAGGTAATAAGGTGCTTAGGTAAGTCTGCGACACTTTCGCAGCAGAGTTGGTCCATCACCTGTTGAAATTGGGTCTTGAGCATGCCTATGGTATGGTCACCCCCTTTTGCACCCAGTGCACCTACGCCGTACATAAAGGAACGGCCCATAAAGGTAAACTTGGCCCCACTGGCCATGACACGTGCGATATCGGGTCCTGAACGTAGGCCGCTATCCAGCATAATTTCTATTTGGTTACCATATTTGTCGGCAACGTCCTGTAGGGTGCCAATGGTGGATTGTGCGGCATCCAGTTGCCTGCCACCATGATTGGAGAGTATAATCCCATCGAATCCCATTTTAATGGCATCTTTGGTATCCCGCTCGGAGGCCACACCTTTCAAAACCAATTTGCCCTTCCATTTGTCCCGTATGGGTTTTATTTTTTCTGCATTGAGCCTGCCGGAAAAGGTCTTGTCCATAAAGGCCCCCAACTGTTTCAAGTTAAGGCCCTCCGGTGTATAGGGCTTCAAATTTTCAAACGTGGGTTGGCCATACTTTAAGGTATTGAAGGCCCATGTAGGCTTGCCCAAAATCTGAAGGATGTTGGCTACGGACATTTTTGGGGGCAGTGCCAGCCCGTTCTTAAAATCACGGGGCCTGAACCCAAAGGTAGGGACATCGCACAGTAGCACTAAAACCGGGCAACCGGCAGCTTGGGCCCGATTGATAATATCATCTCTAATGGCATCATCTACAGGATTATATAATTGAAACCAAGCATTTCCTTCTGTCAGTTCACTGGCTTTTTCAATATCCATGGTGGTTACTGTACTCAGAATAAAAGGAATGTTGTGTTTATAGGCGGCTTTTGCAAGAATAGCTGGTGAATTGGGCCACATGAGACCTTGTAGTCCTACTGGAGCAATTCCAAATGGAGCATCAAATTCCATTCCAAGTACTTTGGTCATTGTGGAACTGGTACCATAATTCTGTAGGTACCTGGGTTCAAGCTGTACCTTGCGAATATCATTTGTATTCCTCGCCAAACTTACATCTTCGTTGCAACCTCCGTCCAAATACTCAAAGGCAAATCGTGGAATTCTGGATTTTGCCTTGTTTCTTAAATCGTCTACCGAGGGATAATTGGAATCAAAATTTTTCGCCATGGCTTTTTATTTGAAAACAAAAGTTAGGTGTTTTTTTAAAACCATGTTCTTTTCTATTGATTATTTAGGGAAATTGATTTTTCTTTTGTTAAAAAGCAAAGCTATTGTCTCATTTTGTTACAATAATGCTTTGTTTTCTGTCCATTTTGTTCGTTATTTGATACTTTGGGATTTTAAAAGTACTGAATTTGAGTAGTTCAAAAGAAAAGCGGGATTATATTCAGAATGTGTCATATGATTCCGTCATATTCGGGTTTAATGGTAGCCAGCTGAAAATCCTTGTGTTGGAATACCACAATACCGGCTATTTTGCATTGCCGGGGGGATTTGTCAAAATGGACCAAAGTCTGGACGATGCCGTAAAAAACGGCGTCAGTCAGCGTACGGGATTACAGGATATTTACTTGGAGCAGTTTTACACCTTTGGAAGTTTGGAAAGGTCGGACCCAAAGATCATGGAAAAGATCCTTACCGAAAACAACCTGGATTTGGAGCAACACCAATGGATGTTGGGCAGATTTCTTTCCATAGGCTATTACGCCTTGATCAATTATGAGGAGGTGAGTCTAAGGCCCGATGAACTTTCGGATAGTATCAACTGGTATTCCATTGACGAACTGCCTCCCCTGATGATGGATCACAAGAAGATGGTGGATAAGGCGCTTGAAGTCCTACGCGTTAATCTGGATCGAAAAATCGTTGGTACCAACCTGCTGCCCCAAAAGTTCACCATGCGGCAATTGCAGGAGGTATACGAGGCCATTTTGGGCGAAAAAATACGTCGTACCACTTTTCAACGAAAAATGCTGTCCATGGAAATACTGGTAAGGCACGAAAAACTGTTTCAAGGAAAGGCGCATAAGGCACCTTACTTATACAGTTTCAAATAAGCATTTTGAGTTTAAACATAAATCGATAATTAGTAACAACATGAACATGAAAAAAATAATCTTAAATGTATTTGTATTGGTTGCGGCTGGGTTGGTCTTTTCCTGTAAGGAAAAAGCCGATAAGGCAAGTGAGGCAACGGAGACTCCAGCGACTGTAGTGGAGGAAGAGACTGATTTTGGTGGATTGGCCCTTTATACCGTTCGGGAAGACATGGGGACCGATGCCAAAACCACCCTCAAGGCGGTGGCCGATGCCGGCTATAAAAATATCGAGGCAGCAAGTTATGCCGATGGAAAATTTTACGATATGTCCCCAGCGGATTTCAAGGCTTATTTGGTAGAAGTAGGTTTGACCCCGGTAAGTACACATCAAGGTTCTGTTACCTTGGAGAATGCAGATCAGATGATGGCCGATGTCAAGGCGGCCGGTTTTGAATACTTTGTGGTGCCCGTTCCCCCAATGGGAATGTTTACTTTCAATATGGAAGATAGGACCATGGGCATGAAAGGTACGGCCCAAGAATTGGCCGATATTTTGGACACCCTTGGGGAAAAGGCAAATGCCGCAGGCCTTAAACTGTTGTATCACAACCATGATTTCGAGTTCAAAAAAGGATATGACGATGTGGTTATGATAGACTATCTCTTGGAAAACTGTAACCCGGAATTTGTAAACTTCCAAATGGACCTGTATTGGGTGACCAAAGCAGGTGCAGACCCTGTAGCGTATTTTGAGAAATATCCGGGCAGATTCAAATTATGGCACGTGAAGGATATGGACGACCAGGGCAGATTTGCGCCCGTAGGTGAGGGAACCATTGATTTCGGTAGGATTTTAGCGAAAAAGGAGCTGTCCGGTATGGAGTATTATATGGTAGAGCAGGATATGACCTTTGACGGACTTAAACCGCTGGAAGCCATTAAAATCAGCCATGAGGGCTTGAAGAAGTTTGGATTTGAATAAACACCGAACATGAAACGTAAAACATTCATCAAAACCACCGCGGCTTTTGCCGCGGTTACCGCTATTAATCCTTTGGCCTCTTGCAAAATGGAAAAGGCCAAAATGTCCGAAGATTTGCCTTTGGAACCTATTCGTAAAAACTGGGCCGGGAACTATACCTATAAAGCGGAAAATCTTCATGTTCCAAAAACGGCTGAGGAAGTTCAAAAACTAGTGAAGGAATTGGGCGCTCAAAAAGCCTTGGGGTCCAAACATTGTTTCAACAACATCGCGGACAGCCCCATGAACCAAATTTCTACAGAAAACCTCAAAGGGGTCTTGGGACTGGACGAGGAAAATAGGACCGTTACCGTAGGTGCTGGGACTAAGTATGGGGATTTTGCCCCCCAACTGCATGAAAAGGGATATGCCCTCCATAATTTAGCTTCCTTGCCCCATATTTCGGTGGCTGGTGCCTGCGCTACGGCTACCCATGGTTCAGGTGTAAAAAATGGAAATCTTGCCACAGGTGTCGCTGTCATTGAATTGGTAAACGGTAATGGAGAAATTGTAGTGTTAAAAAGGGGAGATGAAGCTTTTGATGGTGCCATCGTAAATTTGGGTGCTTTGGGCATCATTACCAAAATGACCTTGGATATCCAGGAAACTTTTGAGGTGCGCCAGGACGTTTTTCAGGATTTACCCTTGGAATCCCTTCAGGATAATTTTCAGGAAATTTTATCGGGGGGATATAGTGTGAGTCTTTTTACAGATTGGCAAGACCAAAAAATAAGTCAGGTTTGGGTCAAGAGAAGAGCGGATGAAGAAGTAAAGGATTTGGGCGACACTTATTTTGGTGCAAAGGCCGCCACTAGAAACCTTCACCCCATTACGGAATTGTCCGCAGAAAACTGTACTGGCCAAATGGGAGTTCCCGGACCTTGGTACGAACGCTTGCCCCACTTTAAAATGGGCTTTACGCCCAGTAGCGGAGAGGAATTGCAATCGGAATTTTTTGTACCCACGGAGCAGGCATTGGATGCGATTTTGACCTTGGAAAAAAAGAGGGACCTTATTTCTCCGCAATTAATGATTACCGAAATACGTACGATAGCGGCAGATGATTATTGGATGAGCCCTTGTTATCAGCAGGATTGTGTGGCCATCCATTTCACATGGAAACAAAACCCTGAAGAAGTTGGGGCGCTTATTAAAATGATTGAGGCAGAACTGGAGCCATTTAATTACAAACCACACTGGGGCAAACTCTTTACCATATCACGGGAAAAATTAGCCAGTAGGTATAGCAAATTCAACGACTTTCTGGCATTGGTCAAGCAACATGACCCAGAAGGGAAATTCAAAAATGATTATTTAAACACGAACATTTATTCCTAGTGGTCCTACTAGGATTTTCTATGAATACCAAGTTCATTCAAACACGAAAAAAATGAAAAAATTAGTACTAAATGCGTTGTTTCTGGCAATGACTACTTTGGCCACAATGGCCCAAGAAGTGACCACGGGTAAGGATGTAGCCGTTACGAATACGGAAAGCGGCAAGGTTCGCGGATATATCCAAAATGGAATTTTTACCTATAAGGGAATTCCCTATGCCAAGGCGGAACGTTTTGAAGCATCCGTAAAGCCCGAAGCCTGGGAAGGCGTACGCAGTTCCACCATGTACGGTCCTGTGGCTCCTTTGATGACGCCTACCACTTCGGTTCAGGACGAATCGGAGTTTGTGTTCGATCATGATTGGGGCTATACCAACGAAGATTGCCTCAGTTTGAACGTTTGGACCCCAAGTATTTCGGATAGCAAAAAAAGGCCCGTTATGTTTTGGATTCACGGCGGTGGTTTTACGGCGGGTTCAAGTCATGAACTCCCTTCCTATGACGGGGAGAACCTCAGTAAAAAAGGGGATGTGGTCGTGGTTTCCATCAATCACCGTTTGAATGTATTGGGCTTTTTGGATTTATCGGCCTATGGAGAAAAGTACAAGCACTCCGCCAACAACAGTATATTGGATATGGTCATGGCCCTGGAATGGGTAAAGGCGAACATCGGGAATTTTGGTGGCGACCCCAACAATGTAACCATATTCGGTCAGTCCGGGGGTGGGGCCAAGGTGAATACCTTGATGGCCATGCCCAAGGCAAAAGGACTTTTTCATAAGGCCATCAACCAGAGCGGGGCCATGAGAAGCGGTATATTGGAGAAGGAAGATACGCAGGCCATAGCGGCGGAAACCATTTCTATTTTGGGATTGGATGCCTCCAACATCGATAGTATTCAAAAGATACCGTTCCAAGTATTGGCCGATGCCAGTGCCAAAGCATTACAAAATGTCGCCCGAAAAATGAAGGATTCCGGAAAGCCGGTCATAGGTTTTGGACTGAACTGGGGGCCCAGCAGGGATGGAGAGGACCTTCCTTTTCAAGTTAATTCAAACGAAGCTTTTGAAATGTCCAAGAACATTCCTTTAATGATAGGAACTGTTAAGAACGAATTTGCACCATTCGCCAATATGCGGTTTTTGAACGCTTCTGAATCCGAAATTATAAAACATATCAAGGACACCTACAAGGATAAGGCCGATGAATACATCGCTGCGGTTAAAAAGGCCTATCCAAATGACACGGACCCTAAGGACCTATTGGACGTGGATACGATGTTCCGTCCTGGGGCAGTTGCTCAGGCGAATAGAAAATCGAGCTTAGAAGGAGGAGCCCCCGTATATATGTATTTGTTCACATGGCAGTCTCCGGTTTTTGACGGCAAATACAAATCACTACACTGTATGGAACTACCCTTTGTTTTTAATACGGTGGACAAGGCAAATCAAATGACCGGTGGTGGTGCAGAGGCACATGCCTTGGCCGATAAGATGAGCCAGGCGTGGATTAATTTCGCCACGACAGGAAACCCCAACACGGATAATTTACCGGAATGGCCTGCCTACACAGAAGAGAATACGGCAACCATGCACTTTGATGTCAGCTGCGAGGTGAAGCCCCAATTGGATAAGGAACTTTTTGAGTTGACATCAAGCCTTTAACCACACTCAAAATATAAAGTATGCAAATATTTCATAAAGTATCGCCTTTGTTTCTTTGCAGTCTTGCACTGGTAATCGCCAGCTGTGAAACGGCTCCCAAGTTTACGGAGGAAGTAGTGGACAGCTATTCCCTGATTAAAAATACAGGGGGCGCTACCTTGGGCTATCAGCCGGAATCTGGAATAAAACTATTGACAGTTGAAGGTTTTGCATTCAAGGACCTAAACAGGAACGGGGAATTGGATTCCTATGAGGACTGGCGTCAGACGGTGGATGAAAGGGCATTGGATCTGGCCAGGAAAATGAGCGTTGAACAAATTGCTGGACTTATGTTGTACTCGGGTCATCAATCGATTCCAGCAAGGCCGAATGGGTATTTCTCAGGTACCTATAATGGAGAACCCTTTACCGAGGGAAAAACGGATCCCTCGGACTTAACAGATCAGCAGAAAAAGTTCCTTGAAACCGATAATTTACGTCATGTGCTTATAACCACGGTACAGTCCCCCGAGATTGCCGCCCAATGGAACAATAAATTACAGGCTTTTTGTGAGGGTGTTGGCTTGGGCATACCGGCCAATAATAGCTCAGATCCGCGACACGGCACGGTGGCCCGTATGGAATACGATGCCGCTTCGGGCGGGGATATTTCCATGTGGCCCAGCTCCTTGGGCATGGCAGCAAGTTTTAACCCAGATTTGGTGAGGAAATTTGGTGAAATAGCGTCCAAGGAATACAGGGCCTTGGGAATTACGACAGCATTGTCGCCACAAATCGATATTGCCACGGAGCCCAGATGGGCACGCTTTAATGGCACTTTTGGCGAAAGCTCAAAATTGGCGGCCGATATGGCACGCGCCTATACGGACGGATTTCAATCGTCCCAAGACGGTGGTTGGGGTTTTGAAAGTGTCAATGCCATGGTCAAACATTGGCCTGGCGGTGGTTCAGGTGAAGCGGGTCGTGATGCCCACTACGGTGCAGGAAAGTATGCGGTATATCCAGGTAATAATTTCCATGAGCACATGACCCCCTTTTTAGAAGGTGCCTTTAAACTAGATGGCGGTACTAAAATGGCCTCTGCGGTTATGCCCTATTATACCATTTCCTGGAACCAGGATGCCAAGAATGGGGAAAATGTAGGGAACGGTTACAATGAATACATAATAAAGGATTTACTACGTGGAAAATATGGATTTGATGGGGTGGTCTGTACGGATTGGAGCGTGACCCATGAGCATACCGTTATGGACAATTTCATCGATGGAAAACCTTGGGGACTGGAAAACCTATCCGAAGCTGAACTTCACTACAAAGCCTTGATGGCCGGTGTGGACCAGTTTGGCGGCAACAATAACGCCCAACCTATTTTGGATGCATATGAAATGGGTACAAAGGAGCATGGGGAGGAAAAAATGCGGGCACGAATGGAGGAATCCGCAGTACGCCTTTTGAGGAACATCTTTAGGGTAGGTGTCTTTGAGAATCCGTATGTGGCACCGGCGGAAACGAAAAAAGTGGTAGGTCAACCGGCATTTATGAAAGCCGGATTCGAAGCACAGCTCCAATCCATTGTCCTTTTGAAAAATATGAACAATGTGCTTCCCTTGAAGGAAAAGCAGAAAGTATATGTGCCTAAGCGCTACGTGGCGGCAAGCCGAAATTTTTTGGGTATGGAAAGTCCGGCCACCAACGACTATCCGGTGAACATGGATTTGGTCAAAAAATATTTTGAGGTGACCGATGATCCAAACGCTGCGGATATCGCATTGGTTTTTATAGAAAGTCCCTCTTCTGGAATAGGGTATGATAAGGCCGATGTTGAAAAGGGTGGTAACGGGTACTTCCCGATAAGTCTGCAATACGGCGATTATACGGCGACCGAAGCTCGGGCGGAAAGTATCGCAGGCGGTGACCCGTTGGAAGATTTTACGAATAGAAGCTACCGAAACAAATCGGTTTCCACAGCAAATAAGTCCGATGCCGAATTGGTAGTGAGAACAAAATCGCTCATGAAAGGCAAACCGGTGCTAACGGTGGTACATACTACCAACCCCATGGTCTTCTCGGAAATCGAAAAACAGTCCGATGCCATTTTAGTGGGCTTTGGGGTGCAGGATCAGGCACTTTTGGAAATCATATCAGGAGAAGCCGAACCATCGGCATTGCTGCCTTTTCAAATGCCGGCAGATATGGCCACGGTAGAAACCCAATTTGAGGATGTACCAAGGGATATGGTGCCGTACACGGATGCTGCTGGAAATGTATATGATTTCGCCTTCGGACTAAATTGGAATGGGCTCATTACCGACGAGCGTGTTTCGAAGTATAAATAAAAATTCAAATAACCAATTGACCAAAAAAAGAACCCGGACAATTGCCCGGGTTTTTTTTAAGGTTGCTAATGGATTACACCATCAAAAGGACTACCGTCAATAAAAATCCAGCAACGGCAAAATAGATACCCTTTTTATAAATGGGCGCTTTTGGATTGATCATAAAAAAGGCGGATACCGAAAAAAACAGCAAACCTACCCCAAATAAGATTGCTAGCCAAAATAAGGGATTCCCTTGGTGCATCTTATGCAGTTTGTTCATTTTTTCGATGACGATGGGCTGACGTTTTTCCGTATAGGTTACATCGCCCGTAGCCTTGTTATAGGTGCCATTGCCAAAATAGACAATATCGCCTTCGGTCTTATCGACCTTGAAGAAGCGCATTTTAAGTTCCTCCCCAAGTTTTTCCTCATTGAGGCCTGCAGGGACGGTTTTTGTAATTGTTACCTCCTTTTTTAGGAAATCTGTGTTACGAAAGGTCAGCACAATACCGCTAATGGCATAAACGGCCATTATACCAGCAAGGAAAAAGCCTAGATAGCGGTGAAATTCCCTAAAGGTGTTCTCTGATTTTCTACTCATAATAATATTGGTTATTTAGTGTCTCTAATTTTAGAGGCCTAAAATAGGAAAAGGTTTAATGGGCAAGACTTAATTTTTGCTGGTATTCGAATGATTTTCTAAAAAAATAAAATCCCTATTTTTTTATAAGAGGCTTTGGAAACTGCTTATATAAATCGAAATCATAATAATTTAAAAACCCTTGAAAATCAGTTGATTAACAAGGGTTTCTGTACTCGAGGCGGGACTTGAATACTTCCATTTTTATATTTTGACAAATGCTAGGAAAAAGGGTCTTTCCTGTTTTAGTTTCAATAGATACAACTACTTAGGTATTTTTTATCTTGTTTATTGTAATTGAATAAACTTTAAATAAGTTGATAACTTGCGTACAAATTGCGTACAATTTTGATTTTCCACCATTGATTTTTGTTAAATTTGAAAGACAGGTAATAACTTCTTATGGCAACAATCTATTTTTTGTATCGATCTAGCAAGCAATCGGCACCATTGACCATTAGGCTACAGGACAAAGATGATAATGGAGAAAAATTCCAGTTAGAGGCCAAGACCGAAATCGAAGTGTCAAAGGAATTCTGGAAGGTTACCAGACATAAGAAACGGAACCTTTCGGGGCATGACAAAAACGAAATTTCAGAAGTACATGGAAAACTTGCCGGAATAGAAAATTATGTCCTAAGCTTCTACAAAAAGGAAAAACCTAGCCGGGAAGATAAGGACTGGTTAAAAACTAAAGTTTTTGAATACGACAACCCAAATACCGAAGATGAGGTCCGTAGCGATAAATTGACCGACTGTATTCAATATTTAATCGATACGGCCAACATAAGGGAGAACGGTAAAAAGGGGCTGGGTCTTTCAAAAAGCCGTATCAACTCCTATAAAAACCTTCTTAAGATTATCAGAACCTACCAGGGGAACAAAAGTCCCTATCGAGTAAAGGACGTGAATGTTTCCTTTGGTAAGGCTTTTCTTGATTGGATGATAAATAAGTCCAATTATTCAGAAAGTTATGCTCGTAAAAAAATCGATGATCTAAAAACAGTTTGTAGGGATGCCCTAACCGATGGGCTGGAAGTCAATACCCAATTATCCAAGGTAAAGGGAGGTAAGCCCGGCAACAATCAAATCCTATATTTGGACAATCAAGAAATCAATGCGATTAAGTTTTTAAAGTTGTTGCCCCCATATTTGGAAAATGCCCGTAAATGGCTGCTTTTTGGGTGCAATATCGGACAGCGTGGAGGGGATTTACTGAATATTTCAAAGGACAATTTCATTGAAAGGGACGGCCTTAAGGTAATCGAGATCCAACAACAAAAGACAGGAAAACAAGTAACTATTCCAATTTTGGAAGAAACCGAGGCAATATTAAAGGACGGTCTACCGGAACCCATCGCAATCCAAAACCTCAACAAGTATATCAAGGAACTATGTAGAAGGGCGGGAATAGATGAAAGGGTCAAAGGTAGCAAGATAACCATGTTGGATAAGGATGGGGTCGAGATACCTAGAAACGATAAAGGCGAATATATCGCAAAAGGCGTCAAAAGGAAGATTTCAGGAACGTTCCCAAAGTATGAACTCATGTCCAGTCATGTCTGTAGACGTTCCTTTGCTACAAATCTCTATGGTATATTGCCGACACCTTTGATAATGCAGATAACCCAACACTCAACGGAAAAAATGCTTTTGCAGTACATAGGAAAAAACTCTCTTGACTATGCAAGGCAAATAAAGGATTTTTACGATTTGCAGAAACTTAGAAAGGAAAGGTCTGGGAATTTGGAAGTAGTTAAGGAAAATATTGCTAATTAAATAACACTAGATATGGCATTTGAAAAGACTATGGTTTTTATGTATTTCCCTGAACATCTTAAATGGGATTCACATAGTGATAAAGAGCAGATTGAAATTGAAAAGATTGTGTGGGAGGAGGAGAACGGTTTGGAATTGAAAAATATATTCGAAGCGGAATATCAGGAACTCATTAATAAAAAGGAAGTTTTTAACGGTTGTCCTTTTGAAGTTTATAGGTCTCATTACAACACAAGGGCCCAAGAATACAATAAAAAGTTTCCTGATTCTTTGGAAGTCGATTTTATTATAGACGAAATGTACCAATTCGCTATTTTACCGGATTTTTACCCCGGACGTTATGATGAAATAGGAAAGAAAATAAGGTTTTCAAGGAAAAGAACTTATTCATTCTTGTTTGAAAAAGCCAAGCAATTAGGGTATGAAATAAAAGAATCGGAAGACAAATATGGTCTTCCTAAATTTACTTATAACTCAAACGGATCGGGACAGACCAGCCAGCTTTTGGACTGGCACGGGGACAAAAGCAACTTGATTGAATTGGTTAAGGCCTTGATTGAAAATGGAAATCTTAAGGGACAGCAGAAGGAAATTTTTAAGGTTTTTGAAAATATATTCGGTTTGGAGTTAAATCAAGATAAAACTATATCAGGATTTAAAAATAGAATTTCCGAAAACGAGACAAAATTTATAGATGATTTAAGGAAGTCTCTTAAGGAGTACATTGCCTCTACTTCAGAAAAAAATCGCTAGTAACTTACTGGTAAGTATCCTTTCAAGGGGTTTAATCCTATTGAAATTTGAGCATTATTAATCCTGTAATAATGTTCAATTATGCAACAAATCCAATTCATTCAGGTAACACCTGAACAGCTACAGAAGTCAATCCTTGAAGGTGTAAGAAACCAGATTCAGGAATTGAAAAAGAATTTCCAGCCCAAGGAACCCACACAATTTTTGACAAGATCTCAAGTGGCCGAAATGCTTCAAATCGATTTGTCAACTGTTCACAACTGGACAAAAAAATCAATCTTGACCGCTCATCAAATAGGGGGTAGGGTCTACTATAAAAGGTCGGAGGTTGAGGATGCAATGGTTGAATTAAAAAAGGGTTGAACTAATGGAGGACAATAGTAACAACCCTAATGCTTTAGACGGTAACAGGGTTAAAGATAGCAAACAAAAATTAATTTCCTACCTCGATAGTCTTAAATTCCATCCTAACGTAAAGGAACACAAAACGATAGCGCAAAGCTTTGGTTTTCCATCGTATAAGGAAATCTTCAGACAGGATGCCATTAGAAGGGTTTTACAGGCTACCTCAACGGAACCCACAACCGCAGCGACAATAGAGAAGCTTACCGGGGTAAAGCAGAAATATGTTTGCCAAATCAAAAGACAACTGGAAAAATCGGGTGAATTGGCCGTGGCCTATCTAGGTAAATGCCCCACAACCGGGAGTACAGGAGTACAGTTTCTTACATCGGACGTCGAACTCATAAAATCCCTGAAAAAATGAAAGTAGACCTAAACGAATACCCAGGCACAAGAAAGGTAACGGTAAAACCGCTGTTCACTATATCGGGTATCCATGTTTTCGTAAAGATGAAGCTTGGTAACAAGTTCCTTGCCGATGTTGTAATTCCGGTCGATGTGTTCAACGATAAAAAAATGCTTAGTGAACTGGTAGACGAGATTTTGAAGTTAAAAGGGCATGGCCCCAAGGAAGGATTAAAAAGGATGTACAGATGGGCCAATCAGTAAGAAAAATATCGGATGTACACCTTGAGGAGGCTTATAAGGTTTTTAACGACTTTGGCACCCCTGAAAATTGGCGGGACTTGGTCGATAACTGGAAGGTAGGCTTTACCGAAAGGATATTGTCAGAGGTGAATTCAAAGAAAAGGGACTTCAATCTTTCGGATGCAATCAAGAGGAGCAAGGGATTAAGAAAGAGAATCGACGATGTCATGATCCAGTATGTAGGTTTCATAGGATCAAATCCTTTGGACAGGAACGATTATTTTAAATACGTCTCAAGTTATCAGAACGGAAAAACCCTCCCGGAAAAGTTCTTTAGGCACGATA
Organism: Maribacter flavus; assembly: GCF_008386635.1. GTDB lineage: Bacteria > Bacteroidota > Bacteroidia > Flavobacteriales > Flavobacteriaceae > Maribacter > Maribacter flavus. Next base: position 577,096 of record NZ_VUOE01000001.1, on the reverse strand, counting down.
TTAAGAAGCTTCATAAATATTACAGGGAATTCGATAAGGATGGGGAGCACACCTTTAATAAATCATCCTATGAAAGGTATGTACTATTTATGATGCTCAAGCTGGAAGGATTGTATAGGCCGGAATTCGATGTTCTTTTCAAGGTCAAGTCAAAAAACCATAGGGAGTACAACCCATTGGCCAATCTACCCGGAGTCCTAAGAGGCGAACTCCCGTTCAAGGTCAAGGAGTACGATATAAAAAGGGCGTACCCGACTTTTATCGACAATGAACTTGGTTTAAAAAGGAAGGAAGATGTCTATTCCTTAATAGATAAGGATAAATTCCTAAGGACCCTAAACCTTCATTCTGAAAACGAAGATGTAACGATAGATTATGTAAGGGATGTCTTAAGGCCAATCTATAAGGATAGAATCGATGAGGTAGTTACTGAAAAAAGGTTCTTTCAGAAAGGAGGTATGTTCAATGATATCGTAAAATATGAGGAGGAGGCCATAAATAAATTCGTCGAGGCAAATGGATTACAGAACTATGTAAGGTTACACGATGGGATTTTCGTTAAGGAAAATGTCGAATGTTCTGAATTGAAAATATGCGATGTAGAGTTCACGGTCAAGGAATGTATAAAACCGGAAATCGTCAACACCAAAAAGAACTTCTATCACTATGATTCCGAAGGGGCTTTGGTAACCTCGGAAAAACTTTATCACGACTGGTTTTTGCAAGAGGATTTTATTAGGGCCTCAATTAAAGGTAACGACACCATTACGATATTCAAGGGGGACAACAAGATAATCGACCCCGTGAACCACAAAACGGACATCGTTCCAATGTTAAAGGCCGATATCTGCGAGTTTGACGATACCGATATACAGAATAGACTTGCCAAGGATAACAGAAACGTTATTCCTGGGGGGTTGATCCTTATGAAGCCCATTCCTTTGGAATACTATCAGGACGATGAGGATAGCTTCGGGCTAGCTTTTAATAATGGGTTCTTTTTTATGGAGCGTTCGAAGGACGGTATAAAGAGGAAGGAATATAAGGATGTAAATGGTTTTTTCCCTCCACACCATACCCAATCGCACGAATTCGAATATACCGATGAGGTAGGCGATTTCGAAAAATTCGTAATGATGGTTTCAACAGGGATTGATTCCTTCACAAACTTAAAAGGCAACGATACGACCAGTTTTTCCAAGTGGCGAACAATGATCGGATATTGTGTACACGGGTTTAAGGACCCGTCAGATTCAATTGCCCAGATATTCAGCGATAAGGGAGCCAACGACGAAAGCCGGAACGGTGGGAGGGGGAAAAGCATACTTGCAGGTGCTTTCGGTTATGTCCAAAAATCCATGATAAAAGGGGGTGATGAGTTCGACCCAAAATACAGGCATGTATTTGCAGAACTCAACGAAAGCCATAGAATTTATGTGATAGACGATGTTCCCCCTAATTTTCCCTATGATTCCATTTATACGAACATAACAGGGGACATTACTTGTCAGTTAAAGGGCGTTAACGCGGTCTCCATATCCAAGGAGAGAACCCCAAAATTCATAATAACAACAAATTGGTCGGTCAGGTATGATTCCGATGCCAGTTCTACCAATAGACGTTTTTATGAGTGGCAGTTCTCGGATTATTTCAATCTGGAAAACACACCAAAGAAAGTATTCGGTAGAAAGTTGTTCATTGATTGGGACAAAAAGGAGTGGGATAGGTTTTATTCTTTCATTTTCAGGTGTGTGAAGGAATATTTTATCCATGGTTTACGGCCAATGGAATATGATAAGACGGAGGACAATTTCCGGGCCAATTTCAACAACGATGCTTTTCTGGATGAATTCGAACGGATATTCAATAATATAAAGGACAATTATGAAGGATTCTCTGTAAGTGATTTTTTAAACCAGTATAAGGACATAGGTAATCGATTCAGGTTCGAGGGGTGGTTCCATAAGAACAACGTCAAAAGATTGATGAACGATTATATCGAAAAGAACCAACTGGAGTATAAATATAGGTCGGATAAAAGGAAATGGGTAGAGGAATGACAACCTCAAAGCCCCGTGTTTATTGGTCTGATGACATCCATTACGACCTCATTACAACCTCTAAATCCGTGTTAAGCCCCGTGTTTATTGGTCTGATGACATCCATTACAACCTAATCCTATTGTACGTACACGTAAAAAATAAAAAATATAGTAGTAAAAAAACATTTTTTAATAATAAGTAGTAAGAATATACAAAACGGTCGTAATGGATGTCATGAACCCAGTAGTAACGGGGGTTTAGACCTAAAATAGGTTGTCATATCGGTCGTAATGCATTACAACCGACCGTAATGAAAAATGGAAAAATCAAGGTTTCTTCCAATTTTGGAAGGAAGAAAACTAAAATAGTTTGAAATAGTTATGGCAAATACCACGGGAAAAAAATACGGTGGAAGGACAAAAGGGACACCGAACAGGAACACGGCCCTTTTAAGGGACAAGGTAAACCAACTTCTGGAGGATAGATGGGATCAGGTTTTAGAGGATATTTCCTCTTTACACCCAAAGGACAGGGTCGATACCTTTATCAAACTCATGGAGTACGCCCTTCCAAAACTCAACCGGACCGAAATGGTCGACGACACCATGAACATGACACAAGAGGAGAGATTGATCAGGATAAGGGAACTAAAATCAAAACTGGAAGCGGATGGATACTTCGACTAGGCGTGCAATGGAACTTGAGTTCCTAATGTTGACAAAGAACCTTACCAATAAGTTTTCGGTAGGGATGTTCAATAGCGAATTTGGCTCCAATGAGGGTTATTTCCCCGATGCGGAGACGGAAAGGAAATTCGCTTTGTTTATAGACCCCATAAAAAAGGAAGGGGAAAGGAACATTTATAATGTCGATGAGGTAATGGAGGTCGAGAAAAACTATGACCTGGTCTCATTCCTGATCCATGTTCAATTTCAGGATTTCAGCGAACCAATAAAATAAATATCATGGCAGAAGAAATAAATCTTGGCGGTGGCGGTGCAGGCTTTGAGACAACGCCCCAAGGTGGATTAATAAATGGAAGAATCGGAATACGGATAACGTCCAGTTGGGGGGGTCTTCCAAAGATGGCAACCGAAGACAAACATTTCCCAATATCCATTAGAATCGGGGTTTACCGTTTGTATACCCCTAAAGGGCGTACTTCCCGAAACTTCATAATCAGGTCGGACAATACGGAACCCGTTTATCCATGGACAACGTTAGTACCAATCAATGAGCAGATAGTTAGGTTTGAACATCCATACGAAGGAACCTCTTTTGATATGGAAGTCAATGTACCGGACAACGTTGCCCAATTGGAGGGGCTGGAGTATTCAAATAAGGTTTTGGCCGGGTTTTATGAACAGACCTTTTTTGCAGAACCCTACTTTGGAAAGGATAACAGGCCGAACCAATTTTATACACATAGGAAATACCATTTTTCAATACGGCAATTGAACGTGCAGGACAATTACCTAGTTGTAGAGTCAAGAATAACCAGATCACATTAACCAAGGTTTATCCGAAGTCATTACCCGCGTTTGTTTTTGATATGTACTATGTTCCAATTTTGGAATATAGTATCGGGCCTAAACCCGTTAGGTAATATTGACCTTATGTCCATTTTTGAGCGAAACACAAGCCGAGTATTGGATTCTAAGGCATTAAGACATATCTTTCAGAACTTCCCCTTAAATTATATTTGTAGAACATGAGAAATCTAATGTTTTTGGCCGTCTTTGTATTATTACTATCCTGTTCAAATGACGATGATTGTGGATGTACACAAGTAAAGGCGGGAACGGAAAGCCCTGGGATTTCAAACCTACACTTTATCCAATTATGTGATGAGACGGGGCTGCAGATTGACCGCTCCACCTCATTACCAGTTATAGAGAACAAATCGGCCGAACAATTACAGGCCAGATCAGTAAAGGAAGGGTGTGATAGGGATTAGCAATCATTTAAAATATAGGTAAATGTCCGACCTCAACTTTCAAAAGTTTTTATTGACCAGTTCCAATAAAAGCGTAAAGGAAAATCTTAAGAATTATAACGAACAGAATGAAAAATGGGATAGGATAATAGTCTGGCTCGTGGGTTTTTCCATAACCGCAATTACCTTAATAATTGGGGCCATATCAGAATCAAATCCATTTGTTGAAAGTATATCCGCCTATGTAGTGTTTTTTGGTGCCGCTACCGTCCTTTTCGGCCTACTTTACAGAATATCGTTATCGTTGTTCGCCCAATATCAATTGGATGTGCTTATGACCTTTGATAGTCATGTTCTAGGGTATAATTTACCGGATGATATTGTATACTCCAGAGATGTAGACCCGAACAATACCACTTTGGAAGAGGTAATCCGATACCTAATGGAAGATTTTGGGCACATCGCAGATGAATCCGATTTTGTGGGGTTAAATTGGGAAACCGATAAAGAGCAGATTCGTACAAGACTGGTCGAAAAATACGATGAGATAAAACTTAGCCGATTGGCAATGGAAACCGAGGTATTCAAAGAAACCTTAAGGGGCATTTTAGGTGACAAAGGGGTAGAAATAAATAAAAAGGTCAATAAACCCAAGAGGATGTGGTTTTTCTACTCGGCTTCGAATGTGCTATTTTACTTGACTTGCTTTTCGTTTTTGATAGGTCTTTTCGTTGTGGTAGGACATTACTTTAAAAACGATGCGCAAACCGTTCAATCAGTTGCTCCGGCAAATGAAGGAACAAAGGAACTTCAAATCCAAATAGACAGCCTTCGAAACGAAATCCAAAAATGTGAACTGATGTTGGACGTGTACGAGGGACTTCCAATGGGGGTTTAGTTATTTAAAAACGTTCTAAATAATCATTTCGTTACCGTGTTTAGCTTGCACCTTCTCCATGAACCTTTGTTGTAATGGTAGGAGTAACCGTTTCTCTCAAAGTTGAGGTATCGGTTTATCAACCTTGAAAAGATGGAGTAAATCGCTTCCCTTGATTTCTTATGTTCGACCTCATGGCCCCGGTCGACCACGGTATAGATTCCCTTTTCCACTAGTGCGTATTTGCCCCCATAGTTCTCGACCTTCAAATAACCTATGGCCTTTAAACAGGCGTCCTTTATCCATTTATCAAGTTCCTCTTTTGTAAGGTCGTATTTCTCTGATCGCATTTTGGAAAATATCCGATTAATTGGAAATTATCCAAATTTAAAAAGCCAATCATTTCGGGTCGATAGTTTAACATAAATTCCCTTAATTTAGAACGAGTCAATTTCCGGTAAATAGGGATGAAATCTTATATTACTTGATTAATTAAAGGGTGTACATTTTGGTACAGGGGCATAAGCCACTTAAGGAAGAAAATCTATGGGAATCTACGAATTCAACTCTCTAAGCGATCACGATAAATACGATACCGTATTTACAAATGGTCAGTTCGTCGATAGTGTAAAGGATGGTAGGATAACCTATGCCCTTTATTCACTTTCCTATTTCTGGGTCGAAGTGATGTACGATTCGCCAATGAACAAAATTCTGGAAATAGGTTCGTTCGTCGAGGGCGGTTCACTGGATAGATATAGTAACGTTCCTAAATCGTTTTGAATGAAAGAGGAGGAGAAGGACAATTATAAAAAGGCATTTTCAACGGTCATAACGATATTCGGTGGTACCGCTACAACGGCATTGACCGGGGATCCTTTTTCGGGTATGGTACTAGGTAATTTCCTTACTGAAATGTTGAGTATGCAATCCAAGGTAAAACAAGATAGGGTATTCAAGTTTTTTGAACTTCTGGAAAGGGACCTTAAAATTTTGACCGATAGCTATGACCTTTCCAAAATAGACAAGACAACCACTTGGGACTTGGTGGAACTGGCAATGGTCAAGGCTTCCAGAAACAATAATGAGGAAAGGATTAAAAGGCTCAAGAATATTATCAAGAATCAAATAATAGAACCGACCGAGTTCGATTATGTTGAGAAGTTTTTGAATTTGGCCGGGTCCTTGACGGATAGTCAAGTTTTGGTGTTAGGTCATTTTGTAGAATCACAAAAGGAACTTAACACGTTATTTAAAAATCTTGGAGAATTGAACACCGAAAAGGAAAAGCATACAAGCCAAAGGGAAGATGCTTTTGCAAAAGCTAAAAAATTAGGTGAACAGGATTTACCTAAAATTGAAAAGATGTACTTTGATATTCAATTCGATAATAACAGTAAATCCGTTTCGGAAAACAACCAAAGAGTCCAGAATATTTTCAATGAAAGGGAATCGATTCTACTTAATTTTAACCCAGACATGAAAGAGTTCATGGAAGCCGAATTAGTTTCAATGGGCCTTATTTTCAATCCCAGCGCTGGAAGGATAAGCGATACTGGCGAATTTAAAAACAACAGACCTACTGGTCTAGCGATAAAGTTCATCGAGTACTTAAAGGATTAACCTTCGACCCTATCCATCAAAACCCGTAAATCCTCAAGGGATGTTATTCTATGGATCTCCCCATTGTGCTCAACAAAGCCGTTGAGGTTCCCTACGCTTCCCTTTTTGGTAGGATTGAACAGTTCCCTTACATCCACATCGAGACGGTCGGCAATGGCCAACAACAATTCAGGTTTTGGAAAGCTGTTCCCCTGGACTATATTACTTATCGATACGGGCGTAACCCCTACGGATTTCGCCAGTTCCTTACCGGACACCCCTTTTTGGGCCATGATATCCTTTAATCTCAATAGTTCCATAATCTAAGATTTAATACAAAGGTAGTAAATTAAAGTAAAACTATAATTTAAGTAAAAATAATTATAGTAAAACTTGTATTATATTAAAGTAATACTTATATTTATAGAGTATTATTAATGTAATAATTTAATTATGGACATCAAAGAACTGAAAAAGGAACTAAGAAACGATATCGGAACGCTAAGGGGCAAGGTCTCCAGACTTGTTATCGATGGAAAGGCAAGGACGTTCGATTCCTTGAGGGGTCTTGGTAACGCCATTCTTGAAATCGAGGAGAGGGCCGACAAATGTTTCTACTTCCCGAACGAGGGTTCAACGGTGGTCATAATTACAAAGAGGGCGTTTGCCGATTACATAAACGATAAATTTTAACGATATGAAATTCAGGAGCCAAGTATTCAAAAGGGCGCACGAGATCGCCAGGTCAACGGGAAAGTCCTTCGCCATCTGTTTGGTAAAGGCATGGGAATGTTATAGGTTGAAAAAGGCCATGTTATCAAATAAGGTAAGGTTCGCCTACGAAAAAGCCGATGGCAGTCTTAGATATGCATGGGGAACGCTGAAAGGGGAACTTGGTATCAAGGGAACCGGAAAGGGCAATCTATCGACGGTAGCCTATTTCGATATAGAGGCCAACGGTTTCAGGAGTTTCAGGGCCGGTAATCTAATTAGGATCTATTAATCTTTAAATACAAATACAATGGGAAACACAAAGCATCTTTTCAGGAAATCAAAGGAGGTAAGACATGGGGAGTTCAACGGCAACAAGACGCATTTCGCGCTCGATCACGACACATTGGAGGATATTGCGATGGCCGTCTATAACTGGTCGAAGGACTCGGACAACGACAACCTCATCAAGGAACTCGAAAGGACATTACCGGATATCGACTGGGCCAATAGACGGCCCCACGAACTTAAAACATCCAGTTCGGAATCCGAGATTGCTACAGGATATTAGGAACATCAACGGCCCCTTATTTTTTAGGGGCCTTATTTTAATCGGTCGATAAATGGAAAAATACAGGATCAGTAGGACAAAGGAAAAGCCTTCGGGAATTTCGGGAGGCTCGACCTCACATTTCAACATCTACAGGGACAACATGGAGGATATTCTCCGGGCCGTCTTTAGATGGTCGGAGGATGAAAACGACGAGGGGCTTATCGAAGCTTTAAGGGAGTTGAAACCCGACCTTAAAAAGGCGAACTGGAACCCTTTGATGGATGGGGAATAAAAGTTTAAATCTTGTTAATTTCATCCATACGTACAGATATACGTACAATTTTTGAACAACAAAATAAAAAACCCTTGAAAATCAAAAGATTAACAAGGGTTTTTGTACTCGAGGCGGGAGTACCATATACCCTAAACCTTCTTTTATGCACTTATACCCCTTAGTATCGATGTATATTGGGCTTTTGATGTTCAATAAAATTAAACTTTTTTAATTTTTACAGAAATACTGCCCCCTATTTTGCCCCCTATTTTATCAGGTTTCATATCTTTACACAGTATGCAAGTTTCATTTGAGATAAGAAAGGACAAGATTGATAGGCATGGTTTAATGCCTGTTAGGGCTGTGATTACCTTCGATGGATTTCGAATAAGAAGAACAGTGGAAGGAGCCAAGTCCAGTTTAAAACATTGGAATGAAAAAAATGAACGTATAAAAGCTCCCAATAAATCTGAACCATACAATTATCATTTGGAGTACAATGATAAGATCGAGCGTTTTGAACAAAAAGCGAAAGAAATTTTTCGATTCTACCACCTAAATGACATGGCTCCTAGCCAGGTAGATTTTTTGGCTCGATTTGATTCAGATATGGTAGTCAACGTATCCAAGGATTTTGTGCTTTGTTTTAATGAATTTATCGATTCTGGAAAACTGACCAAAGCAGAAAGAACCATTAAATCCTATGTAACTGCTTTAAATGTATTTAAGGATTTCAGCGAACGGAAAAAATATGCCTTACGCTTTGATACCATCAATAAAGAATTCTTTGCCAAGTTTCAGGAATTCTGTTTTGTAGAAAAGAAAACAAAAAACAATTATTTCTCAAGGTTGATTACAACGTTAAAGACATTTATGCGCTGGGCCATGGAAAATGATTACCATGAAAATGTGGACTTTTTGAAATTTCAAGCTCCTGAAGAGGATATCGAAGTAATTTATTTAACTCTTGAGGAGTTGATGAAACTCTACCACTACGAATTCGAAAAGGAAAAATTACGTAGGGTTCGGGATGTTTATTGTTTTGGATGCTTTACGGGCTTAAGATTTTCGGATTTAAAAAACCTTAGGCCATCAAACATCATGGAGAACGAGATTAAGCTTAACATTCAAAAGACCCGGACCATAGATCATCGGATTCCATTAAATGAATATGCAAAGGAAATTTTAAGAAGGTACAAGGATACCATCTGGGAACCTTTGCCCATAATCTCCTCTCAAAAATTCAATTCGTATGTCAAGGAATGTTGCCGTTTTGCAGGAATTGATGCCCCCACTTCGATAACGCGGTATCGGGGTACAAAACGTTTGGATAAGACTGTTCCAAAATATGAGCTTATAACAAGTCATACAGCCCGAAAAACGTTTGTGACCAATAGTCTGGTTTTAGGTATGAAGGAGATGGTAGTACGAAATATTACTGGACATAAAAAGGAGGAAACGTTTCGGCGTTATGTCAAAATAGCTGAAAACCTTAAGCAGGAGGAAATGTCCAAGGCGTGGAACAATATTTAGTTATGTCTTTCTCAATAAATATATTTTAAAATCAGTCAATTAGCTCTATTCCAATTATATATATAAGATTTTTGTAATAATCCCGTTTGAATAAGACTATTTTCAAACGAATCGCTTTTGGCCAAATACTTAAATATAGAAGAATCCCTCGATTCGATTATTCTTTTTTTCTTTAGTGATTTCCAGACCAAAGAGTTCAAGGAGTTCACTAGGAGAAAGATTAAAAATCTAAGTCCATATCAGTACTATCATTTGTTAGGATGGTTATTGGAGAATATCAAGGACGATATCCTATTGGCCAACTTGGATATTCTATTCGATTTTTCTGCCTTAAAACCTAAAAAGTACCTCCCAACAGAACCTAGGGAGGTTGCTGTTTTCCATGAACCTTTAGAAGGACCGTTTCTTCCGAACAGATTTCGAAAGGATTGCATAAAATTCTTCCGTATGGGTTATGGAACCATTAAGTATTTAAAAGACGAGGTATACTCCTTGGAGTCGGTAAATCGGTTCTTATTTTATTACAAAGCTAAAGGATGCCTTATCGAACCAGAAGTGGATTATGAACGCTTGTTACATTTAATGTCCTTGGAGGAACGGCTTTTCTTTCCTGTCTACGACTTTCCCGATAAGAATTCGGCTCCATTCTATGGTCACGCCATCAATTACCTTCTTATGAATGTGGAAAGGGAGGTGAACTCATTAAAATTGACTTTGAATGAGTCTATTTATGTGGAAGGGGAAAAAATAAAGAAGATTTTTTTGGTTAAACCGAAACATTCTCTCCCGATGGCATTTATGGCAAGGGAAGCGATGTTGTTGCCTTTAACAGTTGGTTTCGAACAATGGAAACGACTGGTCTTGGACGCACTTCAGGATAAAAGGTTTTTTACGCTTGTGAAGGCTAGGGCACTGTATTTGTTAGATGAGCTACAACAAATTACAAAGGAGCGTTATTTTCAAGATATGGTTTCCTATGCAAAGGGTAAGGCCTATTTTGTTGAGGATAAGGAAACGGCTATGAAAACTTTGAAAATGTCATCACCACCTTTAGTTAATTCTTATGAATATCGAAAGTGGTTAATAAATCTCAAAACCTCGGATTTGAACAAGGAGGTAAAAGTAGAAGAAGAGAAGCCTTCTAAAAATCAAATCATAATTTCGAAAAAGGGTTCGCAATTAAAACTGAAAAAGGCTTTAATCGAATTTTTTGCACATATCAAATTAAGAATCGACGATGAGAGGAATAAGGCGTTAGAGAGTTTCATATATCGTACCTTTTCATTCGAGTATGATGAGAAAACGGATTATTCCAAGCGAACAGTAAACAACTACGGGTACAAGCCGATGACCTTTATACCTTCGGAACATGCCAAGAACTTTGCGAAATTATTACTTTACCTATCCGATAAGGACTATTTGGTAAGCAACAAGACCCAGATTATCCGAACCCTTGATGAGGATATACATGAAAAAAATGGCAAAGATGGCTTTAGTTACAGTTCCCTGATACGAATTCCAAATGATGAACACCACCTATTCCCCGATGATACCATTAGAAGACGGGTTCGTTCCATCCTAAGGATTGACAGTTAAGTGCACCGTCAAAAATTGCATTACTCTCAACTATTGCACTATATGGAACGTTTGAAAGGGTTAATGCACTATTTCCTGTAGTGCAACCCAGTTTTTCCAAATTGTTCCCAATTTAGGTATCCGGCTTTTTCACCCGGCTTAAATACACTACACATGGGAAATATACTTTTCTACACGCACACGAAGGAGGATTTGAAAAGAACCGTAAAAATGGTCTTGGAAGAACTTCGTAAAACGGAATTAATAAACGAGACTTCTATCAATCCTGAGGACGATAGGCTCACCCAACAGGAAGCGGCCAAATTCTTGGGCATCTCGGTGACCTCATTGATCAGTTGGAAGAAGAAAAAAATTGTGCCCTATTATCAAATTGGAAGGGCTATTTTCTTTTCTAAAAAAGAGTTATTGGACTTGGCTCGAAAAAATGCTTTTATCAGAAGGTCTCGATTTTAATTTAGTAATTGAAGTCTCATTCTTCTTAAGCAAATTTTTTTGATTCTAATAGGTATAATATTCGTTATTGAAGATATCTTGTTTTATTGTTAATTGAGGGATAAAATTTTACCCTAATTTTAGGGGTATCTACAATATTTATATATATATATATATAAATATCATGTACAGGATTTTTTTGAATACTAACCCTATTTGGATTTTAAAATATCTAAATGTTTAATGATTTAATTTATTGCTTACAGAAAATCACGGTTGTTTCGAAGTAACTTGATAAGTATCACCTGGTTGATAAATTTCCTTATTATTCAATGATTAAGATTTATTTCTAGTATCTACAGCCTTGATTCACTTATTTTTTTATCATTAATTCAAACAAATAGGGATGCACGATATTATCTAACTTGGAAAGTAAGTCTTAAAATAATTGGTTATATTTAAGATAAATATCTGAAATATGAAGCTAAAAACCTATAATAAAGTAGGATTTATATTACTATATTTATTGTTTTCTATACACGCACTTTGTCAAGGTGATTCGGTATTGAAAATAATCACGCACAGATTGGATACTTATTCCAAATTAGAAGGTCCTGAGAAAACCTATTTATATACAGATAAGGAAATTTATCAACCAGGGGATACAATTTGGTATAAAGCATATTTAGTGGATGGAATATCCCACAAAAGGACTAGTAAAAGCAGGGTCGCATATGTTGAGCTCTTAAATTCTCTTGATAGTATAGTAGCAAAACGAATGCTCTACATTGAAGATACAAGTTCATATGGATATATCGATTTGCCAAGGGATTTAATCGAGGATCATTATAAATTGAGAACCTATTCCAGGTACATGCTCAATGATAATAAAGGATTATTTTATCAAAAAGCAATTATCATATCTAGAAAATATGAAGCTTTGAGTCAATATGATTCATATAACTCAATTAGAAAAATTGAAACACAACAATTAAATCGTGCTAGGAGAGGAGATATTAATGGATTGAAGATTGATTTTTTTCCGGAAAGTGGTAGCTTAATTGACAAAATCCCTAGTGGTTTAGCTTTTAAAATATCAGACGAAAAAGGAAATCCAATTAGTACAGAGGGTGAACTTAAGGATTCTCAAGGCAATTTTATAACTGATTTCAATAGTAATGAATATGGTTATGGCATTATATACTTTTTGCCTAAGCCATTGAAAACTTACTTTGTTTCCACAGAGATTGACGGATATCAGCAAAAATTTCAAATTCCCCGTGCTAAAAATAATGGGTTTACCATAAGTGTTAAAAATCGAGATGATCATTTTTTGATACAAGTTCAGACTGACCATGCGAATACTCTTGAAGGTACAATTTTAATTGGTCATATAAGGGGAAAGAAATTTTTTGAAAGACTAGAGAAAGGGAAGGGTAATAAATCCTATGCCGTAAAACTTTCGAAGGATGAATTACAGGATGGAATAGCTGAACTCATCCTTTTTTCCCCAGATGGATCTCCTTTGTGTGAGCGTCTTGTTTTTGTTGAAAAATCATCTAACAATCCTAGAGTATCGATAAAATCCAGTTCCAAGATTTTCGGGAATAGGGAAAAACTAGATGTAACTATTACAATTCTAAATAGTTTAGGAGAGCCACTTAAAGGAGACTACTCAATGCGAGTGACATCCACATCAGTTTCAAAGAAATCAATTGACTTCAAAAATTGGCTTTTGTTAAACTCAGACTTAAATGGTCATGTAGATTTTGCTAGTGAATTATTTGCCATGAATTCTGAAGAATCAAAATTTTTATTTGAAACTCTAATGCTTACCAGTAAGTTACGAAACTTTTCTTCGGAACATATATTTATGAATCCATCTAAATCTAGTTTGGAGTTTGTACCCGAAAAAGGCATAATGATACAAGGTGGTGTTAAGGACATCAGTAAGAGCATACAAAATGAAAAAGCAATGATATCTCTTAACATTCTCTCAGAGGCCTTTGAGGAAAGACAAGAAATAGATGAAAACGGAAGATTTAGTTTTGGACCATATTTGTTTAATGGTAGTATTAGGCCCATTTTACAAATAGTTAGCAACAGAAGAAATAGGTCAAATGATAAGTATAATATAGAAATAGACCCGCAATGGCCCATAGTCAAGGACAAAGTTAACAATAATGAATATAACAGATTTAGATCCATAAACAAGGAAATCGATCAATCTATAATCCCTTTTGTTAAAGAGAAAGATTTCGAGGAATACCTGAAAGGTATAACTTACCTAGATGAAGTTATTGTAAGTGAGAAAAGGAAAACAAAGTCGGAATTGATTGAAGAGGAAATTAACTCATTTACTTCCTATGGTCGTCCAGATACGAGAATTTTTAGAGATTCAGTGAATGGATGGGAAGGTTTGAGCGCAATGGATTTGTTAGCAAGAAAAGGGTTTAGGGTTACAGGTAATTACCCGAATCAAAGAATTAGTCTCTATGGAGGAGCTCCGGGAAGTTTAAATCTAAAAACTTCACCATTAATCCTTCTTGACGGTACACCGGTCAATGGAATACTTGGTTCTCTCCGAGCTTCTGAAGTCTTATTTATTGATGTATTACGTTTTTCCTCTGCTTCACTTTACGGAACAAGAGCCTCAGGCGGGGTAATTGCAATCTACACTGATAAGGCCTTACGGAGTAAACAAACAGATATCGAATCTAACACAAATATTACCAATGCTCGTATTATGGGGTTCGATGATAAGCTAGAATTTTATCTGCCTGATTATTCTAGATTAGATGGATTTAATAATATCTTAAAAGATTATCGACCTACCATTTATTGGAATCCTGATGTCAAAATAGATAGTGAGGGTCAAGTTAAAGTTCAATTTTATACTAATGACCGTAGCGATGAGTTTTACCTTGAATTTTTAGGGTTAACGGATGATGGTGAGATTGTGTACGATTATAAGGTTATAGAAGTACGTAACCAAGAATGATATTACTTTCTTTTTTATAATTGAATTTCTCTTAATTGTCAAAATTAAATTAAATCGAAATGCTAGAAGAATTATTTCGAAGAGGGCATATTCCTTATTAAAAGGTCTCGTAAAAACTCATCTAATCTTTAACGTAATAAATGGATATCACTTGATTACTAAAAGATAATAGAGAACACACTTTCAAGAAAAGGTGTAATTGTGTTACAAAGAATATATAAATTTAATATTATTGAAATATAATGGGCATTTTATGGACAAGAATAATTAACAAAATACTCAAGGAACTAATTTATTGAAGAAACATTTAAGATTCTAAATTCTTGTGGCAATGTAGGCCACAAAATTAGGATTAGAATCTTTTTTGACACTATCCCAATAAGTGTGTAAGTTGAAAATAACGGGGGTTTGACTTTACTAGAGCCTTACTCTTTTTTCATAGATCGTAAGGAACTGTTTTAAAATTATGCCCCAGTTCCTGATGGGCATGGACCATTTCTTGGTGGCCTCCCTTGTTGCCAAATATACGGATTTCATCACCGCATCGTCGGTGGGGAAGGAAAGCTTGTTCTTGTTGTACTTCCTGATCTTCCCGTTCAGATTCTCGATAAGGTTGGTGGAGTAGATGATCTTTCGTATCTCGAGGGGGAACTCATAGAACACGGTGAGTTCGTCCCAGTTGTCCCTCCAGCTTCCTTATGGCATAGGAGTACTTGCCTTTCCATTTTTGGGCGAAGTCCTCCAGAGCGGCCCTTGCGGCCTTCTCGTTGGGTGCGTTGTAGATGCCCTTCATGTCGGCGGTGAACGCCTTCTTGTCCTTCCATACCACATAGCGGCAGGCATCGCGTATCTGGTGCACCACGCATATCTGGGTTCTGGACTCGGGGAAGACGTTCCTGATGGTATCGGTAAATCCGTTCAGGTTGTCGGTGGCGGTGATCAGGATGTCCTCGGTGCCACGGGCCTTGATATCGGTGAGCACCGACATCCAGAAGGCTGCCGATTCGTTCTTTCCCAGCCAAAGGCCGAGCACTTTCTTTTTTCCGTCCCTGCGCAGGCCCATGGCCACATAGACGGTCTTGTTGATCACCTTGGAGGATTCCCTGACCTTGAAGACGATACCGTCCATCCACACGATTAGATTGACCGGTTCCAAGGGTCGGTTCTGCCAGGCGACAATGTCCTCCGCCACCTTTTCTGTTGTCCTTGATATGGTGGAAGTGGAAATGTCAAAATTATAGACCTCGCGTATCTGCTCCTCGATATCGCTGTTGCTCATCCCCTTGGCATATAGCGATAAGATGACATTTTCGATGCCGTCCACCATGTTGCCCCGCTTGGGGACGACCATGGGGTTGAAACTGGCATCCTTGTCCCTTGGGACGGATATCTCGGACTCCCCGAAAGAGGTACGCACCTTCTTTTTGGAGTGCCCGATACGGGAGTTGCCATCCTTGGACCTCTGGTGCCTTTCGTATTCCAGATGGCCGTCCAGTTCCCCTTCCAGCATCTTCTCGATACCTCGTTTCTGGAGTTCCTTGAGAAAACCGTTGAGCTCGTCTCCCGATTTGAACTGCTACAGGAAATCGTCGTTGAACAATTCTTCTTTCTTCATAATGTGCAAATATTTAAAAATAGACAAAAAATTAGCGGGGGCATGCCCCCGCTAATTTTCTATTTACACACTTTATGAGATAGTCCTTCTTTTTTTAAATAGAACTTAGATTATTTATTTGTAATTGAAAAATTTGTAAACCTAATTAAACTTTAATTCTATTAATTGGTTTAATGATTTTTGATATTCAAATTTTCGGAGAGAATTTCAATATTTTCAATCCTTTTTTCAATCCTTGGACTCAAATCCAAAAATGAAAAATCATTAATGCCAAATTTTTCTTGGTATGAATTTATCTTATCACAGAATTCAGTTTCTGTTGCAACAATATTACACTGAAATCCTGAGAACATCCCTTTATCTATTTTTCTTCTTATTTCCGTTGTTTCCTTATCGTCCTTCGTCAAAATTCCGGAAAAGGCCAGGTTAATTTCAGGCTTTAGGTAATATTTATCGATAAAACTATTTTTAAATTTTTCTATGGATTGATTTTCTGATGCCTGACTTGAATTTATATGAAAAATTGACTTTGAAAAATTTACACCTAAATCTAATGCATCATTCAAACGATTGAAATCCGTTGTCAAAAGCCATAAATTTGGCGAGGGGAAATGTTGCGGATGAATGTAAACATGTTTTTTATTGTGAACTTCTTCATCTTTATAAAAACTTAAAATTTTATTTATTGCATTAAAGAAATCATTTACTTCCAGTTCACTATCTGGAAATTTATATAAATAAGTTCTAACTTCCTTGTGAACTTTTCCAGCTGCAAATCCCAGATCTACCCTTTCTGGATATATGGAATTTATTAGTTTAAATGATGAGGCAATTCTAAGAGGTGAATGATATTTTACTAAAATTCCGGCACAACCTACATTTATTCTTTTAGTTATTCCCAATAATACTGGAATTAGTGGTTCGGGATTATTCCAGAATCCCATATTGCCATAATGTTCTCCTAACCATAATCTAGAAAAACCGCATTGATCACATTTAATTGCAAGCTCAAGTAAATCCAACAAATTGTTGCTTCCAGCTATATCAAAAACTAATGATGAAAGCTTCATAAATATTTTCTTTCAAGTAATAGTATTTGTATTATTCTTTTTTCGCAAAATTCAACTAGTATTTATTATTTAATAAACTTAAGTATAATTATTAAGAAAATACTTATTAATATTGAGGTTTATGCTTATAAATTTATATGTATTCTCGTTTAAGAACGTGTTCTTATGAATGATTATTTATTGAAACAATTTTAAAATTTCATCTGAAGATCTAAATACAGTACACCCGTAACACAAAAACAGCATGGGTATATCTCTGCTAAACTAGATAAGTACAATTTAAGGATACATAAATTTTATGTTTTATGAAAATACTCCATAGTTTTTGGTCAAAACCTGCGCTAAATAAATACATTAATTTAGATAAATTTGATGGCGGCTGGAGACATCCAAAATACCATTTGATGAGTTGGGCCCTAAGTTGTTTGAGTTTTAAAAAGCATTATGGGAAAATAGAACTTGTGACTGACATAGAAGGTAAAAGTATTTTAATCGAAAAACTAAAATTACCTTATTCCAATGTAAGGGTTGAGCTTGATAGCCTTAACCACTATCCTCCTCAACTATGGGCGATTGGTAAGTTGTATTCATACGGTATTCAGGAAGAACCATTCATTCATGTAGACGGTGATGCCTTTATATGGGGAAAGATTGGGGCAAATGTTGAAAATTCTGAGTTAATTGCCCATCATGCAGATGATGCTGAATATCACTATTTTAATGCTATGGAGCATATCAAAGAAAGGAATTTCAGATTACCACAATTTCTTATGGATGATTTTAAAAGGTACAAGAAATTTAATACGTCTAGCGCAGGAATTATTGGTGGTAATAATTTTAAATTCTTTAAAGAATATTCTAAAAAGGCCTTTGATTTTATTGATGCCAATCTACACCTTATTAATGGAGATTTGAATGGTACGTGGTTCGCTTTGATTTATGAGCAGTATTTTTTCAGCGTCATGGCTAGAGAAAAGCATTTAAAAATTAATCATGTGTTTACTACTGATGAAATTACTAAACTTAATTTTGTAAGTTTTTTGAATAAATATGGCCCTATTAAATATGTTCATTTGCTAGCACATATGAAGTCAAGTATTGAGTATTGTAGACGGATGGAATTGCAACTAATCTTGGAGTATCCTGAATATCATAAAAGAATAATAGAATTAGTTTGAATCACCTCGACACTTTAGCAATGAAAAACGAAAATATACATTTCGAGAGAACTTTAGCTATATACGAAACATTGTGCACGAAATTAAACGGTAATTTTGAACCATCTTGGCGGATATTTTATAAAAATCAAAGAACTTTGAATTCGCAAGTAAAGAATTTTTTAACCCAAATTGAAATTACTCAGCGGGATTTGCTAAATGAAATATTCCAAATTGAAACGGTTAAATTCAAATTAAGGAATACATCAAATGAGATTGAAAGAATTTTTCACGAAGAAAAGGAGCTTGCTAGAAAGGGAGATAATTATCTTAATATGAATTTCAAAGATTTAAAAGATTTGTTTTTCAGAATTAACCCAAGAGTGCAAATTTTTGTTTCAAATTGGGAATGGGTTTGTCATGAAAATAGAAAGAAATCATTTGAGTTTATAAAAAATGTCGCAACTAAAAAAAGTGAATATTACTTTTTGCTTGAGAGAACAGGAACCTTTGATGATAAATTAAATAGTAATGTATTTGAGATTGCTTTGTCCGAGTTTGAATATATACTATTGAATCAATTTACAACGAAAAGAAAAATAGGGGGGGTGTATGATGATTTCAAAAAATTATTTAATTATGAAAATGAAATCGAGGAAGGGAATCTTGATGAGTTGATTATTTTCTTGATTAGAAAAATTATTTTTAAAACATATATCATACCCAATTAGGGATGTCACTACTGTCTAAACATTTAAATAGAAAACGGATTATCACTAATAAATGATTGATAATCCGTTTTTAAAAATAGATGTATTGAATTGTTAAACATTCAACATCCAACTACCATTGTACATTCACAAGTGAAAGTTACGGCTGAACAACCACATGAAGTTTGTGTTTCTCCAGTACAACCATTTTGTCCTCCATAATTTTCACTTGCTCCACCAACAATCTGTTGCTGAACTGATTTGTTAAGTTCACTTACCTTTCTTTTGTTTAAACTTAGCAAGATGTTTTTCTTTTTTTTCATAATTAAAAATTTTGATTATTCTTACAATATATAAGAAAAAACTTACTTATATTAGAGTATATACGTTAATAAATTGTTAATAGTAATAATCAAAAGTAGTATTATTCTTTAAAAATTTATTTGGTTTATTATTTTCAGTGTTTAATCTTATAATTTAAAAATGGAGGATGAAAAATATTTGCAAAAACATTTAAGTGAAATAAGTCTGATAATTGAAAGAGAATACAAATCAATGCAGGATGTGGGGATTCTAGGGGGAATTTCGGGTTGTGCTTTGTTCCAATTTTATTACGCTAAATTTTTAGATAGTGATTACCATTCGAATCTGGGGATTGATATTGTAGCATATTGTATAGATAAAATCAATGATGGTTACTCATTTCCTTCATATTGTTCTGGAATAGCTGGTTTGGGATGGGCAATTCAACATTTACAAAATGAAGGATTTGTAGAACTAGATTCTGATGATTTGCTTTCTCAATTTGATGGGTTTCTCTTTGAACGAATGAAGTTTGACCTTATGCAACATGATTTGGATTTTTTACATGGTGCGATTGGATATGGATATTTTTTTTTAAAACGTTTTTTAAGTACTAAAAGCGATAACTTAAAAGTTAGATATCAAGATTATTTGAAGGAATTGGTAAATGAATTGAATGTTCAAGCTATATCTGAGTCTAACAAACTAAAATGGGAATACATTTTAGACAAAAAAACAAAGGAAAAAGGTTATAATTTTAGTTTGGCGCATGGCATGTCCAGTATTATAAATTTTCTTTCAAGGCTGGTTCAGTTTGAAAATTTTAATGAAATCTCCAAGGAACTAATTTACGGATCAGTTAATTATATCTTAGAATTTGAAAATACAAATAACTCCTTTTATTTCCCTTATGTAGTTGAAAATAAGAAGCCAATTGAAACTAATGGTCGTGTCGCTTGGTGTTATGGGGATTTAGGAGTAGGATTATCATTGCTGAAAGCGAGTAAGGCTTTAAATAATTCTTTTATTAAGAATAAGGCTTTGAAGATTTTACAAAATACCGCAAAAATTAAAGAACCCGATAGGACTAAAGTAATAGATGCAGGAATTTGTCATGGTTCATTTGGCAATGCAAGAATATTTCAAAATCTATATAAAAATAATCCTGAATTAGAATTTAAGGACGCTCATTTATTCTGGATGAAAGATGGTCAGGCAAAGGCTAACCATAATGATGGTTATGCAGGTTACAAACATTGGAATGGACTTGAAAATAAATGGATTAATAATTTGTCAATTCTTGTGGGAATATCGGGAATAGGTTTAACCATTATTGATTATCTATCGAAAGATTTTAACACTTGGGATGAATGTTTAATGATAAGCTAAATATTAATGTATACTATTGAAAATCCATATAAACCTTTTCCAAATTTTGTTTTAAGAACTCCAATTTTCGACTTTAATATTTACCGAGAATTAACAAAGGATGATATACTAACTACCGGAAAGCTAAAAGAAATTTATAACAATATTCTAATTAAGGATGCCTGTTTCTTGGCTTCTCCGACATTATATTTTGAATTGGAGAAATGGTTAGGCGGGAGCTTGGAGCCTAAAAAAGAGAGAAAAATTCAATATTCCTTTTTGAAGTACCTAACTAGGATGACTACTCGCTGCACTCCTTTTGGTCTTTTTGCCGGATGTAGTTTAGGGGAAATAAGTGATTCTACCATCATTGAAAATAATTTACCCCATTTAAATATTAGGCATACTCGTTTGGATATGAACTATCTTGTTTCACTTTCCCAGGACCTATCTGATAAAAACAAAATTCGTTGGGAATTATTGTATTTCCCAAACAGTAGTATTTATAGTTCGGGTACTCAGCTGAGGTATATAGAATATTATTATATAGACAGTAAAAGGCATCATCATATTGTGGAAGTTGATAACTCCGAATATCTGCAAGAAGTTCTTATTATGGCCAAATCTGGGGCTTATTTGAATGATTTGATTGAAATCCTAGTAAAAAGAGAAATTCCCTACTTGGAATCTAAAAACTTCATAATTGAATTGTTGGATTGTCAAGTATTAGTAAGCGAATTAGAGCCATCAGTTTCTGGCCCAGAGTTTATGACTCAAATTATTGACGTACTAGGTAAGCTTGAATCTTCAATAGAAGAAGTTGAATTTTTGAAAACAATTGAATACAAATTGGAGCTTATTGATAAACAAATAGGAAATAATCCTGAGAAATACCTTAAACTCAGTGAATATTTAAGTAATTTCCATACCACCTTCGAACTTAAATATCTATTTCAGACCGATTTGGAACTTAAACCTCTTAAAAATACAATCTCAAAAAATATTGTTGATTCGGTAAAAAGGGGCATGATACTTTTGAATCAAATGACTCCATCAGTTGAGGAAAGTAATCTTTCTAAATTCAAAGACGCCTTTTTTGAAAGATATGGAGAAAGGGAAATGCCACTTTCGAAGGTTTTAGACATAGAAACTGGTCTGGGCTATTTACAGGAACAAAGCAGAGGGGATGTTAATCCATTAGTTGATGATATTAGTTTACCCACGAAACAAGACGCATACAATACTTTGAAAGTATACCATAATAATATATTAAAAATCCTAGAAAGAAAATTAATTGAAGCGGATAAAAAAGGACTAAACAAAATAATCCTTACCGAACTTGAATTTGAGGATTTTCCTTCGCATTGGGAAGATTTGCCGGATACCATGTCGTCTATGATTCAAATTATAAATGATGAAGGTTCGGAAAAAATTAAATTCTCAGGAATTTCGGGATCAAGTGCCGCCAATCTAATAGGTAGATTCTGTCATGGAGATTTTAAATTACTGTATTATACCAAGAGCATAGTAGAATACGAAGAACAAATGAACTCTGATAAAATACTTGCAGAAATTATCCATCTACCAGAAGCGAGAGTAGGCAATATCCTTATGCGCCCCTCCTTTAGGAAATATGAAATTCCCTTTTTGGCAAAATCCAATGCGCCTGTAGAAAATCAAATTCCTTTAAGCGACTTGTTTATTTCGGTTCGAAATCAACGGATAGTATTACGATCTAAGACAATTGGGAGAGAAGTAATACCACATTTAACAAACGCTCATAATTTTACTTCCAATGCTATTCCCATATATCAGTTTTTATGCGATATGCAAACTCAAAATCTACGTAATGGAATTTATTTCAATTTTGGATTTCTTGATGACAATCGAACTTTTTTGCCGAGGGTGGAGTTCGAAAATTTAATATTGCATGAGGCCAAATGGAAAATACAGAATAACAATATTAAGGAGATTTATGAAGACATTTACGATATCAACGCACTGAAAGAAAAAGTAAAAATTTTAAAAAAGAAATATAGGTTGCCACAATATGTTTTATTAAAGGATGGTGACAACGAACTTTTAGTAAATTTGGAAAATACTACCTCGGTACAAATGCTTTTGGATACAGTAAAGAATAGACGTGAATTTATTCTAACTGAATTTTTATTTGGCCAAGATGGAATAGTCAAGTCTGCTAATGGCTATTACACACATCAAATATTACTCTCTTTTTACAATGCGAACAAGCTAAAAAACTAAAAGTTTGAATATCATGGTTAATGAGCCAAGAAGAAATTTTTGTGTAGGTAGTGAATGGGTGTACTATAAAATATTTACAGGATATAAAACTGCGGATCTTGTTTTAACCGAGATTATAAAACCAATTACAGAACAATTATTACAGGAAAATAGCATTAATAAATGGTTTTTTATCCGTTATTCTAATCCGGAACACCACCTTAGGATACGTTTTCTTTGTAGTGACCAAAATGTAATTGGCAAAGTTATTTCAAAGTTGTATATCCCATTAAACCAGTACATGGGAAAAGATTTGATTTGGAAAATTCAGTTAGATACATATAACAGAGAAATTGAAAGGTATGGAACTGAAACTATTGAACTTTCAGAGAACTTATTCTATTATGATAGTGATACGACAATTAAATTTCTTGACCTAATTGAAGGAGACGAAGGAGAGCAGCTACGTTGGTTGTTTGGGCTTAAGTCCATTAATCATCTTCTAAACTGTTTTAATTATTCTCTAGAAGAGAAAATGAATTTGATGGAAATCCTTAAAACAGGATTTGGTCAAGAGTTTGGGATGTCCCGCCCGTTAAAAAAACAATTAGATGATAAATTTCGAGTTCAAAGAGTTAGAATAGAGGAATTTATGCTTTTCACTGAAGAGAATAAACTAGAATATGCTCCCATCATTAAACTACTAGAAGAAAATGAAAAAAAAACACGTCCTCTTGCTAAACAAATTCTTCTCATTCTAAATAAAGGAAGTCAGGAAACGAAGCTAAATAATTTAATGAGTAGCTATATACATATGCTTATGAACAGATTGTTTAAGTCCAAAAATCGTCTTAATGAAATGGTCTGCTACGACTTTTTGTTTAGATACTATACCTCAGAAATTGCAAGGATAAAATATAACGATTAATTAAAATTATATTTATCCACTTAAAATATGGTCAAAAACACCAAGTTATTGAACCTACGTTATGACCTATTAGTAAAATTTCTGAACTGATAAAATATTCGTTGAAGAATTGAAAGTTCCTCAATTACAATTTCTGCTGTACCTTGCATTTCTTGCTTGAACTGAATTTTTTTATGATACGAGGTTCTAAGGTTTTTCAAGGCTACATAAATAGTGTAGTAGGCTGAATCCTTTCCCTGTTTAGGTACTTCGGATATATTAATTATTTTTCCGCTTAAATTACCCCATTCTTCGAAAGGGTAGTTTGAAAGCTTTATTATGACCTTTTGGCCCACTTTAACCTTTCCTGAATTCCGAATGGGTAAGGAAACGCGTCCAATAATTTCTTCAAAATCGACGGGGACAACGGTGAAAAGGGTTTCTCCCAAATTTACATTTTGATATTGGTTCCATATATCAAAAACAGTTACCGTACCATTTATCGGACTTTTAAGAAGGTATTGCTGTTCCCATAGCAATAGTTCATTATTTAAGACTTGATATGTCTTGTCCAATTCCTGTTTGTACATATTTTCAAATTCCTTGCTTTGAATGTCAGATTTAGTCAATAATTTGTTAAAATTTGCTATCGCGATTTGTGTATTTGCTATACTGGTTAAAAATCCTTCAAATCGTTGTTTGTCACTTAAATATTGCCTTGAAGCATTTTCAAATTCAGATTTTGAAATAACTCCCTTTTTAAAAAGGGTTTCACTTCGGCTATAACTATCTTTAGAAAGCTCCAAGTCTTCCTCGAAAATTTTCTTTTGAATTTTCTGCTTTTCTAGAAAGTTTAATTGTTCTTTGAGTTGATTCGCTATCATAATTGATTCTCTTTCATTTGGCATTAGGCTGCTAAAAAGAATAAAGTTTTGATATTGAGTAAGAAATTCTCCGTAAGCTAATTGAATATTTCCCAAATCTAAGTAGGGAGGAAATGTATTATTTAACGAATCTAAATTTGTGATTCCAACATTAAAATTTTTCAGCTTATAATTTAAATATTGGACATCTTCCAATTTTGCGGTATTCTCTATTTCAGCCAAGACTTCATTTTTTTCAACTTCCTGTCCATGTGTTACAAAAATATTGTTAATTCGTCCTGAACTGTTCGCTTTAAGGTATACTGGTGGATTTTTGCTGGTAACGATGATTTTTGCAGAGATTATATCATTATAACTTATTAAAGTGGAGCCAGCAATTAGTAAAATAACGATTACAAAAACGACAGAAATTCCCACACTAACTATCCAGTTGGGAGCTTTACCCAAGATTTCGCGAACTTGATCTGAACGTTCGTCAAATTGATCAATTTTCATTGCAGTATTTATGTAATTATCATTTATTCTATTAATTCCCTAATTCTAGCTGGTTTTTAACTAAAGAATAATACATGCCTTTATTATTCGTAAGTTCCTTATGATTGCCACTTTCGATAATTTTCCCGTTATCTAGTACGATTATTTGATCTGCATTTTTTACTGTACTGAGCCTATGGGCAACGACTACAACTGTTTTACCTTTATAGAATTTTTCCAATTTGTCCATAATTGTTTTTTCATTATTGGCATCCAATGCACTGGTAGCTTCATCAAAGAAAATATAATTTGGATTTTTGTAAACGGATCTAGCTATTAAGATACGTTGTTTTTGTCCTCCGCTTATATT
Organism: Maribacter flavus; assembly: GCF_008386635.1. Taxonomy (GTDB): domain Bacteria; phylum Bacteroidota; class Bacteroidia; order Flavobacteriales; family Flavobacteriaceae; genus Maribacter; species Maribacter flavus. Next base: position 551,440 of record NZ_VUOE01000001.1, on the reverse strand, counting down.
AATACCACTGCTTCCTATTTTTGTATTAAATCCTGAAGGTAATTTTTCGATGAAATCTTCAATATTTGCAATTTCCACTGCATTTAAAAGTCGACTCTTTTTTGAGATACCAACAGAGTCTGATTCTGTTATATTTCTTGCTATTGTATCTCCAAAAAGAAATCCATCTTGCATAACACTACCGCATTTCTTTCTCCAGTATTTAGTGCTTATATTTTGAAGATCTATTTTGCCAACAGAAATTTTTCCCATTGTTGGAGAATAAAATTTCAACAATAATTTAATTAAAGTAGTTTTACCACTTCCACTAGCACCAACAATTGCTGTAACTTTCCCCTCCGGTATTGACAAATCAATATTTTTAAGAACCATAGGGGAATTTCGCCCTCCATATTGAAAGCTTAATCCTTTTATTTCTATATTCTTATTAGAAGGTAATTCCCGGATTATATACTCGTCAGGCAGTTCCTCATCATCCTTTGAATGTATTTCAGAAAGACGTTCCAGACTTATCTTGGCATCTTGTCCTGTTTGGATAAAAGTGATGAAATTATTTATTGGAAGATTTAATTGACCAATTATATATTGTACTGATAACATCATTCCAAGAGTTAAGCTTCCATCGATTACAGATTTGGCAGCTATAAACGTAATTAGTATGTTTTTTAGTTCGTTAAAGAACTGTCCACCTGTATTTTGCGTTTGAGAAAGGGCTAAACTCCTAATTGAAACTTTGAATAATTTGACCTGTATAGCTTCCCATTCCCATCGTCTTCTTCTCTCAGATCCATTTAGTTTGATTTCCTGCATGCCAGATATTAATTGATAAATACTACTTTGGTTATCAGCAGCCTGATCAAATCGCTTATAATCCAGTTCCTCTCTTTTTCTTAAGAACAATAAGGTCCATCCAATGTAGATAATTGAACCAAAGAAGAAAATCGTAAATATGGTTAAGTTATAATATGCTAAAATGATTCCAAAAACGACAAGATTAAAAGCAGAAAAAAGTGTGTTCAACGTCGTGCTGGATAAAAAATCTTGAATTCTATTATGATCATTAATACGCTGTATAATATCACCTGTATTCTTCGAATCGAAAAATGAAATGGGCAACCGCATTAATTTGATCAAAAAGTCAGATATTAAATTTATATTAATCCTACTTGTCATGTGTAAAAGAATCCAACCGCGAACTAAATCTACAGTAGTTTGTGATAGAAAAAGAACAAGTTGGGCTATAAGAACTATATAGATAAAATTCAAATTCTGGTAATTGATGCCATAATCTACTACAGCCTGAGTAAGAAATGGAAATATCAATTGAAGAATACTTCCGGTTAATAGACCTAATAAAAGCTGGTATATATATTTCTTATATGGTGTGAAATACCAAAAAAGAAATTTGAATCCGTAATTTTTACTTTCTTCCAATTCGCTTTTATGAAACTTGGGGGTAGGCTCCATCAAAAGAAGATAACCCTCGCTGCTATCATCGAATTTCTTTCCAATCCATCCGCTAATAAATTCTTTTTTTGAATATTTAATTAATCCGTGAGCGGGATCAGCAACATAAACGGTATTTCCTTTTATTTTATACACAACTACAAAATGTCGCTGACGCCAATGCGCTATGCAAGGAAATGGAACTTCCCGCCGCATATTTTCAAAATCCAAACTTACGGCCAATGTATGAAGCCCTATTTCCTCAGCAGCTTCTGAAATGCCACCAAATGAAACACCTTCTTTTGTAATATTAGATTTGTTTCTCAGGTAGTCAATTGAAAATGATCTTCCATAATATTTTGCGACCATACGCAAACAGGTAGGCCCACAATCCATTTGATCTAATTGTCGAAAAAAGGGAAAGGGCTTGCTAAACATTATAAGAAATAGAAATTGTCAACATACTCTAGTAAAAAATGTTCAATATTTCTATTCATTATACCTATTTTTTAGCTTTATCGCTATTTTCAGAAACTTTTGATAATTGCACATGTTTCTATTATTAATTAAGTTGTTTCTCAAAGGTATTGCCTGGTTTGAAAAGAATCTCATACTAATATTTTTGGGCTGTCGTAGAGAATGTTCAAAGCACTGAAACAAGATTTACAATAATTCGATTAAAGTCGAACTTAGATAAATTCTATTTTAATATATAATCACCATATACGCTGCTTTTACTTTTGAAAATTTTTTACTGAAATCAATATTATTCAAACAACTGACCTATAATCCTTTTAATTCAAAATTTTAACAATTGTAATATGACCAAAAATTAAACGGATAACCTTTATGGATTATTAAAATATAAACTTAAGAAATTACTTACAAATGGAATAATATTTTAAATGCACTAACTAATAATATCGTACAAATAGGACATAAAATATGTGCTCTTATTGAAAACAAAAAGGATGTATCAGAATTAATTTTAACAACTTTGCTATAATATGATTATAAATATTAAATCTTTTTTGATTTGAGTAAAGAACCAGATGTTGTTTTTCCTCTCTTGCCAGTTAAGTAAGAAAATTTTCATTTTTAAACTTTAATAAGTAACTAATTCTTCAATATTAAATTAATTAGAATATCTATTAACTATATATTGTTATGATTAATCTAGACATATTTTGCCTAGTTTTAAAACCTTTTACCTGACTAAGCCAATTTAGATTTAATTTATCTTTCATTTTGAAAGATAGCAAGCGGGAACCATGCGTTGCAGTGGTTCCCGCTTGCGCCTGCGGCGGGCCAACGCAGGCATAGCCTGCTTTCAGAGGTATTTACGGAATTATATCAATTTATAATTTTCCTATAACGAACAGTGCAACCAGTTGATTTTCAACACCCAATACTATAAAGTCCTTGCACCCTACCTAATTATCTTCAATTCTTCAATGATTCTGATAACCAGGGAATTAGAAGGGTAAACATGCACCGCGAACCAAAGTGCAAGGGATTCGGAGGTTCAAAAAAAGACATTTGAGAAAAGGAACCGACATGCGGAAGAAGAGTATTATCGTCAGCGAAAGAAGCCATAGGGAACTCAAAAAACTGGCCCAAGAGCATAATAGGAACATAGGAAGGTTTACCGAGGAAATGATCTTCTATTTCCAAAAAACGGGAACCGACCCCCAAGCGTTAAAAGGGAAAAATGCCAGCGAGATGATCAAGGTCATCGATAGGCGTATAGTTTCCTTCTTTAAGACCCAGGAATCGGAAATCCTTTATCCCATTCAGGCGCAATTGAACAAGAACGGGGAGCGCACCGACTTTCTTTTCAAAAAGCTTATCGAGGAACTGAACAAGATTTTTGAGCGGATAAAATTTGGGGGATGATGCCCGTAAGTATCGTTCATACCACTTCCCAAGATAATAAGGGCAGTTGCTCCAAATACGGACATTACCTGAATAAGGAAAATAAGGTTCTGAGGAAGGAGGGCCTTGGACATCGGCAACAATTTTTCTTCGACCAGAAACAAAACAGGCTCACGACCATTGAGGCAATTGATACGGTAGACAGGAATAGCAGAAATAAGGGGCTGGCAAAAAAACAGGACCGATATTTTACGATGACCCTGAATTTTAGCAAAAAGGAGTTGGCACATCTTACATCGACCTTGGCAAAAAGACCCATCAGGGATATTGCCGAATTGGACGATAAGGAGTTAAAGGACTACAATGAGGTTATCCGATTGTTTGCCCGAAGGGCCATGCGAAATTATGCGGACAACTTTAATAAGGGAATTACCGAGAAGCAGCTTGTTTGGTTTGCCAAGATTGAGCACCGGAGATATTATAAGGGAACCGATAAAGAGGTCATGGTCGGCAAGGCCAAAAGTGGGGAGCGTAAAGAGGGATTACAGACCCATGTACATATTACCGTTTCGAGAATGCACAAAGAATATCGGATAAACCTAAGCCCCTTGGCCAATGCCCGAACTAGCAAGAACCTGGTCCTGAACGGAAAAAAGGTAAATGGGGGATTTGACCGTTCCAAATGGAAACAAAGGAACGAGGACACTTTTGACGAGATGTTCAAGTACAAGAGGGACCTGGAGGAAAAATTTGAGACGCTTCGTGTTTTAAAACATGGCACTCTAGAAGATAAAAAGGTGTTGAAATTGGCCATACAAAAAGAAAAGGACCAAACCCTAGAAAATCGCTCCAAATCAGATGAAATAATAAGACCGAAGAATATTCAAAAAGAGAGAATAAAAAGTAGGAACAACCAAATTACAAGATAAGCGTATGGACAAGTCGGTATTTATGGAACTGCTGATGGGAGGGACGCACCCCATCATACATTTGTTGATGCGCTTTGTCGCTTTTGTGGTCTACTTTCTGTTTTTAAAGCGTGTCTGTAGGATGCACTTTTTTCTGGCACTCTTTGTTTCTTTTCCCCTAACCATATTTTTTCCTTTGGTTCTTTTTGTACCATCTTTCGTCCTGGGCTGGGCTGTCTATCGGATATACGCTTTGGTACGTTCCCTATTTAAGAAAAGCCAAGTTGTACTCGATGAGGTTCAGGATAGTCCCGAGGGCTTCCTTTTTTCGGTTGATGACAAGAACGTTTTGTTGGAGAATCCATATCGGGGTATTTACATCCAAGGAGGGGCGGGGAGTGGAAAGACTATTTCATTGATTCACCCCATAGTAATACAGGCCGTCGCCAAAAACTATTCTGGAATATGTTATGATTTTAAATCCCCGGAATTAACACAATTGCTATTTGCTAACTTGAAAAAGGGTGAAGGGATAGTCCGACCTTATTTTATCGATTTCAAGGAAGCCCGAAGAAGCGCACGAACGAATCCCTTACAACCCGAACTGTTACCTAAAATTGCTTATGCCCACGAATATGCCCAGACCTTGATGTACAACCTATCCCCCAAGAACATAAAGAACGAGGATTATTGGATGATGGAGGCCAAAAGTGTGCTTACCGGGCTTATTTGGTATCTGAAATCGGAACATCCCAAATATTGCAGCCTTCTCCATGTGATAAGTTTGATATTGCACACCGATATCTCCCAACTGTTGGAACGGATATCGGCAGATCCGGAAGCGTCTGGTTTTATGGCCAGTTTAAATCAGGCAATACAAAATGAAGCCTCCAACCAATTGACAGGGGTCGTGAGTACCTTGCGCACCAATTTGGCGAAGCTGAACACGCCCGATATTTTCTGGATACTCTCCGGAGACGACCTTGATTTAAACATCAACGACCCGCTAAACCCAAAATTCCTTTGTATCGGCAATGAAAGTACCTTGGCTGAAACCTATGCCCCCGTAATTTCCCTGCTTATTTCCGTTTCCTTAAAACAAATGAATCAACCGGGTAAGCATAAGGCGGTGGTATTGGTGGACGAGCTGCCTACCCTTTATATCAATAAACTGGAACAGACCCCTGCTACGGCCCGAAGCAATAAGGTGGCGACGGTCTTGGCCTGTCAGGATTTTAGCCAACTCGTAGACCGATACGGAAGGGACAAGGCCCAGGTTATGCTGTCCAACATGGGAAACCAGTTTTACGGAAGAACGGTCAATAAGGATTCCGCACAGATGATAACCCATATTTTCGGCAAGGCGGACAAAACGTTTAAGACGACCAGTCATGGGGATAATTATTATCAATCCTCCATTTTTGGAAAGCACACCAATTCTTTGAACAAAAGTACCAATGAAACCGTTCAAGAACGGGACCGAGTAAAAACCACCGATATAATGAATCTTCGACCAGGGGAATTCTATGGTCTAATAGCCGAAGGCAATGAGAGGGAAATCTTAAAATCTGAATTTGGAATCAATAAGAGGTTAGGAGATAGTGGTTTCGATTTTCCAATTAGGGCAAGTGATCTGGACATTCAGGAGAATTACCAAAAGATTATTTGGCAGGCTAAAAGTATCTTCGAACCTATGGCTGAAAAAGATGAAAGTTTTATTCGATTTTAGTTTTTCTCTTCGATTGCAATAGATTGAATTAGAAAGTTGAACCATAAAACTCCTCAATAGCCGCAATTTCTTCATCATTCAATTCATCAAACTCCTTGTCCCGCTTATTCTTTGAAAGTTTGCCTTCATTCTGATTTAGGAATTTAATTAGAAGGTCGACCTTAGTATCAGGTAGGGTTACAACGGAATTGATAAAGTTGGTCATTAGGTCGTACTTTTCTAAAAAGTCCAACTCTTCAGGAATAATCTTTTCGATAGTTTCTTCTACACATTCATATAGAAATTCAGCTTGACGAGTTGCATCAAAATAGCGGTATAGATCAATCGTTTCATTGGTGATTTCAACGTTATGATCTGGAGTTGGTTTCCATTCGATCAAATCAAGTAGAGGAGAGGAGTAGGCCTCCAAAACATCTTGATATTCCCCGATACGGTTCAGGATAGCTGCGGATATTGGAAAAATCATCTCCCGTTTAGTGTACCCCATTTTGACCAATATATGATGTATCAAATACCTATGGATTCTGCCATTTCCATCGGAAAAAGGATGTATGAACACAAAGCCAAATGCAATGCTTGCCGCCGCCAAAACGGGGTCATAGTCACTATCTTGAAGTCTATTGTTTGTGTCGATGAGTCCTTGCATCAGCGAAGTCAAATCACTTGCCTTTGCAGAAATATGATCGGGCATAGGCAGAAAAGATTCACGGTCATGTTCGCCGATAAAGCCTTCTCCTATACGGATTCCCATATGCTTTAATTTCTTCGTGCCTATAACAATATCCTGTAAGCGCTCCAATTCATCTACGGACAAAGGTTTTTTTCCTGCCTGCCCAATAGCCTTGCCCCAATTTCTTGCTCGCAGGTTGGGAGGATATTCACCCTCGATCGCAAAAGATGCCTTGGAATCTTTTAATAATAGAAAGGCGGCCGTTCTGCGGATTAAATCCTTATTTCTTCCTTTCAAGCCCTTTTCCATGAGTTCAGGAAATTTGGTTGCCGTAAAACTTTCCAATTTTTCGGTCCTTCGAATTAATGGACAAAATTCAGGAGTACCAGGAAGATTGTTTTTTACGCGATGCCGGGTACTGTTTTCAATTGGGCCCTCATATTGTAGTTTTGGATTGATGATTTCTACATAGTTGCCTACCTTCAAATCGGGAATGTCAAGTTGTTTGCCCAATAGCCATTCATAGAGGAACCAAATGCGTCGTGAGTATTGACCGGTGGGTTCGTTCTTCATCATGGTCTTTACAAGGCCATCACCGGCATAAAGAAAGAATTCCTTTAAGATTAGTAAATCAATGCCCTCGTATTTTAACGCGAATGTTAAATGGGACATTTCATCTTTTGAGGGCATATAACGATTGGCGAATACTTGCCATTGTTCGGTATTGTAGCGTTGTTGCTTATCAGTAACCATTGCCAGAACATCGGGGGTTGGTAAACGTCTACCTGTATGCTTTTCCAAAATTTGAAGTATGAAGGCATAGCCTACTAAAACGCCCTCTTCAGGCATGACTCTACCATGAAAAGTGATTACTTTGCGTGAAAATCGATTACTTTTTGACATTAATCATGAAATATGATTACAAATATAGTATGAAAAATGATTACTTTCCATGAAAAACAATTACTTTTTATAGTTTATCATGAAAAATGATTACAGATAGTTCGTATTTAAATGTTTTCCACGTTCCTGCGGAAGTTGAAAAACTAACACCTTCAAGCCTACCCGAGCGGACACGCTTTACTGGTCCGCCATTGGTCGTCTTTTCGGTTCCGGTTTTTCAACACCCTCGAAACCGCTCATAAACACAAACGAACCCTTTTGGCGTTCGTTTTCATTTATTTTCCAGCGTTTTTGGGATTTATACATTTAGGTTTTCAGTACGAAAGCACTATTTAGTTTTAATCCCTTCAAGACTACCCAATTTTGCAGTAAAACCCCAATTATATTTTTGACGATTATCTCCAGACAACATAAAAATCAATTCGTTCGATCCTTTTTTAAGGTCGAGTGGAATTTGTTCGTCATTAACAAATACCCTACCTTCTTTACCCTTATCTTGGGGAGGTTGAAAGTTCATTCCCTTATCAAAGAGAACTTTGGAATTCATCAAAACAACTAAATGGTCGGCGTAGTCGAAATGCAGGTCAACCGTCCTATCGGAATCGGATATCAAAGTGTTTGTCAAGAGGACCGTTTTCGTCATATCCTCATAAAATCGGCTTATATCAATTAACCCATCTATATCGGCTTCAATTCTTTTAGAAAATCCTTTTATTGCTTTTAACGAATCTACTTGGTCAAGAAAAGCAATAGAATCTTTGACAAATGGCTCTGATGCTTTCCAACGATTTAGGTAGGAGTTAGGCAAAGTTTTGTTGGCAATTATATTATTGTTTTTCGGTGCTTGTATTTCTTTAATAGATACATCGCTAAAATAAACTTGGTCGAAATCACTGATTAAACTTATGCCTCCAGAATCCAAAATGCCTTTTAAATTGTTTATCGTGAAGCTTGGAGAATCCATATCTTCAATATAGATGGACATTTTATTCGCAATAACCACCAACCTTACATGAATCCATGTGCGAAAATCCAGTAGTTTAAATCCATCTATTTCTTTCTCTATCAATAATGCCTTTTTATCCTGAGGATCAAAAATATATTGAATTCCTTCTTGAGTGAAATCAATTAATGACTCTTGAGAGAAAGAAATCCCATTTTCTTTCAAGTAGCCCAATAATTCATTGTTTACAGTTCCCTTAACCAGGGTGGTTTCAAAAGACAAGGGCAATTTGGCTACTAATTCTTTTGGGAAGTCGGCCTTTCCTTCATATTTGGGATAATTGTATAGCTGCCATGGAAGACTACCATTGTAAATTGGAACGTACTGCAGAGCATCTTCATATCCACTCATTGGAACTCTTAGATACAGATATTCGAAGGTTTTCTTGTCCTTTATCCTGAATCCCACTCCTGGAAATTGGCCATTACAGTAAAATTCTAGCTCAAAGTTTTTAAATTTTAGTTCCTTCAAAAAAGCAGTTTGGCCCGGTTCCAAAAGAATTGAATTTCTACCCTTATGTGGTGTAGTCTTAATTTCGGAAGGAGAACCATCGTCATTCTCTACAGTCCAATACTTATCGATAAATGGAAATGATTCGTTTTGGTCATCATTCATTTTTTCTTGAGCATAAGAGGGTCTAAAAAGAATAATAAAAATGACAAATAAGGCATGACAACTTGTTTTCATAATAAAAATCTATTTTTGAATTGATGATAGTCTAATTTATTGACTAGAAACAAAAAAGGTGACTAAGGCCCAGTTCAAATCCGTTCAAGTTTGTTCACATAAGCGCAGAGGCATTTATGAAAGACCATAAAGAATTTATTAAAGAGAGCTTTAAGCTCATTGAACGCAAACTGTCCAAAGGGAACATCCATAGCTGGGAGACTAGGGATTATCAAGCATTGAGCGAATCAATCCAAAAGGAAACGGGTACTTTGCTGAGTGTGTCAACCTTAAAACGGCTGTCAGGCAAAGTCAAATACGGCTCAAGGCCCAATACGGCAACCTTGAACGCACTTGCCCAATATGTTGGTTTTAAGGATTGGAGAGCTTTTGTACAGGATTCAGAAGCAAGTAATCCTCCAATCCAAATACTTACAAAAGCGAAGAGTCGGAATACCAAAATTCTATTGATTCTTTTACTGGTTTTGACCGCATCAACCCTCGCTCTTTTCGTGATTGAAAAGAATAAACTCTCATATAAGTCCGACGATTTCGTTTTTAAGGGTAAATCGGTAACGACCGGATTACCGAATTCAGTTGTGTTCAATTTCGATGCCTCTGTTGCTGACGATGATGCCAAAATAGAAATACAACAAGATTGGGACAAACGAAAACGTACTCTAGTCAATAAAAATGACTCTGTTTCCACTAGTATTTATTACTGGCCGGGATATTTTAAGTCCAAATTGGTCATAGACGATACTATTGTTAAAGAACACGATATATTAATCCCGACTGCGGGTTGGCTAGGAATGATTGAACAAGAGGAACAACCCATTTATTTGGACTCAATGGATATTTACCGGGACAAAAAACTAGCTATTTCAAAAGAAACCCTGCTGGTTCATAACGTAGACCCTAGTGTGGAAAAGGTAGTTGTAGGCTTTTATCTTGTAAAGGATTTTGGGGAGATTTATACCGATAATTTTGAAATGAATGCTTCCGTTCGCAATGAATATATAGATGGACTTAGTGGAGCTTGTCAACGCGTAACTGTTCTTGTTCTATACGATGGGGGTGCTATAGGGATACCATTATCCAAAAGCGGGTGTATTTCCGAGTTGACTTTGATGACTTTCGAGGATTATGTAGATGGCAAAAAAAGCGATCTTTCAGGGTTTGGGGTTGATTTTTCCAAGTATGTTGCACTAAAGTGTATTTCAAAAGACCAAAAATTCAACATATTCATAGATGACAAACCCGTATATCATTTTAAAGTTCCAGAAACTCCGAAAAAAATATACGGCATTTGTATTTATTTTGAGGGGTCGGGTTCCATTCAACATGTTTCTTTTGAAAATGATAGTTCTACACTGTATAATTCAAATTTCAATCTTAAGAAGAAGAGAATTTCAAATTGACTGTAGGATAAACTAAATATTGAACACCCATAGAAAAATGATAGTCGGTTTTTGAAAACCTAAACAAAAACCGTTAAATACCACTTGCATTTATCTATGCCTTCTAAGAACCTATTTTTTTGAAACTGAAATACCTTCCTTCCCTAGTTGTCCAAGATTTTGCTTTGCAAGCTCCGAATTCCAAATGAAACGCCAAATGCCAAGATTTGGCTTATTCATTTAAAATCCGGTGGACGCTCGCCATCAAAATCTTATAACAATGGAAAGAGCGAACGAAATTCAAATCAGTTACAAAAACAATGGAAGTGCCAATCAATTAAAAATTACCGATGCCAGTAGTGCCAACAATATTATAATGGATTCCTGGGATAGAAACACCATTGAATTATTTGAAACATTTAAGGTGGTCTATCTTAATAACTGCAACACCGTAAAAGGAATCTGTACCATTTCAACAGGAGGAATTTCCGGTACCATCGTCGATATCCGCTTGATATTTGCAACGGCCTTAAAGACCTTGTCCACTGCCATCATCCTAACACATAACCATCCCAGTGGAGTCGTAGTTCCTAGTCAAGCCGATATTCAACTGACCCAAAAAATAGTCAAGGCAGGGGAGTTATTGGATATCAAGGTACTGGACCATATCATCGTCACCCCTCATGGCTCATTTTACAGCTTTGCGAATGAGGGGAGAATCTAGCCCAAGTTTTTTAAGCAGGTTTTTAATCATGGTTCTTTACAAAAAGCGGATTTTGTTAAGAGTTCTGATTTTTTAAGTGACAAAACAGGGAGTTTAATAGCCGTTTTTTAAGCAATGTCCGATTGGTATAATGAAAAAAGTATAATTAATTGATGCCTGTAATTTATTAGTTGTGACTCCATACAAGTAGCAATTGATTAAAAAAATGATGAGATAACCTTGAAAAAAATTATTAAAGTTTAATTTTTATATCGTTTGTAGCAAAAATTGAAATGTCGTAATTTTCTGATTAAATCAGAACCATTTTAATATCAAATACAAATATTGCTTTTTTTGTCAGAGAATAGGTTTTGAAGATTACAAAAATTGATAAGCCCGCGCCTATTTAGCATGATAGACATAAACTGGAATAATTTCAAGGCAAAATTTAACGGCAAAGAAACAAGCACATTTGAAAATCTTTCATATCAGTTATTCTGTAGCGAGTTTGAAATAAACGAAGGGATTTTTAAATTCAAAAATCAAACTGGTATTGAAACAGAACCTATAACCAAGGGCGACGATATTATAGGTTTTCAATCAAAATTCTACGATACAAAATTATCGGATAATACATCTGATTTGATCGACTCGGTTAAAAAAACTAAAAGGGAAAATCCTGACATTACCAAAATTCATTTTTATTTAAACCAAGAATTCTCTGAAAGTTCAAAGAAAGGAGTTAAAAGTCCTAGTTATAAATTAAATGTTGAAGCAGTAGCTAAGGAACTTAATATAACTTTAGAATGGAAAGTACCAAGTCACTTTGAAAGACAGCTTGCATTACCTAAAAATGATTATTTAGCACATTACTTCTTCGGTTTAGATAATAATATAATTGACTTTCTAAATAATGTCAATGAACATACAAATAGGCTATTAATTCCTATTCAACAATATATTGAATTCAATAAACAAAGGATTAGAATTGATAGATCAGACATAGTTGATAAAATTGAAAATAAAACAGATGATAAGGGAATAGTAATTGTTAATGGTAATGGAGGTTGCGGAAAAACAGCTATCGTGAAAGAGCTTCACATCAAATGTAAAGACCTAACCCCCTTCTATGTTTTTAAAGCTACAGAATTTAACATAAATAATCTCCAATCATTTTTCGGACAATATGGGAATTTCACAATCAAGGACTTTATTGATGCTCATGAAGGTGAGAAAAAGAAAGTTATCGTTATTGACTCCGCTGAAAAAATTTCGGATTTAGAAAACCAAGAACCATTTAAAGAGTTTATTTCTGCCTTCATTGATAACTCATGGAATTTACTCTTCACAACAAGGTCAAGCTATTTGGATGACCTTCGGTTTCAGTTTATTGAAGTATTCCGTTTGACTTTTGAACAAATAGATATTGATAATTTGAATGAAAGTGAATTAGTTCAACTAAGTAGTCAATTTAATTTTAATCTGCCAAGTAATAGTAGATTGAAAAAATTAATTGAAAATCCATTTTATCTTAATGAATATCTAAAAAATTATGATAACCTAAGTAGCTCAATCAATTATTCCCAATTCAAAAACATTCTCTGGTCTAAAAAAATCCAAAATTCCGCTTACAGAAAAAATAATTTTCATTTGGACAGAGAAGAATGTTTTCTAAGCCTTGTAAAAAAAAGAAGTAGTAGCGGTTCTTTTTTTGTCAAACCTGATGATTGCCTAAATCAAGTATTAGCTGCATTACAAACGGATGAGGTAATTGGGTATGATGATTTAAATGGAGGGTACTTTATTACTCATGATATTTATGAAGAATGGGGGTTGAATCTTTTAATTGATAGAGCCTATTCAGCTTCTAAAGACCATACCTCTTTTTTATCAAACATTGGTACGAGTCTTCCGATTAGAAGAGCTTTTAGAAATTGGTTGTCGGATAAGCTGATTGATAAAATTGATGACATCCAAACGTTAATTGAAGAAATTTTTCTTGATGATTCCTTAGAATCTTTTTGGAAAGACGAACTGCTCGTCTCAATATTATTATCAGAATATTCCAACGAGTTTTTTAATCAATTTGAAAGTCTAATTATCGAAAACGATTTTAGCAACTTAAAGAGAATTGTATTCCTTTTAAGAATTGGTTGCAAAGAAGTGAATACTAAAACGTTGGGTTTATTAGGGCTGCCAAAAAATTTGGATTACGTATTTACAAAACCAAAAGGTACGGGTTGGGAATGCGCCATACGCCTAATAAAAGACAATTTAGCCTTTATTAAAATAGAGGATTTACCATTTATTATCCCTTTATTAGAAGAATGGAATAGTGATTTCAAACAAGGAGAAACTACTAAGGAAGTAAGTCAAATCGCATTGAATTTTTACAATAAGGTTCAGGCTGATGATGGTTATCATAATGATTTTGAAGAGAAATTAGTAAAAATTATTTGTAATGGAGCCTCGGAAGTTAAAGATGAACTAGCAAATATTTTTGATGAGGTTTTAGATAAAAATTGGACTAGGCATGGCGATCCTTATTATGAATTATGCTCAGCGATATTAGAACCAAAATTAGTAGCGATCCATGTTATAAATACAATCCCGGAACACGTCTTAAAATTAGCAGATAAGTTCTGGTTTAATTCAAAAGAAATCGATGATTCTCCGTATTATCATTCTATGGAAGTTGAACAATATTATTCAATAGACACAAGTGCGAAAAGTGAATACTTCCCTGCAAGTTCGTATCAAACTCCTATTTATTGGTTGTTACAATGTTCTCTTAAAAGTACAGTTGATTTTATCTTGAATTTTACAAATAAAACAATTGATAATTATGCAAAATCTGGTTTTGACAAGGGTTTAGAACAAATAGATCTTGTCCTAAATAATGGAGAAAAGCACACTCAATTTATAAGTTCATCATTATGGGGTATTTATAGAGGGAGCGGCTCACCTGTTACTCCATATTTATTACAATCAATTCACATGGCATTGGAGAAATTTTTTTTAGAAACAACTAAAATGTCCAAGTCCGAAAACATTGAAAATTGGTTGATTTATTTGATTAAAATGTCCAAGTCTGCCTCCATTACAGCAGTAGTTACCAGTGTCGTTCTAGCTTTTCCTGAAAGGTTTTTTAATGTAGCCAAAATTCTTTTCTCTTCGCATAGACTTTTTAGTTACGATAAAATGAGATCTACTTCAGAATATCAATTAAAAAGTCTCTATTCAATTGGTTATGATACAAGCATACAGGGTCAAAGTTTCAGAAATGAAAGAATAAAAACTTGTGATGATTCACATAGAAAAGATTCTCTAGAAGAATTAGCCTTGAAATATCAATATTTTGGTAGTGGAACCGAAGAAGAGTTTAAAAAAAGACAAAACACCATTTGGTCAATAATAGATAAGTTTTATCAGAGTTTGCCGAAAAAAAAGAACGATGAGACAGATGAGAACAAAACTATTAGGCTTCTATTGGCAAGAATAGATAGAAGAAAAATGAAACCTACTGTTGAAAGACAGGGTGACAATTTGCTAGTAAGTTTTAACCCGCAAATTGATGAAGACCTAAAGCAACATAGTATAGAGGCTACAAAGGAAGGTGTAGATAGTATGAAGTACTCTCCTTTGAAACTTTGGTCTATGCAAAAATTAAATGATTCTAAAGAATATGGAGATTATGAACAATATGAAAAGAAACCTAAGCAAGTTTTAAAGGAAACAAAGGAGATTATTGAACATTTAAAAAATGCCCACAACTATAGCTTTCATCTTTTTAATGCCTCAATTCCTTCCTATTCTTGTTCAACTTTAATAAAGCACTATGCAAATGATTTGACAAAAAAAGAAAAGGTGTTTTGTCGGGAAACTATTCTAATGTATGCTACAGCTCCTTTGAGACAAAACTATGAATATCAAATTTCAGATGGTGTAGAAGTTTCGGTAAGTGTCTTACCCTACTTAATTGATTTATTTCCTAAAGATGCAGATGAATTAAGTTTTATTATGCTTTTGGTTTTATTTGACACACATCCACTAGGTCATTACAAAAGATTGTGCGATTATTCTATTGAAGCAATAACTAGCACTTTATGGGATGTTTCACCAGATAACGCTAAGAAAATACTTTTATGCTTTTTAAAATTTAAGCCTCTTTTTAACTTATTAAAATTTGAAGAAATAACATTGGAAGAATCCAATGATACGGTAAAGAGAAGAAGAATGGTAAGACAAGCCCAACTCATAAAAGAATTTACCGATGAATATGAAAATCAAATAGAAGCGCATTTGAAAAGTAATATCATAATAGAAAATGTTGAAATTCAGAAATACCCATTAGAGGATTTGGACACTATTTTTCAGCTGATTCCAGTAAAAACTAATGATAAATATTTACTAAGTCTTATTTCTAAAATACTTCCAGTGTTTGCAAAAAAGCTTTTAGCTGATCGAAGAGATAGAAAGCTTGCTAAGCAAAGAGATAGAAGTGAGGATATTGACTTTGCATTAAGACGTAGGATTTTCAAAAAATACTCTTACTTCATACTCTATAGAGATTTGAATAGTGTTGATGAATATGTAAAACCATTTATTGATGAATATGTTAACACTGATGAGATGGCATCATTTTTAGAACAAATTCTATCAACTGAAGATAGAATAAATCAATACGATCAATTTTGGAAGGTGTGGAGAAATTTTAGGCAGAAAATTGTGGATTCAAGTAATGGCCGTAATTATTATTTTAATAAAATAGTACACAACTACCTTCTTGCTTGGCCTCATTGGAGAGAAGATGCCAAGAATTGGAGAAGTTTGAAAAACAAAGAGAAACAGTTTTTTAAAGATATAGTAAATGATATAGGTCATCATCCTTCCGTCTTTGATTCAATCGCTCAATTTCTAAATCAAATAGGTAGCGAATTTTTGAGTGATGGAATATCATGGATTACTGAGCTAGTAATAAAGAATCAGAATAATCAACTTAAAAAAAATACTATCTATTATACTGAGGTACTAGTCAGGAAATATATTTACTTCAATCGAACAAAAGTGAAACAAAACATTAGAACTAAAAACCAAATTCTTATCATTTTAAATTTCTTAATTACAAAAAGTTCGGTCAATGCATACTTATTAAGAGAAGACATATTATAAGAAATGGATGATTCAAATTTTATGGATGAGTTTTCAGATACTCCAAATGCACTCGCCGACGGTGTTTCGATGAAAGAAGCTAATGAGTCGATAGATATGTATAATGGATTGTTTTCAATCAAATATGAGGAAACGGCTTTGGAATTAATAGGAAATCTTATTTTTCAATGGAATCCTTCTCCAAAGGTTGTTTTTAAAGGGGCATCAGATAATTCAAGAGATCAGTTTGAAAAAATACTAGGAACAAAGAAACCTTTTGAAATTTTTATTGATGGACTACTTTTTGGTCAAGGGCGCTTTACAATGATTAAGGATTCAATTATTGAAGGGGAAGTTTATAGTGAGGCTATCATTGGAGACAAGAGTGTTGAAGTGGATGAACTTAGATTTCAAATTCCCAATCTAAGGAGGTTTCACGGCGATACCATTAAATTAGAATCTGAAACCTACATCTCTACATGGAATGGTAGATTAGTTTTCGATAGTAAAGATTATATGATTACTATTGACCAAAGGCATAAATATTCTAAACTGCGTGATGAATTAAAATCAAAAGGAGGATATGTATTGATGTACAATGGTATGCTATTATCAAAAAAAGGCTCAATATCATATCAAAAAGCTAAGGAACTAATGTTTTGCTTTAGTATGTTTCTTTCATTTCTTAATGGTAGAAGAGTATCGTGCATGTTCTTAAAGGGTTTGTATGAAACAGAGACTAAATGGACTGACTATGGACCCAATCTAAATGACCCATATAAATATGTAGTAACATGGTCTACCCAATTTAACACAGATGGGTTTAATGATTTATGGTTGAATTTCTATAAAATTTGGTTTGAGCTAAATGAAAAATCATTCTTGGTAAATGCCATAAAATGGTATTTGGAGGCTAATTGTTCTTCTACATCTTCTGATACAAGAACTATAATGGCTCAAGCAACTTTAGAATTAATTTTCAACTGGTGGATCGTTGAACAATTAAAAATTCTATCTCCTGGACGAGATATTGAAAACCTTAGTGCATCAAATAAATTTAGAATAATTCTTGCCCAATCTAGGATACCATATTTAGTGCCTGCTAAATATGATGGTTTAGTAGAACTAGTCCAAAAAGAAAATGGTTTAACCGATGGCCCGGATGCAATCGTATCCATTCGGAATTCATTAGTCCATTCACAGAGTAAAAAAAGAAAAATGATTAATGAGCTTCCTGTGCATGCAAGGTATGAGGCGATACCACTTGCACTATGGTATATTGAACTTTCCTTATTAAACCTGCTAGGCTATTCTGGAATATATCACAATCGAGTTGCAAATAATAGGTACATACATGAATCTGAAGAATATGTCCCTTGGGTCATTAGGGTAAAAAAAACAAAAATTAAAAACGGCGATGCATTTAACCATTGATAATTTTCAATCTTGAAAGAATCAAGGAATTCTACCGATGAAAACATTAATCAGAATGTGGTAAATATGAACTGTGACCAAACTAATAATATATTTGACTACGGCGAACTAGCTATTGGTATTGGAACTTTCGTTTTAGGCATAGCAGTTGCGATAGCTACCTGGTATAATGCTTCAAAAGATAGAAAAGTACATATTTCAGATAAACAACAAGATTGGCTTATTCAATTTAGAGAGATTACGAGTAATCTTATTGGAATACAAAATCAACTTTTTTATAAATATTGGAGTATCATAGATACTAATATTACTACTGATGAAATCGTAAGAGGAAGACAAGACCTTGGACATGAACTTGAAAAGTATCAAGCTCAATTACTATTAATGTTTGATTCAAATGATAAAATTTATAAGAAATTCGTCTCTCATTTTGCCATAATCAATCCAATTTTATTTAAGGGAGCGCTTTCCGAAGAAAACCTACTTATAGGAGCTCGTAACAAGATGTTCGACGACATACACCAAACAATTAAAAAGCAGAAAAAAAGGATTGCAAATTTGAATACAAAAAATCCATTAATTTAAATTTAATCAATTGTTTCTATTAAGATGATTGAAACACTATACATTCTTTACAAATCGCACCATTTGTAAAGAGATTATAGTGGAAAGAAATTTATATCCCTTCTAAAAATAGGGCATGGGTAATTTGGATTTGAATGATTCAATTGTACGGTAGAATATCAAAAATGCCCCCTATTTTGCCCCCTATAAAAGTAAAAACCCTTGAAAATCAATAGATTAGCAAGGGTTTCTGTACTCGAGGCGGGACTTGAACCCGCACGGGCAAATGCCCACAGGATTTTAAGTCCGGCGTGTCTACCAATTCCACCACTCGAGCAGGACTTATTATTTTAAACAAAAAACTCCACCAGGGGTGACTGAGCGGAGTTCAAGTCGAGCGAAAAACGGGATTCGAACCCGCGACCTCCACCTTGGCAAGGTGGCGCTCTACCAACTGAGCTATTTTCGCATTTTTCGAAAATCGCTTCAAGCAACTAAATCTTTGATAAAAAATCTATCGCTATATTCCTATCCAATACGTATTGGAGAAATGGAATGCTATTTCGAATGTTTTTAAGAACGTACATCTCCTAAAAGATGCGGATGCAAATTTAATACAATTCTATAAATGTCAAAGTAAAAAAAGCAAAACTATGGCTTTTCTTAGGAGGTGGCTTTCTTCTTTTTTGATAACAAGCGTTTTATCTCGTTCAATTTCATCAAAGCCTCTACAGGGGTCAGCGTATCAATGTCCAGATGTAGGATTTCTTCCTTGATTTCCTCCAGTAAAGGGTCGTCCAAATTGAAGAAACTGAGTTGCATATCATCGGGCACGGAGCCCATTTTTTCCGTAAGTTCCTCGCTGGAGTGGGATTTCTCCAATTTCTTGAGAATCTTATTTGCTTTTGCGATTACCTGCTGGGGCATGCCCGCCATTTTGGCTACGTGTATACCAAAGCTATGTTCGCTGCCACCAGGTGTCAATTTTCTTAGGAACAATACGTTATCCTTTAATTCCTTTACGGAGACATTGTAGTTTTTAATACGGTCAAAGGTGGCCGCCATTTCGTTCAATTCGTGGTAGTGCGTAGCAAATAGTGTCTTTGCCCTCGCCGGATGTTCGTGTAAATACTCCGAAATCGCCCAAGCGATGGATATGCCGTCATAGGTACTAGTTCCCCTGCCAATTTCGTCCAAGAGGACCAAACTGCGTTCGGAAAGATTGTTGAGGATGGAGGCGGTCTCGTTCATTTCTACCATAAAGGTCGATTCTCCCATCGATATGTTGTCACTGGCGCCTACACGGGTAAAAATTTTATCCACATAGCCAATTTGAGCAGCTTCCGCCGGCACAAAACTTCCCATTTGGGCCAAAAGCACGATAAGTGCCGTTTGTCTCAGAATGGCCGATTTACCGCTCATATTGGGACCTGTAATCATGATAATCTGCTGGCCACTGCGATCTAAGGATACGTCATTGGCAATGTAGGCCTCGCCCAATGGAAGTTGTTTTTCTATGACCGGATGGCGTCCGTTCTTAATGATAATGTCCGTAGAATCATTGAGTTCAGGGGCAACGTATTGATTTTCCTTTGCCAATTGGGTAAATCCGCAGAGACAGTCGAGCTGTGCGATCAAGTGCGCGTTGTTTTGAACGGGCTGTATGTATTCCTGCATCCACACGATCAACTGGGAGAAAAGTTGCTGCTCCAGAGAGGTGATACGTTCTTCCGCCCCTAAAATCTTGGACTCGTATTCCTTGAGTTCCTCCGTAATATAGCGCTCCGCATTGACCAAGGTCTGTTTACGTATCCAGGATTCCGGAACCTTGTTTTTGTGGGTGTTCCGGACTTCTATGTAATATCCAAAAACGTTGTTGGAAGCAATCTTAAGCGAGGAAATACCGGTAGCCTGTGTTTCGCGTTCCAGCATCTGGTCCAGATAGTCCTTCCCACGGGTTGCCAGTCCCCGTAGTTCGTCAAGTTCTTCGGAAAAACCTTCGGCAATGACATTTCCTTTTAAAATGTTTACGGGGGCTTCCTCGTTCAGCATTTCCTTGATCTTGTTTCGCAAAAGATCACAGGAATGCAATTTGTCCCCAATAAGTGCCAATGCCTCGTTTTGGGAATTGCTGGTAAGCTGTTTTATAGGTACGACGGACTCCAAGGAATTCTTAAGCTGTACTACCTCCTTGGGGTTTACCTTTCCAGTAGAAATCTTGGAAATGAGCCGTTCCAAATCGCCCATATGTTTGATGTTGGACTGTAATTTGTGAAGTATTTCCTCGTTTTCGAACAAGTGTTTTACAACCTGATGCCGACTCTTTATTTTTTGTACGTTTTTAAGTGGTAAGGCCAGCCAGCGTTTGATCATTCTTCCTCCCATGGGCGAGAGCGTCCTATCGATAACATCCAACAGCGTAACGGCATTTTCGTTGTTGGAATGGTACAGTTCAAGGTTTTTTATGGTAAAGCGGTCCATCCAAATATACTCGTCCTCGGCGATCCGCTGTAGGGTGTTGATATGCTGTAACTGCCTATGCTGGGTTTCGGATAGGTAATGCAAAATTACCCCCGATGCAATAATACCATGTTCCAAGTGGTCCACCCCAAAACCTTTCAGGGATTTGGTCTTAAAATGGTTGGTGAGATTTTCAAGGGCATAGTCTTCTTGATAGACCCAATCTTCCATGTAAAAGGTGTGGAAGCTAGTACCAAAGATTTCGGCGAATTCCTTTTTATGCGATTTTGCGATAAGGATTTCATTGGGCGAGAAATTCTGTAAAAGTTTGTCCACCTGCTCTTCGCTTCCTTCCGAAGTCAAGAACTCCCCAGTGGAGATATCCGCAAAGGCAATCCCTATTTTTTTTCTTCCGAAGTGAACGGCACATAGAAAATTATTGCTTTTGGAATTTAGGATATCGTCGTTTAAGGCTACGCCCGGTGTTACCAATTCCGTGACCCCTCTTTTTACGATGGTCTTGGTTTGTTTGGGGTCCTCCAACTGGTCACAAATGGCCACACGTTGCCCGGCCTTCACCAATTTGGGCAGGTACGTGTTCAAGGAATGGTGGGGGAAACCGGCAAGTTCCGTCCGGTCACCGCCATTGTTTCTATGGGTAAGGATAATGCCAAGAATTTTGGATGCCCTTACGGCATCTTCCCCAAAAGTCTCGTAAAAATCGCCCACACGAAAGAGCAACAGGGCATCAGGATATTTGGTCTTGATGGTGTTGTATTGCTTCATCAAAGGGGTCACCTTTTTCGTATTTCCTTTCGCTGCCACGTGTTCTCTAGCTATTTTTGTCGATTCAACACGAATATATGGCATTCCCCAAGCGATTTGAATTTTTGTTGATATTTACCGTCGATAGTTGAAAAGTATCATTATGAGAAAATTGAGGAACGAGGAACTGGAACGACTGGATGTGGACGCTTTTAAGAATACCGAAAAAATTCCGGTTTGTATCGTATTGGACAACATTCGAAGTCTGAACAATATTGGCTCCGTATTTAGAACCTCCGATGCCTTTTTGGTGGAAAAAATCTACCTCTGTGGTATTACCGCAAAACCGCCCCATAAGGACATCCATAAAACGGCCCTTGGCGCTACCGATAGTGTGGAGTGGGAGTATGTGGAAGAAATTACGGATTTGCTGCCAAGACTTGGTTCCCAGGGCTATCTAAAGTTGGCGATAGAGCAGGCGAAAGGTGCACGGATGCTTCATGAGTTTATGCCCCAAAAAACGGGAAAGTATGCGCTGATTTTTGGTAACGAAGTGAAAGGGGTACAGCAGAAAGTAGTGGACGCCTGTGATTCCGTTTTGGAAATTCCCCAATTTGGAACCAAACATTCCTTGAATATCTCCGTGAGCGTGGGGGTGGTAATTTGGGATTTTTGGAGCAAACTTCAAAAATAAAAGCCCGGCATAACCGGGCCTTTCATATAGTTTGAGTTAGTTAGTTTCTCAAAAGAGCCTACCAAGAAAGTAAATTCATTTCTATTGTGCAAGAAATTTGCCAAAATTGTGTTAATCCCTCTGTTGAAGTGCAAAGCTGGAAATACTTTCTAAGATGGTTTTGTAATCAGTTTGTTTATTTACAAAGTCAAGCTCGGAAACATCCATAATCAATTGGTTTTGTTGTGGATACGTCCTTAAAAAATCGAGATAACCGCGATTTATTTTCTCAAGATATTTGCCGTCGATGCCCATTTCGTAGTCTCTGCCCCGCATTTTGATCTGCTGCAAAAGTCGCTCCGTGGTCTGGTACAGATAGACGTATATTCTGGGTTTTTTGACCTCCTTGTACATGAAATTGAAAATCTTTCGGTAGAGATCAAATTCATCTTTTTGAAGGGTCACCTTGGCAAAGATGAGCGACTTGAAGATGTCATAATCACTGACCATAAAGTTCTTGAAAAGGTCAAATTGATTGGTATCGTCCATGTATTGCTGGTACCTATCGGCCAAAAAGGACATCTCCAATGGAAAGGCGTACCGCGACTTGTCCTTATAAAAATTTGGCAAAAACGGATTTTCGGCAAAACGTTCCAGAATCAGTTTGGCATTGAAATCTTCGGATATTTTGGTCGCCAAACTTGTTTTACCGGCACCTATATTTCCTTCAATAGCGAGAAACTGTACATCGGAAAACAACTCCATCCTATTTTTAAAGAGTTTGATGGGCAGCTTGGTAATCTCGCTCTTGTCCCTAGTTTCCTGTAACAAATTTCGGGTGTCCTTGTTTACGATGGGATGGTAGAATTGCGGGGCGATATCGGCCAAAGGTTTAAGTACGAATTTACGTTCCGCCATTCTGGGATGCGGAAGGGTCAATTGGTCCGTATCCACCACAAGGGTTTCATAATAAATGATGTCAAGGTCTATGTTCCTGCTTTGGTATCCAGATTCTAAACTTCTTTCACGCCCTAACTGTTTTTCAATGGCCAAAAGTTGCTCCAATACCTCCGCTGGTTTCAAGGTCGTTTGGGCTTCGAGACAGACATTGTAGAAATCATCAGACTCAAAACCCCATGAGGGCGTAATATAAACGCTCGATACAGCGGTGACGTCGCCAATACGCTCCCCAATCATGAATATTGCTTTTTGTAGGTTGTTGCGTTTTTGGCCCAGATTACTGCCTATGGAAAAATAAACTCTTTGGGATTCTGTCATAATATAATGGCAAAATAACTAAAACAAATTCACATTGGTTATCTTTGGAAGCTAATAAAAATTGCGTTTTCATGAAGTTTTTGAGAAACCTTTTAGCGGCAATTCTGGGTACCTTGATTGCTTTGGGAATAGTCTTTGTGATGTTTTTTGTATTCATCGCTTTGCTGGGCAGCGGTGATGATACCGTAAAAGTCAAGGACAATTCAGTTTTGGAAATACAACTGCAGCGACCCATAGCGGATTATACCGGTAGCAGCGAACTGAATCCGTTTTCAGGTCTTTTCGAGGAATCCCAAGGTTTGGACGAAATTCTTCAGGCAATAACGGTTGCCAAGGATGATGACAGGATAAAGGGCATAAGCATCAACAATAATTTTTTACTGGCCGGATTGGCCCAGACCCAAACACTTAGAAAAGTATTGGAGGACTTTAAGGAATCCGGGAAGTTCATATACGCCTACGGCGATTTTTATTCCCAGAAGGATTATTATTTGGCCAGTGTGGCGGATTCCGTTTTCTTGAATCCGGTAGGGGTAATGGATTTTAGGGGACTTTCTTCCGAAGTACTTTATTTTAAGGACTTACAGGAAAAAACAGGTGTGAAAATGGAGGTGATTCGGCACGGGAAATATAAAAGTGCCGTGGAGCCCTATTTGGAAAATGAAATGAGCGAGGCCAATAGGACCCAGATAAAGGAGCTGATCCAATCCCTTTGGGATTCCATGATAGACGATATTTCCATTTCTCGAGGGATTTCAACTTCGGACCTAAATACCATCGCGGACACCTTGGGTGGTAGGCTGCCCAAATATGCCAAACAAAACCGATTGATAGATGACGTTCTTTTTTATGATCAATACGAAAGCGTTATCGCCAAGGCACTCACCGAAGAAGAAAATGAGGATATCAATTATATATCCTTGGACGACTACACCCAATATTCCTCGAAAAAAGTAGTTAGGTCCGGAAACGATAAGATTGCGGTCATTTTTGCCCAAGGCGAAATCCTTTATGGTGAAGGTGGACCGGATATCATAGGTCAGGGAATTATCAACGAGGCCTTGATCAAGGCGCGGGAGGATGAAAAGGTAAAGGCAATCGTGCTTCGCGTAAATTCACCTGGAGGTAGTGCCCTAACTTCGGATATTATCTGGAGGGAAGTGGAACTGGCCAAGGAAGTGAAGCCCGTAGTGGTGTCCATGGGGAACGTGGCGGCCTCTGGCGGTTATTATATTGCGGCCGGAGCCGATAAGATTTTTGCCGAACCCACCACCATTACGGGATCGATCGGGGTTTTTGGAACGATTCCCAATATCGAAGGCCTGGCCAAGGACATCGGTATCAATGCGGAGCAAGTGGGCACCAATAAGAACTCGGTAGAGTATTCCCTATTTGAGCCTATGGGCGAGACCTTTAGGAACCAGGTGCAGGAGAGTATCGAGGATACATATGAAACCTTTTTATCACGGGTTTCCAATGGCAGGAACATTTCCATGGCCCAGGCCGATAGCATTGCACAAGGCAGGGTCTGGAGCGGTGTGGACGCACAACGATTGGGCTTGGTGGACGAGCTAGGTACGTTGGAAGATGCCATTGCAGCGGCCGCAGGAATGGCCGAAATAGAAAGTTACGGTATACGCAAATACCCTAAGTACAAATCAGGTTTTGAGCGTTTTATGGAAGATATATCCGGTGCCGGAGCCAAGATGAGGGAAAATATGATCAAGGAGGAGATAGGGGAAGAAACGTATCAAGTACTTAAAGACATTAAATCCTACATGAACCAAAAAGGCATCCAGGCCAGAATGCCCTTTACCCTGAACATCGATTAAGATGGTGCAAAAGGATAAATTGTTGGCCAGACGTATCTATTTGTACCTTGGTGCGCTGTTCATCACTTCGCTGGTAGTGTCCAATCTTATCTTTCAAAAGTTTTTCTATTGGAAGCCCTTTGGGGACCTTACCGTTTTTGGAGTTTCCCTGTTCGAAATTTCAGTAGGTGTGTTGCCCTATCCCATTACGTTTTTGATTACCGATTTGATATCCGAAATTTTTGGGCGAAAAAAGGCAAACCAGGTCGTGACCGCCGGTATTTTCGCTTCATTTTTCTCCATGGGACTGGTGCTTTTGGCCGATGTGGCCCCTGCCATAGAATCGTCCCCATTGGATGATGCGATTTTTAGTCGGGTATTCGCGCTCTCGCCCATAGCGGTTTTGGCCTCCATGCTGGCGTATTTGGCGGCGCAGTACATTGATATTGCCATTTACCATTTCTGGAAAAAACTGACACGAGGAAAATACCTGTGGCTTCGGAACAATTTTTCCACTTTTCTGTCCCAATTTGTGGATACGTTCACGGTGGTAGGCTTGCTCTGCATATTTAAGGTCTTGCCATGGGACCTGTTTTTCGGCCTTGTGGTAAGCGGCTTCCTTTTTAAGATATTTATAGCATTGATCGACACCCCTTTCCTTTATTTCTTCGTATATATCATGCGGAAACGATTTAACCTCGCCATAGGTGAGGAAATCGACCTAGATGCATAATAATCGCGGTGGTTTTTGAGTTCTATCGGTAGCATCAATAATCGGTAGAAAAACGTCCATAATTCCCATGGATTTTCAATAAGTTGTTGAAAGAAATTGCTTTTTTAAATTAACATATGAAGAAGATATTAAAAATAGTGGGCATTATCCTTGTACTGATTATTGCCCTGTTGGTTTCCATACCTTTTTTTCTGGAAGCTAAAATTGGGGACATCATTAGGAACAATGTAAATAGTTCCGTTAACGCGACCTTGGATTTTTCCGATGCCAAATTGAGTCTCATCCGTAGTTTTCCCAATGCCGAGGTTAGCTTAAAGGACGTGAGCTTGGTGAACAAGGCTCCTTTTGAGGGCGACACTTTGTTTGCCTCCAAGGAAGTCTCATTGTCCATGGGCGTTATGCAATTGCTGAAATCCAGCGGGGAGCCCATATCCATTTCAAGGTTACAGGTGGACAAGGCGCTTTTACATATAAAGTTGGACGAAGCCGAAAATGCCAATTACGATATTGCCTTGGAGTCCGAAACAACGGGTGCCGAAACTGCATCGGATACTGAAGGTTTTTCCTTCAACATGGAATCCTACGAAATAAACGATTCCAAAATTTTGTATGATGATTTTTCCACGGGCATTCATTTGGAAATCGATGCAATGAACCATAAGGGAACCGGGGACCTTTCCCTGGCAACCTCGGAACTGGATACCCACACGGATGCCCTTGTTTCTTTTGAAATGGACAGCACCAATTATTTGAACAGGAACAAGGTGCAACTGGATGCCCTGATCGGAATCGATTTGAACGAAAACAAATATTCCTTTTTAAGGAACGAGGCACTGGTCAATCAACTTCCCTTGGTTTTCGAAGGTTTTGTGAAATTGAACGAGGACAACCAGGAAGTGGATATTAGTTTTAAGACACCGTCGTCCGATTTTAAAAATTTCTTGGCGGTCATTCCTGAAACGTATTCCAAGAATATTGAAAATGTGACGACCACGGGCGACTTTGTGGTGGAGGGCCGCTTTAACGGAATCGTGGACGAGGAGCATATTCCACAATTCAATATCAAGATCAATTCGAACAATGCTTCGTTCAAATACCCGGATCTGCCCAAAACGGTAAAAAATATATTCATTGATGTAGCGATAAACAATAATAGTGGTTTGGCCGAAGATACGTACGTGGATATCAATCGTACATCCTTCATGATCGATGAGGATCGTTTCAATATGACCTCAAAAATTTCCGAATTAATGGGCAATACCAAAGTCGATGCCCATTTGGACGGAAAAATGAACTTGGCCAATCTTGAAAAGGCATACCCCGTACCGGCGGGACTTAGTTTAAAGGGGCTGTTGAATGCCGATATTTCCACGGCTTTTGATATGGCAACCATTGAAAGGAAACAGTACGAGAATACGAAGACGGAAGGGCAAATGACCCTGACCGATTTTGAATACAAATCCGAGGAGATTCCCAATCCGGTTGTGCTGAATGCCACATCGGTCGCGTTCAACCCAAAGTCGGTTACGTTGCGCGAAATGAAGGGTTCCACGGGGCAAACGGATTTCCGGATTACAGGTACCATCAACAATTTTCTGGGCTATCTGTTCAATAATGAAAATGTGGAGGGCAACTTTGACCTGGTTTCAAACACCTTTGCCCTGAACGATTTTATGGTGGAGGATTCTGGGGAAACATCGGGAGAAACGGCCTCCCAAACAATACCATCGGAAGAAAAAATAAAGATACCGTCATTTTTGGACGCCAACTTTAACGCCTCGGCGAATATCGTAATCTATGACAACATCACGCTGCGTGACGTCAAAGGTAGTCTTAGGATCAAGGACGAAAAAGCGACCTTGAGCAATATGACATCCTCTTTGTTCGATGGTAAGGTCGCCTTTAACGGGGAGGTTTCCACAAAACAGGAAACCCCCACTTTTGCCATGCAGCTGGCTTTGGACCAATTGGAATTGCAAGAAAGCTTTCAGGCATTGGAATTGTTTCAGGTCTTGGCACCAGTGGCAAGAATTCTCAAGGGGAAATTCAGTTCCGATATTTCCCTTTCAGGTAATTTGACCGATGATTTTACGCCAGACCTACTTTCGTTGACCGGTAATATCCTCGCCGATGTCATTACAAGGGAAATCAGTACGGATAAAGCGCCGGTGCTATCCGCGTTGGATACCAAGTTGGATTTTATCGATTTGGAAAAACTGAGCTTGAAGGAATTAAAGACAAAACTATCCTTTGAAAATGGATTGGTCGCGGTAAAACCCTTCAGTATTAGATATCAGGATATAGAAATTAACGTGGACGGAAACCACACTTTTGACCAAAAAATGAATTACAAGGCCACTTTACAGGTTCCATCCAAATATTTGGGCAAGGACATAAATAACCTGATTGCTAGGATAGATGATCGTTCCCTGGATAGCTTAACCATTCCCGTTACGGCCAATATCGGTGGGGTTTACAATAGCCCGGAAATTACAACCGACTTGACATCGGGCATAAAAACATTGACCAACCAATTAATCGAGATAGAAAAGCAAAAATTGGTCAATAAAGGAAAGGATAAGGCCAAGGATTTGATAGGGGATATCTTATCCGGCTCAACCAAAAAGGATACCACCGGTCAGGATACCAAAACAGGAGCCAAGGAAGTATTGAGCGGTATATTGGGTGGTTCCAATAAAGCGGATTCCACAAAAATAAAAACGGATACGCTTTCTACACCACCTAAAAAGGAGGAAGCCGTGAAGGAAGCCGCCAAGGATGTGTTAAAAGGTCTTTTTGGGAAGAAAAAGACAGAAACGGAGGCTAAAAAGGATTCCGTTAACTAATGGTAAGACCAATATAGTAGCCCTCACTTCCCCGAATATTGAACACGGTATTGTCCTCAAAAATGAGATACTGACCTTTAATTCCTTTAAGGATTCCTTGATATGTTGGGGTTTTGTCCAGGCTTAGGCTCTTGACCTTCTCCGGAAATTTTAATACGGGGAATTCCAAATTAGTTTCCGTATTGCTTTCAATGAAATAGGGCAGGGCCTCTTGTGGAATGTAGGACCTAAGGGTATTGCGCCACGCTACCAAATCCTGATCTTCAATATCATTGGTGAGCATTTTGCGCCAGTTGGTTTTATCTGATACATGGTCTTTGAGTGCAACTTCCGTAATACCTGCCAAATACCTGTTGGGCACTTCCACGATTTCAATCGCTTCATGCGCCCCTTGATCGATCCATCGTGTGGGAATCTGGGTCTTTCTCGTAACTCCCACTTTTATATTGCTGGAATTCGCCAAATAAACAATGTGGGGCTGCAACTGCACTTTTTTCTCGTATTCCAGATCGCGGTCCTCTTGATTCAAATGCGCGGTGCTTAGTTCGGGTCGCATTATCCAATCGCCCGCAGCGGGAATGTCAAAAAAGCAGGATCTACAAAAGCCTTGGCGATAAATGGGTCGGTCATTACCGCAGTTGAGACATTGGTGTTTAATGAGTTTAATTTGCAATTGGCAGTCCAGTACTTGGTTCATATTCAGGAAGTCCGATTCAAATACCAAATAATACTGGATGGGACTTGCCATTTCCGTCTGCATTTTTTTTAGGACACCTTCGTATTGCATTGTTAACTCTATTAAAACTTCAATTTGAAAATGATGGGGATATACCCTATTTTTAGATGTTAAAGATACCCAAAAATGTCCATTCCACTTTTCAATTCCATAGCCTCTTGGTTACTTAAAAAGCGCTATCACCAGATAGAACTTTTCCTAAAGTATCCAGAGGAGGTACAGGAAGAGGTATTGTTGAACCTGTTGGAATTTGCAGAGGACACTGAAATTGGACGACATTATGATTTTGAGTCCATAAACAATTATGAGACATATAAGGAGAGACTTCCAGTGGTATCCTACGAGGAAGTGGAACCCATCATAGAGAGGACCAGAAAAGGGGAACAGAACTTGTTCTGGCCCACTACCGTAAAGCTGTTTGCAAAGAGCAGCGGAACCACCAATGCCAAAAGCAAATTTATACCAGTAAGTTCAGAGGCATTGGAGGACTGTCATTATAAATCTGGAAAGGACTTGTTATGCCTGTATCTAAACAATAACGAGGATTCACAATTGTTTACGGGCAAGAGTCTACGTTTGGGGGGCAGTAAGGAGTTGTATGAGGACAATGGTTCTTTTTTTGGAGATTTGTCCGCCATCTTGATCGACAATATGCCTCTTTGGGCGGAATTTAGTAGTACCCCAAGCAATAAGGTTTCCTTGATGAGCGAGTGGGAGACCAAGCTTGGCGCCATTATTAAGGAAAGCGTTCAGGAAAATGTGACCAGTTTGGCCGGCGTTCCTTCCTGGATGTTGGTTTTGTTGAACAATGTTTTACAGGAAACGGGCAAGGAACACCTATTTCAGGTTTGGGAGAACCTTGAGGTCTATTTTCATGGGGGTGTAAGTTTTAGCCCGTATAGGGAACAGTATAAGAGTCTCTTGCCGCGAAAGAATTTTCGGTATTATGAGATATACAATGCATCGGAAGGGTTCTTTGCCATTCAGGACCGGAATAATGCTGAAGATCTTTTGTTGATGTTGGATTACGGGATTTTCTACGAGTTCATCCCTATGGATATCTATGGAACGGAACAGCAGGAATGCATTCCATTATGGGAAGTGGAAATTGGTAAGAACTACGCCATCGTGATTACTACCAATTCGGGTTTATGGCGTTATAAGATCGGGGATACTGTCCGTTTTACATCCAAGAGCCCCTATAGGATTCGGATAACGGGAAGGACCAAGCATCACATCAATGTTTTTGGCGAGGAATTGATAATTGAAAATGCCGAAGAAGCCCTAAAAATGGTATGTCTAAAAACCAGGACTGAAATAAAGGACTATACCGCAGGACCTATTTTCATGAACGGAAAGAAGAAGGGATCGCACGAATGGATAATCGAGTTTAGAAAGGCACCGGAAGATTTAAATTATTTTACGGAATTACTGGATAACGCTTTAAAGTCCCTGAACTCAGATTACGAGGCGAAGCGCTATAACAACATTACCCTTGAGATACCCAAGGTCCATGTGGCTCGGGAAAACCTGTTTTATGATTGGTTAAAAATCAATGATAAATTGGGAGGACAGCATAAAATTCCAAGGCTCTCGAACAGGAGGGACTACTTGGAGAAATTATTGTGTATGAATTCCTCTTCCGGCCATCCGGTGCGTGAAGAACTTACCAAAGAAAGTTAGGATATTTAAGGCGATTTCTAATATAGGAATGGTCTTACATCGAGGATTTGGGACGAATTACCAAATAAATTACAGAATAGGCCGTTAAATAATCAATTTAAGGGTCTAGTTCCCAAATTATTAATTTACAAAATAAATATTATGGCTGAAAAACTAGTTATTGTCTCGGATATGTGGGGCACCAAAAATGGCCTTTGGATCACTTCATATTTAGGATATTTACAGCAATATTTTGATATCACTTTTTATGATAGCCAACAACTTGCGAATATTGATTTGCCAGTACAGACCGAGCAGAACATCCATGATGCTTTTGTAAATGGAGGTATCGATACCGCGGTAGCCCATCTTCTGAAAAAGGAAACTTCACCTTGCTATTTCCTAGCGTTCAGCACAGGAGGTACCATTGTTTGGAATGCCGCAAAAAAAGGTCTACCGGTAAAGTCGCTTTATGCGATTTCCCCAACAAGAATAAGGTTACAGGACGAAAAGCCTTTGGTTTCCCTAAATCTCATATATGGGGAAAGGGATACCAATAGGCCCGATGATATTTGGGCCAATAAGTTAGATGTGGAAATGGATATCGTTCCAAATTACGGACACACACTTTATACCGATGAAAAAATAATTAGGAAAGTCTGTTTATCCTTGTTGAACGAAGTCACCTCGATAAACATCCCGGAAAAGATTGAAAAGAAAAAGGCGGTTTAAGAAACCGCCTTTAATTTTTTAACTGTTTCGTAGGACAGTTTTTGTTCTGCATAGGGCTTTGTAACCTTGAAGTCCCTTTCGTCCGTACTGGGCATCTCAAACATGGCGTCCGTAAAAATAGCTTCGCAGAGAGATCTCAAACCTCTAGCGCCCAGTTTGTATTCAATCGCTTTGTCCACTATATAATCCAAGGCCTGCTCCGTTATGGTAAACGAGATATTGTCCATGGCGAACAGTTTTTCATACTGCTTTATAATGGCATTTTTGGGTTCCGTTAATATGGCCCTCAATGTTTTTTTGTCCAGCGGATTCATATGCGTAAGTACGGGAAGCCTACCAATGATTTCCGGAATCAATCCAAATTCCTTGAGATCCTTTGGGATGATATATTGGAGGATATTGGATTCGTCCAGATTCTCCTCTGCCTTGGAAGCACTGTAACCAACCGCTTGTAGGTTCAAGCGTTTTGTGATGGCCCTTTCAATCCCATCAAAAGCACCTCCTGCAACGAACAAGATATTTTCCGTATTTACCTCGATAAATTTTTGGTCCGGATGTTTCCTTCCACCTTTGGGTGGAACGTTTACGGTAGTACCTTCCAACAATTTCAGCAGTCCTTGTTGAACTCCCTCTCCAGATACGTCCCTCGTAATGGAAGGGTTGTCGCTTTTACGGGCAATTTTGTCAATTTCATCGATAAAAACGATGCCACGCTCTGCTTTTTCCAGATTGTAGTCCGCGGCCTGTAACAAGCGGGTCAGGATACTTTCCACATCTTCCCCCACATACCCTGCTTCGGTCAATACCGTAGCATCCACAATGGCCAGGGGAACATTGAGCATTTTTGCAATGGTTTTTGCCATAAGGGTTTTTCCTGTTCCCGTTTGGCCTACCATGATAATATTGCTTTTCTGTATCTCCACATCGTCCTCCTTGGAAGCTGGTTGCAACAGTCTTTTGTAGTGATTGTAAACAGCGACCGACATGACCTTTTTTGTGCGTTCCTGACCGATAATGAAAGTATCCAAAAAGTCCTTTATTTCTTGAGGCTTTTTGAGCGTAAGTTCAGATGATAGGTCATTGGTTTTGGTCTGTCTTGTTTCCTCTGCAACGATTCCATGGGCCTGCTCGATACATCTATCACAAATATGGGCATCCAGGCCGGCTATCAATAAATTGGTTTCCGGCTTTTTCCTTCCACAAAACGAGCATTCTAAGTTTTCCTTTGCCATATAAAAGATAATCTGACCAAAAACTTAACGAATATTATTGGTTTTTGGTTCACTAAAAAATAAAATTCTAGCTTATTGGACGAAATTATTCTTTGTCCCTTACTAAAATCTCGTCAATCATACCATATTCCAGGGCAACATCGGCTTTCATCCAATAATCCCGATCACTGTCCTCATGGATTTTTTCTATGGGCTGACCTGAGTGTTTGGAAATTATTTGGTATAGTTCCTCCTTCAATTTAAGGATTTCACGAGCGGTAATTTCAATGTCGCTTGCCTGCCCTTGTGCGCCACCCATGGGTTGGTGAATCATAACCCTTGAATGGGACAAACCACTGCGTTTTCCTTTTTGGCCCGCACACAATAATACGGCTCCCATGGAGGCCGCCATTCCTGTACAAATGGTGGCTACGTCAGGCTTTATGAATTGCATGGTGTCATAGATGCCAAGACCGGCATAGACACTGCCGCCGGGCGAATTGATATATATCTGTATGTCCTTGGAGGCGTCCGCACTTTCCAAAAACAATAGTTGTGCTTGAACTATGTTGGCCACTTGGTCATTGATACCTGTTCCCAAAAAGATGATTCTATCCATCATCAAACGGGAGAAAACATCCATGGCAATGGCATTGAGCTGTCTTTCCTCGATTATGTTGGGGGTCATGTTTACAGGGTACATGCTGCTCATTATCTTGTCATAATACATACTGCTGATACCCTGATCCTTTATGGCGTAATTCTTGAACTCTTTTCCGTAATCCATAAACTCTTAATCGATTTTTAGTAGTAAAAAAAGGTGCCGAAAAATAGTTTTTCGGCACCGTAAAGATACTTAATTTATCGTTCGGATATTACCCGTAAACCTCTTTCACAAAGTTTTCATAGGTAACCTCTTTTGTCTTAAGGTTTCCTTTTTCCTTGTACAAGTTCAATAATTTTTGGCTCATAAGCTGTTCTGACAAACGCTTAACTTCATCCTGATTGCCCAAAACCCTTACTGCAATAGCCTCCAATTCTTCCTCCTTTGGGTTCATTTGTCCAAATTGCGCCATTTGAGACTTGATGAAGCCCTTCGCAAACTCCTTCAATTCATCAAATTGGACCTGAAGGTTGTTGTCCTTGATTATTTTGCCTTCGATCAATTGGTAACGTAATCCTTTTTCGGATTTCTCATATTCCTCGCTGGCCTCCTCAGGGGTCAATTTCTTATCTCCCGTCATTTGAATCCATTTGGTCAAAAACCCTGTGGGAAGTTCAAACTTGGTATTTTCTATATAATACTCCGTGACATCGTTGAGAAGCTTTTGATCGGATTGCTGTTCAAATTGCTTTTCGGAATCTTCGGCGATACGCTCTCGAAGTTCTTTTTCGGACTTTACGTTGTCTTTTCCGAAAAGTTTATCGAAAAGCTCTTGGTTTAATTCCGCGGGCTGCCGTTCGTTTATTTCGGTAATGGTGAAGGAAACCTCTGTGTCAAAATTATCGGCCTTATCCCTACCGATGCCCAAAGCACTTGATAGAAAATAATCCTCCTTAAAAAGTCCCTTGGTCTTCAAGGTAACGGTATCACCAACTTTTTTCCCAACCAAGCTATCGATTGCTTTTTTGCTTTTGAGCTTGTCCATTTCCAAGAGTGACTGATTGTCTATGCCCTCGGCCTCGTTTTCGAACTTTCCGGAAACCTCGTCATTTTTACCAACTTGCTCTTTACTCACAAGTTTTCCGTACTGTTTTTGGATACGCTCCACCTGTTCGGAAATCATTTTCTTATCGGCCACAATTTTATAATGGGTTATGGCCTTTTTGGTTTTTAAAGGAACTTCAAAATCTGGGGCCAAACCCAATTCGAATTCAAAATCCAATTCTTCCTGGTCCCAATCAAAATCGTCTTTTTGTTTAGGTAAAGGGTTTCCAAGAACATCCAATTTTTCCTCCGTAAGGTATTTGTTCAAATTGTCTTGTAGCAATTTGTTCACCTCGTCTACCAACACGGCTTTTCCATATTGCTTCTTAATAAGGCCCATGGGTACCTGGCCCTTTCTAAAACCCGGTATATTGGCCTGTTTTTTATAATTTTTTAGGATAGTGTCTACCTTGTCTTGATAGTCCTCCTTGGTGATAGCGACTTTAACTACAGCGTTCAGGTCGTCTATCTGTTCTTTTGTAATGTTCATTCCTTCAGTATCTTCTTAATTACTTAAATAAAACGGGAGGCAAAATTAGGCTATTTTCTTCTGTTGACCAAGTTTTTAAAGTCTTGAATCTCAAATAATAACTACTCTTTGTCTTCTTTTAACAGGGAAAACAAAATGGATTGTAAAAAAGAAAGCAGAAGACTGAATAAAAGGGCCCACCAGATGCCGTCCACATTGAATCCGGCTATTAAATTATCGGCCAAAAGAATTATCAACGCGTTTATAATAAGTAAGAACAACCCGAACGTAACTATGGTAACGGGTAGGGTAAGGATGACCAAAATGGGTTTGACCAAAAAGTTCAAAAGGCTCAGAACTATGGCAACGATTATGGCAGTACCATACGAATCTACCGATACATGGGGCAGGAAGTTGGCCAATAGGATTACCGCCAAGGCACTTAACAAAATACGCAATACAAGTTTCATATCAATCGGGTTTAGGTTGTTATTAAAGATAAAAAAATAATGCGATAGGATCAGATATCCAAGCGACGGTTGGATTGCCCTTATTTTAGAAAGTTATATGATTTTTCAAAGAATTGATCCGGGTTTTCTGCATGTAGCCAATGTCCCGCATTGTCGATTACCGCAATTTGCGCTTTGGGAAAATGCCTTTTGATTTGTTCCGTATCGGCATTGGAGACGTATTCAGATTTGCTTCCTTTTAGGAAAAGTGCAGGTCCGTTATAACTTTCAGAACTGGAAATGTTCTCCCCGATCTCTTCCATCCGCTCGCTAAGTACGGCCAGGTTCATTCTAAACCCAAAGGTATTGTCCGCCGTTCTGTATAGGTTTTTCAGCAAAAACTGCCGCACACTAAAACTCTTCAGGTATTTTTTAAGTTGGTCGTCCGCATCGCTTCTTGTAGTTATGTTTTTTAAATCCAAATGGTTCAATGCATTGATAATATCCTGATGATGGGGCGGGTAAAACCTGGGCGCAATATCCGCAACCAATAATTTTTCCGTTTTCTCCGGATAGGTACAAGCGAATTGCATCACCGTTTTACCACCCATGGAATGTCCTATCAGGGCGGACTTTTCAATGTTTTTATCGTCTAGGTAGTGCAATAGGTCCTCGGCCAAGAGGTCATAGTTGAACTCTTGCGACCAAAAACTTCTTCCATGGTTTCTCTGGTCTATCAAGTGGACCTCAAAACCATTTTCGGCATAGAGATTCCCAAGGGTCTTCCAATTATCGGACATGCCCAAAAACCCGTGCAGGATACAAAGTGGTTTGCCGGAACCTAGGATGTTGGAATGTAAAATTGGATTCATTTCAATTTGTTTATGTACATGTTCACCACGTTTTCCAATCCCAGGTAAATGGATTCGCAGATCAAGGCATGGCCAATGGAAACTTCCAACAAACTGGGAATGTTCTGTCCAAAATATTGAATGTTGTCCAAGCTGAGGTCATGGCCCGCATTGATGCCAAGTTCCAGTTCGTTGGCCTTTTTTGCGGCTTCCACAAACGGTAAGATGGCTCGCTCCCTATCCGTTGCATAGCCCGTTGCATAGCTTTCCGTATAAAGTTCTATTCGATCCGTGCCAGTTTCCTTCGCGCCTGCCACCAGGTTTGGGTCCGGGTCCACAAAGATGGAGGTTCGTATACCCGCATTTTTGAACTCCGCAATCACTTCTTTCAAAAAGGACCTATGTTTTAGAGTGTCCCAACCGGCATTGGAAGTTATGGCATCCTCCGCATCGGGTACTAAGGTTACCTGATCCGGTTTTATCGCTAGCACAAGATCTATGAATTTCGGGTTCGGGTTTCCTTCTATGTTAAACTCGGTAGTAACGATATCCTTCAAGTCCCTTGCATCCTGGTAACGAATATGGCGCTCGTCCGGTCTGGGATGGATGGTAATTCCATGGGCGCCGAATCGTTCAATATCCGCAGCAACTTTCAGCAAATTGGGCACATTTCCACCGCGGGCGTTTCGCAAGGTGGCAATTTTGTT
Organism: Maribacter flavus; assembly: GCF_008386635.1. Classification (GTDB taxonomy): domain Bacteria; phylum Bacteroidota; class Bacteroidia; order Flavobacteriales; family Flavobacteriaceae; genus Maribacter; species Maribacter flavus. Next base: position 513,897 of record NZ_VUOE01000001.1, on the reverse strand, counting down.
CACATTGACACTTAGTTTCGTCATATTGTCGATAATATACTATAAGGAGCCCAAAAATACGAATAAGGCACGCCTTTTGATATTATTAATTGTTATTTTGCGTTATAATTTCGGCTATGAATATTCAACAACATATAATTTCCAACTTACCGGTTTTCGATGTCCAGACTACGTGTGGGGAACTTATGGAGTTCTTTAAGCAAAACACGTTTTCCCATATAGCGGTCATGGAAGAGGACCGATTTCTAGGTGTGTTTTCCGAAAATGACATGGACGTTGTTTCGGACGATTCCAAGATTGATGAATACCGCTATGATCTGGAAACGTTTTTTGTAAGGAACGAAACGAGCTGGTTGGATGTGCTGGAAGTATTTGCCCGAAACGAGGCGAATCTGGTCCCTATTTTGGACGAGGTGGAAAAAGTGGTGGGCTATTATGACCTTACCGATATCGTCTCTGAATTTATAGACACGCCCTTCTTTACGGACCCGGGAAACATTTTGGTGGTCGCCACCGGCATTAAGGACTACTCCTTCAGTGAGATTTCCCAGATAGTTGAGAGTAACAATGCCCGACTCATTGGCGGTTTTATCACAGATATGCAAAATGACGTGGTACAGGTAACCATCAAAATAAGCACTGCCAACTTTGACAAGGTCCTACAAACGTTTAGACGCTATAACTACCAAATAATCTTTGGCAATAGCGACGATCAATTTTTGGAAGATTTGAAAAACAGGTCGGACTATTTGGACAAGTACCTAAACGTCTAGTATGAAGGTTGCGGTTTACGGTCAAATATACCAGGACAATGCCATTGAATATTTGGAGGAGCTTTTGAACGAAATTGCAAAGGACGCTTCTTCAGAGGTCTACATAGAAGAAGAATTCTACCATTTATACAAATCGAAAAATGCGGAAGCATCCTTTTCCACCTTCACGGCCTTAAAAGGTCTGGACACTTCATTTGATATGTTCGTAAGTTTTGGCGGCGATGGTACCATCCTTCGCGCCACGACCTTTGTCAAGGATCTTGGAATTCCCATTGTTGGTGTCAATACGGGTCGGTTAGGGTTTTTGTCCACCTTTAAGAAGGAAGATGTACGAAAAGTGGTTCGGGAATTTTTAAAGGGCGACTACACGATTGTGGAAAGAAGCCTGGTTCAGATACATGCCGATGCTTTGGACGTTGAGTTTGGGGAATTGAATTTTGCATTGAACGAAATAACGGTAAGCAGAAAGGATACCACCTCCATGATTACCGTGGAGACCTATCTGAACAATGAATATTTAACCTCCTATTGGGCGGACGGACTCATTATTTCCACCCCCACGGGTTCTACGGGTTACTCGCTGAGCTGTGGAGGTCCTGTCATGGTGCCAACCGCCAAATCCTTGGTCTTAACGCCCATTGCTCCCCATAACCTCAATGCAAGGCCTTTGGTGATTTCGGATGATACGGAAATTAGGTTGCGGGTTTCAGGTCGTGAGGAAAACCACTTGGTTTCCTTGGATTCCCGTATAGCCTCCCTTGAAAATGGCAACGAAATTACAATCACCAAGGCCCCTTTTACAATCCGAATGATAGAATACAATTCTGAAAGCTTCCTGAAGACCCTTCGGAACAAATTATTATGGGGCGAGGACCGGAGAAATTGAACTTTCCCTTGAACAATATTTACCGTTAAATTCTGTTTACCTTGTGAGAACGCCCTTTGGGCCAAAACGTCGATTATGTTAACTAAACACCCCTGTAAACGATTCTTTATATGATACGTAGCTTGGTACTGCTTACTTTTTTAATGGCATCAATGGGTCTTAATGCCCAGATGTACGAAGTAGGTGTTTTTGCCGGAGGGGCCAATATGATCGGGGATGTTGGAAGGACCAATTATATTCTTCCGTCAGATTTGGCATTTGGGGGCGTGTTTAAATGGAATATTAGCAAAAGATATGCTTGGAGAGGCAGTCTTACTTACGGGAAATTCACTGCGGACGATACAAAGTCCAGCGATACTTCAAGGCAACAGAGGGGCTATGTGGTAGATAATGCCATTTTAGAAGGTTCCGCGGGGCTGGAATTTAATTTTGTGGATTATAATTTGCACAAGTTGGGGCCGGCTTTTACTCCTTACCTATATACGGGAGTGACCTATTTTAGGTACGATTACAGCTATTTCAACGGTGGGGTTTTACAGGATTTATCACAGTCCGATGGCTCTTTTGCAATACCAATGACCGTAGGTTTTAAGTATCGTATCAACCAGTTTCTTATTTTTGGTGCGGAAATTGGTGCCAGATATACTTTTACGGATAATCTGGACGCCAGTAATCCAGAAGGTTCCAATTTTGAGGAGTTCGCTTTTGGAAATATTTTCAGCGATGATTGGTACGTTTTCTCTGGGGTGACCTTGACCTACACCTTTGGAAGAAAACCCTGCCAGGATTGCTTTCAATAAATGACAATGGAAAGTAATATAGACGATATTGATTCACATAATTTACCACGTCACATGGCCATCATCATGGATGGTAATGGTAGATGGGCCAAAGAGCGGGGAAAATTAAGAGTTTTTGGTCATGAAAACGGGGTAAAGACCGTTCGGTCTACGGTAGAAAATTGCGTAAAGCTTGGGATAGAGTTTCTTACTTTGTATACGTTTTCAACGGAAAATTGGAACCGGCCCAAAATTGAAGTGGATACGTTAATGCGCCTATTGGTTTCTTCCTTGCGTAAGGAGTTGACAACTTTTTCGGAAAACAATATTCGTTTGAATACCATCGGGAATATTTCGGCCTTGCCTGATAAGGCCCGTTTGGAACTTTTGGAGGTCATTAAAAAGACCGAGCACCACACTGGCATGATGCTGACATTGGCGCTCAGTTATGGCTCTAGGGAAGAGCTGCAATCCGCCATAAAATCGATAGCATCCAAAGTTAAAAATAATATAATTTCGCCCGAAAATATTGACGAAACCATTATTAATGACCATCTTTACACGCGAAATTTGCCAGACGTAGACTTGCTAATCCGAACGAGTGGAGAACATCGGATCAGCAATTTTTTATTATGGCAGATCGCATACGCCGAATTATATTTTATTGATGTATTTTGGCCTGATTTTAATGAGCATCATTTGGTAGAGGCCATAAAAAATTACCAGAACAGAGAACGAAGATTTGGAAAAACTAGCGAACAACTCATTTAGAGATATGACCAGGTTCATATCCGTGAACCACTTACTGACCATCCTACTCCTTTTTATCTTAACAAACGCCTTCTCACAGGACCTCTCCTATGAAAATGGGCAAACATATATTTTAGGCGGTTTGGAGGTGACCGGATTGGAAAGTTACAACGAACAGACCGTAAAGACCTATACGGGGCTTCGGGTGGGTCAGCCAATTACAGTTCCAGGGGAGCAAATCAGTGAAGTTATCAATAAACTCTGGGGATTGGAGCTTTTTACATCCATAGATTTTTTCATAACCAACATTGAGGACAACAATATCTTCCTTGAACTTCAGATTATCGAGCGTCCCACTTTGACGGATGTGACCTTTAATGGCGTCAAACCTCGTAAAGTTGACGAACTCAGAAACGATACGGATCTTAAAAAAGGGAAAAAGATTACAGAGAGTCTGATTTCCAACACAAAAAACTATCTCACCAATAAATATAAAAAGCAGGGTTATCTTAATACCAGGGTCAACATCATTACCGCCGTAGATACGTCCGAAACGAATGCCCGAAAAATGGTGGTGAATGTCAACAAGGGCGATAAGGTAAAAATTAAGGAAATTGTTTTTGAAGGCAACGAGGAGCTCTCCGATAAAAAGTTGAGAAAGGCCTTAAAAAGCACAAAACGTAAGCGATTTGGGAGGTTTTGGAAAAAATCGAAGTATATCAAAGATGATTATGAGGAAGATTTGGATTTGTTGGTGGATAAATATGCCGAAAATGGATTCCGTGATGCCAGGGTAATTTCAGATACGCTTGAAAAAGTAGATGAGAACAACATTCTTTTAAAAATCAAGGTAGAGGAAGGAAACAAGTATTATTTTGGGGATATCGACTTCGTAGGCAATACAGTATACACCGATCGTCAATTACATCAGGTGTTGGGAATCAAGAAAGGCGCAACCTACAATGGAGTGTTGTTACGGGAACGTATTGCGGACAATAGCAAACCGGAACCGTATGATGTAACTAGTTTGTACCAAAATAATGGATACTTGTTTTCCACGATAAATCCGGTAGAGGTTTCGGCAGCGAACGACACTATCAATTTTGAAATTAGGATTATTGAAGGAAAGGAGACCTTTCTGGACCATGTGACCGTATCCGGAAACGATAAGACGAATGATCATGTAATCTACAGGGAATTACGTACACGCCCAGGACAAAAATATAATAAGTCGGACATCATTAGAAGTATCCGTGAATTGGGCCAACTGGGCTTTTTTGATGCGGAACAGATCAAACCCGATGTCCTGAATGCCAACCCAAATGAAGGTACCGTAGATTTGGCTTGGAGCTTGGTGGAGTCGGGTTCCAGTCAAATTGAATTGCAAGGAGGCTATGGTGGAGGAGGTTTTATAGGAACCTTGGGATTGTCTTTCAATAATTTTTCGATTCAGAACTTGTTCAAAGGAGAGGCGTATAAGCCTGTTCCCATGGGCGACGGGCAAACGTTTGCCCTGCGATTACAGGCCAGCCGGACCTTTAGGGTGTATAGCTTGAACTTCGCAGAACCTTGGATGGGAGGAAAGAAGCCGGTTCGATTTAATTTGAACGTTTCAAGAACGCAACAGTTTGCCGCTTCTTTTACAAATAGGGGAATCGATGTAAACAAAGATCAGCAATTCTCGATTACAGGTGTAAGTCTTGGTTTGGCCAAAAGGGTGCAATGGCCAGATGATTTCTTTACCATTTCACATTCCTTGGGATACCAGTTGTACGACTTTAGAAACTACAACATTGGTCTATTCAATTTTGGGAACGGGAAAGCCAATTCCATTGCCTATACCATAGGAATCAATCGGAACGCTATGGAAGGTGGCCGTATATTTCCAAGAGGGGGGTCCAATTTTGAGATTACAGCGAAATTCACACCACCCTATTCTCTTTTTAGTAACAAGGATTTTGGAGCTTTGAAACAACGGAGCACAGAACTTACTGAGAAACGATTTACGACCCAAGAAGGACTTACTGCTGCTGAGGCAACAGAATTGGAAGAAATAGATCAAGAGCGTTTCAGGTTATTGGAGTATTATAAAATCAAATTCAAAGGAGATTGGTATACTACCCTGTTGGGTAGTGCGGACAAATCCTTGGTGTTGCGTACCAATGCGGAATTCGGGTTTTTGGGAAATTACAACAGCGATACGGGAGATGTTCCTTTTGAACGTTTTTTCGTTGGTGGTGACGGTCTCAACAACTTCACATTGGATGGACGGGACATTGTTCAGCTTAGGGGGTACGAAAATCAATCCTTGACTCCGATTGATCCTGTCACAAGGCAACAGGAGGGTGGATTGATCTATAATAAGTTCTCCATGGAGTTACGATATCCGCTTACCTTAAAACCTTCGGCATCCATTTACGGACTTACCTTTTTGGAAGCAGGTAATTCCTTCAACAATTTTCAGCAGTTTAATCCGTTTCAATTAAAACGATCGGCCGGTGTGGGGCTTCGCATCTTTATGCCAGCGTTTGGTTTATTGGGGATTGATTTTGGCTATGGGTTCGATGAGGACTTAAGGCCGCAATCCATAGGCAATGGTCCAAGCGGATGGCAAACGCACTTCATAATTGGTCAGCAGTTCTAAATTTAAATTGGAATTATAGAATCGGTCTTTATGCTAATCCTTTCATTTTAAAAGTTTTAGTAATTTTGGCACGATATTTTCTATTAGATTAAACGATATCAATAATGAAGTCAAAAACAAAAGTTCTTTTATTTCTTGTGACCGTTCTTATGGGTTTGGTTTCCATGGCCCAAAGAGGTGTTCGAATCGCCTATGTGGACATGGAATACATACTTGAAAATGTGGAAGAATACCGTGATGCCAGTGCCCAGTTGGATACCAAAGTCCAAAAATGGAAAGTGGAAATCGAGCAAAAGCAAAGTGTGGTGGAACAGATGAAGAAGGATTTAATGGCCGAAAAGGTATTGCTGACTCCTGAACTCATTGAGGAACGCGAGGAAGAAATCCAGATCTTGGAGAAAGAGATGATCGAATACCAACAAGACCGCTTTGGTCCGCAAGGGGACTTGGTGCTCCAAAAACGCCGGTTGATACAGCCAATCCAAGATCAGGTTTTTAATGAGGTTCAAAAATTGGGTGCCAATAAAAAATATGATTTTATTTTTGATAAATCTGCGGATGTTGTAATGTTGTACTCCGAAAAAAGGCACGATATTAGCGATTTGGTTCTCAGGGGTATTGCAAGGACCAGAAAGATTAGCAAGCCGAAGGAAGGTACGGACAGTAGGAGTAGGTTGGAGGCTTTTGAAGGAGAGGATGAAATAGAGGCGGAAGAGGAGGTTTCGGAAGCTTTACAGGAACGAATAGACAGAGCTGCAGAGGCTCAGGCAGCCCGGGAGAAAACCGCTGCTGAAAAGCGTGAGGAACAACTTAAATTGCGCGAAGAACGAAAGAAAGCCTATGAGGAACGGCGAAAAAAATTGTTAGAGGAAAGAGAGGCTAAGAAAAAGGAGAAAGAAGCAGAAAGAAATAACGATAACTCGGGAAAGGAATCCGATATTGACTAGAAATCAGAAACCATTAATTAATACTCAAATAAGAATTAAATTTTAACTCATGAAACAAGTAAAGAAAATTGCGGTTGCCTTAATGTTGTTCGTGGCGGCGACCAGTTTTGTAAATGCGCAGAGTAAAGTAGCTCATATAGATGTTACCCAGTTGCTTTCTGCCATGCCGGAGATGAAAGCTGCCGAGGCGGAACTAAAGAAGTTGCAGGAAACTTATGGTGCGGATATCCAGGCCTCTATGACCGAATTACGAAATAAGTACACCCAATATCAGAATGAAGCGGCCTCCAAATCAAAAGAGGAAAATGAAAAGAGAGCGGTGGAGCTTCAAGGCATGGAAAAAACGGTTGGTGAGTTCCAACAAAATGCCCAACAGGAAATCCAAAAGAAACAGGCCGAATTGTTCGCCCCTATCTCCGAAAAGGCCAAAGCGGCCATAGAAAGGGTTGCCGCGGCCCAAGGTATCGATTATGTTATCGATGCACAACCAGGTGGTGGATTGATCGTAGCTACGGGTAAAGACCTATTGGCAGACGTGAAAAAGGAATTGGGGATTTAAGAACATCTTAATATAATTAAAAAAGCCATTCCATACGGAATGGCTTTTTTAATTGGTCAGCTTAGATTTTATATTCTTCCACCGTAAACCGCGAATGAATTCTCCTTCTTCCGAACTTACCAAAAATGTTTCGCCCCGACTACTAGCCTGAAAATACCCTTGTAAATTGTCAAATAGGACTTTTGGTCTTTTTGATTTGAGTGCCATTTTAAGTGACGCGATAAGTGTAATCAAGAGCCCGTAACGCATGGTATACATGGCCTGTCCTTGTAACAACCTAGCTTTTCTGTTATAAGATGTTCCGGTGGGCCTGAGGTGTTTTACTTGAAGGCTCTCATCCGTAATTACTTGGAATCCGTGATATTGCGCCAATAATTCGTCAACCGTGTCCCAGCCCATGGCATTTTTAAGGCCGCCAATGGCCTCAAAACAGGTTTTGGAGTAGGACTTGAATGCGCCCCTAACATGTGTTTTGCTCATTGGGTGGTTCAAATGCCAATTTCCTTGACTGTCTTGTTCGTAGGCAAAACCGCCGGCAATACCTGCTTTTGGATATTCGGTGAATATCTTGGAAATAGTTTGGAAATAGTGCTTCGGCAGAACGATATCGGCATCAAGTTTTACAATAAAGTCAAAATTATCATCCAACGTTTTCATTCCTTTGTTGAAGGCATTGATGACCTTGCTGCCTGGCATATGGCTTTTGTACGATGTTGTATTCAGCAATTCGATATAAGGTACACTTTGTGCGAAGGTCTCCACAATTTCCGGGGTGCTATCGTTGGAATGGTCGTTGACGACCACAACTTTTTTAGGCGGAAGGGTCTGCAATATCACGGATTCCAAGGTCAAGGAAATACATGCTTCCTCATTATGGGCCGGTATGATTATGTAATACTTCAAGTAAAGGTTTTAACGGCTTTTTTTCCTAGTGGCGTAAACAATATAGTAACGCGGTGTAAACATTCGTAAAATAGGCCTTATACCTAGTTTTTTAACGGGATGGGTCCATTTCTTAGAATCCTGTATTTCCCAGCCTGCCTTCTCCAAAAGCCAATCGAACTGCCAATCCTCAAATTCGTGATAATGCCGGTCCCAAGGGTCGGTTTTACTTCGATAGGCTGGTGAGAACCAGAGTCGGAGTGGAATACTTGCCACCAATGTATCGGCCTTTATTTTTGAAAGCGCGTTCAAAGGAGCCAAAAGGTGTTCAAAAATTTCAAAAGCCGTCACTACCGATGCATCGGAATTGATTATCGACGAAAAATCCAGATCGAGATCTTCACCTTTCGTGTTTTCTACGGTATAGCCTTCCCGTTGCATGATTTCCGAAAAAGGATTTTCCACGCCTAGGTCCAAAATGGCCTCATTGGGATCAATGTGCTTTTTCAGAAACTCCAAGGTGTATTGAAACCTTTTATTCGGAAAGGTATGTTCGTACATTTTTAAAATTTATTAAACGACCTTGTAAACAGTCACTTGCGAATTTATTATTCCGCTTCCGCATATGCCTCTATGGGGGCACAGGTACATATTAAATTACGATCTCCATAGGCATCGTCTACCCTCCGCACCGATGGCCAGAACTTGTTGTCTCCAACATAGGGCAAAGGAAATGCCGCTTGTTGTCTTGTGTACGGGAAGTCCCAAGTATCGCTCGTCACCATTTGTAGGGTATGCGGGGCGTTTTTCAAAACATTGTTAGGGTTGTCCGCTTGGGCTGCATCGATTTCAGTGCGTATAGAAATCATAGCATCACAAAAACGGTCCAATTCCTCCAAACTTTCACTTTCGGTGGGTTCTATCATCAGGGTGCCGGCCACCGGAAACGAAACAGTAGGAGCGTGGAAACCATAGTCCATGAGTCTTTTCGCAATATCCGTCACCTCAATGCCATGCTGTTTAAAAGGCCTACAATCGATAATCATCTCATGGGCCGCCCTACCTTTTTCGCCGGTATAGAGGACCTCATATTTACCGCTCAACCGATGCTTGATATAGTTGGCATTGAGAATGGCGATTTTGGTGGAATTCGTAAGTCCTTCCTGTCCCAACATTTTGATATATCCGTAGGAAATAAGGCATACGAGAGAACTTCCCCATGGCGCTGCCGATATTGCCGAAATCGCTTTTTCACCGCCTGTTTTTATCACAGGGTTACCCGGTAGAAAAGGAACCAATTGCGGGGCGACACAGATGGGGCCTACTCCCGGACCACCCCCCCCGTGGGGTATGGCGAAAGTTTTGTGCAAATTTAGATGACAAACATCCGCACCTATGGTAGCGGGATTTGTCAATCCCACCTGTGCGTTCATATTGGCACCGTCCATGTATACCTGGCCACCGTGGTCGTGAATCAGTTTCGTAATTTTTCTTATGGAGGATTCGAACACCCCATGCGTGGAAGGATAGGTAACCATTAAGGCCGAAAGATGATCAGCATGCATTTTTACCTTTTCTTCTAAATCGGCTACGTCGATATTCCCTTTATCGTCCGTTTTGGTCACTACCACCTTCATTCCCGCCATAACGGCCGAAGCGGGATTGGTGCCATGGGCCGAAGCAGGAATCAGGCAAATATTTCGATGTCCTTCACCATTGGCCTCGTGATAGGCCCTAATGACCATTAAACCTGCATATTCACCTTGCGCACCTGAATTCGGTTGTAGGGAAGTACCGGCAAAACCGGTAATAGTTGTTAAATCTTTTGCCAATTCCTTCAATACGATTTGATATCCTTCAGCTTGCTCCACAGGCGCAAAAGGATGGATATTTGCCCAATTGGCATTGCTCAATGGCAACATTTCAGAAGCGGCGTTCAACTTCATGGTGCAGCTGCCCAAGGAAATCATACTGTGGTTCAAGGAAAGGTCCTTACGTTCCAACTTTTTGATATAGCGCATGAGTTCCGTTTCCGAATGGTAACTGTTGAACACCTTATTCTCAAGAAAGGATGTAGTCCTTTGAATATTTTGGTGAATGGCCGATTTTTCCAGTAGCTGCGAAACTTCCTTAGTTTCTTTTTCTATGGCTTCGGAGAAGATACCAATGATTTGGTTCAGGTCGTTGATGGAGGTGGCCTCGTTTACGGCGATTACCACCGTATCGGCATTCGGATATAAAAAGTTTACCTCTTCCCGCTCCGCGATGCCACGTATTTCGTTTGCATTCGCCTTTAATTGGATGGTGTCAAAATAGGCACTGTTACTTTGATAATACCCAAGTTTTTCCAAGGCATCCGTTAACGTAACCGCCGTGGCGTGTACTTTTTGAGCGATGTATTTCAAGCCTTTTGGACCGTGATAAACGGCATACATGCCCGCCATTACCGCCAAAAGCACTTGGGCGGTACAGATGTTTGACGTTGCCTTGTCCCTTTTAATATGCTGTTCCCTGGTCTGTAAGGCCATTCTCAAGGCGGGCCTATCGTCCCTGTCTTTGGTCACACCAATGATCCTTCCGGGAATGTTTCTTTTATATTCCTCCTTGGTCGCAAAAAAGGCGGCATGCGGACCACCATAACCCAGAGGAATCCCGAATCTTTGGGAGGTACCTACGACCACGTCCACCCCAAATTCACCGGGAGGGGTCAGAAGGACCAAACTAAGGATGTCCGCGGCAACCGCTATTTTGATATCCTTTTCCTTGGCTTTTAAAACGAATGCCTTATAATCATGTACCTGACCATATTTCCCAGGATATTGTAGCAAAGCACCGTAGAAGGAATCCTCAAACTCAAATTCCTCATGGTTGCCAATGACCAATTCTATGCCCAGTGGGTTGGCCCTGGTTTCCAATAAAGCCATTGTTTGGGGCAATACTTCCTCCGAAACAAAGAATTTTACAACCTCGTTCTTTTTCTGTTCCCTGGTCCTGACCTCAAAAAGCATGGTCATGGCCTCCGCGGCAGCGGTACTTTCATCCAGAAGGGAGGCATTTGCCAGTTCCATTCCGGTAAGATCGGAAATAACCGTTTGAAAATTCAAAAGGGCTTCCAACCGGCCTTGGGCAATTTCCGCTTGGTACGGCGTATATGCCGTATACCAACCCGGATTTTCCAAAATATTTCGTTTGATTACTGACGGAGTCAAGCTCTCGTGGTATCCCAAACCAATGTAGGAGCGAAATACCTTGTTCTTTTTGGAAAGTTCCTCCAAATGGGCCAAGAATTTATGTTCGCTCATTGGGGCTGCAAGATCCAATGGGTTTTTTAGTCTGATATCATCGGGTATGGTTTCATATATCAGCTGATCTATACTTTCAACAGCTATCGTTTTAAGCATATGGTCCAAGTCTTCCTCTCGTATTCCAATATGGCGGGATGCAAACACGTCAGTCTTCATGATTTGAATAAATTAGTCGTGCAAAATTAGGCATTAATTACGTCAAAAAATACCCGTAGAATAGCTTCTTGGGGAAAGTTTTTAACCATAAACCAGGGTTATAAACAGTTTGGGTACATTTGTTTCATGGGGATGTTTAAGCGCCTGTTCAATTTCTATATAAATGCAAGTATCCATGTAGCTTTTGGGGTGTTTGCATTGACCCATGTTACAATAAAAACTTTCGGTTTTATAGGGGACGATCATTTGGCCTGGTTTCTATTTTTTGGCACCATCGTGTGTTACAACTTTATAAAATACGGGGTTGAGGCCAAAAAATATATCATAGTGGCAAATCCCTATCAAAAAAACATTCAGATCGTAAGTTTTTTGGCCGCACTAATTGGGAGTTACCACGCCTATTTTCTACAGAGGGATATTTGGTTGGGCATACTTGTTTTGGTGCTATTAACCGGACTTTATGCCATCCCCGTATTGCCAAATGCGAGAAACCTCCGAAATTTAGGGGGTCTAAAATTATTTTTGGTAGCCTTGGTCTGGGCCGGGGCAACCGTTGTCCTTCCAACCTTAGGTTCGTTGCACACTGTCACTTGGGATATTTGGGTGGAAACTGCCCAGCGGTTTTTTTTCGTTTTGGCCTTGTTAATTCCCTTTGAAATCAGGGACCTTAGGTATGATGATCCGGCACTAAGGACACTTCCGCAGCGGTTTGGTGTTTGGCGGACAAAATTGATCGGGGTGCTTTTTGTGTTGTTGTTCTACGTGTTGACCTTTTTCAAGGACGAGGTGTTGGAGGTGGAAATCATCGTCAAGACCTTACTTTTCTTTGGTCTTATTGTCTTGATGTTTTCGTTCGGTAAAAATCAGGGTAGGTTTTTTGCTTCTTTTTGGGTAGAGGCAATCCCTATAGCGTGGTACTTTCTTTGGGTGCTTTGCCTTTGTTGGTGCTAGCCCTGTCTTCTGATAGTTTCTTTCATTTTTTCCTTTTCAGTCTCGGAAAGGGAACGAAGATTTGCCTTGCTGCAAAGGGAAGTCAGTTTGGTGTTCTGCTTTGCGTAAGCGGCACAGACCTTGCAATAGATAAGATGGAATTTTAATTTAAGCCGTTCCAAAAAGGTAGCCTCATTGTATTGAGCCTTTGTACAAATATCCGCCGCTTTTTCACACGAAATCATGCGTTGAACCATTTTTGATTTAAACATTCCATTAAGGCCGTTCTGGCTCTATGAATCATTACCCACAGGTTAGACGGGTTTATTCCCAATTCATTACAGATTTCTTCCGTAGAAATTCCTTGGATAGTCTTCATCGTAAATACCTGTAATTGTTTATGTGGCAACCTGTCTATACAAAGCTGAAGAGCAAGGCCCAGTTCCTCGTTTTCAATGGAGTCGCTTCCCAAGTTACCGTTTGGGTCCGCTACTTTTTCTTCCAGCCAATCCCCTTCGGTCTCATCAAGGTAACCCAAACTCATGCGCACTTCGGCCTTACCCTTTTTGGAATTGGATTTGCGGTAGTAGTCTATGACCTTCCGTTTTAGGATGGCTATTAACCATGTTCTTTCGGCGGCATCGCCCTTGTAGTTTTTTGCCGATTTCAATCCGGCCAAAAAAGTTTCGGAGACCAAATCCTTGGCGACTTCTACATCGCTCACTTTACCAATGGCATAGTTGAATAGGTAATCGGCATACTGGTCTACCCAGGAATTCGGATTTAGTTGGTTCTCTGCCATCGTTGATTCTTGTCGTAAAAATAAAGGAATTTTCCTTTTTGGTTTCACATTTTAGGTATGTCCTATTCAATATTTTCATTTAAAATGGAATTTAATGTATTTTCGAAGTACATAAATTAAGGTGTGTTACCAGTTGAAAAAATATAAAAATACCGTCATGAAGTATCCAGTAATTCTGTTGCTTTCCTTTCTTCTAAACCTATCCTGTGCCCAAACACAGACGCCTTCCTCAAAACCTATCAACAGTATAACTGCGGATGAAATGAAAAACGTGGTCCTGTTGGATGTACGCACTCCCGAGGAGTATGCCCAGGGCCATCTTGACAACTCCTTAAACATAAACTGGTTCGATGCCGATTTTGCCCAGCAAGTGGAAGGAATCGACAAGGACGAGACCATTTATGTGTATTGTAAAGTGGGGGGTAGGAGTGCCAAGGCACAAGAGAAATTAAAATCCTTGGGATACAAAAATGTAGTGAATCTTGAGGGTGGCTATGATGCTTGGTCCTTTAAACACCCCAGATAGGATTGGATTTTATACTTCCCGCCCAATTTGTTTCCATCAATTTATAGTTACTTGGAAACCGATAATTCATCAAATTATTTTGACAAATATATCAAATTTGCCAAATAATTTTGTATCTCATCCTCTGCCATTCCAGCTGGAAAATCTTTATCGTAGGCAAATTGAATAATTGACTTTTCATCTTCCAGAAAGTCGTTTTCCAAGGCGATACTGGAGCAAAGGAAACTTTTTTCCGTATCACATTTATCGGAATGTCCAAAGCCTAGCACATGGCCCAATTCATGTTTGAAAAGGACTCCTGCGGGGTTGGAGATCCACAACCTGGCATTGCTCAAAACCCCAACATTGTTGGAGGTCATTGCAAACCCTGAATAGGTGCCTCCATCAATGATGGCGAACATATCCGGCCAAAGGGCTTCCACTTCGGAGGTTTGTCCAAAAAAAAGGTGAGCATTGGACTCGTCCATGGTATCTACCAAGGAAACGCTAAAGTCACTATTCTCAAAGATTTCATTGTATTCTGCCAATGCGGCATCCACATTGTTCCGGAATTCATTGCTCAGTGTTCCGTCAAGATACAGATTGATGGGTTCGTTCCATCGGCTCGATACCTCCAGAGGAGTACCGTGGGTAGGGGCTTTCCAAAGGGTGAGGTATTGAAAATAAGTGATAAATTCCTGTTCCTTCGTTGTTAATAATGCATATTCGTCAATATTGTTTATGGTGAGATCAAAGGACTGCTCCACGATGGAATTTCCATCAAAGACGGATATCGTAAATGGAAGACTCTGAAATTCTTCAAAATCCAACACCGTTCCATTTGATAGGGTAATCTCGCCCGTAGTTTCGTTGATTTCTAGGCCATTTTGGGATTCCATGGTGAAAGTTAGTGTATCCCCATCCGCGTCCGAAGCAGATACGGTCCCAATGGAAGTCCCGGCAGGGGCATGTTCGTATATTCTGTAGGATTTTAATGTAATGGTAGGCGAACTGTTTCCGTTTTCTTCTGTATTTCCGGAAGAATCCTTGCTACAGGAAGCCAATAAAAATAAAGAAATAAAAAAACTAAGCTTTTTCATCTGTGACAGACGGTTTGTGGTTTAGGTCCACAAAGTAGTATCATCTTTCTGCACATAAAATTTTATGTGGTCAACCGTTTTGAAAATGTTGTGTGGAGTGACTTTTTAAAAATGTTACGAATTTCTCTTCCAAAAAATGGCTATAGTAATCCGGCCCTTTCCAAGAGCGCCTCCACTTTGGGTTCCGCACCTCTAAAACGTTTGTAGAGTACCATCGGGTTTTCCGTGCCACCTTTTGACAGCACATGTTCCTTGAACCTAGAGGCCACTTCCTTATTGAATATCCCTTGTTCCTTAAAGTAGGCGAAGGCATCGGCGTCCAGGACTTCGGCCCATTTATAACTATAATACCCGGAAGAGTATCCTCCTTGAAAAATATGTGAGAACGAGGTGCTCATGCAAGTTTCGGGGGTGTCAGGATATAATTTAGTGCCCTCAAAAGCTTCGTCCTCATGTTTTTTTACATTGATAATTTGGGAAGGGTCTATGCCGTGCCATGACATATCCAACAGTCCAAAACTTAATTGTCTAAGTGTTTGCATACCTTCCTGAAACGTGGCAGATTCCTTTATTTTGGTGATGAGTTCCATGGGGATTATCTCCCCGGTTTCATAATGCTTGGCAAATAGCTCGAGGGCTTCCTGCTCATAACACCAATTTTCCATCACCTGACTAGGCAGTTCCACAAAATCCCAATACACGGACGTTCCTGAAAGGCTTGGGTATTTGGTGTCCGCCAACATGCCGTGCAGCCCGTGTCCAAATTCATGGAACAGCGTCGTCACCTCATTGAATGTAAGCAGGGAGGGCTTGCTTTTGGTCGAAGGGGTAAAATTGCACACATTGCTTATATGTGGACGCACGTTTTCACCATTTCTTTTCCATTGGGATTTAAAGGATGTCATCCATGCACCTCCGCGTTTTCCGGGTCTTGGATGGAAGTCGGCATAAAAGAGCGATATAAAATTACCGTCCCCGTCATACACCCTGTATGTTTTTACGTCCTCATGATATTTGTCGATGTCCGTTACCTCTTCAAAATTAAGGTCGAACAGTTTTTCAGCGACCTTGAAAACTCCATCGATAACATTTTCCAGTTTGAAATAGGGCTTTAGTTTTTCATCGTCCAAATCGAACAATTTTTGTTTCAGCTTTTCGGAATAATAACTGCCATCCCATTTTTCAAGTACCTCAATGCCATCCAGATTTTTGGCAAAATCCGCCAATTGTTTGAACTCCTTTTCTGCGGCGGGTTTGGCCTTTTCTAGGATTTCGTTTAGAAAATCATATACTTTTTGGGGACTTTCCGCCATACGTTCCTCGAGCACAAAATGTGCATGGGTTTTATAGCCCAACAATTGCGCCCTTTCAAAACGCAGATTGGCAATTTTGAGCACGTTTTCCTGATTGTCCAACGCGTCATTATGAAACCCTTTGCTGCCAAAGGCTATGGAAAGTTCCTTTCGCAATTCCCTATTTTTGGCATATTTCATAAATGGGATGTAACTGGGATAATCCAGGGTGACCATCCAGCCGTTATCCTTTCCCTTGGCCATTGCCAATTGTGCGGCAGCTTCCTTTTCACCTTCGGGCAGCCCATCCAAGTCTTCCTTGTCCGTAAGATATAGTTGGTATTTGTTGGTTTCGGCAAGGACATTCTCACCAAATTTTAGCGTAAGCTTGGAAAGCTTGGCATCTATCTGTCGCAATCGCTTTTTCTTATCTTCTGGTAGATTGGCCCCGTTGCGGCTGAAATTTTTATATTTTTTTTCCAACAAGGTTTTTTGTTCCACATCCAGACCTAATATGTCCTTTTTTCCGTAGACCTCTTTAATTCTTTTGAACAAGGCTTCGTTGAGGGTAATGTCATTGCTGAACTCCGAAAGCAAGGGCGAAACCTCTTGGGCGATTTTTTGGATATCATCGTTTGTCTCAGCGGAATTGAGATTGAAAAAAACACTGGAAATCCGGTCCAATTGTTGACCCGCAAATTCCAAGGCCTCAATGGTGTTTTCAAACGTTGGCTCCTCTGTGTTGCCCGTAATCGCATCTATTTCGGCCTTTGCATCCTTAATTGCCTGTAAAAAGGCGGGTTTAAAATGTTCGGTCTTTATTTTGGAAAAAGGTGCGGTGTCAAATGGTTGGAGTAGGGGATTGTTTTTTTCTGTTTGGGATTGCGACATGATGGTAAGCTATTTTTTCTTGAGTTAAGAGTTAAGAGTTTGAATAAGTTATTTTATCAAGTATCATTGTTCACTGTCCACTATCCACTGTTCACTTTTCATTGTTCACTTTTCATTGTTCACTTTTCACTTTTCATTGCGAACCGACTTAGCCCCCTCAATCACTTTTTGTTTCAAACCTTCTTTGTAAAAGATGATTTTATCCAGAACACACTTATCCGAACTGCCAATAATCTGGGCGGCCAAAATTCCGGCGTTTTTGGCCCCGTTCAGCGCTACGGTAGCCACAGGAACGCCTCCCGGCATTTGAAGAATGGACAAAACGGAATCCCACCCATCTATGGAGTTACTGCTTTTAACAGGCACTCCAATAACAGGTAACGGCGACATGGATGCTACCATACCCGGTAAATGTGCAGCCCCTCCGGCGCCAGCGATAATTACAGAATATCCGTTTTTATGGGCGTTTTTACTAAAGTCGAACAGTTTTTCAGGAGTTCTGTGGGCCGATACAATATCCACATCCACCTCTATGTCAAAACCTTTTAAAATGT
The DNA here is from genome assembly GCF_008386635.1 of Maribacter flavus. Taxonomy (GTDB): domain Bacteria; phylum Bacteroidota; class Bacteroidia; order Flavobacteriales; family Flavobacteriaceae; genus Maribacter; species Maribacter flavus. The sequence goes on along the minus strand of NZ_VUOE01000001.1, from coordinate 496,142 downwards.
CTATGGCATCCTGCATTACGGGTAGGTCGCTGGTGCTGCCCATTACTACGGCTACTTTACTCATAACTTATTTACTTATTACTTTGATTTTTTCCTTTACCTCCTGTGCTACATGTCTTGCTCGGGTCATATTTTCATCGACAATGGTCACATGGCCCATTTTTCTGAAAGGTCTTGTTTGTTTTTTTCCGTAAATGTGCGGTGTCACCCCTTCTAGCTTTAAAATTTCCTCCATGTTTTCGTATACCACATCGCCAGTATACCCTTCCGCACCCACTAGATTGACCATGATTCCAGCCACTTTACTTTCCGTAGCACCCAAGGGTAGGTCCAAGATACAGCGAATGTGCTGTTCAAACTGGTTGGTATAACTAGCTTCAATACTGTAATGCCCACTATTATGGGGTCTTGGGGCCACTTCGTTCACCAATATTTGATCGTCTTGGGTCTGGAACATCTCAACGGCCAATAGACCCGTCAAGCCAATTTTTTCAGCTACCTTTAAGGCAAGTTCCCTAGCCTTGGCGGCTACTTTATCGTCAATCCTGGCGGGACAGATAACATACTCAACTTGGTTCGCTTCCGGATGAAATTCCATTTCCACAACAGGGTAGGTCTTTATGTCCCCGCTGTTATTCCGCGCCACGATGACCGCCAGTTCGTTCTTAAACGGAATCATGGTTTCTGCGATGCATTCGCCTTTGGGTAGGCCTTCCAAATCAGATAGTGTCCTGACCACTTTTACCCCTTGGCCGTCATAGCCAAATTGTGCGGCCTTCCATACAAAAGGCAGTTTCAATCCACCGTTTTGGACACTGTCCTCAATTTCGCTCAAATAGGCAAAGCGCTGAAATTCAGCCGTTGGGATTTCATGGTCCACATAAAAAAGCTTTTGCTTGGCTTTGTTTTGAATGATACGCAGGGCCCTTGGTTGTGGAAACACCTTTAGCCCCTCTTTTTCCAATCGCTCCAAAGCGTCCAGATTTACATTTTCAATTTCTATGGTAAGTACATCCAGACCTTGGCCAAAATCATAGACCGTGTCGTAATCAAGTAGATCGCCTTGTACAAATTGGTTGCAGGAAATATTGCAGGGAGCTTCGGGGGAAGCGTCCAATACCTTGGTCCAAACATCCCACTTGCGGGTTTCGTAGAGCATCATTTTGCCCAATTGGCCTCCGCCAAGAATACCTAGTTTAAAATCGGAAGAAAAATAGTTCATATCGAAGGCAAAAATACGGTTAAATCTTAGAATCCTGATTCCCATTATTCAAAAACACGGGGCAAAACCCTATATTTGCCAACCTTGATAATTTTTTAAAATTGATACGCTTACACGACAAATTTTTCAAACCTTTCCTCAGCGAATTACAGATCCAAGGAGCTGTAAGGCGTATGGCGGAGGAAATTGCCGTGGACTATAAGGATGGAAACCCCATCTTTGTTGGGGTGCTCAACGGGGCCTTTATGTTCGTTTCCGATTTTCTAAAGGCGTATCCGCATCCTTGCGAAGTGTCTTTTGTAAAACTAAGTTCCTACCAAGGGCTTACCTCAACCGGGATCGTGGAAACCCTGTTAGACGTTCCCGATAATATTGAAGGCCGCAGTATCATCATTTTGGAGGATATCATCGATACCGGACGCACTTTACAAAAACTGGTGCATTTGTTCAGCAACACCAAGGTGAAGGAATTTAAGATCGCCAGTCTTTTTTATAAAGCGGAAGTCTACAATGGCGAATATGCCATAGATTATGTGGGGCTTGAAATCCCTGATAAATTCATAGTGGGCTATGGACTGGATTACAAGGAATTAGGAAGGAACCTTAAGGAAGTATACCAATTAAACCAAAAACATATGATCAATCTTGTACTCTTCGGCAAACCGGGAGCGGGCAAGGGCACACAAGCTCAATTTTTAAAGGAAAAGTATAATTTAAAGCATATTTCTACGGGAGACGTTTTCCGGTTCAACATCAAAAACGGAACGGAATTGGGAACCTTGGCCAAATCCTACATTGATAAAGGCGATTTGGTACCCGATGAAGTGACCATAAAGATGTTGGAGGAAGAAGTGGATAAGAATCCCGATGCGGACGGGTTCATTTTCGATGGATTTCCACGTACTACCGCCCAAGCGGAAGCCTTGGATAACTTTTTGGAATCCAAGGATATGAAGATAGACGCCACCATTGCCCTGGAGGCCAACGATGACATTCTTATTGAACGGTTGTTGGAAAGAGGCAAGGTCAGTGGTAGATCAGATGATCAGGATGTAAGCAAAATCAAAAATCGGTTTGAGGAATACAATTCAAAAACGGCACCCTTAAAAGAGTATTACGAGGACCAGCATAAATTTCACAGTGTGAACGGTATCGGTTCTATAGATGAGATTACCCAACGCCTAACAGCGGTAATCGATTCCTTAAAAGCATAGTCGCACATTGTTATAATTGCCGAAGTTTAATCGGCTTAAAATCGAATAGAACCCATGGCAGAGGAGGTGATAAGGCCCAAGGATGCCTTAAAGAGCTGTTTTATTATTGGATGCGGTTCCATGCTGGCGGTCGTTCTCATAGCTTTAGCCTATTTAATATACCTCCATTACTTTTATGACCCGTTGTCATAAACCCATTGCCCGTCGTTCATGCTTAATTGCGTAGCTTTGTAGGCGATTAAAACACCATATTCAACATGACCGAAGGTAATTTCGTAGACTATGTAAAAGTGCATTTGGCTTCCGGAAACGGTGGCAAGGGATCTATGCACCTACACCGTGAGAAATATGTGGCAAAAGGAGGCCCGGATGGGGGAGACGGTGGTCGCGGCGGTCATGTAATCGTAAGGGGCAATCAAAATCTTTGGACTTTGGTCAATTTCAAGTTCAAGAAGCATTTCAAGGCAGGCCATGGCGAGCACGGGGGCAAGAGCAGAAGTACAGGGGCGGATGGTGCCGATGTTTTTCTAGACGTGCCCTTGGGAACCGTTGTCAAAAACCCGGATACGGACGAGGTGCTTTTTGAGATTACCGAACATGGTGAGGAAAAAATTGTCCTGGAAGGCGGTATGGGCGGCCTTGGAAACTGGCATTTTAAGACATCCACCAACCAAACCCCTAGGTATGCCCAGCCGGGGATTCCCGGGCAGGAGGGGTATTTTCTATTGGAATTAAAGATTTTGGCAGATGTAGGTTTGGTAGGCTTTCCAAATGCAGGAAAGTCCACACTACTTTCCGTAATAACTTCGGCAAAACCCAAAATCGCCGATTATGAGTTCACCACACTGAAGCCCAATTTGGGAATCGTGGAGTACCGTGACTTTCAGAGTTTCGTCATGGCCGATATTCCGGGAATCATAGAAGGTGCCGCGGAGGGAAAAGGTCTGGGACATTATTTCTTGCGACATATAGAACGCAATGCCACTTTGCTGTTTTTGATTCCTGCCGATAGCAAGGACATCAGTCAGGAGTATGCGATTTTATTGGATGAATTACGACGGTACAATCCGGAATTGTTGCACAAGGAGCGTTTGATCGTTATTTCCAAATGTGATATGTTGGATGCCGAATTGATGGACGAAATGAAACAGGAGCTGGATGTGGATTTCAGGGGAATTCCCTACATGTTCATCTCGTCAGTAGCGCAAATAGGCATTACGGAACTAAAGGATAAACTTTGGCAAATGCTGAATGATTAATATTTATTATTGATGAAGCGGTATTTAAAAAATATTGTTGAGTTAAATGATAATCCCAAGAGCAGATTCTTTGCCTACTTTATCCAGATTTTAATTTTAGTATCCATTATTTCTTTTTCTTTTGAGACGGTACCTGATTTGGAACCACAAACCCGTATTCTTCTCCGTGGCATTGAGGTTTTTTGTGTCACTGTCTTTACCCTGGAGTATTTGTTACGCATATACGTTGCCGATAAAAAGACCAAATTTATATTTAGTTTTTACGGTGTCATTGACTTTTTAGCAATTCTCCCTTTTTACCTTGCATTGGGCATCGATTTGCGATCTTTGAGGGCCTTGCGGTTTCTTCGCTTGTTCAGGATGCTCAAATTGATGCGCTACAATAGGGCGATTAAACACTTTACAAGGGCCATTGTCATGGCCAAGGAAGAGATTTTGCTATTTCTTTTTGTCACCCTTATTCTGATTTACTTTTCCGCTGTTGGTATCTACTATTTTGAGAACAAGGCCCAACCAGAGCATTTTTCATCGGTCTTTGATAGTCTTTGGTGGGCAATAATTACATTGACTACGGTTGGCTACGGCGATGTATATCCAATAACTGTGGGCGGTAGGATCTTTACCTTTTTTATTTTGATGATCGGTTTGGGTATTGTAGCAATTCCAACAGGAATAATTTCATCGGCGCTCACAAAAAGTGTGGACAGGAAAGAGGAGGACTGAATTTTTACTATCTTAAAGTAAAATATTCAGGATGAAATATATAACAACACTGCTGCTTGCTTTATTGCTGGTTTCCTGTGGAACGATAAAGGTGCACTACGATTATGAGCGGGAAACAGATTTCTCTGGCTACAACACCTATAATTATTTTACGGATATGCAGACCGGAATTCCGGAACTGGACGAAAAGCGTTTTTTTAAGGCCATGGATATTACACTCCAGACCAAGGGCCTCAAGTTTTCCGAAGAACCCGATATCCTTATCGATGTAAAAAGTATCATCTATGAAGCCCGATCTAGAAATACGGTAGGCGTTGGACTTGGTGGCGGTAACGCTGGTCTTGGTGGCGGTGTCTCCCTCGGGATTCCCGTGGGCGGTCCCAATCTTACCCGGGAGATTGAAATTAACTTTATAGATGCTCGTAAGGATGCCATGGTATGGCAAGCCATAGGTACGCAACCTTATAAGGAAGGTGCCCCACCGGCCGTAAAAGAGGAAAAGATGCAAGAATTGATTTCAAAAATATTTGACAAGTATCCCCCAAAAACAAAAAATTAAAGGCTTTCAAAAGACTTTTTTAAATACCCCGCTCTTCTTCGCCAAGCCCTAGTTTATAGGGTTTTTGAGCTATGGTAGCGGCATTATTAGGAGTTTAATTTATTGTTTATCAGTATATTACATTTTAGTTAGATAAAACTTCCGTTCGGTGACGACTTTCTACCGTTCGTCATAAACCTTTTAGTTTCTCCCCCAAGGACCTGTAGTTTTACGTCGTAGTATTAATCAATTAAAAAACAACATTATGAAAACTATTGACAAAACAAAAGCAACAGTATTGGTAATTGGGGTTCTTACCGTAATGGTATCCCTGATAGGAGCCTTGAAAGATTTAAACCTTATGAATTACTTTTTCCCATTGTATGCGGGATTGACCTTAGTGGGCGTATCCCTTTTGAACAAGGAAAACATAGTGGAAATTCCAAATAAGGAAGCCAACGTGTAAGGAAAGAAAAATAATAATGAACCGAATCCATTAATCGAAAAAACAAATAGCATGATTGCAATTGTAAAAATTATTATGGTATTGGTAATTCAAATCTTATTTTAGTTTCAGCCTATTTGGCTGAAACTATTTTTGTTCCCCCTTTAGTTACCTTTTAATACCCGTATGGCTTCCTTTATAAAAAAACACAGATGGGCTATTTCATTTTGGCTGGTCCAGTTCCTTTCCTGGGGCGGGTTGGTCTTTATTGCCTATGCCTTTACCCCGGATACTGATGGTTACAAAGCCACTAACATTTTTAAATACGGTCTTTTGTCCACCTTTTTGATAGGTGTCTTTTCCACAAGTATATTACGATATTATCTAAAAAGCATCATCAATTTTGATGCTTTTGGAACAGGACAGATTATAAAAATATTAGTCGGGATTTCGCTGGTGTCACTAATATATTTTGGGCTTTCCTACGGTACGGGCTACTATATGGGTAAATATGGGGAAGAAGAAGTTAAGGTGCCGGAAATGTATAAGGATTTTGGAACCGGTTTGTTGATCATCAATTCCTTTATCACCATTTTTGGTTGGACTATTTTTTATCTATCGGTAAAAATTGCGGCAAAATTGAATGCAAACAGGGTGGAGCGTGCTGAGCTCAATGCGACCTTGAGACAGGCACAGTTGAATACCTTAAAAGGACAGATAAACCCGCATTTTATGTTCAACAGCCTGAACAATATTCGCGGACTTATGTTGGAGGATGTAGAAAAATCAAGGGATATGCTCACCAAGCTTTCCGAGATGCTCCGGTACTCCCTTACCAAGAACAATGTCAATGCCATAAATTTAGCGGAAGAGCTGGAAATGGTGGAGAACTATATCGCACTTTCCAAAATCCAGTTCGAGGATCGTTTGGAATTCATAAAGGAAGTCCAGGAAAAGACTTTGGAGCAAAAGATACCTCCAATGATCATTCAATTGTTGGTGGAGAACGCGGCAAAACATGGGATTTCCAACCTTAAGTCCGGAGGCACCATAAAATTGCTAACCCGTATGGAGGAAGGGAATTTGATTATCAAAGTTGCGAATACCGGAACATTACAAATAGCCAAGGGTTCCACGCAGCTAGGTCTTCAAAACATCAAGCAACGAATACGTCTCCTCTATGGGGATCAGGCCAATTTCTCCATTGAGGAAATAAATGGCGAAGTTGTTGCCACCATAAAAATACCCTTGTCATGAGCCAAATTAAAGCAGTCATTGTAGAGGATTCAAGGCTTGCCCGAAACGAGTTGAAAGAACTCATTAAGGGCTATCCACAAATTGAGGTTATCGGCGAGGCCGAAAATGTAGATGATGGGTTCGCCCTCCTCAATAATGAGCTTCCCGATCTCCTTTTTTTGGATATCAATATGCCGGAAAAGGACGGATTCGAACTTCTTGAGATGCTGGATGATGTTCCAATTACCATCTTCACGACCGCTTTTGATGAATATGCCATAAAATCCTTCGAATACAACGCTTTGGACTATTTGTTAAAACCTATAAATGAAAAGCGTTTTGCCCAGGCCATAGAAAAGGTGGAGGAAAAACTCAGCAAAAATACTGAAGCTACCACAAAGGAAAACACGGAACGATTGACGGGTAACAGTCAAATTTTCATCAAGGACGGGGAAAAATGCTGGCTTATAAAGGTGGGCGATATTTCCCATTTTGAAATCGTGGGCAACTATACCCGGGTGTTTTTTCTGGATGAAAAACCCATGCTGTACAAGTCCTTGAACCAAGTAGAGGAAAAGCTTCCAGAGAAGTATTTTTTCAGGGCCAATCGGCAGCAGATTATCAATACCAATTTCATTACAAATGTGGTACCCTGGTTCAATGGAAAACTAAAACTGACCATGGCCAATGGAGAGGAAATTGAAGTTTCACGAAGACAATCTTACCTTTTCAAGGACAAAATGAGCCTTTAATTTCTACGGACCTTTACAACGTACGTGGCTATTTTGTCACCATTAAATACAATATGGGTGTCATATAACCCGGTCCGATTAAAGGTGTGATCCATTTGAATTTTTCCAGGCCCCAAAAAGGTGATCTTTGGCTGAACTTCCACATCCTTTCCGCCATTATTTAGGACAAGCCTAAATTTTTTGACATCCAAACCCTCAGGTATTTTGAGTTCAAACGAAGTGTTTACATCCCGTAAAACCTCCAAATGCATTTTTTTGGGTAGGTTTGGTGCAATGCAGAATCTAAACGACGCTTTGTAAATCACCGGTGCTTCCATAAAATCACTTAGGGTTGGCGGCTCTTCCAATAACGAGAATTCCGGTTCCAACGGGTAGTGGTTCTTTGCGAATAATTCAGGATTCGGTAGGAAGTAAACATCATCATAAACGGCTTCAAATCGAGGTCCATCGGCATCGAGCATTATTCTTCCAGCAGCCCATGTGGCATCGCACAAATACCATTGTCCGTCCAGCTGTACCGTATTCCAGGAATGGTTGGGCGGGTTGTTTTCACTTAAAAGCAAGGTGGGTGTCCGCCCATAACCGTTTACGATTTCGCTCTCAAATCCTGCCAAGTTGGCCATTTCCTTGATGAGGTAGGCATATCCCGTACAGGCGGTTCTTTTTTCGGTCACCAATTTCTCAAATACTTTAGGGGTAAAGCTTTGGTTCCATTCCAAAAAACCTGCCCTGTCCTTTTGTATTTTCTTCCTTTTTTTCCGGGTTTTCAGATAGGACTGGTAATCGTTCTCAATGTTGGTGCAGACCCATGTGAAAATAGCCCTGAATTTTTCTACATCCGTGGTTAGGTCCTTGGTCAGCTTGTAGGTCAAAACCGGTAGATTCCTCAGGCTATGTCCTTTATATGAAAAAGCGATGCTATCGGCCTTGGAAAAATCGGATTCATTTAAATTGACAAACTGTCCAAAACCGATAGCATGGAAAAAAATTAGGAATAGAAACACCAATCGCATTACTTAAAGAGTGCGATGAATTTTTGGAAAATGTTTCTCTTGGATTTGTAGGCGCCACCTACTACAACATCGCCCATGAGCTCAATATCAGTGGCATCGAAAACGATGGTAATATCAATGGTATCGTTTTGACTTGCGGCAACTTTATATTCTTTGGTGTCGTACCCAATATAGCTAAAGACCAAGACATCGTTGGCTTCCAGTTTTTGCGGAAACTCAAACTTTCCATCATAATCGGTGGTCGTGCCTATGGAAGTTCCTTTGAGTATTACATTAACGCCCGGCAAGGGTAAATCGGTTTCATCTAAAACGGTTCCCCGTACGGTGTAACTGTCGGCCACAACCTTTGCGTTGCCTACTCTTTGGGAAAGTACCATTTCCATTTTTGGAGTGGCTTGGGCAACTTCCTGGGATTGGACAGGAGCGGTCGCGCACAGTGCCAAAAGCGAAAAACTGGCAATGCCTAAATTTTTTGGAAAGATGTTCATGTTCATGATGCCAACGGATTCAAATTCATAGTTCTTGAGTTGGGAGGTCCTGAATCGGCCACAGGTGTTGCCATTGTCCTTTTTAAAATGCTGTACGACTTGCAAATCCGATAGTCCGGTAAAATCGATAACTTCCTTTTGACAGCTGTTGCAATAACCTCCTTGCTCGGTCTTTTTAAAATTAGCAAAATTTTCGGAACAAGGATTCTTGACAGAGATTTGTAATGACTTTTTCATGCTAAATACGTTTAAAGGTTTGTCCCTAAACTATATTCATTACAAAACATGTAAAACCACCCTTTAGGCAAACCTACTTTTGATCGAGGGAAATACCATAATCATTCTACATTAACCCGAATTCCTTCACTATGACTGGTAAATTCTGGGGCGTACATGCTTTGTATGGTGGTGATTCCATTACTGAAATTCCCCGAATTGTTGACCCTAAGGTCATATTCAAAAACATATACACCTTTGGGCATGAAGTCAAAGAAAAAGTTTGTACTGGCATCTTTGGTGCTTTCGTAATACCCCAAACCGTCTTGCCATTTGTATCGGGATAGTACATTTACTGGCTCAAAGCCGGCGGCCCGCATATCCTTTAGGTGGATGAACTCCATATCCCGGTCCGATTTCAGCTCGATCCGCACCCGAACCAGATCGCCCACATTCAGTTGGGTACCTTCCTTGATTTCGGTCAGGAGTTCCCCATTGTTCGTATTCTTTTTCAGGAAGAGCTTTTTCTTTACTTCCAAGGCCTTGCCGGCCTCTTTTCCCGCTGGGGTGATGTGGTCTAAATCCTCAAAATACTGCCAGTAAAGCGCGCCCCAAGCAATTCCTTCCCCTTTCTTCTGAATACGGACCGTTGCCATTTCAGGACTTATTTCCTGGGAATTCCAGGAGGTTTTAAAATACCCGGTACCGGATTCTATCTTGACGTTCTCTAGTTTTTTTGGGTCAATTTCTATGGAGCCTACTTTTACATCAACGGCATCGGTGATGGACAGCCAATCGCTCCCTTGTAATAAAAGTGCATAGACCGCATTGCTCGTGGCCTTTGTCGTCTCCCATTGATTGGTCTGTTTATTTTTCAATAGCCAGACTTTTAGCTCGTCAATAGTCTTGGTGTCGTTCCCAATTTCCGAAAAAGCTTCAATTAATAGTGAATGCGTTTCAATGGGTGCCTGATGCCAATACCAAGAAGGCTTATTTTCCTTCCAGTACATGCCCAATTCCTTGGATTGCACGCTGTTTTCCTCCAAGGCACGAAGGATTTTCTGGGCTAATGCTTCATCCCCTGACCGATACAATGTCAACGCGATCAAACCTTTGGAGTATAAATTTCTATCGGTCCAGTAGGTACGGGCCTGTCCCAAATAGTATTCCAAGATTTCCGATACTTTTTTGGAGGTTTTTATGTCCTTAAAAAAGCTGCGCATGTATAGGAAATGTAGTTGGTTGGGACTTAAATGGTCCTTAGAAAGATCTTTAGAATACTTTTTCATACGCTCGTATTCGGTAACAAATTCGTCATCCAAATAGGAAATAGCGGATTCCAACATGGAGCTTGCATTTGAATTTGAGTTTGGGCTTGAACCGGTGAGTTTCTCCAAATGCCCAAAACCAATGGCGATATGTTGGGTAATGAACCTATTTTCCCTACCACCATTAAACCAAGGCCATCCACCCGAAGGCAATTGGGCTTCTTCCAATTTTCGTAAGGCCATTTCCTGTTCGTTTTTCATTTTGTTCAGGTTGAACAAAAGTCCGATACGTTTCTTCTGCTCGGTTTCCGACTGCGCATCCCGCAACCACGGTGTTTCCTGGATCAAAAGCGACTTGAGTTCCTGATTTTTCTCCAAGTTGCTCAAAAGGGCATCGGAGTTGGCCCATTGGTCGAACACTTCCTTGATTCGTGGATTGGAATTCGCGATATGGCTCGCCAAGGTATTCGCATAGTATTTAGAAAAGGTCTGTTCATTGCAGTCATACGGATATTCCATGAGGTAGGGCAGCGCTTGTACGGCATACCAAGCCGGGTTGGAAGTTATTTCCAAGGTCAATTTCTGGTGGTCAAGGGTTTTCGAGGAAACATTTTTCAGCTTATCCAAAACAAAGGTCTTGTCCTCATTACTTCGCACCCACATGGGTAGGGTTTCCGTAACCAACATGCGATTGGTAAGCACAGGTAAGGCACCTTGCTCGCCATCACTATAAGTACCCGACTTTGCAACGATTTTGTATTGTACCCCTTGAATGCCTTTGGGTATGGTCAAGGTCCAGGAAATCTGCGTGTTTCCCTTGGCCCCCACACTAAAGGGCTTTTGGTTTTCCATATTTCCAAGTGCCGCATCTATGGATTTTCCCGTGAGTACATCGGTGAGTTCCAATTGCCCCATCCCTTCCAACGTATTCTCGGACAGGTTGGCAATTTTAGTACTTATGGTAACGGTATCGCCCTCTCGTAGAAATCGTGGGGGATTAGGGAGTACCATCAAGTCCTTTTGGGTGACGGTGGATAGGGTTTTGGTCGCCGATTTCAAATCCTTTGTATACGCCAATAATTGAAGGTTCCAGAGCGTCAAGGCTTCGGGTGTGGTAAAATTGAAGGAAACATTCCCCTCGGTATCCGTGGTCAATTGCGGAAAGAAAAAGGCCGTTTCTTGAAGGTTTTTGCGGATTATTACCTCGCTAAAATCAGTGTCAGCGTTGTTTACCTCCCTGGGTTTTGAGGTTTCAGGGTTGTTTTGGGAAAATGCTACACTTTCTTCTAGAGCCTCTCCTTCAAAACTCGTATCGGCATCCAAAGCATCGCTCATCGCCATGGGAGCTTCCATTTTACTTTTCCTGATTACCCCCGAGGCATAACCTCTAATTCTTATATTATTATTCCAAAAATTCAATCCAAACCACTCCAGTTGGTCGAATTGTAAGTCGGGATATATCTTATATAACCTATTTGTATTGAAATAATCCCTAAAATTTTCGGTGCCAAAGCTTAAATAGGCATTTACATATGACCGTGAGTAGTATGTGGGTCTATACAACGGATTAAAGTACCAATCATGGGACACGAACTGATCCAAGGAGGCGTCGTACATGCTGGCCAACAATTCCGCCGTAACCTTTTCGCCCTTGGGGCCTTTTATTTTAAAGCTCCAGGTTTCATCTGTTCCAGGTTCCATTTTATCCCGAAAGGTTCCAATCTCAATTTCTAGCTCGTCGTCCGGGTAGGGCACAGATACCTGAACGGTTCCCGAATGGAAGGAATTGTAGGCCGTAAAACTGTAACCAACGGCGAAACCTCCCAAATCCTCTTTAGTTACGGGAACACTGATAGATTCACAATTTTTTTTCACGGTTAGGATATCGGTCTTGATGCACTCACCGTCCTTTTCCACCCAATAGGTGATGTTCAAATCCCTTGCATTGCTAAAAAAGGTGATTTCTGCCGCGTCGCCGGTTTGATAGCTCTGCTTATCGGTTTCTACATGGAATAGTTGATTGTCAGGTAGGGATTTTTCCTTGGGATCTATCAGTTTTGTAGTCGTTTTGGCGGTGACTTCCTGACCAAAGACATCGGTACTTTCCACTTCAATGAGGTAACTTCCGGTTTCCCATTTTTTAAGATTTGGTAGTCCGATGGATTCACTTTTTCCGGTATCAAATTCGGTTTCAAAGACCAACGTGCCTTTCTCCCAAGATTCGACCGAATGTTCCTGCCTATAGGCTTCATGGGGAAAAAGTTTCTTAAAATCGGATTTATTCCAATACTGATAATCCGGTGCTTCCCATGGCCTGGGCCTGAGTACATGTTCGGGAGCTTGCAATTTGTACATTTTCAGTATTCCCTTGGCGGATACTTTTTGTCCGTTGAGGTTTTGGGTAGTAACGGTGATCGTATTTTCTGTGTTTGCCTTGTTAAGGGGCTCGTTCAAAAGAATAATGGCCGTCATGGCGTGATAGCCTAGGTTGACCGTGGTGCTAGCCGTTCTCGTTTCGCCGTTGACATCGGTTACATCGGCAGTGATTACATAAGAAAATACGGGAAGATTTTCTTTGGATGCCTTGAGATCTGGTAGGGTCTTAAAATCGATACTGAAATTTCCTGCGTTATCCGTTTGTAGCTCCCCATGGGCTATTTCCTGACTTTCTCTCCAATAGCCGGGTCCCCTTCGCCACGAAAACCAAATGGGGTAATTGACGCTTCGCGTTACCCGATAACTAATCTTGGCATCTGTGATGTTGCTACCGGCAAAGGATTTGGCATTGCCCTTTACGGTGGCGGAGTCGTTTACTTTGAATACCTCGGTGACGGGTTCGAAGCCGACCTCAAATTTGGGTCTTTTGTATTCTTCGACCGAAATATAACTGTACTCCTGTACCAGGCCGGTGGGTCCGGTTACCGATAGGTAATACTGACCTGTCAGCCCCGTATTTGGTATGGTGAAACTGCCTTGAAAGGAGCCAAATTCATTCGTCTGCACTTCCAATTCAGTTGCCTTTTGGCCATTGGCGTCGAATAGTTCAACCCTTACCTTTTGCTCGGTTACCAGGGTAGATTTATTTTCATTTTGCTTGATCAGCACCCCTTTGAAATAGAGCGGTTGGCCCGGTCTATAAATGCTTCGATCCTTGAATAAAAAGCTTTTAAGGACAACATCCGGCCCATTGTTTTGCCTATTTTTTTGACGGATGTAGGTATTGCCGAAATTCGCCAGGTCGTCCTTGTAAACCACTTTTATTTGCTCAACGGACAAACTTTTTCCGCCCAACGCGATACGAACAAATCCGTTTTTATCGGCAATATAACTTTTGCTATTGGATAAAATCAGGTTACCGCGGTGGTGTAGGGTCACTTTGGCTCCGGGTTTGGGGGCCCCGTTGTTTCGATCCACCACCTGAAAAAGATGTTGGTTTTCACTCGTTGTTTGTAGCAGTGCCAAATTGGTAACCTGAACCTCGCTGTAGGCAAAACTGTCAAGGTCATTCTCTTTAGAAAGGGCTAAAATCAAATACTGGCCATTTGGAAGTCCCGGCATGGGAATTTCGATGCTGTGAAGTTGATAATCGCCCTCATCTATCAAGTTGACGGACCATTCCTTGGACGGTTTTAGTTTTTGAATGAATTCCAGTTTTTCGGATTCAGGATACAGGTTGTTCAGGTCTTCCCACTGTTTGTTCGAAATTGGGTAGGCTCGCAAATCCAAGGACGCTCTATTTTTGTAATTGATCAAAAGCTTGGCGGGCTTCGCAATGGGAATGTATTTCTCAGTTTGCAGCTGCAGGGATGGTGCCAGGATCTGTGATTTGAGATATTCACATAGTTGGGCGCCTCTTGTATCTGGATATCGGCTTATGACCTGATCACAAAGGTCAATGGCCTCTTTTAACTTCCATCGGTGTTGGGGTTCATCCGGGGTAAACGTATCGCCTTGGTTTTTGTACAATTTGGCCAATTCGTAGGTGTATAGTCCCGATGTTTCATGATGCCGAATATTTTCGGCACTTTCTAGGAGTACTTTCTCCAAAACGTCATCCTTATCGGAGAAAACTGCATTCGCATGTATAAAGTTTAACCGTTCGATATCTACCAAGGTCAGGGCTTCCAACTTGACATCCGAAAAGTGAAAGGAAACCAATTTCTGATATAGTTTAAGGGCCTTTGACTGCAAGGAAGTGTCATCCTGATTGGGGATATCCAGTTGTGTGAAAGAATAGGCATCACACAGGTATTCTGGAGCATCGATTTCAAATGTATCGGCAGGTCTGTTTATACTGTTTTCATCGGATTTGTAAAAATTCAGCGCGTCATGGGCCAGAAGGTCGTACAATGTCGGTCTATACATTTCAGAACCTTCCTCGGTCTCGATCAATTCCTTAAATTCTTGGAGGTCGGTTTTTTGGAGCGCTTTTGAATCCGACAAAGCGTTTTGAAAGTGTATATCGATTTCCTTGAACAAGGTGTTTAGGTCCCACGTCCTAAAATCGACCGAATCGACCTTGGTTTCGGTGGCCGTTCTATTGTAGAATTGATAGCGGTTTTGCTGAAAATACTGCCAGTAGAGATTGGCGAGATAGCTTTCCAAGATGTTTTTTGTGGGAAAGGACGCCTTTTTAATTTCGGTTTTAAACTTGTTTATAACGGAAAGCTGGGCATCTTCTTCCAGAATCAGTAGGTACTTGGAAGTGAACAACAAGGCCTTTATTCGTTGGACTTCGTTTCCATCACCCTCCGCTTTTTGATAGATTTTTTGGACCAAATCATAGGCACTACGGGTAAGTTGGTCTTTTTCCATCTTCAGCACCTGGTTCCAAAGTTCATTATAGGACATGTTGGCTTCTTGACCGTTCATTAGTTGTGAGAACATAAGTATACTTAGGATTATAGAAATCTTTTTCATGCGTTTAGGATTGGATCAAAGACTTGATTTTTAAACATTTCCTTTTGTATAGGTATATAACTTGCCAAAACAAATCCCTCGATGAGGGTTTCATCATGCTAAATTTACACAACAAAAGTGTGCCAAACCGATTGAGCTATCAATGAAAAATGAGCGAACAGGTCTTTTGGGTTAGTCTGTGATCGATGTGTCCTCTTTAATCGATACTATTATAGCGATTTTAGCAGTCCGCCATCAATGGGGATGTTCGTTCCGGTAATGAATGCGGCTTTGTCCGACGCTAGAAATGTAGCCAAATAGCCGTATTCCTTTGGGTCGCCAATACGCTGTAGGGGAACTTTCTGATCCATTTCGCTGCGCACCTGACTTTCTGGAACGCCCATTTGTTCCGCTTTTTTGGCGTTGAGTTGGGCGATACGGTCCGTATCAAAGTACCCCGTAAGTACATTGTTAACGGTAATTTGGTATTTGCCCACATCCGTGGCCAGGGACTTGGCCCAAGTGACCACCGCCGCGCGGATGGAGTTGGACAATGCCAAATAGGACAACGGTTCCTTCACTGAAACCGACGCCACATTGATGATCCGTCCCCAATTTTTTTCCACCATCCCTTTCAGGGCCAATTCGGTGGTGAGAACGACGGTTTTAAAGAGCAGGTCAAAGGCTTCCTGGTAATCCGGAACCCTCTTTTCCAAGGCACCACCCGCAGGAGGTCCTTGGGTATTGTTTACAAGGATGTCCACGGAATTCGTACTAAAATAATCTGCAATGATTTTTTGGAACGATTGAAAATCGGAGAAATCCACTGTCAAATATTGATGTACCTGACCATGGTCGGTGGGTAATTGTGAAACGATATTTTTCAGTTTCTCCTCGCTTCGGGACATCAGGGTTACACTGGCCCCACTTTCCGCGAGTTGTAAGGCGATGGCCTTGCCTATTCCGCCGCTACTTCCGCCAACCAAGGCCTTTTTTCTTATGAGAGATATGTTCATTATGAGTTAAGAGTTATAAGTTAAAAGTCTATAGCTATAAGGAAAATCAATTTGAACATCACGTCCTACTTTCTATATCAGTAAATTATATCATTTTTGAACTTGATATTTGAATTTGAACTTGAATTTAGTTCCCCCTTTGGGGGCAAGGGGGCCTATCGATATTCCTCCCTAACCGGACAAAAAACGTCCATAAGCTTACAGGGAGTCAGGGCCTTTCCGCTGTGTTTTTTATGTGGTGCTATGATTACGATGTCACCCGGTTTGTAAACCTTGGTTGTCCCATCCAAGGTAAACTCAAATGTGCCTTCCAGCACGTGCATGACCTGCTCGTGCATATGCGAATGTTCCGGGACTTCGGCGTTTTTATCGACCGTCCAATAGGCGATGCTCATAGTTTCCGCGTGTACCATTTTCCCGTGATATCCGGGCATGATTTCTTTTGACGCGATGGTTTCCAGGTTTAGACTCATAATAGATTTGTTATTTAAAAAGTGCTATCAATGAAAAAATCAAACTTATAATAGATAAAATTAAAGGGAGCCATTTTGTCTTAATTTGAAATTCAGATATTTTTAGATTTAATTCAGATTGTTTATTGTCTCTTTTTTCAATTTTATCTTTATAATTTAAATATTCTCTCCAACCTCCGTGTTTTAATACATTTAATCCGGTCGGTGTTATCTGTAAAAGAGTTTCATTTGTAAAAGGTTGCCTTATTAAATTTTGACTTAATGCATAATTTATAATACCCATTTTAAGTTGAAAGCTATCAAGACCGTCCGGGTCATTTTCAAAATTATATTTGCTTTCATTTTCAAAAAAATACCCATTGCTTTTAGATATTTCTTCCAAAAGAATATCCAAATCACTATAAAATTTTTCTGTCATTTTTTGCATTGATTTTAACCAATATAAAGTTTTTTTTTAAAAAATTCCTTTGTTTTTCTATGGTTATCTTTACCCCATAATTTAGGATCATGCGAATACATTTTATTGCCATAGGTGGCAGTGCCATGCACAACCTGGCCTTGGCCTTGGCACACAAAGGTTACCAGATTACCGGAAGCGACGACGTTATTTTTGAACCGTCAAAATCCAGATTGGAGGCCCAGGGGCTTTTACCGGAACACTTTGGATGGTTTCCTGAAAAAATCCAGAAGGATTTGGACGCTGTGGTATTGGGAATGCATGCCAAGGCCGATAATCCGGAATTGCTAAAGGCCCAAGAACTCGGCCTTACCATTTATTCCTATCCCGAATTTCTATACGAACAATCCAAAAACAAAACCAGGGTTGTTATAGGCGGTAGCCACGGCAAAACGACCATTACGTCCATGATCTTGCATGTGCTCAACTATCATCAGATTTCTGTAGACTATATGGTAGGAGCCCAATTGGAAGGTTTTGACAGAATGGTGCATTTGACAGAGGAGAACGATTTTATCGTTTTGGAAGGGGACGAATATTTATCCTCGCCCATAGATAGGAGGCCAAAATTCCATTTATATCGACCGAATATTGCCCTATTGAGCGGAATCGCCTGGGATCACATCAATGTGTTTCCAACTTTTGAAAATTATGTTGAACAGTTTCGCATTTTTGTGGATAGCATCGTTGAAGGTGGCAGTATCACCTTCAATGAAGAGGACTCGGTCGTAAAGGAAGTTGTGGAAGCTTCGGAAAACCAAATAAGAAAACTCCCGTATAGCACACCCGATTATGAGGTGATGAATGGGGAAACTTTGTTGTCAACGCCTGAAGGGCCTATGCCCATTGCGGTATTTGGCAAGCACAACCTGAGCAATTTGGCGGGAGCCAAATGGATCTGTCAGAATATGGGTGTGGACGAGGCCGATTTTTATGAAGCGATAGGGTCTTTCAAAGGTGCTTCCAAACGATTGGAGAAAATAGCCGAGGGCAAGAATTGCATTGCTTTCAAGGATTTTGCCCACGCGCCCAGTAAGGTCATGGCTACTACCACGGCCGTGAAGGAACAATATCCAGATCGAAAGCTGGTGGCCTGTTTGGAACTGCATACGTACAGTAGCTTTAACCCCGAGTTTTTGAAGGAATACAAAGGAGCCATGGATGCAGCGGACGAGGCCGTCATTTTCTTTTTGCCGGAATCCGTGGCCATTAAAAAGTTGAAGGAAGTAACCCCGGAACAGATTATGGAGGCCTTTGCTCGCAGGGACTTGAAGGTGTTTACGGATGCGGAATCTTTTCATGCGTTCATCCAACATATGGATTATTCCAATACGACACTTTTATTAATGAGTTCAGGTAATTACGGCGGATTGGATTTGGGCAAGATGACCCAATCAATAGAAAATGTTTAGGTGCGCATTTCTTTCCGGGAAGAATCATTTTCAATAGTAAAGAGCATCTTTATAAATCTGTCATTACGATATTGCCAACCTGAAAAAATTAGTTCAGTATATTTGGAATATGGAAGCTAAGCCCGTTTCTTTTTCAATCAAAAATTGGTCCGACGACGATAAACCTAGGGAGAAACTACTCCATAAAGGACGTTCCGCCCTTTCCGATGCGGAACTAATCGCCATCTTGATAGGGTCCGGAAACAGAGAGGAAAGCGCCGTGGAACTTTCCAAACGGATATTGGCTTCCGTGGATAACAACCTGAACGAATTGGGAAAGCTCTCCATCCAGCAATTGATGAAATTCAAGGGTATTGGTGAGGCCAAGGCCATTAGCATTTCAGCAGCTTTGGAAGTGGGCAGGCGGAGACGAGGGGAGGGTTTCCTAAAAATCGAGAAAATAGGCAGTAGTCAGGATGCCTTTGAAGTCCTGCAGCCCATCATGGGTGAACTGCAGCACGAGGAATTCTGGATTTTGTACTTGAACAATTCCAACAAGATATTGCACAAGGCCCAGTTGAGCAAGGGCGGGATTACAGGAACTTTGGTAGACGTTCGTTTGCTTATGAGACAGTCGTTAGAATTAGGGGCCGTGGCCCTGATTTTGGCGCACAACCATCCTTCGGGAACCTTAAAACCGAGTCAGGCCGATAAAGAAATCACCCAAAAGATCAAGAATGCATCGGAGTCTTTGGACATTCGTGTTCTGGACCACCTGATCATCACACAAAAGGAATATTTTAGTTTTGCCGATAATCAATTGTTGTAAATGTTATTGATCTACACCCATAAAATCACACCTCGCCTAACGTATACCATGAAGCAGGTTTTTACCAAGATTTTGGGTATAGAAATTGGCTTTACCACCAAGGTTGAGGATTTCATCAAGCACAAAAATGAGAAGATAACCTACACCAAACAACCATTACAGAACGAATTCTTCGTGCGCAGTCACGATCTATTGTTCGAACAAGGTATTAACGATGTGGATATCAATGTAATGAGTTGGGACAATGTTCCCTGTTTTTTCTTTGCGGGGGAACGCAGTAATCTGCCTTTTGACATTTTTGCGGCTTCATTTTATCTGATCAGTCGGTATGAGGAGTATTTACCTCACGTTAAGGATGCCCACGGGCGTTTTCCGTCCAAGGGAAGTCTGGCCTATGAGCACAAGTTCTTGGAACGCCCGGTAGTGGATATTTGGGCGATGAAACTCTTCGTGATACTAAAGGAACGGTTTCCAGGTTTGGTCCAGGGGCCTAGAAAATATAAATTCTTGTCCTTGATAGACGTAACCACTTCCCACTGTTATGCGAATAGGGGAATCATACGGGGGGCTGCCGGATTTTTACTGGATTTGGGAACGTTCAGGATAAAAAGGCTGATAGAAAGAATTGCGGTGGGACTGAACATTAAAAAAGATCCGTATGACAATTTCACCACCTTAATAGAGTGGCACAAAAAGTTAAAAATCAATAGTATTTTCTTTTTTCAGTTTGCCAACTACTCCAAATACGATAAAAACGTATCCACAAATAGCATCAATTTTAAGTCGTTGATTAAGTATATTGGCGATTATTCCACGGTGGCCCTAGCAGCCTCCTATAGTTCTTTTAACGATGTGGAACTTTTGAAAAACGAAAAACATAATCTCGAGGACGTGGTCAACAGACCGGTAAATTATTCCAGGATGCGGTACAACCGGGTGGACGTTCCGGAAACCTATAGAAATTTGATTGCCGCGGAATTCACGGATGATTTTACCATGGGCTATAGCTATCAAATAGGGTTTAGGGCGGGCACCTGTACGCCCTTTCAGTTTTATGATATTCCTTTGGAAGTACAGCAACCCATAAAGGTCTTTCCTTTTGTACTGCATGATTATGCCCTGAGGGAAATCCATAAGAAAAAGGAATTGGAACGCAGAATGGACGCCATTTACAATGAAATAAAATTGGTGAAGGGTACTTTTATATCTGTATTCTCGAACGAATTGTTAGGTTCTGACCATACCTTCGATTGGAAGGAAGTGTACCATCAGTTAATAACCAAGTACCATGTTTAAAAATCTGGTTACGGACGTATTTTTTGATTTGGACCATACCCTTTGGGATTTTGAGCGGAATTCGTCCCTAACCTTTGAAAGAATATTGGCCGAACACGGTATCCAAATCCCACTTGAGGATTTTTTAAGGGTGTACGTTCCCACAAATTTGGCTTTCTGGAAATTGTATCGGGAGGAGAAAATAACCAAGGAAGCCCTTAGATATCAACGCTTAAAAACGGTGTTCGACCAACTAGGACACCCCGTTTCCGATGAGGTGATACATAGTTTGTCCAGCGAGTACATCAATCATTTATCCTCATATACCCATTTATTTCCAGATACCGTTGCTGTGCTCAACTACCTAAGGCCTAGGTATCGGCTCCATATCATTACCAATGGATTTCAGGAAATTCAGGAAAAAAAGTTGAAGAATTCCGGTATACACCATTTTTTTGAACATATCGTGGATTCCGAAATGGCGGGGGTGAAGAAACCCAACCCCATCATTTTTGAACTTGCCTTGGATAGGGCAAAAGTCCATCCGCAGAAATCCTTGATGATAGGGGATAGTTTGGAAGCGGATATTCTTGGAGCTAAATCCGTTGGTCTGCATACCTTACATTTCAATGCCCATGGAGATCCCGTTCATGACCATGCCCCCATTATCACGCAGCTTCGGGAAATAAAATCCTATTTATAGAGTTATATCTCTTAAATGGGATAGGGAGTTTCTATCCGGTAATTGTTTCCAAAGGATGATTGTGTTACGAAAAATAGGTCTTCTGTTCGTTGGGCTTGTATTGTTGTTTTCCTGTTCCGATAAACAGGACTTTGGTCAATATGACGACCTGACCATTACCCCCACTTTCGAAACCAGTATTTTCTACGTAAAGACCCAGGAATCGATAATAAATAGGGTTACGGGCATCAGTTTCTTTACCCAGGATTTCAATTTTGACGCCTTTGAAGAGGATATTTTTGCCGAAAGGGTGTTGGAAGGTTCCATAACCTATGAATTGGAAAATACTACAAGTAAGGAAATTGAGATAACCATAGAGTTTTTGAACGAAAATGGGGATGTATTGGACACCGAGTTCTTCCAAATGGATGCCGCACCAACGGCCCTATTGACCCGGGTTGTGGCGTATGGCGGTGCGGACAAAAGTCTTGATATTCTTAGGAATACCTCCCAGGTAAGGCTGAGCGCCAGAAACCTTGGTGACAATACCAGTACCTCCAATTTGCCGGATCCGGCCATCGAACTTCGTTCCATTGCAAAATTTACGGTCAGGGTAAAATGAAGCGAATCTTTTCCATAAGCATTCTAGCGGTCTTGTCATGCAATTTTCTGCAGGCCCAGAACAAGCAGATTCTTTACGATTTTAATGAAATTCCCCAATCCTTGATGGTGAATCCAGGTGTGGAGAGCGATTTTAAATGGTACACGGGCATTCCAATGATTTCAGGGATTTCTGGCTATGCGGGTTCCAATGGTGTTTCCGTAAACGATATTTTTGCCGAGGATGGCTTGGACATCAACGACAAGGTTCGAAATAGAATGGTGTACGGCATGGGGCGAAGGGATGAATTCAGTGTCAATGTTCAACTAGAAATACTCAACATTGGGTTTAGAAGTGGCAATCCCAATCTTTTTTATTCCGGTGGGGCCTATTTGGAGTTTGATAATATTACCTATTGGCCAAGGGATTATGCCCAATTGATATTTGACGGTAATGCCGATCAGCTGAACAGGAGGTTTAACTTGGGGGATTTGAAAACGCGGGGTTCTTTGGTGGCCGTCTATCATTTGGGGGTGAACAAGAAGGTTGACAATAGCCTGACAATTGGCGCGAGGGGGAAACTGTATTCGGGTATCGTGGATTACAATTCCACCAGGAATAGCGGCTATTTGGTCAACACGGAAGGTCAGAATAACATTCTCAATACTACCTTAAATGCCGATCTGCAACTAAGAACGTCTGGTTTCGGGCAATTGGACGAGGCATCGGACAATGGAACGACAGGTAATACGCTGATAAAAAGGGCGCTCTTTGGAGGGGATTTGGGGCTAGGTGTAGATTTGGGATTTTCATATCGGCTTAATGAACAAACGGTATTTACGGCCAGTGTTTTGGATCTTGGATTTATCTATCATAGCGGGGATACCCAAAATTATTCGCTCAATGGAATTGCCAGTTCAGAGGGAATCCAGATCAATGTATTGCGCGAACTATCGAATTTGAATCGGGATTATTGGCAGGACCTCGTTGATGAAATCGAGGAACTGGTACCATTTGAAGAGAATAATTCGGCTTATTTGACCTTTAGGCCTACCAAAGTAAACGCTTCATTACGGTATGATTTTGGAGCGCCCAAGGGGTCAGCTGAGGACTGCGATTGTACCACTGATCCCTCCGGAGGGAATTCACCTAGAATCGCATATAGGAACTCCGTTGGGGGCCATCTTTTTTTGATCAACAGGCCCAGAGGTCCGCAAGCGGCGATTACAGGTTTTTACATGCGGAGGCTAGGCAATATCTTGGCGGTGAAGGCGACCTATACGGCCGACAAGTTCAGCTACACGAATCTGGGTTTTGGACTCAATCTCCAGGCAGGGCCCATAAACCTCTATGCCATTGCAGATAACCTGTTATCCTATAGGAACATGGCGGCAAGTAATTATGCGTCTTTTCAATTAGGTTTAAATATTATATCTTGGGATCGAAAGTAAGTATACGGATTTTTGGCATGCTTTTTTCATTTACTTTGTAAGAACAAAAACACCCTTGACTTTGAAAACCTTGTTAATTGTACTTACCGTTTCATTTAGTAATTTCTTGTCCGCACAAACAGACTTGAACAATTACAAATATTTTGTAGTTCCCAAACGATTTGAGGCGTTCAGGAAAACCAACCAATATCAAACAAGTACTTTGATTAAATACCTACTTTCTGAAAAGGGATTTAATGCCGTTTATGATGATGCGCTTCCTCTGGACCTCGCATCCGATAGATGTTTGGGGGTTTGGGTTGACCTATTGGATGATTCTTCCATGTTCACAACAAAAACCACTTTACAGCTAAAAGATTGCAACGGTCTGGCAATTTTTGAAACCCAGCAGGGGAAGAGCAAGATTAAGGAGTACAAATCGGCCTATAATGAGGCCATTGGAGAGGCCATGCAGAGTTTGGATGGTGTTGAGTACAAGTACACTGGTGGACAGCCTCCCAAAGAGACACTAACATTAAATTTTAAGAACGATGTTAGAAACCTAAAAAATAAGGAAATAGCTGAAAGAATGGAACCAAAAGGTATCAATACCGATAAGGTACAGCGAAAAGCTCCCAAAAACCAGAATCCAATGGTGGTGCAGGAAGCTACTACAGAAAACCAGTCCTATAAAAGTTTGGAGCCCGTACCGTCCAACATCGGTTCAAAGAATGAACCACAAGTTGCGGAAAACGGGGAAATTTGGTACGCCCAAGAAATCGCCAATGGCTATCAATTGGTGGACAATACCCCAAAGGTTCGAATGAAATTGTTCAAAAGTTCCAATGAAAATATGTTCATGGCCCAATCCGATGAAAAAAGTGGCATGGTCTACCAAAAGGAGGGCCAATGGATTTTTGAATATTATGAGGGCGAAAACCTGGTTCAAGAACCTTTGAACATCAAATTCTAAAAGTCATACTTGTCCTTCCAACGTTTTTTTAGAAAGTCGCTCAGGGCATTTTCCCGTTGATTTTTTCCCGGTTGGTAAAACGATGTTCCAGATAGTTCATCTGGCAGGAACTCTTCGTTTACAAAATTGTTCTCGTAATCATGGGCATACTTATAATCGGCGCCATAACCTAGGTCTTTCATCAATTTTGTGGGTGCATTTCTCAAATGTAAGGGTACGGAAAGGTTTCCTGTTTGTCGTACCGTTTGTTGCGCTTTGCCAATAGCCATGTAACTGGTGTTGCTTTTTGGCGAGGTTGCCAAGTAGACCGCACATTGGCTTAGAATAATTCGGGCTTCGGGATAACCAATGGTGGTTACGGCCTGGAAAGTTGTATTTGCCATGATTAATGCGGTGGGGTTGGCAAGACCGATGTCTTCCGAAGCGGAAATCAACATCCTTCTGGCAATGAATTTTACGTCCTCACCACCTTCAATCATGCGGGCCAGCCAATAGACCGTGCCGTTTGGGTCGCTGCCTCGTATCGATTTAATGAAGGCCGATACAATGTCATAATGCTGCTCCCCGGTCTTATCGTATAAAACGGTATTTTTTTGGGCCTTGGAAAGGACTAGGTCGTCCGTAATTATAATTTCTTCAGAGGGTTCCGAGTTGATGACCAGCTCAAAGACGTTCAACAGTTTTCGGCCGTCCCCACCGGATAGTCGCAGTAGTGCCTCGGTTTCCTTCAGGGTGATTTTTTTCTTTTTAAGAATCGTGTCGTTTTTCATCGCCCTCTCTAAAAGCAGTTCCAGGTCTTTTTTTCCGAAGGGGTTCAGAATGTAGACCTGACATCTAGATAATAGGGCCGGAATGACTTCAAAACTTGGATTTTCGGTCGTGGCACCAATCAACGTTACCCAACCTTTCTCAACGGCCGCTAACAGGGAATCCTGTTGCGATTTGCTAAACCGATGGATTTCGTCTATGAACAAGATCGGGTTTTTGGCTGTGAACAGGCCTCCGGCTTGTTTAGCCTTATCAATAACTTCTCGAATGTCCTTGACTCCACTATTAATGGCACTCAATACATAGAACGGTCTCTCACTTTCTTTAGCAATGATGTTGGCCAATGTCGTTTTTCCCGTACCCGGCGGACCCCATAAAATAATGGATGGAATAACACCTTTTTTTATTTGATGGGTCAAGGAACCGTTTTCACCAACCAGATGGTTCTGGCTGATATATTCTTCCAGGTTCTTTGGGCGTACCCGTTCCGCTAATGGCTCGTTCATGATGTAAAAATAGGCTAAAGTTGAGGAAGTTCCTTAGTCGAGATACGATTGGGTTGACCTAACAGGTTTTTAAAACCTGTCAGGTCTGGCAAAGAAAATCATCAAGACCTTTAATAAATTTAAATGACATTTTTACCGATTCCCAATTTTGGCCGATTAATTGTTAAATTGTTTCCATGTCCGATTCAGAACATTTTAAATTTTCCAACTCCGTGCTGTTCGCCCCACTTATAGGGGTGTTAACTGTTTGGTCCGTATATTGGATAGAATTGTTGAACGGGACCAATTTTAACGAATTCGGCATTTATCCTAGAAGTTTGGCCGGATTAAAAGGAATCGTGCTCAGTCCTTTCATACATGGTTCTTTGGAACATTTGTACAATAATACCATTCCATTGGTAATATTATTGGCCGCACTTTTCTATTTCTACAAAAGTATAGCCTTGCGGGTCGTTCTTTTGGGTATTGTTTTATCAGGGGTTATTACGTGGGGCATTGGTAGACCTTCCTTTCATATAGGTGCAAGCGGACTTATTTATGTCTTGGCCAGTTTTATATTTTTCAAGGGAATTATAACCAAACATTTTCGGCTGGTAGCACTATCCTTGATAGTCGTTTTTATCTATGGAAGCTTGTTGTGGTATATTTTTCCGGTCAAGGAAGGAATTTCTTGGGAGGGTCATTTGGGAGGCTTTTTGACGGGATTGATATTCGCACTTGTTTTCGACGCTAAAGTCCCAAAACCAAAAAAGTATGATTGGGAACGGGAGGATTATAATGAAGCAGATGACCCCTTTTTAAAACATTTTGATGCCGATGGTAATTTTATAGAAACTCCTCATTTTTCAAATCAAGAATCGGAATCGGAAGATGGTCTCCAAATACGATATATCTATAAATCTTCCGAAAAAACAGACGATACTGAGAAAACTTAGTTTCTAGTTCTTTGCCTTAATGCCTCGTATAGGAAGACACCACAGGCAACGGAAACGTTCAGCGATCCTATTTCCCCCAATAAGGGTAGTTTGGCGCAATAATCAGAAGCTTTTAGAATCGAGGGGGATATACCTTGATCCTCGGCACCCATAACGATGGCTATGGGTACCTTAAAGGAAATATCGTAAAGGGAATCATTCGATTTTTCCGTAGCGGAAACAACTTGTATACCTGAAGCCTGTAAGAAGAAAATAGCATCCTTAATATGGTCTACTTTGGCAATTGGCACTTTAAAAGCCGCACCTGCCGATGTTTTAATGGTGTCCGCAGTAACCGGTGCGGCGCCTTTTTTTTGAATGATGATTCCGTCTACTCCGGTACATTCCGCCGTTCTTATAATCGCACCAAAATTCCGTACGTCAGAGAGTTGGTCCAAAAGTAAGAATAGGGCAGGGGTGTCTTTGTTATTGGCTCTTTCGACCAATTCCTCCAATGAATAGAATCCAACGGGTGAAATATTGGCAACGGCCCCCTGATGGTTATTTTTTGTGAGTCTGTTTAGCTTTTCAGCGGGAACATACACAATATTGATTTCATTCCTTCTCAAAAGGCTTTCTAGTTCTTTTATTAAATCCCCTTTAAGCCCTTTTTGAAGAAATACCTTATCAATTTCCTCTTTTGAGTTTACAGCTTCAATAATGGCCCTTATGCCATAGATTTGGGTGGTTTTTTCCATGGGCTAAAGATAGGTATTATACCGTGATGCTTTTTGCCTTTTTTAACAACTATGATTTAGTGTAATACAATATTTACAGGAATCACAACAAATTAAACAAATCGAAAAGGAAGGTGTTTCGTTGGAACAGTTCATCTTTTGAATGTGTTATTGTGGTACTCCTAGGGAAATCAGCATGGGGAATACATGACTCATCATATTATATTTATTCTATGATTTCAGTCTGTCATTCACCCTATCCGGAGTTTTGATATAGGTTTTGCCTTTCAATTCTTCCATTTTTTCGAGTTGTTCATTTCCAAACTGTGATTTGTCTCCCTTAAACTCTATTTTCCAAATTCTTCCTTCCTTGGATTCCGAAATATAGAGTGCCCCATCTTTGTCCTGTGCAAGACCCATTGGTCTATATTTTGCATCTGGCATTGTAGCAATTGTGTCCGTTTTGGCAAAACCATCGGCAAAGACTTCCCAACTACCTGTAGGTCTTCCATTTTCAAAAGGAATAAAAGCAATAATATATCCTGCTTGTGGATAGGGTGTTCTATTTGTGGATCCATGAAAGGCAACAAATGCGCCGTTCTGATATCGTTCTGGAAATTGATTCCCTGTATAGAAAAGGAGGTCATTTGGAGCCCAGTGCGCAGGTAGCCCCATCAAAGGTTTTGTGTATTCTTTTGCCTCCAATTTTCCGTCACCACCATATTCAGGGGCGACCAACTTCTTACCTTGAAAATGGTCATAGTAACTATAGGGCCAACCATAATTATCCCCTTTTTTAATTTTCATGAACTCCTCTGCAGGAAGTACCGCTTGGTCCCATTCTGTATAGTCCTCAGGGGCGTGGTTGTGAAGGTAGTCCCGTCCGTGCTGGACCGCATATAGTGCATTGTCCTCGTTGTTCCAAGAAAATGCAACGATACTACGTATTCCCGTGGCATAAAGTTCGCCATCCGTTTGAATTTGGTTGGGTTTGTTTTTGTCAAAACGCCAAATACTTCCTAAATATTCCAACATTGGGCAAGGCATATGGCCTTTTATCTTACCCTGGGAATTAGCATCCTCACAGGCATTCGTTGGGGCTGAAAAAGTGACATACATAAAACCTTCCTTGTCAAAAGCCAATGATTTGGCATTGTGCCATCTTAATGGAAAACGATCGGTAAGTATGACTTCTGGATTTGATTCAGGTATTAATTTACCAGGTGATAGTTTTTGTCGATAAATTACCTGTTCAGAGCTAAAATATAGATAACCTTCATGTATACGCATTTCCGTGGCAAACTTGCCGTCATTTGGATATCCGCCAAATCTTTGCACAATATCCGCCCTGCCATCGCCTGTCGTGTCCCTAAGTGCAATACTTCCCGGAGTACCTTCTGTCTCCCGTAATTTTACATAAATATCTCCGTTATCGTTGACTGCCAAATGCCTGGAAGGACCTATGCTATCTACTACAGTTACTGCTGAAAAAGAATCGGGTAATAGCAAACCTCCGTTTTTCTCCCTTTCTTCTGGATTTGCTTTTTTCCAGAATACGGCTTTCTTAGATATTTCTTTTGTTGCTATTGGTTTTCTCTGCTCTTTGCAGCCAGTTATCATTAAAACTGTTGATATAAAGATTAACGGGATTCTCTTTTGCATTTTCGGGATGTTGAATTTATCCAAAGGCCATGAAATATATTCATTTTGATGCTCAATCAAAACTATGCTATAATGACCTTTAAAAATTCATAGTCTTTGGCTAAATCAATAGCTTAAATTATGGACTCTGCTTTAGACTGTGAAATTCCGGTGAGAAAATGGGAGTTTAAATCTAAATGCGGAATTTTTCTTGGTTCATAGCTCGGCTCTGGAGGGGAAAAAGATAAAGTATAGATTCACTACTGCAATTTTTTAGTGAATATGAAAAGGTTTGAACTAATTCAATATTAGAGTTGTTTAAAGTCCCAACCAATAATGTGGTGTAAATCCCAAATTACTATATGAATATTTATATTACTCGTTGGAATCTTAAATTGTTTCACTACAATGTATTGAGAAAACCAAAGACATTTAATAAATCTGCTTCTTCCTTTATTTTGATTTTGTTTTCCTTTAAGTACTTTTTTAAGGCTTCTTTATCGCTTCCTTCCAAATGTTTTAATAATTTACTGTTTGAAAGCGCAATTTCATCAATTCGGTTTACTCCTTCCTTTTGAAAATAGTATTCCGTAAATTGAGAGAATCTTGCGGGGACTGCTTTTACAAAGGAGTTGGGGGCAGGCTTGCCCTCTGTAAATTTAACACGTATCCTTCTATAAAGATCATAGGTATTACCATCATTTAAGAGCAGCAAATAGCCATTCAATGTTTGGTTTTTTGAGGTGACAAATGTTTTGAAAGATAGTTTTTTCCCATCGACTAAAAGAGAGATGTTTTTGTCTCTTGATAGGCCCTTAACAGCTTCCTCTTCTAAAAGCGTGTTCTTAATTTCTATTTCTTCGTTCAAGGCATTGTATCGATAGAACATTCTTCCCATGTTTTCTTCATTGTACCAAATATCCGTTTGTTTGAAGGTATTGGATACGTATGGAGAGCCTTGAAATTCGTCATAATTTTTGGTTCGTTTGGCATCCCTACTGGCCATATCTCCTAATAAGGTATTTATCACTGCCGCACTTCCATCCATAGACCCTCCTGAGGAAGCATTGCTTAGTGCTTGACCAGAGTATTGAGCTGATATAAAGGAGGTTGAAAGTGCAAGTGTGGCTAAAAGAAGTAATTTTTTCATGTTTATTTTAATTTTACTCTTATCTAAAGATACTAAACTTTTTTTTGAAGGTTTTGGGTTTGAAGTTTAAATATTTTTATTTTAACAAAGTATCAGATTTTGTGTTTAGATTGATTAAAATTTCAATTTTAGCCCCTGTTTTTCATGGTATCTACTATTGTATTTAATTTGAATAATAAAAAAAAGCGGTTCCAAACTTGGAACCGCTTTTAGTTTAAAAAGAATTTGAATTATTACAACTCAATATCCAAACAATAGTCTATTAATCCTGTTGAAGTAGCAGGTTCTGGACCTAAATCCAAAATTGTATTACCATTAGCTGAAATTACCTGAAAGGTAACCTCCTCATCAAAGGAACCTCCGTTATAAACAATTTGAATTGCCATGGATCCAGAAGGTACCTCAAAGGTCAAATCTTGCGATACCGTAGCGGGGTATGGCCCGCCTCCATCAGTATTAGCCAACGTAATAGGATCGTTATTGTCTATAGTAATACTCAAATTTCCACCGTTCCAACCATCACCATAAGAGTCAACTGCAACTACTGTCCACGTACCTGCTGTAGGTACAATAGGAGCACAGATTACATTGGCCGTAAATTGGAAAGGTGATCTAAAGTAACCACCGGTCAATGTACCTGTATTCTGTCCAAAGGAGAAAGTCCTGCCATCGGCAGCAACCAGCTCAAATCGAACCCTGTATTGATCTCCTGGTTCTACGGCATCCAATGCTACCCCTGCAGCTGCAAGAATTTCAGTAACGCCAGTTGTGTAGGAAAAACCTTGAAGACCAAATTCGGTATCAGTAAAGGTACTTATGTTGGTAATAAGCCCTGACGCATCTCCAGGGGAATCCCCTGTGTTATCAATAAATTCTCCGTACACATTTACGCTAGTAATCGCAGCGGATTCATCGGACTGTATTTCAAAGGTGCCAGTAAACGTACTTGCTGTAGATCCTTCCGCTACGTCAGGGAAGGAGGAATCCAATGTACGAAGTGCAGCACCTCTGGTAGTATCCGCCAATACTTCCGTAATGACGGTCTCATCCTCGGTACAACCTTGGAATATAAAAGCCAAGGCTGCCACAACTGTATAACTTATATTTTTTATTCTCATTGTCTAAAAGTTTTAAAATTAATTGGCTTGTGGGAACGCTGGACTGGCAGGGTTGGTATCCCAGAACACCTGATTGGTCAAGTCCGAACGTTGTTGCAAGTTAGGATTGGTGATTACTTCGTCCTGTGGGTAGAAGAAAGATCTTGGGAACGGTCCTGGATCTGGTTCCCAGCTTGGGGACAAGGTGGTTGGGTATCCTGTCTTTCTATAATAGTTCCAAGCTTCCTGTGCTCCACCCCACTGGGCGATCCAATACTGTTCCGCAAAGATATCTTCCTGCGCGTCTCCTGAGGCCGCCAAGAATGCTGCTACCGTATCATCAATGTAATCGGAAACTTCTGTTTCAGTAGGTTCAAACGACCTATCAGCATTTCCATCCAAAGCAGCGAAAGGTTGTACCTTTTCAATGGATTTCTCCATGGCGCTTCTAAGGAATTCTGCTTTTGCGGCAGGAGATGTTGCCATGGCGCCTCTCCAGAAGTCAACATAAGATGCCAAAATAATGGGTCTTATACCTGCACCACCTCCACCTTGGCCAAGACCAATGGTGCCAAAGCTATTATCGTCAAAGCGTCCGGCAGCTGGATATACCCCGTAAGCGGTCTTAAAGAAGCCATCTGGAGGCGTACCTTCATCGTTACCATGGTTACGGCCCCAATAGCCATTAGGAACACTACAGAAGGTAGTAAAGCCACCATCTATAAAGTGTTGGGGTACTGAGAAAAGACTACAGCTCAAGAATTGTTCGTCCGGATCGGCATCTGCTCCGGGTGTGGCATCCACTTGACGGTAGAAATAGTACCGAATACGTGGGTCTTCCTTCACTCGCATGGTTTCCATCAACCAGTTGCTCAAATAGCCACCTGCACCTGTAGGGCTGTAGTCATTGGCATATTCTGGATGTCTGGTGTCCGGTTGTAAAACCCTGGAACCATATTGGAACTGGAAGTCATCCTCAATTTCTGAAATGAAGTTATCCTCTGCTACTACTGCATTGAAGGCAGCTGTATTCCCAGTCAAAAAATAGGTTCTTAAACGTATTGCGTTGATCAATTTTATCCACTTGGTGCTATCGCCTCCATAGAAGAAATCATCTGCACCCTGTGTTGGAGGATTTGTGGCAAATAAAGCCTCTGCCTCGTCCAATAGGGACAAAGCCCCATCATATACCACTGGGCCATCATCCAAGATGGGGGCAGGGAACTCGTCCGGGTTTCCAGCTTGTGTAAAGGCTGCCTGTCCAATAAAATCTGTCAATAACAATAAGGAATAGGCCTTAATGGTCTGTCCAACCGCCACGTGAAAATCATAGTTGATGTCACTATCGGCGTTTATCTGCTTCAATGCATCCACATTGGTGAAAAGACCTACATCAACTGCTGATCCCGCCAAGTTAAATTCACTACTGTAAGTGCGGGCCCAAACACTGTTCATAACACCTCCTTGGAAGTTGTTAAAATAGATACGCCCTGTCATGTACTGAATTCGCGTTAACTGTGCACTTAAATCGTTAAAGCGATCCATATTGGACACCCCTGCTAATTGAATGGAGTTCAATATCAAATTGGGGTCCGCCTGACTTATCGCCAGGTCGTTTGGACTGACTCGCAAATCCAAATCCGTGGTTTCACAGGCATTGAATACAAGCCCTGTAAAAGCAACTGTTAAAACTGTTTTAAATATTTTTTTCATTTTAGCAAATTTTAAAATTAAAAGGATGCAGTTACTGTCAATCCATATCTGCGGCTACTTGGCCCGTTCAAGAAATCGAAGCCCCTTGCATTACCAATACCGGCACCTGCTACGTTAGGGTCAAAGTTCGCTCCATCTGGCATGTTGTAGGCATCGTACCAAAGGTTAAACCCTTGTACCGTAAAACCAAGCTTGCTAAAAGGCGTTCTATCCAAGAACTTGCTAGGGAGATTGTACGTCAAGGAGATTTCTTGTAGCCTTACAACAGAGGCATCATAAACTTGTAGTTCTGTAGGTCCGAACAATATGTTACTAAAGTAGTACTGCGAGTTGTTGATCTGCAGGTCATTGGGTTGTCCCGTAGCCTGTCTAATACCAGGTAAAATATAGGTATTCTCCCTATTTACAGTCTCTTTTATCAATCCTCGTCCTTGCAACAAGGCAACGGTATTAGCAACCATATCACCTCCTGCTGTATGGCTCACCTGGAAGCCCAATCGCCAGTTTTTATAGCTGAGGGTGTTGATGAAGTTCATTACATAATCAGGAACCGCATCCCCGATAATGGGAACGTTACCATCCGCATCCACCTGGGTGGTTATGTAGTTACCTGCTTCGTCTATCAATAGATTTCCATTGGCATCACGAGCCACGGCATTACCAACGATAGTACCAAGCGATTCTCCTTTGATAGCAGCATTACCCCCTATATCCAAATCTTGTGAACCTGCATAGATGATGATGTCCTGCTCTTGTTCCTCAACGGTCTCTTTGTTAGAGAAGAAATTCACGTTGGATTTCCAGCTAAAACCATCAGGGTTTCTAAAGATATCCACACCCAAATCCGCTTCGTATCCGATGTTGCTGATCTGACCTATGTTACTTTGTGTAAAGGTGAAGCCAGTTGAAGGGGAAAGCGGCTCACGCACAATTAGATCATCCGTAGTCCTGTTATAATAGGTAAAGTCCAAAGAAACTCTATTTTGAAACAACCTGGTTTCAAGACCAAGCTCAAATTCTTTCAAAAGTTCTGGCTTTAAATTTGGATTTGCCTTAAAGTTAGCAATCTGGTTGGTGGTAACACCACCGTCCTCGCCATAGACCAAGGTGTTCTGTTCTGCAATACTCAAGGTTGGGTATCCAGTTGGGAAGTTCGCGGAAGTACCGTAACCGGCCCGCAACTTCATGTAGTTGATTCCTTTTTCAGAACGTAGGCCTGTAAAAGCGGCCGTTGGGATGAAGGATAAACTCGCCCCTGGATAGGTCAAACTTCTATTTTCGGTAATCAAATTACTTACCCAGTCCGTTCTACTACTTACGTTTAAAAATAGGAAGTTATCGTAGTCAAAGCTCACGTCCCCAAAGACACCTATAATATTTCTTTTTTGGCTTCTTTGGATCGGTTGCTGGTTCAGGTAGTTATAGTGACGCTTGATACCGTACACGATCTGACCAATACTGGCCACACCTTGTCTATCGAAGAAATCCGAACGGGCGTTCGCACCTACGTTGAAGGTCATACCAATCTTTTCGCTCAAATCGTAATTACCACTTAAAGAGGCAAAGTGGTCCCAGATGGTATTGTTGTTGTCATAGGTATCCAAGAACCCGAAAATATCGCTTTGCTGGTCTACACCTCCTTTGTTCGAAGCGTTTTCGTTACGTTCGTTATAGAAATCCAGACCTGTACGCCATGTAGCGGCCAAATTGTCATTGATGTCATAAGTCAGGGATGCGTTCCAAAATACCCTGTTGGTCAACTGCCTGTTGGTTACGTTCTTGGCCAACCATCGTGGGTTCACAATATCGTTTCCGTTGCGGTAGTACACACTTCCACCGGTAATCGGATTCTCAAAGGGAAGGCCCATCAAGTCCACGCTAATCGGGGTGAACATTACGTGTCCGTAAACCGATACACCGCTAACACCACCGTTACCCAAACTTGCGGCAATCGGAGGTGATTTGTAATCCGTGCGCGCGTAGTTCATGGTTGCTGCAATCGTGAATTTATTGGATAGTTTTGATCTTCCGCCCACGGAGAAGTTCATTCTGTTGGTGGAGTTCCCAGGGGTAAAGCCAATATCGTTCAAATATCCAAGGTTGGCATTGTAGGTGGTATTCCCATCCTCGGAAGCACCCTGGAAGTTTACAGACGTATTGGTGGCATATCCAGGTTTAAAGAAATTCTCTACGGAACTATAAGGTCTCCAAGCGTACCGTGCTCCTTGCAATTCTGGAAATGCGGCCCTAGTAGCGGCTACGGCAGTCGTGGAATAGGGATGTTCCAAGGTTCCGTTCTCGTCAATCAAGGCCTGTCTGCCCCATCCGGCAACTCCGCCTTCGTCAAAACTGGGTCCCCAGTTACTGAAGAACCAACCGAACTGCTGATCGAAGCCATTACCATATTGTTGTTGGTAATCCGGTAAGGACGCGAACTCGTTAACAAAATAGGACTGGTTGACCGTAATCTCGTTTTTCTTGGAACCGCCTGTACCGGCCCCTGCCTTTGTAGTGATCAATATAACCCCGTTCTTTCCTAATGTACCGTATAAAGTTGTTGCGGCCAGGCCTTTCAACACTTCTACATTGGCAATGTTGTTTGGGTCAATATCCAAGAACCTTGATGAACCCGTATTCCCACTAAGGAATGCTGGATTGGAAGTGTCATTGGGATCAGCACCTGTCCCTACGTTGGTATCATTACTAAAAGGAACACCGTCAACGATAAAAAGTGCTTGGTTACTCCCGCTAAATGAACTTAGACCACGAATGGTTACGTTCGTAGCGGAACCGGACATACCACCTGCAGCGGTGATATTGACCCCGGCAGCTTTACCCGCCAAGATACGGGCAACGTCACCTTCGGTCCTGTTTTCAATGGATTCCGCCCCAACAGAGGTCACGGCATAACCCAAAGCTTTTTTCTCCCTTTTGATCCCTTGACCTGTAACTACAACCTCTTCTAGAGCTTGGGCATCCTCCTGCATCTGTACATTGAGGGTGTTAGATGCGCCAACGGTCTGCTTTATCTCGCGCATACCTATGTAGGTAAAGGCAAGGGTTTGTCCAGCACTCGCAGTGATACTGTAATTTCCATCAAAATCAGTTTGGGTACCCGTAGTTGTGCCTTCAACCACAATGTTTACACCAGGGAGAGGTAAGCCATCCTGGTCTGTAACCGTACCGGAAACTGTTTTTTCTTGTGCATAGGATATATGCACAATCAACGCTAATAATAGCGTCAACAATCCATTTAGTTTTGTTCTCATTTTTTAATTATTTGAATTAGCTAGCAGCAAAAATCACAAAATGGCGTTAATAATCCAAGTGAATTTTAATAAAACTTTAAGAAGTAGAAGGATTCTTAGGAGTTATAGATTAAACACTATTGGGATTTTATATAATGTAATATAACAGCTCGAATTATGAGAATTCCATAATTCTTTTGAACTCACCGTGTGATAAATAGTCGAAATGATTTTAGGATTTTTAGTAATCTTCTAATTGTTTTGTTTGTCTTCTTAAGTGTTGGGCTTGGCAAGGAGGTCATGATTTTTAAGGGGTTTAAAAAAGTTTCCAAAATTATTGGCTTGTGGTTTGTTTTAAAGTTAAATATCACTACATTTGCCGACCCTTAAATAAAGGGTAGTTTTTTTACATATTTATATAGTATGCCAACAATTTCACAATTAGTACGAACAGGAAGGGCCACAATTACCAAGAAGAGTAAATCGGCTGCTTTGGATTCGTGTCCTCAAAGAAGGGGGGTATGTACTCGAGTATATACTACAACTCCTAAAAAGCCAAACTCGGCAATGCGTAAAGTTGCAAGGGTAAGGTTGACAAACGGGAAAGAGGTGAACGCCTACATTCCTGGTGAGGGTCACAATTTGCAAGAGCACTCGATAGTATTGGTAAGAGGCGGAAGAGTTAAGGATTTGCCAGGGGTTAGATATCATATCGTTCGTGGAGCATTGGACACAGCAGGTGTGGCCGGTAGAACACAACGTAGATCTAAATATGGTGCTAAACGTCCTAAAAAGTAAATAACACTTTTTAATAAGAAGTAATGAGAAAAAGACAGGCAAAGAAAAGACCACTTTTACCAGATCCAAGGTTTAACGACCAGTTGGTGACCAGATTTGTCAACATGATGATGTGGGACGGTAAGAAATCTGTGGCGTTCAGTGTTTTTTACGATGCTATCGATATCGTTGAGGCCAAGAAAACAGATGACGAAAAATCAGCTTTAGAGCTGTGGAAGGATGCTTTGAGCAATGTGATGCCCCATGTGGAGGTAAGAAGTAGAAGGGTAGGAGGTGCAACTTTTCAAATACCGATGCAAATTCGTCCAGACAGAAAGATTTCAACAGCTATGAAGTGGTTGATAAGCTATGCGCGAAAACGAAACGAGAAAGGGATGTCCCAGAAACTGGCCGCCGAAATTTTAGCAGCTGCGAAGGAAGAAGGTGCAGCTGTTAAGAAAAGAGTGGATACCCATAAAATGGCGGAAGCGAATAAAGCATTTTCCCACTTTAGATTTTAATCAGAGAAATGGCAAGAGATTTAAGATTAACTAGAAACATAGGAATTGCTGCGCATATAGATGCGGGTAAAACAACAACTACGGAACGTATCCTTTTTTATACAGGCGTTAGCCATAAGATTGGTGAAGTTCATGACGGTGCCGCTACGATGGACTGGATGGAGCAGGAGCAGGAGCGTGGTATAACTATTACTTCTGCTGCTACTACGTGTGAATGGGTTTTTCCTCGAGTTAATGGAGAGCCAACTGAGGACTCAAATAGTTATCATTTTAATATAATAGATACTCCGGGCCACGTGGATTTCACTGTGGAGGTTAACAGGTCTTTGCGTGTATTGGATGGTTTGGTTTTCTTGTTTAGTGCAGTTGATGGTGTTGAGCCCCAATCTGAAACTAACTGGAGGCTAGCTGATAATTACAAGGTTCCTAGAATTGGATTTGTGAATAAAATGGACCGTCAAGGTTCGAATTTCCTCGCTGTGTGTAACCAAGTGAAAGAAATGTTAGGTTCGAATGCCGTTCCTATTGTTCTGCCAATTGGTGAGGAAGCAGATTTTAAAGGAATTGTCGACTTGGCCAAAAACCGTGCAATCGTTTGGCATGAGGATAACTTTGGATCAACTTTCGATGTTATCGATATTCCTGAGGAAATGCAGGCCGAAGTCAAAGAATATAGGGCTGCCTTGATCGAAGCCGTTGCGGAATATGATGAAGAGTTGATGGAGAAATTCTTCGAGGATGAGGAATCAATCACGGAGGAGGAAGTTCACGCTGCTTTAAGGGCTGCCGTAATGGATAGGGCCATTATTCCCATGATTTGTGGTTCTTCCTTTAAAAATAAAGGTGTCCAATTCTTGTTGGATGCAGTATGTAGGTATTTACCATCTCCTTTAGATAAGGATGCCATTGAAGGTACGAATCCTGATACTGGCGCTATAATTACCCGTAAACCGGATGTAAAGGAGCCATTTGCCGCTTTAGCATTTAAAATAGCTACCGACCCTTTTGTAGGTCGCTTGGCTTTCTTCAGAACATATTCAGGTAGATTGGAGGCAGGTTCTTATATATTGAACAATAGATCGGGAAAGAAAGAACGTATATCCCGTATTTATCAGATGCATTCCAATAAGCAAAATGCAATCGATTTTATCGAGGCTGGGGATATCGGGGCAGCGGTTGGTTTTAAAGATATTAAGACTGGTGATACAATGTCAGATGAAAAGCATCCGATTGTTCTTGAAAGTATGAACTTTCCGGATCCTGTAATCGGTATTGCTGTGGAGCCTAAAACAAAGGCAGATGTTGATAAATTGGGTATGGCCTTGGCAAAACTTGCCGAGGAAGATCCAACGTTCCAGGTGAAAACGGATGAAGCTTCAGGACAAACCATTATCTCAGGTATGGGTGAGCTTCACTTAGATATTATCGTTGACCGTCTGAGAAGGGAGTTTAAAGTAGAGGTGAACCAAGGTCAGCCACAAGTTGAGTACAAGGAGGCTATTACAAAAGCTGCAGATCATAGGGAGGTTTACAAGAAGCAATCCGGTGGTCGTGGTAAGTTTGCTGATATCGTCTTCACGATGGAGCCAGCTTCCGATGAGGAAAAAACAGGCTTGGAGTTCGTGAACGAAGTTAAAGGAGGTAATGTGCCTAAAGAATACATCCCAGCGGTTGAGAAAGGATTTAGGGAAGCCATGAAGAATGGTCCTTTGGCCGGATTTGAAATGGATAGTATGAAAGTGACTCTTAAGGATGGGTCGTTCCACCCTGTGGATTCTGATTCCCTATCCTTCGAGTTGGCAGCTAAAATGGGCTATAAGGCCGCCGCGAAAGCTGCAAGAGCTGTGTTGATGGAGCCAATTATGAAGCTGGAAGTTATTACTCCTGAAGAGAATATGGGTGATATCGTGGGTGATTTGAACCGACGAAGAGGTCAGGTAAGCAATATGTCAGACCGTGCAGGAGCCAAGGTTGTTAAGGCAACCGTACCGTTGTCTGAAATGTTTGGTTATGTTACTTCTTTAAGAACTCTTTCTTCTGGTAGGGCGACATCGACCATGGAGTTTTCACACTACGCCGAAACACCTTCCAATATATCCGAGGAGGTTATCAAGGCGGCAAAAGGTATAACAGCATAATTAAAGGTAATGAGTCAGAAAATTAGAATAAAGCTTAAGTCTTACGATCACAACTTGGTGGATAAGTCTGCTGAAAAAATCGTAAAAACGGTAAAGACTACCGGTGCTGTTGTAACGGGGCCAATTCCTTTACCAACCCATAAGAAAATATTCACAGTATTGCGTTCGCCGCACGTGAATAAAAAGTCAAGAGAGCAGTTCCAATTGAGTTCGTACAAAAGACTATTGGATATTTATAGCTCTTCATCCAAAACTATTGATGCCCTGATGAAGTTGGAACTTCCTAGCGGTGTTGAGGTAGAGATTAAGGTTTAGTAAGACTCGATTCTCTTTGTTTAAGAAGTTAATCGCTAGTCAAACAAACACTGAGTGCATACGAAGTGTCTGTGACAAAGTCAAGAGGGTTCCGAAACATTCGGAATATACATGTCCTGAGCTGCGAGCGAGGGAAAAACGGAGATAAAATAATTTCAGGGTTGAATTATTTTTGACCCTATTTTTTTGAATAGTTTTTAATAAATAGTAATTAATAAATAAAGTATGTCTGGGTTAATAGGAAAAAAAGTAGGCATGACCAGCATTTTTGACGAGAATGGAAAAAACGTTCCATGTACCGTTATTGAGGCTGGGCCATGTGTAGTTACCCAAGTCAGAACCGAAGAGGTGGACGGGTATAATGCCCTTCAACTTGGTTTCGATGACAAGGCAGAAAAGCGTGCTAACAAGGCCGAAACCGGTCACTTTAAAAAAGCAGGTGCTTCTCCCAAGAAAAAGGTCATTGAGTTCCAAGGATTTGAAGGAGAGTACAAATTAGGGGACACTCTAAGTGTTGATTTGTTTGTAGAAGGAGAATTTGTGGATGTTATTGGTACATCTAAAGGTAAAGGATTTCAAGGTGTTGTAAAAAGACACGGTTTTGGCGGTGTTGGTCAGTCAACACATGGTCAACACAACAGATTAAGGGCTCCTGGGTCCATTGGTGCAGCTTCTTATCCGGCTAGGGTTTTCAAAGGAATGAAAATGGCTGGTAGAATGGGTGGTGAAAGGGTGACCGTTCAAAACCTTAGAGTTTTAAAAGTGGTTCCGGAGAAAAACCTTTTGGTGGTAAAAGGATGTGTTCCCGGTCACAAAAATGGGTACGTAACTATTCAAAGATGGCAATAATGAAGGTAGCAGTATTAGATATTAAAGGAAAAGATACGGGTAGAAAGGCTGAGCTTTCTGACAGTGTATTCGGAATAGAGCCAAATGAACATGCCGTCTACTTGGATGTTAAGCAATTTTTGGCCCATCAAAGACAGGGTACCCATAAAGCTAAGGAACGTGGTGAAATAGCTGGGAGTACCAGAAAGATAAAGAAGCAAAAAGGAACAGGAACCGCTAGGGCAGGTAGTATCAAATCTCCTGTTTTTAGAGGCGGGGGTAGAATTTTTGGACCTAGACCTAAGGACTATTCTCAAAAACTGAATAAGAATCTTAAGCGTTTGGCAAGAAAATCTGCTTTAAGTATTAAGTCAAAGGAGAATGCAATCATAGTAGTGGAGGACTTTGATTTTGACACACCAAAGACTAAGGATTTTGTAAATGTTTTAAAGTCGTTAGGGCTAGAGAACAAAAAGTCCTTAATAGTGTTGGGCGATTCAAATAAAGGCGTATATTTGTCATCTCGTAATTTCAAGGGTTCTGATGTTGTAACCAATTCAGGGTTAAGTACTTACAAAATATTAAATGCATCAAGCGTTGTATTGTTGGAGGGCTCACTAGAAGGAATCGAATCAAATTTAAATAATAAGTAGAATCATGAGCGTGTTGATAAAACCAATTATAACGGAAAAGATGACCGCTGAAGGCGAGTTGAACAACCGTTATGGTTTCCTAGTTGATCCGAAGGCCAACAAGATTCAGATTAAGGATGCGGTGGAAGCTACTTATGGTGTTTCGGTGAAGAAAGTTAGAACGATGAATTATGGGCCATCTAGAAAGACCAGATATACAAAAACTGGTGTGCAGCATGGAAAGACAAACGCTACAAAGAAGGCAATTGTCGATGTTGTGGAAGGTGATATAATTGATTTTTACAGTAATCTATAAAGACAAGGAATGTCAGTTAGAAAATTAAAACCAATCACTCCTGGACAGCGTTTTAGAGTAGTAAATGGGTTTGACGCCATTACTGCTGATAAGCCGGAGAAGAGCTTACTTGCTCCGTTAAAAAAGTCGGGAGGTAGAAACAGCCAAGGAAAGATGACCATTCGCCAAAAGGGAGGTGGTCATAAAAGAAGGTACCGTGTAATCGATTTCAAAAGGGATAAGCAAGATGTGACGGCTATCGTAAAGTCGATTGAGTATGATCCAAATAGAACGGCATTTATTGCATTGTTGGAGTATGCTGATGGTGAGAAGAGATATGTTATTGCCCAAAATGGTTTGAAGGTTGACCAGCAGGTTTCTGCCGGTACAGGTTCTGCCCCAGAAATTGGAAATGCTTTGCCTCTCGGTGAAATTCCTTTGGGTACCATTATTTCCTGTATCGAGTTACGTCCTGGACAAGGTGCTGTGATGGCTAGGAGTGCCGGTACTTTTGCTCAGTTGATGGCAAAGGATGGGAAATTTGTAACCGTAAAAATGCCTTCTGGTGAAACAAGATTGGTTTTATCTGCTTGTATGGCTACCGTTGGTGCTGTTTCAAACTCTGATCATCAGTTGTTGGTGTCTGGTAAAGCCGGTAGAAGTAGATGGTTGGGTAGAAGGCCTAGAACAAGGCCAGTTGCTATGAACCCTGTTGATCATCCAATGGGAGG
The DNA here is from genome assembly GCF_008386635.1 of Maribacter flavus. Classification (GTDB taxonomy): domain Bacteria; phylum Bacteroidota; class Bacteroidia; order Flavobacteriales; family Flavobacteriaceae; genus Maribacter; species Maribacter flavus. The sequence continues at coordinate 453,731 of NZ_VUOE01000001.1, read as the reverse complement.
TGGTGAAGGTAGGGCTTCAGGAGGTCACCCAAGATCAAGAAATGGTGTACCTGCTAAAGGTTATAGAACTCGATCTAAGACCAAGAGTACCAATAAGTATATAATAGAACGTAGAAAGAAATAAAAAGTAGAAAGAAATGGCACGTTCACTAAAAAAAGGACCTTACGTTCATTACAGTTTAGAAAAGAAGATTCAGGAAAGTGTTTCTTCCGGTAAGAAGTCCGTAATAAAAACATGGTCCAGGGCATCAATGATAACTCCGGATTTTGTAGGACTTACAATTGCTGTGCATAATGGGAAACAATTTGTACCTGTTTTCGTAACCGAGAACATGGTTGGACATAAATTAGGAGAATTTTCACCAACAAGGTCTTTTAGAGGTCATGCAGGTGCAAAGAATAAAGGTAAGAAGTAAGCTATGGGAGTTCGTAAAAAACAAATGGCCGAAAGAATTAAGGCTGAAAAGCAGAAAGTAGCTTTCGCTAAATTGAACAACTGTCCAACATCACCACGGAAAATGAGATTGGTTGCCGATTTAGTTCGTGGCGAGAAGGTAGAAAGGGCTTTGGCTATATTGAGATTCAATCCTAAGGAAGCTTCGAGAAAGTTGGAAAAATTGTTGTTATCCGCTTTGGCCAATTGGCAAGCCAAGAACGAGGATGCCAGTTTAGAAGACGCTGATTTGGTTGTTTCCGAAATTCGTGTGGACAGTGGGGCAATGCTCAAAAGGTTGCGTCCTGCTCCTCAAGGAAGGGCACATAGGATAAGAAAACGTTCAAACCACGTAACCTTGGTTTTAGGGTCTAATACAAATACAGAAAGCTAGAATGGGACAGAAAACAAATCCAATAGGAAATCGTCTAGGAATTATCAGGGGATGGGAGTCCAACTGGTACGGTGGAAATGATTATGGCGATAAGTTGGCAGAGGATGATAAGATTAGAAAGTATATCCATGCTAGGCTTTCTAAGGCAAGCGTTTCCAGGGTTATTATCGAAAGAACCCTTAAACTTATAACGGTTACCGTAACTACGGCAAGACCTGGAATTATAATAGGTAAAGGCGGGCAAGAGGTAGATAAGTTGAAGGAAGAGCTTAAAAAGATTACCAATAAGGAAGTCCAGATAAATATCTACGAAATTAAGAGACCTGAGTTGGATGCCAATCTTGTTGCTGCCAGTATTGCACGTCAAATCGAGAGCCGAATTTCTTTTAGGAGAGCAATTAAAATGGCGATTGCCGCTGCTATGAGGATGAATGCGGAAGGTATTAAAGTACAGATATCCGGTCGTTTGAATGGTGCGGAAATGGCACGTTCAGAATCTTACAAAGAAGGTAGAATTCCATTGTCCACTTTCAGGGCTGATATAGACTATGCTTTACAAGAAGCTCAAACTACTTATGGAAAATTGGGTATTAAGGTTTGGATTATGAAAGGTGAAGTTTATGGAAAAAGGGAACTTTCTCCATTAACTGGAATGCAAAAAGGACAGGCCTCCAAACCCGGTAAACAAGAAGGTGCAAGAAAGCCACGTCGTAGAAAGTAATAACTAAAGAAGTAGAGAAAAATGTTACAACCAAAAAGAACTAAGTTCCGAAAAATGCAGAAAGGCCGGATGAAAGGTATTGCCGGCAGAGGGCATCAACTTTCTAATGGTATGTTCGGAATAAAATCTATGGACTCTTCTTTTTTGACTTCCCGTCAAATTGAAGCCGCTCGTATTGCAGCTACAAGATATATGAAAAGGGAAGGTCAACTATGGATAAAAATTTTTCCAGACAAGCCTATTACCAAAAAACCTTTGGAGGTGCGTATGGGTAAAGGAAAGGGTGCGCCTGAATACTTTGTGGCCGTTGTAAAGCCAGGTAGAGTAATGTTCGAAATTGCCGGTGTGTCAATTGACATAGCCAAAGAGGCACTTAGACTTGCGGCTCAGAAGCTACCGGTACGAACAAAATTCATTGTTGCAAGAGATTATACAGTTGACAATTAATCGTAGGAAATCATGAAAAATCAAGAAATAAAGGAGTTGTCTGTTGAAGGGCTTACGGAAAAACTTGCAGAGTATAAGAAGCAACATGCAGATTTAAAAATGGCTCATTTTGTGACTCCATTGGAAAACCCTCTTCAAATTAGAAAAGTAAGAAGAACGGTTGCAAGATTGGCTACTGAATTAACTAAAAGGGAAAACCAATAATTGGTTCTGCTTTATGGAAAAAAGAAACTTAAGAAAAGAGAGAATTGGGGTAGTAACCAGCGACAAGATGGAAAAGTCCATTGTTGTTTCTGAGGTTAAGAGAGTTAAACACCCTATGTACGGTAAGTTCGTTTTGAAAACAAAGAAATATGTTGCCCATGACGAAAAGAACGATTGCAATATCGGCGATACCGTAAAAATTATGGAGACACGTCCTATGAGCAAGACCAAGTGTTGGAGGTTAGTAGAAATCTTAGAAAGAGCCAAATAAGTTATGTTACAGCAAGAATCTAGATTAAAGGTAGCGGATAATACCGGAGCTAAGGAAGTTTTAACTATCCGTGTTCTAGGTGGTACAAAAAGAAGATACGCTTCCATTGGGGATAAAATCGTAGTTACCGTAAAGGAAGCTACTCCAAACGGAGGTATAAAAAAGGGTGCGGTTTCTACAGCCGTGGTTGTTAGGACCAAAAAGGAGGTAAGAAGACCGGATGGTTCTTATATCCGATTTGATGACAATGCATGTGTATTGTTGAATCCAGCAGGTGAAATGCGAGGTACGCGTGTTTTCGGCCCCGTAGCAAGAGAGCTAAGGGACAAGCAGTTCATGAAAATTGTTTCATTGGCCCCCGAGGTACTATAATTAGACTAGTAAAATGAAGAAGTTAAAGATAAAAACAGGAGATACGGTAAGGGTCGTTGCCGGAGACCATAAAGGTTCTGAAGGTAAGGTTATGTCCGTAAATCTTGAAAAAAATAAAGCGATTGTAGAGGGAGTGAATATGGTTTCCAAACATGAAAAACCAAGTGCGCAAAACCCTCAAGGTGGTATCGTTAAAAAAGAAGCCTTGATCCATATTTCCAATTTATCGTTGATCGACTCAAAATCTGGTGAAACTACGAGAGTAGGTTACGAGGTGAGGGACGGAAAAAAGGTTAGAGTTGCCAAGAAATCAAATGAAGTAATTTAGTTATGGCTTACGTTGCAAGATTAAAGAAAGAATATAAAGACCGTATCGTAGCGGCCTTGACCGAAGAATTTGGTTACAAGAACGTAATGCAGGTTCCAAAACTCAAGAAGATTGTTGTGAGTAGGGGTGTTGGTGCTGCTGTGGCCGATAAAAAACTCATTGATCATGCTGTGGATGAGATGACAATGATTACGGGTCAAAAGGCAGTGGCTACCATGTCTAAAAAGGACGTTGCGGCTTTCAAACTAAGAAAAGGTATGCCGATTGGTGCTAAGGTGACACTGAGAGGGGACCGGATGTATGAATTTTTAGATAGATTGGTTACTTCGGCCCTTCCTAGGGTTAGGGATTTTCAAGGAATTAAGGCCACTGGTTTTGATGGACGTGGAAACTATAATCTTGGAATCACGGAGCAAATCATTTTCCCGGAGATCAATATTGATAAGATTAACAGAATCAATGGGATGGATGTGACATTTGTAACCTCTGCCGAAACGGATAAGGAAGCAAAATCATTATTAACGGAATTAGGATTACCTTTTAAAAAGAATTAGGATGGCTAAAGAATCAATGAAAGCCCGTGAGAGAAAAAGGGCAAAGGCTGTAGCTAAATATGCTGAAAAACGTAAAGCTTTAAAGGAAGCTGGAGATTATGAGGCGCTACAGAAATTGCCAAGAAATGCCTCTCCGGTACGTATGCACAACAGGTGTAAACTTACCGGAAGACCTAAAGGTTACATGAGGACTTTTGGTATCTCTAGGGTTATGTTCAGGGAAATGGCAAACCAAGGTTTGATACCTGGGGTTAAAAAAGCCAGCTGGTAAAATAAATTGAATAACTGGTTTCAGGTTTAGCAAAAGGCTAAAAACCGTCACCGAATTATATATAAATGGTAACAGATACTATAGCAGATTATCTAACAAGGATTAGAAATGCGAGTAGGGCAGGACACAGAGTTGTTGAAATCCCTGCGTCGAATTTGAAAAAGGAAATTACTAAAATATTATTCGATCAAGGATATATTTTAAGTTACAAGTTCGAGGATGACAAAGTTCAAGGTACTATAAAAATTGCCTTGAAATACGATAAATTAACCAAAGAACCTGTAATTAAGAAAATAGAGCGTATTAGTAAGCCAGGTTTGAGAAAGTATGCTTCCAACGCTAACTTGCCTAGGGTCCTCAATGGATTGGGTATTGCAATTGTTTCAACGTCACACGGTGTTATGACGAGTAAGCAAGCCAAGGCGGAGAACGTTGGTGGGGAGGTTTTATGCTACGTATATTAATAGAAAAAGAGTTAGAAGATGTCTAGAATAGGAAATAATCCGATAGCAATTCCAGAAGGCGTAACCATAGAGGTCAAGGATAAGGAAATTACCGTTAAAGGGAAATTAGGTGAATTGACTCAAGAGTTCTCTGGAGTAGATATAAAAATAGAAGACGGGCAGGCATTTGTAACAAGGCCGTCTGACTCTAAAGAGCATAAAGCAAAGCATGGTCTGTACAGAGCATTGGTATTGAATATGGTGAAGGGTGTGTCACAAGGATGGACCAAGGAATTGGAATTGGTGGGTGTAGGTTATAGAGCAAGTAACCAAGGTCAAAAACTTGATTTGGCTTTAGGTTTTTCCCACAATATTATTTTCGACTTGGCACCAGAGGTAAAAGTTGAGACCATATCAGAAAAAGGTAAGAACCCTATTGTAAAACTAACTTCACACGATAAGCAGTTGGTTGGGCACATTGCGGCGAAGATTAGATCCTTCCGTAAGCCAGAGCCTTACAAAGGAAAAGGTGTCAAATTTGTTGGTGAACAATTAAGAAGAAAAGCAGGTAAATCGGCTTAATAAAAGTATTATGGGATTATCAAAAACACAAAGAAAGTATAGAATTCGAAGGAGAATCCGCAAGGTTTCCAATGGAACTGCCGAAAGGCCAAGATTATCCGTCTTTAGAAGCAACAGCGAAATCTATGCACAATTGATAGATGATGTGAAAGGTGTTACTTTGGCGGCTGCTTCCTCCAGAGACAAGGATATCGCATCGGCAAAAGGAAACAAAACGGAAATTGCTGCTCTTGTAGGTAAGGCGATTGCCGAAAAATCTAAGGCTGCCGGTATAGAAAAGGTAGCTTTTGATAGGGGCGGAAACCTTTACCATGGAAGGGTTAAGTCCTTGGCAGAGGGTGCAAGGGAAGCAGGTTTAAAATTCTAAATAAGAGGTATGTTCCAGAAGTACAAAAATGTAGAAACAGTTAAACCAGGAGGTTTAGATTTAAAGGATAGATTGGTGGGCGTTCAGCGTGTTACCAAAGTTACGAAAGGTGGTAGGGCATTTGGTTTTTCCGCTATCGTAGTTGTTGGCGATGAAAATGGAGTGGTAGGACACGGTCTTGGTAAATCAAAAGAGGTGGCTACCGCAATCGCAAAGGCTATTGAGGACGGAAAAAAGAATTTGATTCGTATTCCTTTGAACAAAGGTACTTTGCCTCATGAGCAAAAAGGTAAATATGGTGGTGCTCGAGTTTACATTCAACCTGCATCGCATGGTACAGGTGTGATTGCCGGTGGAGCAGTTAGGGCGGTATTAGAGGCCGTGGGTGTTCACGATGTATTATCTAAATCTCAAGGATCTTCGAATCCTCACAATGTAGTAAAGGCAACTTTTGACGCTTTATTACAATTAAGGAATGCCAAAACAATTTCACAACAAAGGGGAGTTTCCTTGGAGAAGGTTTTTAAAGGTTAAGACAGTTAATTATGGCAAAAATTAAAGTAAAACAAGTAAAGAGCGGTATTAAGAAGCCACAGAACCAAAAAAGGACGTTGCAAGCTCTTGGATTGAAAGGAATAGGTCAGGTTGTTGAACATGATGCAACACCTAATATTCTTGGGATGATAAATAAAGTTAAACATTTGGTTTCTACCGAAGAAGCTTAAACATAAATCTAATGAACTTAAGTAATCTAAAACCTGCAGAAGGTTCCGTTAATAGAGAGGGTAAACGTTTAGGTAGAGGACAAGGCTCAGGTAAAGGTGGAACCGCTGCAAGAGGGCATAAAGGTGCTAAATCTAGATCTGGTTACTCAAAAAAAATTGGGTTCGAAGGTGGTCAGATGCCCTTGCAGAGACGAGTTCCCAAGTTTGGTTTTACCAACATAAATAGAAAGGACTACAAAGGAATAAACCTTGGAAAATTACAGGAGTTAGTAGATAACAAAGTAATTGAGAGTACAGTTTCCTTCGAAACCTTGGTCGAAAACGGCATTGTAGGAAAAAATGATTTGGTTAAAATATTAGGAGGCGGTGAACTAAAGACCGCTCTAAAGGTATCGGTACATAAATTTACTGCTTCCGCAAAGGCTGCTATCGAGGCTGCGGGTGGTGAAGCAATAAGTTTATAAGTATATACGGGAACATGAAGAAATTTATAGATACAATATCCAATATTTGGAAAATAGAGGAGCTAAGGAGTAGGATACTAATTACTCTTGGGCTTCTTTTAGTGTATAGGTTTGGTTGTCAAATCGTTCTTCCAGGTATTGATTCTACCCAATTAGGTGGTTTGGCCGATGGTACTGACCAAGGTATTTTTGGTCTTCTTAACGCTTTTACGGGAGGGGCATTTGCGAATGCGTCTATTTTTGCTTTGGGTATCATGCCTTATATATCGGCCTCTATCGTAGTCCAATTAATGGGTATTGCCATACCGTATCTTCAGAAATTACAAAAGGAAGGGGAAAGTGGTAGAAAGACTATTAATCAGATTACACGTTGGTTGACCATTGGTATTTGTATTGTTCAAGCTCCTGCTTATTTATATGGTCTAGGTGCATTTGGTGTTCCTGATAGTGCCTTTGTATTGGGTAAAGGTTTGGATTTTATGATTCCGGCAGTTATTATATTGGTTTCGGGCTGTGTTTTTGCAATGTGGTTGGGTGAGAAAATCACCGATAAGGGCATTGGAAACGGTATTTCTTTATTGATTATGATTGGTATCATAGCCACGATGCCGCAATCTTTTGTACAGGAGTTTGTTTCCAGGACAACCAATAATAACGGTGGACTCATGTTCATTCTGATTGAAGTTATTGTTTGGTTCTTGGTGATTTTGGCAAGTGTATTGTTGGTAATGGCCACCAGGCAGATACCCGTTCAGTATGCTAGAAGGACCGCTTCCGGAGGATATGAAAAGAACGTAATGGGATCTAGACAATATATTCCTTTAAAGCTTAATGCTTCTGGAGTAATGCCCATAATTTTTGCACAGGCAATTATGTTCGTTCCTGGTATGATCGGTGGTGCTTTTGATGATACAACTTTTGGACAGTGGATGCAGGTACAATTCAGTGATATTTTTGGTTGGGCCTACAACTTGTTATTTGCTTTCCTTATTATAATTTTTACCTACTTCTACACCGCTATTACCGTACCTACCAATAAAATGGCGGATGACTTGAAACGTAGTGGAGGTTTTATTCCAGGAATTAGACCTGGAAAGGAAACTGGCGATTATTTGGATAAAATAATGTCATTAATTACGTTACCTGGATCAATATTTTTAGCTTTGCTGGCCGTTTTACCAGCCATCGTCGTAAAATTATTGGATGTACAGGCCGGATGGGCACTATTTTATGGTGGAACTTCCCTTTTAATTATGGTAGGGGTTGCAATCGACACTGTGCAACAGGTGAATTCATATCTATTGAATAGACATTACGATGGATTGATGAAAACCGGAAAAAATAGAAAAGTAGCATAATTTATGGCCAAACAAGCAGCGATAGAACAAGATGGATCCATTATAGAGGCATTGTCTAACGCAATGTTCCGAGTTGAATTGGAAAATGGACATGTAGTTACAGCGCATATTTCAGGTAAGATGCGTATGCATTATATCAAATTATTACCTGGAGATAAGGTCAAATTGGAAATGAGTCCTTATGACCTTACAAAAGCAAGAATTACTTATAGATACTAAGATAGCATGAAAGTAAGAGCATCAGTAAAAAAGAGAAGTGCCGACTGTAAGATTGTTCGCAGGAAAGGCAGATTGTACGTAATCAACAAAAAGAATCCTAGATTTAAACAAAGACAAGGGTAATTATGGCAAGAATCGCGGGTATTGATATACCAAAACAAAAAAGAGGCGTAATCGCCTTGACCTATATTTACGGGATAGGAAAGAGCAGGGCCAAGGAGATTTTAAGTAAAGCCCAAGTTAGTGAGGATACTAAAGTTTCTGATTGGAACGATGATGAGATTGGTCGTATCAGGGATGCAGTTTCTTCATTTACTATAGAAGGTGAGTTACGCTCCGAGATTCAATTGAACATTAAGCGATTAATGGATATTGGATGTTACAGAGGTATTCGTCATAGAGCCGGTTTGCCATTACGGGGTCAGCGAACAAAGAACAACTCTAGGACCAGAAAAGGAAAGAGAAAAACAGTTGCTAACAAGAAGAAAGCAACTAAATAATAAACAATAGAAGTCATTAGTATTTAGACGTTAGAAGAATCTGTTTGAAATGTAAAAGTCTAGGATTCCAATAACTTAAAACTAACACTAGAAACTAAAAATTTATATGGCAAAGGCAAATACAAAAGTAGTTAAGAAGCGTAAGGTTATTGTTGATTCTGTTGGAGAGGCACATATAAATGCCTCGTTCAATAACATTATCATTTCTTTGACTAATAAAAAAGGTGATGTTATTTCTTGGTCTTCGGCAGGGAAATTAGGATTCAGGGGATCTAAGAAGAACACACCTTATGCTGCGCAAGTAGCGGCGGAGGATTGTTCAAAAGTTGCCCATGAAGCGGGTTTGAGAAAAGTGAAGGTTTATGTGAAGGGACCTGGAAATGGTCGTGAATCCGCTATCCGCTCCATACACAATTCTGGAATTGAGGTAACTGAAATCATAGATGTTACACCAATGCCTCACAATGGGTGCAGACCTCCAAAAAGAAGACGAGTTTAATTAAGTATTAATATTTCACCGAAGGTGTAATTACGATTATCGAAGGATAAGCCTTAATTCATAATCCCACCTTCATAATTTTAGAAAATGGCAAGATACACAGGACCTAAATCAAAAATCGCCCGAAAATTTGGTGAGGCGATATTCGGGGACGATAAATCCTTTGAGAAAAAAAATTACCCTCCAGGACAACATGGAAGCAACAGGCGTAGAGGAAAGCAGTCTGAGTATTCCGTACAGTTGATGGAAAAACAAAAAGCTAAATATACCTACGGTATTCTTGAAAAGCAGTTTAGAAACCTTTTCGCCACTGCCAAAAGAAAAGAAGGTGTTACGGGTGAGATTCTTTTGCAATTATGTGAGAGCCGCTTGGATAACGTGGTGTTCAGAATGGGAATTTCCCCTTCAAGAAGCGGTGCCAGACAATTGGTTTCCCATAGACATATTACAGTGAACGGCGATATCGTAAATATTCCTTCCTATACATTAAAGGCAGGAGACGTTGTAGGTGTTAGGGAAAAATCCAAGTCTTTACAAAGTATTCAGGATTCACTTTCGGCAAACAGTAGTGTTTACGAATGGATTACTTGGAATAGCGAAAAAAAGGAGGGGACATTCGTTTCCGTTCCGGAGAGACTTCAGATTCCTGAAAACATCAAAGAACAATTAATCGTCGAGCTTTACTCAAAATAAAAACAACACTGATCCAATTATGGCATTATTTAATTTTCAGAAACCCGATAAAGTAATAATGATCGATTCCTCAGACTTCGAAGGAAAGTTCGAATTTCGTCCTTTGGAGCCTGGTTATGGATTAACTGTTGGGAATGCACTTAGAAGGGTGTTGCTTTCTTCCTTGGAAGGCCATGCCATTACATCCGTAAGGATTGATAAAGTAGAACATGAGTTCTCAGTGATTTCGGGTGTTGTAGAAGATGTGACCGAAATTATCCTAAACTTAAAACAAGTTCGTTTCAAGAAGCAGATCGAAGATTCTGAGGCTGAAGTCGTTTCCATTTCAGTTAGTGGTAAGGAGCAATTGACTGCCGGGGATTTCCAAAAGTTCATCTCTGGTTACCAAGTGCTTAATCCAGACTTGGTCATTTGTAACATGGACCCCAAGATCAGTATCAATATGGAAATTACCATAGATAAGGGTAGGGGATATGTTCCTGCTGAAGAAAACAAGAAGTCCGGTGCTCCAATTGGAACAATAGCTGTCGACTCTATCTTTACGCCGATCAAGAACGTAAAGTATAGCATAGAGAACTATCGTGTTGAGCAAAAGACCGACTATGAAAAATTGGTTTTTGAGATTGTATCCGATGGTTCCATACATCCTAAGGATGCCCTAACGGAGGCTGCCAAGGTATTGATCCATCATTTCATGTTGTTCTCTGATGAGCGTATTACGCTTGAAGCCGATGAAATCGCGCAAACGGAAACCTATGATGAGGAATCCCTGCACATGAGACAGTTGTTGAAGACCAAATTGGTTGATATGGACCTTTCTGTACGTGCCTTGAACTGTCTAAAGGCAGCGGAGGTGGATACCTTGGGAGATTTGGTTTCTTTCAACAAAAACGATTTGATGAAGTTTAGAAACTTCGGAAAAAAATCCCTTACAGAGCTTGAGGAGTTGGTAATCAACAAAGGACTGAGCTTTGGAATGGATCTTTCAAAATACAAATTAGATAAGGATTAATTAATCATATTTTGCTCCTCGTTCGACCGAGTTTGGTAGCAAGATGATAATACTATAATAATGAGACACGGTAAAAAAGTTAACCATTTAGGAAGAAAATCGGCGCATAGAAAGGCTATGTTGGCCAACATGGCATGTTCTTTAATTGAGCATAAAAGAATCAATACAACGGTTGCAAAGGCTAAAGCTTTAAAGCAATTTATTGAGCCATTGATTACAAAATCCAAAGCTGAGAATAATCAATCCGCAGAAAAAGGTACGCACAACAGACGTATCGCTTTTAAAAACCTTCGTGATAAATATGCCGTAACTGAATTGTTCAGCGTTGTTGCTGAAAAGGTCGCCGATAGACCTGGTGGTTATACTAGAATCATCAAATTGGGAAATAGATTGGGTGATAACGCGGATATGGCCATGATAGAGTTGGTTGATTTCAACGAACTATACAATGCCGGTAAGCCTAAGAAAAAATCTACTAGAAGAAGTAGAAGAGGTGGAAAGAGTTCAGGTGCCGATGCTCCAAAAGCAGAGGAGACAGAAGTGAAGGAAGTAGTTGCAGAGGAAGCGGCTCCGGAAGTCGAGACTGCCCCAGAAGCTGAATCACAGCCTGAAAACGAGGTAAAAAAAGAGGATGACTCAAAAGAGTAACATGTCAATAAATATTGATAATTATAAAAGGATAGGTCTTACAGCCTATCCTTTTTTTATGTTTTTTTGTGAACGGATAAATAGAAAAGGAACATCATGAAGTATCAAGCCAAAAAGAAAGCTTTAATATTATTGGCCGATGGAACCATTTTTTATGGTAAGTCGGTAGGGGACAAAGATGGGACCGCCTTCGGGGAGGTCTGTTTTAATACCGGTATGACGGGCTATCAGGAAATATTTACGGACCCTTCCTATTTTGGTCAATTGATGGTAACTACCAATGCCCACATAGGGAATTACGGTACGAACGTTGACGAAGTGGAATCCGAGACCATTAAGATAGCCGGGCTCATATGCCGAAATTTTAGTTACGAATATTCCCGTCCCTTGGCGGATGCCAGCTTAAAGGAATTTTTGGACAAGAACGATCTTTTTGCCATTTCAGATGTGGATACAAGGGCTTTGGTCAGTTACATTAGGGACAATGGGGCTATGAATGCGGTCATTTCCACGGAGGTTGACAATATTCCAGAGTTGAAAAAACAACTTGAGAAAGTTCCCAGTATGGAAGGATTGGAACTCGCCTCAAAGGTATCTACCAAAGAACCCTATTTTTATGGGGATGCATCAGCGCCCGTAAAAATAGCGGCCCTGGATATCGGAATAAAGAAAAATATACTTCGTAACCTGGAAAAGCGTGGTGCGTATATTAAAGTATTCCCTTACAACGCAACCTTCGCAGAAATGTCTGACTGGAATCCGGATGCCTATTTCATTTCAAACGGTCCTGGTGATCCGGAACCTTTAAGTGAAGCGATTCAAGTTGCCAAGGAGATTATAAAAACCGACAAACCTCTGTTTGGAATCTGTTTGGGCCACCAGGTCATCGCATTGGCCAATGGCGTTTCTACTTATAAGATGCATAATGGTCATAGGGGTATCAACCATCCCATCTTGAATTTACTTACCGGGAAGGGGGAAATTACCTCGCAAAACCATGGATTTGCAATCAATCGAGAAGAAACGGAGGCCAATCAGGATTTGGAAATTACCCATGTGCATTTAAATGACCAAACCGTGGCGGGAATCCGAATGAAAAACAAGGACGTCTTTTCGGTGCAATACCACCCGGAAGCAAGTCCTGGACCCCATGATGCGGACTATCTTTTTGATGATTTTTTCAAGTTGATCGAGAAAACGTCAATGCAATCCACAGAAGTTTAAAAAATCGTTATATTCCTTTGAAATGGAACAATCGTTTTAACAACGTGGGTTTAACGTTCGTATCTTTACAAATCACATTTTAATTCAGTTACTAAAGAAAATAACAAATGAGTATCATATTAAGCGTTCACGCAAGACAAATTTTAGATTCAAGAGGAAATCCCACTGTTGAAGTAGATGTTATCACTGAAAACGGTGTCATGGGAAGGGCTGCTGTACCATCTGGGGCTTCTACGGGAGAACACGAGGCAGTTGAACTCAGGGACGGAGGAAAAACTTTTATGGGCAAAGGGGTCATGAAGGCAGTTGAAAACGTAAATACTGTCATCGCTGAGGAAATACTTGGAATGTCCGTTTTTGAGCAAAACCTTTTGGACCAGACAATGATCGATTTGGACGGTACTCCTAACAAATCCAAATTAGGTGCAAACGCTATTTTGGGCGTTTCCTTGGCTGCAGCTAAGGCCGCTGCCAATGAGTTGGGCATTTCCTTATACAGATATGTAGGAGGGGTTAGTGCCAATACCCTACCTGTTCCCATGATGAACATTATTAATGGGGGGTCGCATTCAGATGCCCCCATCGCTTTTCAAGAGTTTATGATCATGCCCGTAAAGGCGAAGAGTTTTTCGCATGCCATGCAAATGGGTACTGAGATCTTTCATAACCTAAAAAAAGTATTGCATGATAGGGGTTTGAGTACAGCCGTAGGTGATGAAGGTGGATTTGCTCCAAATCTTGCCGGTGGAACTGAGGACGCTTTGGATACCATTGCAAAAGCTGTTGATAAGGCAGGCTATAAATTGGGGGACGATGTAATGATCGCTTTGGATTGTGCATCCGCAGAATTTTATGTGGATGGTAAATATGATTATACCAAATTTGAAGGAGATAAGGGAGTGGTGAGGACTTCTGAGGAACAGGCCCAGTATTTGGCGGACTTGACTGCCAAATATCCAATTATTTCCATTGAGGACGGAATGGACGAGAACGATTGGGATGGTTGGAAGGCCCTTACCGATAAAATTGGTGATAAGGTTCAATTGGTAGGTGATGATTTGTTCGTTACCAATGTAGAACGATTGTCAACAGGAATCGAGAAAGGCATTGCCAATTCCATTTTGATCAAGGTAAATCAAATTGGTACTTTGACCGAAACGATTGCAGCGGTGAACATGGCCAAGAATGCAGGATATACTTCGGTAATGTCCCATAGGTCCGGTGAGACGGAAGATAATACGATTGCCGATTTGGCCGTAGCGTTGAATACAGGACAGATCAAAACAGGTTCCGCATCCAGATCTGATCGTATGGCCAAATACAACCAATTGTTGAGAATAGAGGAGGAATTGGGAAGTATGGCCTACTATCCTCAGGAAAAGGCCTTTAAGGTCAAATAATAATAGTTTTGCAAAAAGGCTTTCTTTTAGAAAGCCTTTTTTTTTGGAACAGTCTAAAACTTTAATTACCTTTTCTAGGTTATAAATTCCCCTATTTAAAAGTGTATGAATAATTTTTTGTTTGTTTCAGCGGAAAACGATGCGATTCCAAATTGCAAGGCCGGAGGAATGGGCGATGTGGTGAGGGACGTTCCCAGGGAAATCGCCAATCGTGGGGATTTTGCACATGTAGTAGTGCCATCTTACGGGAGGTTGCATCAAAACGGGATTTTCAAGACGGATTTGGAGTTCAATTTAAGGGGAACGGTCTATAAGGCGGAGTTGTACGAAGTTGTTCCCAAAAAAATCATAAAGAATATTACACATTATGCCATTCATCACCCTGAAATCAAAGAGGGTGGTATTGCCCACATTTACCATGATGATCCAACGGAACCATTTTTTAACGATTTCGTCAAGTTCATGATATTCTGCACCGCTGTGGCAGAAGCTATTAAGGTGGGTGCCTTTGGAAAATTGGACGTAGTCCATATGCACGACTGGCATTCCAGCGCGGTTCTTTTTTTGAAGACCTATCATCCCGCTTATCGCGATTTAAAAAAAATGCGATATGTCTATAGTATCCATAATTTGGCAATACAGGGCATCCGACCCTTTTACAACAACTATGCCTCTGTAAATAATTGGTTTCCCGAGGTTCAATTGGACCATAAGGGTTTAATGGATCCTAGATACCAGGATTGTATCAATCTTATGGCCGTGGGAATTCGATTGGCGGATGCCGTACACACGGTTTCCCCATCCTACAAGGAAGACGTCATGTTGCCGAGCAGGCCGCCCGAATTTATTGGGGGTGAGGGCCTGGAAAAGGATCTTCAAAAAGCGAATAATGAAGGAAGGCTCTTTGGGATATTAAATGCTTCCAATTATAATAACATTAGAACGGCCGAAAAAGGCAATCTGTATCGGAATACCGTTAAGGCACTGTTTAGATGGTTGCAGGACGAATCCAAAAAGTACAAGGCCGATTTTCTCGCCCATACAGGGGAAAAGATTATGCAATATGTTGGGAACCGGCCCAAGTTCATTGTATCAAGTGTTGCCCGGCTGACGGAACAGAAATTTTATTTCCTAAAACGTTCGCCCGAAGCTTTTGAGGAAATTTTAAAAAGATTGGACAAAGCAGAGGGTATTTTCATGCTTTTGGGAACCGGAAATCCGGATTATGAAGATCTGTTCAGGAAGATGAGCTACAAGCATAAAAATTTTATTTTCACCAATGGCCAATCTGAAGACCTTATAGATTCCATGTATTTGGAAACAGATCTTTATTTTATGCCTAGTTTGTTCGAGCCATGCGGTATAAGTCAGATGTTGGCCATGAGAAACGGGAACCCTTGCCTGGTACACCATACAGGGGGTCTTAAGGATACTGTAACCCACATGAAAACGGGGTTTGCCTTTGAAGGAAAGACCTATGACCAGCAGATAAGGAACATGGTGAAGGTTTTTGACGAGGCCCTGAACGTTTGGGAAAACGATAAACCCACTTGGAAAAGAATTAAAGCGAACGCAAAAAAAATGCGATTCACCTGGGAAGATTCCGTGGATGCTTATTACAAAGACCTCTATTTGTTATAGGTTTTTCCGTACGACTAACTTATTGTTAATTTTAGCCCAAAGAAGTGGGCGGAATTGTTAAAATACCCCTGTTTTATTAAATTTACAGCTAATCGATTAACACGTAAAATTCAGAGATGTCAGATAAAGCTACTTTAGAATATAATGGTAAAAAATATGAATTTCCGGTAGTTAAAGGAACGGAAAATGAACTTGCCATTGATATAAAATCTTTAAGGTCCTCAACAGGAGGTATAATTACAATAGATCCAGGATATAAGAACACGGGTTCATGTGAAAGTGCCATTACTTTTTTGGATGGTGAAAAGGGTATTTTAAGATATCGGGGATATTCTATAGAGGAGCTAGCCGAGAAAGCCGATTTTTTGGAAGTGGCGTACTTACTAATATTTGGTGAATTGCCAAATGAGGATGAATTGGCCAAGTTCCATAAGGATATCACCGATGAATCCCATGTTGACGAAGAGATGAAGAAAATTTTGGACGGTTTTCCAAAGTCGGCCCATCCTATGGGCGTACTTTCTTCTCTAACAAGTGCCCTTATCGCTTTTAATCCGTCTACCGTAGATGTAAGTTCGGAAAAGGATATGTATCGCTCTATTGTTAGAATTTTGGCCAAGTTCCCTGTTTTGGTCGCATGGACGTTACGTAAGAAAAAGGGCTTGCCCTTGGATTATGGTGACGATACCTTGGGTTATGTGGAGAACATTCATAAAATGATGTTCAAAAGACCAAATCAGGAATACAAAAAGAACAAGGTCGTTATCGATGCCTTGGATAAATTATTGATTCTCCATGCAGACCACGAACAAAACTGTTCTACTTCAACCGTACGTATTGTAGGTTCATCCCATGCCGGATTGTTCGCGTCATTGTCGGCCGGAATTTCCGCACTTTGGGGGCCCTTGCATGGCGGAGCCAATCAGGCAGTACTGGAGATGTTGGAGGCTATTGAGGCTGATGGCGGTGACACAAAAAAATATATGGCGAAAGCCAAGGATAAGGATGATCCTTTTAGGCTGATGGGCTTCGGTCACAGGGTTTATAAAAACTTTGATCCTCGCGCCAAGATTATCAAAAAGGCTGCGGACGAAGTACTGGGAGATTTGGGAATTCAAGATCCCATTTTGGATATCGCCAAAGGATTGGAAAAAGAAGCCTTGGAAGATTCCTACTTTGTAGATAGAAAACTGTATCCCAACGTGGATTTCTATTCGGGTATTATTTACCGCGCTTTGGGTATACCTACTGAGATGTTTACCGTAATGTTCGCTTTGGGAAGGCTTCCCGGATGGATTGCCCAATGGAGGGAAATGAGATTACGGGGAGAGCCCATAGGAAGGCCACGTCAGGTGTATATCGGTGAAAATCTACGACCATTTGTAGATTTAAAATCTCGTTGATCAAATAATCGATTTTAAAATTTAGAACGCCCTTTTAAAGTTTTAAGAGGGCGTTTTTAATAGTACCTTAGCGCTCAAAATTGATAGTATGCTTAGGCTAAGTGTAAATGATGAAATATCAAGGTTAAGGGCCGTGGTTTTGGGTACGGCAAAAAGTCCCGGACCAATTCCCAAACCGGAAGAGGCCTATGACCCAAAATCCTTGGAACATATCCTGGCGGGTACCTACCCAAAGGAAGAGGATATGATTAGGGAGATGGAGGCTTTTTCCAAGGTATTAAAGAAATACGATGTGGCCGTCTTTAGACCTGAGGTCTTGGAGGATTGTAACCAGATATTTTCAAGGGATATCGCGTTCGTAATCGAGGACAAGCTTATCATTTCAAATATTTTGCCCGATAGGGAAAAAGAAGTGGATGCCATACTTCATGTACTCGATAAAATTGAGGAAGACCATATTTTACATCCACCGGAAAAAGTGCATGTGGAGGGAGGTGACGTTATGCCTTGGAACGATTATATTTTTGTGGGAACCTATACGGGTGCCGATTATGCAGACCACATTACCGCCAGGACCAATGTGCATGCGGTCGAATATTTGCGCGAGCAATTTCCCAAGAAAAAGGTTCTGTCCTTTGAGTTGAGAAAATCCAAAAATGCCAAGGAAAACGCCCTACATTTGGACTGCTGTTTTCAGCCTTTGGGAAAAGGGAAGGCCATCATTCATAAGAATGGATTTTTGGTGGAGAAGGAGTACCAATGGTTGGTCGATTTCTTTGGCAAGGAAAACGTTTTTGAAATAACGGCAGACGAAATGTACCATATGTTCAGTAATGTATTCTCGATAACCCCAGAGGTGGTGGTATCGGAAAAGAGCTTTACCCGATTAAACAGTTGGCTTAGGGTACAGGGTTTTACCGTTGAGGAGATTCCATACGCGGAGATTTCCAAACAAGAAGGACTTTTAAGATGTAGTACGTTACCATTAATACGGGAATAATTTATGATGCAGATTACCAATACCATTTTGATGATTCGGCCAGTGAACTTTCGTATGAACGAACAAACGGCCGTGAACAATTATTTTATGGAAGATTTGGATGAGAAGAACAACCAGATCAACCAAAAGGCACAGGATGAATTTGATGCCTTTGTGAGTACTTTGAGGTCTGCCGGTGTGAATGTCATTGTAGTAGATGATACTATTGATCCAGATACGCCCGATAGTATTTTTCCCAACAACTGGATTTCTTTTCATGAAAATGGTACGGTTGGGGTATACCCCATGTTCGCCGAAAACAGAAGAAACGAACGGCGCGAGGATATTCTGGAAATTATGGAGCAACACGGTTTTCTTATCGATAACGTCATGGATTATACCGCCGCAGAAGCGGAAGGGGTGTTTTTGGAAGGTACCGGGAGCATTATTTTGGACCGTGTAAACCAAAAGGCCTATTGTGCCCTATCGGAAAGGGCAGATGAAGATTTGTTCATCGAATTTTGCGAGGATTTCGATTGTATGCCCGTCATTTTTACGGCCAATCAATCCGTAGATGGAAAACGATTGCCAATTTACCATACGAATGTCATGATGGCCCTTGGCGAGGACTTTGCCATTATTTGTTTGGACAGTATCGACGATAAAAAGGAACGCAAAAATGTGATGGACCACCTAAGAAACGATGGCAAGGAAATCATCGCCATAAGCGAACGGCAGATGCATCATTTTGCCGGGAACATGTTGGAAGTTCTTGGAAAGGACGGCCAGCGATTTTTGGTCATGAGTTCCGCTGCG
The DNA here is from genome assembly GCF_008386635.1 of Maribacter flavus. GTDB lineage: Bacteria > Bacteroidota > Bacteroidia > Flavobacteriales > Flavobacteriaceae > Maribacter > Maribacter flavus. Next base: position 434,763 of record NZ_VUOE01000001.1, on the reverse strand, counting down.
TTTGCTAGTTTGGACGAATCCCAAATCGAGGCAATAGAAAAACGATGCAAAATAATCCACAGTCCCCTGGATACGATTGAAGCCTGTGGGGGTGGAAGCGCCCGCTGTATGATGGCCGAAGTATTTTTACCTAAAAAGTAATAGAATTTATTGGCACCGCCAAGGGGGGTTAATACTCCAAGGCTTGCTTGGAAATTAAAAGTTTGCTTTCAAAGAATGCCTCGTGAGCTTGCCCCCTAGGTAGTTTACTTAGTAACAGGTCATTTAAAAAGGAACTTGAGTTTCTTCGCCAGTTTTTCCGGTAATTTATATGGTGGATATCGAAGTGGAATTTCCGGCCAAAAACTTTTTTTTATGATGGCCTTTTGGTGTGAAAAGGTATCGAAGGAATATTTTCCATGATAGCGGCCAATACCGGAAGCACCTACGCCTCCAAACGGTAGTGTGCTATTTGTAATATGGAGCAAGGTATCGTTCATGACCCCTCCGCCAAAACTGTAGGCATTGATTATTTTCTCCCTAAATTTTTTCCTTTTACTAAAAACATATAGGGCAAGAGGCTTTTCATAGTTTGAAATATAACTATGTATGTCCTCTTCCGTTTCATAGGAAATTATGGGAAGCAAGGGGCCAAATATTTCATCTTGCATTATTTTACTATCCAGTTTGGGTTCGTCCACCAACGTTGGGGCCATATATTGGGTCTGGTCATTAAAATCCCCGCCCAGCAATATGCGTTGTCCGGTCAACATTTTCTTTAAATCCTTGTAATGCGATGTATGGGCGATTCGGGCCAAATCGGGAGAGTCTTCTACGGAAGGGCCGTATAACTCTGAAATGCTCTTGCCAAGTTCCGTCACCAAATCTTTCTTTACCTTTTTGTGCACCAGAATATAATCGGGTGCAATACAGGTCTGACCGCAGTTTAGGAATTTACCCCATACGATGCGTTTGGCACTAACGGCAATGGAGGCCGATTCGTCCACTATGCAGGGGTTTTTGCCTCCAAGTTCCAAGGTGACGGGCGTTAGGTGTTCCGCGGCCTTTTGATAGATTATTTTGCCCACTTTCGTGCTTCCCGTAAAGAAAATATAGTCCCATTTCAGGGATAATAATTCTTGGGAAGTTTCGATACCGCCCTCCGCGACGGCTACATAGTCCTCGGGAAATACTTCCGTAATAATTTCACTGATGATTTTGGACGTGCTGGACGTAAATTCAGAGGGTTTTAATACGGCCGTATTGCCAGCGGCCAAGGCTCCTATAAGGGGTGATATGGTCAGTAGGAAGGGATAGTTCCAAGGTGCAATGATGAGTGTGTTACCATAGGGTTGCGGGTAGAGCCAATCCGAAGAGGGAAAATTGACCCACGTGGAATTCACCCGTTTTGGTTTGCTCCAATAGTTTATATTTTTCAGGGTCTCGTCCAATTCATAGAGTACGAACTGGGTTTCCGTGGCAAGGGATTCGAACTTCGGCTTTTTAAAATCGGAATACAGGGCATCACAAATTCGGTCTTCATAAGTAATTACGGCCGCTCGTAGCTTTTTAAGGTAGGATTTTCTAAACTTCAGGTCCTTTGTAGCCCCAGAACCAAAAAATTCCCGTTGTTTTTTCACAAAGGATGCAATCATAGGTCATTTTGTTTTTGCAATGTTTCGAATCATACCACCAAAAATAAAATAATGAAAGGGAACGAGACTGTACCAATACAAGCGCCCCTTTAGGCCACGTGGGCGAAAAGTGGCGGTCTGATGCAATACATTGTCCCTGTCGATTTTAAATTCCAGCCATGCCTCACCAGGCAATCGCATTTCGGCAAAGAGCAACAGTCTTTTTTTCTTTTTATCCGCCAAGAGTACCCGCCAAAAATCCAGGGAGTCCCCCGGATAAATTTTATCAGGATGGGTCCGTCCCCTTCTCAATCCCACACCCCCTATCAGTTTGTCCAAAAATCCACGTAATCTCCATAGGCTATTGCCGTAATACCAACCCTGTTCCCCACCGATCTTCCAGATATTTTCAAGTACTTTTTTGGAATCCGAAATTTGGAGGGTCTGTTCGTCCTTGAGCACTCCAAATTTTGGCACCTGAATGTATTTTTCCAGACTCTTGTTGAAACGGCCGCTAACCATACTGTCCTTCCAGCTACTAATGACCAAGTTTTGCTCTATTTTCTTAAAGGCCATTTCAATGGCTTCTTTATAGCTATGGGTTTGGATACTAAGTAGTTCCGCCAGTCTCTGATCCTTTGCCACCACCTCAATTTTCATACTGTCCACAAGGTTCAATGCCAATTTATAGGAAGTGGAGGTTACAAAATACAGCCAATAGGAAGACAGTTTTGGCGTCATGACGGGCACCGTAAAAATCCAGTTTTTAAAGCCTCTTACCTGTGCATATTGATGTAGCATTTCTTTATAGGTAAGTACATTGGGGCCCGCTATATCGAAGGAATCGTCGAAGGTTTTTTCGTTGCCCAGTACACCTATCAAGAAGGAAATAACGTCCCGTATGGCGATGGGGTGCGTTTTGGTCAAGACCCATTTTGGGGTAATCATGATAGGTAATTTTTCGCAGAGATCTCTAATAATCTCAAAAGAGGAACTTCCGGAGCCCACGATAATCCCTGCCCGAAGCACTGTGAGCGAAAAGGGACCTTTTGAGAGGATATCTTCCACATTTTTACGGGAACTTAGATGCTTGGATAGTTTTTCATCGTTCACGATACCGCTTAGGTAAATGACCTGACGAATGTTGGTGGACTCCACGTAGGTAATGAAATTTTTGGCCGTTGTGGCTTCCTTTTCGTCAAAATTGGTGGTGGAAGAACTCATGGAATGTATCAAGAAATAGGCTGCGTCCAAATCCATGGGCAGAAGATTCGGCCGTACCGCTTCCAAAAAGTCGATTTCTATAATTTCAACTTGCGCCCTTGTTTCCTCATCAATGGAAAACCGTTCAGTGTCCCTTACGGCACATACCACTTTATGTCCATCGGCAATCAATTGCGGTAATAACCGCATTCCTATGTAACCATTCGCACCGGTAAGAAGGATTTTCATGTTTTAAAATTGAATTAAGATGGAATATTTGGATTTCAGGACTTATAGATCCTCCAAAGAGGTGGGCGAACTATCGGCCTTGAATTCCAATATTTTTTTAAAGAATTTTTGTACCGCCTTGGTATCGGATGCCACTTTGATAAAGTAGTGGTCTCGATACAGGGAATATACGGAGGACTCCCCCTTGTACAATGTCAGTTTGTAATAGGGAACAATAAGCGCAAAGGTCTCCAAAAGCGATCGGAACCTCACAATGATACCTTTGGGCCTAAGCTCAATATTACAGGTGTCCCTATTATTGTCCAAAATGAGCAAATTCCTTATTTCAATACTGGCATCCGTAATGATGAGTCTTGGGGAGCCAATACCGCCTAGGGTCCAACGTTCCTTGAGGGTAAAGGGTTTCCCCACTTCGGTGTCGATTTTCTGCGTAATGGAGGGGTTTGAATAAGATACGTTCAATAGCATGCAATTCTTTTTTTTGACTTTACACAAGCGTTTTTAAAGTTACAGAAAAGAAGGGTCAAAGACCATAGTTTCGCTTTAAAAGGGCAAAAAATGCTTAGTTTTGCAGCCTTAAATCCTTGCAGATGACCATTGAAATAATTCTTGAAGCAAAAGTGAAGGAAGCCGTACAGGCTACCTACGGTGTTGAACTCATATCTGTGGAATTTCAGCCTACAAGAAAGGATTTTGAAGGGGACGTTACCGTAGTGGTCTTTCCCATGCTCCGGCAGGTAAAGGGCAACCCCGTACAAATTGGTGAGCAAATTGGTGCCTATCTTGTAAAAGAAGTGGCTGCCGTGGCTGGATATAATGTGGTCAAGGGTTTTTTGAACATCGTTATTTCGGATAGGTATTACCTGGACTTTTTCAATGCGGTGAAGGATAAGACCGATTTCGGTCTGGTACCTACCTCCAATGAAGCCGTTATAGTCGAATATTCTTCCCCAAATACCAACAAGCCCCTGCATTTGGGCCATATTCGAAACAATCTCTTGGGATATTCCGTCGCCGAAATCCTGAAAGCATCAGGTAAGAAGGTCTATAAGACTCAGATTATCAATGATCGTGGCATCCACATTTGTAAGAGCATGCTGGCATGGCAACGCTTTGGAAACGGCGAAACTCCCGTAAGTTCGGGGTTAAAGGGCGATAAATTGGTGGGCAATTATTATGTTGCTTTTGATAAGGCTTACAAGGCGGAGATTGGGCAACTCGTTGAAAAGGGAGTGGATAAAAAAGTGGCCGAAAAGGAAGCGCCTATCTTGTTGGAAGCCCAGAAAATGCTCCAAAAATGGGAGGCCGGCGACGAGGAAGTTGTTTCGCTTTGGAAACAAATGAACGGTTGGGTGTACGATGGTTTTGAGATCACCTATAAAAATTTGGGCGTGGACTTTGACACCTACTATTACGAGAGCGACACCTATCTGTTGGGAAAGGACGTAGTTGCGGAAGGTCTGGAAAAAGGTGTTTTTTATGGAAAGGAAGATGGAAGTGTTTGGATAGATTTGACCGACGAAGGCCTTGACGAAAAAATTGTACTGCGTTCCGATGGTACCGCGGTATATATGACCCAGGATATAGGGACGGCCATACAAAGGGTAAAGGATTACCCAGATGTCAACGGTATGGTCTATACCGTAGGCAACGAGCAGGACTATCATTTCAAGGTACTGTTTTTGATCCTGAAAAAACTCGGGTTTTCATGGGCCGAAAAACTCTATCATCTAAGTTACGGGATGGTGGACCTGCCCAGTGGAAAAATGAAGAGTAGGGAAGGTACGGTCGTAGATGCCGATGACCTTATGGAAAATATGACCCAAACCGCGGAAGCAATTTCCAAGGAGTTGGGCAAGTTGGAGGGATATTCGGAGCCTGAGCGCGCTGCCCTTTACAAAATGATCGGCCTGGGGGCCCTTAAGTATTATATTCTCAAGGTAGACCCCAAAAAGCGGATTTTGTTCGATCCGGAGGAGTCGGTCGATTTTCAAGGAAACACCGGCCCTTTTATTCAATATACCTACGCGCGTATCCAGTCCATTTTAAGAAAGGCCCAGGAGACCAAGGTAGAGAGCAACCTACCTGCCCAAATTTCCGGACTCCATCCCAAGGAAAAAGAGTTGTTGAAACAAGTGAAGTTGTTTCCCGAAACTATTCAATTGGCGGCCGAAAATTATAGTCCGGCGTTGATTGCAAATTACACGTACGATTTGGTCAAGGAATTCAATTCCTTCTATCAGCAGGTTTCCATATTGGGGGAATCTGATGAACAAAAGAAGGTTTTTAGGGTGCAATTGTCCAAAAAAGTGGGCGATACTATTAAAACGGCTTTCAGTTTGCTGGGAATAGAAGTTCCGGAGAGGATGTAAATGAGAAAGACCTTTGATTTTAAGCAAAGGTCTTTCAGAACAATTTGAGTTAGTAAAAACAAATTATTTGTTTTCAGCGGATTGTGCTGCCACTGCGGCACCATAGACTACCAGACCAAATCCAATTTTATTCACGGCGTCACCTATATTATAGATTACATCCATGTTTAGCCCCAAACCTGCTAAACCATCATACCATCCTGGCGTTCCTGCCATGTACCCTAATGGATAAATTGCCCATCCAACAAGCACGAACCAGCAAAGCATCTTATGTGCTTCCAACGTTGCTCCCCCAGCTTGTACAGCCAATTTTTTCGCACTTCCGAGCCATATTTCGTAAACGATGTAGAAATAGGCTAGACCAGATAACAATCCCCAGAACGCAGCATTGTCCCTGTAGACGGCTTCACCAAAATAACCGGTTACAAGCATGATTACCGAGGCGGCGATAAGCTTCCACATGAGTGATTTTTTCGCTCCGGCTACTTTTAAGATGAGGTAGAACTCCACGCACATAAGAGGTACCGTCAATACCCAGTCAACATATCTGAAAAAAGTAGGTGATTCCCCTACACCAGACCAATAATCGCGCATGTACCAATAGTGAACGGCGGCGATAAATGTAATCAATCCTGAAACGAGGATAGAAGTTCTCCACTTTCTGTCAAAGTTGTTCATTGACAAAAAGAAAAAGGCTGAAGCTGCCATCATGGCCATGCAACCTACAAAAAAGGTGAACCCAACGTAATCGTTATTTGCGATTTTAGTTACGTCGGCAAACATTGGAAAAATTTGTAATAATGTTTTCATAACATAGCATTTTTTTGTTTAAATAAATGTAATAAAAGTTAAACAATAAAATGATAAAAATTGTTTAAATTTTTTGTCATAACTTTAAACAAATTCAAAATTATTTTGGATAATGAAAAACTGGCTACTGTTTACAACATTTTTCGGATTATGGCTTTCCACACAACTCTCCTCTGGTCTCCAAGACTATCTAGCCTATTCCTTTATTCTTACTTTTGGTGTTTTGCACGGTGCAAATGACATTGTCCTAATTAGAAAGCAATATCAAAATTTGAATACAACTGGGGCAATCATTCCTTATATATTGGTAATATCCTTGGTTACCTTATTGTTTTTGTATTCCAGAGCCTTGGTGTTAGCGGTATTTATAGTTATCAGCGGATATCATTTTGGAGAACAACATCTTAGGGAAAGATTGACTAATTCACATTGGTTTCATAGATTCTTTTTCACTTTCTATGGTTTGACCATATTATTTATGATTTTTTATGCCAATATCGTAGAGGTTCAGCAAATAATTTATGATGTAACTGGGTATTTATTTCTTAGTGGTTATATTAAAATTGGGCTATACATAAACCTGATCGGGTTGTCCATTTCAGTGGCCTTTTTAAAATTTAAAAAAGTATTGCGGATAAATTTGGTCAAAGAATTATTTATGTTCTTTGTCTTCTATATTGTATTTAATGTCGCCTCTTTACTTTGGGCATTTTCAATATATTTTATCCTATGGCATAGCATTCCTTCCTTGAAAGACCAAATGGAAGTTTTATATGGTAGTTCAAAGCCTAGTTACCTTATGGACTACGTAAAGTCCTCTTGGATTTATTGGGTTGTTTCTATACTAGGTCTTTTTATTTTATACCTTCTACTACAAAAGCATATAGACTATTTCATTTCCGTAGTCCTTTATTTGCTTGCGGCCATAACTTTCCCACACGTCATTGTGATGTCAAAACTGGAAAAAAATAAGGGAATTTGACAGTTGGGTAAATTAAATCATACTGTTGTCAAATAATTTAGAATATTGTTTGTTTTCCAAATTATTCCTTTGTCGCCAAAAACTATCTTCAATTAAAGAAGTTTAAAGGTAATCAGAGCTCAACTCAAAACTAGTTAAAATCGAATCCTAAAACTTGCATTGGGAGTCACACCTATGGATGCCCGTTGCACCGTTTCAATTTCGTTGGTATTGTTCAGCCTGTAGTAGGTATTCAAGATGTTTTTTCTGTTCGTAAAGTTTAATACCGATGCGCCTACGGATGCCCTTATGGTCTTGCTGAGGTTGAAATCATAGGTTGCGGATGCATCGGCCCTAAAATATTCAGGTAAGCTACTGCTGTTTGGGTCCTCATAGTTTATCTCATTTGGAAATATAGAGGAGTCCAGAGGATTGGTAACGTCTGGCCTGGTATACGGTTTTCCGGACCTATAGTTAAAACCGACACCAATTTTAAAATCATTGTAATTATAATTTCCGGCCAGGGTAAAGGAATGTTCCAATTCCAGGTTGTTCGGAAAAATGGGCGGGTCAACGGTGTTAAACGTATAGTTATTGTCATTATAGGCATAACTGAACCAAACGCTATAGTCGTTCGTTTTTTTGTTGATCAAGAACTCCAGACCCTTTACTAGATACTCGCCAATCTCACCGTCAAACTGATCTTCATTCTGGAAACCTTGGGTCCTCACATTGATGCCCGTAACATTTTTATAGAAGGCCTCAACACCAACGTACAACCTGTTTTCGTCGTAGTTGAAGCCCAGCGACCCCTGTTTGCTTTGCACTATTGGCAACTCATTTTCGTCTGCCAAGGTCCATCTTCTTTTTTCCAGACCAAGAAAATTTTGTTCCAGGTCAATGATCTGGTTGGTGTATTGGCTCTTGAATTCGCCCAAGGCCTCCACCTTAAAATTACGTGCGAACTCATAGGAGATACTTAGCCTAGGTTCTATAAGGACTTTCTCAAAGGTATTGATGTTGCTAATGTAATTTAACCTTCCTCCAACTTGGGCGAAGAGTTTTCTGTCCTCCGTTTCAAAGCAGAATTCTGAATAAACGCTATGCGACCTGATTACGCCCTTTACACTACTTTCAAAAAAGGGGAGGTTGATTCGTGTAATATTTTCAATGCCCGTTTCCGTGAATTGGTATCCGTTCGTCCATTGCAAGGTGGGCGTTAGTTTGTAAACAGTATTGAGTTTTGTGCCGGATTCCTTAACCAGGTTGTTTTGGTACAATTGCCGTGACGCACTTTCCGTAATACTGAAGGCCGTGAGCCTGTATTGGGTGTAATAGACGTTTGCCTGAGTGTAAAAGTTATCCGTCCATTCGCTTTCAAGGCTTCCGCCAAAGGATATGTTGATTTGGTCCAAGGAACTTTCGGTAGCATCGGTACCATCGGGCCTTAGGGTAAAATTGTCAAGATCATTATTGATATGAATGAGGCTCAGCCTTATTTTGTGATATCGGTCTATATCGTATAACAACTTGCCCGTAAAATCGTAAAAATAAAAGTCATTGTCCGTTCGTACCTCACTATCCTGAAATGCCTTTTCCGAAAATGTAGTGTAGGTGGGTGTCTCAAGAAAATCGGTTACGGACCTTCTACCGGAGAACTGAATGGCCATGTTTTCGGCAAGGGGTATCTGTCCGTAAACATCTCCATTGATTAGGTTGAACCCAGCGCCACCATATACGGAATTTTGGATGTCATTTTTGGTGCGAAGGTCCATGACCCCACTTACACCATCCCCGTATATGGAACTCGTTCCATTTTTTATCACTGTGATTTTATCGGTTAGATATGGGTTAAAAGCCGATATTAGCCCAAAAAAATGGCCGGACTGGTACATCTTTATGCCATCCCATAAAATCAGGTTTTGGTCATTGGTGCCACCACGGATGTTTATGTCCGATACGGTCTCGTCCACACTTTTGATTCCCGGAAATGCTTGGGCCGATTGTAGGATGTCCGGCTCGATCAAACCCGGTAGGATCCCGAATTCCGCGGTATTCATTTGAATGCTACCATCGGAAAACTTGGCAAGGCCATCAGTAAGAAATTTATAGACGACGACCTCTTCCAGTTCCTGATAGCTAAGTGCCAAGGCTATGGACGTACAAGGAGCCTTGTTGCTCAGTTTTTTCACCGAAATAAAATAGGGTTTGAACCCCAAATGACTGATTTGGATGATCGCTGTACGGGGCACCTCCTCAAAAGCGAAGGTCCCGTCCATATTGGTGACCATGGCGATATCAGTATCCAATACCCGTACCGTGGCGCCCGGTATCGTATTGTTCTCATAATTGTCCAGTACCGTGCCGCAAATGGAAAGTGTATCCGTAAGAATGACGGAATAATATCGGTCACTAAGTCTTTCAATTTCTAAGGGCGTTTGGGAAATTATTTGGACAATGGCGGATTCAAGGTTCTCCGTCTCCGGCCGATGGAGTTGAATACCCTCCAAATCCGCATCGGCAAAGGAAAATTTTACATTGAATTCGGTTTCCAATTCCAGAAGCAAACCAATGACGGAAATTTTTGGTTTGGATGTTTGCTGTGCCCGTCCGCCGTTCACAAGGAACAACAGAAGCACTATGAAAAGATGGACACTAAGCGTTTTAAGGGGCGCTTTCCTCATAGAACAGCACTTTGTTGCCCTCTAATTTAAAACTAATTTTAAGAGGTGTGCTTATACTTTTTAATGCCAAATCCAAATTGGAATTGCTAAACGTGCCTGTAAAAAGTTGATTTTCATCAATGTTTTCAAGAGTAATTTTCAAATTATGTTGGCGTTGCAATTCTGCAAGAACATATTTAAGCGGTATGCTTTTAAAGGTACTCTCGTTGTTTACCCAAGAGGGTTTTCCGTTTACATCCACCTTTGATTTTTTCATTGTACCCTCAATGGCAAGAGCGGAATTTCCCGCCGGCAGTTGAAACTCCTCGCCGTTAAAAGTTACACGTACCAAACCTTCATAGCAGGTAACCTCAAAATAACTGTCCCTGTCCTCCACATTGAACTGGGTACCCAAAACGGTGACAGTTCCCTGTGAGGTGGAAACCGTAAACTTTTTTCCTTTGGCCACTTTAAAATACGCCTCACCGTCTAATTTGATGGCTCTTTTGGAATCCCAATTTTTTTCGTTGTAAGAAAGAGTGGATTCCGCATTTAGGAGTATTTCAGAATTATCCGGCAGGGTAATTACCCTGTTTTGGGCCAGCTTGGTAGTAATTGTTTCATCAAGCGTGTTAAAATAGAAATAAGCCCCTGTAAGCAACACGGCGATGACCGCTGCCACTCGTAGGAAGGCTTTAAAAGGGGATAAGGTAATGACCTTTGCTGATTCCTGGCTTTCTTTGGAAGCCTGAAGCCGCTCCCATGCCTTTTCACGATCAAATTCAGGAGCCCGTAATTCTTTGGAAGTCTCCGCTATTCTTTGATAGGTAGCATACTCTTCGGACTTCTTGAACGCTTCAAGTTCCGCCTCCGTAAGCTCATTAGTAAGCCATTTTGCCAAGTAATTTTCTTGCATATCTTTTAGCTTTATACCTCTTTAACAACTATCCAATCAAAAACCCTACTACAAATTTCAAGTTCAAACACAAATATCAAATTCAAATACAAGAATCAAGTTCAAAAACAGGAGTCAAGTTCAAAAATGAAATTTTTAACTTCACTATCACACTATCACACTATCACACTATCACACTATCACACTATCACACTATCACACTATCACACTATCACACTATCACACTATCACACTATCACACTATCCCACTATCACACTATCACACTATCACACTATCACACTATCACACTATCACACTATCACACTATCACACTATCACACTATCATACTATCACACTATCACACTATCACACTATCACACTAACTCGTAGCCCCAAATTCTAAATCCCCTCAATCTTTTCCCGAAGCGTTTTCAGGGCCAAGTGCATTCTTTTTTCAATAGCCTTGACGCTTACGCCCTCCATTTCCGCGATTTCCGCATATTTTTTTCCATCAATGCGATTTAACAGGAAAGTGGAACGCTGATTATCGGGAAGGTCGTCCAAGGCACGGTCCAATTTCGCCTTGAATTCATTCTCCTCCATGAGAAACTCTGGGGACTCATGGGTGGTCTTTAGGGATTTATCGGCATATTTAAGACGCACCTTTTCGGCCTTGATAACGTTTAAGTACAGATTGTTGGCTACCGTATATAAAAAGGACTTTGCTTTCTCTGGAGCGACCTTGGCACAGTGCTCCCATAATTTTACAAAAGCCTCCTGTACGGCATCGTGTGCCTTCTCCTCATTGCCAAACTTATAATATATATAGTTGAATATCGTTTTGGAATTAGCATTGAACAAAGCACTGTACGTACTTTCATTACACACATTTTGAGGGTCTTCCGCTTTCAATGTCCTGTTTTTTTCAAAGATATTTTAAAAAAAATTAAAAAAGCGGGTAGGGTTTTTTTTCAATGCGTTGTTTCAGTGGTAAATAATAAATAATACCAAATCGTTATGAAAAAGTTTTTAAGTTTTGCTTACCTAAGCATTTTAATGGTGGCGCTGAGTTTTACCTCATGCCAGGATGAGTTTGAAGAAATCAATACGGGCGAGGAACCGGCAGCCATTACGGCAAGTTCTGCCGCAGGTATATTGATACAGAATACAACCGCAAGGGACGGTTCTTTTGATAACATTGTTGACGGTACTAGCTGTTACGATGTAAAGTTTCCCTATACGGTTGAGGTAAATGGCCTGGAATTGACCATCAATTCTAGGGAAGATCTAAAGTTGATTGAGGAGATTTTTGATGAAGTGGATGACGATGAGGACTTTTTGGAGATTCTTTTCCCCATCACCATTACTTCGGGTGATTTTACCGAAATAATCATAAATGGTTTTGAGGATTTACGGGAGTTGGCCCAGCAGTGTAAGGAGGGCGGTGAAGATGACGATATCGAATGTATAGATTTTGTATATCCCATGACCCTGTACACTTTTGATATCGACCTGGAACAAACAGGGGAGGTGATCGTGGAGAGTGACAGGCAATTGAGACTTTTCTTCAAGGGGCTGGAGGATAACGAGCTCGTAAGTTTCGATTTCCCCATTACTTTGGAGTTGTACGATAGTTCAAAGATCGAGGTGAACAGCAATGAGGAATTGGTCATGCAGATTAGAAACGCCAAGGATGCATGTGACGAGGACGATGATAATGACTACAACGACGATGATTTTGATGGCGAAGATTTGGAGGAGTTTTTGGTATCCTGTCCTTGGTACGTACTTGAAGTGATAAGGGACGACGTTAGTGAGATCGCACAATATGTAAATTACTATTTCGATTTCAAGGCAGATGGAACCGTAAACGTTAGTAACAGATTAGGTTTTGAAGCCAACGGTACTTGGTCTTCCATCATGGGAGATAATGGTCCCAAAGTGACCTTGAATATAGAAACCTTATCGGGCTTCAATATGGAGTGGACCATCTATAAAACTGAGGAAGGTGTCATTAAGTTCTATAATGGGGAAAGAAACCGAATCTGGATGCGTAGGGATTGTGAAGGAGACGGCATTGGATTTGATCCAGAGAATTTAAGGAACATACTAAGGGAATGCGAGTGGGTCATAAAAAAAGTGGAGAATCAGGGTGAGGAGATCGACCGTCTATTAGGGTACGAGTTCAAGTTTATGGCTGAAGGCGTTGTCACCTTGAGCAACGGGGTAAATACCTCAGAAGGTACTTGGGAGATCGGATTCAACCTACAACAAAAATTGATCATTGCCATTACAATGGGGGATGAGCCCGGTGTAAGTTTTGAATGGCCCGTGCGTGAATTGACCCAAAGTAGGTTGAAGTTTGAAGTGGAGGAAATTGACTACGAATTGATACTCCAAAGAGTTTGTAATGATAATTCCGATGATGCCGATGTCTTGGAAATTAGAAACTTCATGATGGGTGGCGACTGGATAGTGGCTTCCTATATAGATGGTGAAATTGATGAGACCATTGATTTTGGAGGGTATAGTACAGCCTTTATGCCAAATCTACAAATGGAACTGAAAGAAGGAGGGGAGGTATATGCCACAGGACTTTGGAGAGTTTTGAGAAACAGGGATGGTAAACTTAAGGTCTACCTAAATTATGGAGACAATATGCCTATGAACGAATTAACGGATGACTGGGACTTTGTTTCCGTTGCCCAAGGTAGATTGGAGTTGAAGGATATTAATGATGATGGTACCATTACCACACTTGTTTTGGAAAAATAAATAAGTAGGGTCTACGGAGCCTTGCGCTTCGTAGGCCTTTTTAATCAATAATCAATTGTAAAAATGAACAAACTAAAAAAAATAAGCTTGCTTTTGATGGCCGTTACGGGCTTCCTTTTCCTATCCTGTGAATCTTCGGATGATTCAGACGGTGTAAATGGTATGGTAAACGTGGAGCAGGTTAAGTCTACTGTAACTTCAGGTACTTGGCGAGTAACACTTTACGAAGAGGAAGGGGTCGATGAGACTAATTATTTTTCGGATCATACATTTGTCTTTGAGTCGGACGGTCGTTTAATTGCCGATAACGGTGAAACCTCCGTTTCCGGGGCATGGTCCATTACTTCGGATTCCAGTAGCAGTGACGACGACAGTAGTTCTGATGACGATGTAGATTTTAACATATTTTTTGCCTCACCGGCCAATTTCGCGGAGATTTCAGAAGATTGGGACATCGTTTCCTTTTCCAGTACGAGAATCGAACTGAAGGACGAAAGTGGTGACGGAAGTATCGACCGCTTGGTTTTTGAAAAAATATAGTCCATAAAAATAAAACATCCAGAAATACACCACCAGCAGTAAAGAGTTGGGCCTCGTTGGTGGTGTTGATGGAGGTTTTCTGGGAAAACGATTAAATGGGAACTTAACTCAAGTTGATATGCTTCCCGCTATGTTACTATTGAAAATGTAATACCTTTTTTGCCCCACATCCCAGCGTTAAGAGCATCCCAAACCGGATGCTCTTTTTGTTTACAGATTTTGGTAGCGTTTATGCCCGTTTAGCAATGATATTCTTAAATTTGCATTCCCCTTAAAACGGAAAAGGATGTTTGATAATTTAAGCGAAAAGTTGGATAAAGCCCTGCATGTTCTTAAAGGACATGGGCAAATAACGGAAATCAACGTTGCGGAGACGACCAAGGAGGTACGTAGGGCCCTTTTGGATGCGGATGTCAATTTTAAGATCGCGAAGGAATTTACCAATCGGGTGAAGGAAAAGGCGCTGGGCCAAAACGTTTTGTCTTCGTTGCAGCCAGGGCAGTTGATGGTGAAGATCGTAAAGGACGAGCTTACGGCATTAATGGGCGGCGATTCAGAGGGAATCAACCTATCCGGTAACCCATCGGTTATATTAATGTCCGGTTTACAAGGTTCCGGTAAGACGACCTTTTCAGGGAAATTGGCGAATTTTCTAAAGAAGAAAAAATCCAAAAACCCTTTGTTGGTGGCATGTGACGTGTATAGACCCGCGGCCATTGACCAATTGCACGTAGTTGGGGAACAGATCGGTGTGCCTGTGTATTCGGATAGGGACAATAACGACCCCGTGGCGATTGCCAAGGCCGGTATTGCCAAGGCAAAGGCGGAAAGTCATAATGTGGTCATCATAGATACCGCCGGTCGTTTGGCGGTGGACGAGAAGATGATGAACGAGATATCGGATATCCATAAGGCCATCAATCCGCAAGAAACCTTGTTCGTAGTGGATTCCATGACCGGACAGGATGCCGTCAACACGGCCAAGGCCTTTAACGATGTATTGAATTTTGACGGTGTTATCCTTACCAAGTTGGACGGTGATACCCGTGGCGGTGCTGCCATTTCCATAAAATCGGTCGTAAACAAGCCCATCAAGTTTATCGGTACAGGTGAAAAAATGGAGGCTATAGACATTTTCTATCCTTCCCGTATGGCCGATCGTATTTTGGGAATGGGCGATGTGGTTTCCTTGGTGGAAAGGGCCCAGGAGCAGTTTGATGAGGAGGAGGCCAGGAAGATACAGAAAAAAATTGCCAAGAATAAATTCGGGTTTGACGATTTCCTAGGCCAGATCCAGCAAATCAAAAAAATGGGGAACATGAAGGACCTTATGGGGATGATTCCCGGGGCAGGTAAGGCTCTTAAAGGTTTGGATATTGACGATGACGCCTTCAAACATATCGAAGCCATCATTTACTCCATGACCCCGGACGAGCGGTCTAATCCTTCTAAGTTAAATGCCAGCAGGAAGAAAAGAATCGCCAAGGGTAGCGGCAGGGAGGTACAAGAGGTTAACCAATTGCTGAAACAATTTGACCAAATGAGCAAGATGATGAAGATGATGCAAGGGGGTGGCGGTAAAAAGATGATGCAGATGATGAGCGGTCTTGGACGTTAACATCGGATAACCAGTAAAAAAACAGCGCATTGGCTGAAAACCGACGCATTTTAAAACGAAGAACCCGGGTAAATTTGTAGTGTAATGTACTGCCTACTTAAATTGCCTATTGAATACGTACTACATGGAAATTCTTGACGGTAAAAAAATTTCAAATCAAATAAAGGATGAAATAGCCGCTGAGGTGGCAAAGATGCGTGAAAGGGGGGAAAAGGTCCCGCACTTGGCCGCGGTCATTGTGGGGAGTGATGGTGCCAGCCTAACGTATGTTGGTAGCAAGGTAAGGGCTTGCGAACGTGTAGGGTTTGAATCTACCATGGTACGAATGCCCAGCACCACATCTGAACAGGAATTATTGAAGAAGATCCATGAACTGAACGAGGATAAAGATATAGACGGATTCATTGTCCAGTTACCTTTGCCGGAACAAATCGACACACAAAAGGTCATTATGGCCGTGCATCCAGATAAGGATGTGGATGGTTTCCACCCCATGAACTTTGGTAAAATGGCCTTGGATATGAGTACGTTCATTCCGGCAACCCCATTCGGGATTTTGGAACTGTTGGAACGCTATCAGGTAGATACAAAAGGCAAGCATACGGTCGTAATAGGCCGAAGCCACATCGTAGGAAGGCCCATGAGCATTTTAATGGGGCGAAAAGGGTGGCCGGGAAACTCCACCGTAACCTTGACCCATAGCCACACAAAAAATATTACCCAGATAATTTCCCAGGCAGACATTGTCATTTCGGCCCTTGGTGTGCCAAATTTCCTAAAGGCAGAGATGGTCAAGGACGATGCGGTGGTCATCGATGTGGGAATCACCAGGGTTCCGGACGATACCAAGGAAAAGGGCTATTACATTACCGGTGACGTAGACTTTGAAAATGTGAGCAAAAAGGCCTCGTTCATAACCCCCGTTCCGGGAGGTGTTGGCCCCATGACTATTGCCATGTTGCTTAAAAACACCCTATTGGCTCGAGAAAGGCATAGGAGCAGGGAATAGAAAAAACCACTTTAAATACAAGAACCCTACAATTAAAATTGTGGGGTTTTTCGTTTTGTAAACCTTCGCTAAACGCTAAACGCTAAACGCTATTGACCTGCCCAGTTTGTGTGGTGTCATTCGGTCTTAAGATATCCAAGTCGTTGCTGTCGTCATATTCGCAACTACTAACGGTAAGGATTCCCAAAAAAATAATAACAATGGCAGCTAGTTTTTTCATTCGTCTAAATTTAGGTTAACAGCTTGTTTTTTAAACATTTACTTTTATAGGGATATTTAACCCCGGATTATGTTTTAAAAAAGCTGTTACAGCAAAAAATCGCTTCAAAATAAAACGCTAGGCTGTATTTTCAATTTCACCATAGCGGTGCTATGCCAAAATTTCCAAACCACTTTATTTTATTGCGCTTTTTACCTTCACGACGCTCTCCTAATGCATATTCCGGGTTAACTTATCTTAATAAATCCCTCGATGAGGGTTTCATAACGTTCAGGATTTGGGTGTGCTTTATAATAGGATTCCATTGCTAAAATCCTATGCTAGTATAAAACGAACGGTTTCTTTAAATGGTATGTTCGTATATACTACGAAACAGCTTTTTTGACATCATTTTTGTAGTGGTTCACAAAAACAATGCAGGCTTTTGCAATCTTGTGGAAATAAAGTACCTTTTTATCAAAAACCGACCTAAAATGATTAGAAGTTTTTGTCTCGCCTGTATTGCCCTTTTACTATTGGGTTCTTGCCAAAAAGTCAAGGAAACTACCTATAGCGTCAACCTACGTTTTTCCGAAGCCGCCAGCCCAGAAGCAAAGGATGGTAGGCTTTTGCTGATGTTTTCTTCCGATGACAGTAAGGAACCCCGTTTTCAAATCAACGATGGCCTTAACACGCAATTGATCTTTGGGATGAACGTGGATAGCATGGATCCCGGTAAGCCCATTACCTTTGACGAAACTGTTTTTGGATATCCGTATCCAAGCATGGCGGATATTCCGCCAGGCGAATACAATGTGCAGGCCTTGCTACATGTTTATGAAACGTTTAACCTAGCTACCGGCCATACCGTAAAATTGCCCATGGACAATGGCGAAGGGCAGCAATGGAACATTTCTCCCGGTAATTTGTATAGTAAGCCCTTTAAGATTCGGGTGGGCAGCAATGGTATCGCAAATGTGAGCGTGGAGATGGATCAGGTAATACCACCGATTGAAGAACCTGAGGATACGGAATGGATAAAGCACATTAAGATGAAGTCCGAAAAACTATCGGAATTCTATGGTAGGGATATCTATCTAGGGGCCCATGTTTTGTTACCGAAGGGTTTTGACGAACATCCCGAAGCAAAGTATCCCCTTATGGTCTTTCACGGACATTTTCCTTCGGATTTTGGCGGATTTAGGACCACGCCCCCAGACCCGAATCTCGAACCCGATTATTCCGCTAGGTTCGATATGAAGGGTTACAACATCATCCAGCAGCAGGAGGCGTACGACTTTTATAAGAGATGGAACGAGCCCGATTTCCCTAGGTTTTTGATTATCGAAATTCAGCATCCAACACCTTATTATGATGATTCCTACGCCGTAAATTCGGCCAGTCAGGGACCCTATGGCGATGCCATTACCTATGAACTGATACCCTACATAGAAAAGGAGTTCAGGGGTATGGGCAAGGGATGGTCCCGCTTTTTGTATGGAGGTTCCACGGGTGGATGGGAGGCCTTGGCCGTTCAGGTGAAATATCCGGAGGAATACAATGGATGTTTTGCGGCTTGCCCGGATCCCATCGATTTTCGGGCGTATTGCCTTACCAATATCTATGAGGATGAGAACGCCTATTACTATGACGCTGCCCATAAAAAGTTGGAAGTACCTTCCCATCGGGATTATTTGGGGAATATCCAATCCACGTTAAGGCAGGGAAACCATCTGGAATTGGTGTTGGGTGATAAGTCCAGATCTGGGCAACAATGGGATATTTGGGAAGCCACTTACTCTCCCCAAGGCGATGACGGCTATCCAGTTAGAATTTGGGATAAAATGACGGGGGAGATTGACCACGAGGTAGCCGAATATTGGAAGGAAAATTACGATCTTCGATATATTATGGAGCGCGACTGGGACAAATTGGGGGAGAACCTCAAAGGGAAAATTCACATTTATTGTGGGGATATGGACAATTATTACCTAAACAATGCCGTGTATTTGATGGAGGATTTTCTGGAGAGCACCACGGATCCCTATTATGAAGGGGAAGTATTGTACGGGGACCGGGCCGAGCATTGCTGGAACGGAGATCCAGAGCTACCCAATGCCATCAGTAGGTTGCGATACAACTCCATGTACGTGCCAAAGATCATGAAACGAATTGCGGAAAGTGCTCCCAAAGGAGCCGATTTGACAAGTTGGCGCTATGAATAAGACGAATAAGGTAGCATGGTTCGTATTTGGGTTTTTGGCCATAGGTGTGGGGCTATATCCATTAATGTATGTATTTGCCCAAGAGGAAATAGGATTGTTGCTTTCCAAAAGTCAGGAATTGCTGGCCAATGTAATTTGGAATATTGGATTCTTCGGTCATATCCTTTTTGGAGGAGTGGCCCTCATGGTAGGTTGGGTACAGTTTAGCAAACGCTTCAGGAATGCCAACCTTGCCAGGCATAGGCTTATTGGAAAGATATATGTCGTATCCGTACTTATAAGTGGAATTTGTGGTGGTTTTATTGCCTTTTATGCAACTGGCGGCCCTATAGCAATGACAGGCTTCTTTCTGCTTGCCGTTTTTTGGTTGTATTTTACCATTACGGCTTATAGGGCGGCTAGGGAACGGGATTTTGAAAAGCACAAGGTCTTTATGATTTATAGTTATGCTGCTTGTTTTGGTGCGGTCACGCTGCGCATTTGGCTTCCTTTATTAACAATGCTTATTGGTTCATTTGAGCCCGCTTATCGCATTGTGGCATGGTTGGCATGGGTGCCTAACCTTGTTTTTGCCTATTACTGGGTGCGTCGCAAAGGGCTTTCAATAGGCTAAAAATTCTTGAATTTTATGAACGGAGTTCCGGGCTTGATTGGTAATTGAATATCTTACCGCAAAATCTAAATGAAACCCTCATCGAGGGATTTGTTATGGTACGTTAAATATCGCTACCAAAGGAAATGTTTAAGAATCAAGCTATTGACCCAATTTTAAAAGTATGAAGCTATGGCCAAAATAAAATTCCTGATGATGATCTGTAAATTGTTCCCTCGGTTTTTTTCAGTTCTCTTATTGTTAGGGGGAACCTTGGTCAACGGTCAAAACGAAAAATCAGGTCAAATGTCCGGCAACCCCATTTTTGAGGGATGGTACGCCGACCCAGAAGGTGCGGTTTTTGGGGATGAATATTGGATCTATCCTACTTTTTCGGACGATTATGACAAACAATTGCATTTTGATGCCTTTTCCTCCCAAGATCTTATCGAATGGAAAAAGCATGAAAATATATTGGATACTACAAAGATTAAATGGTTGCGGCAGGCCCTATGGGCCCCTTCCATTATTGAAAAGGACAAAAAATATTACCTGTTCTTTGGTGCCAATGATATACAAAGACCTGGCAGGTCATCTTATGACCCCAATAATGATATCAACCATTATGGTGGCATCGGCGTAGCTGTGGCCGATACGCCAGGAGGTCCCTTCGAAGATTATTTAGGGGAACCGTTGATATCCGATTTTTATAACGATGCCCAACCAATCGACCAATTCGTTTTTAAGGATGTGGACGGGACCCATTATTTTTTCTATGGAGGTTGGAGCCATTGCAACCTTGGTAGATTAAATGATGATTTTACAGGTTTTGTGCCTTGGGAAGATGGTAGTATCTTTAAGGAGATTACGCCGGAAGGTTATGTGGAAGGTCCTTTTATGTTTTTACGTAGGGACATCTACTATTTTATGTGGTCTGAAGGTAACTGGACGGATGGTAGTTATCGCGTGGTGTATGCGATGGCAGATAAGGCTACAGGACCCTATAAACGAATCGGGACGGTATTAGAATCCGATGAATCTGTTGCTACGGGAGCCGGCCATCATTCAGTAATCAATGTGCCCGGAACGGATGAATGGATTATGGTGTACCATCGAAGACCCATTCCCAATGAGGATAGGGACCATCGGGTGACCTGTTTGGATAATATGGAATTCAACAAAGATGGAACCATCAAGCCCGTAAAAATTACCTTTGGAGGCGTTGAAAAAAGAACAATCGGAAGTAAATAAAAAATAGTAAGAATGGAGTACAGAAGGTTTGGAAGGACGGATTGGCAAGTAAGTGAAATAGGATACGGTATGTGGGGAATGGCAGGTTGGAAAGCTTCGGATGATGAACAATCCGCCAAGTCCCTTGATTTGGCCGTAGACAACGGCGTTAATTTTTTTGATACGGCATGGGGTTATGGTGAAGGACACAGCGAGGAACTTTTGGGCGACCTCGTAAAAAGGCATCCCACCAAAAAACTTTATACGGCAAGTAAGATACCCCCAAAGAATTTTCGATGGCCCGCCAAACCGGAATATGCTTTTGAGGACTCCTATCCTACGGACCATATCATGGAATACACCCATAAAACGCTTAAAAACCTCGGACTCGAACAAATAGATTTGATGCAGTTTCACACGTGGGACGATACCTGGAGCGAGCGGGAAGAGTGGCAGCGGACTGTTGAGGATTTGAAAAAGTCCGGTAAGGTTGCGGCTATGGGAATCAGTATGAACCGTTGGGAACCTGAAAATGGCATTTTGGCACTCGAAATGGGATTGTTGGATGCCGTACAGGTTATCTACAATATTTTTGATCAGGCACCGGAGGACAAACTTTTCCCGCTTTGCGAGAAACTGGATATTGGGGTCATAGCGAGGGTTCCTTTTGACGAAGGGACGCTGACGGGTAATTTGACCAAGGAAACCACGTTCCCGGAGGGAGATTGGCGGGGTACCTACTTTGTCCCGGAAAATCTATATTCTTCCGTTGAACATGCAGATGCCCTAAGGCCCCTTATACCACAAGGTATGACCATGGCGGAGATGGCCCTTCGTTTTATTTTGGAGAACAAACATGTGGGCACCACCATACCGGGTATGCGAAAACAGCGCAATGTTTTGGCCAATACGGCCACCAGTGATGGTAAATCCCTACCAAAGGAATTAATCAAGGAACTTAAAAAACACCGTTGGGACAGGGTCCCCACTTCTTGGTCACAATAGACTATTTGGCGAATAATTGCCCCATGTCCTTGAACGCCTTAAACTCCAAGGCGTTACCGGCAGGGTCCAAAAAGAACATGGTAGCTTGTTCACCAACCAGCCCTTTGAACCGAATATAAGGCTCAATGACAAACTTTACGCCTTTCTGTTTTAGTTCTTCGGAAAAGCTTTCAAAGGTGCCCCAGGGCAATACTACCCCATAATGTGGAACGGGGACATCATGACCGTCCACAGGGTTGTGGTGAAGCGCTTCCATTTCGGATTTAGGTTTGTAGTGGATGACCAATTGGTGCCCAAAGAGGTTAAAGTCGACCCAATGGTCGCTACTTCTTCCTTCTTCGCAATTCAAGACTTCTCCATAGAATTTTCTGCATTCCGCCAGGTTATGCACCGGAATGGCAATGTGAAAGGGTGAAACGTTGTTCATTGTTCAGTTATTTCTTAAGGCCGAAATTAACTCTTTTTTGTTCATTTTGGAACGTCCTTCAATTCCAATTTCGGTGGCTTTTTTATAGAGTTCCTTTTTGGTCCTTTCTTCATACTTGGGGGCTTTTCCGCCTTTCTCTCCAGAATCTGGCGTGTTCGCAATTCTTGCGGCCTTCTCTTTGCTGTACCCTTTTTCTACCAGCGCCTCGTACTGCTCCTCGTTCTTAATCCTTGATGTATTCTTTTCTTCAGCCATTTTTATTTTAAAATTAACCAAAGAAGTGGAGGTAGAAGAGGCTATTGGGCAATTGGGTTAATTAACCTTGTAAAAAAGCAATGATTTTCTTGTTGACCTCCTCTTGGTGCATGGAGTGGCCCAAACCTTCGGTGGAAATAAAAGTACTTTCTTTCCAAACGGCGTGCACCTTTTCTGAAGCGTGGTACGGGGTGATCTTATCCCATCGGTCGTGAAATAGCAATCCTTTTTTGGTGTTCGTCAATACGAATTTGGAAGACGAAAATTCCCGTATGGTAAATCCGAACCGATTTTTGACATACTCTTCAAGAGCCTTTAGCATTCTATCCGAAAGTCCCAAAAGTTCCTTGAAATGGCCAATGATTTCATGGAATTCCGAAGGGGAAGCGATGGTCACTATTTTTTCGATTATGTCGTTGGGATTTTCGTATTCGTTGAAAAGTATGGTCATACCCCCAACCGAGTGCCCAATTAGATGGACCGGTTTATAGGTTTGTATCATATGTTCCAATACTTCGGCATATAGAGGAACATATAGATATTCACCCGATGAATACCCATGTCCGGGGGCATCAAAAGCGATGACATTATAATCGGCCTTCGTCAATTTCTCCAGTAATTTGTGCCATCTCCATGTGTTGCTCTCCCAACCGTGTATCAAAAGAACAGTTTCCTTTTTGCCGGGCCAATTATACGTCTGTATCGAATGGCCGGATACATCTATTCGTTCGTGTTTTACGGGGTCTAGATATTCTTTCTGATGGGGCGAAACCCTGCCTTTTCTGACCTTTGTAAAGATGGTGAAGGCTTTCTCAGCTGCCTTTACCGGACTTAGATAAACATATATATTTAAGAAAGCACCGTAAATTTTAGGAAGGAGTTTTTTAAACAGTGCATTCATAAAACGGGACTTTTAATTTTGGGGTTCTTGGAATTGGAAAAAGAATCCCTAATCCCAACCTACCATCAGGTATTTGATTTTTGCCGCATCGGGAATTTGAACGGCCTCAATGTTCGTATTCGCTTGATAGCGAAGGTTTTCCGGCAATTGCGCTTTGTCGATCGTGAAATAGATGTCACTATCCTTAAGCAGGATGATCACATTGTTGATGGAAGTAATTATCTTTTTTATTTCATATTTCTCCTGAATATCCTTAAAGGTGCTTTCAATGCTGATACCTTTATCGGTCTTGAACCGTTTATCGTTGATCAAAACATTTTGGATCGTAGGAATACTATCCGTATTGGGTGTAAGCGTAAGCAGTAAGGCACCTCCTTTTTCATAAATTTTAATTTTACTGGAGCCGTTACCAAAGTTGGACTGTATGGTATCCCTAACCACGGAGTCGTTTTCGTAAATAAGATCTAGATCCCTGGCCAAGCTTGTTTTATCCAATTTGCCCACGGCATCTGTAGAAATCTTAAATGTTTTGTCATCTTCTTTAGTGCACTGCGCGATGATGATTATAGAAAAAAGGATCAGGATGGTTTTGATTGATTTCATGTATTTGTAGATACAGTTTATAGGTCATACTTCAACGTTGCTCATTATTAGGCTCATTATTTTGGGTTTCCCAGGTTAGTGTCATGGTCCTTTCATATAATTAGCGCATGACTTTTTTTAATACACCCAAGACTCCCCTTATAAATGTTGCACTGGTGAGTACCTTGATTACCGGGTTCTGTCTGGTACTTCTTCTGGTAGGGGTACTTCCTCGTGGGGTCTGGGCTTTTTCTTTTTCCTTTTGGGCAAGTTCCTCCGCCTTTTCAATTTTCTCGTTTAATATTTCGTAGGCACTCTCGCGATCGATTACTTCGCTATATTTTTTTACCAATTTGGAATTGTCGATGAGCTCCTTTAGTTCAGATTCCGATAAGATATCCATCCGGCTCATGGGTGCCCTCAGCAAGGTGGCCGCCAAGGGTGTGGGCCTTCCTTTTTCGTCCAATGCCGAAATCAAGGCTTCCCCAATGCCCAAGGATGTCAGCACTTCCTTGGTGTCGTAATAATCCGAAATAGGATAGTTTTCGGCCGTAAGTTTAATGGCTTTTCGGTCCCTGGCTGTGAAGGCCCGTAGGGCATGTTGTACCTTTAAACCCAATTGTGCCAACACTTCGTTGGGTACGTCCGTTGGGTTTTGGGTCACAAAATACAGCCCTATTCCCTTGGAGCGTATCAGTTTTACGATACTTTCTATCTGATCCAAAAGGGCCTTGGAGGCTTCGTTGAAAATAAGGTGTGCCTCGTCTATGAACAAAATCAGTTCTGGTTTTTCGCTATCGCCTAGTTCTGGGAAGGTATCATATATCTCCGCCAATAAACTCAGCATAAAGGTGGAAAATAGTTTGGGCCTGTCCTGAATATCTGTGAGCCGAATTATATTGATATATCCCCGTCCATTTTCATCGATTCTGGTAAGGTCATTGACTTCAAAGGATTTTTCACCAAAAAACAGGTCGGCTCCCTGTTGTTCCAACTCGATTATTTTTCTTAGGATCGTTCCAGTGGAGCTGGTTGAAATTCGCCCATATTCCTCCGTAAATTCTTTTTTGCCTTCTCCAGTTGCATATTGCAATACTTTTTTAAAGTCCTTGAGATCTAATAGCGGTAATTTATTGTCGTCACAGTACTTAAAGATTACCGCAACAATCCCTTCCTGGGTTTCGGAAAGATCCAGAATTCTTGAAAGCAGTATCGGTCCAAATTCCGAAACCGTGGCCCTTAGCTTTACCCCGTCCTGTTCTGAAAGGGATAGAATCTCCACGGGAAATTTTTTGGATTCGAACGGAATTCCAATTTTGGCATGGCGCTCGTCAATTTTTGGATGACCGGGACTTGGTTGGGCCAATCCGCTCAAATCGCCCTTCAAGTCCATCAGGAGAACAGGAATACCCTTGTCCGATAAATTCTCGGCCAATACCTGTAAGGTTTTGGTCTTGCCGGTTCCCGTAGCCCCCGCGATTAGACCGTGTCGGTTCAAGGTTTTCAAGGGAACCTTTACCAAAGCATTGGTCATTGCTTCCCTGTTCAACATTGCGGCACCCATCGTTATATAGTCGCCTTTGGTAGCATATCCGTTTTCAATATGTTCAAAAAATTCCTCTTTGGACGCCATACTCAAAATTTTTGCTAAAAATAGCGGATTTTTGAGCAAAAGAAAAAGGGAATGTATGCCTTGAGGCAAAAAGGTGCCACGGTCTCCATTTCTGTCCCTTGTTTTTGGGACGCAATGTGTATCTTAGGGCTTGGGAAGTGTGGCTTTCCTTACCACAGGATTTGTTTAATAGTACTATTCTAGGGAGGGTCAAGGGGGATTTTCCACGGATTACCGATACATCATTTAAATAGGGATAATGTCATTTTTTATACCAAAAGGCCATGTTTTAATGCTTTTGGGCCTTAGTTTCGTCTTTTTTTCGTGTAAAAGCAATGGTGAAAAGGATATTGCCAATACAGGAGACCAAGGGAACACCTACCGTCAGGATGAACTATCCGTACAGGAAGGCATGCAATTGTTCAATACACATTGTGCCAGTTGTCATGATTTTAATGCAAATAACATAGGACCAAGTTTGGCCGGTGTAACCGGAGAGGTAGATAAGGCCTGGCTTATCGATTTTATAAAAAATCCCAAACATAAAATAGAGGCCGGTGACGTAAGGGGTGTACGACTCTATGAAACCTATAGTACGTATATGCCGGGTTTTGAGCATTTTTCCCAGGATGATTTTGAAGCCCTATTAGGTTTTGTACATAAGTATTCCGAGGCGGAAAAAAAGAGTAAAAGAAAAAGGTCCGGTGCCATTACGGATCCCATTCCTGAAAAAATAACCCAGTCCAATCTCTTGCTGGTTTTGGAAGAGGTGCTTCAAGTACCCGCCAGTGCAGATCATCATCCTAAGGCCCGTATCAATAAATTTTTTGCCTTGCCCACACCTGAAGGGGAACGACAGTTTATTGCCGATTTGAACGGTACATTATTCGAGGCCAAGGAATCTACGGTCAGCAGCTATCTGGATATGGCCGGGGAACTGCCAAATTTCATCAGTGTTCCCGGTTTTGGTACGGGTCTTGGCAGTTTTGATTTTCACCCCAATTTTGATGAAAGCGGACTGCTGTTTACAACCCATACCGAGCCGGCCCATACGCGAAAGGCAGATTTCCCACTGCCTGATAGCCTAAAGGTTGCATTACAATGGGTACTTACCGAATGGAAGGCAGAAGACCCCTTATCCTCAAAATTCAAGGGAACAAAAAGGGAACTGTTAAGGGTTGATATGATAGGTAGCGCGCACGGATTTCAAGAGGTTTCCTTCAATCCCATGGCAAAAAAGGAGGATGCAGATTATGGACACCTATACCTCGGTGTTGGTGATGGTGGTGCTATTTATGCCGATCAACCTCAATTAGTAGGCCAAAAGGATCAGATATGGGGATCGGTAATCCGAATTGACCCTTTGGGAAGTAACAGTGATAATGGTCAATACGGAATTCCTTCGGATAATCCGTTTGTTGGGAATGGGGAAGGTATTCCGGAAATATGGGCCTATGGTTTCAGAAACCCCCATCGGATTTCGTGGGATGTCAAGGATCCGCGTCGCATGTATGTTTCCAATATAGGCAGGCATAGTATAGAAGAAGTGAACCTTGTGGAAAAAGGACGTCATTATGGTTGGCCTAACAGGGAAGGTACCTTTTTATTTGATTCCAGTGCCAATACGGAGGTCGTATATCCGCTGCCCAAAGATGACGAGGGCTATGACTATCCCATCATACAATATGACCACGATGAGGGCAATGCGGTTTCAGGAGGCTTTGTTTATCACGGTACGTTGGAAAAGCTCCAGGGCAAATACCTTTTTGGCGATATTCCAAGGGGTACCCTTTTTATTGCAGATGTAGATAATGTCACCAACGGCCATCAGGCAATCATCCAAAAAATGGAATTCCTATTTAACGGGGAGACCACCACCTTTGATGCCTTGTTGGGTGGTGCCCGTGTAGATCTTAGATGGGGTATGGACAGTACGGGCGAACTCTATCTTTTTACCAAATATGACGGCAAGGTTTATAAGGTAGTAAATTGTATCGCCAAAGATGCCCCTTCGACCTAAAATTGCTTCTCTAGGGGAAAACTATGCCCAAGTCTTTTCCTATCTTTGCCAGATGCAAGAAAATAATGTTTTGGAGTTGGTGGACAAAGGTTTTTACCTTCCCTTAATGGAGGAATTCTACACGATTCAGGGCGAAGGATTTCACAAGGGTACAGCTGCCTATTTCATTAGGGTCGGTGGATGTGATGTTGGATGCCATTGGTGTGATGTGAAGGAGAGTTGGAACGCTGAGACACATCCGCCTACAGATATAGATCACATAGTCGAAAATGCGGCAAAATACTCGGATACCATTGTGGTCACGGGGGGTGAGCCCTTGACGTGGGATATGGGACCTTTGACGGAAAAGTTGAAAGCCCGAAACCTGAAAACCCATATCGAAACTTCGGGGGCATATACACTGACGGGAACTTGGGATTGGATCTGCTTATCGCCCAAAAAGAACAAATTACCTGAGGGGCGGATTTACGATGAAGCCCATGAACTCAAAGTGATCGTTTACAACAAGCACGATTTGATTTTTGCCGAAGAACAGGCCGCCCAAACGAACAAGGAATGTATCCTTTATCTTCAGCCAGAGTGGAGTGTACGGGAGAAGGTGACCCCACTGATTGTTGAATACGTTATGAAAAACCCCAAATGGAAGGTTTCCTTACAGACCCATAAGTATTTGAATATTCCTTAGGTAAAGAAACTATCTGGCCCCATTGCCTTGGATATCTTCAATACAAGCGGCATCCAAACCCGGAATTTCAACAGATCTGCCCGTTTTTGAGGGCTGCAAAAGGCGCATCACGGTAGTACCCGATAATACACATGCCGGATTGAGATTCGCAGCATAGGTACTATTTTTAGGCTCTAAAATAGATTTTCCCGAAAGCGTAAATTGCAGTTCCGCGCGCATTAGGCATCCATCCACATTGCAGTGGTTTTCCGCAGCGGTATCCTCATGGTCGGACAAAGCCGGGGTGCCCAAATCGACCAGACCAAAAAGATGTCCGAATTCATGGTTCAGGGTAGCCGCCTCTACATCGGCATTGCTAACCAAGATACTTTGGGCGGCCAATCGCCGGATGGTGGCTTCATGAATGATCATCGAAGTATTTCTGTACACAGCGCCCAAAGTAACCAAACCCTCCTCCGGCTCGTCATCCTCCGCAGGAGCATCGGAAAAATAAATATAGACAGCCAAAGTAGAGCCATTACTGTAAGCGGTCCTGTTCTCACTTTCTAAATCTGCGATTTCCTGAAGGGTAAGATTTTCCTCATTAGGAGATTCCAATTCTTGGTATATAAATTCAATGTCCTCTTTGAAGGTGTGTAGCCTTAAAAATTTCGTAAAGTCCGAAATAGCCGTAGTCGTCGGCCTAAGCCCGGAAACATAGGCAATCTCTATTTGAAGTTTATCGTATGTGTCATTGGAGAGTATATCATTGGCGGAATCCCCCGTACCCTTTAAATTTAAGGTTTTGTCGATACGTACATCCGGTTCGGTAGTGTCCTTTGAACAGGAACCCAATAGGATAATAAGCACCAAAAGGGACACTATTTTAAACTTTTTCATAATCAACTTTTTCAATAGCACAACGTTAAAGATACTACAGAAGTATCACAAAAAGGTCAAACGGGCCAAATAGTCGTCGCTCTCGCCTTGTTTTACCATTTCGCAATTCAGACCGTTAAACGTAGCCGCTCTTTTTAAGGTATTAAAATCTACGTACAACCAATCAAAAGGTTCACTTTCCTCGTTTTTATAGCGCATCGTAAAAGTCACCTCCCCGTAATAGTCCAGGTGCTGCGGAATCCAGTAGCCTCCATCTTCTTCGTCTGATTCGTACATATATAAAATATCGCTGGAATCCAATAAAACCTGTCCATTGGGCTGGAGCAACCGCTTCATCTGGTTCAAATATGGATCTAGGTTTTTTAGTTTTCCGGTAATCCCGATGCCGTTCATCAATAGCAGAAGCGTATCGTATTTTTGTCCGTCCAAACGTAGAAAATCGGTATGTATGGTTTTCAATAACCCTCGCTGTTTGCAAACGGATATCGCTCCATGGGAAGCGTCCAATCCGGTCACATCAAATCCTTTTTCCTGTAAATAAAGCGCATGACTGCCCGCCCCACAGCCCACATCCAGTACAGCACCTTTGCAATGCTCCAAGGCAATTTGTTCCAAAAGGGGCATTTGTTCAAAATTTCGGAACATATAGGGAAGTGGTAAGCGGTCCTCCTCATCCAAGGAAGAATAAGTGATGATATCTTCCGTATATTCCAGATGATGGTAATCCAAAAGGGCCTTGCCCAAAATATCCTTTGACAATTTTCTAAATTTTGTCCAACAAAAGTCCCCTTTTAAAAAGTACTTACCTAGTTTTGGAGCGAAAATTTGGATGATGGACAAGGTACTGAAACAACTTCCGCAATGGGCTTCCGATAAAAAGGCCGAGAACAAGAAATTCTTTGCCAAATTAAGGAAGAAACCGCCCAAGAATTTGGATTATGTGATGCAGGAATTGCACGAAACCGAATTTGATCGGACGGATTGTCTTACCTGCGCCAATTGCTGCAAGACCACGGGTCCGTTGTTCACCAATGCCGATATTGAACGGATTGCAAAACATTTTAGGATGAAGCCCCAGCAATTTATCGATGCCTATCTGCAAATTGATGACGAGAATGATTATGTGCTGCAAGAAGTTCCTTGTACTTTTTTGGATGCCGATAATTATTGCGCCATCTACGATGTTCGACCCAAGGCCTGTAGGGAGTTTCCCCACACCGACCGGAAAAAGTTCCAACAAATAAGCCACCTCACTTTAAAGAATGTAGCCATTTGTCCTGCAGCCTTCAATATTGTAGAGGAAATGAAGAAGCGGATTTCCCTATAATCTAGTTTAAAGAAACTGCTTGATTTCTTATATTTAATGCTATGGAACACTTAATTCAATACTTTGAAACGATTCCTTCGGCGCATCGTTCCCTGATTCTCGTAGGAGGTATTACCTTTTTTTGGGTTTTGGAAGGTATTGTTCCGTTATTCACGGTACGCTATAAAAAATGGAAACATGCCGTTCCCAATTTCTTTTTTACCCTTACGACCATCGTCATTAATTTTTTTCTAGCGTTTTTGTTGTTGAAAACTGCAGATTGGACCGTGGGCAATGATTTTGGCATTCTTAATTGGCTTCCGGCCATGCCCTTGTGGTTATACGTACTGCTTGGGGTGATGCTGTTGGATTTGATCGGGGCGTATTTGGCCCATTGGGTGGAGCATAAGGTAAAACCTTTGTGGATGGTCCATTTGGTGCACCATTCCGATCATCACGTGGATACGACCACAGCGAACAGGCACCATCCGTTGGAATCTTTTGTACGTTATCTATTTACGCTGCTTGGAGTGCTTTTGGTAGGGGCGCCAATTGGCATCATTATGTTATATCAAAGCTTGTCGGTCGTACTCTCGCAATTCAACCACGCCAATATCAAACTACCTACAAAATTGGATAAATATCTGAGCTACATCATTGTTTCTCCGGATATGCACAAGGTGCACCATCACTATGTATTACCTTATACGGACAGTAATTACGGAAACATTTTTGCCATTTGGGACCGATTGTTCGGCACCTATATGTATTTGGATAGGGAATCGATCGTGTACGGTGTGGATACCTTCCCAGATGAAAGGGAGAATTCCAGTATATCCAGATTGCTAAAACAGCCTTTTCATAAATACCGTAGGCCCACAACGGTTGGGGAATCCAAGTCTGCATTATAACAAACCCTTGTATTTTATTCTGAGTGGAGCCCTTTCACTTTTTGTTATTCTGAGAGTAGTGTTCTCTCTTTTTTGTCATTCTGAGTGGAGCATAGCGGAACGAAGAATCTATTGCATGTTCGGGGCTATCAACTAAGACCACGATATCTTAGAGGATTCGTTGCTACAATAGATACTTCACTACGTTCAGTATGACAAAGAAACCAATACTACTCATACATCAAATACTTGGCTCGTATTTTCTTGAATTTCTCCAATTCCAGCTGCCACGAAGCCTTTATTTCCCTTTCTGTAAGCCCCGACTCAATTTGCTTTTGAAGTTCCCGGGTGCCGGCGTGCTTTGTAAATCCATCGGTCAAAAAGAACTTATTTTTATCTAGGGTGTTTTTATAGGCATCCAAAATCCATTGCAAGGAAACTTCGCTTATTCTCGGCGTGTTGGAAAGGTCTTTGCCGAAGCATACTTTTCCTTCCTCCTTGGGGTATTTACTTCCAAAATTGGGTTCCGGAACATAGGAAAAGCTATAGGCGGTGGAATCCATAAAGGAGGCTCCATACCGCTGAAACTGAAATTCCGTACCGCGACCTGCATTGACATTGGTCCCTTCAAAAAGACCGAGACTCGGGTAGAGATTTATGGAAACATCGTTCGGTAAATTGGGGGAGGGACGTATTGGGATTTGGTAAATTCGTTCGTGTGTCCAGTTTTCCAAGGGAATAACCCTTAGGTCACATTTCCTGCCTCCTTCCAACCAACCTTCTTCATTGATCATGTTGGCGTATTCGCCAATGCTCATACCATACACCAAGGGAATTTCGTTCATGCCCAAGAATCCGGTGTGTTCCTTTTGCATGGTGGGGCCATCTACATAATGGGCGTTCGGGTTAGGTCGGTCCAAAACCAGAACGGGAATAGTATTTTCGGCACAGGCTTCCATAATCAATTGTAGTGTGGCGATATACGTATAGAATCGGGTTCCAACGTCCTGTATGTCGAATAGGACCACATCCAAACCCGCCAATTGTTCCGCCGAAGGTTTTCTGTTTTTTCCATAGAGGGAAACAATGGGAAGCCCCGTCTCCTCATCCGTACCGCTTTCCACTTTTTCGCCGGCATCGGCCTTGCCACGAAAACCGTGTTCCGGTGAAAACACCTTTTTTATATCGACATTTAATTGCAACAAGGAATCGACCAAGTGGGTATATCCGTTTTCCTTAAATATCACCGAGGTCTGGTTTGCCACAATGCCCACCGATTTCCCTGCCAACAGCGGAAGATATGCATCGGTTCTATTGGCCGCTACAATAATGGGTTCGGGTTCCTCAAGCAGCGTCTCCTCGGCCGAAACCTGAGAAGTGTCCGCATCTTTTTTGCCCGAGTTTCCACAGGAAATGCAAATCAAAAAAGATAAAAAAAGGGTATTTTTGAATCGGTATAAAAACAACATCATTTGAACTTAGAATATTTCATTGCCAAACGGCTTATTACGGGCAAGGAACATAAAATTAGTATTTCCGCGCCAATAATAAAAATAGCGATAGCCGCCATAGCCATTGGTGTTGTCATGATGTTGATTGCCATCGCTACGGGAGAAGGGTTAAAATATAAAATTCGGGAAAAGGTTACCGCTTTTAACGGCCACATTCAGATTTCCAACTATGACAATAATCGGTCCGAAGTATCGGTATCACCTGTATCCAAAAAACAGGATTTCTACCCCAGGTTTACAGATGTTGACGGAATTGCCCATGTACAGGCCGTGGCCACCAAGGGAGGGATTATCCGTACGGAGGACACTTTTGAGGGCATCATTGCCAAGGGTGTGGGGGCGGATTACTATTGGACGCCCATCCACGATTTTTTGGTGGCCGGAACCTTGCCGGATTATACAGGCGAACTCAATTCAGATGTGCTTATTTCAAACATTACGGCCAACCGTTTGAAGTTGGGGGTGGGGGATTCCTTTTTTACCTTTTTTCTGCGGGACGACGATACCAACAAAATGCCCAACCAACGTAAGTTCACCATTGTGGGCATCTATGACAGTGGTTTTGAGGAGATTGACGACAAGTATATTTTTGTCGACATTAGGCACATCCAACAGATGAACAAATGGGCCGATGATGAGGTGGGCAATTTTGAGGTGTTGCTGGACAATTTTGACGATATCGATGCCAAGAGCAATGAAATTTTTGGAAAGACCGTCTCCACCTTGGATACAAAATCAATCCGGGATAAATATTATAAAATATTTGAGTGGATCGGCCTGTTCGATTTTAATACCGCCTTGATCATTGGAATCATGATCATTGTTGGGGGCATCAATATGATTACAGCCCTTCTGGTGCTTATTTTGGAGCGTACGCCCATGATCGGAATCCTAAAGGCCCTGGGCACGACCAATTGGAGTATACGAAAAGTGTTTTTGTACAATGCGGCCTATCTGATCAGCATCGGTCTGTTTTGGGGAAATTTGATCGGCTTGGGCTTTATTTGGCTCCAGGGACAATACCGTTTGTTCAAGTTTCCCAATCCGGAGGAATATTACATTGAGTACATTCCCGTGCACATCAACTGGATTACGGTGTTGCTGCTCAATATCGGGGTGCTCTTCCTATGTCTGTTGATGTTGTTGATTCCCTCGTACATCATCACCAAGATTACGCCCGTAAAGGCTATTCGGTTCGAGTAATTTTTGCTAGACCTGTCGGGTTTTGGATACCTGACAGGTCTGAATTCGTCATTCCATTTATGTTCGCCGCCAAAGGGTTTAATACCCTTGGGATACCCCTCCTGAACACTTGTCAGGCAGGCTTCGAAAATAAAAACTTGATCGCAACGAATGCCCTCGAAGACTTGCCTAGAGAGCGCTTAGTTTTAATATCTGATTTAGGTATATTTGACTCAAACCAAACGTTATGATTCGAAAAATCCTAATTGTGCTTCTCTTGTTCCCGATTTTCCAAAATGTAGCGGGACAAAAATTATCCGGCACCGAGAAAAAAATCATCAAAAGTATCGAAGCCAATAATCCCGATGCCATCGGCTTTTTGGAAAAGGTGGTGAACATCAACAGCGGCACCTTAAATCTGGAAGGGGTGAAGAAGGTGGGTGCCGAATTCAATTCGGCTTTTGGCGACATTGGTTTTGAAACGAATTGGATTCCCATGCCCGAAAAAATGAACCGAGCGGGGCATTTGTTTGCCGAGACCAAAGGTACCAAGGGTAAAAAGTTGCTGTTGATCGGACATCTGGATACCGTTTTTGAGGAGGACAGCCCTTTTCAGACTTTTACCATGGTAAACGACAGTACGGCCCACGCCCCGGGCGGAAATGATATGAAAGGTGGCAATGTCATCATTCTGTATGCCTTAAAAGCCTTGCAAGAGAATAATTTGTTGGGCCATTCCCAGATTATTGTTGCCCTAACGGGCGATGAGGAAAGTGCCGGGGACCCTTTGGAGATAAGTAGGAAGGACCTGATAGATGCCGCTAAAAGAAGCGATATTGCCTTGGGTTTTGAAACGTCCACTGGGTTTAACTTCGCTACCGTAGCGCGCCGTGGCTCATCCGGATGGAAAGTGGAAGTGGAAGGGAAGCGGGCCCATTCCTCCGGTATCTTTAGTGAAAATACAGGAGCTGGGGCCATTTTTGAAATGTCGAGAATTCTTCATGGTTTTTATACCGATGTAAAAGGGGAAGAACTTTTGACCTTCAATCCCGGGACGTTGTTGGGAGGTACTTTTGTGACCTTTGATGATATGACAAGCAGAGGCACCGTTTTTGGAAAAACAAACGTGGTCGCCCAACGGGCCGAGGTACGGGGTGGACTAAGGTTTATTTCGGAGGAGCAAAAAGAACGTACCCGGGAGAAAATGAGGGCGATCGTTGCGGAAAACCTTCCAAAGACTTCGGCGGCGATTTCCTTTTCCGATATGTATCCGGCCATGGCGCCGACCGAAGGGAACCATGTCCTCTTGCAAAAATTGAATCAAGTCAGCCTCGATTTAAATCAGGGCGAGGTAGTCGCCTATGATCCCGGAAGAAGAGGCGCTGCGGATACCTCCTTTGTGGCGGAATATGTGGATTGCCTCGACGGATTGGGCACTATGGGCACGGGAGCCCACACACCCCAGGAAACCGTGAATTTGAACACCATTGAAGCGTTGACCAAAAGAACCGCAATTTTGATTTACCGATTGATAAACGAATAATATGACGATACTTACCTTACATAAACAGAAAGTGCGGATCGAGGAAGGCGAACTGGTAGGCTATCTTGTGGATGGCCACGAATTGATACATCAAAAAGGGAGTCCGGGATGGCGAAATTCCGATACCGAGATGTTTCCCATTATTGGACCCACAAACGAGGCCGATTTCAACGTGAAAACCCCAAAAGGGATGGCCGTCCAAGACCAGCATGGACTGCTCCGGGAACTGGAATACGAACTTTTGGAATCCACCGAAACAAAAGCGGTTTTTGAAAAGCGCTATCAGGCGAATACACCCATAAAAAATTCCAAATACCCTGGGAAGTCGACGGCACCGGAACTTTTTTGGCCCTATGATTTTTCGTTTGTAAAGTCCTACCATTTGAAAGAAGATGGTCTAGAAATCTGTTTTGAAATCGAAGGGGAAGACGGCATGCCCTTTATGTTGGGCTACCACCCGGCCTTCAACCTTGTAACGGAGAAACCGTTTATCAATACCCAGGAAAAACAGATTTCCATTCCCGAAGTTATGGCGGTGGGGAGCAGGGCCCTTCAGGTACCTAAGGAATCCTCGATTGTACTCAAGGACCAATTGGAACTGACCATCAAAACCGAAGGTTTTGAACACTTTATGCTGTGGACGGAAGTCCCCAATATGGTCTGTGTAGAACCCATCACTTTTTACCCCTACGCCGTGGAGCAAGCTAATTTGGATACCGGGTTTTTGTATCTTGAGGGAGGGACGGCCGAGCATTTTAAGGTCTTTATATATCCTATTTAGGTAACATTAAAACCAATGAGAAATCTAATTCCAATACTAATTTTATTTTTTTCCTCAAGTTGCGCAACAAAGAAAAATTATTTGACCGACCTTGAAAAAATTGGACTATTAGGAAATGTAAAATATTTGAAATTTATCCATCAGTCCAACCAAGAAAATGAATTTGATGATTCAGATGAAGAAGTTGCAATTATTGATAATGAATACTTTTTCAATAAAAGTGGAATGATTGCGGAACAAAGAGAATACAGCTCCAATGAATTAAGCCAAACGATTCTCTTTTCGTATGACAAAAACAATTTATTAATCTCAAAAGGGTATTATGATGGCGAAAAAAAGCTTACAATGAGGTCAATATTTGAAAACAAACTGAACAATGAAAGGAAACTTTATAGACAAACGGAATATAGGGCATGGGAAAAGTCTTTGTCCGATACTACGAATGTGCGTTACAATATCTTTCCTTATGAAATCATTGAGTATTTATACGAGGGCAACGGTAAACTAAGTAAACAAAACTATTATCAATCGAATACTTCGTTTAAAATTGCTCTTGAATACCAGGAAAAAAGAATATTTAAAGAAACCATCATCAGCTTATCTGATGAGAGTATATGGGGTTCGACTCAATATAACTGTTTAAAATTCGACCAAAATCAAAATTGTATTGAATACAAGGACACAAAAGTTAAAATTGAATATTATAAATAAGGATACCTAAACCCCCTACGCTGGCGCAAGCATCCGTGCTTGTGCCTTTCCACGTACCTCGCCCTTTCAGGGCTTACTATGTATATGTGTTATTCGGTGGGACTGCTTCTCTAACTTTGGTCTTACCTAATTTTGCCACGTGGGATTTGTTTACTTTTGAAACGTGAACCGTTTTCTACCATTTTTGGAATGGGCTACTACCTATAAAAAGGCCTATTTTATAAAAGACCTGATCGCAGGACTTACCGTGGGCATAGTTTTGGTCCCGCAAGGTATGGCCTACGCCATGATTGCCGGTTTGCCTCCAGTCTATGGTTTGTACACCGCCTTGGTTCCCGTGTTGACCTATGTGTTTTTAGGCACCTCACGCAAAGTGGCCATGGGGCCCGTGGCCATGGATTCCCTATTGGTAGCCGCGGCTTTGGGAACGTTCGCTATAAGCAATGTTGCGGACTATATTGCTTTGGCGGTCGTGTTGGTGTTGATAGTTGGGGCTGTACAATTACTTCTGGGCATATTCAGGATGGGCTTTTTGGTCAATTTTTTGTCAAAGCCTGTTATCAGCGGATTTACTTCGGCTGCCGCCATTATCATTATGGTGAGTCAATTAAAGCACTTGCTGGGAATCCCTGTCCCGAATAGCAATCATTTTCATGAAATTGTAGCCTTGACATGGCAGCAGCTGGGGAACACCAACCCCTATGATTTGGGATTGGGCATTCTAGGTATTGTACTGATTCTGGGATTTAAAAAATGGAAAAAAAGCTTTCCCGCGGTGCTTTTGGTGGTCGTATTGGGCATTCTAGCCGTTTATTATTTTGGTTTGGGTGTATACGATATGAAGTTAGTAGGCGAAGTTTCCAAAGGCTTGCCCTCCTTTGACCTGCCCAAAATCACCATTGAAACTATAAAAAGCCTTTGGCCCATGGGTGTCGCATTGGCCTTGGTAGGATACTTGGAGACCATATCCATAGGTAAGGCCATGGAAGAGAAAAGCGGGGAAGAGACCATAGATGCCAATCAGGAATTGATTGCCTTGGGGGCATCCAATATCCTAGGTTCTTTTTTTCAATCCTATGCTTCCACGGCCAGTTTTTCCAGGTCGGCCATCAATCAGGAAGCAGGTGCCAAAACCAATTTAGCGGGCTTTTTCAGTGTGGTCTTGGTTGTGCTTACGCTGTTGTTTTTTACACCTGTTTTCCAATACCTGCCCAATACGGTACTGGCAAGTATTATTATGGTTTCCGTTTTTGGGCTAATTGATTTGGACTATGCCAAGTACTTATGGGTAGACCGGAAGGATGAATTCGGGGTGTTGTTGCTTACTTTTTTGATTACGCTTTTTATCGGGATTACCCAAGGAATCGTTGTGGGAACGCTGCTATCATTATTGCTGATGGTGTATCGAACCTCCAAACCCCACTTTGCGGAGTTGGGGAATCTGAAGGGGTCCGATTATTATAAGAACATCAATCGGTTTAACGATGAGGTCATAATCCGAAAGGATTTATTGATTGTTCGGTTCGATTCCCAGCTCTATTTTGGGAATTCAGGCTATTTCAAAAAGAAGCTGTTAAAACAGATCAAGGGAAAGGGGTCCGATTTAAAGGCGGTTATCTTAAATGCCGAGGCCATGACCTACATCGATGCCACGGGGGCGGACGTGCTTTCCAAGCTGATTCACGAAATCCATGAAATGGGACTGCAGTTCTATATTGCAGGCGCTATCGGGCCCATGCGCGACATCATTTTTACCACCAATATCATCAATGAACTTCAAAAGGAATTTCTCTTTGTAACCACCAAGGAGGCTGTCGATTATTTTGATAATGCCAATCAATTGTCCACACTCGGTGCCAGAGTCGCCCATCAGAACAAAAAAGCGCAGTAGAAAATTTCTTTTATATGCCGATGTATATGACGGAAATCATAAAATTCCCAGTTCCTTCCATATATTTTTATTCCAATAATTAATCCACTACAAGGGGAAAGTGGGACCCTTCAAAGAGTAGTGCGAAAACAAAACTTTAAATTTTGGACTTATGAATACCATACTGCCATTAGTAAACTGGAGCAACGGGATTATCATGATCGGCGTTTTTGCCGCTGTGGTGATTGCCCTTGTTGTGGTCACCCTTAGCCTTATGAACAGCGGAAAGGGAAAACAGTCTTAGGGTAATCCCTTTGATTGAACACATATTTTCGTACATTTAAATAAACCGGAATCAGGGGAGGGTTAGTTTCTGTTCCCTTTGCTTTCAATTTATTTAAAGTATGCTGAAGAGTTTTATCAAACGTATAGGGGTAATGAATTGTATTATGCTCCTAGTCGTGCTTTCCATTATAGTGGTATCCGAGGTCATGTTCCTGACAGGACAAAAGCTGGAGGCCATATTCATTGCATTTTGGGCACCTACTATCTTGGGCTTTATGAACTATTTAAAGTACAGGAAATAGTGGAGGTAGTATTGATTTATTCCATCATCGTAGGGATTGTTTTTGTCCTTTGGTTGTTTTTTGTGATCAAGATGTATCACAAATTAAAGGACTGACCGTATTCAATAGGTCTCCGCTCTCGTAAAGCTCAGAATGCCTTTCGGACTTTTCCTAACGAAAGCTTCCACGATACGTTGCGTTTCCAAGGTGTTTTTTTGTCTGGTTAGATAGGATTCAAAATCATCTTGGGTACTAAGTGGCGTGTCTTTGGGTATAAAGCCATATCCCGTATATAGGTTTTCCTGTACCAGCACAAAACCGTTCTCTTCCGGGTTTCTCCCTTTAAGTCTAATGGCGAAGTCCGATTTTGTTTCTCCCAGCGATTCTATGGCCTTCCGTACCCGTTGATTGTATACTTCCAAATGATCAATATCGGAACAAATCCCGATGCAATTTTTTATCCTAAAATGCGAACAGGTGTCCACGTTATCCTGGAGGTGGCAATATTTTGGACAGAGCCCAAAGCTTTCGCACAGTGCTTCCAAAAAGGTCCTACATTCAGAAATACTGTATAGCACCAGCAGGGGATTGGGCGCCATATTGATTTTGTTGTAGGCCAAATGCAGGATTCCGTTGCGGTCCTCATAACTAAATAGTGCGTACTGCTGAATTTTTCGTTTCTGGGCGCGATTGAATTTTGGATAGTGCTTCTTGATTTCCGCCGATTCCAGCAAAAGTGCGATCAATTCGTTTCCCGTTTCCTCAAAGTCCAGGTAGGCCGTTTCATTACACAACGCAATTTCCTTGGTGGATTTATCGTAGAAATGCCCCAACACCCTCTTTTTAATGTTGATGGCCTTGCCCACGTATATGATATGTCCTTTCCCATCCTTAAAATAATAGATGCCGGGCGTGGTGGGTAACTTTTCAAATTCGCTTTTGGGTAGGGAGGGGGGCAGCGTAGCTTCCTGTGATTTGGCGTTCAGGAAGGACTTAAATACTTTTTCGGCATCGTGGGTCCGCAACAGCTTGTGGAACAAAAGCATGGTGGCATGGGCATCACCCCGGGCCCGGTGTCTATTGGAAAGGGGTATCCCCACGGCGGAGCATAATTTCCCAAGACTGTAGGAATGATACCCGGGAAGCAGTTTTCTGGACAACCGCACCGTGCAGAGCTTCCTTCTTGAAAACTCGATTCCAAGGAGCTGCAGCTCGTTTTTGATGACATTGTAATCAAAATTGACGCTGTGCGCCACAAAAATGGCATTGGAAGTAATCTCCAGGATTTTTGGAGCTATTTCGGCCAATTTTGGAGCATTTCGTACCATATCGTTGTCAATCCCCGTAAGTCCGGTAATGAAAAAGGGTATTTCACATTCCGGATTTACCAAGGAGGTAAATTCATCCACCACCTCATGCCCATCGTATTTAAAGATGGATATTTCGGTAATACTGTTACCCTTGATTCCGTTTCCGGTGGTTTCTATGTCTACGATGCAGTACAAAATAGCGATTGGAAATGGCCACCTTAAAGTTAGGTCAAATTACGGAAAGGGGACTAGGGCATTGTTAGGAATTACTTATTTCGATCGTTCCAAATGCACGATGATCGATTTACTGATGGGGGTGTTGCTTTTATCCGCGTAGTGGTTGTGGGGAACGACCATATTCGCTTCGGGGAAATAGGCTCCCAAATTCCCTTGCGGGATATTATAAGGGACGATTAAAAATTTTTGGGCACGTCGCTCTACCGAATCATAGTTGCTTACCAAATCCACGATATCCAAGCGCTTATAGCCGAATCGCTCCATGTCCTTCGGATTCATAAAAAGTACGCGGCGTTCGTTCTGTATGCCCCTGTACCGGTCGTTTAGGCCGTAAATGGTGGTGTTGAACTGATCGTGAGAACGTATCGTCATCAATAGGAATTCATTGGGCTTACGTTCATGTGACGCCATTTTGCAAATACTGAATTTGGCTTTTCCATGTTCCAATTTACTGAAATCCAGATCCCTAACATTGTTAGGTAAATAATACCCAGATCCTTTGGAATCTTTTTGAACCGATTCAAAACCTTTCAGGATTTCGGACATTTTTTCACGGATGGTATCATAATCCTTGCCCAAATCTTCCCACGCTACGGGATGCTGGTTTTTAAAATACGCATTTGCAATACCCCCAATAATCTCCGGTTCGCTTTTTAAATGTTCCGATTTCGGTTGTAGCACCCCTTTGGTCCTGTGCACTTTGCCCATACTATTTTCCACGGTCAAGAATCTTTCTTTTCCGTTGGAATTGTCTTTTTCGGACCGACCCAATGTTGGTAATATCAACGCGGTCTTGCCAGTAATCAAATGACTCCGGTTCAGTTTTGTACTTATCTGAACTGTTAGGTCGCAATTTTGAAGTGCTTCCGCTGCATAGTGGGTATCGGCCACGGCAGATGCAAAATTTCCTCCCAGCCCAATGAACACCTTGGCCCTTCCTTCGTGCATGGCCTCAAGGGCCTTTACCGTATCCAAGCCTTCTTTGTTAGGTGGTGTAAAGCCAAATACCTTTTCAATACTTTGGTTCAGTTCCTTTGAAACATGGTGCATGATGCCCACCGTGCGGTCTCCCTGGACGTTGCTGTGACCCCTTACCGGACAGGTTCCGGCGCCCGGTTTTCCCAGACTTCCTTTTAGGAGAAGGAGGTTCACGCATTCCTTAATGTTGTCCACGCCATTTTTATGCTGGGTAAGACCCATGGCCCAACAGATGATGATTTTATTTTTTTCCGCTAGCAAGCTAACCGCTTCGTCAATCGTTTCTTCGGGAATACCGCAACGTTCCAAAAGTTCGTTTTCGGAGTATCGTTCCAAATCCTTTAGGAGTTGATCAAATCCCTCGGTATAGGTTTCAATGAAGCTGTGGTCGAACACGGTTTTGCCACTTCGTTCCAGATGGGCCAACTTTTTCAGTAGCAATTTGAGCAGGGCCACGTCCTCATTGATTTTTACCTGAAGATGGATATCCGTAAGGGAAGTCCCTTTGGTAATCCCGGATAGGGATTGCGGGTCCTTAAACCGGATCAGTCCGGCTTCTGCCAAAGGATTGATACTGATGATCTTTCCGCCGTTCTTTTTACATTTTTCCAGGGCGGACAGCATTCGAGGATGGTTTGTACCCGGATTTTGGCCCATAACGATGATTACTTCGGCCTCGTCAAAATCCTCCAATTTTACAGATCCCTTGCCAATGCCCAAGGTTTCGGACAGGGCAACGCCACTGCTTTCGTGGCACATGTTGGAACAATCCGGCATGTTGTTGGTGCCAAAGGCACGCACAAAGAGTCCGTATAAAAACGCCGCCTCGTTGCTCGAGCGTCCCGAGGTGTAAAAAATAGCTTCGTCCGGGGATGCCAAGGATTTTAGATGTACGGCAATCTTGTCAAAGGCGGCATCCCAGGAAATGGGTTCGTAGTGGATACTTCCTTCCCTTAAAATCATGGGCTGGGTCAATCTGCCACTTTTTCCAATATGGAAGTCGGACCATGTGGAAATTTCCTCAACGCTATATTTTTTGAAAAAATCGGGGTCCACTTTTTCATATGTAGCCTCTTCCGCAAGGGCCTTCGCCCCGTTCTCACAGTATTCGGCAAGTTTGGAAGGCTTTTCTGGGTCGGGCCATGCACATCCGGCACAGTCGAATCCGTCCTTTTGGTTCATTTTGGAAAGCGTGCCCAAGGCTTCCAAAGCCCCCATTTCCTTAAAAGTATGCTGAATCGCCACTTTAATCCCTGGAAATCCTGCGGCAAATTCCTTGGAGTCTGTCAGTGAGATACCGGTCAATCGTGTGTCACCGGTAAGTGAAATGTTTCGTTTAAATGGGGAAGGCATAGAAAATGTTTCCCACTAAGGTAATCTAAAGAAAGGAAAAAGAAGTCCGCGAAAAGGACGATTGCTGCACCAAAAAGGTTTCTTGATTAATTTGACTCCTCTACTGTATCTATTTCTGCTAGCCTACCCGTATCGTTTTGGTCGATTGACGTCGTACTGTCTTTGATAACAAATTCAGAAACCAAGTCCGTTTCCTTGTTGCAGGAGGTTGAAAATATAATTAGAACAAAAGCAAGTAGTGCTAGGGTAGGGAACTTGGAAAGGCGTATTTTCATTTAAATTGCTATCAGTAAATGGGCATTTGGTCAATTGGGTCGGCCAAAAATAGATTTTGAAATTATTTTCACGATTAAAAGAGCAATTTTTTCGATGAAATGCACGCATAAAGTTATTAAGATAGATTGTTAATAACTTTTTAACCGAGGTCCAAAGCATATTTTGGCTAGTTTTAGGCGGAAGTTTGAGAAGAAATAAAATTGAAATACGATGAACATAAAAATCCCGATGCTTCTTCTTTTTATAGTCCTAGCCGGTGGCTTGGCCAAGGCACAAGAGGGTCAAGCCAACATAGTTCTGATAAGCCTGGATGGTTTTCGCTGGCAGGAGCTGTTCTCGGGTGCGGATTCCCTCTTGGTAGCCCATAGCGACTATGTCCATGATACTACGGAGTTACGGAAACTGTTTTGGAGGAGTTCCCCAATGGAGCGACGTAAGGCCCTTCTACCCTTTGTTTGGAACACCGTAGCGTCCATTGGACGGATTCATGGAAACCGAAATCATGGGAGC
The DNA here is from genome assembly GCF_008386635.1 of Maribacter flavus. Lineage (GTDB taxonomy): Bacteria > Bacteroidota > Bacteroidia > Flavobacteriales > Flavobacteriaceae > Maribacter > Maribacter flavus. Next base: position 390,417 of record NZ_VUOE01000001.1, on the reverse strand, counting down.
AAGGTGGATTTGACCAATGCGATGTGGTTTTCCTACCCGGGGTACAACGAGATATTGACCGGAAAGGCCGATGACGACCGTATTACAAGTAATGATAAGATTCCAAATCCCAATAGGACATTTTTGGAAATTGCCCACAGTGATACACGATACCACGGCAAAGTGGCCGCCTTTGGGAGTTGGGACGTATTCCCGTATATCATCAATGAGGAACGTTCAGGGGTTCCGGTCAATGCAGGTTTTGATGTTGCCAAAGGTGACGATATCACAGAGCGGGAAAAATTCCTGAACGAATTGCAACCAAAAGTGCCAAGTCCGTGGGGCTCTGTTCGGTTGGATGCTTTTACGCATTATTTCGCATTGGAAGAAATGAAAAAAAACCACCCAAAAGTGGTCTATATCGCTTATGGGGAAACGGACGACTTTGCCCATGATGGGGATTACGGAGCTTATTTGAAATCGGCCCATACAACCGATACCTTTATAAAAGAGTTGTGGGATTTTACACAATCCGACAGTTTTTATAAGAACAATACGCTTTTTGTAATCACAACGGACCATGGACGCGGGACACAACCCTTGGATACGTGGAAAAGCCATGGATCGGAAATAGCAGGTGCCGGAAGTGTTTGGTTGATCGCTTTTGGAAAGGGAGTTAAGGCAAAAGGGGAGGTTACGACAAACGAACAGTTGTTCAGCAATCAAATAGCGCCAACAATTCTTCAACTATTGGGTTTACAAAATGACGATATCAAAATGCCCGGAGCCGCCTTGAATTTCGAATAGCGGAAAAGCGATGGTAACGATGCTAACCCTGGACGTAAGTAAGGACAATTGACAAAAGGGATTTTTTTTAAAGTTTCACCTCTATTTCCCGAACCTTTATGGCTTGTTCCCGCAACAGGTTTTGAAAAATGACGACCGTTCTCTCCTGATATTCCTCCGGAATCCTACCACCGATCATCCAATTTTTTTTGATAAACCGCTTGTCGTTCAATTTGAACTCATTGCAAAGACAGGTAAGGGCTGCCTCGCGGGTGGAGTCGTTCATGTTACTGAACATGGTTTTGATATTTTTTATCATCGGTAAAGATGGTCGGTTTTCAAATATAAATAAATATTGATACCGTTCGCTTCTTTTTAATCAACAGGTTTTTAACAGTGTACGTTTTTCCCTTGGTTCCAAACCGCTGATTTAAAACCATTAAGATTGCTACGTATGGAGACCAAACCTTGCCCCGAACCGTGATTTATTGCTTGAAATTTTATTTTGTGCTCGAACACATTTTTTGTATCATTGTTCTATTGAAGTTTAATATCGTGGAAAATGGCTTCGGATTTTAGACTTTGCAATGAGCGTAACGTTAAGAAATTGAACCTTGTTGGATACGAGAATACATATTGTGGCCCCCGGGAGGACCTGCCTTTTTGGCGACCATCAGGATTATCTGGGGCTTCCGGTAATTGCCTGTGCCATAAATCGGTATATATTTTTGAAGGCAACACCCAATGAGAATGGGGTTTTTAGAATTCAGATGGAGGATATCGATTCCAAAAGGGTTATCCCCATTTCTCAGGAATTCAAAACATTGGAACCCCGTGATTATTTTGGGTCGGCACTTCGCGTTTTAAAACGGGAAGGCTGTGTTCCTGTCCAAGGGTATAATGTGGAAATTACGGGAAATATTCCCATTAATTCCGGAAATTCCAGTTCCTCGGCGGTCTTGCTGGCGTGGATTTATTTTTTGGTGGAGGCCTTTGGCCTGGATAGACCGGTAACCAAGGAATTTTTGGCGGAATTGGGCTATTGGGCGGAAATTTTGGAACATAAGGAACCGGGCGGAATGATGGACCATTTCAGCATTGGCGTGGGTGGCGTGTTACATATCAAAACAAATCCGCCTTTTGAATGCCAGACCATCGGTTCTCAACTGCAAGGGATGGTAACGGGCGTATCAGGGGTTCCAAAAGAAACGGTGGGACTTTTGGCAAGGGTAAAGGGGAACGCCCTAAAATCCATTCAACGGGTAACGGATAAATTTCCGGATTTCAATATTCAAAAAGCCACTATTTCGGACCTAAAAAAATATACTTCGATTCTACCAATGGAATTGGTACCCTATTTTGAAGCGGCCATTGAAAACCATGATATTACCCAAAAGGCATTATTGGAATTTCAAAAACCGAATCTTAACCTACCCGAAATAGGTAGGTTGATGACCGCCCATCATATCATTTTAAGGGATAAATTGAAGATTACCGTACCTAAAATAGATGCCATGATCGATGCCGTTTTACAACAGGGTGCCTACGGTGCCAAAATTGTGGGCTCCGGTGGCGGAGGAAGTATCGTGGTTCTTACGGAACCCGGAACAGAAGGTAAAATAGTTGAAGCCCTCCTCTCCGTTGGGGCCAAGGAGGCATATCCCATACAGGTCGATGCCGGATTGCGCATCCAAAATTCGACCCATTTTAAAATCTAAAATCTTATCAAAATGAAATCAAAATCCAGAAGAAATTTTATCAAATCCACGTCCCTTGCGGCCACAGGTGCGGCCCTTTGGCCACAGTATTCCATGGGAATGAACTTTTCTGCCCAAAAGCTCAGGGTGGGTATGATCGGGGTAGGGCTACGAGGAACCAATCACCTGAGTAACTTATTGCAACGTGACGATGTTTTGGTAACCGCTATTTGTGACATCGACCAAGCCCGTGTAAAGATTGCCCTGGAGATGATTTCTGAAAAAGGGGGTGCCAAACCACAGGTATTCAGTAAGGGCGATTTGGATTATAGAAATCTTTTGGAGCTTAAAGAGGTGGATGCCGTTATCATCGCGACCCCATGGCTATGGCACACACGAATGGCCAAGGATGCCATGCTGGCCGGAAAGTATGCAGGATTGGAAGTATCCGCAGCGAACACCATGGAGGAGTGCTGGGATTTGGTAAATACCCATGAGAGTACGGGAACCCATATGATGATTTTGGAGAACGTAAACTATCGTAGGGATATCTTGGCGGTATTGAACATGGTCCGTCAAAATGTATTTGGGGAGCTGGTACATTTTAGATGCGGCTATCAGCATGATTTACGGGGCGTTAAGTTCAACGATGGAAAGGAACCCTACGGTGTTGGGGCCGAATTTGGCGAAAAGGGAATTTCCGAGGCCAGATGGCGTACGCAACATTCCCTGTTGAGAAATGCCGATGTATATCCCACCCATGGCGTGGGACCCATTGCCGCGATGTGCGATATCAACAGGGGGAACAGGTTTGTTTCGCTTACATCCCATGCCACAAAGGCCATTGGGTTGCATAACTATATCGTGAAAAAGGGCGGTGAGGACCATCCAAACGCCAAATTGAAATGGAAGCAGGGCGATGTGATTACCACCACCATCGATACCTCGAACGGGGAGACCATCATCGTTACCCACGACTGCAACCTGCCCAGACCTTATTCCTTGGGCTTTAGGGTACAAGGGGCGAACGGCCTCTGGGAAGTGGACGGAAACCGCATCTATATCGAGGGTCAGTCCCAACCTCACCGCTGGGACGCCGCGGATGAATGGCTCAAAAAATATGACCATCCACTTTGGGTTAAATATGGGGAATACGCCACCGGCGCGGGCCATGGCGGTATGGACTTTTTTGTGATCAATGCCTTTGTGGAATCGGCCAAGGCCAATATCGCTCCGCCCATGGACGCCTATGACGCTGCGGCCTGGAGTGCCATAACCCCATTGTCAGAACTATCCATCGCCAACAATGGCGAACCCCAGGATTTTCCGGATTTTACCCGGGGCAATTGGGTCAAAAGAAAACCGTACAACTGGATAAAGGATACGTATTAACGGTTATTCCATAATCTTTCACATGACCGATTAAACACCTTTTTCGGTCCAGATTTTACGTTGAACGAGCAATGGATAAAAGAAACTTTACCATAAAGGACATCGCCTCCATGGCCGATGTATCCCGGGGAACCGTAGATCGTGTTCTCAATAATCGCGGCAAGGTTTCGGAGAAGGCCAGAAGGAAGGTAGAGGAAGTACTGCAACGTATTGATTACCGTCCCAATTTGATCGCCAGGACCTTAAAGAACCATCGGTCATTTACGATTTGGCTGCTTACGCCAGACTACACAAATGATCGGTACTGGCAGCAAATGCATCAAGGCGTGATGGATGCCTATGCGGAGTTGGAGCCTTTTGGGATTCGTATTTCGTCCGTTCGCATGGGAAGTACGGCCGATACCTACTACCAAAATTTTAGCTCCGTGCTACAAAATAGCCCCGATGCCCTGGTCATTGTTCCTTTTTTTACGGATACCTGTTTCAATCTATACCGAGAACTCGAGGAAAGGAAAATCCCCTTTGTTCTTTTGAACTCCCCAATAAAGGATGTTGATTATGGCTGCTTTATAGGTCAGGATTACTTCATGAGTGGACGTACCGCCGCCTATTTTATGGATATTTTGACCCGGAGTGTAGCACCCAAAAGAACTATTTTGATACTCCATATAGGTGTACAGACAGAAAATGCCACCCATGTAGAGGAAAAGGAAATCGGTTTTTTGGATTATTTCCGTGAAAGGGACGCTTCAAGTACCTTTGAGATTATCCGGTTTGAAGCCGAATTGGATATGGGCTTATTGGATCATAAATTAAGCAAGACCGATGGATTGTTCATAACCAATTCAAAGACCCATGTAGCTGAGGACCTCCTAAGAAAACACCCATCGGTCAAAATTATTGGGTATGATATGATTCCCGAAAATATCGAACTTTTAAGGGAAGGCACCATCGATATACTACTTAACCAAAACCCGAAACTTCAAGGCTATCACGGCATATCTATAGTAACGGAATATCTGCTCTACCAGCGGGAGATGCCCAAAAACAGATTACTGCCCATAGATGTGCTCACTAAAGAAAATGTTTCTGGGTACCTATAGTTCTTCAAACTTTTAAGAAGCGTTTTTGAGTTCCACCTCGTTCAGCAAAAAGCCGATGTTCTCAATATTTGCCACGTGATAACTTATCAATCGGTTTAAGGACATCATATAGCTCAGTTGCTTGGAATCCTTTTTGATTCCGGATTCTGAAAGGATCTCTTGCAAGTTCTCCGTAATCTCCTGTACGATGGAATCCGTCGTATTACCCGGATTTACATTGATGTGCCTAAGTGATTCGGCGATGTCGTTTTCATATTTACAACTAAGCTTTAGGTACTCTTCCAGCATTGTTTTTCGTCGTTCGTTCAAAAACCCGATTTTGCTACCGTTGAAAAAATTGTTCACCTGTTTTGAAATGGCATAGAGGTTACTCAGTTCCTTCCCTAATAATTCTTCTTTGTCCATGATATCATTTTTTTATGAATACAATGTATGGGAAGACTCCGACATTATGTTGTGCAAAAGCCAATTTTTATAACCCGAACGTTCCGTTTAATGGACGGTCCCTAGGCCTCCAGTACATCGACCCGTTTTACCGTACGGCCTCTTTTTCTTAGTAGTTTGATGTCTTCCAGAATCAAGTAAAGACAAGGTACGATTACCAATATAATAGCTGTGGCAAAAACAATTCCGAAACCTAATGAAATGGCCATCGGTATCAAGTAAAAAGCCTGACTGGATGTTTCCAGAATAATAGGTGCCAAACCACCGAACGTGGTCATCGTGGTTAGGATAATGGGCCGGAACCTACGAAGTCCCGCTTCATGGATGGACTCGTAAATGGAGTCTCCGGCCAACCGGCGTTTGTTGGCAAAATCGATCATGATGAGCGAGTCGTTCACTACCACCCCGGAGAGCGCAATGACGCCCATAAGACTTACCAAGGAAAGGTCATAGCCCAACAAAATATGTCCTATGACCGCACCCACGATTCCAAAAGGAATGGCGGTCATCACGATCAATGGCTGTGTATAACTGCTGAAAGCGATGGCCAATAACGCATAGATCAAGAGCATGGCAATGGAAAACCCAGCTTTTAAAGTGTTGGTACTTTCCCGCATATCTGCCTGACTACCCTCAAAGGTCCATGTGGTACCCGGAAAATCACTCCGCAGTTGTGGTAGGACTTCTTCTTGCATGGATGCCAATACCCGACTCACGGAATTGGCCGGTTCTACGTCCATACCCACATTGACGACCCTTCTACCGTCCCGTCGATTGATGCTGGTGAAGGCTTCGCGCTCCTCAACTTCCACCACGTCCATTAGGGGTACTTCGATACCGTCTGAAGTGCGGATAAGAAAATCCTGTAGATTCTTTATATCCTTACGCTCCTCCAATGGAAGTTTTACCCGAACCTCGATTTCGTTCATACCCCTAAGCTGTCGCATGGCCAAGGCCCCAAAAAATCCATCCCTCACTTGTCTTCCAATCTCATCGGAGGTAAGGCCCAAATTTCGCCCTTGTGGAAGGAGCTTAAAATCATACTGCAGCTTTCCTTTGTTATAATTGTCCGTAACATCGCGCGTATTGGAAAATTCTTTCATCCGGTTTACAAAACTGGCACTTGCCCTTTCCAGCACATCGATATCCGAATGACTAAGGTCCACACTGATTGCCTGCCGGGCCCCGCCCGGTCCACGTTCCGCCTCAAAGGTAATTTGGTCCACGCCTTGAATATCACCAATATTATCCCGCCAAAGGGCGATCATTTCCCCGGCCGTGATATCACGCTGGTCCGGGGGTAGCATTACAATTTCCACATCGATAAAGTTCTGTCCCCTAACGTTGGTCTTTATTCCCTCGGCTACTTCGTATAGATTATGCTCCTCGAACATTCGCTGTGTGGCATCGGAGATTTCCTTCGCGACCTTGGCCGCTTGATCTGGCGTAGTTCCAACAGGTAACCGTACCCCGCACTCTATTTCATCCGCAGCGACTTCCGGCATCATGATCATTCCCATATGACCACTGTAACCGTATCCGCCAACGATCAATAATAAGGTCACGGCCGAGCATAGGGTAATGTAGCGATACTGGAGGCATTTGTCCAAAACGGGTCGGTACCTATTTTCAATGAAATTGTCAAATCCTGTAGCAAAGGTCCGCTGCCAACCTTCCAGTTTACGAACCCATTTATTTTTGTTCTGTTCCTTTTTAAGGTGGGCCAAATGGGAGGGAAGGATGAAAAGTGCCTCGATCAAGGAAACCCCAAGAATAACGATTACAACCGCAGGCAAGGGTTGCCAAAATTTGCCCGTTTCCCCTGGCATAAAAAGCAAGGGCACAAAGGCAATAATCGTAGTTACAATACTGAAAGTGACAGGTAGCGATACATCCTTGGTTCCCGCAATTGCGGCTTGCATTGGGCTGAGACCCTTTTGTCTATACTCATAAACATTTTCACCCACCACGATGGCGTCGTCTACCACTATACCCAAAACGACCAAAAAACCGAACATGGAAATCATATTTACGCTTATGCCGATCAATGGTAGTAAAATCATTCCACCAATGAAGGAAACGGTCATTCCCATCATGACCCAAAAGGCCAATCGGTATTCCAGGAACAAGGTCAGTATGACAAGGACGATAAGGATGGCAAGAACGCCGTTTTCGGTCAAAAGGGAAAGTCGCTCTTCGTAGTCGGCGGCGCGGTTGCTATCCGTTCTATATTTTATACCCGGAGGTAATTGAAAGTCGTCCAAGATTCCTTGGACTTCCTCCGCTATTTTTAGCGGGGACTGATCTCCAATCCTAAAAATACGCAGCTCCACATAATTTTCTTGGTTGAACTGCCCATGGAAACCTACTTCCTCAAAACCATCTGTAATCGTTGCAATGTCCTTGAGAAGGAGGTTGGCACCGTCTGGAGAGGAAACGATGGTGATGTTCCCATATTCCTCGGCCCATTGCTTTCGTTCCTGCATACGCAGTAAAATCTCTCCACTTTGCGTTTGTACGGCCCCTGCCGGAACGTCGTTGCTACTTTGCCGGATGATATTCGCAATTTGACCCAGGGTAAGATTGTACTTTTGAAGATTGCGTCGGGGTACTTCGATACGTGTTTCATATTCGGGCACATTGCCCAATTCCACTTGGGTAATCTCCGGATTGTTCAGTAATATGGTCCTGAGCCGCTCTGCCAATTGCCGTAAGGTCCAGATATCGGCATTGCCATATAAGCCGATTTGTATAACATCGCGTTGTCTGTTTTGTAAGGCCACTTCGGGTTCCTCGATATCATCGGGAAAGGTGCGGATCCGGTTAATGGCCTGATCGATGTCCTGAAAGGCCCTCATTCTTTCGGTCCCGGCCACCAGCTCTATGGTTACCTGTCCGGACCCTTCCCGGGCCTCCGATACGATTTCCTTGATGCCGTTGACTCCACGGACCGCCTCTTCCACAGGCTGTAGAATTCCCTGTTCCACTTCCGCAGGGGAAGAACCCGGGTAGGCTACCGATACTTCCACAAAATCCAATTGAAACTCCGGGAAAACCTCTTTTTGGATGGTGTACATGGTGAATATCCCACCGCCCAGCAATAATAACATCAATAAGTTGGTAGCAATGGAATTACGGGCCATATAGGCTATGGCACCTTCTTTTCTGGGACGCTTTTTTTTTGTTTTTTCTTTTTCTTCCATGCGATTTTATTCTGTTGTTTCCGTAGTACCCTGTCCTTCCGTACGAAGGCCGATGCCATTGCTTACGGTACTTAGATCCGTGGTGACCACCTTGTCACCTGTTTGTAATCCGTTTGATATATAGGCATACCGATCATCCGTGAGGACAACATCCACCTCCCGTATTTCCAATTTACGGTCTTTCATCACCCAAACGGTCTCGCCCGTACGGACAAGACCTTTATCTAAACGGACGACATTCTCAATGGGAGTTGCATTGATATACACTTCTACAAAGGAACCTATGATAAGCATGGGCATGTCTTCAGAAATGGACTTTTGACCCAGGGGGTCTTCCACACGGACCAAAACCCGAGCCAAGCGTGTCTGGCCATCCAAGGCCCCAATTTGTCGGTCCAAATAGCCCTCTCTATAGGAACCGCTGGGCCAGGTTGTTGAATTTTCTATCCGAACTAGGGACCCTTTTTCAGCACTATTCTGTGGAAATTTCAACCATTGAAGTTTGGAAACGGGAACCGTGGCGTTCACCCAATAATAATCGGTGCCAACGATTCTACCTAGATTATCCCCTTGGGAAACTTGCGAACCCGTAGAAACATTTTGGGTAAGGATATGGGCATCGAAAGGTGCTCGTATGGTGGTCCTTTCCAAATTAAGTTGGGCCTGTTTTACCGAAGCCTTGGAAGCCTCAATGGTCGCCTTTACAGCATTTAGCTGCGGTTTTCTAAGTACCAGTTGGCGTTCTTCTTCAGATAAGGGATTACTTCCGAATAAGGAATCGTCCACAATAAGCTGGAGATCTTGGGATGCAATTTGTTGCCGACCCATTTCCGTATCCAAGGATGTTTGGGATTGCATCAGCTCACTTCTTCTAAGCTCAAGTGTGTTTTCATAGTCCGATGGATCTATCTGCAACAATACTTGGTTCTTTTTTACGAAGCCACCGGGTGTGAAGGCAGGATCTCTTCTAATTATTTGACCGGGCACCAGCGGACTCAACTGAACGTCCTCTACGGGCTGCACGGTACCCGTGGCCACGATGACAGGCTCAAAAGTGCCCTGTTCCACTTCCGTAATATCGACCAACATGGCGGTTTCCACGGTGGCACCTTCGGTTTGGGCCTCAGGTTCCGTTGAGAAAATAAGCGTGGTGATAGCAACACCTGCCAGTAAAATCCCCAAACAAATCCACAGTATTTTTTTGTTGGTCATAATTGTTTTGTTTTTTCCATTTCCATTTCAATTTCCATTTCACGGTCCGTTTCAAACCCTCCGGCCAATGCGCGGTACAGGTCTATTCGAATCTGAATCTGCTGCAATTGTGCGGCCAAGTAGTCCCTTCGCAACTGTTGCTCTGCATCCAGTCCAATGAGTACGTCCAGGTACGGACTAAAACCGTTCAGGAACTCGACCCGTAGTTGCTTGTTGCTTTTCTCCGCTAGGTCCAATTGCCTTTCGATGTTCTCAAGGCGCTCTTTTTGCATGATGTCCCTAGTGACTCCGTTTTCCACTTCTAGAAAGGCCGTTAGGGTAGCCTGTCCGTATTCATACAATCTTTGGCGTTTGATGGCCTCTGTTCGATTCACTTCGGCACTGAGTTGGCCACCATAAAATAAAGGCGCCAATAGATTTCCGGCGATGGAATAGGCCCAGTTCTCAAAGAGATTGTCAAAATTATTGGAACGCAATTGTCCCCTTGCGCTCAAGGAAAGTCTTGGGTATTTGCTCTTTACTGCGGAGGCCATATCACGGTCGGCTGCAAGCAACAAGGTATAGGACCTCTGTAAATCTGGCCGCCGCCTAACCAGTTCAAGAGGTAGTCCCGTTTCCGGAAGTTCATCTAACTGGGGTAGGGGTTGGGACTCAAGTTCCAAAGGTTCCTGCGGTTGTTTTCCAAGAAGCACGGCAAGCTGGTTTTCCAACAATTCCACGTTGGTCCTAAAAATGATACGCTGTTCCTTGGTGCTCTCCAATAATTGCGCTTGTCGTAATATATCAACGGCCCTAATTTGGCCGCCCACAAACCTGGAACGTATGAGTTTGATGATATCCTCGTTAACCGCGATCTGCTCTTCCGTTATTTCCAATTGTTTTTTGGCGACGAGCAACTGGTACCACGTTGAGGCAATTTGGGAAGATAGCGTTATCGCAGCCGTTCTATAATCGAATAGACTTGCATCTGCCCGTAGTTTTTCCGCCTGCACCGCTGTACGGATTCGTCCCCATAAGTCTACTTCATAGGAAGTGGCGAGTCCCAATTGGGTGTTTTCACCACCAACAAAATCCGGTTCCGGAAAATTACGGGCCGTTTGCGCAGAGGCATCTATTTGTGGCCATTTGATGGAGGCCTCCCTGCGCAAAACTGCTTTGGATGCCCTAAACTGCTCCCAAATGGCGGCCAGATTCATATTAGAATGTAAAGCGCTATCTATTAGGGTGTTTAATTGTTCATCTTCAAAGGCAGTCCACCATTCGTCCTCTAATACAATACTGCCGGTAGTTGAAAATTCCTGAACATTGTCAATGGGTACTGCAACGTTGGTATACCTAGGAGAACAGCCTATTATTACGATTGCGGAAAAAATGATGTATAACAAGAGAAAACCCTTTGTTCTTGTTGTTTTTAAGGGTGTATTTTTTAAGGATTTGCGGGTAGTTGGTTGCGGTAATTGTACCATAAAGCTTAAAATACCCCTTTTGGCGGAATATGTCTATTAACAAAAACTTAAAAATGGCGGGATTTAGGGCCTAGGCCGAAATGAGTTAAAGATTGGACCGAAAGAGCACTCGTACTTATTAGTAACGAGAGAGTACCTACCTAAAATTATTTTTTGGGGTTGGCATCGTTAAAGCTGATACGATCACGGATTTCCCCGTTCTCCCGATGGATGATGACATCGGCATTGTATTTCTTCGCCAGGGCTTTGGCCTTGTTTATCGCCGTACTTTGTTTTCTATGCTTGCTGGTAATCCGTTTGTTTCCTTCCCTGCGAACGGCCCAAGCGTCTTCGTAAGGAACTACGTGTTGATTCCATGTCCGCCCGCGTTTTAAGCTTCGTGAACTGTTGAAAAAGATTTCTATTAGTTCGATTAGCGTACGAAGGAAGGTTTTGCCTGTGGACATTTAAACGCTTTAGTTCATCTAAAATAATATACAAATCAATCCTGGACAATTTTGCGTACGAGCTTTTATTTATCATAGAAATAATATTCAAGCTAAAAGCCACCCAAGGGGTGGCTTTTGTATATGGAGTCAGATTTTTATTTTTTTGATGCTAATACTAAAACTAAAAATCCTGACCCATCGTTCAAACACTTAATTCTTCATACACCTTCTTGTTTGTAGGCTTGGAAATTTTTTCATCTTTTACTTTTGTATTTATGTCCTGATGTGGTTTCCACAATACCTCTTTATGGGTTTCCGGATCCATAATGACAAGGTGGAGCCACTCATTGATTATCAAGGATTTTAAAGAGTCGTTCTTTGCTAGAATATTGTCCACTCGGTTTATGGGGGCGTTAATGACAACTGTCAAACGCAAAGGTGGATGATACGGCATATCCTTTTCCTCAAATAAGGATTCCCATGGAAGCCCACGTTTAAGATCCCCACCATTGCCCTGCACCACACCAAATTTTCCTGTAACGTTATGGGTGGTTTTGGTTCCCGCGCCAAAGGTTTCGTTATCCACAGTAGAAAAGTAATAGTGGTTGTTGATCCATTGGGTTACCACCATGGGTCCTTGCATGATACCTACCAAGGCCTTTCCTTCGGTATCCGTTTTCCAATCGTAGGAATGGAGGAAGCATCGCCCGTCCAAATTATGGTTCTGTGTCAGTTTTCGTGGACCGATAACAAAACTGGCATTCTTGGCGAGTCCCCATTCCGGTCTAGTCTCTCCCCAGTTGCTGGCGTTCAATTGCGCCAGGGAAACACTATTTTTAGTGCGTCCCAGTCGCTCCTGAGTAGCCGTAATTTGTGCTTTTTTCAGGTTTTCTTTAAGCCTCTCCAAGGCTTTGTGGTGCGAGTTTGGCACTTCGGAATCAAAAAGTACGATTTCATCCGTAGTGGTGTTGTGTTCCGCACCTAAGAAGTGGGTCAACTTTGGAATGTCCACACCATGTTGGTTGAACAGCTGTTCCCGTACCTCTTTGTCATTGGCGAGTTTTGCCAACATCCTGGCATTATGCCTTCCCGGGGTTGCGGCGCAGGCACCGCAGTCCAGACTGGAACCAAATGGGTTGTTGGCAGAATGGCTACCATGGCCCGCAAAAACCACTAGGGGCGCAAAGTTTTTCCAACCCATTAAATCGAAGGCCGATTTCACGATGCCTACTTTTTCTGTCAGTGGGATGGAAATTTCCGGATGAACAGTAGTGTCGATATTTTTAATATCTGGCGTACATACTTCTTCATAAACATTCCGGTCTTTACTTCTCCATCGGTATAAGTACTTGGAAAAAATGGTACGTGCTGTGAGGTTGAGTCCGTAGACGAATCCGGAGCCTTCCACAAAACCGAACGTGGACGGAAGCATGTTTTTCATCCGCTTTAGAAAGTAATGCCAAAAGGTACTGAGCTCGTTTTTTCGGTCCAGATGTATTTTTGAGGCCTCTTGATTTTCATCGGCCTCTTCGGTAACCACATAACATGAGTCCAAAATTGGCGGACATGCTTTTTGGGCCAAGCCGTTTTTAGGATTCTTGTAATCCATAGCAATTCCAAAAAATCCCGCATACCCAAAAGTTTCATACTTTCCGCTGGATTCTACATGCCTTCGGATAAGTTCCGATCGGGTGTCGATACAGAATACAAGCTGTGCGTCCGGTCGCGAATCCTCATTTTTGGAAACATCGATGGCGGACTTTTTAAGCGTCTTGAGCAGTTCTTTCTGCCAAGATCTCTCCCAAGCCAGCAACCATACATAGGGAAGTCCCGCACGTTGGTCTTGGGTGTTCTCCAAAACATTCTTTTTTACCAGTTGGAAGCCCAACTTTTTATTCGCCCAAAGTCGGACCGCCAGATAATCCTTTAACTGGATAGGAGCCTCCTTTTGCCAGGCTTGAAGGTTTGTGCCCCTGTGCTTTATGTACCCTGTCCATCCCGGTAGCGCGGCCAAATGTTGGGTAAAGGCTTTCAGTATTGTTTCCTGAGGTTGACCGTTCAATACGCTTTCCAAGGCCTCGTCACTGGTCTTGGGAATCATGGTCTGGCGCACGGTGCCCAAACTGCCATCATAGGGGGCCAGTTTTCGCCAAGCATGGAAGAATCCCTCCTGCTTATAGGGCATTTGCCACTCCGCCAGCCCTTCGTCCATAAAGGAAGAAAGCCATTTTACCATGTATTGGTCCAGCGCATGCTGTTGATTTTCGGTTTTCTTGCTGGCCTTTTTGAACATTATTTTTAAGGACTCCTCCGGCGTATAGGAATAGCCGTGCTCCTTTAAAAGTTCCTGTATTTCGTTAGGGTCGATGGCCCCGTTATCCAAGGCTTTTTTATACACCGATGCTTTAGGGAACATTTCTGCATCCAAAAGTGATCCGGCTTCCTGTGTCGCCCGTAAAAAATGTTTTCCTTCAAGACCACTTAGGGGATTGGAGGTCACAAATGAATACAGCGGCCATGTGTTACCAACGTATTCAGTTGCCTTGTCTATAAGTATATCGATGTCCAAATGATTCATTGTCTTAGTTTTTAAAGGATAGGAAGGTTTTTTTAGCGGGCTGTGATAAGCTTAAAAGTCTGACATAAAGCCATGGAATCTTTCTGTAACTACCAAGTTTCATGATAAAGAATCCGATTAGGAATACAATACCGAATGCCATTTGAAATGGTGATATGGAGGTTGGCGCGGCAATAACTTCCATCCCGTTCATGAAGGTGGTCACTGTAGTGTAGACGAGGGCATATACCGCGATTCCCGATATAAAAAGTACGGGCGGTAGCACTATTTTTTGCCATCCGTTAAGCGGGTTTTGCTTTACGAGATTATAGGTCATCTGTCCCACCGCAATGGCGGCGATCAGCGTTAAAAAGATGCCACTGTCCCATGCCATGCCCTTGCCTGTGAGAAGGGCGAAAAGATAGGCGCCCATCAGACTAAAGACCAGAACTATCAGGCCTTGATACCATTTTATACGTATGGAAGGTGGCGCTTTTGGATGCAGTTTTTCCACCTCTTCCCCGCTGGACAGAAACAAGGATGCCTTATAAAATCCATGGAGGATAAGATGGGCGATGGCCGCGCTGAAGAACCCAAGACCGCATTGCATGATCATGAAACCCATTTGGGCAATCGTGGAACAAGCCAAACGTTGCTTTACGTTGACTTGGATTAGTTTGGTAAACTGGGCGATTATAGCGGTCAAACCACCTATAATGAGCAGAACATCCAGAGTGTTCGATGCAATCAGTATGGGGGCCAATAGGGTCAAAATGATACCGGAACCGTTTACAAAACCGGCGTGCATCAATGCGGATGCCGGGGTAGGGGCCGTCATGGAGGATAGCAACCATTTATGAAATGGGAAAATGGCGGATTGAATCAATGCAGCGGTAATGATACAAAATGTGGAAAGCAGCATGATGTATTTTGGGGTTTCCCCGATGGCGTCCGTCCAAGCACTCAAGGTGATACTGTTATGGTAGGCGGCGGGCACCAAAAGCCCGACTCCCAACAGAAAACTGCCCACCAAAAAATAGTTTCGGGACAGTTTTTTGGCCTCTTTGGCCTCTCCCCAATCCGCATGGAAGCCAATAAGTCTTGACATGACCAAGCCCATGAGCAACCATCCCAGAAGTAACAGCAGCAAATGTTCCGAAATGATAAAGAAAAGAACTGCAAATGTAAATGCTAGGCAGAGTACCATGAATTTTGACCGCTGCCCCCGTTCCTTGAAGTAGGATTTGGCATAGGTACTTATGATGGCACTGAAAAATGATACGGTGGTGAATAGTAGGAGGGTAAAACCATTGGTTCTGAACAAGTCGCCCCATCTCCATTCTGGAATATTCGGGAAATTAACTAGGGCGAAAACTACATTGGCAAGGAATAGGATCCAGAATAAAAAAGGCACCATCCCGGTTACATCGGCTTTGCCTGATTGTCTATCTGATAAGGTCGGAAAAGTTGTGTATTGTGATGTCATTCTGTTGCTTTTTATGATTTCCCTTCGGCCCTCTCATTGTCCTGCTCCATCTTCTTTATGTCCCCCAATAGGTGCACAAGGCCGGTTAAGCCAATAATGAAGGAGCAAACCAATATCTGTTCCAAGAAAATGGACTTGTTTAGATAGGATACCCCAATAAGGACCAGAAGTGCCAGGGAACCTAGCAGCATAAGCGTTGTTTTTTTACTTAATTGCATTTTTTTGTTTTTGAATTCGGATTTTATTTGGTGTTAGTTTATGAGGATAGAAGGGAAGGATCAATCCACAAATTTTAGACTTAGTGTACCGTTGATGGCAATATTGGCTCCCTTGGATCGCGCCTCGTTTATGATTTCCTTTGCAAGTTGTTTTTCTTTTATCAATTCTTCGATCCTACCATCAAGTCCATTGGTATTGCACTTATGATTTCCTTCCCACAATTGTAATCTTTGAATTTTATGGAAATTGATTTTTTCATCGATCAAGGCGGTAATCACATCGGATGCCTCGCTGGGGGTGAACGTTCCGTCCACTAGTTGAATCGTTCTTTGTTCTTTTTTGACTTTGGGTAATTCTTTGGTTTCCATGGATTTCGTTTTTAAATTTTGCAGTGCAAAGATGTACCATTAAAATCATTAAATTTTATTTATATTTATAATGTTGAACATTAAAATATTTTATGAACTATACGTTGCACCAGCTTCAGATATTCCTCAAAATAGCTGAATTACAAAGCATTACAAAGGCATCGGAAGAATTGCATTTGACCCAACCTGCAGTATCGATACAATTAAAAAACTTCCAAGATCAATTTCCAATTCCATTAACGGAAGTGGTTGGGCGCCGACTTTTTATAACCGATTTTGGAACTGAAATCGCCCAAGCGGCCCAAAGGATCCTGGAACAGGTACAGGAAATTGACCACAGGACGGTGGCCTATCAAGGGAAGCTTTCGGGTAGATTGAAACTATCGGTCGTATCTACCGGAAAATATGTCATGCCCTATTTTTTGTCTGATTTTATCAAGGAACATGATGGCATTGAGCTGATCATGGACGTGACCAATAAAACCAAGGTCGTACGAAGTTTGGAGGAGAACGAGGTCGATTTCGCCCTGGTGTCCGTACTTCCCGATAAATTAAGTGTTTCCGGAGTGGAGCTAATGCCCAACAAACTGTTCTATGTAAGCAATTATCATCGGGAATTGCCCAAAAAGGTCTCTAAAAAATACCTATTCGAAAAAATTCCCCTTATTTACAGGGAACCTGGATCGGCCACCAGAAATGCTATGGAGTATTTTATTTCCCAAAACCGCTATTCGGTCACCAAAAAATTGGAGCTTACTTCTAACGAAGCGGTAAAACAGGCCGTAATTGCCGGGTTGGGTTGTTCCATAATGCCCTTGATCGGCATCAAGAACGCCTTAAAAAGCAACGAACTCAAGATTGTTCCCGTTCAGGGACTCCCCATCACAACAACATGGAACCTCATTTGGCTCAAATCCAAAAATTTGTCGCCAGTTGCCTTGGCACTTTTGGAGTATTTGGAACAGGAAAAAGATGGCATTATCCAGAAAAAATTCGGGTGGGTGAATGGTTTTTGAACCCCTGTGTGAATATCTTCTTATTAACTAAAATTCAAAAAAAAAGCTCCCTGTCTTCTCCTATTTTTGATTTCCCCCAAAACTCAAAATGGTTATCAACAAGGAGCTTTTTAAACTCACCTCTATTTAAGAGGTGCTATTGAAACTAACTCAAATATCCGCCGATAGTATGGACCAAGTTTGGAATTGGCCTTCTTCCTGGGCTTGACCTTGACCAAAAACCACGTAAATCTTGTCGTTAAAAACAGCCATGGAATGAATGGTCTCCAGATTCGGGCTGGAAAGATTGGTCTCCAATTCAGTAAAAACACCTGTGTTTGTATCATAGACACCCAAATAAGGTTCCCGGTCCAATAACATGTTCTCAGTGGACACAGTTTCTATTCTACCTGCCACATATATTAGGTTTTGTGTCCTACCGGTAAAACTAAAATCGATGGCTGTGGGCAATTGTTCCACTGTCAGTTCAGAAGTGTTTAGATCAAAAATATAAATGGTATCCTTGGCCGGTGGTGTAAAAAAAGCGGTCTGTCCACCAAAAATGTAAAGCTTGTCGTTCACAATTTCGGCACGGGCTCCCGATCTAGGTTCTGGCATGGTAGCAAATTCTTCAAGGGTCTGTGTTTCCGTATCAAAAACCAGGATTTTATCGGTTAGGTTATTGTCTAGGTCACCGCCTACTATATAGATTTTGTTGCCAAGGACTGCCGTTCCAAATCGGCTAAGTCCCAAAAATGGAATTCCAAGGGCCGCACCGTAATCCTGTGTGCTTACCGGATCGTTCTGTAATTCCAAATCGTAAATGTTGATTCGTTGACCACCGGCCACATAAATTTTATCGTCAATGATATTTACTTGTTTGGAAACAAAGTCAAGTAGTGGATTAATTTTTTCGCTAAGGGATCCGCTGGAAATATCAAATTTTCTTATTTTTTCGATATTGGCATCAAGTGTAGGATCGTATTCCCTGTTTGCCAAGTAAAAACTATTGCTCGTAAGCGAACCAACCATTCCAGGAGCACCACTATCAATAAAGTTGGAAGCAAAAGTGAACGCTTCGGTAAATTCTAGCATGGAACTGGGCACCTGTTGGTAGTCTGTCGCCAATTTGGGTACCAATGTTAGTTCCATGCTTCTATTGTCACCAAAATCCCAGGTCGCCATAGGGTTTTGGGTTGATAGATCCAACACAAAGTTGTTGTTAAAGGCCTCAATCTGTGTGGAACTGTTTTCGGCGAAATCAAAGGTGCTCTCGGCAGGACTCGCATAGAGTTCCGTCAATGCGTCGGCTTCGCTTACGGCTTCAATATCGAATGCGAAACCAGGATTCCAGACCAAACTACCTTCAAACTCCGATTTACCGGTGGCATTGACCGTGTTTTTAAATATAAACTCGTCGTCCACGATATTGAAAGCCCCCGTAATATTAAAACTACCGTTGGAATTGGTCATTATTGCCGAGGTTATCCGCCACACCTTTTCATTGTCCGCTGTAATTTCGGTAATGATTTCAGCGCGTTCGGCGGACAGAATTTCCTCCGGACTTGGTTGGGGTTCCTGTTCTTCCTCTACTGTTTCCTCCTCGGTTTCTTCCGTAATTTCCTCTATGACACTGGGGGTATCATCATTGTTACAAGCTAAAATAAGAACTGCGGTAAGGGTCAATAGAAATAATCGTTTCATCTTCATTTTTTTGTGTTTTGTGGGTTTTGGATATCATTTTGCCTTTTAAGAGGTGCTGGATTTCCAAAAGCCGGATTTCAACAAAGGTTTATTGTTGGCAAACTAGATAGATGTATTAGGAAAGTAAATACCCAACAATGGGTATTTTAAAGCAATATTCATTTAATATAATAAGGAAAGAGAAAGGGTAAATTCTAAAGGGAAGATGTTGGGACTCCAATATTGGAACTTGAACTGGGGGATTACCTTCGGCTCTACCTCCTTGACGTAGTTGAAAATCAAAATTTCAATCCTATGAATCGTAAATGTTTTCGCCCAAAACAGCAAAACCGCACATAAATGTGCGGCTTTTTGCTTAATCGTGGAGCCGGAGACGGGCGAGCGTTAAAAAAAGGTCTTGTAGACCTTTTTTGCGCTTCGGCTACGCTCAGCATAAACTTAGGAGCGAGCTTGCCGCGCTGGCCTTCGATGCTCGATGGCGTAACGAAAAAAGCCACCTAAAATGGTGGCTTTTGGAGTGGAGCCGGAGGGATTCGAACCCTCGTCCAAACAAGCAACGTCAGTGCTTTCTACATGCTTAGTATCTGTTTGGTTTTCGATGTGCACCTGACCAGAAACCGCCTAATGCACACTTATCTTCTTAAGGTTTTAGAGGCACCGCCAAAGCGAGCGGATACCCTTGTGTTGACTTTTCTGGTGCTCCTAAATGAATCGCCGTCAACAAGGGCTATTCAGGAACATCTCGCTTCCCTACCTAGTAGGGACGAGGCATATCTTACTATAATTCAGATTATGCGGCAAGAGCGTAATTATTTTCGCCAATTAAAAGTGTGAAGTATGATATTAACGAGCTGTACCCCAGCGCTCGGCATGCTTACAATGCCATTGGTCTCGCTGTCAAAACCAGTCGGCCCCGTAATGGGATGTCATTCCCGCACCGGCAGGAATCTATCACTTTTTTGTCAAAGAACTACAACGGTACGTAGTACGGTAATGGGTTGGGCGTTCCCCTTTTCGTGAAACTTCAAAGGGTCAGGCTATCAGCTTTATCTTTTTCTGTTATTTCGAACGGAGTCGAAAAACAAAAAAAGGATATTGCCTCTATCCTTAACGCAAATTTTCAACCAAGTCATCCTGAGCGTAGTCAAAGGATCTAACGCGCGGGACGCAAAGCTAACAAAAGTTTGGCATACGCTACAATTTTGGGCAAGCCTAATCCCAACTCTCCTTATTTACTTATTTTAGCGCAAAATCCATACCAAGAATATATGAAGTTCGGAATCATCAGAGAGCGTAAGAATCCCCCAGATCGCAGGGTGGTATTGTCACCACAGGCCTGTCAAAAAGTCTTGAGTACCTTTCCTAAAGCAAGGATTTTCGTGGAACCATCGCCCATTAGGGCCTTTGATGATGAATCTTACAGGCAATTGGGGATACCGGTTGAAAACACCATGGAAACTTGTGATGTGCTTTTGGGCGTGAAGGAAGTACCCATCGATGCCCTCATTCCCAACAAAAAATACTTTTTCTTTTCGCATACGATAAAAAAGCAGCCGTATAATCGGGATTTGCTTCGCGCCATCTTGGAAAGAAATATCGAACTTTACGATCATGAGGTCATCACAAATCCAAAGGAACAACGTTTGGTAGCCTTTGGAAGGTATGCGGGTATCGTTGGGGCCTATAATGGATTCCGCACATACGGATTAAAATACGACCTGTTCGAGTTGCCCAAGGCCAATGCCTTACCGGATCAGCAAACGTTAATCCGGGAATTGAAAAATATAACACTCCCCAATATAAAAATACTGCTTACCGGACGGGGTAGGGTGGGGAACGGATCTCGCGAAATGTTGGACGGAATGGGCCTGCGCCGTGTAAACGTTTCAGAATATTTAGAGGAGAACTTGAACGAACCCGTCTATTGCCAAATTGATGCAGGTGAGTATAACAAGCGTAAGGATGGGGTGCGTGGGAACAAGGCCGACTTCTTTGCAAACCCTGAAGAATACAGATCCAATTTTTTCCGGTTTGCCAAAGTGACCGATTTCTACATTGCCGGACATTTTTACGGCCAAGGGGCACCGTATCTGTATACACGTGAAGATGCCAAACATCCTGATTTTAAGATACGGGTAGTCGCAGATGTCAGCTGCGATATTGACGGTCCTGTGGCATCCACGATCAGACCATCAACTATTGAAGATCCCATTTATGGGTATGACCCACAAACGGAAAACGAAACCGATTATAAAAATCCCGATGCCATCGCCGTTATGGCCGTGGACAACCTTCCCTGTGAATTGCCCCGCGATGCTAGCCAAGGTTTTGGCGAGGCTTTCGTTAAAAATGTAATTCCCGCTTTCTTTAATGGGGATGCGGACGGTATTTTACAAAGGGCAAGGATGACCAAGGACGGGAAGCTAACAGAAAGGTTTAAGTATCTATCGGACTATGTTTCAAATTGACCGTCTGAAACCGTTGTGGCATTATCTCTGTATTGTTTAAGATTGGTAATTCAATTTCTATGGGTCTTTAATAGCGAATATCCCAAAAAATAACCCCCAATACTGACAGTCCGTATATTACATACTATTAAATATTCGTTGTCGTTAAAAACCGCAATAAATCGGTTTACAGGAATTGTACATTATAGAACAGGTCCTGTAAAAGCTACTATCCATCTACAGTAAATCGTAGTTCGTCGAAACATGTGACCCTATTGGAATTCCTAACACACTTAAGGTGTGGGAAGGGCGTAATTTCACCATATAAATGGTAGTGCTATGTTTCGAACTTTTGGTGCCATGGACGACTTTGAGCTACGGAGCTCCCGTCCCGTTCTTTTGCTAATATCACCCGGTTTGTATCTGTACAGTATGGTCATTGGACACCTGGATCCAGATCGGGTGGAATTGGATTGGGCATCGGAGATTTTGAGTCTTTTGTTCCTGGCAGTGGGGCTGGCTCCTTTTTTCTTTACATCTTGGTGCCGAAGGTATTTTGGATATATCGTGTTTGCCGCCCTAACGGTTTTCGCCCATTATTTGATAATTACCACGGCCCTGAACCAATTTCACCTGTCTTATCTTTTGGGTACCTATGTAGCCCTTTTTGGAGGTATTCTTCTGTTGAACCATCGGATCTGGATAATTCTATATACATTTTCCTCTTTTGTTCATTTATTGGTTCAATTACGGTCGGCGGACTTTTCCCCATCCGATGGTGGAGCAATTTTGTTGTCGCTAGCAACCATTTTTGTTTTTTCAACATTTATCCAAAACGGGTTCATTCGGTATAAATATAAACTGCGTAAGCAAAACATCGATTTGGAGTCCAAGATAAAGCAACGCACCAAGGCCCTTGAAAAACGGGCTAGGGAATTGTCGGTTAAAAATAGGGAGTTGGAGGAATTTGCCTATGTTGTTTCACATGATATGAAAAGTCCTCTGCGCAATGTACATTCCTTGGGTACCTGGATTTTGGAAGATATAAATGATGGACGCTTGGAGCAAGGAAAGGTTAACCTACAACTATTAATGGACCAAGTGGCACAAATGGACCTACTTGTAGATGGAATTCTAAAGTACTCCTTAGGAATCGAGAAAAAGACGGTTACTACGCTTTTGGATTTAAATGAGGTTTTGGATGGACTTATCAGGGCCAATAGCTCGGATAAGGTGGTCATAGAGAAGGACAGTTCCCTACCACGGCTGTTGTTGGATAAAACCCAAATGATACAGGTTTTTCAAAATTTAATCCAAAATGCCATTAAATACAATGATAAGCCAATTGCCTACATTAATATTGGTGTCATGGACGAGATAGACCGATTCACCTTTTATATCCAAGACAATGGTATGGGCATTGCACCTGAACATTTTGATCGTGTCTTTAAACTATTCCAAAAATTGGACGAAGACAAACGCAAGGACTCCAGTGGTATTGGGCTGGCGGTAGTAAATAAGATTGTATCCAAAAATGGAGGCGAAATCTGGTTAAAAAGCAATGAAGGGGAGGGAACCAGTTTTTACTTCTCCTTTTTCAAGGAAGATGTCCTTTTAAATTTTGGGAACAAAAAAAATCAGAAGGAATCACTGTCCTACTCGGAGGTCCCATGAAATTATGGGATTTGTTCTAGGGGCGATATAAGCGCCCAGGGCCTTTAGCTCCAAGGTCAGTTGTTCGATGCTTTCCAAGGTTTTGATTCGCAAGGTTTCCGAAGTTCCTGCCTTAATTGTGAAAATGGCCGGTTTGCTATAAAACGAGTACTTCATGGCATTCTCTAAAATTAGGTCGCTACTGCTCAAATTTTCCAGCACCACTTCCAATACCAGGGTGTCCTCTATATATTTCACGGAATTTACCTTAATACTTTTTTGGATGAGGGGCACAAGATAGGTGTCTCTCCCTACCAGAAGATCATTGTAAACGGCTACCGTCCTTCCTTCAAAAAGGGCTTCCTTGATGGAGGGAAGCGATTTTTCCTTCGCAAAAACCAAGGTGATGGGGCGGTGGTTTCCCTTTTCGGTATAGTCCCAATCGATGAGTCCGTGCACATCACTTGTTCCCATAATGGTAAGGTTGTACTCCAAGGCGAGCGCAAGGGATTCCTCTGCATAGTCCAAACTGTTAATGACTTCTATGCCATGCAGCTGTCCTTTCTCCACAAGGCTTTTTTGGAAATCGCTCATGATGGGCGTACCTTTTGGGCTTTGTGCATACCACGCCGGATGGTTCCAAAAAACATAGGCACCTTGTTTATTGGCCTCCTTAAAGGCATTTTCCGCTTTTTCCTGAAGAATTGGATTGGCGTCCTCGATGAAAACCGCGTTGTTATGTCCCATAGGAGCGCTTCTGGTTATTTCCGAACCGTGCACGATCAATAGGTCATGGTCCTTTGCTTCCTGAAGTGCAATTTCGTACGAACGGTTTCTGTCAGGATGGGGTATATCCTCGGAATGCGGCTGATACTCCAAGTGCTCCGTCAAACTAATTACGTCCAAATTGTCCCTGAGGGCTTCTTGCACACGAATATTCGGCCATACATTTCCATCCGAAAATACGGTATGCATGTGTAAGTCGGTCTTTACGGTTTTGTAGTTGGGTATATCCGGAAAAGTCAATGGTCTGGCACTGCGATGCGTGTGCTCTTGGCCCGAAACCACGAATATGGAAAATAAAAAGAACAGGATGGAGTAATTATTTTTCATGATGCTCAAAATAGTACTTTTTGTATTTTCAGTGGTTACCCAAGCGTATGCCCAAGATTATTAAATTGTTAATTTGAAGATAGTTATTGGTTAGGTTCGAATAGATCCGTATTGGGCCAAGCATCCTGTCGTTCTATCATGTTGTTCATAAATGTATGGATAGCGTCCAAAACCGTGGCAAAATTCGATTCCCCACTATTTACAAGTACAACATAAGAAAATGGATGACCAACATGTAAAACTGCCAAGGTTCCTGGTAATGCACCGTTATGTGTCCAACTACTCCTTAAAAGGTAACTTACTCCGTTCCCTGCCGGTAATATATTGTTAACATTGAATCTTCCATCTGATTTTACTGCAAGTAGGGCCAAGGATTTTGCATTGGATACCCATCCACCGGCAGCGCCCAATCGTTCTATATTCATGCTGTAAGGAGAAGCCCAAGAAGAATAATATTTGGTTTCATCAGGAAGTTTACCTTCAAGAGTGCTTTTTCCCATGTAAATCTCATTGATTAAATTGGGTTCCAAAATGTTCTCTTTTACATAGTCTTTATAGCTTTGGCCGCTTTTGGCTTCAATGATTTTGCCTAATAAGGCGTACCCAAAATTGGAGTATTGAAAGCGGAGACCGGGTTCAAAGGTCAATGAGCGCTCATCCAAGACCCTATCTGCTAGAACGTTAAAATTTAAATCGACTTGCTCAAACATGATATCGGTTGGTTCGTTAGCAAAACCAGCTGTATGTTCCACTAGGTGGTCAACGGTAATTTGCAACTCGTTATTTTCTATGGGAAGGTTGCCGTAAGTGTTTCCTAAGATTGAATTGGCCCCGAAAACACGCTCATCCAAACTGAGTTTTCCATCAAGTATCAATTTTGAGATTGCTAAAAGGGTAATGGGTTTTGATATACTTGCAATCCTGAACAAAGTGGAGTTGGAAACGGGTAAATTTTTCTCGACATCTGAAATCCCAAAAGCTTCGAGGTATACCAATTTTTCATTTCGGATAATGGCAATTTGGGCACCAGGAAAATTGTTTTGGGACATGAATCTCTCAAAATCGGAAGTTATTTCATTTAGGGAAACCTGAACAGTAGGTTGTTGCCCTTGCTCCTCAATAAATTCAGTAGGAGGGGAAGCCTCTTTGATTTCGTTAGTTTCTGGAGTCGAAATGGGCGCATCCGTGCTTTCTTTTTCACAAGAAAACATTAAAAAAGAGAGAAAGCTGAAAAGAAGTATTTTTGTCATTATACCTAGTTTCAATATGATTTAAAGATACTAATAATCTCAATTTGAAGCCAATTGAAACTACCTACAGATTAATTGGTGATTATGATAAATCATAGGTTTAGATAACCTTGGACCCTAAAGAACAATTTTGGAAAATCTTTGGTATACAAAAATTAAAGTATCTACCAAGAGTAAGATTCATTGGTTTTTGGAATAACATTTAGTATTGAACTCGATTTTAATTATGCCTTTCGATTTTTGAGGATTTCAATTTTATTTTCAGAAAATAAAAATATTGATATGTCTGAAAATATCTGGTTAACTTGTAACGGTTATGAATCCGGCCGAAAACTATATTTTAAATCAACCTGAGCCTTACAGAAGCATTTTACTTCATATAAAGGCCGTGGTTGAACATTCTATTCCAGATGCCTCCATGAAGTATAACTGGCGAATTCCTTGTTTTTATATTGGAAAGACTCCTTTATGTTATCTGAATGTGTCCCTAAAAAAAGGGTTTGTGGATGTTGGTTTTTGGAACTCGGCCCACCTAACAAAACATCTGGACAAAATGGTTTCGGAAAAAAGAAAGGTGGTTAAATCCCTTCGTTATAATACTTTGGAAGAAATTGACGAAACCATTCTCAAAGAGGTGCTCTTGGAGGCCGAATCCCTAAAAAGCAAAGGTTTTTATAAAAGGGAGGACTTAACCTAGAACGTATTCACTACCTCCCGTAAGGCTACCAAATCTGTCAGCAATTTTCCCATCAAACTTAAATCCAGCATATTGGCTCCGTCACTTTTGGCATTGGCAGGGTCAAAGTGGGTCTCGATAAAGAGTCCATCGACTCCTGCAGCAATTCCCGCCCTGGCCATGGTCCCTATCAAAGCCGGTCTGCCGCCGGTAACCCCAGAGGATTGGTTGGGCTGTTGTAGGGAGTGGGTAACGTCCAATACCACAGGGGCAAACTGTTTCATGGTGGGAACGCCCCTAAAATCGACAATCATGTCCTGATACCCGAACATAGTACCACGATCGGTAATAATGGCTTGTTGGTTTCCGGTTTCAGTGACTTTGTTTACGGCATGTTTCATGCTTTCCGGACTCATAAACTGACCTTTTTTGATATTTACCGTTTTGCCGGTTTCCGCTGCGGCCACCACCAAATCGGTTTGGCGGGCCAAAAAGGCCGGAATTTGTAGAACATCCACGTATTCTGCCGCCATTGCGGCATCTTGTTCCGTGTGAATGTCCGTAATTGTGGGAATCTTAAAGGTTTCGGACACTTTTCTAAGAATTTTTAAGGCCTTTTCATCCCCAATACCAGTAAACGAATCCAACCGACTCCTATTGGCTTTTTTAAAACTGCCCTTGAAAACATAGGGGATTTTTAGCTTTTCTGAAAGGGAAACAATATGATCGGCTATTCGTAAAGCCATATCTTCACCTTCAATGGCGCAGGGCCCTGATAGCAGAAAGAAATTGTTGGAATCGGTGTATTTTATTTGGGAAATCTTGGACAAATCCATCTTATAAATTTTTCATAAAGATAGTACTATTCCCTGGTATTGTTTTTAGATTTAAATGCGACAACCATCAATCGAAATGAACAAAATTCTCTTTTTTCTACTCGTTTTAGTAGGGTTAACAGTGCAATCCCAAAGTTATGGGGTCACTGAAAAAGGGTTTGGAATTGTAAACCTGGAACGACATCAATTTAGGTTTGATTTGCTATCTCCTGGAATTTCCTATGAATTGGGGCTTTTTAAAAACGTGAGTGCATCGGGTGGCCTGGGACTGGGATATGCCACGTACGAAGAAGGGTATGCGGTTGGGGTAACCTTACATACCAGGGTTCGATATTACCATAATTTTAATAGACGCATTCGAAACAACAAAAATGTTTCTGGGAACTCCGGGGATTATTTTGGGGCGGCCCGAAGTATATTTTTCTCACAAGGTAGATTGGCGAGCAATATTGAAGGTCCGGACGATTTTAATTTGGGAGTATTTGGGGCGGTTTATGGCATTCAACGTACGTATCCCAAGGGTTTTAATTTCAATTTGGAGTTGGGAGCGGGTTATTACAGGGGCGATGGGGTTCCCAATGGTTACGGGCCTTTAGTGAACTTTACTTTTGGTTGGGTCGCTACCAAGCGGAAATCCAGAAAACCGGTCTTTGAATGATTTTTTTGGCTTGATAGTTGATGGGTTGGAGATACAATAAATCAAACCAATCAATTATGAAAAACTGCTTTTTTATTGCTTTTTTGGTATGTGTTTTAGGAATGCATGCACAGTCTTCAAAAAAAGTCGAGGCTAATCAACTCACATTAAATTTTTTACTTCCCGGTCTTGTTTATGAAATAGGCGTTTCGGAAAATTCCACGTTTACTGGAGAGGCAACTTTAGGTTTTGCCTATCAGGAATCGACCTTTTTTGGAAATGGTTTTGGCGTTTATCCTATCGGAAAAATTCCATATCGTGATTATTATAATTTCAATCGAAGGATGAATAAAGGAAAGCGTATTTCGGGTAATACGGGTAACTATACGGCACCTACGGTTGCAATACAAGGAGGCAATGCTCTCATAGGTAATTTGGATTACGCTTCAAGTTACACTATTGCACTGGGGGCAGTTTACGGTATTCAAAGGACGTTTCCAAGTGGCTTACAATTTCGTTTGGAGGCGGTTCCGGCCTATTTTATAGATGAGTTCAGCAATAATGTGGATTTGTTATTGTCTGCCAAGGTGGGTTGGATTTTGGGAAAGGGAAAATCAAAATAACCACCTCAAAATCAATAAGATAAAAATAACATTTGTTTGGTCGGAGGTACAGAAATTAAGACTATCTTTGCGCGCTTAAAATAAGGCCTTATGTCCAAGACAAAAAATATTGCGATTATCGCACACGTAGACCATGGTAAAACCACCTTGGTTGACAAAATTATGTACCACTGTAGTTTGTTCCGTGAGAATGAAAATGCGGGGGATTTAATTCTTGACAACAACGATTTGGAAAGGGAACGGGGTATAACCATTGTATCCAAGAATGTATCCGTTGTCTATAAGGACACTAAGATAAATATTATAGATACCCCGGGACACGCGGATTTTGGTGGAGAAGTTGAGCGGGTTTTGAACATGGCCGATGGTGTTTTGCTATTGGTGGATGCCTTTGAGGGACCCATGCCGCAGACCCGATTCGTACTTCAAAAAGCCATTGATCTTGGTTTGAAACCTTGTGTGGTCATCAATAAGGTAGATAAGGAAAACTGTACCCCTGAGGAGGTACATGAAAAGGTATTTGACCTAATGTTCGAGTTGGGCGCGGAGGAATGGCAGTTGGATTTTCCAACGGTTTACGGTTCTGCCAAGCAGAATTGGATGAGCGATGATTGGAAGAACCAGACCAGTACTATTGAACCCTTGTTGGATATGGTCATCGAACATGTACCTTCTTTTGAACCCAAGGAAGGCAACACACAGATGTTGATAACATCCCTGGATTTCTCTTCTTTTACAGGTCGTATCGCCATTGGAAGATTGCAACGAGGTACATTGAAGGAGGGTCAGCCTATTTCTCTTGTGAAAAGAAACGGGACCATCGTCAAATCCAAGATCAAGGAATTGTTCACTTTTGAAGGCTTGGGCCGTAAAAAAGTACAATCGGTTGAAGCAGGAGATATATGTGCCCTGGTTGGTGTAGAAGGCTTTGAAATAGGGGATACCGTGGCCGATTTTGAAAATCCGGAAGGTTTGAAGACCATTGCCATTGACGAGCCAACCATGAGTATGTTGTTCACTATAAACGACAGTCCGTTTTTTGGAAAGGACGGTAAGTTCGTTACTTCCCGCCATATCAAGGAACGTTTGGAGCGAGAATTGGAAAAAAACCTGGCACTTCGTGTAAACGAGACCGATAGTGCCGACAAGTTTTTGGTCTTTGGCCGTGGGGTACTTCATTTATCCGTACTGATAGAGACCATGAGAAGGGAAGGTTATGAACTTCAAATTGGCCAACCACAAGTAATCATTAAGGAAATAAACGGCGTGAAATGTGAGCCCATCGAGCATCTGACCATCGATTTGCCCGAGGATGTTTCGGGGAAGGCCGTTGAAATGGTTTCCATCAGAAAAGGGGAGATGACCAGTATGGAGGCAAAGGGCGACAGAATGGTCTGTGAGTTCCAAATTCCTTCTAGGGGCATCATCGGACTTAGAAATCAATTGCTAACGGCAACCGCCGGTGAGGCCATTATGGCACATAGATTTTTGGAGTACCAACCCATGAAAGGCGACATACCACAGCGCCAGAACGGTTCCTTGGTTTCCATGGAAACCGGCAAGGCGATTCCATATTCCATTGACAAATTACAGGAGCGTGGAAAGTTTTTCGTGGATCCAGGTGAGGATATTTACGAAGGACAGGTAATTGGCGAGAATTCCCGTGGGGACGATATGACCGTAAATATTACCAAGACAAAAAAACTTTCCAACGTACGTTCCTCCGGTGCAGATGATAAGGCACGGATCGTACCTGCCATAAAATTCTCCTTGGAAGAAGCCTTGGAATATATACAAAAGGACGAATATGTTGAGGTAACGCCGAAGCACCTTAGGTTACGAAAAATATACTTAACGGAAAACGACCGAAAACGGAATAAAATAGCTTAAAACAAAGCCCTGATTTTTCAGGGCTTTTTTTGTTTCTTTATTTTGTGTTCAAATACCTAAAGTTAATTCTGCACGACTCCGATTTTAGCTAAAAAATACTTTTACCAAACTATTAAATTTTTAATATCTTTTTTCTTATTATCAAATATAATTTGTTTAAAAAATAACGTTTTCGTAATAATTATATCAAGCCTAATTTTCTTTAATTCTACCGCATTTTTTTTTCTAATTTGAAGTCCCAAACAACTTAGGCTAACTAACAAAACTCATAGGGACTAACATGCAATTAAAAGGAAAACGGGTACTCATAACAGGGGGTACAAGGGGTATCGGTAGATGTATTGTGCAAGAAATGATTGATGGCGGCGTAACGCACCTGGCCATCATTGCCAGGGACAAGAAAAAGCTAAAGGAATTGTCAGAGGCATATCCTGAGGTCAAATTTATGAGGATTTCCGGCGATGTCGCAAATATTGATGTCCTTAGGGAGGCAGCGGCCCGTATCGAGGATAAATGGGGGTATCTGGATATCTTGATAAATAATGCAGGCATCGTTTCGGCGGGGCCTTTGGAAGAATTGCCCGATGAGGAAATCTACGATCAGGTGGCAGTCAACCAAACCGCCATTTTATTATTGACAAAATACTGCGTGCCTTTATTGAAATCGTCTGAGGAAGGGGCCATTCTCAATATTTCATCTGGATTGGGCCTCATAGGGATGCCGTTTTATGCAGTGTATGGCAGTACCAAGGCAGCAGTTAAACAGTTTTCAGATTCCATGCGAAGGGAATTGGCTCCGTATAATGTTTCCGTTACGTGCTCCTTTCCTACGGCCACGGCTACGGATATGATGCAGAAGTTTGATGGAATGGAAATGGATTCCCCGGAGTTTGTGGCCAAAAGATCCATCGAAGGCCTGCTGAACAAAGAATTACATGTGATTTTTGGCGGGGAACAACGAATAAAGGATAGCGAGGTCAACTTTATGGAGCCAAAAAAATTCGATGCCAAAGTTGCCGAAACTTACGAAGATTTTAAAGCGTCCAGTGAAGGCCATAAGGCTTTGTAGTATGGAAAGCAATTAAAAAATTAAACCTTGGGAGCCTTGTGGAGACTCGCCACGGCCGCACCTATAATTCCGGCATGGTTTTGCAGTTCTGCAGGTATAACGGGGGTTTCAATTTTAATTTTTTTCTTGAACTGTTTAAAGTCCTTTGAAGCGCCCCCTCCTAGAATGATAAGGTCGGGTGAAATAATCAGTTCCACATACTCCAAAAAAGTATTGAATCTTTTTCCCCATTTTTTATAGGAAAGCTCCTCACGCTCCATGGCGCTCCCCGCGGCCCATAGTTCTATTTTCTCGTATTTTTTATAAGGTATTTGGCCAAGCTCAAAATTGGGAATCAGTTCCCCGTTATAAAAGGCCCCGCTCCCCAGTCCCGTACCAATGGTAATCATTACGACCAGTCCTTCCTTACCTCTTCCTACACCATAGTTCATCGTGGCATATCCAGCGGCATCGGCATCGTTTATTACGGTAAAATCCAAGCCCGTTTTTTTTTCCAATAGCTCTTCTACATTGACGCCTAACCAGCTTGGATCTAAATTTCCGGGCGATTTACAAACACCCTTTTTGATGATGGTAGGAAACCCGCAGCCCACTTTACCGGAGTAGTCGAAATGCTGCACGATTTCTGCAATAACGTTAGACATGGCTTCTGGCGTTCGTGGTTTTGGTGTGGGAATACGGAACCTTTCGGTCAGCATTTCACCACTTTCAGAATCCACCAATGCGCCTTTGATTCCAGAGCCGCCTACATCAATACCAAGTAAAGTCATTACGAAAATTTAAAAGAGACCACAAAGAAACAAAAAAGATTCCTTTCCCTGAATTTTCCGCCCTACTACCTTGTTTTTAGGGAAATTGTAAAACAAAAAAAGGACCGAGGTCCTTTTTCCAAGAGTTTCGGGAATATGGGTTATTCAATTAATTTCAGGGCGATAATGGTGTTGTATTCCATTTCATCGTCCTCCCCCATTTCCAAGGTAAAGGTGATATTGAACAATTTTCCGATTAGCGCTTCGTCCATAAGGTCAAAAGCTTCAGATGCCTCATCGGTAATGTCATGAAATTCATAGATTTCTCCCTCATCGCCCATAAAAAAATAAACTCCGTCCTCATGTCTGTCATAAGTACCGTTTACCTTTACGGTGTCCTGAGGAATACTTCCGTAAAATGTGGTCGCGAACATAGCGAACGCGATAAAAAGTGTTTTCATTTTGTATGTTTTTTCTGTTTTTTAATTCTTGTCTTGATTCTATTCCTGCGATGGACAGGATTGGAAACCGACACAAATGAACTCAATTTTTTTGAATGTTCATTATTTTTTCAGTTTTTTCAAATCAAGTTTTTTAAAAATGTAATGTACTGTAAAACAATTAGTTGTTATTTAGTTTATTTTACTTTAGAAAGTATTGGTATTAGAATTTATCATTATCCTTTAATTACTGGGCGTTAGAGCTGGAAATAGAGGGTCGGTTCAAAATGCTTTCTTTTTCGGATTCTTTCTTTTAAATACGTTGCTTAGACAATTTTTTATTAAAAGCCGGTTAATACAACATCCATAAAGCAAGGCCGATATCTTTTGACCTCAAATTAACTTGTGGTTTTGGTAAATTATAATGGATTGTAAGATCAACAAAATAAAAGTCGGCCTACAATAATAGCAATACTTCAATAGTTGTATGCACGTTTAATAGTTGAACAAATAAATTTTATTTTTAACACTTTTATGGGCACCTCCTCTGGGTGTAATACCTAGTGGGCTGCCAACAATTGTTCAGGTGGTTTTGCTACTAAGTTGAAAGTATATTTTTTCCGAACATCTAATGGGCTGGCCCCTAGGTTGTTCGACCTCAAACTGGAAGGGCAGGAAACATTTAAAAATAGGAGGTTTGCCAATGTTGTTCCATTTGATAATAAAGAATTCAGATTTATGACCAAAAAAAATGCCGAGCAGCAACGTCTTGCCGTTGGGGACAATTACAAGAATTGGAAACGATGGGGACCTTATCTGGCGGATCGCCAGTGGGGTACGGTTCGTGAGGATTACAGCGTAAACGGACAGGCATGGAATTTTGTAGATCATGACAAAGCCCGTAGCAATGCCTACAGATGGGGCGAGGAAGGCATCGGCGGATTCTGCGATTCCAGGGAAATCCTCTGTTTGGCACCGGCGTTTTGGAACGGAAAGGATGCGATACTCAAGGAACGACTCTTCGGTCTCACCAATGGTGAAGGAAATCATGGAGAGGATGTAAAGGAGCTGTACTTTCATCAAGTGTCAACCCCAACACATTCCTATAATAAATTCTTGTACAAATATCCTCAAAAAAAGTTCCCATATTCCGATTTGGTAAAGAAAAATAGGGCCAGAAGCAGGGAAGAAGCGGAGTATGAGATTCTGGATACCAAGGCCTTTAGGAACAATACCTACTTTGATTGCTTTATTGAATATGCCAAGGCAGATGTGGGCGATATCCTAATGAAGGTTACCGTAGTGAACAGGGCATCCAAAAAGGCATCCATCCATGTTTTGCCACATTTGTGGTTCCGTAATTTTTGGAAGCACAACAAGCGGTTTGAAAGACCTAGCATGAAGGCTATTTCGGAAGATTGCGTAATGTCCAGAAGCGTCAGGAACGGCCGTTATTATCTGTACCATGAAAAGGGAAATCAGCTTTTTTGCGATAATGAGACCAACAACAAGCGCATTTATAACGTGGACAACGAGGTTCCCTATGTAAAGGATGGCATTAACAACCACGTTGTAAACGGCATGGATACCGTAAATCCGGATAAAACAGGTTCCAAGTTTGCTGTTTGGCATAAATTGACCTTACGGGCCGGTGAGGAAAAAACGGTTAGGATTCGTTTGAGCAAAGGAAAATTGGACGACCCATGGTCTGGATTCGATGCTATTTTCCAAAACCGGATGCAGGAATGCGATGAATTTTACAACGATATTCTTGCCGATAGGAATTTGCCCAAGGAACATCGGGAAATCGTGGAGAAGGCATTTTCTGGCTTGTTATGGACCAAGCAGTTCTATTATTACGATGTTTATAAATGGCTTTTTGGTGGTCCTGGCGAACCAAAACCTTACAGGGAAAGCCCCCGAAATTTCAGTTGGCAGCATTTGACCAACAGACATGTCATTTCCATGCCCGATAAATGGGAGTACCCGTGGTACGCTGTATGGGACTTGGCCTTTCACATGGCCTCTTTCGTTGAGATTGACCCATATTTTGCCAAGGAACAGCTTATATTGATGTTACGCGAAAGTTACATGCACCCAAATGGGCAGATACCCGCTTATGAATGGAATTTTAGCGATGTGAATCCGCCCGTACATTCTTGGGCCGTTTGGAACGTCTACGAAAAGGACAAACAAAAGACCGGCACTGGCGATATCCATTTTTTGGAAAAGGCCTTTCAGAAGTTGTTGATCAATTTCACTTGGTGGGTCAATCAAAAGGATAAAAGCGGAACGGACCTTTTCGAGGGCGGTTTTTTGGGCCTGGACAACATTGGTGTCTTTGACCGCAACCACATGCCACCGGGAATTACCAGAATGCAGCAAGCCGATGCGACCAGCTGGATGGCCATGTTCACCCTGAACATGCTGCGAATGAGCTTGGAGCTTTCCAAAAGCAACAAATCCTATGAAGACCTGGTTGCCAAGTTCTTTAGGCATTTTTTGAATATTGCCTGGGCCATGCACCACATCGGTAAAAAGGATATTTCCCTTTGGGACGATGAGGATAACTTTTACTATGACGTAGTGGAGATGGATAGCGGTATGACCAATCGGCTGAAAGTCAGGTCACTGGTGGGTATAATTCCATTGTTCGCAGTTGAGATCATCCACAAGGACCTTTTTGAGGAACTTAAGGAATTTAGGCGAAGGGCCGCGGATATCGTTAGGACAAGGCCAGATTTGGCATCCCTTATCTCCAATATTGAGGAAACAAATGCCGATGGCAATTACCTGTTCTCCATCATGCGCGGATTTCGTCTGGAGCGTTTGTTGAGGCGTATGTTGGATGAGGATGAATTTTTATCGGATTATGGCATTAGGTCCCTTTCAAAATACCATGAGGAGCATCCGTTCGTATTCAAACATCACGGGCATCATCAAATTCAGTATGAATCCGGGGAAAGCCGCTCCAACATGTTTGGCGGTAATTCCAACTGGCGCGGACCAATATGGTTGCCGCTGAATTATATGATCATACAATCCTTACGGAAATACTATCTATTTTACGGAGACACCTATCAGTATGAATTTCCATTCGGTTCCGGTAGGAAGCTCAATTTGAAGCAAATTGCCAATGAACTGAGCAAAAGGCTATTGAAGCTCTTTGAACGCAATGAGGACGGAAAGTTCCAATATCATTCAGACGATGAAAACAAGTTCTTTACCAATGACCCTCATTTTAGGGACCATCATTTGTTCTATGAGTTTTTTGATGGCGACCATGGAAAAGGCTTGGGAGCGTCACACCAAACAGGTTGGACGGCATTGATCGCCAATTTGATTTTGGAGATGGATTAGGTTCCTTGGTTTTTTAAACCGGTACTGGTTTAGAGGTAGATGGATATTTTTAAAAAATCATCTTTTTGAGGCAATTCGATCTTCGAATTTGGATTATATTCATTCCAATTATTTAGATAAGAGATGGATCTGAAGGATGGCGTAAAAACCTCGGAAAATAAAGTTTCATCAGAGGCTCGTAAATTGAGTGCCTTTGTTCGTGACCGTTCCAAATCGCTCGTAGATCGATTGGAGTGTTATGAGGATATAATCAGTCTGGAGATAGGGGATACGGGGCTCAGCAGGGCAAAAACCTTGGAGCGGGAGTTTGACCTTAGGCAACTTTACATCAAATATGAGGGCGATAATCCAACGGGAACCCAAAAGGATCGGATAGCCTTTGCGCAGTTGTACGATGCCCTCAGAAGGGAATATGATACCGTCTCCTTGGCCACCTGTGGCAATTACGGCGTTGCCGTGGCCCTTGCGGCGAATTTGGCTGGGGTACGCTGTAAAATATACATTCCGGAAACCTATCATACCGATCGCATCACGGAGATGGAGCAGCTGAATGCGGAAATCATCAGATTGCCGGGAAGTTATGAGGACGTGGTTATGGAAAGTTCCAAACTTGCCGAAAAGAACGACTGGTACGATGCCAATCCTGGAGGTTCTAATACGCCTTTGCAAATTACCGCGTATTCACAATTGGCCTTGGAAATTTTTGAGGATTTGGGTGACGCTCCCAAATATTGCGCGGTTCCCGTATCGAATGGAACGCTGATTGCGGGTATTTTCAGGGGCTTTGTAACGTTATATAAACGAGGGAAGACTTCTAGGATTCCCAAAATGATAGCGGCTTCCTCTGCCAATAAAAACCCCATAGTGTATTCATTTTTACAAGGAATGGATCATTGTAAAGATTTAAAACCGGATATGATAAAGGAAACCAAACTCAACGAACCTTTGATAAATTGGCATAGCTTTGACGGTGAAGAGGCACTTTATGCCATAAAGGAGTCCAACGGAGAGGCTTTTAACATAAGTGATAAGAAATTGCGTGGTATGACTACCCTTTTGAACAAAAAGGAGGGGTACAAGGTTCTACCTGCCGCGACCGCCGGATTGATAGCCCTATTGGAACTTAATGAAAGAATGAATTTTGATGCGGACCGTTTTGTGGCCGTACTCACTGCAAAAAACTAATTTTGATATGAAGAGAATAATAGATGGAAAGGCCTTGGTTTATTGCCAGGGCGCCTTCAATACGCCAAATGGAAAAACGGCACACGGATTGGTGAGGTTTACGGAACGCTATGAGATTTTAGGGGTGCTGGATTCTAATTATGCCGGGCAGGATGCTGGACACGTGTTGGATGGCAGACCTAACGGAATACCCATTTTTAGGGATTTGCAGGAAGCCATTGCAAATCTGGATGTTACTCCGGAATATTTGGTGGTTGGATTGGCCCCGGATGGTGGCCGATTACCAGTAGAGGCGAAAGGAAGTATAAAATTGGCCCTGGAGCAAGGGATGAACGTCGATAGTGGTCTGCACGATTTTTTAACAAATGATTCCGAGTTGGTTGCGCTTGCCAAAGAAAAGAATGTAACCATTCGGGATATACGAAAGACCCCGGACAGGGATAAACTGCATTTTTTTACGGGCGATATCGAAAAGGTGGATTGTCTTAAATTGGCCATTTTAGGAACGGATTCCGCTTTGGGAAAACGGACCACCGCTTGGATATTGGTACATGCGCTCCGCGAAGCGGGAAAAAAGGCCGAAATGATCGGAACGGGCCAGACCGCTTGGATGCAGGGAGCCAAATACAGTATGGTCATGGATAGTTGTATCAATGATTTTGTTTCCGGGGAAATAGAATATGCGGTGGTCAGTGCCTGGAAAAATGAACATCCGGATGTTATAGTCATTGAAGGACAAGGGAGTTTAATGAATCCCGCGTACCCCGGTGGTTTTGAAATTTTGGCAGCCGGCCGGCCGGATTATGTCATTCTGCAACATGCTCCCAAAAGACTGGAGTACGACGGATTTCCAGGATACCGTCTTCATTCCTTGGAAGAGCAGATCAACGCAATACAGGTAATTTCTGGAAGGGAGGTCATTGCCATTACGGTAAACCATGAAGGAATGGAAAAGAATGAAATACCAGAGGTCTGTAAACGTATCACATTGGAAACAAAGTTACCGGCGTTCGATGTATTGGAGTACGGCGCGAAGGAATTGGTAGACTTGGTAAGGGGTAAATTACAATGAAGATTACCAAGGTTAGCTATGAGCGATTGGACCTGGAACTTGCAGTTTCCTATACCATTGCCTACCAAAGGATTGATGCGACCACCAATTTCATACTAAAACTAGAAACCGATGGTAATTGGGTAGGTTATGGATGTTCCGTACCAGATATGGAGGTAACCCATGAAACTCCTGAGGACGTTCAAAATGCCTTGGACTCTATCATCATACCGTACCTAAAAAACAAAGATCCGTTTACCTTCGCCCTAATACTTTCCGAATTACGAACACTTTTAGGTAAAAAATCGAGTTGCTTGGCCATGGTAGATCTTGCACTATATGACTTAGTGTCCAAAAAGGCTCAGGTTCCATTGTTCAAGTTTTTGGGAGGCTATAGGTCGAGCATACCCACCAGTATAACCATTGGAATCCTGAATATGGGGGAGACCGTTCGACAGGCCTACGAATATACGGCTATGGGCTTCTCGATCCTAAAAATTAAGGGCGGCTTAAATCTCGAGGAGGATATCGCCAAGATGATCCGCTTACATGAGGCATTCCCCCATGTTAAGTTTCGGTTTGACGGTAATCAGGGGTACACCGTACAGGAGTCCATCGCCTTCGTAAGGGCAACGTCGACCATTGGCATCGAAATTTTTGAGCAACCTACCAAACAGGAATCGGACGAACACTTAGGGGAGGTCACCGGGCAGGTGGATATTCCCGTTATGGCCGATGAAAGCCTAAAAACCTTGACCGATGCTTTTCGGTTGGCGCAGAATGAACGGGTGGATATGGTGAACATCAAACTTCAAAAAGTAGGCGGAATTCTTACCGCCAACCATATCAGTTCTGTTGCAAAGGCGGCCAAATTGGAGACCATGGTAGGATGTATCGATGAATGCGGATTGGGTATTTCGGCCGGACTGCATTTCGCCCTATCAAGACCTAATATTGTATATGCCGATCTGGATGGCCATCTAGACTTGGTGGGGGATCCTTTTAAAAATATTTTTCGGTTGGAAAAGGGCGTTCTTTATCCAACGGAAAGGTATGGATTGGGATATTCGGAATAATTCACGGAAATATTAGACCGCCTTTTGGACCACTTCAAAAACTTTATTCGCGTCGCACTTTATG
This sequence comes from Maribacter flavus, assembly GCF_008386635.1. Classification (GTDB taxonomy): domain Bacteria; phylum Bacteroidota; class Bacteroidia; order Flavobacteriales; family Flavobacteriaceae; genus Maribacter; species Maribacter flavus. Next base: position 351,259 of record NZ_VUOE01000001.1, on the reverse strand, counting down.
GTTTTTGATGGATATTTGAGAATCAGTGCATAATCATGGGTCGCCATCAAGATGGTGCGTCCAGATTTGTTTATTTCTTGAAGTACCTTCATTACTTCCACGCTGGTTTGGGGATCCAGGTTTCCGGTAGGTTCATCCGCCAAAATGAGTTCTGGGTCGTTCAAAAGTGCCCTGGCAATGGCAACGCGCTGCTGTTCCCCGCCCGATAGCTCATGCGGAAACTTGAAGCCTTTGGTCTTCATGCCCACCTTCTCCAAAACCTCCACCACCCGGGCGTCCATTTTGGCCTGGTCCTTCCACCCGGTTGCCTTTAGAACGAACAGCATGTTTTGGTTGATGTTCCTATCCGGCAGGAGCTTAAAGTCCTGAAAAACGATTCCCAGTTTCCTTCGTAGGAAAGGAATATCATTTTCCTTAAGTGTCTTTAAATTAAAATCCACGATTTTTCCCTCTCCTTTTTGCAAGGGAAGGTCTCCATAAAGGGTTTTCATAAAACTACTTTTGCCACTGCCCGTCTTCCCGATGAGGTATACAAATTCCCCTTTTGCTACATGGATATTTACTTCGCTTAGCACCAGACTTTCCTTTTGGAAAATGGATGCATCCTTTAACTCTAAAACCGTCTCTTCCATAAATGCTCTGTTAATATAAAAGTAATAAGTTCCTTTTGATAACGGCGTACCCTAAAACAAATTCTTTTCTTTTGTAGGCACAACCCACATACTTAGGTACAATATTTGCCGTTATCCTTTGTGATACTTCGGTAATTCAAAATAGTAATAGAACACTATGTTTCATAAAATCACCGCTTTTCTTCCATTGGCCATGGGAGTTATTTGGATGGGAACCGCCCAGGAATCCAAAATCTACACACACGAAAACAAGGACTTTCAAGACGCCTTAACGCTTTATAACAATGAACAGTTTCAGGCGGCCCAAACCATATTCGAAAAAGTAAAATCAACGACCAAGGACGAGGAGATTGCCGCCAATAGTGCCTACTATGCGGCCAATGCTGCGGTTCGATTGAACCAGCCCGGCGCGGACCGAATGATGGAGGAGTTCGTAGAAAACTATCCAACCTCCACCAAAACAAATTCCGCCTATGCAGATGTAGCGGAATACTATTTTGATACGGGAAAGTATCCATATGCCCTTAAATGGTACAACAGGGTAGATCAAAGCGCCTTGTCGCGGGGCGAAATGGACAAATTCAACTTTAACTACGGATATTCACTCTTTTCCTCAAGTAAGCCAAAGGAAGCGGAGCGTTATTTGGAAAAGGTTACCACCTCCCTGGTATATGGTTCCCAAGCCAAATATTATTTGGGATACATTTCCTATCAACAGGACGACTACGAGGCCGCCAATGAGCGCTTTGACCAGATTACGGACCAGAACGTTCTCGAGGAGAAATTGAGTTATTATCAAGCCGATATGAACTTTAAACTTGGTAAGTTCGAGGAAGCGATCGCTTTGGCCAAGAAGCAACTTCCAAAATCGGACAGAACGGAAGTATCGGAACTCAATAAAATCATCGGGGAGAGTTATTTTAACCTCGGTCAATATGAAAATGCCATCCCCTATTTGAAGGAATACAAAGGCAAGCGTGGCAAATGGAACAATACGGATTATTACCAATTGGGATACTGCTATTACAAACAGGGCGACTATGCCAATGCCATTGCCCAGTTCAACAAGATTATTGGCGGTACGAACAGTGTTTCCCAAAATGCCTACTACCATTTGGCGGAGTGCTATTTGAAACAGGACCAAAAACAGGAAGCGTTGAACGCATTTAGGAATGCCTCTCAAATGGATTTTAATCCAGATATAAAGAAGGATGCCTTTCTCAATTATGCGCGATTGAGCTATGAAGTGGGGAATGCCTACGAGCCTGTACCACAGGTAATAACGAACTATCTGGATGCCTATCCCAACGACGAAAACAAGGAGGAGATGCAGACCTTGTTGGTGGACTCCTTCATTACATCCAAAAATTTTGCGGGGGCGATGGAACTGTTGGAGAGGAACCAAAATTATGCCACCAAGGAAACCTATCAAAAGGTGGCCTACTACCGGGGTCTGGAATTGTACTTGGAAGGGGATTACAATGCGGCATCGGAAGTTTTGGGAAAATCCTTGGGCAGTGCCATCAATGACTCCTTTAGGGCGCGTGCAACGTATTGGAAGGCGGAAGCGGATTATCTGCTAAATCGGTTTGATGCCGCTGCGTTAGGGTTCAGGGACTTCAAACAAAACCCTGCTTCCAGAAATGTAAATGAAGGAAATGACGTGGATTATGATTTGGCTTATGCATATTTTAAACAAAAGGACTACACCAATGCCATTACTTATTTCAGTGCTTTCACAGATGCCCAAAAGGACGATGTTGAGAAGTTGCATGACGGTTATCTGCGATTGGGCGACAGTTATTTTGCGACCAGTAAATACTGGCCGGCCATAGAGACCTACAATAAGGCCTTGGCCTTGACCGGACCTGAAAAGGACTATGCCGCATATCAAAAGGCCATGAGCTATGGTTTTGTTGATAGGACAGAAAGTAAAATTGAAAACCTCGAGAGTTTCGTGGCACAGTACCCAAGGTCAACATTTAAGGACGATGCCCTGTTTGAACTCGGTAATACCTATGTATCCGCAGGGCAAGAGAACAAGGGGCTCCAAGCCTATGACCGATTGATCAATGATTTTAGGGGAAGTTCCCTTGTGCCACAGGCCCTTATGAGGCAGGGGCTCGTCTTTTACAATTCCGGAAGGAACAATGAGGCACTGGGCAAGTTCAAAACCGTTGTTAGGGATTTTCCCAATACCCAGGAAGCCATTCAGGCAGTATCAACTGCAAAATTGGTTTATGTGGATATGGGCAGGGTGGATGAGTACGCAAGTTGGGTAAACGGACTGGATTTTGTAGAAGTGACCGATGCTGAACTGGACAATGCCACTTTTGAATCGGCCCAAAAACAGAATTTGGAGGGCAAGACCGATGCCGCAATTCGCGCCTATAAAAAATATATCCAGGAATTCCCCAACGGACTCCATGCCTTGGACGCAAATTTCAGTTTGGCACAGCTGTATTTTGGTGCCGGGGATAAGGATGCCGCTTTGCCTTATTACAAATATGTGGCCGATAAGACCACCAGCGAATATGCGGAGCAGGCCTTGACTAGGGTCTGCGAGGTATACATCGGAAAAGATGAATATGCTACCGCGCTTCCCTATCTCTTGAAATTGGAGGACCAGGCCAACATCCAACAGAACAGGACCTTTGCCCAGTCCAACTTGATGAAAGGGTACTACGAGCAAAAAAACTACCCAAAAACCTTGGAGTATGCGGATAAGGTTTTAGCTACCGCTAGTATTGATGACCGTATCAAAAGCGACGCCCAGATAATGATCGCACGCTCCGCCATAGCTACCGGTAACGAATCCAAGGCGAAATCGGCCTACGCACAAGTTTTGACCATTGCATCCGGGGCAACCGCCGCCGAGGCATTGTACTACGATGCCTACTTTAAGAACAAGGAGGGGGATTATGAATCGTCCAACATCTCCGTGCAGAAATTGGCAAAGGATTACGCCACTTATAAAGAGTGGGGCGGAAAAGGGCTGGTCTTGATGGCCAAAAACTTTTACGCTTTGAGCGACTCGTATCAGGCGACCTATATTTTGGACAGTGTGATATCCAATTTTAGTCAATATCCAGAAATTGTGGCCGAAGCCCAAGGAGAATTGGCCATCATAAAATCCAAGGAATCCCAGCGCAATTCTTCCGTAGATCCAAATCAAGAGTAAACCAGCATAGCAATAGAACACGTATGTACAAAAGCATCAAAATAGGAATAGGATTGGTAATATTGATGGTGGCCCCTTGGGCCACTGCACAAGAAGAAACTGAGGATTTAGGTACGGAAACCGTTACGGTGACCAAGGCCTATACCCCTACGGTCTCAGATGCCTTCAAAATAAAGTCTATGCCCAATCTAAACGATTCCATCGTTTTGCAGAAAAAGAAAATCAACTACAGCATTTTTTCCGTTCCGGTGGCCTCCACCTTTACACCATCCAAGGGAACCGCTTCACGGGTTGAAAGAATTCCACCGCCGGTACTGTTCAACACATATGCTTCTGCCGGGGTTGGCAATTACGGGAATGCAACGGCAGAATTCTATACGACCCGCGAAGTAGATCGGGACGCGACTTTCGACTTGGGTTTTAACCACAATTCTTCCAGGGGTGCCATAGAAGGCGTGCAGCTCGACAATATTTTTGCAGATAGCCGTTTGGACGCATCCTTTAAAAAGCGGGACCGCGATTTTGATTGGGGTACCAATGTTGCTTTCCAGCACCAATTATACAATTGGTATGGGCTCCCAGAAGGTGTTTATGACCAGGCTACGATTAATGGAATCAATGAGCGTCAAAACTATTACATGGGAGAAGTTGGCGGTCATCTAAATGTTGAGGAATCCTTTTTTAAGCGTTTGGATTTGAAATATCGAAGATTCTGGGATGCGGTAAAATCCGGAGAGAACAGGGCTATTTTGAATACCTCCTTTGAGGCGCCGCTTAATGAAGAGGCATTTGCCATAGGGGTAAAAGTGGATTATGTAGCAGGAAATTTTGAAAACGCCAGTGTCAATAGCCCCACCAACGACCAAGGGATTTCCTATAGCCATCTACAGGTAGGTATTAGTCCGGGCCTCATTATGCGAAGGGACGATCTTTCATTGAATTTGGGCGTGAATTTGGTATACGGGATGAACCTTGAGGCCAGTGAGGGCAATTTTTATATCTATCCCGCCGTAAGGGCTTCATATCGATTGTTGGATGAGACCGTTATTGCCTATGGAGGCGTGGAAGGGGAGTTGCGGCAAAACTCCTACTATGATTTTGTAGAAGAGAATACCTTTGTCTCGCCTACGTTGACCATTGCGCCAACAGATAGTCAGTACAATGCGTACATTGGATTGCGGGGACAGTTGTTACCTAATTTGAGCTACAATATCAAAGGTTCGTACACGGCCGAAAATAATACACCCTTATTCAAGCTAAATCCCCAGAACAATTTTAGGGACGATGAGAAGGGGTATTATTTTGGTAACTCTTTTGAGGTTTTCTATGATGACATAAAAACTATTGGGCTTTTTGGGGAGTTGAATGTGGACGTAAACCGAAATTTTACCTTGGGCATCAATGCCGAAGTGTATGATTACAATACGGAAACGGACAACCCTGCCTGGAACCTGCCTAATTTAAAGGGCTCCCTGTTTATGGACTATCAGATTGGCGAAAAATGGTTCGCCGGCGCCAATTTGTTCTATGTAGGGGAAAGGGAGGATTTTTCAACGGTAGTGGTGCAAAATGCTCCCGTATCCGATTTTCCTGCAACCTTGATCAATTTGGATAGCTTTTTTGATGCCAATGCTCATTTAGGATATAGGTTAGACAATCAATTATCCATCTTTTTGAAGGCGGCAAACATTGCCAACAACAACTACCAGCGATGGGCAAATTATCCCGTTCAAGGCTTGCAGGTTTTGGCAGGTGCTACCTATAAGTTCGATTTGTAAAGGGAATCCCGTATAAATAACCCCCTTATTTTTTAAATTAGGGGAGTGGTGCGTCCTTTAAATCCATATTGGCGGTGTATCGTTCCAATTTTCGTTCTGATTATCGGGTGGTGCGGGTTGTATGGGCAAAATCTGGTAAAAAATCCCAGTTTTGAGGAGTTTGTGAACTGTCCCAAAAAGTTGGGAAATCTTGAGGAGGATTTGGTCCATTGGAACATTCCAACCTTGGGATCCACAGATTATTTTCACGCCTGTAGTCAGGCCATGGGAACCCCTAAAAATTTTAACGGGGAACAACCGGCCGAATTTGGAGATGGTTATGTTGGGCTCTATCTCTATGCCCCGGATGACTATAGGGAATATTTGCAGGCCACCCTCACCAAAACACTCAAAAAGGATGAAATCTACACGCTTTCATTTTATGTAAGTTTGGCGGAACGGTCGGATTTTGCTATTAAGGAATTCGGGATTCTCCTCTCTGAAAACCCACTAAAGGTAGCAACGACCAAAGTACTTTCCAGGATGCACCTGTCCAAAGTGCCCGGGGATGTTTCAAATACCTTTGAGATCAGGTATTCCGATTTCTATTCCGATGATGCTGCTTGGGTGAAGGTGGAAAAGAAGTTTGTGGCGAACGGAACGGAGAACTATCTGATTATAGGGAATTTCAAGGACAATAAAAGGACACAGACCTTTAAGACCAAGCGCAGGGCAACAGAGGGTTCGTATTATTATTTGGATATGATCTCTTTGGTGGGTTCCGGGAGCGAATCCAAAGGGGGAAACCGTACGGTAGCAGGAAATTCGCGGCACTATAGTACAAACGAGGTACACAGGTTCAACAACCTACTTTTTGAATTTGACAGTTTTGATATTTCCGATGATGCCATAGCTGAGTTGATGCAGATCGTATCCTATTTGAATTCAAATCCCACGGTGTCGATTTCGATTATGGGCCATACCGATGCCATTGGGACAGCAGCCTATAACCAGTTTCTTTCAAAAAAGAGGGCTTCGGCCGTTGCACAATTTCTAATGCAACATGGCATAGCAGCCAATAGAATAGATTATGATGGTTTTGGTAGTTCCCGGCCGATAGGGACCAACAATACGAGCTCGGGCCGTCATGAAAACCGCAGGGTGGAATTTGTGTTTACGAAAAACAATTAATAATCGGAATAGTCGGTAGGATATAAAAGCCAGATATCTGCCTTGTTCACATTGTTTTTGTATTTTTCCTCCCCTATAAGCTCCTGCCACTTATCCGATACCACAAAGGCTTTCCAAAGGGCGTCCCTTTTTTCCATATTTTCATAAGTGGTCATGTACATGAGGTTGGGCATACGGTCTCCCGAAAGTACTTCGCCATAAAAAACGGCATTGGCTTCCAGGCTTTCGAACAATTCAACCTCCTCGCCTTCGTTGAACATGGACACTTTGTTTATGTAAAAGGCCTCGGTAGGGGACTCATAACTTCGCAGTTCATAGACCCTGTCCTTGCGCGGGGACCCTATCGGGCTCGGTTTCATTTTCGGCATTTTTGAGAAGGCCCGCATCAAGGTGGAACTGATACGTTCATAGGGAGGGTTGTCATGTGTTGCCGTGATATAGTCCTCACCGGCGGCTAGATGGGTTTTGTCCACGGCCAGGGAAGCTTCCATTTTCACAAATTCGTCCACGGAGGAAAATGGGATAAGCACAAAGATTTTATCGGCCTTAACGAATTTTCCAGGTCGGATTTTGAAAACCCCTATATTCCCAAAGCCCATCCTCTTTAAAGCCGGTAGATAGGCCTTTTCGAGATAATCATCCACCCTTTTTTCCTGGGCCTCGTTCTTAATGGTATATGTTTTCAGTTCGTAGTACTCCTGTTTTTGGACCTGTGCAAAAACATTTGCAATACTTATAAAAAAAAGAAAAAGGATAATGCGAATCGATGTGATTTTATTGTTCGTTGCCATGCTTTGGTTTGTTAATTTCAGGGTTTAAGTTACTAATTCTATTTAGTTTCGATGTAGGTTCCGATAAATTTTGGTAGTTTGGAATCTATATATCTAAGATGTCCAAAAGCGCACCCATTCTTTTTATAGTTTTTGTCTTTTGTTGGGGACGTATTTTTTCCCAACAAGTGGATCTTCATATATCGGACAAAAATGCTGTATTCTTGGAAGGAAAGGACAGTGTACTCGTCTATCAAAAAGAGCCAAAATCCTTGAATGGAAGCTATGAAAGGGCCAATTACATACATCCCTTATTTTCTTTGGACGGTGTTTCTATTACAGAAGATTTCCCGGAGGACCATTTGCACCATAGGGGCATTTTTTGGGCGTGGCATCAGTTGTATATCAACCGGAAAAGAATAGGTGACGGTTGGGAAGTAAAGGATTTTGAATGGAATGTAATCAATACATCCGAAACTGCGGTACGCAATGGGGCAATCACACTAAAAAATGAGGTGCTTTGGGAATCGGAGGTGTATCTTGACCAAGATGGTGCCAAAATACCGTTTGTATCGGAAACAAATTGGATAACGGTCTATCCCAGAAAAGGCAATTATAGGGTGGTGGATATTAAGATTCAACTGTATCCGTTGTTCGATTCTATTTCTATTGGTGGCTCAGAGGATGAAAAGGGATATGGGGGATTTTCGGCAAGGGTACGATTATCGGAGGATGTGATGTTTAAGGATTCCGAAGGAAAAATAACCCCGGAAAACACGCCGGTTCCGGGTAAGAACTGGATAAACATCCTTAGCAGGGTCGGTAAAGATAAAACACCGTATGGTTTAACGATCATTCCTTCAAAGGACAATCTCCCTCATCCAAATCCGTGGATTCTGCGTTCCCAGAATAGCATGCAGAACGCAGTGTATCCATTTCCTGGGGCCAACCCCGTACCCTTATCGCGAGAAAGCCCCCTTGTTTTGAAATATAGGTTGGTCGTTCATGATGGTTTTATTCAAACTACAACCTTATTCGATTTACAAAAGGAATATTATAAATTATCGGAATAGCATTACAATTTAATATCCGTCCATTGTTCAAATAGGGAGAAAACCCTGTAACTTTACGCAAAACAACACAAATGGACTTAAACTTGGCCGTGCTTATCGATGGTGATAATATACCCGCCGGGTATGTTAAGGAAATGATGGAGGAAATCGCAAAATATGGAAACCCTACCATCAAGCGTATTTATGGGGATTGGACCAACCCAAGATTGGGAAAGTGGAAAAACCTGCTTTTGGAAAATGCCATCACGCCAGTACAACAGTACGGATATACGCAAGGTAAAAATGCTACGGATTCTGCCATGATCATCGATGCCATGGATATTTTGTATTCCGGGAAAGTGAACGGTTTTTGTTTGGTAAGCAGTGACAGCGATTTTACACGATTGGCCACCCGACTTCGGGAAGCCGGTATGCAGGTTTTTGGTATCGGTGAGCGAAAGACGCCAAACCCGTTCATTGTAGCTTGTGACCGTTTTATCTATCTGGAAATCCTCAAGAGTGAGTCGGATGATTCTACATCGGCCAAAAACAGTTCAAAAACGGAAAAGAGCAATGTTGACAAAATTACACCCAAGGACCTTCGGTTCATAGCGACAACGATTGATGATGTTGCGGACGACGACGGCTGGGCATTCTTGGGCGATGTTGGAAGTTTGCTCCAGAAAAAGCAGCCAAATTTTGATTCAAGAAACTATGGCTTTCAAAAGCTGACCCCTTTGATCAACTCCATACCACATTTTGAAATTGAGCGGCGTGAGGATTCCAAGGGTAGGAACAAGCTCATTTATGTGCGGATAAAGGAAAAGAAACATAAAAAATCGAAATAGAGCTATAGCATCCTAAAAACCATTGACCATGAATTGCAAAGGATTAATTGTAGCAATAATACTATTGCTTGGAGCCTGTACACCAGAGCGTAAAACTACAAAAGAGGATACCGGGAACATAGATAGTCTTTTTGTTGCTTTTTACGATTTTCAAAAAGAAATTAATCCCATAGAGGCCACAAAGGCGGGGATTGATACCTACAATGATACCATTGTCAATTATATCTCAGACAGCCATCAGGAATATCTCAGAAAGTCCTATATCTCGTTTTTGTCCGAACTGGAAAAGTATCCTATGTCCGAGCTCACCAAGGAAGATGCCTTGAGTGCCCGGGTCCTGGAATGGGACTGCCGGATGAAATTGGAAGGGCTGAACAACTCCTTGGTAACCATGGCATCTCCCATTTACAACCTCCCCAGTTTTGAACTTATGCCCTTGTTCCAAGTACAGTCGCTCCATCTATATGTGGCCCAATTGGCCGGGGGTGCCAGTGTACAGCCCTTCGCCACTAAAGAGGATTATGAAAATTGGTTACACAGATTGGAAGACTACCTTCAGTTTTTGGATACATGTATGGAACATATGCGGGAAGGAATGAAAAAGGAAATCGTTTTACCCAAGGTCCTAACATTAAAAATGCTACCGCAGATTAAGGCATTCATAGATATTCCCCTGGAGGAAAATCTTTTTTATCAGCCAGTGCTCCACTTTCCGGAAGCGATTCAGGAAGATGTTAGGGTAGGCTTGAAAGCCGATTATGAGAGAATAATTACCCAAGAAATCCTTCCCATGTACGAAGAATTGTATCAATTTTTGGAACAGGAATATCTTCCTGTCTGTAGGGAAACGGATGGACTGTCCGCCTTACCAAATGGGCGTGGGACCTATGATTATTTGATCCGTTTGCATACGACCACGAAGATGACTGCAGAAGAAATCCATGCCTTGGGTAAGCAAGAAGTAGAACGCATCACAGGCGAAATGGAAAAAGTTAAGGAAGATTTGGGGTTTGAAGGCGAATTAAATGATTTTTTCAATATGGTTCGAACCAAGAAAGAACTAATGCCATTCGAAAATCCAGAGGAGGTAATAGCGCATTTCAATGGGATACGTGAGCGGTTAAGCCTACGATTGGATAGTGTGTTCAATCTTCGTCCAAAGGCTGATTTTATAGTAAAACGTACTGAAGCCTTCAGGGAGGCATCGGCCAGTGCTGAATACGTTCCGGGTTCTAAGGATGCCAAAAGGCCAGGAACCTTTTATGTTCCAATCCCCGATGTCAAAAGCTACAATGTGGTTCACGATGAGGCCTTGTTCCTGCATGAGGCCATACCAGGTCATCATTATCAGTTGAGCCTACAACAGGAGAATAAAAAGCTACCCGAATTTCTACATCCTGAAAGTATGGGTGTTTTTGTGGAAGGGTGGGCCCTGTATGCGGAATCCCTTGGAAAGGAACTGGGCCTTTATGAAGACCCCTATCAATATTTTGGCATGCTCAGTATGGAAATGCACCGCGCCATTCGGTTGGTAGTAGACACTGGAATACACGCAATGGGCTGGACCCGTGAAGAGGCCATAGCGTATTCTTTGGCCCATGAAGCAGAGTCCGAGGAAGGTATAATAGCCGAAGTGGAACGATATATGGCCACACCCGGTCAGGCGCTCTCCTATAAAATGGGTCAACTAAAAATATTGGAATTACGGAATAAGGCCAAAATGGAACTGGGTCCAAAATTTGATTTACGGGAGTTCCATAATCAAGTATTGGGCTCCGGAAGTTTACCTTTAATGCTCTTAGAGGAGAAAATAAATTCTTGGATTGCGAGTTATAAGTAGAAACCTTATCCAAATATTTTGAGGGGGATTCCTATTTTAGTATTGCTTTCGTTAGTGTTTTTCACAGGAACCGCCCAAGACGGGTTCATAAACACTGCAAATGATAAAACTTTAGAATCCATAGACCTTGTAGGTATTTGGAGCTACCGGGTGGCAGGCGTAGATAATGGCTATGAAGAAGGTCTTTTGATAGTTGACAAAATGGAAGACGGGTTTACTGTACAGGTGCAATTGCAAAATAGAGGGTCGCTCAATGCATATGATGTTCTGGTAGAAGGTGACAAAATGCAATTTCATGTCAATCTGGATGGTGTGGAGCGGGTTGGTGTGGTGCTAAGGATAAAAGAAAAGGAACTTGAGGGACAGGTCATAACGGAAGAAGGCAGTAGATTCTCCATAAAAGGTGTGAAAAAGTTACCGGAAAATTAAATGGAGATTGAAGGTTATGGCCATTGACTAAAAATTGGAAAATAAAAAACGGACCTAGGTCCGTTTTTTTATTGTAAAAAGTGGTACTACCAAGTGATGGGAACGGCCACTCTAGTTTTGTCCCAACCCATGACCATGTGGGCACCATTGTCCACTTCCTTGAAAGCGATGGAAAATTCTTCCAAGCTAGCAGAATCGGAACCGTTGGGGACGGATACTCTAGCAACATCGGCACTGTCATCATAGAAATAGGAACCCCATTGATTTAAATTTTTGTTCAGGATGACAGTCCATTCTTCTTCACCGGGAATTGTGAACAAAGAGTAGGTACCAGCCGCTATGTCCTTACCACCAAAATTTACATCTTGGTAAAAAGTGATTTCCGCGGCTTCATTGGCACCCGTTCTCCAAACTTCCCCGGCAGGGGCCAGTTCCGCCAAGGAACGATTTTTTAGTTGTGGGCGTCCATATATGATGCGCACTACTTTTTCTGATACTTTGTAATCTGTAGGATAAGAAGCCATATCCATGGGGCTTTTGTCCAATCCAGAGAACTTTTGCGCACTTAGGCTGTTTGAAAATCCTAATACGGCAATGAATAGGGATAGGTAAATAACTTTTTTCATGATTGAATTTAATTTAGTGTTCCAAAGCTAAGCAGTTCACCTAGCTAATACTTTTAAAAAGTCGTTAAATTTTAACATACTTACAAAATAGTCGCGTAATTTTCATTTTGTGGGAATATGGTTTTTTTTTTATATAGAATATCTTTTATAGGTTTAAAAATGTAATCATATTTACACAAAGTGTTTTATATTATAAACATGTGGTTCATTTTTGTAACCAAATTATTATAAACAGTAGAATATGTGCGGAATTGTTTGTGCGTTTGATGTCAAGGAAAGTACGGAAGTACTAAGACCTCAATTGCTGGAAATGTCTAAGAAGGTACGACATAGAGGTCCCGATTGGAGCGGTATTTATGCAGATGACAAGGCCATTTTGGCCCATGAGCGTTTAGCTATTGTAGACCCTGCTTCAGGGAAGCAACCTCTAATAAGTGAAGATGGTAAATTGATTTTGGCCGCAAATGGCGAAATATACAACCACCGGGAGTTGCGTAAACAATTTGCAGGTAAATATAATTTTAAGACGGAGTCCGATTGTGAAGTGATTTTGGCACTTTATAAGGAAAAAGGAGCAGACTTCATTGATGAAATGAACGGAATTTTTGGCTTTGCTATTTATGATTCCGAAAAGGACGAATATTTTGTGGCACGGGACCATATGGGAATCATTCCTTTGTATATGGGCTGGGACCAAAACGGCACCTTCTATGTGGCATCTGAGCTTAAGGCCTTGGAGGGTACTTGTACAAAGATAGAACTGTTTCCACCGGGGCATTATTTGCATAGTGCGGACGGGGAATTGAAGCGATGGTACAAAAGGGATTGGATGGAATATGATGCCGTGAAGGAAAACGAAACCAGTATCAAAGCTATAAAAGAGGCCTTGGAAGCCGCGGTACACCGTCAGTTAATGTCCGATGTTCCTTATGGGGTATTGCTTTCTGGCGGACTGGATTCCTCCGTTACTTCGGCCATAGCCAAAAAATATGCCCAGAAGCGAATTGAGTCGGGAGACACGGCAGATGCTTGGTGGCCCCAGCTGCATTCCTTTTCGGTGGGTCTGGAAGGTTCCCCAGATTTGGCCGCCGCCCAAAAGGTTGCGGACCATATCGGCACCGTACATCATGAGATCAAGTTTACCATCCAAGAAGGCTTGGATGCCATCAGAGACGTAATCTATAACCTGGAAACCTATGATATTACAACGATTAGGGCATCAACTCCAATGTACTTGATGGCCCGTGTTATCAAATCGATGGGGATAAAAATGGTGTTGTCTGGAGAAGGTGCGGACGAGCTTTTTGGAGGCTATCTGTATTTCCACAAAGCTCCAAGCCCAAAGGATTTCCATGAAGAGACCGTTCGTAAGCTGGACAAGCTGCATATGTACGATTGCTTAAGGGCCAACAAATCCTTGGCTGCATGGGGCATAGAGGGCCGCGTGCCGTTTTTGGACAAGGAATTTATGGATGTGGCGATGCGTATCAACCCTAAGGACAAAATGATCAACGGGGAGCGCATGGAAAAGTGGGTCGTCCGTAAGGCTTTTGAGGATATGCTGCCGGAAAGTGTGGCCTGGAGGCAAAAAGAGCAATTTTCAGATGGTGTAGGATATAGTTGGATCGATACCCTAAAGGAATTGGTGGCGAACGAGGTAACCGATGACCAATTGGCGAATGCCAAGTTCAGGTTCCCGTTACAAACGCCTACCACGAAGGAGGAATTTTACTATCGCTCCATATTTGAGGAACATTTCCCTTCCGATGCGGCTGCCTTGTGCGTACCTCAGGAACCATCCGTAGCTTGTAGTACCAAAATCGCATTGGAGTGGGACGAGGCGTTTAAGAACATGAATGACCCCTCTGGTCGTGCCGTGTCCAAAGTACATGCTGATGCCTACGTAAAGTAGTTCATTTCACGATAATTCTGTTTACCTGTCTCGGAGAAGAACAGGGCAGTTTTTATTTTTTAATTAGTCCTTGAGAGGTGCCATCCATTGGCACCTCTTTTGTTATATCAATTTCTTATTTTCTAACCCTTTCCTTGACACAATACTGAACCGTTTGCGGATGTGAAAACAGCTGTAATTTTCCACAATTTTTGTTAATAACTTGACAACCCTAAATTCTTAGAAAGGTCATATTTCATGGGGTATTCCGTATATTTGTAAGATTGCAAAATTTGAAGTAAAAACAACTTTTAACTTATGAGCGAAGAAGCAAATAAAAAGCAATATTCAGCGGACAGTATTCAGGCGTTGGAGGGGATGGAGCACGTAAGGATGCGTCCTTCTATGTACATTGGCGATGTAGGTGTCCGTGGTTTGCACCACTTGGTTTATGAGGTAGTGGACAACTCCATTGACGAGGCCATGGGTGGGCATTGTGATACCATCAGCGTGACAATAAACGAGGACAACTCCATTACCACAAAAGATAATGGTAGAGGTATTCCGGTAGATCTGCATAAAAAGGAAGGTGTGTCCGCCTTGGAAGTCGTTATGACCAAGATTGGGGCAGGTGGTAAGTTCGATAAGGATTCCTATAAGGTATCAGGTGGTTTGCACGGTGTGGGTGTTTCCTGTGTGAACGCGCTCTCCAATCATTTAAAGGCGACTGTTCATAGGGACGGAAAAATTTGGGAACAGGAATATGAAAGGGGAAAGGCCTTATATCCCGTCAAAAGTGTTGGGGAAACCGATTATAGGGGCACCATCGTCACATTTAAACCTGATGATACCATTTTCACCCAGACCATTGAATACAGTTATGAAACACTGTCCAACAGAATGCGTGAGCTATCCTTTCTGAACAAAGGCGTAACCATCACCATAACGGATAGAAGACGCAAGGACGATAAAGGGGAATTTATTTCAGAAACGTTTTTCTCCAACGACGGACTAAAGGAATTCGTCAAGTTTTTAGATGGTAACCGTGAACCTTTGATTCAAAATGTGATTTCCATGGAAGGGGAGAAGAACGATATTCCCGTAGAAGTGGCCATGATCTACAATACGAGTTACACGGAGAACTTGCATTCCTATGTAAATAATATCAACACCCATGAAGGGGGAACGCATTTATCAGGTTTTAGAAGAGGTTTGACTACCACGTTGAAGAAATATGCCGACTCTTCCGGAATGCTGGACAAACTCAAGTTCGAGATTCAAGGCGATGATTTCAGGGAAGGATTGACGGCTATTGTATCCGTTAAGGTGGCGGAACCCCAGTTTGAAGGTCAGACAAAAACCAAATTGGGAAACCGAGAGGTATCCTCTGCGGTGAGCCAGGCCGTTTCTGAAATGTTGACGGACTATTTGGAAGAACATCCGGACGATGCCAAAATAATAGTACAAAAAGTGATACTGGCGGCACAGGCCAGGCATGCGGCCACCAAGGCCAGGGAGATGGTGCAGCGTAAAACGGTGATGAGCGTCGGAGGATTGCCCGGGAAATTATCGGATTGTTCCGAGCAGGATCCCACACAATGTGAAGTGTTCCTTGTGGAGGGGGATTCGGCCGGTGGTACTGCCAAGCAAGGTAGGGACAGGAACTTTCAGGCCATTCTGCCATTGAGGGGTAAAATTCTGAACGTAGAAAAGGCCATGCAGCATAAGGTTTTTGAGAACGAGGAAATCAAGAACATTTATACGGCCCTAGGCGTTACCATTGGTACCGAAGAGGATAGTAAAGCCTTGAACCTTGAAAAATTGCGCTATCATAAAGTGGTTATCATGTGTGATGCCGATGTGGATGGTAGCCACATTGAAACATTGATTTTGACGTTCTTTTTCCGATATATGCGGGAATTGATCGAAGGGGGTCATGTGTATATAGCGACGCCTCCGCTATATTTGGTCAAGAAAGGTCAAAAGAAACAATATGCCTGGACAGATAAGGAGCGTGATGAAATTGCTGCCAGCTACAGTGGTGGTGTAAGTATCCAGCGCTACAAAGGTCTTGGGGAAATGAATGCGGAGCAGTTGTGGGACACTACTATGAATCCAGAGTTCAGGACATTACGTCAAATCACCATTGAAAATGCTACGGAAACGGACCGCATATTCTCCATGCTCATGGGTGACGAGGTTCCTCCAAGACGGGAATTCATTGAGAAAAATGCCGTCTATGCGAACATTGACACATAGAAAAAGCCTATTACACAACAAAAACCTGCGCCAAAAACGCAGGTTTTTTAGTTTTAACAAAAATTAAAAAATGAAGAATTTACTTACATGTTTTTTGTTGTGTGGTTTTAGTGCCGCTATGGCTCAGGATTTGAACGACCTTTTGGCGGCAGGGGTGGAAGACGCGGAACAATTTACAACGGACTATTTGGAGCCACTTTCAGAAAGTGCCGTATATAATTTTGCGACTGGCTGGTACAATACCGCCGATGCCAAACCCCTTGGGGGATTTGAAATTTCAGTGGTTGGAAACCTAACCAATTTTAAAAATAAGTCGGACAAAAAAGCATTTGTCCTTGACCCCAATGATTATCAAAACTTGGATTTTGTCAACAATCCGGGGGTAGCAAGGGAGGTTTCCACTGCGCTTGGTGATATAAGCGGTGTAGAGGTATTCGTTGAAGGACAGGTTGCCGGGACCACGGTGCGACAAACTTTTGAATTGCCTTCGGGACTTTCAGGAGAGGGTATTGATTTTGTGCCTTCTGGATACTTACAAGGCAGCGTGGGTCTTATCAAGGGAACTGAGATAAAGGCCCGGTTTTTGCCCAAATTGGAGTATGAAGGTGCGGCCGTAGGCTTGATCGGTTTTGGATTGCAGCACGATTTTACTAAACTTCTGCCCGCGGACAAGATTTTACCCGTAGCCATTTCTGCCGTAATAGGATATACAAAGGTGAACGGGGATTACGACCTAACGGATTTTAACCTGGTACAGGGTAATGATCAACGCATCGAGGCCGCTATCAGTACCTGGGCCTTCAACGCTGTGGTCTCCACCAAGCTTCCCATCATCAATTTTTACGGGGGAGTGGGCTATGTAACGGGAAAATCGGTAACGGATGTTTTGGGAACCTATGAGGTTACTGCAGGTCCATTTGCTTCGGAAACGTACGAAGACCCCTTTTCAATTACCAAAAAAGTAAACGGTGTTACGGGCAATGTAGGTGCAAAATTGAAGTTGGGCTTCTTTAGATTGAATGCCGATTATACCCTTGGCGAGTTCAATACTTGGACCTTTGGCGTCAATTTCGGATTTAGATAATCATCGGAAAAATACAAATAATTGGCCCGGCAAATTGCCGGGTTTTTTGTACCTATTTGGCAAATTTTGGTTTGGTCCTTTTTCATACATGAAGAGCCTGCCCAGATTTCTCCGAACAGGCTCTTTCCCATGGCCCTGTGAAAATTTTTATTCCCTGATGGCTACGTACTCACCGTCTACCTTTTCCAAAACGGTACCTTGGTCGGTTTCAATAATTTTCAACCGATCAACAGGTACATTTTCCAGACCCCTATATTCTATGGTATAGATTTCCCCTTCCTTTGACCACTTAAAATCTGTTTGTAGGGTAATGTCGTTTCCGTTGATTTCATGATACCTACCAAGGTAGACATCATTGAAAATCCATTCTTTACGGAGGGTGCTTTTGGAAGAACCGTTACTGATTTCCGTTCCGGCCTGAAACCAAATGCCAATAATGGGGTCGTTGTTCTGTTCTACACGAGAACAGTTGGCAGAAAAGATAATGGCACATATGGCCATTAACGAGAGGAACTTTTTCATTACTAAGTAGGTTTTGTTTGGATTTGGGATCCATAGCTATTAACGGGGCTTCTTTTGCGATATTACTAAAAATCGATGTACGGCAACTTTTTTTAGATTTCTTCGTTGAAAGGCATCTTTTTTTAACGTGAGCTGCATTTTATCGATGTTTTTAAAAGTTGGAAATCGGCATATATTAAACTATTCCCTCCTGATAAATTGTTAAGAATTGAGTATTTTTGGCAAGCCTGAAAGGTGGAATTACATCTTTTAAGTTATCATAATAAATTAAATCATAAAAATATACTAACATGAAAGTTACAGTAGTTGGAGCTGGAGCGGTAGGAGCCAGTTGTGCGGAGTACATTGCCATTAAGGATTTTGCTTCGGAAGTAGTGATTCTGGATATAAAGGAAGGTTTTGCAGAAGGTAAGGCCATGGATTTAATGCAGACCGCGTCCTTGAACGGCTTTGATACCAAAATTACCGGAAGTACCAACGATTATTCAAAAACCGCTAATAGCGATATCGCCGTTATCACATCGGGTATTCCAAGAAAACCGGGCATGACACGGGAAGAGTTGATCGGAATCAATGCGGGTATCGTAAAGACGGTCTCCAGTAATCTAATTGAACATTCCCCAAATGTTATCATCATCGTGGTTAGTAATCCTATGGATACCATGACCTATTTGGTGCATAAAACAACCGATCTGCCCAAGAACAAGATTATAGGTATGGGTGGGGCTTTGGACAGCGCTCGTTTCAAATACCGCTTGGCAGAGGCCTTGGATGCACCAATTTCCGATGTGGACGGAATGGTGATCGGTGGTCACAGTGATACGGGAATGGTACCCCTGACTTCCCATGCTACAAGAAATAGTATAAAAGTATCTGAATTTTTGTCCGAGGATAGATTGCAACAAGTAGCTGAAGATACCAAGGTTGGCGGTGCCACATTGACCAAATTGTTGGGCACCAGTGCTTGGTACGCTCCCGGTGCAGCGGTTTCCGCATTGGTTCAGGCCATTGCCTGCGACCAAAAGAAAATGTTCCCTTGTTCCACTATGTTGGAAGGAGAATACGGACTGAACGATATTTGTATAGGTGTTCCCGTTATACTTGGTAAAAACGGTATCGAGCAGATTGTGGACATTCCTTTAAGCGACGCGGAAAAAGCCAAAATGAAGGAAAGTGCGGAGGGTGTTTCCAAAACGAATGGCTTATTGGAGCTATAGTTTTTAAACATATTCTTCTTAAAAGTAAAACCTTTGGAATTTGGTTCCAGAGGTTTTACTTATTTAAGGAAGGCCGCTCCTTATGATACGTATTATCAATTATTTACTTTCAACAATAATCTTTCTTTTTATATTTGCGCCATGAATGCAAAATGGTGCATAAGTAGTTTACTGGTCATCTTCGCCCTATTGGGGCTGAGCCAACCGCATAAAAAGGTTTCCAATCAGCAGATTTCCCTACAGTTCGGCGATGTGGAAGTAGCCTCGGAAAACGCTCGTGATGAGGTGTTGTCGAACATCACGAATAAGCTGTTGTTCTTGGGTGTTGAAGGAATAGAGGTCTACGAGGACGTTACTGGCCATATAAACATTCGTTATTACAGCGATATCGATGCGAACGTTGTAAAGGAATTCCTTTCGGAGGAAACAACCATGTCATTGGAACATGGGGAGGAACTTCCATTCAAATCACCAAAAGAACCCATACAGGATAATTACAGTCTGGTAGTTTCAGATTTGCACCAACAAGGGCCCCAAGGTTTAAAAATCAGTGGGGATGTGGTTTCCAATCAGCAGGAAATATACAGCGGGTTTTACAGTTCCCTGGCGATAAACCCTACTATTACGTTCTCTGTACGGCCGGTTTTCGACCAAACGGCTTTCAAGACGTACCAAACTATTGCCATAGCAATAGACAACACTTCACGGAATATACCAGAGGGTAGGGCGGGACCTTTCCTACATGGCATTGGCTAGCAGCCATTAAGAATTACCCAAAGGCTTTCAAATACTTTCTGGCAGAAGTAGTTGCCTTGTTTCAAATTATAAAATCACAATCGACATAACTTAAATTAAACATTAAAATGCAAAATAAGGGACTTATAAAGCTGTTTGCTTTATTATTCGGGTTAGTTAGTATCTATCAGCTATCCTATACGTTCATCACCAATAAGGTGGAGATAGAAGCGGAAGTATTCGCCGCAAGCCGTGTTTCGGAGGCGGAAGACGATTATATTTCCAAGAGAGAAGCCTTGGAAGCCAGTTATTTGGATTCCATTGGCAATAATACCATCTTAGGGTATACTAACTACAACGAGGCCAAAAAGAAGGAGTTGAACAAAGGTCTTGACCTTAAAGGTGGGATTAATGTGACGCTGCAGATTTCCGTAAAGGATATCTTGAAGGGCTTGGCCAACAATACAAAAAATCCTGTTTTTAATAAGGCCTTGGCCGATGCCGATGCCGCATCAAAGAACAGCGACGATACCTACATCGATTTGTTTTTTGAAGCGTTTGACAATATCAAAGGGGAAACAAAATTGGCTTCGCCCGATATTTTTGCGAACAAGGGATTGAGCGATGAAATCAACTTTCAAATGTCCGATGATGAGGTAAAACCCATCATCCGTAGAAAAATCGATGAGTCCGTTGTATCCGCATTTGAGGTATTGCGCGAGCGTATCGATGGTTTTGGGGTAACCCAGCCCAACATCCAAAGAGAAGGAAATTCCGGTAGGATTTTGGTGGAATTACCAGGAGCCAGGGATATCAACCGTGCCCAGGACTTGTTGTCCAGTACGGCCCAATTGGAGTTTTGGGAGACGTACAAACAGAGCAACCCTTCCTTTAGTACCTTCCTGATTCAAGCAAATGAAAAGTTGAAGGAAATCGTGGATGTTAAAAAGCCGGAACCCGTTAAGGAAGAATCTGAATTGGATTCGTTATTGTCAGATGTTGCCGCTGATTCCTTGGATTTGACCACACAAGTAAATCCACTTTACGAATTGTTGATACCTGCAAATCCTGGAACTCATGCCATGTTCAGGGCGGCTATCAAGGATACGGCTACGATTGGTTCTTATTTTAGGATGCCTGAAATTAGAAGGTTATTGCCCGCTGATATCCAATTCGTAAAGTTCGTTTGGGAAAGACCAGCTACCGAGGATACGGAGGTTATCGACTTGTACGCTTTGAAATCGAACCGAGAAGGGGTGCCAAGGATCAGTGGTGATGTGGTGAGCGATGCCAGAGATGATTTTGACCAATTTGGCAAGCCTGCCGTTTCCATGACCATGAATACCAAGGGCGCCAAGGAATGGGAGCAATTGACTGGGGATGCCTATAACAACCAAACGGGGATTGCCATCGTTTTGGACAATAAAGTATATACAGCTCCAGGGGTTTCCAGTGGTCCTATCAGCGGAGGCCGTTCTGAAATCACGGGAAATTTTACCGTAAACGAGACCAAGGATATTTCTAATGTATTGCGAGCGGGTAAACTACCTGCCTCCGCAGAAATCATTCAATCTGAAATCGTTGGTCCGTCACTAGGTCAGGAAGCGATCGATAGTGGTTTTATGTCCTTTTTGATCGCCATGGCCATTGTATTGTTATGGATGATAGCCTATTATGGAAAGGCTGGAGCCTTTGCCGATGTGGCGTTGTTATTGAACATCCTTTTGATTTTTGGGGTATTGACAAGTTTGAACGCGGTATTGACCTTGCCAGGTATCGCGGGTATCGTTTTGACAATAGGTATGTCCGTGGATGCGAACGTCCTTATTTTTGAGAGGATCAAGGAAGAGCTGGCCAAGGGCAAAGGAAAAGGTCTTGCCGTTTCGGATGGTTTTGGAAACGCCCTTTCCTCCATTTTGGATGCGAACATTACCACAGGTCTTACGGCAATCATCCTATTTGTTTTTGGATCCGGTCCAATAAAGGGGTTTGCGACTACCTTATTGATTGGTATTCTTACCTCCCTGTTTACGGCCATTTTCATTACCCGATTGTTAATTGATTGGTACATCAGTGGCAAAGGTAGAAGTTTGGATTTCTCAACAAGTCTTACCAAAGGTTTGTTTCAGAACCTTTCTATCGATTTCTTGGCCAAAAGGAAGATTTCCTATGTGATATCCGGAATTTTGGTATTGGTTGGATTAGCGTCCTTATTTTTTGGACCAGGACTTCAGCAAGGTGTGGATTTTGTAGGTGGACGTTCCTACACCGTACGTTTTGAACAGGCTGTGAATCCGTCGGAAATCGCATCAGAATTGAACGATGTATTTGGAAGCGGCACCAATGTGAAGACCTTTGGTGAAGCTAACCAAATCAAGATCACAACGCCGTATAAAGTGGATGTGGAAGGAATTGAGGTCGATACTGAGATTCAGGACAAATTATACTCTTCCTTGCAAAAGTACCTTCCCGATGGTACTTCTAAAGATGCGTTTGCCATTGGAAGCGAAGGAAAGTCTATTGGAATTTTACAGTCCGTAAAAGTTGGGCCTACCATCGCGGATGATATTAAAAACAATGCTTTCTTGGCAATTTTGGGGTCCTTGGCCGTGGTTTTCCTTTACATCTTGATACGTTTCCGTAGATGGCAATTCTCCTTGGGAGCTGTTGTTGCGGTATTCCACGACGTGTTGATTGTATTGGGCGTGTTCTCTATTTTCGGAAAAATAATGCCGTTCAACATGGAAATTGATCAAGCCTTTATTGCGGCCATTTTAACGGTCATTGGATATTCCTTGAACGATACCGTGGTGGTTTTCGACCGTATACGTGAAACTTTGGCCGAAAGAGGTTGGAAAGGTGGGGAGAATGTCAATTCTGCCATCAACAGTACATTGGGAAGAACATTGAATACGTCCTTGACTACCTTGGTAGTATTATTGGCCATCTTCATCTTTGGTGGGGAGTCGTTACGCGGATTTATGTTCGCTATGATCGTGGGTGTGGTAGTAGGTACCTACTCCTCTGTGTTTATCGCGACACCTGTCATGTTCGATGCCTTGAGCAAGAAAATTACCAAGGTCCTAAATTAGGGCTTTGACCACAAATAACTCAAGAAGGTCGCTATGTACTGCATAGCGGCCTTTTTTATTGGAATAGCTTAGTTTGCCTAGACCTGACAAATTTTTGAAACCTGTTAGGTCTATTCTATAATGCCTATGGAACCTTTATCGGTATGTTTTAATTCAAGGATTTTTTGGGGGTTGAGTCCGGGTTCTTTTCGGTGGCTAACAAAAAGGATGGTGGTCTGCGTTTCTTGGGCTATTTTGTTGACAAGTTGGACAAGTATGCTGGCGGAAACATCGTCCATGCCACTGGTGGGTTCGTCAAGTATTAATAAGGGTGGATGTTTTACCATAGCCCGGACGGTCATGACGAGGCGCTGGTCCCCAAGTGACAAATCGTTGAATTGAACGTTTCTCCGCTCCCATAGACCTAAAAGTAAAAGCCACTCCTTACAAATTCTTTTTTGCGTTTCGGTAGGTTTTATATACAATCCGATGGAATCCAATAATCCGGAAATTAGCATGTTTTCAACCGAATGTCTTCCGGAAAAGCTATCGGTCATGGCAGGGGAGAAGTAGCCGATCTTTTCCTTGATGTCCCAAACACTTTCCCCGGAACCTTTCTTGTTCCCAAAAAGGTATATTTCTTGTCCGAAGGCTTTTGGATTATCGCCGGTTATCATGGAAAGAATGGTTGTCTTGCCGGTTCCATTGTTTCCTATCAGTTGCCAAAATTCGCCGGTTTTCACTTCCCAGTCAATATCCTTTAGGACGTGTTTTTCACCATAGGAAACCGAGACTTTTTCAAAGGTGATCAATGTTTCCCCATTGAACGGTATTGGTTCAATGGCAGGAGGGATACTTCCCAAGAAAATGGTCGCTTCCTTGTCTTCTCCTTGTATATCCTCGGTTAGTACCCTAAGTTGGCCATCAATGACTTTTGCAAAGTTGCGGATATTGGGAAGCATGTCAGACTTTCTACTGGCCAATTGTATCAGCAAGGTTCCGCTAGCCTTTTCTAAAAGAAGTGTTTTTAAATCATTTTGAAATGAAATATCCAAATTATCAAACGGATTGTCCAATAGGATATAGTCCGGTTTTTGGTCGAGGATATGAAAAAGCAAGGCCTTTTTTTGTTCCCCGCTTGACATGGTTTTCAATGCCTGTCCTTTTGTGGAAATATATTTTGTTCCATGTTTTTCCTCCTCTTCCATAAACCTTCTTACCTCCAATTGGGAAAATAGTTTCCCGGATATATCCTTTAGGTTTACGATGTCTGAAAATTCGTTGTTTTGGAGCTTTCGAATGAGCTCTTTTTTGTTGGTTTGATTATCCGTAAAAATCCCTAAATGTTCCATACTAAAGGTCTATTCTAAAGATGTAAACGGGATTGTTCTTATATACCGTTCTTTTTTCCAAGTGCATCCCATTTTTAAGGGCCACTTTTTTTGACGGTTCATTATCGATATGGATAATGGATATAAGGCGATTGGCCCATCCATTTTTAAAGGCGGTTTCCTTGCATTTTTGGGCGGCTTCGGAAGCGAAACCTTTACCCCAATGCGTCGGTAGAACGGAATACCCAATTTCCAATTCTTCTTGGCCGTCCACAACTTGTATCAACAAGCCACACAAACCAACGAGTTTATCCGAGGTTTTATCAGTTAGGGCGAACATCCCGCCAAGACCTTTCTGATAGCGTTCAAAAACGCGGTCAAACTGTTGGGAACAGGCAGCAATTGGATTTTGAGGAATGCCCGACCAAAACTTCGACGATCTAGGGTCTTCGTGAAAAGGCAACCAGGCATCAAAATCGTCCCTAGATAATTTTCTGAATAGTAGTCTTTCCGTTTCGGCACCTTCCATGGAATAGTTCATGGGCTATAATCTTTCGAACGAAATGCGGTCGCCAACTTCAATAGACCAAGTATCCGATAGCCCTGCATTGACCTCCAGTACATATTTTACGGGCACTTTGGAGGATAGACCGTTTTCATTGAACGGCTGTGCATTTTTTTGGATACTGGCAACTTTCAAGTCTTCATCTATGAATAGGATATCCAAGGGAAACTCGGTATTCTTCATATAGAACGAATGCATGGCGACATCTGGAAAAATGAACAGCATTCCCTGATTCGTTTCCATGCCTTTACGATACATGAGTCCGGTCTGCGTCTCATAATCGCTTTCGGCAATTTCAATATCCAAGGAGGAGATTAGCGAGTCATTTTCCTGTTTGAAAATCTTTAAAGAACCTTCCTTTGTGAAGGTTACGGGCGTTGTTTTGATTACTTTTTTCGCTTCTTCTTTACAGGATGTCAAGCCAACCAATAAAACAATCGCCAAGCCTAAAAAATGCCTTGAAAGATGCATGTGTCTTATTTAATTAGTTTGATTTTACGGGTCTGAACATGAAATAAAGGCCTAAAATTATAAATGGAATACTCAACCACTGTCCTGTAGACAATAACCCCAAAGATTCCTCAAAACCGCCTTGGCTTTTCTTGACGAACTCCACAAAGAAACGAACGGTCCATAATAGGATTAAAAATAATCCAAAAAGATAGCCGGGCTTGTTCTTTTTATCGGTCTTCCAATAGAGAAAATACAATAGCACAAAAACAAAAATATAACAAACGCCTTCATACAATTGCGCAGGATGCCGATAGGGGATCTCCATTAAATATTGTGAAAATTGGGGGTCGCTTTCAATGGCATCATAGGCCGCGTTCAGTGTTCTTTCCTTGGTTACGCCCAAGGCTTTTGATGGATGGAGATCGTCAGAATCCCTGATGAATTTTGTCGCAAAGATGAAGGACTCGTCAACGGTCTTCCCATTGATTTCAGAATTGAAAAAGTTCCCTAAGCGCACACAAAAAGCTCCAATAGCTACGGGTATCGTCAACCTATCAAATATCCATAGCATGCTGAAACCCGCATGTTTTCTGGTAAACAAATAAGTGGCAATAATAATTCCAATAGTTGCCCCATGACTGGCAAGGCCCGTAAAACCCGTAAATTCATAGCCATCGATAAGTCCAAAAAGGAGACTGCCCGTATCACTTTCCCTAATGGGTAAGAGTATTTCCAACAAGTGATTTTTATAATAAGGCCAATCATAAAAGAAAACGTGGCCCAGTCTGGCTCCTAACATGGTGCCCAAAACGGTATACACAAAAAGGGAATCCAATTGTTCCACCGGTTTTTTTTCATTGACGAATATCTTTTTCATAAGATACCATCCAATGGCAAAAGCAATAATCCAAAGCAGGTTATAATACTTTATTTGGATGGGGCCTAAATTGAAGAGGGTCTCGTTGGGATTCCAGATAATTCCTAAGAAGTACATGCGAGTTATTTTTGAAGGGCTAATATACGTAAATAGGAGCTATTAGGGCTGGGAAAATGACGCATCTTACGTTTGAAATTTTTCCGGTCATGGAACGGGGTCGTAGCCTTTTCCACCCCACGGATTGCAACTGAAAATACGTTTGATGGATAACCAGCCGCCTTTGAAGAGACCATGTTTTTTCAAGGCTTCCAAGGTGTATTGCGAACAAGTGGGCGAGTACCTGCACGTGGCGGGCGTATAGGGGGAAATGGCCAACTGATAAAAGCGCACCAAAAGCACAAAAGGAGCAATCAGTATATTTTTAAATGTAGGTTTCAACCGAAAATATTAGGATGGCAAGTTACGCAATAAATTGTGTTGAAAAAGCGAAAGGCCCGTATGTTCTACAGGCCTTAATTTAATGATATCTATAATTTAATAATTACTCCCCCACTCGAACAGGCTCCAAGTTTTCCGCCTCTTCCGGGGAGTAGAGTCGGGATTTGATAATGAAACGAATGCCCATAGGTATTTCCAAGGAAAAACTGGCCCCTCTACCGGGGGTGACATCGACCGTTAGTTGGGTGTGCTTCCAATACTCAAATTGATCCTTGGAAATATAAAATTCACATCCCTCTACGGTACCCAACCAAATATCGTTATCGTCGATCATTAGTTCGCCCTTTGGAAAGCACATGGGGGATGAGCCGTCGCAACAACCCCCACTTTGGTGGAACATAAGTTCACCGTGTTTTTCCTTGAGTTCCCTAATCACCTCGGCCGCTTTTTCACTGACCAATACCCTTTTGGTTTTCATTTTTTTTTCTATTAAAAGAATCCCATGGGTTTCTTATCGTAAGAGATAAGCATGTTCTTCGTTTGTCTGTAATGTGATAGCATCATCTTATGGTTTTCCCTACCGATACCGGATTTTTTATATCCACCAAAGGGCGCATGAGCAGGATACAGGTGATAGCAGTTAACCCAGACCCTACCGGCCTTGATAGCCCTAGAAACCGTATAGGCTTGGTGTGTATCCCTCGTCCATACACCGGCACCCAGTCCGTACAAGGTATCGTTGGCGATTTCAATGGCTTCTGCCTCATCCTTAAAGGTGGTTACACACACTACGGGTCCAAAAATCTCTTCTTGGAATACGCGCATTTTATTATTTCCTTTTAGCACGGTGGGCTGAATGTAGAATCCGCCTTCCAAGCCTTCATTGTAAGCCTGTTCACCACCTGTCAAGACCTCACAGCCCTCTTCCTTGCCTATTTGGATGTAGTTGAGGATTTTTTCAAACTGGTCACTTGAGGCTTGTGCTCCCATCATGGTATTTGGGTCCAAGGGATGTCCCATTTTAATGGCTTTCGTTCTTTCGATTACACGCTCCATAAAAGCTTCAAAAATACTTTCCTGAACGAGCATCCTAGAAGGACAAGTACATACCTCACCTTGGTTTAAAGCGAACATATTCGCCCCCTCGATACACTTGTCAAAGAATTCGTCGTCTGCGTCCATGATATTCTCAAAGAAGATATTTGGGGACTTTCCGCCCAATTCCAGGGTTACAGGCGTGATGTTTTTGGAGGCATATTGCATAATCAATTGCCCGGTTGTAGTCTCTCCGGTGAATGCGACCTTATTGATTCTTGAGCTTGATGCCAAGGGTTTGCCTGCTTCGGCTCCAAAGCCGTTAACGACGTTAAGAACACCAGCGGGAAGAATATCCTGGATCAACTCAACAAGGATAAGAATCCCTACAGGGGTCTGTTCAGCGGGCTTTAGGACTACACAGTTTCCTGCTGCCAATGCTGGGGCCAGTTTCCAAACCGCCATCAAAATAGGGAAGTTCCAAGGAATGATCTGTCCAACTACTCCCAAAGGCTCGGTAACGTTTAAGGCAACGGTATTACTGTCCAATTCACTTACGGATCCTTCTTCGGCCCTGATAACCCCGGCAAAATATCTAAAATGGTCTATGGCCAATGGTAAATCAGCTGCCCTTGTTTCGCGAATGGCCTTGCCGTTATCCCACGTCTCCGCTCTCGCCAAAACCTCCAAGTTTTTTTCCATTACATCGGCTATTTTCAAAAGCATATTGCTTCGTTCTGTTGCCGATGAATTGTTCCAAGAAGATGCCGCTTCCCATGCCGCATCAATGGCTTTTTCAATATCCTCCGCAGTAGATCTCGGGATTTTTGTAAAGGATTTCCCGTCTACAGGCGAGGTGTTTTCAAAATACTCACCTTTTACAGGTGCTGTCCATTTTCCACCAATAAAATTTTCGTATTGGTTCTTGAATGTCGGTTTTTGTAGCACGTCTTGCGCCACGGTTGCAGTGTTGCTCATCTTTTAAAATGTTTAAAAATTAAAAATTGGTTATGTGTTTGTACAGTTCTTTAAAATGATTCTTTTAAAATTACTTATTGGAAAATGGAATGGTCTGACGAATTCTATGAATAAGGTGAACAATCCTATCATAATTTGCCATAATGATTATTTTGGACATAAATATTTGTATATTCATTATTATTTGATTGATAAATATTAAGGAATGTTAAAGCTGTCCGATGCTTTTTTAGAAGGGAGACGATTGGAGACCATGGTGGAGAACCAAACATCTTATATTTTGAAAAATGCCGCCATGCATGTTTTTGAAACCCATGAACAAGCGGATAAGGTAATACTGAAATTTGACCAACCCGTTCTGGCCAGTATGATAGAAGGAAAAAAAGTGATGCATCTTAGGGATTACGAATCCTTCGATTTTTTGCCGGGTGAATCCCTGGTGTTGCCCGCCAATGAAACCATGTGTATCGACTTTCCCGAGGCAAAATCCAAAAACCCGACCCGTTGTCTGGCCATGGCTATTTCAGAAGAAAAAATTAGGAATGTCCTTCAGTTCATGAATGAAAGCATGACAAAGGATGACGAAAAGGAATGGAGCTTAATGGATTACAACTTCCATTTTGTAAACGACCAGGGGATTTTTCAAATTTTGCAGCGATTGCTTTTTCTTTTTTCCGAAAACCATCCCTCAAAAGACTTCTTTGTAGATAATATGTTACGGGAACTCATCATACGCATGTTGCAGACCAACGAACGAAAAATCTATACGAGTTCACAAATTGCCATCAATAGCGATAACCGACTTTCCTATGTCATTAGGTACATACGTGAAAATCTCCATGAACCTTTGAATGTGGAGGATTTGAGCAAAAAGGCTTACATGAGTCCCTCGCATTTTCATAGGGTCTTTAAAAATGAACTGGGTATTTCGCCCATTGAGTTTATAAATAACGAACGGATAAAACTGGCGACCGGTCTGCTTCAAGACCCAGGATT
Source organism: Maribacter flavus (assembly GCF_008386635.1). GTDB lineage: Bacteria > Bacteroidota > Bacteroidia > Flavobacteriales > Flavobacteriaceae > Maribacter > Maribacter flavus. The sequence goes on along the minus strand of NZ_VUOE01000001.1, from coordinate 321,481 downwards.
GAATATAAAGGATGTGTATATGCAATGTGGTTTTGAAAGTAGGTCCTACTTTAACCGCGTTTTTAAGCACAGGCAACAACTCTCCCCGGGGGAATACCAATCCAAAATCAAAACGATACGGTATTAACTGCGATTATAGGCTGTACGTAGTACCTTCCTTACCATCCTTTAGTTGGATGCCAAGTTCCGACAATTGATCCCGAATTTTGTCCGAAGTGGCAAAATCCTTGTTTTCCCTTGCTTCTTTTCTTAACTGTATCAACAACTCTACGACCCCGCTCAATTTTTCCAAGTCCGCATTGGAGCTTTGCTTGTCCTCAAGGCCCAACACGTCAAAGACAAAACTCTTCATCGTATCAAAAAGAATTTCCTTGTCCTCTTTGGTAATCGTTTCGGAACCTTCCTTGATAAGATTGATATGCTTCACGGCATCAAAAAGTTTCGCAATGAGAATTGGTGTGTTAAAATCGTCGTTCATGGCATCGTAGCAGGAATGTTTCCAAGTTGGTACATCAAAATCCGACTTGCTTCCAATCGGCAGGCTATTTATGGATTTGATGGAATCCATAAGTTTGTTGAACCCTTTTTCCGAGGCCAGTAAAGCATCGTTGCTGATATCCAAAATACTTGTATAATGTGCCTGCATCATAAAGAAACGCACCATGGCCGGTGAAAATGGTTTGCTAAGAATATCGTTTTCACCCGAAAAAATTTCTCCGGGAAGGATGCTATTTCCGGTGGATTTTGCCATTTTCTTACCGTTCAAGGTCAACATATTGGCGTGCATCCAATATTTTACGGGAGACTTCCCATTACTTGCTTCGGCTTGCGCTATTTCACATTCGTGGTGCGGGAATTTCAAATCCATTCCCCCTCCATGGATATCAAAGGTCTCCCCAAGATATTTGGTGCTCATAGCGGTACACTCCAAATGCCAACCTGGAAATCCGTCACCCCAAGGAGAAGGCCATCGCATGATATGTTCCGGCTCCGCTTTTTTCCAAAGGGCAAAATCCTGGGGGCTTTTTTTATCGTCTTGGGCGGTAAGCTCTCTGGTATTGGCAATCATGTCCTCCAATTTTCTACCACTAAGTTTACCGTATTCGTTGGTCTCGTTGAACTTTACGACATCAAAATAAACGGAGCCGTTCACCTCATAGGCATAACCTTTCTGCAGGATGTCCTTTATGATTTCAATCTGTTCAATGATATGTCCGGTCGCCGTAGGCTCGATACTTGGCGGAAGAAAATTGAATTTTTCCAGTATGTTGTGAAAGTCCACGGTATATCGCTGCACCACTTCCATAGGTTCCAACTGTTCCAATCGTGCCTTTTTTGCAATTTTGTCCTCACCATCTTCCGCATCGTCCACCAAATGCCCGGCATCCGTAATGTTTCGCACATACCTCACTTTATAACCCAAATGACGGAAATATCTGAAAATCATATCGAAGGACATGAAAGTCCTACAATTTCCAAGATGCACGTTGCTATACACGGTAGGGCCACAGACGTACATACCAATGTGGCCTTCGTTTATGGGAATAAAAGTTTCTTTTTTGCCAGTAAGTGAATTATGGACCTTTATTGTTTGCTCTTGATACAATGGCATTTTATGAGGATGGAATTAAAATTGCGTGTCCATGTTTATATATTCGAGGAATTCATTCCTGACGGCCTCTTGCTTGAACTTGCCGCCATATTCCGCAGTTACGGTACTACTTTCAATGTCACGGATTCCCCGGGAATTCACACAGAGATGTTTGGCGTCTATGACGCACGCGACATCCTCCGTGCCCAAAACTTTCTGAAGTTCCCGTACAATTTGAATATTCAATCTTTCCTGAACTTGAGGTCTTTTGGCATAGTAATCCACAATACGGTTCATCTTGGAAAGTCCCACCACAGAGCCATTTGAGATATAAGCGACATGGGCCCGGCCCACAATAGGCAATAAATGGTGTTCACAGGTAGAGTAGAGGGTGATGTTCTTTTCCACCAACATCTCGCCATACTTGTACTTGTTGTCAAATGTGGAAGAATTGGGTTTTCTATCGGGGTGCAGGCCACCAAAAATTTCCTTCACGAACATTTTTGCAACCCTATTGGGCGTGCCCTTAAGGCTATCATCCTCCAGATCCATTCCCAAAGTGAGCAGGATTTCCCGAACACTTCCCTTGATTCTTTCTATCTTTTCTTCATCACTAAGAAGGAAGGCGTCCTTGCGTAAAGGAGTCTCTTCCGACGAGGAAATGTGGTCATCTCCCAATTGTTCAAAATGTTCCTCCAATGTACCCTCTGTTTTCATGTAAACTGAACTTTAACAAGGGGCAAAGATATGCATTATATAATACTTAATGACATTTCAAGGTCCCATACCTATTATAAATCGATATTAAGTTTGGCCACTTTGCATTATGGTGATTACTACTTAAAATCCCTTGGAAAACATATTTCATTTCCTCACTCTGTGGTCTTGGTAGGCTTGTCATTAATAGGATTTTCAAAGGAGTTCAAATCGACCGCATGTGCCGTTTATCGATTAAGTGTCCAAATAATCCGGTGAAAAATACTAAACCTAGTATAACCTAGTTATTATATACGTTAAAGTATATTACTAGCCCCATTGAAATATGCGAACACTCGTCGCTACTATTTGCTGTTTGCTCCTACTGGTTGGCAAGGCAAAAGCCCAAAACTCTCCAGATTGTAGAACGGCCATCCCTGTCTGTGCCGATGCCCCTATAATGGGTTCGGCTGACGGTGGTGGCGATATCGATGATTTTGACCCGGAAGTTATTAGGCAAACTGGATGTTTGGAAAAAGGCAGCGTAAGCTCTGCGAACATAGAAAACAATACCTCTTGGTTTGTATTTAGGGCGGGTACCGGAGGGCAGGTAGGTTTTGATATTGAGGCTTTACCGTCCGGAGGAAATTCAACCCCAACAGCCGAATGGGATTTTGCCGTTTATGGTCCGTACGACCAATTGAGTGGACAGAATTTTTGTTCTATTATTGGTGATGGCACCTCGGAGCCCATACGTTGCAATTACGAAGTGAACAACACGAATTTTACAGGTATAGGCGTAAATCCCGAAAACGGTCAGGAAGGAGCTCCCTTTTTGGTGGGTAGCCAAAATACCTATGATGAATGGTTGGATGTCCAACCTGGTGAAATCTACTATATCTTAATCAATAATTTCAATACGAATTTCGATGGCGACCCGGAGCCTTTTATGTTAACGTTTACGGGTAGTTCCGTAAACGAGAATCAAAATACGGCCTTGGATTGTACGTTGCGCGACGAGTTTTTGGGTTTGGATATAATAGCTTGTGAAGGGGACCCTGATATCGTTTTGAGTGCCTTGAATTCGCCCGCAGGTTCTGATATTGCAAATGTTGAATGGACGGTGGATTATGAAGACGATGGAGTTGTGGATGGCACTTTGGCCGGATCTGGTCCTTTTGGAGCGGAATTAGTAGTTACCAGTCCAAATTCAGGACGATATTTTGCCACTATCACCACAGCATCGGGTACTCCGCCAACGGTCGCCGACCTAGGTGGTATTCTAATTACCTTCTATGGAGTTCCAATTTTGGATCGCGTGGAGGTTTTGGAGACCAATTTGTCCGTTGACCCAGACGCCAACAATGTTGAGATATTTGTGGATGGTGATGGTGATTATGAGTATGCCATAAACGGAGGGGCTTTTCAAGATGACCCCGTGTTTCTAGATATTCCACCCGGTATCAATACGGTGGTAATCAATGATAAGAACGGCTGCGGTATAACGGAACCGGTTGAGTTTTTGGTAGTTGGATATCCCAAGTTTTTTACGCCCAATGGGGATACTGTCAATGACGAATGGAACGTACAAGGAATTGAAACCCTTACGAATCCAATTGTATATATTTTTGATAGATACGGAAAACTGTTAAAACAATTGGGTGCAGTTGAAGGTTGGGACGGTACTTACAATGGTAGACCCATGCCATCGACAGATTATTGGTTTCGGTTTGAGTACGAAGAGGACGATGCCGGAGTTCTGGTGGCCAAAACACGACAATCCCATTTTACCCTAAAACGATAAAAAAAAAGGACCGAATCATTCGGTCCTTTTTTAATTTTGTTTCATCGGATTAAAAATTCAGGGTGTAGCTCAAAGTACCAAAGGTGTTAGTCCTTGTAATCATGGCGGGCGTGTTCAGTCCTGTGTCAAAAAGCCTTTCGTTCATATCCTGCGAAGTTTGGCTTAGTGCAAGATCCAATCGACTTCCTCCAAAATTAAAACCAACACCCGCCGAGAAACCGTTTAGGTCGTTTATAGTATTTCCATTCACATAGGGACTTTGCTCGTATCTATATCCTCCACGTAGACTTACCATGCCCAATCGGTATTCACCTCCAAGTCGTATGGTGGAAACACCGCCCAACTCATTTGAAATTTGGTTGTTTACGGTTTGAAAGCTATTGTCATTTGCAGGTCTTAATTCCGCTTGTGAAAAATCCTGATAACCATAGTCCAAACTTAACAATCCGTTTTTGCCAAAGACCAAGGCTACGCTACCGTTTAATCTGGCAGGGGTTTTAACGGTATATCTTTCGAACAGGTTAACGATGTTGAAATCGATAAAATTTATATCATCATCGGCCAAATCGGAATTAATTCTTTGGCTAAAATCATCCGTAAGCCTATACCATGTAGGTGATTGATAACTACCACCCAAACGAACAAAATCGTTTAATTTGGCAATCGCCCCTAAACTGAATGAAAATCCGTTTCCTTCCGTGCTCAACAAATTGTCAAACGTTGTATTTTGGATTGGTGAATCTGCGTTGTATCCATTTTCGGTGAACTGCGTCAACTGGTCGTAGATAACATTGTGAAAATTCAAGGAGGCCCCTAAATATAGGTTGTCCCTAAATTGACTGGCCGCATTTACGGTAAACTTACTATTGTATCCCGTAGTCGTTTTTAAAAACTCTTGGTTAACGGAGGAGTATCCTGTATTGCTTATGTAATTCGTGGTGGCGTCATCCGGACTTTCAGGATCTAAAATTCCGCCATAATAACCTAAGAATGCCTGTTGGTCACGAAAACCTTGAACCGCGCCAATATCAAGATAGGCATCTTCAATAAATTCATCTTCCTGAATAAGGATGGAGCCAAAGGGTACTCCTTGGGCAAAATTCAAGAAGTAATTATCGATGCCTTGATTGCTATTTCCTGTAATGAAGACTTCGTTCTCAAAACTTTGGGTCATGTCATAGTTGAAAGCCAAGGAAAATTTTTTCCAGTCGGAATTTTGATCTGTGTTGTTAAAGACAAAGGCACCCCCTATTTGGTTCAAATCGATTTCATTCCGATTTGTATTGGATAACGTTCCAAAATAATTTGCATCGTTTTCCCTTCTAAAATGAGTACCTGAAAGGGTCATTAAGCTATTGTTAAAAACCGCGGAACCAGCAGGGTTTATGTTTATGGCGGACATATCTCCTCCTAGTGCGCCAAAAGCGCCACCCATGGCCTGAAATCTTGCCGTGCCCGGGAGTTCCTCGAGACCGTAACGCAGGACATCGTTAATATTTTGTGCGCTGGCCGTAAGGCAAAGGTATAGTGTTATGAAAGTGAATATTCTTTTCATCTTGCAATCTTTTTAAAGTTGAACTGATTAGCGGTTGCTACGGCCACCTGAAGATCTACCACCTCCGGAAGATCTACCTCCGCCACCGGATGAACGGGACGACCCGCCACCTCCTGAGCTTCTGTAGCTACCGCCAGAACTACTCCTTCCAGAACTATAATTACCTCCGGAACTACTTCTGCCGGAACTATAGCTTCTACCGGAACTATAGCCCCTACTGGAACCCATGCTCCTGGAAGTGCCATAAGAAGAACTACTTCTTCCAGAACTGGATCCTCTATAGGTAGAGGTTCTAGGGGTTACGGCCCTACTGGTCCTACCGGACATGTCACTCCTGCTATAGGTTGATGATGACCTTGCCGTTCCACTGTAATAGCCATTACTTCTTGAATTGCTATAATATCTTGGTGTGGCCCGTGTGCTCCTACTGGTTCTATAGGCCCTGTTCTGGTCAGCGCTTACCGTACGTCTGCTCAATGAGCTGCTTCTTGTGTTGGCAGAACTCCTTGAGGAAACCGCCCTATCCGAAGTTCTGTATCTAGGGGAAGTACCCCTTGTATTTACGTTTGATCTGCCACGCAATGCGGTTGAACCATTGTTTACGGTATCGTAATAGCCGCGTCTTGTCCTGTTGTTTGAGAACGCATAATTTCTTCTTAAGTTGTTGCCATAATAGCCTCCCCAGCCCCAATTACCGGCCCAGCCCCAATTGTTCCATCCGTTCCAGCCCCAATTGTTCCAGCCCCAACCAAAGCCGCCTCCCCAGCCCCAGTTGTTCCAGCCCCAAGGGTTGTTCCATCCCCAGCCCCAACGGTTCCAGCGATTCCAGCCCCAATTGTTCCAGCCCCAACCGAAGCCGCCACCCCAGCCCCAGTTGTTCCAAAGCCAAGGATCGTTCCAGCCCCAACCGAAGCCACCACCCCAGCCCCAATTGTTCCAGCCATTATCATAAACATTTATAACAACGTTTTGGCCGTTATCGCCCCAACCTCCAAAACCTTGGTAGTCGTTTGGGCTATCATAATAATCGGTCAATTGATTTTGAGGAATACTATCGCTAAGGTCGTTACTGGAATACGAATCTACGTCCGTAAATATCTCGCTATCCAAGATTTGACCATATTGATCGGCCTTTTGTCCAAAATACTCCGTAAAGGTATCGGACTCCTCTGACCTGGTCGTAGGATTGTATTGCCTATCCGGTCTACGTTCCACGGTTCTAGGGGCATCATCGGCGTAGATTCCGTCGTTGTCGTAATAAGAAGCTTGTTGGTATGAACCACAGGAAACCACTAGCATTGCCAGTGAAGCAACCATCAGTCCATATAAATATTTGGTGTGGGATGTGGAATATATCATCGTTCTAAAATTATATTGTTGAACATAGTAAAAATAACTAGTTTTACCGCATTATTTTCTTTAATAAGCACAAGATTTGTGCCAAACTCCGAACAATGGGTAAAAATTTGACTTCTAGAAGCGAGGATTATTCCAAATGGTATAATGAGTTGGTCGTTAAGGCCGATTTGGCCGAAAACTCCGGCGTAAGGGGCTGTATGGTCATCAAGCCCTACGGCTATGCTATTTGGGAAAAAATGCAGGCAGGCCTTGACAAAATGTTCAAGGATACGGGACATGAAAATGCCTATTTTCCGCTATTCATCCCCAAATCATATTTGAGCAAGGAGGCCAGTCATGTTGAGGGCTTTGCAAAGGAATGTGCCGTGGTAACCCATTACAGACTAAAAAATGATGAGGATGGAACCGGAATCATTGTAGACCCCGATGCAAAACTGGAAGAGGAATTGATCGTGAGGCCAACTTCGGAAACCATCATCTGGGATACCTTTAGAAAGTGGATCCAATCCTATAGAGATTTGCCTTTGTTGATAAATCAGTGGGCGAATGTTGTTCGTTGGGAAATGCGCACCCGACTTTTTCTGAGAACCGCCGAGTTTTTATGGCAGGAGGGGCATACGGCCCATGCCACGGAACAAGAAGCGATCGAGGAGGCGGAACAGATGATGCATGTTTATGCCGAATTTGCGGAGGAACATATGGCCGTTCCGGTTATCAAGGGATTAAAAACCCCAAGCGAGCGATTCGCGGGAGCCATTGAAACGTATTGTATAGAGGCTTTGATGCAGGACGGTAAGGCATTACAGGCTGGTACGTCCCATTTTTTAGGTCAGAATTTTGCCAAGGCCTTCGATGTTAAATTTGCGAGCAAAGAAGGAAACAAAGAGTATGTTTGGGCCACTTCTTGGGGGGTTTCTACACGCTTGATGGGTGCGTTGATCATGACCCACTCAGATGACAATGGTTTGGTGCTTCCTCCAAAATTGGCACCAATTCAAGTAGTAATAGTACCTATTTATAAAGGTTTGGAACAGTTGGACGAAATTTCTGAAAATGTAATGCCTCTGGTAAAGGAATTAAAATCTAAGGGAATATCCGTAAAGTATGACGATAGGGATACTCAGAAACCTGGATTCAAATTCAACGAATACGAATTGAAGGGGGTTCCCATCCGTTTGGCAATAGGGCAGCGCGATCTGGCCAATGGTACTTATGAGGTGGCACGAAGGGACACTTTGGAAAAATCCACGGTACCGGCGAGCGAAGTCGTTGAGAAAATCGAATTTTTGTTGGAGGATATTCAAAAGACAATATATAAGAAGGCCTTCGATTACAGAAAAGAGCATATTACAAAGGTTGAAACCTATGATGAGTTCAAGAATATTCTGGAAACCAAGGGAGGCTTCATATCCGCCCACTGGGATGGAACCGCAGAAACTGAGGATCGCATAAAGAAAGAAACCAAAGCAACCATTCGTTGTATACCTTTGGATGCTAAGGATGAGGAAGGTAGTTGTATTTTGACAGGTAAACCATCCTATAAGAGAGTGTTGTTCGCAAAGGCTTATTAAAAGATTTTAAAAAATCATAATTGGGAGTTGCGATAGTGAAAAATAATTGTATTTTTGCATCCGCAATTACGCAAAGTAATGGCCCGTTCGTCTAGGGGTTAGGACGCCAGGTTTTCATCCTGGTAACAGGGGTTCGATTCCCCTACGGGCTACGAAGATTTGGAACGTAATGTTCCGTATTGGCTTAATGGCCCGTTCGTCTAGGGGTTAGGACGCCAGGTTTTCATCCTGGTAACAGGGGTTCGATTCCCCTACGGGCTACTAGAAATAAATGGATACAGGAATCCACCAAAATATAATTAGGAAATAAGATGGCAAACCATAAGTCGGCATTAAAAAGAATCAGAAGAAACGAAGCGGTACGTTTACGTAATAGGTATCAGCATAAAACCACACGTAATGCAATCAAGAAATTGCGTACCGAGGAAAACAAGAAGGATGCCGAGGCATTATTGCCAAGTGTGGTAAGTATGATAGATCGTTTGGCAAAACGCAATATCATCCATAGCAATAAAGCCGCCAACTTAAAAAGCAAATTGGCAAAGCATGTAGCTGCCCTTTAAGAATAGTTAAAAACATATTTTTTAGACCCTCCATTATGGAGGGTTTTTTTATGATTTTTATCCAAAGGCTCTTTTTCTGGAAACAAAAAAACCAATGCAGAAACTCAAGTGCATGAGTATAATTAGAATGTGTAGAATTGACCGAAAACCATAGTCCAGCCAAAGCTGATATCTCAGATATCCGACTACGAAAAGTATTGGAGCGAAAATGTGAAAAATGATTAAACCCAGACTCACCCAGAAAACAAGGTTGTAGGGTTGAACAACGGGAAGATGCGATTTCCGTTTATCGTAGAAATATAGAAAAATGATGAATAATAGCGTCCAAGAAGCAACGGCATTTGCATAGAAAAGGGTGGTATGCGTAGGATTTTGGAAAAAACAGGATATCAAATAGGTTAGCATTGCCAAAATACTTACGGTACGTATCCAACTTTTGTACTTCTTGTCTTTAATCAAATTCCAGTACACGTAGAAAAAGAAAGGAAAAAAAATCAAATCATAGATATTGTAAATAATATCGTTGAATCCTGTGTCCTGGACATTTGGAAAAAATGAAAAATCCGGATAGTATCTAATGAAATAACCCAAAATTTCATTCAACAGTGTATAGGCCAGTATTGCCGGTAGGTACTTTAAATACGTATCGAAATATTTCGGGTAGGCGATTATGGACAGGATTAAGGAAAAAATATAGGCAAAAATGAAATAGTCCCTCTGTAGGAAATCAACTAGTTCTTGTAGCATCTGTTAGAAGTCGGTTTTGGGTGGAGGTCCTCCATTCCCTCTATTTAAAGTCAGACTTGTTCCTCCTTGCAAAACCGGGGCGGCGTTTGTTTTAGGGATGAATGAGGCTTCGGATTTTTCCCTTCCCTCCTTTGAATTATCACCTTGTTGGGAAGCAATCCAATCGCGCACTAACTTGGCCTTCCCTTCTGCATCAATAAAAATGCCCCCGTAGGCCCCGTCAACTTGGGCTGTGGGTAACAGAAATACCGTGTTTTTATTAGGATATCTTCGGCTTGTGTTTCCATAATTTCCCAGATATATCCGAATGCTATCGGCCTCTGTACCTCCATTTTTTGCCTCCTGTTTCACATATTTGAGGTAGTTTTCAAGAACTTCTATTTCAAAAGAAATAAACTGGGTAGGTTCAAAAGGATTTTCGTCCTTTTGGTTTTCCGATTCCATTTTTTCTATGAAAGCGGCCCTTCTATTTTTGTAGTTTTCGTAAAGTGAGTCCGCTTCCTCTAGGGATATAATTTGTTTGGGGGCGGTAAGTACTTCTTCCTTGACTTCTGTAGGCGGTTTTTCCTGATTTTGTTTGCAAGAAACCAAGGGAATCAAAAAAATAAAAATCAGGAGAGGTTTGCATAAATTCTTCATAGGTTCAGGATATTGGTTAAATTCTCAGGGGAAACTTCTTTAAAGATAGGGTTTTATTTCAATTTAGGGTATAAAAAAGCTCCAGTGGTGACCCATTGGAGCTTTAATTTATTTGGTCCAGGATTACTGATTCATAGTCATTAAGAACTCCTCGTTGGTCTTTGTTTGTTTGAATCGTTGCTCTATGAACTCCATTGCTTCAACCGGGTTCATATCTGCAAGGTATTTGCGCATGATCCACATACGTTGTAAGGTGTTTTCATCCAATAACAAATCGTCTCGCCTTGTACTTGAAGAAGTAAGGTCTATGGCGGGGAATATTCTTCTATTGGCAATTTTACGATCTAATTGAAGTTCCATATTTCCGGTACCTTTAAATTCCTCAAAGATAACCTCGTCCATTTTAGAACCGGTTTCGGTAAGCGCCGTAGCGATGATGGAAAGGGACCCTCCATTTTCAATATTTCTGGCCGCTCCAAAGAATCTTTTTGGTTTATGAAGCGCATTGGCGTCCACACCACCACTGAGCACCTTACCTGAAGCGGGTTGAACCGTATTGTAGGCCCTTGCCAATCGGGTAATGGAGTCCAGGAGTATCACTACGTCATGACCGCATTCTACCAATCTTTTCGCTTTTTCAAGAACGATGTTCGCTACACGAACATGTTCAGAGGCTTCCTTGTCAAAGGTAGAGGCTACAACTTCGCCACGAACGTTTCGTTGCATATCGGTAACTTCTTCAGGTCGCTCGTCAATTAACAGTATAATTTGATATACCTCTGGATGATTTGCCGCAATACCGTTGGCAATGTCCTTCAATAACATCGTTTTACCGGTCTTGGGCTGTGAAACGATCATGCCCCTCTGTCCTTTTCCAATGGGTGAGAACAAATCGATGATTCTTGTTGAGATGGTACTTTGCTTTTCTGCCAAATTGAATTTTTCCCTTGGGAAGAGTGGGGTCAAGTGTTCAAACGATACCCGGTCACGAACCACTTGCGGATCGATTCCATTAATCTTATTGACCTTGATCAGTGGGAAGTATTTTTCGCCCTCTTTTGGGGGTCGGACATTACCCAATACCGTATCTCCTGGTTTTAGGCCAAAAAGACGGATTTGGGATTGTGACACATAAATGTCGTCTGGTGAGGACAGGTAATTATAATCAGAAGATCTAAGAAATCCGTAACCGTCCTGCATAATGTCCAGTACGCCTTCGCTGGTGATGATGCTGTCGAACTCATATTCGGGTTCTTTGTACCTATTTTTAAGGTCTTTGTCAAAATTACTCTTGTCATGGGTGTTACGCGAGTGATTTTGTTTTCGATTGTTCTGATTTTTATTCTGTTGCGAGCTTTTTTGATTGTCCCTTTTGGTATCGTTATCGTTACTTTTTTGACGGGGTTTGGTGTTCCTTTGCTCGTTGGAATTTGTTTTTGGGGTATCGTTGCTTTGGGCCTCGTTGGTTTCCGATGGCTTTGCGGAAGCATCCTTCTCTTCTTGTTTTTCGACCTTGCTTCTGGAAATCCTAGGTTTTTTGGTCTTTGGTTTTTCCGGTTCCGAGGGTGCCACGGTAGCCGCCACTTTTGGGTTTGCCGCCTGTAAGTCTAGAATCTGATAGACGAGGTCCAGTTTTTTTAAGGTCTTAAATTTGGGAACGTTTAGTTCTTTGGCAATTTCCTGAAGCTCAGGAAGCTTTTTTGATTTTAAATCTGAAATCTCAAACATTAAATATGTAAATAAGTTAAATGTATTTTCTAGGGATACGAAGAAATCTGGCTCTAAATTAATAGGATAAAGAGGGATAAGGTTTCCCTTTGGCAAGTGTTAAAATCATTAACGTTACAATATTACAAATTATTTTCAATATTTGGTGGATAATTCTTAAAAAGACCTTTATTTTTGTGCCTCTAAGGACCACAAAGAGTATGATTCAAAGAATTCAGACCATTTATTTAATTGTTGTTGCACTATTGTCCGGTGTGCTGCCGTTCTTTTTAAATCTGTGGTCTGATGCCAAAGGGCAGGAAATTTATGCGAGCAATGAGATTTTGGTATCCATATTGTTTTATATAATTGGGGCCTTGGCCTTATGGACCATTTTTTTATTTAAAAAAAGAAAGAACCAGTTTGTGTTGAACCGGTTGAACATGATATTAAACCTTTTTTTACTAGGACTTTTCGTTTATCGGTCCCTAAATCTATCCGGAGAGACTACAGTTTCTGAGAAGGGTATTGGGATGCTGATTCCTGTATTTTCTATCGTTTTTTTAGCCCTTGCCAATAGGGCGATTAAAAAGGATGAAGATCTTGTAAAATCTGTGGATCGTCTACGTTAAACCTAACATCTTAGTAGTATTAGTGCGAAAACCCGGGGTAGTTCCCGGGTTTTTATTTACAATTCCAAAGGGTTTAAATATTCCGGGTTGATTTACTTGCAATTAAAATTATTTTTCTGCCGATACTTTCCTTGGAATTGACCATAAAGCTCCCAATCCGTTTGTGCGGGCTTTCTAAACCTAGCTTACCTTTTTCCAAGCTCTATAACTTCCAAATCTTTGATTTCCTTCCCGTCTATGGTAAACCGTAACATGGTCCTCACTTGGTGAAACCCATGTTTGCCGCAGGCACCGGGATTCATATGTAACAGACCTATATTTTTATCCCACATAACTTTTAAAATATGGGAATGACCGCAGATGAAGAGTTTTGGGGGATTTTTTTTGATTTCCCCGCGTGTGTTGGGGTTGTACTTGGGAGGGTATCCTCCAATGTGTGTAATCCAAACATCCACTTCCTCGCACATAAACCTATTGTTGAGCGGGTATTCCTGTTGGATACTGTGATCGTCAATATTGCCGTAAACGGCCCTTAACGGTTTTAAAGCGGAAAGTGCATCACATACCTCTAGCGAACCAATGTCCCCCGCATGCCAGATTTCGTCCGCCATGGCAGCATATTTCAAAATGGTCTCGTCCAAATGGGAATGGGTATCGGAAAGCAAAAGGATTTTGGTCATAATATTGGTATCGGCATAAAGGCCTTGTCTTCTAATTTTTGGTTTTAATATCTTTGTGAGCTACAAAACTAGCGTATCCCTTTGAGATATTTTATTCAGTTCTCCTATTTTGGAAAGAAGTACCACGGGTGGCAAAACCAGCCCAACGCTATTACCGTTCAGGAAGTATTGGAAGGCGTGGTATCAAAACTCTTGAGGAGTCCCGTTGAAATAGTGGGTGCCGGAAGAACGGATACAGGGGTGCATGCCAGGGAGATGTTCGGTCATTTCGATTTTGAACCCATCGCCGATATAGAAAATCTTGTGTATAGAATAAATGCATTTCTCCCCGGGGATATTGCCGTCCAAGGTATTTTTCCAGTTCAGGACGACACCCATGCCCGATTTCATGCAATCTCCCGTTCGTACGAATATTGGGTCTGTCAGAAAAAGGACCCATTTTATAAGGATACGGCTTTTTTCGTGAAAAAACCGTTGAATCTTGATTTAATGAATACGGCCGCTGAACTGCTCCTGGGAAAGCAGGATTTTGAATGTTTTTCCAAATCAAAAACAGACGTGAAGACCTATTTTTGTGATGTTAGAACAGCATATTGGGAACAAGAAGGTGATAAACTTGTATTCAAGATTACCGCAGATCGCTTTCTTAGGAATATGGTCAGGGCTATCGTAGGGACACTTTTGGATGTGGGTCACGGGAAGTACCCACCAAAGCATGTTAAGGCTATCCTAAAAAGTAAGGATCGGTCGGAGGCCGGTGTTTCGGTACCTGCAAAAGGACTATATTTGACATCGATTACCTATCCAAAGAATATTTTCAAGCATGAGCGATAATACCGGCAACGCCTTTGATACAAGACTGTTCAAGCGCTTGATGAAGTACACGGGGCCGTACAGGCTTACTTTTTTTGGCGTGGCCTTGGCCGCAATTCTTTTATCGACCTTTGCCGTGCTCACGCCATTACTTCTAAAGAAAATCATTGACGATGCCATTAAAGGTAGCGATGCCGATAAACTGCTATACCTAACATTGGCCATGCTGGCGGTACTTCTGGGGCAGGTAATTTCACAATTGCTGTTCAATTATTACGCTAATTGGTTGGGGGAATCCGTAATCAGGGACGTACGCATAAACCTGTTCCAGAAAATGCTGGGATTCAAAATGAAGTATTTTGACAATTCCTCTTTGGGCGTTTTGGTGACAAGGGCGGTAGCGGACATGCAGCGCATTGGGGAGATTTTCAGTCAGGGTTTTTTTGTAATCGTGGCGGATTTATTGAAAATGGTAGTAGCTGCTGGCGTAATGATCTACATCAATTGGAAACTGGCCTTGTTGGTCTTTTCAGTGCTGCCCATAATTTTATATGCCACCCGACTCTTCCAGAAGGCCATGAAAGTCGCTTTTACAGAGGTAAGAGCGGAGGTTTCCAACCTAAATTCCTTTGTGCAGGAACGTATTACGGGAATGAAAATCGTACAATTGTTCACCAGGGAAAGGATAGAGAGTGAAAAATTCAGGGAAATCAATGAAAAGCATCAAAATGCCTGGCTACGGACGGTTTGGTACAATTCCATTTTCTTTCCCATTGCCGAAATCGTTTCTTCCATTACGGTAGGTTTGGTAGTTTGGTACGGTGGCTTGCAGAACGTTGCCAACATTACAAACGATGTGGCAGGTACGGTCTTTGCTTATATAATGTTGATCGATTTACTCTTTAGGCCCCTAAGACAGATTGCGGACAAGTTCAATACCCTACAAATGGGTATGGTCGCCGCGAACAGGGTCTTTAAGATTTTGGATACCGATAGTTCCATTGAGGATAATGGCCAAATAGAAAAGACTCAGGTAAAGGGTACGATCCAATTTAAGGATGTCCGCTTCGGGTATTTGGAGGATGAGGAAGTATTGCACGGCATCTCCTTTGATGTAAAGGCCGGTGAAACCATAGCGATCGTGGGAGCAACGGGAGCTGGTAAATCCACCATAATAAATTTATTGAACCGGTTTTACGAGATCAATTCCGGTAAGATTCTGGTAGACGGAGTCGATATCAAGGATTATACATTATCCTCGCTGAGATCCCATATTGCGATCGTACTACAGGATGTCTTTTTGTTTGCCGATACCATTGCCAACAATATTTCCCTAAAAAATCCCGACATATCCGTTGTGGACATCGAGGAGGCCGCCAAGGCGATTGGCGTGGACGAGTTCATTGCAAGCCTTCCGGGCGGTTATGAATACAACGTAAAGGAACGAGGAAGCATGCTGTCCAGCGGTCAAAGACAGTTAATCGCCTTTTTGCGAGCCTATGTTAGCAGGCCCAGTATTTTGGTGTTGGACGAGGCTACTTCCTCCATTGATACCTATTCTGAACGTCTGATACAACAGGCTACAGAGCGTATTACCAAAGGAAGGACTTCCATCGTTATCGCCCATAGATTGGCAACCATAAAAAAGGCCGATAAAATCATTGTCATGGATGCAGGAAACATCGTGGAAATGGGATCCCACAAAGAACTCTTGAAAAAAGGCGGATATTATAGAAATCTTTACGAAGCCCAGTTCTTGGCAGAGGAAGTGGCGTGATGGTCGGTTCTAAGCAGTGGGTTTAAAATCCTCTGGCTGAATAGTTCCCGTCAGAAAAAGAATTATCGGAATGATAATGGATAGACTGAAATAAAAGATGGTAAATAACATCCAAAATATCAGGACCTTTGACCAAAGCTCAATTCCTTTTTCACGTGCGATCCTTTTTATAACATAGGCAGAATACAAATACATGAAGAAAATTGCTATGAAACTAAATTTCATGTAGAAACTTGGTATTAAGGCTAAAATTATGAGGGATGGTATAAAAATACCCAATGAATATTGCGCCAGGGTATAGGTGAATATGACAATCCTTTCGGAAAAGTTGTATTTTTTTGCCTGGAAATTCAGCCACCCCGCAATAGCCATCATCGGTATATATAAAACGAATAAAATGGCTTGGTAGTCGAGAATTGCGTCCCAGAATTTTCCCTGCCAAGCTTGGGACTGGCCCGTTCCTAAAACATCCATATCGAACTGCCCACTGTTCTTTCGCATAAAGAATACGAGAAGACCGGAAAGTGTAATGGCGATTCCCAAGTAACTGATTGGGTTTAAGTACTTTTTACGTATTCCTTCAATATAACCTACAATTACCGATTCTGGTTTTGAAAAAAGATGGGTAAATGTCCGTAAAAAAGTGTTGTCCACATTAAAATACCTTTCAATGGCATCATACCAAAGATTTTTTACGGTTAGCCTATTGCGTATCACTTGGGCTCCGCAATCCGGACAATAACTGTAGTCCGTTCTTAAAGTATTCCCACAATTTTTACATTGCATTATACAAGGTCTTTTTTCAAAAGCGTTATCAATTGTGCGCCAGACTCAAACAGTATAAATTCCCCGTTTTTTATATAGGAAATCTGTCCGGTTTCCTCGCTTACCACCAAACAGAGTGCATCCGTTTTTTCGGTTATGCCTATGGCGGCTCGGTGCCTAAGACCGTACCGGAGCGGAATACTACGTTCATTGGTGACGGGTAAAATGACTCGGGTCGCCACAATGTAATTATCCACGATTACCGCGGCACCGTCGTGTAAGGGGCTGTTCTTGTAGAAAATACTTTCTATGATGGGCTGGGTGACCTCAATGTTCATTCTGTCGCCCGTACTTTTTATAAAATCCAAGGAATTGCCCCTTTCTATGACCAAAATTGCTCCGGTCTTTGAAGCCGACATTTTTTCACAAGCCTTAACGATTGCCTCCACATCAATACTCGTAGTATCTCCCTCCTGTTTTAGGAATTTAAAATGCTTTACGAAGTTTCGTTTATTGGCAAAATTTGTGGAACCGATCATTAGAAGGAACTTTCGTATCTCCTGTTGAAAAACGATTATTAGGGCTATAAGCCCCACCTGCATGAAGGCACCCACGATGCTACTGATCATCTCCATGCCCAAAAGCTCCGTAAGTTTCCAGAAGGCCCAAACAATGACAATACCAATGAAGATGTTAATGGCCGCAGAACCACGGACCAATTTATAAACATAGTAGAGGAGTACGGCCACCAAAACGATATCCAGGATATCCGTAATCTTAAAATCGATAAAATTTAAAAAATCCAAAGAGTGCCGTTTCTGTAAAATTAACAAAAATAGATGAACAAGTATCTCCAAACTTAAGCGGTCAATTGCTTGTAAATCTTGATACATTCCATGGCCTCCGCAACATCGTGCACCCTTAAAATGGATGCCCCTTTTTCTAACGCTAACATATTGAGGGCGGTTGTTCCATTGAGGGCATGCTGGGCGTCCGTACCCAAGAGTTTGTATATCATGGATTTACGGCTAAGTCCGGCCAAAATGGGTCTATCGGTCATGGTCAACAAATCCAAGTTTCTCAATAATTCATAGTTCTGTTCCAAGGTTTTGGAAAAGCCAAAACCTGGATCGATGAGGACATCGATGATTCCCTTGGATCTTGCCACGGACAGTCGTTCGGAGAAATAGAACATGATTTCCTGTAGCAAATCCTCATAGAATATTTGTTCCTGCATGGTTTTGGGATTGCCCCGCATGTGCATCATAATGTAAGGAACGTGGTATTCCGCTATTACTTCCATCATGGCTTCGTCCAAAAGTCCGGCAGAAATATCGTTAATCAATGCGGCGCCCCGTTCAAGAGCCTCTTTGGCTACTTTTGATTTGAACGTGTCTATGGACACCAGGGCGTCGGGAAATTTGTTTAGGACAAGTTCAAGTACGGGCAATAAACGTTTCAGTTCCTCATCGGTGCTGATTTCGTCGGCTCCGGGCCTTGTACTGTAAGCGCCAAGGTCGATAAAAGTGGCGCCCCAAGAGAGCATTTTTTCCACTTGTTCCAAAATGTCACGTTCATTATTGTACTTACCGCCATCGTAAAAGGAATCTGGGGTAAGGTTGAGGATGCCCATCACTTTGGGATTTGTCAAATCAATAAGTTTTCCCTTACAGTTTATCGTCATACGGTCCTTTTGGTCATTGGGATGGTTTTAAGTTTGAACTCCCAATCTTGATGGTTACAAATTTTTGAGCGAAATTTACACAAATTACAACAACCACATGCAAAAAACGGAAGAGCAGTATAATGCCGTAATCAAGGTTTGTCAGGATCTTTACGAAAAGAAAATGCTTGATTACGGGTGCGCATGGCGTATTCTCCGTTTACCCTCCCTTACCGATCAAATATTTATCAAGGCGCAACGGATACGTAGCTTGCAGGAAAATGTCGTTCGTAAAGTGGACGAGGGCGAGGTTCCGGAGTTCATAGGAATAATAAATTATTCTGTGATGGCCTTGATACAGCTTGAGCTAGGCGTGGCGGAACAGCCAGACCTAGATCCCAAAACGGCCCTATCACTCTATAAAAAGCATGTGAACGCAACCAAGGAACTCATGCTCAATAAAAACCATGATTATGGTGAGGCCTGGCGGGACATGCGCGTAAGTTCCCTGACGGATTTAATACTGCAAAAATTGCTCAGGGTGAAATCCATTGAGAACAATAAGGGGAAAACCTTGGTGAGCGAGGGTATTGATGCCAACTATCAGGATATGATAAACTATGCTGTTTTTGCATTGATTCACCTAGGTTTGTCTGAAAATTAATTAAGGATTATGAAATGAGCCATAACAAGTCTTATTGCCCACCAAGATGGTTATTGGCGAATTGCATCTGACCTATGGAAAACAAAAAAAATAAACAGATGAAATATGTAATTGGAGTAGTTCGAATTTTTGTAGGGGTTCTTTTTATTATCAGCGGGTTCATAAAATTGAACGACCCTGTTGGATTTTCTTTTAAGTTGGAGGAATACTTCAGTCCCGGAGTGCTCAATATGCCTTTTTTTGAACCGCATGCATTGACCATTTCCTTGGTAGTGGTCATTTTTGAAGTGCTTTTGGGAGTATTCCTTATACTGGGTATACTGCGAAAATTTACCCTATGGAGTCTTTTGTTGATGATCGTGTTCTTTACGTTTTTGACGTTCTATTCCGCATATTTCAATAAGGTAACGGATTGCGGTTGTTTTGGGGACGCCATCAAGTTGACCCCATGGGAATCCTTTTCAAAGGATGTGGTTCTCCTTATTCTAATACTATTATTGTTTTATGGGAAGGAATATATCACGCCACTTTTTAGGGCCTTTATTAACAAGGTACTGGTGGCGATTTCCATAGTTGGCTGCATCGGTTATGCCTACTATGTCCTGAATCATTTGCCCGTAATCGATTTTAGGCCTTATGAAATCGGAAAAAATATAGAAGAGGGGATGGGTATCCCGGAAGATGCACCCAAGCCCGTTTATGAGTATTCTTGGAAATTTAAGGTGAACGGGGAAGAACAGGTCATAGTTACCAATGGGGATTATCCCACGGTAGATGGGGAATTCATAGGTGTTGAGACCGAAGAGATACAGAAGGGCTACGAGCCTCCGGTACACGATTTTACCATTGAACAGGAAGGCGAGGATTTTGCCGCGAGTCTATTACAGGAAACCAAATTGGTCATGGTCATCGCCTATGATTTACGAAAGGCGGATATGGAAGTTTTTTCTGAATTGAAAAAGGTTACGGACAAGGCCATGGAAAGGGGATACAAGGTTATTGGTATGTCTGCTTCCGGGCCGGAGCAGACCCAGGTTTTGGAACAGGAATACAATTTGGGATTTGAGTTCTATTTCACAGATCAAACGACCTTGAAAACTATTGTAAGGTCCAATCCCGGGGTTTTGGTCTTGGAAAAAGGAACCATAAAACAAAAGGTGCATTATAATGATTTGGAGTACCTTACATTTGAATAATCAATAGTCATACCATAAATTAAACAAGCATAAATAGTATAGCAATGAGAAGTAAGATAGTAGCAGGAAATTGGAAAATGAACAAGAACCTGGAAGAGACCGAAGCCTTATTGGTGGAATTGGCCGCCAAACTGCCGGATACCAAAGCGGAGGTTATGGTAGCGCCAACGTTCGTAAACTTGGCGGCGGCGGTTCGCAATCTAGAAGCTTCTCGGATAGAAGTGATTGCACAGAATATGCATTTTGCTGAAAGTGGGGCATACACCGGGGAAATTTCTGCGGATATGCTATTGAATATTGGTGTGGATACCTGTATTATCGGACATTCGGAACGTAGGGCCTATTTTGGCGAAACCGATGAAATCTTGGCCAAAAAGGTGAGAACAGCTATGGAGAAAGGCATTAGGGTCATGTTTTGCTTTGGGGAGGAATTGGAGGACCGCAAATCTGGAAACCATTTCAATGTGGTGGAAAGCCAACTTAAAAATGCGCTGTTTTCTTTGGATAAATCCGATTGGAGCAAGATTATACTGGCCTACGAACCTGTTTGGGCCATAGGAACGGGAGAAACGGCATCACCGGAACAGGCACAGGAAATTCATGCTTTTATCAGAAAGGTTATTTCAGATGCTTATGATAGTTCCGTGGCTTCCAACGTTTCCATTTTATATGGGGGCAGCGTG
The DNA here is from genome assembly GCF_008386635.1 of Maribacter flavus. Classification (GTDB taxonomy): domain Bacteria; phylum Bacteroidota; class Bacteroidia; order Flavobacteriales; family Flavobacteriaceae; genus Maribacter; species Maribacter flavus. The sequence continues at coordinate 300,376 of NZ_VUOE01000001.1, read as the reverse complement.
AAACCTGGGAATGCAGAAGAGATTTTTTCAAAACCCGATGTTGACGGTGGTTTGATTGGAGGTGCTTCCTTGGTATCTGACGATTTTGTGGCAATTATCAAAGCGATTTAAAGAACCATAAAATTGATTGTTTTATAAAAAGGGTATCTTGGATACCCTTTTTTAAATATTGGGAAATGGACGATATCATTTACATGGAATACAAATTTTTGATAGCACCGTTGCAACCTGCTTCGGACATCCTTATCGCCGAGTTGGGGGAAGTCGGTTTTGAAAGTTTCGTAGAGGAAGAAACGGGGGTTTTGGCATATATCCAAAAGGAAGAATGGAGTGAAAACATTTTGGATGGACTATATATACTGAACAATGGAAATTTTGATATCTCATTTACCTGTAAGGAAATCGCCCAGGAAAACTGGAACGCGACATGGGAAAGAAATTTCCAACCGATTTTGGTGGACGATAGATGCATGGTACGGGCGCCTTTCCACGAACCTCTTAATGTTGAATATGACATTATCATAGAACCTAAAATGAGCTTTGGCACGGGCCATCACGAAACCACCCATATGATGTTGCAGCATATCCTTACTTTGGAGCTGGATGACAAAACTGTATTGGATATGGGTTGCGGTACGGGGGTTCTGGCCATATTGGCATCCAAACGGGGGGCCAAAGAACTTGATGCCATTGATATCGATAATTGGTGTTATCTAAATTCCCAGGAGAACGTGGAACGAAATGGTATCGGGAATATTTCCGTATTTGAGGGCGATGCGGCACTTTTGGGTGAAAGGAAGTATGATGTTATCATCGCCAATATCAACCGTAATATACTCTTGGAAGATATTCCAACGTATGTCGATTGTTTGAAAAAGGAAGGTGTACTTTTGGTCAGTGGCTTTTATTTGGAAGATTTATCGTTAATTACGGAAAAGTGCAATGAGGTTGGCCTTCGGTTCGAAAAAAATCTTGAAAAGAACAATTGGGTTGCCGCAAAATATGTATTTTAGGCTATAGCAAAATCGATTGTAATGAGCACTAAAGAAAAAATTTCCGAAGAGCTCCTCTTGGAGGAAGAGACGGTCAAACAAAATGAGATAGTTCTTTTTAATGACGATGTAAATACCTTTGATCACGTCATAGAGACACTTATAGCGGTCTGTGATCATACCCCGGAGCAGGCGGAGCAGTGTTCCCTTATCGTTCATTACAATGGAAAGTGTACTGTTAAGACAGGTGAGTACAATGATTTGGCACCCCAATGTACAGGACTTTTAAATGCCGGCCTTAGTGCGGAAATTGTTTAGGGCATTCAACGGCATATCGGTAAATCTTCCAATTGCAACGGATTTTACAACACTTTCTTAAAAAGAATAATCAATCCCATTGCAAAGCAAAAAATCACCATTATGGGTAGCACGTACTTTGCTGCCAAGTTTGACATTTCGGCCATTCTTTTTCGGGCCATTTCAGATTTTTTCTGGTCCTTTTTCATTTTTGGTTTGTTGGCCGGCAAAGTTCGCTGCAAAAAATGGGTACAGGTAAAATAATTGACAAACAGTACTTTAACTTGGATGTTTTGTAGTTTAATTCATGGCTTAAAGGACACCCAATAAAAAACCCCTTTAAGAAGGGGCGTAATATGATTATTAAGAACTGGATTTAAACGAGAGGAACTCCATTTAAACGTTTCTCTATTTTTTTCTTTTTCTCTGTCAACCTTTTCATGACATCCATTAGGTTGGGATCTTTGGTTTCCTTATAAACCTCGTTTATACTCAATATTAAAGCTTTTGCTTCTCTGGACGCCTCCACCCTATCACTGGTGGACATATTGCTCATTTTTCTGTTTTCAAATTCCTGAGCTTTTTCAAGTAAATCCATGTACGTTTTTTTTCAAAGTTAGCATAATAATCAAATTAAGCAATTCTTGGCCAATAGTAACTAATTATGGCACAATTAGATTGATGTATTTATGATGAATTTAACTTTTTGAAAGTAGTGGATTCCCTAAACCCAGTTGTTAAAACTCCATGCCTTACGAACCTTAATGCCGTACAGGTTCAACCTTCATTATTTTCAAAATGGTACGGATTCACCCTTTTTTAACGTTTTTTTAGCAACCCTTTTATGTTATCTCCGTAGGTACAATTGAAAGTATAACCTAAAAAAAGGAGTAGTATGAGTAAAAAAGTTATTAAAGTGGATATGGCCAACAGGACCAGAAATCGGAGGAGATTTCTAAAGTTAAGTGGTCTTGGATTGGCAGGAGCGGGTCTATTTGTGGCTTGTAGCGATGACGATTATAATGAAGGTATGAGCCCAATGCCTCCTACCGGGGAGGGAATTTTTGACTTGGGATCAGGAGACTTGGGGGTATTAAATTATGCCTATGCCCTGGAACAACTGGAAGCCGATTTTTATACCAAGGTTGTAAATTCTTTTTACGCCAATATTTCAGATGTAGAAAGACAGGTTTTTACAGATCTATACAATCATGAAGTTAATCATCGGGAGTTTTTCAAGGCTGCTATTACAGCTGCGGTCGGATCAAATACTGAGCTCGTTTTACCGGAACTGGAGTTCGATTATGGTTCGCTGAATTTTGGGAGTCGGGATGAGGTTCTTGGAACAGCAAGGGTTTTGGAAGATACGGGAGTTGCCGCCTACAATGGCGCGGGAAGGTTAATATCGGACCCCAACTATTTACTGATAGCTGGTAAAATTGTTTCCGTTGAAGCGCGACATGCATCGGCGATCCGGTCACTGATCAATCCAGAAAGTGCCGATTTTTCGGGTGATGATATTATAGATGTTGCAACAGGATTGGATGTGGCCATGGACCCATCGGAAATACTCGCAGCCGTTGGTGCTACCGGGTTCATTACCACTCAGTTCACGGCAAACAATTTACCATAACTAGTAACATACAAATACGATAACATCATGAATATTATAAAATTTTTAGACGAATTTACAACCGATAATCTCATCGACGGAAAAACCTCTAGAAGGGACGTTTTTTCAAAATTTGGAGCACTTTCTAAAAAGGCTGCCATAGCAGCTGTACCTTTTGGACTTGCGAGCGTTCCAAAAAAGGCCTTAGCACAGTCAATGAGTGCGGACCCTGTAGGAGCACTGCAACTTGCCTTGACTTTGGAGTATTTGGAGGATGAATTTTACGACTTGGCACTTCAATCGGGTGTTTTGCCTTCAGGTAGGCCGGAGATTGTCTACATGCAGATATCAAAACACGAACAGGCCCATGTAGACTTTTTAAGGGCCGGACTGGAAGGTGCAGGTGTTACACCTGTGGAAAAGCCAACTTTTGATTTTACGGTAGGCGGTATGTTCGACCCCTTTAACGATAATGGAGTAGGGCAGGAAACGGCCTATGCACAGCTTTTGGCCTTGGCACAAGCCTTTGAGGACACCGGTGTAAGGGCCTATAAAGGCCAGGCCGGTAACTTGCTAGGTTCGGATTTTTTAACGCCCGCCCTGCAGATTCATTCCGTAGAAGCACGACATGCCTCCGAAATTAGAAGACTCAGAGGTTTGAAGGGTTGGATTACCAATAACGATCGGGGCATGGGCATGCCGGAAGCTACGCAGGCCGTTTATGATGGAGAGGAGAATATCGTACAAGGTGGGGTCGATGTAACCACCTTGGGGTCCGATGGCCCATTTACTATGGAAGCCTCTTCAGAAGCCTATGATGAACCGCTTTCCGGAGATGATGCTACAGCAATAGCTAGTCTATTTATTGTAAACTAATTTTGTTTAGGTTAGGTTGATTGTTTTAGGGGTATCCATTTTGGATACCTCTTTTTTTAAATCTTGAAATTGAAGCCCTCTTCAACCTTACGATTGTACTTTTCCTCATTGAATTTATATAGAAAGGCCCCTTTTTTGGAAGAGCTCATATCCTTTTCATCCAATTTGATGAGAATATCGAAGGAATTGAATTTGCTGATAAAGTTCCGCTTGTCCAGTTTTTTCCCCATGATGCCTTCGTACAGTTTTTGGAGCTGTCGCATGGTAAATTTTTCGGGCAGGAGTTCAAAACCTATGGGTTTGCTCAAGGCCCTTCTTCGAAGTCTGGCCATGGCCCTTTCAACCATGTCGTTATGGTCAAAAATCAAATTTGGAGCCTCTTTGATGGGAAACCATTTTGCGGAATTTTGTTTTATCAATTCCTTGTCGTGATTTGCAATATCGATAAGCGCATAATAGGCAACGGATAGGGTTCGATCTGCAGGATCTCTATCAACCTTACTGTAGGTATAAAGTTGCTCCATGTAGATATTGTTCAGGCCCGTCAAATGATAGAGTACCCTACTGGCGGCAATATCAAGGTCTTCCTCTTTTTTAAGAAACCCCCCAATTAGGGACCACTTTCCTTTTTCGGGTTCAAAGCCCCTTTTTACTAATAATATTTTCAGCTCTTCTTGGTCAAAGCCAAAAATGATACAGTCTACAGCAAGTAGAACCTTGTCCTCGTGGTCGTAATAAGCAAGTGATAAAATTTCTTTTTGGTCGGTATTCTGCAATGTTGTGGAGTTGTTGGTATATTTAGCTAGGAAATTTAGTTAAAATCAGGCTATTTTCATATACATTTCATTACTTAAAATATATAATTGCGAAAAAATATTACTTCCAATTAAGATTAATGCTTAAATCAACTTGGAAAATTCAAATATCTGCTGTTTATTTACACGTGTTAAAAATACACTTTTAATAAGCTGATTAAATTAGCGGTCATGAGTTATAAAGCGTAATAGCTCACTTGGTTTATCGGAGAACTTGCCATTTTTTGAGTATTATGATGGTGGATTATTTTAAGTAGGGGTCCGAAACTATAAAATATTGGATGAACTCCAGCATTGTATTTTAATATAAAGGCCTGATGCGACTACATGAATTGAATTTTTTGAAAAAAAGTAATTATCGGAACACAAATAAAAACACTTTATGAAAACACTTAGATTTTATGGTTTAACAACTTTGATTCTTTTTTTAGGTCATGGCGTTGTCATTGGTCAGTCCAAACAAAGCACTATTAAAATTGAAGATTTTGATGACGCTCCCATAATTAGTAAACACATCTATGGACATTTTGCCGAACATTTGGGTAGATGTATTTATGAGGGTTTTTATGTTGGAGATAATAGTATGATACCTAATACCGAAGGCGTACGAAACGATATCATCGATGCACTGAAAGAACTACAAATCCCCAATTTACGTTGGCCCGGTGGTTGTTTTGCAGATACATATCATTGGAAAGATGGTATTGGGCCCCAGGAAAATAGACCAACTATCGTTAATACCTGGTGGGGTGGCGTTACAGAAGACAACAGTTTTGGAACCCATAATTTTTTGAACTTATGTGAGGTTCTTGATACGGAACCTTATCTCTCTGGAAATGTAGGAAGTGGTACGGTACAGGAATTGGCGGATTGGGTACAGTACACCAATTTTAAAGGGAAAAGCCCCATGTCTGATTTACGAAGGGAGAACGGTAGGGATGAACCTTGGACCGTCAAATATTGGGGAATTGGTAATGAAGCCTGGGGTTGCGGTGGAAATATGCGTCCGGAATATTATGCGGATATCTATAAAAAATATGTCACTTTCATGTCAGACGCAGACGTTGAGGGAGGTCTTTACAAAATAGCTTCGGGTGCCAGCAATGACGACTATAACTGGACAGAAGTGCTAATGAAAAATATACCTAAGAAAATGCTCCAAGGCGTTGCCTTGCATCACTATAGCGTGATTGATTGGAGCGCAAAGGGTTCTGATGTGGATTTTACGGAGGACCTCTATTTCAAGACCATGAAGGAGTCATGGCTTATGGAGGAATTGATTGTCAAACATACTGCCATAATGGATAAATACGACAAAGAAAAGCAGGTGGACCTCATTGTGGACGAATGGGGCGGCTGGTATGAGGTTGCCGAAGGAACCAATCCAGGTTTTCTTTATCAGCAAAACACGATGCGCGATGCAATGATTGCCGGTATGAACCTCAATATTTTCAATAATCACGCGGACAGGGTAAAAATGGCAAATCTCGCCCAGACCGTGAACGTACTTCAGGCAGTTATTTTGACAGATAAAGAGAAAATGATTCTTACCCCCACATATCATGTAATGAACATGTACAAAGTGCATCAAGATGCCAAATTGATTCCGCTTTCCTTTGAATCTCCTGAGTACACTTATGAGGGAGAAAGTCTTCCTGCAGTAAATGCCTCTGCATCAATGGATGATTCAGGTAAGATGCATATATCTCTTGTGAATATAGATGCACATAATGAAAACATGGTCTCCATAGATTTGAATGCATTGGGAATAAGGGAAGTTACAGGTCGAATTTTAGCATCGGATAAACTACAGGACCATAATACTTTTGACAATCCCAATAAAATAGAGCCTAAAGATTATAAGGGCTTTACGTTCAAAAAGGGTGTTTTGGAGGTTGAGTTACCGCCTTTTTCCGTTGTTGTATTGGAAGGAATTAAGTAAACTAAAAGGTATAAAAGGATGAATAAACAAAAGCGGTTTTTTTATTGTATCATTTGTTTCCTTTTGATAATCTCTTGTAAGACTGAGGTTAAGGAATTTGCTTCTGATGTTAAAGAAAAAGCGGCTGGTTATCCAATAACGCCCGTAAACATCCAACATGTTCGATTAACGGATAAATTTTGGTTGCCATGGATACAAAAGGTTCAGGAAAGGACCATTGAATACGCCATTGAAAAATGCAGGGAAGAAGGTAGGTTCGATAACTTTTTGATAGCCGGGGGCAAAATGGAGGGAGCTGTTCGTGGGGTAATGCCTTTTGATGATTCCGATGTTTATAAAATCATAGAAGGAGCCTCTAATTCTTTGATAAGTTCTCCAAATCCAAAATTGGAAACTTTGTTGGATTCCTTGGTGGGAATCATAAAAATTGGTCAGGAGTCCGATGGTTATTTGACCACATGGCGTACCATAAATCCGGCAAAGCCACCCGCAACTTGGGTGGAGGTAAAGGAGGGAAAAAGATGGGAATCCCTTGCGGCAAGCCATGAACTTTACAATGCCGGCCATATGTACGAGGCCGCAGTGGTACACTATAAAGCTACCGGAAAACGGAATTTCTTGGATATCGCCCTTAAAAATGCCAATCTAATGGTGGCAACTTTTGGGGAGGGTGATGACAAGATAGCTGCAGTACCAGGACATCAGATAATAGAAACTGGACTAATAAAATTATTCGAGGTTACCGGAAAAGAAGACTACCTAAATTTGGCCAAGTATTTCTTGGACAATAGGGGCAACCCAGATAATCATGAACTCTTCGGTACCTATTCACAGGACCACGTTCCCGTAGTCAATCAGGACGAGGTTGTGGGGCACGCCGTAAGGGCCGTTTACATGTATGCAGCAATGACAGATATAGCTGCTATGAAAAACGATTCTGCCTACCTGAGCGCCGTGCATAAATTATGGGACAATATGGTGGGTAAAAAAATGTATATCACAGGAGGAATCGGCGCCAGGCACGACCAGGAATCCTTTGGCGAGAATTATGAGCTGCCCAATTTGACAGCCTATAACGAAACTTGTGCCTCCATTGGCGACGTATATTGGAACCACCGGCTGCATAATTTGACAGGTGAAGTAAAGTATTTTGATATTATAGAACGTACCTTGTATAACGGCCTTATTTCTGGAATATCCTTGGACGGTACCCATTTCTTTTATCCCAATGCCTTGGAATCCGATGGTAAATATGAATTCAACCAAGGGGCCGCTACCCGCAAATCTTGGTTCGATTGTTCGTGCTGCCCTACCAATGTAGTTAGGTTTGTTCCGGCCATCCCCGGTCTTTTATATTCTAAGAGTGATGATACTGTTTTTGTAAACCTATATGCTTCCAACGAGGCAACGATTGACTTGCCAACACAGTCTTTGGAGGTTAAAAAGGAAACGAATTATCCTTGGGATGGAAGGGTCGGAATCAATGTTAAGGATAGCAAAAATCCCGATTTTAAAATGAAACTTAGGGTGCCAGGGTGGGCACGCAACGAGGTTTTGCCCAGCGACCTGTATCAATACAGAAATAATCTTTCTAGCCCCATCACGCTAAAAATAAATGGTGAAAATAGGAAGGTAGAATTAAACGATGGATATATTACTTTAGATGGCGCTGAGGTAGCTGGTATATCCATCGAATTGGAGTTTCCTATGGAAGTCCGTTTGGCGGAGACGTCTGTAATGGTGGCTGAGAACAAAGGAAAGGTAGCCTTGGAATACGGGCCATTGGTCTATGCTCTAGAAGAGGTGGACAATAAGGCTGGTTTTGAAGATATTGCCGTTACGGACAGTTCTAATTTTTCGGTGACCATGGAAGAAAATTTTTTGGAAGGGGTGAATACCATAAATACCGAAAGTTTCAAGGCAATTCCATATTATGCATGGTCCAATAGGGGGGTAGGAAAAATGAAGGTCTGGTTGCCCGGGAAGAATTCAAAAAAACAAATCAAAAATTGAAGACATCATATGTTATTGGGTTGGATTACGGTTCGGATTCCGTCCGGGCCGTACTTATCAATACCCAAAATGGAGAGGAGATAGCCTCAGAAGTTTGTTGGTATAAAAGATGGAAGCAAAATAAGTATTGCAATCCGTCCATTAATCAGTTTCGGCAACATCCCTTGGATCATATCGAAGGGCTGGAGCACACAGTAAAAGCGGTTATGAACCGGAGCAATATAGACCCGGCCGATGTAAAGGGAATCTGTATAGATACCACGGGATCGTCTCCGGTGCCTGTAACCAAAGACGGTACACCGTTGGCCTTGGTGGAGGGTTTTGCCGAAAACCCAAATGCCATGATGGTCTTATGGAAGGACCATACGGCCATTAAGGAAGCGGAACTCATAAACGAATTAGGGGTTTCATGGGGCGGTGAGAATTTTACGAAATATGTGGGCGGAATTTATTCTTCGGAATGGTTCTGGGCCAAAATCGCCCATGTTGTCCAGCAAGATGAGGCTGTTAGGAACAATGCCTATACTTGGATGGAGCATTGTGATCTAATGACCTACCTCTTGATTGAAGATAAAAATTTGGAAACCTTTAAACGCAGTAGATGTGCCGCGGGTCATAAGGCGATGTGGCATCAAAGCTGGGGCGGATTGCCCCCAAAGGATTTTTTGGGCAAAATACATCCCTATCTTTCGGATTTAAGGGACCGTCTATATGAAGAAACCTTTACATCTGACGAGGTAGCAGGCACATTGAGCCAAGAATGGGCAAATCGTTTGGGACTCACCACGGATACCGTTGTTGCCGTAGGCACTTTTGATGCGCATTCCGGGGCCGTGGGTGCAAAAATTGATGAGAATGCCCTGGTACGTGTTATGGGAACCTCTACCTGTGACATTATAGTGGCCACTGATACCGATATAGATGGTAAAACGATAAAGGGTATCTGCGGACAGGTAGATGGTTCGGTCATACCCGGTTTGGTGGGTTTGGAAGCGGGTCAATCCGCTTTTGGGGATTTGCTGGCCTGGTTCAAGGACGTACTTTCATGGCCTATCGATAATTTGGTTTTGACTTCCGATATTTTATCGGAACAACAGAAAATAGATTTAAAGGAAGAAATAGAGCGCGATTTTATCAAAAAACTATCTGATGCGGCCGAAGCAATACCCTTGTCCGAAAGTATACCCACCGCACTGGACTGGATCAATGGGCGCCGTACCCCTGATGCCGATCAGAACTTGAAAAGTGCCATTTCCAATCTTTCGTTGGGGAGTAAGGCACCCCATATTTTCAAGGCCTTGGTGAATGCTATTTGTTTTGGTTCCAAAAAAATTGCGGACCGTTTTCAGGAAGAGGGCGTACAAATCAATTCGGTGATTGGTATCGGTGGTGTGGCACGGAAGTCACCTTTTATCATGCAGACCTTGGCCAATGTGATGAATATGCCCATTAAGGTGGCAGCCTCGGATCAGGCGCCTGCTTTGGGAGCCGCAATTTATGCCGCGGTTGCGTCGGGAATTTATCCCAATGTCGTGGAGGCGAGCAAGTACATGGGCAGTGATTTTGAAGCGGAATATCATCCCCAGCAAGCTTCCGTTGGAACATATCGGCAATTGATGGAATCCTATAATGAACTGGGAAAATTCATCGAAACAACCATAAAATCGGAATAAGATATGAGTTCAAAATACGAAGCACTGAAGCAGGAATGTTTTGAAGCGAATATGGAACTGAACAACCTAGGTCTGGTCATCTACACCTTTGGGAATGTGAGCGCTGTGGACAGGGAAAATGGCGTTTTTGCCATAAAACCCAGTGGAGTGCCCTATGAGAAACTGAAACCTGAGGATATCGTCATCTTGGATTATGACAACACTATAATCGAAGGTTCGATGCGCCCTTCATCGGATACCAAGACACATGCCTATTTGTATAAGAATTGGGAACATATTGGAGGTATAGCGCACACCCATGCGACATACTCGGTAGCCTGGGCACAGGCCCAAAAAGATATACCTATTTTCGGGACGACGCATGCAGATCATTTAACAAAGGATATTCCCTGTGCGGAACCAATGCGCGATGAACTTATAGAGGGTAATTACGAACACAATACCGGGATTCAAATATTGGAATGTTTCAAGGATCGAAATCTTTCCCCTGAAGAAGTGGAAATGGTCCTCTTGGGAAACCACGGCCCTTTTGCATGGGGCAAAACGGCGGCCAAGGCCGTGTATAACAGTAAGGTTTTGGAAACCGTGGCCCAAATGGCCTATCTAACGTTGCAAATAAATCCCAAAGCCCCAAGACTTAAGGATTCCCTTGTAAAAAAACACTACGAACGTAAGCATGGAAAAAATGCATACTACGGACAAAAATAACTAACAACAGATTTATAATTAAATATATGGCAGAGAAGGAAATTTGGTTTGTAACGGGAAGCCAACATTTATACGGACCTGAAACACTTGATCAGGTCACAAAAAATTCACAGGAAATCGTTAACGGATTGAATAGATCGGCATTTATCCTATTGCCAATTGTATATAAACCTACAGTAAAGACACCCCAGGAAATCACGGATATCTGCTTGGAAGCAAGTTCAAATAAAGATTGCATTGGCATAATTACTTGGATGCATACCTTCTCACCGGCAAAGATGTGGATAAAGGGTCTAAGTGTTCTTAACAAGCCTCTTTGCCATCTGCATACCCAATTCAATGCGGAAATACCTTGGGAATCCATAGATATGGATTTCATGAACCTGAACCAATCTGCTCACGGAGATCGGGAGTTTGGTCATTTGATGACCCGAATGCGCAAAAACAGAAAAATTATTGTCGGGCATTGGCAAACGGAAAGGGTACAGCAAAAACTGGGAAATTGGAGTCGTGTTGCCCTTGGATGGAACGAATTTCAAAATTTAAAGGTCGCCCGCTTGGGGGATAATATGCGGGAGGTTTCGGTGACCGATGGTGATAAAGTCGAGGCCCAGTTTCGTTTTGGCTTTTCCGTGAATGGATATGACTCGTCAGATGTGGTCAAGCACATAAAGGGATTGGACCAAAAGGAGGTCGATGCATTGGTTGAGAACTATGAGCAGGCATATGAATTGAGTGATTCTTTGAAAGAAGGAGGAAATCAGAGAAGCTCCTTAATCGAGGCGGCCAAGATAGAACTTGGACTCAGAAAATTTTTGGATGAAGGCGGATTTAAGGCCTTCACAGATACTTTTGAGAATCTTGGTGAATTAAAACAATTACCAGGAATCGCTACACAAAGATTGATGGCAGATGGTTATGGCTTTGGGGCGGAAGGAGATTGGAAAACATCCGCATTGCTCAGGGCAATGAAAGTAATGGCAGAGGGACTTGAAGGTGGAACTTCTTTTATGGAGGATTATACCTATCACTTTACCCCTCAAAAATCCTATGTTATGGGATCTCACATGCTGGAAATTTGTCCGACCATAGCGGATGGAAAGCCTTCTTGTGAAGTACATCCTCTGGGAATAGGGGGTAAGGAAGATCCGGTGCGTTTGGTCTTCAATTCTCCCGCTGGGCCGGCAATCAATGTTTCCTTGGTGGATTTGGGGAATAGGTTCCGTTTGATCGTCAATGAAGTAGAGGCAGTAGAACCAGAGGGTAAATTACCTAACTTACCGGTAGCTAGGGTTTTATGGGATGCCCATCCAAATTTGGAGGTAGCCGCCACGGGCTGGATTTTGGCTGGAGGTGCGCACCATACGGTTTATACCCAAGCGCTGACCACTGAATTCATAGAGGATTTTGCCGAAATGGCAGGTATTGAACTCGTGGTTATCGACAAGAACACGACCCTTAGGGATTTAAAGAATCAATTGAATGCCAATGAAGCCTACTTTCAATTGTTTAAAAATAACTTGTAAATAACTTTAAAAATGAAAAATTCAACCAACATTTATTATACATGTGCATTGCTGCTTTCACTGGTGGTATTTGTAAATTGTAAGGATAAAAAGGATAAGGAAATGAAAGAAGAAACGCCCAAAAAGAATATATCCAAGGTCGGTATTACTGAAAGTAATTATGGAACGACCCAAGACGGAAAAAAGGTAACCCAATTTTTCTTGAAAAATGAAGGTGGTATCGAAGTGGATATTATCACCTATGGAGGTCGGATTACTTCTTTGAGAACCCCAGACAAGGACGGAAACATGGAAAATGTAGTCCTAGGCTTTGATGATTTGGCCCAATATGAAAAGGACAATCCTTTCTTTGGGGCTTTGATAGGAAGATATGGCAACCGTATTGCTAAAGGAAAGTTCAGTATCGGAGAAGAAGAATATACCTTGGCGCAAAACAATGGGGAAAATAGTTTGCATGGCGGTATCAAGGGATTTGACAAACAGGTTTGGGAAGCCAAGACGGAAGTAGGTGAGAATTCAGCTTCACTCATTCTTACCTATTTGAGCAAGGACATGGAAGAGGGCTTTCCCGGAAATCTAAGTACTACGGTTACCTATACCTTGAATGACGACAATTCCCTGGATGTATTGTATGAAGCTACGACGGATAAGGCCACCGTGGTGAATCTAACTCAACATGCTTATTTTAATTTATCGGGAGATTTTTCCAACACTATTTTGGACCATGTGGTTGAAATCGATGCAGATACCTATTTACCTGTGGATAGTGGCTTAATACCTACTGGAGAATTGAGGCCGGTTGAAGGTACCCCTTTTGATTTTAGGGAACCCAAGACGGTAGGTGAGGATATTTCCGAAGAGAACGAACAGTTGAAACTGGGGGGCGGTTATGATCACTGCTGGGTATTGAATGACCAACAGGCAGGTTTTAGAAAAGTGGCTAGCGCTTATCACCCTGCAACCGGTAGATTTTTGGAAGTCTCTACCGATGAGCCGGGAATACAGTTTTATACAGGAAATTTCTTGGACGGTACCCTTCCTGCTCCAAATAATAGCACATATGCCAAGAGAAGTGGATTTTGTTTGGAAACCCAGCATTATCCGGATTCTCCTAACCAAGAAGAATTTCCTTCCGTAGTTCTAAATCCTGGTGAGACTTATACTACCAAGACAACATTTACATTAAAGACCAAATAACGGCACAACTAAACCAATTAATTATGCAAACACTTGACACTTTTGACTGGGTAGCCATTGTATTTTATTTTTTAATTCTACTCAGTATTGCCGTTTGGGTTATTCGAAAGAAAGAGGACAATACTGAAGATTATTTTTTGGCAGGAAGGAATGTAGGTTGGTTCGTAGTAGGGGCTTCCATTTTCGCTTCCAATATCGGTTCGGAGCACGTGGTAGGACTTGCAGGAGCTGGGGCCAGCGATAAGCTTCCCATGTTGATTTACGAAATCCACGCTTGGATCGTCCTCATTTTAGGTTGGGTTTTTCTCCCCTTTTATGCCCGTAGTGGTGTGTTTACCATGCCAGAATTCTTGGAAAAGAGATTTGACGCCCGGTCCCGTTGGGTATTGTCCATCTTTTCGATTGTTGCCTATGTGCTGACGAAAATATCCGTTACTATTTATGCTGGTGGGGTAGTCGTTTCCGCCCTATTGGGCATCGACTTTTGGACGGGTGCCATCGCCACCGTAATATTAACAGGTATTTACACCGTGTTAGGGGGTATGCGAGCCGTAGTGTATACGGAAACCTTACAGGCCGTACTCCTTGTTTTGGGAGCCGCAGTACTTACCTATCTCGGATTGGAAAAAGTTGGAGGTTGGGGTAGTCTGGTGGAAACTGTAAAGCCAGAGTATTTGAATATGTGGCGACCACCTAGTGACCCGGATTTTCCTTGGCCGTCACTCGTGATTTCTAGTACCATCGTTGGAATTTGGTATTGGTGTACTGACCAGTACATCGTACAAAGGGCCCTGACGGCCAAAAATATCAAAGAGGGTAGGAGAGGTACCATTTTTGGCGCGGTTATGAAATTGATGCCTGTGTTTCTCTTTTTGATTCCTGGGGTTATTGCCTTGGCCCTAAAAATGAGAGGCGAATTGCATTGGGATTCTCCGGATGAAGCATTTCCCGTATTGATGAGCAATGTGTTGCCATCCGGGTTGCGTGGTCTGGTAGCTGCCGGTCTATTAGCGGCCTTGATGAGTTCCTTGGCCTCGGTTTTCAACTCCGTTTCCACACTGTTTACTGTTGATATTTACAAAAAGCTTAGGCCCAATACCCCAGAAAAGAAATTGGTGCGTACAGGTCAGTTGGCGACTGTGGTAGTGGTAATCATCGGCATTATCTGGATTCCTATCATGGCCAATATTTCGGGAGTGCTTTATGAGTATTTACAGAGTGTACAGTCCTATATTGCGCCACCGATAACCGCCGTGTTCCTTTTAGGTATTTTCCACAAGCGCATCAATGGATTGGGAGCTTTTGCTACATTGATTATGGGTATTATCGTTGCTGCCATCCGAATTGTTTTGGAATTGATAAAGGGGGATTTGGATCCGGATGGATTTTTGTACGAAATGGGCAGTATGAACTTTTTGACCTTTGGAGCTTGGTTCTTTTTGGTATGTGTGGTTTTTGCGGTGGTGACCAGTCTTTTTGCTCCGGCACCATCTGCAGAGAAAGTGGCCAACTTAACCTTTGGAACCATTAGCGCAGAAGAAAAAAGTAAAAATAAAAATAGTTACAATTGGAAGGACGTTGTTATCTCCATATTGGTATTAGCAGTAGTTGTTGGTGTTATGATATTTTTCAATGGAAAGTAAATTATAATTACTTGACTTTGTTTGAAATAAGAATGGTAGAATTATGCCAGGCTCCTGAGCCTGGCTTTTTTATCTTGGATTAATTTCTCAACTATGACAAAATACATATTATCAGAATTAAATTCGTAGTATTTTTAAAGGAATAATAAATGCTAAGATCTACTTTTATGAAATCAGTATCTACAACCCTAATCATTGCTTTTTTGTTTTTTGCAGGCACTCCTCAAGTAAAAGCCCAAAAGAAATTGGATCAACAGACCGTGGCGGATTTACAAACAACACCCAAATACGGTTTTATACTTACAACTGAAAGGCACTTTAAGGGGGTATTTGGCATGTATGACCTTTTGATTGAAAACGGATTGGAAATTGAGGAATATGAAATTGTGGTAAAAGGTATGGTGGTCAAAGCACTTACAAAGGGGTCAGAGTTGGAGACCTTTTTTGAAAAGTACAAGGGAAAGATAAAGGTGAGTGTATGTAGTGTTGCCATGGAAAAACTGGGTGTGGAAGCAGAAACCCTTTTTGACGGTTTGGACATCACTCCAACCGCTTCCGTAAGAATGCTTCAACTTCAAGCACTAGGCTATAATACGCTAACGTATTAGTTAAATTTTGTATTTAACGATAACCAAGAATTTATGATTTTGAAGATAGGATGTTGTCCAAAGTCATAATGAATTTTTTTAAGTTGTCAGGAGTAATATATACATGGCTGAATTTCGGGTCGCATGTAAAATTTATTGTTAAATATTCGTAATGTCTATGTTAGGGGACGTTTAGCTTTATTGGAAATTCTATGCAATCCATTTTCCCAAGTATAACATAAACTAGCTTTCTTTTTACTTATCTAAGAAATGTTCCATTTCCCATAGATTAAATGGGAAGAAGAAATCGTAGGATAGGTAAAACGGTAAGTTCGTATTATGTAATTGGATTTTTATATAATGAGTAGTCTTAAATAAAGAATTCAGTTTTTATTGATATTCTATCATTTTGCAATTTACTTATGAGGTACATTGCCAAAAAAAACACCTTCTATTTAGTTGGGATACCGGGTAAGGTCAGGATTCATATTTATCAACTTTAACAAAAAGTTGGGTTTTCATTGATCAAAATTAAGAATTCATCTTTTATATTTGTATATACAAATGTTGTATAGACGTTAATTAATGTATTTTTTAATCAATTATCAATTGTAATGGAAAAAATAAGTAAATGGGTAATAGACCCTGCACATTCAGAAGTAAGTTTTAAGGTAAAACATATGATGATTTCTACGGTTACCGGGCATTTTGAAAAATTTGATGCTACTATAGAAACTGAGAATGACGAATTTGAAAATGCTACCTTATCGGTAGAAATCGGCATAGACTCGATAAATACTAAAAATAAGGATAGGGATGGCCACCTTATGTCCGATGACTTTTTTAAAGCGGACGAATATCCAAAAATGACATTTATCTCCAAGTCTTTCGCCAAGGATAAAATTATTGGTGATTTGACCATACGTGATGTAACAAAGGAAGTTGTACTGGATGTAGATTTTAACGGTATTGCAGTAGACCCTTATGGTCAGACAAAAGCTGGTTTTGAAATTAGGGGAAGTATCAATAGAAAGGATTTCAATCTAACTTGGAGTGCTGTAACGGAAGCAGGGAATGTGGTAGTGTCAGATCAAGTAAAAATGGTCATCGATGCCCAGTTTATCAAGCAAGCTTAATTACCGTTGGTTATATTAAAGTCATTGTGAAGGTGTACCTTCTTTGATGACTATAAATACCGGTAATTCTTAAACAATGTAAAAATCAACCAAAGGATATATAGCTTTTGGTTGATTTTTTAGTTTAAAAAAATAGAAAGCCCAAATGACTTTGCACATGCTTTTATTAGAATTTTTTACTTAAAACTTCATAAAGAAAATTCGATATTGAAAACGCAAAAAACAGTTATAGGATTTACATGCTTGTCGAATGAATCGTGACCTCTACAGATTTAAATCAATTCCATCTATCATCATATTTCAGTAGCTTCAATTTTATATTAAAAACTTTTAGACCAATTTGTTGACGAATGAAACCAAATCAAATCAATTAAAATGATGGTCCAAAAACGACAAAACCTTGCAAATCATAGATTTTGCAAGGTTTTCCTTTTGTTTGGAGTTTTCTCCCAGTGACCTCGGCAGGGATTCTTCACAAGATGTAAACGGTTAGTAATCAGTATTAATGGCAGTTTTCTGTGTCAATTTTGTGCCAAAAAACGCTTCAATTCATTGAGTTTTTCCTCTATTTGGTTGACGTATTTCATGGCATCGGCGCGTTTGTAGGTGCCATTCGCTTCGTGTAACACGTGCTGGTCCGTGCGTTCGCCCTGTGCAAAAAGCAACCATTTCAAATTAACGTCCGGGAAAATTTCTAGCACCTTGGATATGAATTCCATGTTCGGCGTACGGCCTGTAAAGAACTTATTGGCATGGGCGTAATTCATGTTCACCTTTTCTGCAAATTCCTTTTGAGATAGGCCTTCGTCCGCGAGTAAGAGCTTCATTCTTGCGCCAAAATCCATATTTAGAATAATTATAAATTAGACAAATAAGAATATTTTATTTGTTTATAATAGACAGATTAGGATATATTTGTTGACAAATAAATACAAACCTTGACAAATATACTTAAAAAATCGACCGATGAGAATATGCATTCGCATAAGGATGTGCTCGATTTTCTCGATGAACATTTGCGGTATGGATATGTAAAGGAGTGCAAAAAGCGGCTATTGAATCAATCGCTGGAAGTGTCCAATGGGTATATCAGAAATGTAAAGTCGGGGGTACAAACAGATTGGAAGGTGCTAGAGGTCTTGGCAGAGATCGCATCTGAAAATAAAGCGGCCAAAGACAGGGTCGCCGAATTAATAAGTAACAACTAAATCAAAATTATGGGTAAGCAAAGCAACTTATTGCCTGGGATTCTCAGCAACGATGTGGAGTTCTTTCAGGATGGGGAACAGTTAAAGGCCATCACTTCAGGTACGGTCATCGATTTCACACAACTTTCATTTGCACATATGCAAATCCTTAGGGATGAAATCGAAAAGGAGCCGGACGTTAAAATGCTTCTTTTGGACATGTTTCCCAATAGCGAATTCAAGCGGTTGGAGCAATTTGTGAAATGTCGTTTTGGGGGATTGGACTATACGGCCGATCTCACAACGGAAGGTGCCCAACAGGGTGAATGGTGGCCATGCCCACTACGTGGAAAGTGCGCTCATGAAGGTGTACTCTGCAAGCAGGTTTCCTACAACGGGAACGTATTGGACCATCAGGATGTCACCCTAGTACAGCTGCTGGCCACAAACAGTACCAATGATGTCATAGCCAATGAAATGAACCTACCGCTTGGCTCTTTCCATCTACTTAAAAAACGATTGTATAACAAGCTTGGCGTACAGACCAAGCAGGAATCAACAATAATAGGCCAACGCCTTAACCTTATCTAGGAAAGTCCTGGATATGCTGGAGCACACGCCGGCTAACTATTTGATCAGTGCCCTGTCCCCCCGGCAGGGCATCAAATAAAACGATTATGACAGAAACTATAATAGATATGTTGATACGCATGGCCCTTTGGTCTGCAGGTGGCTATGCCTTTGCGGGGATGGTGAATAGTATCAGGGAGTTAATACTTTCTACAAAGGAACTTAAACACTATAAGAACAAGAGCAATGGATGAGATTGTAGAAGAAATAAGGAAAAAGTTAGGAGACCCAGAGGGAAACTTTCCAACTATGTTCACCTTTCCTGGTAATGGGAAAGTAGAAAAAAAGTATGTCATGGAGTTTGAGTACCGAAAGAAAAACAAAAACGGTGAATTCCAAAAAAAGAAGAGTTATATGAAAGTAGCGATTTCCTATAATCCATGGACTGGCGAAAAATTAGAGAAATAATGGCAGGCTTAAATCAAAGTGATTTGTGGAACGTGCAATCCATGTTCGACCAGTATTGCAAACTGGTTAACATCGATAAGGCCAATATCAGCGAGCTTCAGTTTAGGGAGACCAAGCAGGCATTTGTAGCCGGACTTTCCACCTATCACAGGTCATTAATTGCAAATGCAAACCAACCCGGTCCATTAAATTTTGAATTCATCCATTTGATGGAAGCCCAATTGAGGGATTTCTGGAACGAAACGCTGGAATCACATATAGAAAACACTAATAAAAACAACCAATGAAAGCCTTTGAAGAGTATCAGTGCATTGATTGCATTAACGAGGACGGGGAAAAACTCAGTATAAAAATCTACAAGGATGCAATAGTGTTTGTTTCCGATGAGGAATCAAAATGGGAACTAGACCAGGAACAGTCATTAATGGTTTCAGATTCACTGAAGGCTAATCTTGAAAACTCCTAGTCAATGAGCTACGTCAAGATAGAGGATCTTATGGACGCCACACAGGGCGGACTCAATATCATAGCTACTTATTATCCGGAAGCGCCGCATGCGCTTTCCACAAAACACAGAAAATTCAAGGCCCGCGGGGATGAGAAAACAGCTTCCGCCAGTATCCGTCAGAAAGAAAATGGTTGGTACTATGTGACGGATTTTGGAGGGGACGGAAAGGAACGCAATGCGGTGGAAGTCTGTATGCTGGAGGAGGGCCTTACTTTTGGTGAAGCCTGTGCGGAACTCGGTGCCCGTTTTAGTGTTTCCGGTGCTCCTACCGCTACGGCGCTCTCCAAGCCCATCATCGAAAGGCGCGACCGGCAAGAGGGCGAAATTCCGGGATCCTATTTTTTCGAGTATAAGGAATTCGAGGCTTCGGACCTGTTGGTGCTGGGCCCCAAAGTGACGGATAAGGATTGCTTTGCCTTTAACCTAAAGTTGCTCGCAAGCTACACCTACATTAAGGAGGACGGGGTTACGATTACCAAATCGACTCCGGAATATCCCATCTTCTCCTTTCACCATGAAAAGTGGCAGAAAATCTATCAGCCCAATTCCCTGGACAAAGGATACCGTTTTCGCTATGCAGGCGATAAGCCCCAGAAATATATCCACGGACTGGATGCCATTAAAACCGCCTTCAGGCAGAACAAGGAACGCATAGAGGATGAATGGCAGCGCAAGGATGCCAGTACGGAAAAGATGCCGGACGTTCGCTTGGAAAGCTGCTTTATCGTCTCCGGAGGGAGTGACGGACTCAACCTGAAATCCTTTGGCTACTTCCCCATTTGGTTCAATAGCGAGAGCGAACATTTGGACTATGCGGATTACAAGCTCCTCATGACGATGGTTCAGACCATCTATTACATTGCCGATTTGGATGCTACGGGCATGAATCAGGCCGTAAAGGTGGGCTTAAAGTTCCTGGACATACGTTTACTTTGGTTACCAAAGCAATTGTTACAATACAGGGACAAACGCGGGAATCCCAGAAAGGACTTTAAGGACTTTGTGGAAGTGTATTACAAGGAAGGGGAGGAGCTTCGCTTTAATAACCGATTCAAAAAACTCATTGAGGTGGCCGTACCCATGAAGTTTTGGGAGGAATCCTATTCGGATGGCGGCATCAAATACTACTTCAAGAATACCAGGGCCTATCATTTTCTGCAGCATCAGGGTTTTGGTAGGTACGAAAACCAGAATACCAAGGATGGATATGTGTTCGTCCGGCAGCATCACGGCATTGTGAAGGTCATAAAGCCTGTGGATGTAAAAGGTTTTGCTACGAATTTCTTGATAGAGCGCCAGATGCCCGAAAACCTTCGGGACGTTATTTACAAGACGTCACAGCTGAGCGAGAACAGCTTGAGCAACCTTCCGTATGTGGAAATCGATTTCACGGATGCCGATGCCCATTCGCAACATATCTTCTTCCAGAACGAAGTTTGGAAAGTCACCAAAGAGGGTATCGAGCGTATCCGATATGATCAGGTGCAATGTCTTACGTGGGAGGATAAAGTTGTTGATCATAGAGTCCGACTCCAGGATCCCCATTTTGAAATTAAAAAGGACAAATCCGGAAACTGGGATATAGAAATTAAAAGGACCGATAACCAGTTCCTAAATTATCTGATCAATACGAGCCGGGTCCATTGGAAAAAGGACTTGGAGGAAGCCTTTGGCAACCACGAACAGTTGAAGGCGGAGGAATATGCCAAAAGGCACAAGTTCGATATTGCGGGCCCCAACCTTACGGAGGATGAAATCTACGAGCAAAAGCTGCATTTGATCAACAAGATTTTCACGCTGGGCTATATGCTGCATAAGTACAAGAATCCTGGGAAGCCTTGGGCACCGTATGCCATGGACCATAAGATTGCGGACATTGCGGAAAGCCATGGGGGTACGGGTAAGTCTGTCTTTGTAAAGAGTATCCAGCACGTTCTAAAGAACAATCACTACATCAACGGTCGGGATAAAAAGAAAACCAGTGACGACTTCATCTACCACGGTGTAACCGAGCATACGGATTATATCCTCATCGATGACTGTCATGCCTATATGGACTATGGCTTTTTCTACAATACCATTACCGGTGATTTGGACGTGAACAATAAGAACGGACTCAGATATATCATCCCGTTTGCAAAATCGCCCAAGGTAGCTTTTGCCAGTAACTACCCACCGAACGATTTGGATCCTTCCTTGGAACGCCGATTGTTATATGTGGTATTCTCGGATTACTACCACTATAACAAGGACGATGAATACCAGCAGACACGGACCGTTGCGGATGATTTTGGCAAGAAGAATCTCTTTCAGGATTTTGACGAAAAGCAATGGAATATCGTGCTCAATTTTTTCGCCCAGGCGTTGCGGTTTTACCTGAGTTGCGATGAAAAGCTTTCCCCGCCCATGGAGAATGTGGAGAAGCGAAACCTATTAAAGGAGATGGGCGACCAGTTCCACAGCTGGGCAGATGTGTTCTTCAGTACGAAGCGAAACGAATCTGAGGAATACCTCTATTTGGATATCGAAGTCAGTAAACAGCATGCCTTTGAGAATTTTGAAAAGACCACGAACGCCAAGCGCTGGAGTGCCAACCGATTTAAAAAATCATTGAAGGCCTATGCAAAATATAACGGTTGGATTTTCAACCCTAAAGATCGGGCCCCCGGAGGAAGGATTATCAAAAAAGTGGATGGGGAAAGTGTGGAGCATTTTTATATCAGGACGAAAAAGGGCCTTCCGGAAGAATTGAAGGACATACCCGTCGATGTAGAAGATGATGAATGGACGGATGATGATACGGAATTGGACGAACCCTTTTAATTGGAAGTGATGAAACAGTATACGCGATTTGAAGTGGCAGCGATTTTCGCACGATGCAGCACCCAGGAAGAAGTAATGAAGGTAGCCGGGATATTTGGCTACTACCAGTCGGTTTGTGGGGAATTGATCCCGGAGTATGTCCGTACCTGGGCACATTTGAGATTAAGGTATGTAATCAAGAAAAATGAAGATAAAGGCATTTGAATACGTGAGCGATTGTAACAAGCACGGCATTCGCATTTATCCGGTGCTCAAGTACGGTAAGTATCAGTTGGTGGTGGAGTTTAATCGGAGTGCCGAATTCCTTCCCCATGAGATTATCCGGACACGGATGGGGGAGGTGCGATACCCTACTGAAACCGCAGAATGGAGCAATAAGATGTTGGAGCTCTACGAGCATTTGTACAATACGAAAGTGGTACCAAAATTGAGCGCGGCCTGACCACAAAACGGAAAAACGAAATTGTAACGAAACAAAATTTTTGTGATGAAACGGGGAAAACGAGGAAAATATATCTGGGAAACGAAGGACATCGTGTTTTTGAAGATGAACTATAAACAGATGACAAATCAGGAGTTGGCCGATGCTCTAGGAATTAAAATGAACCGATGCCGCAAAAAGATATACGAGTTGGGTTTGCAGCGATATAGAATGGAATACTGGACGAAAGAACAGGTGCAATTTCTACTGGATAATTTCAAGGAGCTTGGAGGTGTAGAATTGGCGGAAATACTTCAGGAAAATAATCCTAAGAAAAAGGGATGGCACAAAAATCATATTAATAAAAAAATGGCCCAATTGGGGTTGAAACGAACCCCAGAGGATTATCAGAAAATTATTGAGAGGAATATAAAAAATGGCAGGCATACTGGTGCAAAAAGCTGGCCATCGAGACGAAGGAATAAAAAATGGGAATCCTACAATGATTTTGCAAAGGAATTGGGCTATAAGAATTTGGCCGAGGCCTTTTTCGCACTAGGAAGAGAAACATTTAAACAAAAATACGATGAAGCTAATGAGATTGGCCAGGTGGCTTAGACAACGGTTTTGCAAACACCCGGATTGGTATTACAAAATCATCCCTGCAGGGGCCACATGTGAGGGTATGCAGATACTCTGCAGAAAATGCGATAAGGTTTTACAGGATAAAGGGCTGGATTGTTAGAGCCCCCTAGCCCCTACCTCGACTGCGCTCGGCACAGGCTCCGGGGAACAAAATGACACCGGGAAAGACTGGAAAAGGAGCGGTGGCGGAAATGGTAGACGCTAACCCCGGTGAGGACCATACCGATTGCAATAGGCCAATTGGAACAAAAACGACACTTTGCAAAATCGTAAGTAGTTCCTGTCCGGTTATAATTAAAATGGTCCATGCAGGTTCGAATCCTGCCCGCTCCACAACCCTAAATAGAGAAGAGCGCTGTGAGTAGACACGGGTTCGGGTCGGGTGAGTGCGAGGAAACCCGATGTACAGACTGGGAGTAGCCGTGGCAAGCGAAACCTTTGAAACGCCAAGTCGCACTGTGAAAGCAGCGGCACCATTGGCCCAAAAGGGGTCAGGTGTAGGAAAAAGGCCTGACAGCCGGGAAAGACCGGCTTTTTTTAAACAGTGAGAGATATGAACGAGTTTTTAGAAGCTATTGAAAGGCATCCAGAGGCAGTCGAAACGATAACCAGCTTATTGGTATTGGTGCTTTTGGCCTTTTTATTAAGAGGAAATAGATATGACTGAGGCGCAATACAGAATACAGCACACGGCGATGCAAGTGCATGAAAGTTTGCGCCGGTATTATGAAGCCTGGCAGGAACTGGAAGCCCTGGCCAATAAGGAAGGAATGACCCTGGATACGAAAACGGCACAATTAAAACCATTGGAATAATGTATTACACATAGAGCGGAGTATATGTGGGCGATCGTCTGGAGGACGGACGCACTAAAATTTTTGAGGATAAGATCCAGGCGGAGAAATACGCCAAACAAGTACGGAGTTATCCCTATCCCATTTTTATTAGACAAAAGAACAAAGAGGGACTTGCCGGTTACGGCGTTCCAAAATAATAACAACTAATTATGAGTAACATGGCAGAAAACGAAAGTGAATTGGTGCAGACGGTCGCAAAGATGCGAAAGTGGCAAAAGGAGTATTTTAAAACGCGGGACAAGGAAGCTCTTAAAAATTCCAAGTACTGGGAAAAGCGGGTGGACCATTTGTTGGAGAAACCAAATACCCTATTCTCATGATAGCGGGTTTTAAAACCAAATGGCCCAAGCATATGGGAGCGTTGCATGGCCAGCCTACGAACTTTATTGAAAAGATTTGGAAGTCGTTCCCTGAGGAACCGGTGTCTCCGGAGTTTAGGGACGCTTTACATGCCGGGTATTTTGATATGGATACTTATCTCAAGTGTGACCCCAAGGGCCATACCATTCGCCAAGATCCCGGAAAGCGTTGGAAAGTAGGCATGGATATACATTTTGATATCAACGTCCGGACAAAAAATCATCTGCGCTTTGCACCGGTCAAAAAGGTGACGGCAATCCAGGAGCTCGTGATTGAGTGGACGGATGTTTTTGGGTTTCGAAAGCCAGAACCAAACATCCACATAGATGGCGTATGGTTTTTTGATTATGACCAATTGGCCAGGAACGACGGATTCCCTTCAGTAGACGCTTTCTTCGCGTGGTTTCATACCGATTTTACCGGCAGGATTATTCATTGGACGGATATCCGATATTGAAATGGAAAAATACGACGAAGAAGTTTTTGAATTCTGTGCCGATTGTGATGGCCATGATGCCTGTATTGATTTCGGCTGATCCATAAAAATGGGATTAGGGCATTTAGTAAACAGAGATCATGTAAAGACTTGGTAGATTATTGTTTTTTTTCAACATAAACTATTACAAGTCCTGAAAATGATAGAATCAAAAAGTAGGTGAGTACAAAGCCATAAAATTCAAAAATTCTACCGGTGAATTTTGGAACTAAAAATGAAATGAAAAGGATTATTGATAGTAGGATTAGTTGAATTAAGAAAGCAGCGATGACGTTTATTGTATCAAATGGAGACATTGGTGGCTCCTTTTTGTCACTATTGTAATTAGTTAATATTGCTGCAATAATGGACGAAATCATAGTAAGTGAGACACAAATGCTTAATAAAAGTAATACATCCTGAGTCGCGTAAATTTCAGGAGCAAAAAGATAAATGGAAATGTACCAAAATGGCATTAAAAGAACATTTAATAACATGTTCTTAAGGTATTTGGGAATTTCGCCAATATTGAACATAAGATTGGTTTTGAAGTAAATATAATAAATAGTGGGAGAGCATTTAACGCAACTTTTGGAGATAACATTTGAAATTCCGCAAGCTCGCGAGGACAATAAGAATTTAACGAACTAGAGTAAGATAAGATGCTAGATATAAAAACACCATCAGGGGCACTTTTTAGTAGGGATAAAAAATACCGGTACGCGCTTTGGCGGGTATGGGATACAGAAGCTCCTTCTGTAATGTTCATTGGTTTGAATCCGTCAACTGCCAATGAAAACGAAAATGATCCAACGATTCGTAAAGTAATCAAATACGCCAAGGATTGGGGATTTGGAGGCGTAATTATGTGTAACCTCTTTACCTATGTGAGTGCATACCCGGAAGATTTGATTCATTGTAAGGATTCGCTTGAAGAAAATATTAAGGTACTGAACAGTGCGGAATGGTATTGTTCCCATGTAGTTTTTGCCTGGGGAAATTTCAAAATTGCGGAGGAACGGGCGAAAAAGATGAAGGAGCTCTTTCCCCATGCCATGTGCCTGGTCAAAAATAAGAATGGAAGCCCAAGGCATCCATTATACGTAAAGTCCAAAATTAAACTAATTCCTTACTCAAGATGAACCAAACTGAAACCTTACAGCCCATGGGCAAATTGGATGGCCATATCAATACCTTTTCCGGAAGAAAAGTGAATCTCCTGGATCCACGGCCGGAGCAAATCAATATTCGGGATATCGCCCGGGGCCTGGCATTTAATTCCCACTTTGGGGGCCACACGCCCAAGTTCTTCAGTATCGCCCAGCACTGTATCCTGGTGTGCGATATCCTCATGCAGAACTTTAAGGACAATCCGGAGCTCTTGATGTACGGATTGCTACACGATGCCAGTGAAGCCTATTTGGGCGATATGGTGAAACCGTTAAAGGTCATGTTGCCTGAGTTCCAAAAAATTGAAAACAGGATGATGGATGTTATCCTAGAGAAATACCAGTTAAACCGGGACAGTCATGCCATCATCAAGGAAGCGGATATCATGGCCCAGGAACAGGAATTCAATGCATTTTATAAAGGAGGGGATATCAGCTACCTAAGCCCCTGGGAAGCGCGCTCTACCTTTATGCGGTACTTCTATATTTTTTTGAATCAGAGGGAGTGGAAAATTGAAGTTTAGAATAAAAAGAGAAAACGACAAAGTTCATAAACTTTTCAAAAGATATACAAGTTCATGCAATGTACCGGCAGGAATGAAGTGATTTACACCTATTGTATTTGCTGATAAATTGGAGAATAATATAAATTTTTCCAGTATCTCTAAATGACTTTTTTGATTACCATTGAAGCTAGACCCAATTGAATCCATTTTGAATGCGTACATTTTCTGGAAATTCACTATGTAATTAGCGTAAGCCATTGAAGTTGCTTTGTTTATTCCTACAAGAATTTTTTCTTTACTTTTTCCATCTATAATAAAAACTGGGGCTCCTGAACTTCCTGATGTGGCTACATAATCACCAAAACCAATGAACTGGTCAGTCATATATCCACCTTTGGAAATATGAGCTGAAATCTTTAAGTCAGGAGCTATGAATTCCAAGGTTAGTTTAGAAGAAATTCCTTTAGAAAGATTAAGATGGTTACTGGATAAAGGAAAGCTTGCGCAATATATTTCTGTGCCTGGCCTGGGAAAATTGATTTCTGAAAAAGATTTTAACTCTCCATAAACAAGTGTATCATTTTCTTTCTTGTTCAAAACAACCAAGTCAACAGAACTTGCAAAATTTTTTATAGTGCCTTCATTAATTAATTTATCTGGCACTATAAGAGTTTTTTTAAACTCAACTTGTTTTTCTACGCCATCTGTTAAAATCAATACAGCCCCTTTTTCTTGGAATTTTTGGTTTAAAGCTGGCATATAATATAAATGAGATGTTGTATCATTTTTTTGAAGTTTTTCAATATGTGACTGCACAACGTGATAATTGGTAACTATATATTCTTCGTTGTCTTGCATATAGGAAAATCCGGTTCCAACTTGTTGATCACCATGATATATTCTAACTACATAATTGTCTATATCATGAAGTGCTCTAGTTTCTTGAGATATAATTAAGTTGGAACAGATTACAAAAAATACTAGTGTCAGGACTCTCATGTAGAATGGATTAAAATTTTGAAGTAGTAAAGCAATTTAGAAAAAAACAGTGAATAAAGTTTTAAAGTTAAATTGATTTGGGAAATAACTTTGAACCCATTCTTATAGACACTTCAAGGTTAAACAAAACCTATAAATGGGCACAATCTTACTATTGACATTGATTCTGCCAACCTTATTGAAGCTATAGTTGAAAACTACGGCAACTTTGTGACCACTTATGAAAAAGCCATTGACATTTCTAACAGAGTTAATTAACAATAAACTTTTAGTTATATTCATTTAAATGTTAACCAAGTCTTTTGCAATTTTTTAAAGCTTAGCTAAACTAGAAACTTCATGTCTTTCCTGTATTCGGTACTTCTATATTTTTATCAATGAAAGTAAGGAGAAAAGTAATGGTGGACAGAGAATGGGAATAAATAAGAATTAGTTATTTGGTGTAGTCAGGTTTTGATTGCTTATAATATACTTCATCTTCTTTATTAGGGTTTTTAACACTCTGTTGTGTATCTAAAAATCTGAAGAGTATTGCAACTAAAAATGAGCTAGCTAACCCAATTAAAAATCCAACTAATCTATCAATCCATATTTTTTGCACTGCTTTTTCATCTTGAATTTTAAATAAGGCATCAACTTTTTGTTTGTTCATGCCAATTACTTGGGTTAATTTATTATTTTCACTTCTTAGTTTTGTTAAAACAAGACTCTGCTCTTCCAACATTTTTTTTTGATTGTCAATAAACTCTTTTATGCCCTGTAATTCGTTTGAGATTTTATCTAACTGATTTATATGGCTAGTAATTTCTTCACTTTGCTGGGGTGTGAATATTTCATATAAATTGATTCCTGATGTTGATAAAGCAATTGCTACTGTAATTGATATTAAAAACCCAGAAATTAGCTCAAAAATTCTTGGTTTTTGATTTTTGATCTTCTTATACGATAATGTGTCTTGGTCATAGTAGTACTTTATTCTTGCCATGGTTTTGAATATCGATTGGTATCGTTACTAAGTTATTAATTAAAACCATTTGGCAAATGATAGGGAACTTTTGTTTTACTTCCATTATGGAATGACAGTTTTTTTTTGACTAGAAAGACTAAACTCATAAACTTCCATATAAATTACCAAAAGTTAAACAAAACCGACAAAAGGGCGCGTCCTGACGTTCTGTCGTTCCCCTCCCCAATCCCCTCTAATCTCTAGTAGAAAAAAACTGTAACTTTGTAACCATTCACGAAAAGGCCCGCGAGATGGACGATTAAAGGTTACATTTTATTATTGTCTATTGTAACTTGGTTACAAAAAAATTGTAACCTTAGAATAAGGTTACAATTTCTACAATCTTATAAAATGGCCGGTTACAAAAATGATTTTTTGGAAAATCGAAGTAATTAACTGAATTTCAATTACTTAAAAAGAGCGGTTACAAAGTTACAAAGTTACAGTTTTTTTCCACCTAGCTAGAGACTACAGTTTTTTGGAAGAAAAGGAAGTAGAGGACCAGAGAAAAATTTCATTTTGTTTAACCCTTCGACTTCGCTCAGGGCAGGTCTTTCGGCTCCGCTCAACACAGGCCTTTTTGGTTACTGAGCGTAGTCGAAGCGA
Organism: Maribacter flavus; assembly: GCF_008386635.1. Classification (GTDB taxonomy): domain Bacteria; phylum Bacteroidota; class Bacteroidia; order Flavobacteriales; family Flavobacteriaceae; genus Maribacter; species Maribacter flavus. The sequence goes on along the minus strand of NZ_VUOE01000001.1, from coordinate 270,759 downwards.
TCCATAAAGAGTCAAGGAATATTAATCCGACCAAAAAAATATCCTATAAAGGATATTTTTTTCATGTTACAGTCTATAATATTCTTATTTGTCTATTTTGCAGTATATTTAGATCAGGTATGTTTGCAAGCTCGCGCGTTTTTGCCAATCCCCACATTTGCGGAATCCAATTGGATGTCTCCGCAAAGGAATTCGCCGCGGGAAAGCTGGATACCCAGCCATTCTACAATACGAATATTTCCCAGGGAAATTTTCAGGAGGTGTATTACAGTACCGGTTCGGCCCGTTTTTCGGAATCCGGAGAGGATAGTGAGAACGGTATGTTGTACCGTCAGCGTGTAACAATCAAATTTCCGAGTAACGATAAGTACCGAAGTCAGCGCCTGGAGGAGCTTCGAAAAATTAAGTTCCTAAGTGTAAAGTTGAGCAACGAACTAAAGTTGATCCTGGGCAGGAACGATTTTTTTCAGAATACGGCCCCGGAAATCAATTTCTCCAGCACGGAGAAATCTACCCAGGTACAGTTTACTACTTATAGTGTTTTCCCGATCGGCTTTTTTGAGAATACCGCGGCCTACGGCTTTGTATACGAAATCCCCATATCCTTTTTAGAACCCTTGTAGTATGAGCGTATTTCCATTGACCATCATAGAAAAGGAGGATTCTCCAGAGCGATTGCAGGAGTTGGCCGATGTGCCTCTAAAAAGCAAATGGTTGGCGTCTGATTTTAATGAGATGCGAGCCGCCCTTATTGAACTCCACGGACGCAGCTTTCATTTGGACGATACCAATGGAAAGTCCTGGTTGGTGATCAAGGGAAAAGGGAACAATGATAGCGGCGCCTTTCAGGCCGGGGATAAGATAGAGGCCTGGATCGATGAAGCAACGAAAACCGAATATGTGGAGGGCAAGCTGATGAGCAATGATTTTACAGGGGTGGCCGATTTGGACGACCCGGATATCTTTTTTGAAACCAACCGAAAATTAAGACTACAGTTATCATGATAGGAATTTGGATAGCCCTTTTGGTATTGGCCGCGGCCGTAACCGTTTTGTTTTTCAAGTATAGGCAGCTATATACAAGACTCCCAAAAATGGAAAAGGGCGATCGCATACCTATAGTGAAGGAAGCAGAGAGCAACCTGACCATTATCCGTAAAGGTGCGGATACTTTGGTGAGTGACGAAGAAGGAAATTTAATCCCATTTAAAACCAGTTTGGAATGAAAAGAGTTTTGTTGGCCTTGGCCTTAGTTTGCTGTTCAGTTACCGTTCAAGCACAATCGGATGTAATTGATGTTACGGGCCCCACAGATGGTCTATTGTTGAAAGTGAAAACAACCGCTCAGATTAATAGTATTAATAATCCTATTCGCGGTTTATTGCTGGGAAATGATACCACGAAATCCCTTTGGTATTATGATGGGACTCAGTTTATCGATTTGATGGCCTCCGCAGCCGGAGCGGATTGGAATTCAAATCTATTGAACATCCCCGCCGATATCGCCGATGGCGATGACGATACCATTGCGGACGGGTCTGAGACAAAGGTAACTGCGGGAACGAATACGACCGTTACGGGAACCGGAACCATAGGCAGCCCATATCAAATAGGATTATCCGGGGTTATATTGGCAGATGGCACTATAGGTATGACCAACGACCTAAACCTAGGCCAAAACAATATAGATAATCTAAGGGTTCTTGGTTTGGTGGATACAGGCGGAACTGAAAGAGCCAACATCTTTTTGAACGGCACGGATATCCTTCAAATTGCAAGAGGTACAAAATCGGTTACACTGTCTGAATCACTCGATAGGTTTTCAATTAATACAGCAGATGTGAGGATATCGGGATTGGCGGGAGGTGGAAACCTAGCTTTACGGGTGGATAATAATGGTGAATTGTATACGGAATCGATACCTAGTGGTTCAGGTTCAGGCGATTTCTTGGCCAATGGTACGGTGCCAATGACTGGAAATTTGAATTTGGACGGCAATAATATCATAAGCGGTGGCACCATTAATGCCGATTGGTTGACGGCAACCAACACGGTTACTGCCGGTCAATTTACTGGTGGGTATGCACGATTAAACCGGGCTTCCGATCCGGGTAATGACGAAGGAAATATTTATGTCAATTCAGTAAGTAAATTACTTAGATATTACAACGGTACAAGCTGGGTGGATGTTCCCGGTGGTGGCGGAACCGCAGCATACCGAAACCCGGACATTTATTGGGCATTGCGAACTAATGGGGCAACTTTTAACGATCAATGGTTCGAAACAACGGGGGAGCAGGGTAAAAGAACTGTTAATTACTCACTTGCAACTGGAAGCCCAAGTTTTTATGAATTTTCAACCTTTTCTTCAAATAAGGTGGCCATTATAAGAACGATACTTCAAGGTTCTTCCATGGTTTTTACAAGTGATGATTATGATATTATAGGGAGCGGAACGGAGGATGTGGATATTACGGCCGGTGCAACATCTGGAGTTATTGGGGTATATGTTGCAAACGGTAACACAATGACGGTTACAAAAGCCCCTCCAGCTATTTCCGGTACAGTTGTAGTTGATAGTTATTTTAAACCCTACTCCATTTCCCAGGTTACGGGGGTCGCAAGTTCAAACATAACCGAAACAGGTTTTACTATTTCATGGAACGCTGCAAATGCCAGTATTGGAACAATATCAAATTATCAGATTTCCAGGGATGGGGCGGCTCCAATTACGGTGAATGGGGGTACAACCTATACTTTCACGGGGCAAACTCCGGGTACTACATACAATATAAATGTTCGGGGTGTTGATGAAGGTGGTAATCCCGGCCCATATAGTACGGATTTGAGCGTAACCACGGCAAGCAGTTTTACGGCCTACTATAGTCCAAATGCCCTGACCTCTACACCAAACGAAGTGGCCGGAACCAATGGGATTACCGCTGGAACTGGCAGCGATTATACTATTTCGTTAGAAACCACAACCGTTTTTAACGGTTCAAACGCTGTGAGGTTAGAGCTTAACAATACCGGAAACGATTTGTATTTACGGCTTATAGGGGTGAACGCTGGAGACAACGTAACATTTTCGTGGAGATTGCGCAGGGTTGGCAGCTATCCAAATAATATTTGGATAAGAGCTTACACGGCTGACGGCTGGACATCTGACCAGTTAAGTGCCTCAGTTGGAAACGAGGGAACTGACGTTTGGACCACAATGACAATAACCAACACGGCGGCGGTAGACGACCCTTATATAAGGCTATTTGATACCTTGGCAATTGGTAATGAAATGATAATCGATTTTGCAGAAGTGACTATAAATCCTTAAAATGAAAACATTAGTATTGATTTTATTTATTTGTTCAATATCACTTGCGCAAACAGCTTTTCCCGGTGCTGTAGGTCATGGAAAAAACACTACTGGGGGTAGGGGCGGTACCATATACCATGTAACATCATTAAGCGGAAGCAATACTCCGGGGACTTTAAGGTACGGAATGGAAAGTTTGACCGGGCCAAGAAATATTGTTTTTGATGTTTCAGGATATATAGACGTGACAACACCTTTAAAAATTAGAAACGGGTACGAAAATGTGTCCATATTGGGGCAGACTTCCCCTGCTGGAATCGTGATTAGGGGGGCTGAAATGAATCTACATGATGGTAATGTAATTGTTAGGTTTCTTAAAATTGCCCCGGGAGAAAATGCATACAATCCTGGTAACCTACCACCTAGCGACCCAAACTATGAACCTGCCGACGGTTTTACGGTAAAAGCTTTTTCAAACTCTGGACCTATAGATGGCGTTTACATAGACCATGTAAGTTTAATGTGGTTCAGGGACGGAGGTATAGATTTTGGTGGCGGGCCCTACGAAGGAAATGAGGATGTACATAATATAACCTTTGCCAATTCCATAATATCGGAAAATATCGAAAAAGGTCAAGGAACATTGGTAAATGGTGCTTATGACATAACTTATTACCGATCTGCTATTTATTCCGTTTCGGACAGGTTGCCGGCATCTGCCCCAAGGCCTAACGAAGGAATAGAGTTTATAAATGTTTTTGCAAGATATTTTAGCTCAGGCCCTTATTACAGGGGTGGAACCAAAATTGATTTTATAAATAATCAGTTTGAAAGAGGTGGCCGCACACCCGCCCCGTGGCATAATTTTGGAACTTCAAGCTATCATCTATTTAGGCATGAACCTCCTTTAACGGGAGCAACAAACGCAAATACCCAAATTTATGTTAATGGTAATGAAGAAGATGGCTCAGATGTAGATGCTTTTTTACGTCCGGGATATGAACAATATGAAGTTTTTTCACCTACTGGAAATGGTCAAAACGCCTTTCCGGATTTATTGCCAGCTTCTATGCTTAAGGACAGTTTAATAGGTAAAATTGGGATTGACCTTTTTTATGATTCTCAGGATTTAAGAATAAACAATTTACTTAAAGGAATAGGTACACCTGCTACCATATCTAGTGAAAGTCAAGTTGGAGGATATCCAACGAGGCCGACTACAGCAAGAAGTGCCGGAGAGGATTCGGATAATGATAATATGCTAGATGTTGCTGAGATAGCGATTTGGGGCGGAATTGGTGTTGTTGGATTAAGTGATATATGGACGGACACACCGGGAGATACGGAAGTGGGGATATCCCAATACAATGGTTTTCCCAATATTGAGAAAACTTGGGCGTATTTGGCAAATGATCTTGCGGACGAAATATCCAATCCTCCAAGTCCAACTTGCGCTGATAATATCCAAAACGGAGACGAAACCGGGATTGATTGTGGAGGGGTTTGCTCACCATGTGCGGCACCCCCAACAGTAGACCAAACAAATAAAAAGAAAAGCAGCACCCTGATTTGGTGGTAAAATTAGAACTATGGAAAACGCACATTTATTCAATCACGTAACCCTTGAAATGATTGTAGCCCTTGCCCTTGGGGTGCTGTGTGTTATACTCTACTCTTGGAAGAGTGAAGATGTTGATACAGGAGTCAAAAGATATTTTCAATTGAAACCAAAATACATTTCCTTTCATATAGTGGCCTCAATAACTGTGTTTCTGTTGATAGGTGAGCTGAGCGGGGTTTTAATAGAAAATTATATTCCCGCGCTCACTGCTAACGGAACTTATCACAATACCCTTTCCGTTCTTACAGGAATGTTTGGAAGTGCCTTTATTGCCTGGATCTTGGAAAAAAGAAAATCGTTGTTTCAAAAATAATACGCTTACGCATGAGCATTGAAGAGCAAAAAGCCTTGGTTGCCGGTCAGGATAAAATTATTAAATGGCTGAAAGGTTTTAACATAAGCCTGATCGTGACACTGTTGGGGTTAGTGTCTTTTGTGGTATCGAAAAATGAACTCCTGTTCGATTCCCAAGAGCAAAAGAACGAGGTTACCAAAACACTTCCGGAAGCCTTAAAAAAACATGAGAACGATACTGATAGGCACATGAGTTTCGAGGAAAAGAAAGAGTTGATCATTACCATCCAAACACAAAAGTTTATTCTGGAGAATATTGAAAAACAGAACGAATACTTGAAAAATATAGGCACCGACCTTCAGGAAATAAAGAACCTTTCAAGAAAAAACCAGAATTGATTTAAAAATGTATTGGATCCTGGACAGATTAAGAGATGGAACGCCCAATCAAACATTGGGTAATCTTGCTGTTTGGGATGGTCTAAAAAAGGTGATGGATTGTGCCACCTTGGAACTGAAGGATATGGGCAATCGCAGGAATATTAGCAGGGTTCCCGCTACGCCTTCAGATAAACCTTATAGAGTTGTAAAAAGATGGAGCAAGAAATACGGATGGCATTTTCATGTAACCGGAGTGCCTGGACGTTCCTTGATATTGGTACATGTACTTAATTACGTACATCAAACCCGGGGATGTATTGGTGTGGGCTACGATTTTAGGTTGATCAATGCGGACAAGGAGCTTGACCTCTATTTAAGTGGGGACACCTTGGAAAGACTGTTCAATTATATGCCGGAAGAATTTGATATGTATATAAACGATAATGGAAATTAAAAAACCCACCCCTAGCCCCTCCAAGGAGGGGAATATTGTTCTGTTGAGATACTTTTTTCTTGGGTGCATCTTTTTGTTGGTCGGATGCAGTTCCCTTAAGGACAAAACGAATACGCAAATAGACCTGGAAGAAGCTTTTCGGGACCGCACCGAGATACAGACCTACCGTCAGGGGGATATCATCGTTACGGATTTTCCCAGGACACCCAGCGAACGCCCCAAGGGTGTTACCGAAACCTATGTTGGTAAGAACGGGGCCACCAGTACCAAGACGTTTGACAAGGACGGTTTTTTGGAGCGGGACAGTATCGTTTGTCCGGAGGAATTCGAGATTCGGAAAAACGACCTGGAGTACAGTTTCAAGCTTGGACTGGAGGAAAAGAAATTGACGGCTAATATTGAACTGGCCAAAATCAAACAGGAAACGCAAACGATGTGGGGAAACCGGATTGCGCTTATTGGCCTGTTCGTTTCCCTGGCGTGGTTTTTAAGACGATAAGTATGTGTTGCTTGGCAAACGAACATGAATTGATACCTTTTCGATTGAGGGACCACTTGGTGCCGTTTCTCTTCAATGAATTCAAGTGCGAGGAGGCCGTAGTTATGCCCAGGCTTAAAACGAAGGCCATCAAGCTGCACAAAACCTCCAGTATTTGTCGGCTCATAAACATGGTCCACAGCAAATACGAGGAGAATACGCATCTGTACGATTACCGGATCCAGTTCAGTATACGAATTGTAAAGGGGGGCAAGAAGTACGATAGCGCCCTATTTAAAACCAGGAAAGACGAACATGAATTGTTGCAGTTTACGGAGTATGACAACAATTACATCAACGGTTTTTTTGAGGATATTTTTCGCACGGCCTTTATTTTCTACGTGAACGGTTCTAAGCAATTTACTTCGGTGGCCATCAAGGAGGTCATCAACGATTTTATGGACGAATATGATTTGCTGGAGCTCGGTTTTGATACGGAAAGCCTTCGGATCTTGTATTACCGGGAAACCGGCAAGGAAAATAAGTTGACCCGTTTTCAACATAAGAGTTCTAATCGGGTGAATAATTATTAGTAAAAGCTTTGGAGCAGCCACCCCAAAGCCTTTTTTTACTTAAAATTCTTCCCACATTTTAAGAAGCGTCACAGAAAGTATTGCTTCAGAGGTACCAAAAAATAAGAGCACTAAAAGAACGGTTAGCAATGACACCAGCTTAGTCATCTTGCGTTCATTAGGGCATTTTTGCCGTATGCTGGATTTCTGCTTGTTGAGCATACTTTTTAAAAAAGGGAGGACACTTAGGTCCTCCCTGAACTTTGGAGCTATACTTACTTCAACTTATCATGTTTGGTAAGCAAGTTCCCAATACAGAATCCCTAAAAAGGGAACCTGTGAGTTACATTGTGATTTTTCCAAACCACATTGCATTTGCTGCAATGGAATTCATTAATGTTTATGGGTGGTTAACCTGGTTTCACATCAATGATAAGTTGATCCAATGTAACTTCGTCAATAATTCAATATCGTGGCTGCGATATTTGGTGTATGACAACACCTGCCGCTCAACAAGCATCGGCCTTACAAAATTACGCTATTTCCCTGAGATTCTTCATTTTGATGTTACACGAATAAATTTTGCTTCTGTGCACCTTTATCCAGATTCCCGACTTCTTGGGAATGAAATGGACAAAATGAAGGTAAATCTACTCTTATCGGAAGTCATCAGAGGTACTTGGTTATTGGAACCCAGCTACCTTTTGGGGTTTGCGCCACAGGTGAAAAAAATCATTTCGGGCGAAGAGCTCCACTTTGAGGAATCGACCAGTGCCTTGGTAAAGGTCCTGGATCCTAATGGGAAGTTGGTAAAAGAGGATGAGGACGGGGAAATGATCATTCCGGAGGGAAGCGTGGCCATGGTGAACATGATGGGCGCGGTGATTAAGTACGGGGACTGGTGTACCTATGGTGCGGACGAAATTGTAGACGCCCTAAAGAAAGCCGATAAAAATCCCAACATCAAAGGAATCATTTTCAATATCGACGGTCCGGGCGGTGCGGTAAGCGCCATTGGTCCGTTTCTTCAGTTTGCCAAGGAAAAGACCAAGCCGGTCGTTGGCCTGGCGGATGCCTGTATGAGCTTGCATTACTGGACGGCTGTTTCGGTGTGTGATTATATCATGGCGGATAACGATGTGAGCGCCCGGTTTGGAAGTGTGGGGGTTGTCAGCAGCTTTCAGGACGCTAAACCCTATTGGGAGGAAAAAGGCATCGTCTTTCATGAAATCTATCCCCCGGAAAGCGAAAATAAGAACGAGGCATTCCGACTCGCCCTGGAGGGGAAGTACGAAATGATCATTGAGGAACATTTGTCGCCCATCGCCCAAAAGTTTCAGTCGGCCGTACGTGCCGGCAGGCCAAACCTCAAGGAGGAAAAGGGCGTGTTGAACGGAAAGACCTATGATGCGGACAAGGCGCTAGGGCTCGGGATGATAGATGGAATAGGCGGTTTGAACGATGCCTTTGTGATGGTGGACAAAATCAAGTTACGTAAGGAACTACAAGCAAATTTTTAACCTTTAATTATATAAACGATGAAATGGAAATTAGCAGCCCAATTGGCCACCGTGGTCATGACCATACTCGGAATTGATAAGATTCCCATAGATGGCGAAGGAAAAAAAGTCGCGTTCAGCGATGACCAGAAGAATGAACTGAAGGACTTTCTGAAGGACGAAAAGCAGATGGATGAAATGATGGAGATGTTCAATAAGGACCTATCCAACATGGAAACCGAGAATCAACGCGAGGAGCGTTTGAAAAATGAGCTCAGGACCGCCTTGAGGCAAACGAACCTTACCGAAGAGGAAGTGGAAACCAAAATTGAGGAAGGCGATGTGGAGGCCCAGTTGAAGTTGATCAACAAGAACCAAAAGGAGCAAAAAGCCTTGATCGAGAAATTGTTGAAGTCCCCAGAGGACGATTCCCCCATTGCTACAGGTCCAAAGATTGGTCCAAAGGCGATGCACAGCGCTACGCACTTGTTCGGTGACAATAAAGCCTGGAACGCTTTTGAGGACAGACCTTGGAACCAAAGGGCCGCTGGTATCGTTACTACGGCTACCGATTGGGTGGAGGAAAGCGTTAATGTGGATAAGTTGAACGGGGATTTGAAGCTTTATTATCGCGAAAATCCGGATGAAATCAAATCCCTGCACAGGGACAATTTTGGTTTACCGTCTTTCTGGCCAAAGCGAATGAATGTCGTTGATACTATAGCCTCTGGTACTATCGTAACGGCTGAAATTTCACAAGCGCGAAAACTGCCCTGGTTGCCAAAGAACAATAACCTTATTCAACCTGAAGAAGGTAAGATTTATCCAATCCAAATCGATATGGAGTTTGTGGGTTATTACCTTCAGCAACTTGAAGCTTCATGGATTGCAAAATTGACAAATAGAGAGGGATCGCAACCGTACAAAATGACTTTTGTACAGTTTTTGGTTAGCGAATTTGACAAAAAAGCTAGGGTAGAGGATAGAATTGCCACCGTAAAAGGTGTTCATGTGGATACTCCAAAGGATGCCACACAGGCCGGTAAGTTCATCAACCGTCAGGATGGTTTGTTGTACCAATTTTACAAGGCGAGGCACATTACCAAAAAATACAAGCCATTTGCCGTAGGAACGCCAACAGTTTCCAACATTGTGGACTATGTAGATAAAATCATCGAGAGATTGCCATTGGAAGTACGGGTGAACCCGAACTTGGTCTTCTATATTTCCCCATATTGGATGAAGGCCTATAAACGTAGGTACGAGCAACTCCACGGCACCCAAAACGATTATGTTGGTTATCCTACCAATCCAAAGGATTACAGCAATGTAAAATTTGAGGTAATGCCAGATTTGGAAGGTTTGGATTTTATGTTTATCACGTTCGATGATAATATTGAAATTTTGGAAAATATTCCGAAAGAAAAATCACTCTATCGTTTTGAATATTTATTAAGAAAGATTTACGTCTGGGCCGATTATAAGCTAGGTGTGCGATTGATTCATATTGGTACTACGGTGAAGGATGGCGATCCGTTGGAATTCAAGGTTCAGACCGTTTGGAGTAACGACGTGTCTATTTTTCCTGCGGATTTCAGTATTCCGGTATTCGATACTAAAACTGGAAGAATCAGCGCAAAATATGGTTATATGAAGGTAGAGGATGGTTGGAATACTACGGTGACCCATATTGACGATGCCAAACCTGGACAGATTATCAAGATTGAGGGGAACCCAAATATTGTAGAATCCAAGAATGTTAATTCGACCGGAAACCTATCCTTGGCTTCCACGTTCGATTTGAAACAGGCCAAAATTTTGACCCTGTTCGTAAAAGCCGACGGTTCCATTGTGGAATTGAAGCGTGAGGATGTGGTAAGTGCCGCTGCTCCTGCAGACGTGAACTTTGACGCAGGTATCATCGATGCCAGTGAAGGGGTGAACTTCTACAGTACCGCAGCTGCAAACGAGGTGTTGGATGAAATTACCAACGGTGTGGAAGGTAACGAGATTACCATCTATGGACCTCCGGGAGCTCCAACATTGACCATCAATGATGTGGCCGGTAATATTGAAGTGGCTAGTCAGGCCGTGCTTGCTACCGCCTCGGATAAGATTACCTTGGTGAAGACCGGTGGGGTTTGGTACGAATCCGAAAGGACGATAGCTTAATTGTATAACTTAAAAAAAAGAGATTAAGATGTCAGCATTTATAAGAAAGTCAATAGCGGCGCCGGCGGGAATTTCCCCCGGCTCCCCTACACCTAAGAGCCCTAACGTGACCATCATGTTTGCGGACGATATTTTGAGCCGTCCTAGCCGAAATGATGGTGGGGTATTACTGGAAGGTAACTACGTGATGAAGCCCGGCGCTACCATGTACCAGGTATACATGACCGCTAAAAAGCAAAAACCCGGATTTGATGGTGAGGGCGATGTGGACGAACTGGTATTGCCACACAAATTTGAGGGATACTATCCAGGCAACGATTTGGATATCAAGGAATTTATACAAAATACGGTAGGTAAGGACCTTATCGTCATGTATGGTGTATGTACCGGAAATGATTTTGAAGTTTACGGTACGGACTGTGCACCCATGCGATTGAAGCCTTCCTTTGCGGCGGACGATACGAAAACGGGCTATACCTTGATGTTCGAACAGACATTGGGTACCGGGTATCTTCCTGCAACATATAGAGGAAGTATCGTATTGGCAGAACCATTCGCCCAGGCCGATGAGAACTTGGCCTTATTGAAAGCCAATGGCACCCAATTCAAATTGGCTCCTGATGCCGCCGGTACTGCCTTGGATGTGGCGAGTTTTGACCATGACCATGGAACGGTATTGAGCCTGATCGGTTCCGGTGGTGCGGACCCCTTTGTGTTGAGCCAAGGGGCCCAAACAGGGGTGGCCAGTGTAACCGTCGTTTTGAAGGATGGTACGGACTGGGTAGCCGCAAACAATGCGGTGTTGGACTTGAAAGTATTCAAGGCCGGTGCCACTACCTATTTGATTGAACAAAAGAGAGGGTAAAGCCCCCTAGCCCCCAAAGGGTGAACTTGAGTTAGTTTGGTTAGTTGGTTGAAGCCCCGGAGTAATCTGGGGCTTTTCTATGGGTTCATGTTACACGGTGTTGCAATTGCAATTGCAATATTTGGAATCAAAGTAACAATAGGGAGGTTCCCGACTTCAAGGGAATGACCATAAAATGGAAATTATGAGAGAAAAAGTATTGGAGTTCTTACGTGAGCAAAAGGGCATTCCGGAGGAACGCTACAATAAGGCGATGGAGCTTTACCGAAAAAGCGAGGGCAAGAGTATTCCCTCCGTGAACTATTACAGTCGCGCAGGGTTTACGAAGGTCAACCTCCAAAATATCTGTTATGACCTGCAGCATCTGCACGGTATAACGGATTTGGAGTTACGGGCTAAGGTGAAGAAAATGGAAATTGTTAAAGATAAAACACCATACACCTTGGAAGCTGTACTGGCTTTAATGCCCGAAGAAGTTAAGGCAATCGTTGTGTATTTGGCAAACATGCCTTCTGGTGATTATCCTACGGCTATTTTGGAATTATGGAAGCCGATGCAGGAATATGTTGAGCAACATAAATCGGTATTTGTACATGAAGATGAAGTTCCTTTTACTGAAGAAGAAATTTTTAAAACTCTCTTAGTTTCATTGGAGCATTGGAAAGATGAAACTGGTAAAGTTGAAGAGATTGGCCAAAAAGTGCTTCAGATTGTCAAATCCATAGACGTGAATGGGGAAGAAGTCACTATGACTCCCATCGGCTCCGCTCAGGGCGAGCCGCTCAGTGACCAAAACCCGGATCAAGGTTCTGGAGACGGTTCTGGAGACGATATCACGGACAAGGACGGTAAAAACATTGTAGTTTTTGCAACGGCGATTGAGGAAGCCCCGGACAATGTAAAAGGCGGTCTGAAGCTCCGCGAGCATTTTCCTTTCCTCAGTGAGAAAGACTGTCCGGATAAATTAAAAATCTTGGTGGCCGATATGTTGACCGCCTGGATCCAATACAAGGAAAACCATGCGGAATTGGTGAAGGTAACCAATCAAGATAACCAAGAGTTGAGCCTTACCGATAATGCGTTGTACGAACTGGCCAAGGAAACGATTGAGGCCTTTGAATTGAACCATGCCATTTGGGACGAACTGGAGTATTACAGGGACAATGGTCAAATTCTGGGCAACCATCCCATATTCGCGGATGAAGTCCTAAAGGAAAAGGTGGCGAGTTTGACCGATGCCAAGTTGGTTACCCGCAGAAATACTTTGCGCAGCTATATCAGCAGGGAAAGCAAGAAGCTGGAGAATAATCCGGAGGAAGATGCCGCGGCCAAAATCCGAAAGAAAATCAAGGAATACACGCAGGAGTTAAACCTAGTGGAGGAGCGCTTGGCCTAAGTCCTCTCCCCCGACCCCTCTCCCGAGGAGAGGGGAGTTAAAATGTTGGATGAATAAGTTTTTTGAAATACGGTCGTCAGGTGCGAACAGTGAGGCTGTAGTGAAAAGCCCCAATTATACTTCAAAGTATTTGTTGGGGCATTTTCAAAAAATAAAAAAGTTGGAGGAGGACCTGCAGCGGTTACCAAGCAAAGAAGAGTTTTTCTTCCTTCAGACCGAAGGTGCCTTTAATGCCTTTACGTTCATCCCCATGATTGTCAAGGATTTTTCCATTGACCAATTGTACGCGAGTACGTACAGCATCAGCAGGCGGACAATTGAAGCCTTGGTAGAGCTCCATGATTGTGGTAGGGTGGAACGGATTACGCTTTTGATCAACGAGAGTATGCCCAAGCGGAATCCGGTAACGATAGACCTTTTGGATGCCCTGGTACGTGAACGGCCGAATATTGAGGTACAATATGCATGGACACATGCCAAGGTCTGTTTGGCCAAAACGATGGAAGGCTATTACTGTATTGAAGGCAGTGGCAATTGGAGCGAAAACGCCCATATGGAGCAATATGTATTTGCGAACAGTAGGGGTTTGTTTGAGTTTCGGAGGGAGATTTTTGAAAGGGTTTGAAAATGGATTTATCACAGGAAGATTTTGAGATTATCGAGGATTTGTCGGCGACCAATTACGGTCCCGATCAGATTGCGACGTATTTAAGCCTGGATAAATTAGACTTTAGAAAGGAATGGGAAAATCCGGAAAGTAAAATCCGTTTTCATTATGATAGAGGTAGACTCACGGCCGATTTTGAAATCAACCAAAAATTATTGGAAAATGCCAAAAGTGGGAATATTACGGCCGCACAGATCTTTGAAAAGAATAGGGAGCGGATAGCCGTGGAAAACTTGAAGGAACAAATCTATTTTGGGAGCGAATGAGATTGGAGGATATTGACCTGGACATCATCTATGATTTTATAGAGAACGGGAATCCGGATAATGCGGATCCCGGTATTGTGGAATATTTGGAAGTATTGGACAAAGTCCGGGGCATGCGCTTGCGTTTTGCCCATTTTCCAAGCAAGGACCACATCATAAAGCATTTGATGAAGGTGGACGGGTTCAGTAGGTACCTGGCCACAAAATTCTATAACGATGCGACCGAATATTTCTACAGCGATACCAAGATTTCAAAGGATGCCTACAGAAACATGTATGCGGAGGATTTGGAAAAGGATATCGCCTTAGCTAGACATCTGGCCAAGGATGTCAACGATCTGGCCAAAATTTCAAAGATGCGGATGGATTTGGCGCAGCTAAGACAGTTGGATAAAGAGGACAAAGAGGAACTTCCGGAAGAATGGTTTGCCAAGCCCTGGAAACTTTACGCCATGGATGCAGAAATGTTGGGGCTACCCAATGTGGATAGGAATAGGTTGGCGGCTCAGATTGATGCCTTGCCCGAGCTCAGCGAGAAACATCGTGAAATGCTAAAACGTGAAGCGGGAGTCCTTCCCATAAAAATATTCTTGGATGAGCAGGAAGACGCACGTAAGTCATAAGGATATAGATGTAGAAGGCAGATTTGCCACTTGGATAAAAATGGCCATCGACTTGATTTCCCCAAAGGATTTAATGTTCGTTGGTGGGCGGGGAACTTCCAAAACTTCTGATATCATAGCGGAGCGGTCCATGGATATCATTTATGATATGCCTGGAAGCTATCAGGTGTTTGTTGCGGATACCTATGTCAATGCTTTAAAGAACGTGGTGCCAACACTCTTGGAGGGTTGGGAACGAAAGGGATGGAGAGAGGGCACCCACTACGTTACCGATGCAAGGCCTCCCGCCCATTTTGAGTTACCTTACAAGCCCGTCCAAAACTATAAACATACGATTTCGGTTTTCAACGGATGTTTTTTTAACCTAGTATCCATGGACCAACCTACGGGGTCAGCTGGTAATTCATATCAACATATTTTTGGGGATGAAGTCCGATATACGGATCCTGACAAACTCAAAAAGCTTACGCCTGCGCTTAGGGGCGAATATACCCGATTTGGACATAGTGTGTATTATCGCGGACGGACGTTCACTACCGACATGCCAAACGTTGCCGAGGGGGATTATGATTGGATATTGGAGGAGGAAAAGAACATGGACCGGGAGCAAATAGAGACAGCTCTCCAAGCGGCTCTGGTCATGAACGAGATTAAAAAGGAGCTCTACAATGCAATTAAGGACAATAACAGACAAAAGGTACAGGCCCTAAAGCGAAATTTAATTCGGTGGACGGAACGTTGGGTGCGGTGTAGAAGGGATTCCACTTTCTTTTTTATTGTCAGTTCCTATGTGAATGTGGACGTTCTTACCGATGGATTTTTTACGGATTCCCTCAAAGCTTTGGGTATCGAGGAATTTAAGGCCTCAATTCTATCCCTGAAGGCCGAACTCAAAAAAGGAGAAAAATTCTATGTGAATCTGCAGGACCATCATTTTTACCATGATGGTGTCATCAGTGAGTACTATAACAAATTTGCCATTGGCGAGAAAATTGAGGAAAGCAGCTTGGCCCTTAGGTACATTGACCACAACGCTCCCTTAGATGCCGGCATGGACTTTGGGAACATGTGCAGCATGGTCCTTGGGCAGGAACTGGGCAGGGATTACTACGTGTTCAAAAACATGTATACCCTGGCCCCTGAAAGCAGTAAGGAACTGGCCATTGAATTCCTGGACTTTTTTAAGCATCATAAAACAAAGATCCTGAACCTGTATTATGATCGTTCCGGAAACCAATACCAAAAATTGAAAAAGGACTGGGCAACCGAGATCCAGGATCATATTGAAAAGATGAATGGGGAGGCTACCGGTTGGAAGGTGAACCTGATGAACCGTAACCAGGCTACGATTTTCCATAGTGAGGAATTCAACTATGCCAAAAAGTTGATGGGGGAGTACTATGATCAGATTCCCAGGTTGAAAATCTGCCGGTACCAATGCAGGGAATTAAAGAGTAGTCTGGAGCTCGCGAAAACGAAAGTCAAAAAGAATACGCGGACAGGAAGTAATGAAATACTGAAGGACAAAAGCAGTGAGGATTTACCATTAAAAAAACTGCCCATGTTTTCCACGAACTTTAGCGATGCCTTTAAATACTTGATGTGGCGCAAAAAATGGGTGAAGATTACGAACGATCGTAAGCGTGGTACCATGACGGCGCCTAGTGTGGTGGGGGACTAATTATTTAATCGAAAATTGTTTCACGGGAGAATCCAAAACCTTACTTTTGGAAGTAATAAAAAGGGGAATCGGGTTTGGACCCCGATTCGGAAAATCTTTTATCTACACTTAAAGAGTTTGGACCTCTTTAAGTTTCCACGAGCTTCAAAGATTAACTTTTCCCTTAATCTATTACTAGGCCTCTAAGTTAGGGGCTTTATTTTTTCATGAATGAACAAATTGTTCATTTATGTCAAAGATACGACTGGTTTTTTATCAGATCCAAGTAATTAGTAATCTAGTCCGTCTATACCACTAATTCTTATTCGAATACCCAAAATTACAAATAATGCGCGGGGAATTTTTAGAGTTGCAACCATCCAATGTTCACAGTTAACTTACAATTACGTGTTAATAAGTCGAGTTTTTTCGTTTACAATTTGCTGAATTGAAAGGTTTTGGTAAGAAATTACATGTATTTGGGGTTTTTTATGTAATTCGGGTGTTTTTGTTACTTGGAATAGACGATGGATATAAATTGGTTAATTGGTGATAACTTTAATTTTTTTAGTTTTCAACATTGATTCTGGTCCTTTCCCAACCCAAAAAAGGTATGCTCTGATACCCAATGATGTTTAAAATCCTGCGTTTTTTGCCCATGGGATACTGATGGCATAGATAGGGATAGCCATCCTCCCACTCCAGAAAGAAGTCTTGAAGTCGTTTAGGTTTTAATTGTCCAGTGAGTCCGGAATCTTCCAGAGCTACCAAATACCTTTCTTCCCCAATTTCTTTGATAAGACTGCGGATTGCTTTGCCATCCCTATGGATGAATATTTCTTTAGATTTTGAAGCTTTGGACATATTCCCAAAAATAGGAATATTTCCAAAATAGAAAAGTTAAAACCAAGCCCGCCCGTAAGGGCGAAATTTTTTTTCGCCCTTACTAGCTGTTGGAAAAAGTTGTTTAATCTTGATTCGTTCAGATTCTCGGGTTTTTCCTTCCCACTATTGCAACGGCTTGCGTTTTCAGGTTTTTTTTAATGGGGTACTCCTCAAAAGCAATGCTAACAAAATTCCTCCCCTGCAGCTGCATTTTATTTGATCAATATTAAATGGGTCTTATGTTCGTGAAACTTGGGATTTATTAAATAACTCCTGTGTGGCTTAGTCATTCTTAGCGTGTCCATTTGGTGGACTTCCGCCCGTATGCCGTGCATACATAAATTGATAGCGGACATCTTACAACAGATAGGGTCTAAATCCTGCGCCACATAATAATTTCCTTGGACCACTTTATTTGATGATAGCAACATTCTACCCGATCCACAAGCACAATCGTTAACGGTCTTACCCCAACTGGATCCGGTCAATGAAATTTCGGCCATTAAATCACAAAGCGGTTTCGGTGTGAAGAATTGGCCAAGTCTTGATTTTTTGTATTGTCCGGCTAGTACTTCGTAATAGTCCCCTAGTGGATCGATCCAATCATCGTCATTTTTGGCTTTGGCATAAAGAATGATTAATTCCCCCATCATTTTTGCGAATAGATCCAATTCTTTTCGATTGTACCTTTTTATAGTTTCAAAGTATAGCGGTTCTTGTGTTCCCCTGGCAAAACAGCAAATAAAAACCGTTAGAAAGTCATCGAATATGGTGCTAACATCGTGCCTATAAATAAGGGAATTAAAAAGGGAATTGAAGTTTTTCAACTCCCTTGGTACTTCCCTAGTTTTGACCATTTGAAAAGGCTTTAACCTGTAGATTTGAAAAAACGTAGGTCACTGGGAAAAACTCCAATTCTTCCGTTTTTTCCTCGCCTTTGGCATCCTCTACGGTTTGCTTCTTTCTGCCCCATAACAAAAATGCCTTTTCTCCTTTCCTGACTGAAAACCCGTTTTTAATCCAACCTTTGAACGTGTTGAAAATTTGGTTTTTTTCGTCTTGATAGATGTACTTTACAATGAGGTCGTTAATACTCATGGCTTCTAGTTCTGCTACTTCCTGCGGTGTTTTGCATTTTTTTAAAAGTTCCTCCCTAATTGCCTTGGCTCTGCTCGATAGGTCTTTTAATCGTTCCCTTTTCTCTTGGATTGATTCCTTTCTTTCTGCTGTTTCCATGATTAAAATATGTATTCGTTAAAGTCGCTTTGTTCTGTGTTTTCCTCTAGGAATAGATCGGCTATGGCCTGCGCTTTATTAAAGGCGGTCTTAACCCGATTTTTGAAGATTTCGTAATCCGAGTAATTGAAGATTTTACTCAGTCCGTTTTTATGCAAGATGCTTTTGACTTGCTCCGATAGTAGAAAAGGGTTAGTTTTACCCTTACTTATTTGGTTACTCATAATTCCGATAAGTTGTTATAATATGCCCTACCTGCCAGTAGGGCATATCTAGTTAAATATTGTAGCTAAGTACCTCTTGTTCTGACCTATCAATGAATAGATCTAACTCGCTTTGCATTACTGCAACGACCTTCTCAACTACTTGGGAATTTGACACCTCGAACTCATAGCCCTCGGCATTTTTTAGAACAATTCTTTCTTTTGTTCCATCACTTGAAATAATGAACTTATCTAGCTCATCTTTTTTCTTGGTCAAAAACTGATGGCGTTCGGCCAAAAGTTTAAAATTTTCCATGCGTTTAATCCTGTGGGATGCGCTAGGGTTCAGAATTTCATCAACCTTTGTTGTGCTCATTTTTTGAGCGTTTGCGGTTGGTTTCTGTTCTGCAACTTTTTCGGTTGCCTTTTTTTCCTCTGCCTTTGACGTGCTTGTTTTTGTGTTACTCATAACGTATAACTATTTGATTACTAATACTTAAAGATAATAAAAGGTTGTCTATTAGACAACTTTTAAGAAATAAAAAAAACTGAAAATTAATAGTTTAGATCTTATCTAAATAAAGCAGACATTATTCCTTTCATAGGAGAAAATCCAAGATTTGAAAAATTTAATTTTTGGTTACATTCTGAAAATCAATGAATAAACCCCGAAAGGCGGGGTTATGAATTGATTTGCATGAATCAAGACACCGACCCGCTGAAAATCGTTTGTGCAATTGCACATCTAAACAGGTTTGGGAAATATGATCGCGCACTTAAACACCACTTCCAATAGACCCACCATGTACATTAAGGTTCATGTTACATGGGTGGGGAATTCCTATTAGTATCATTGTATCAAAATGCAATTGCATGGATACAATAAGGACATACGATGCCCTCAATAGGATGAGGGAACTAACTATGTTATCCACACCATTTTCAATGGAGTTTGTTACATGTAACTACTCTCAAAATAAATCGGATGGATTGAAGAAGGTGGACAAGGCTCTTCTTAGGACTGGGCTTAGTAGGGATAAATCCGAAAGGGCTGAAGTACTTATTGGATATACAGAGGAACCAAGTGGGTCGCCAAAATGGTTTTATCTGCCATTGCTAACCAAGTTTAACGGATTTGTTGTCATACCATGAATATAGAATACATCGGGGATAATGCAATAGTAGAAGTAGCTGAAAGTGTATTCACTTTTGAAGTATCGGACAATCCAAGAAGTTTTGATTCTTATCGTGTGGATAAACAAACTCTTGATTGGACTGATAACAAATACCATCTTGGTAACTGGAGAGTATTTCCGTATGGCAATGACAATCAACTACCAAAGCAAATAAGAGATATAGTTCAACAGAACTATATAGCTCCAGGACTGGTAAAGAAGAAGACTCAATGGTTATGGGGAAAAGGCCCTAAGCTTTACATTGAAAAGATAGAAAATAAAGTACTGATTAGAGAGTGGGTAGAGGATAAAGAGATCCAGGAGTGGTTACAATCATGGGACTATGAAGACTATCTTACTGCAGCATGTGTGGACTTCAATCACATTGAAGGAGTTTTCACAAAGTTTTATAGAAGTCGTGGGGGTAGAGTAGGGCAACCATCGATAGCCAAGCTTGAGCATTGCATGCCCGATAGATCCCGGTTAGCCTGTGATTTAAGTTCCAATGAAATTAAACCAACGCACGTTGTGGTGACCGATTGGAATTTTGAAATGATCAACGCTATTCTTAATCCCAAAATATATCCAATATTCGATTTTAAGAATCCCTTCGAACATAAGAATGCTATCTACTATAGCAATATGTACAGCTTCTGTTCAGATTACTACACTGTTCCGGACATTTATGGAAGCTTCGAATGGCTTAGGCGTTCAACCGCAATTCCATTAATACTAAAAGCGCTTTCCAAAAACAGTCTCAATGTTAAGTATCATGTGATTTCCCCTCAAAAATTCTGGGATGATAGAAAAACGGATATGGAAGAGGAAGCCACCAAACAAGGCAAAAAGTTTAGGGAAAAGGATTTCGTACTATGGCAGTCGGCATTTTTGAAAAAAATAGCCAAAGTATTATCTGGAGAGGAGAATACCGGAAAGTTTTGGCACACTACCAAGGACTTCACGGTGGAGGGGACCAATCTAATTGAGCATGGTTGGGAAATTAAAGTCATTGATCAAAAGGTCAAGGATTTCATCGATGCACAGATAGAAATATCGAAAAGAGCAGACCATGCGGTAAGTTCTGGGATTGGAATTGGAAATGTGTTAGGGAATGTATCTGAATCAGGGCGTTCCAATGGAGGTTCTGAACGTATCTACGCTATGAAGGAATATTTGCAGACAGGTATCGACATACCGGAAATGATAGTATGTAAGGCAATAAACTTTGCATTGAGGGCAAATTGGCCTAACAAGAACGTAAAGATTGGTTTTTATCACATCTCGCCACAAAGGGAAGAGGATATCACACCATCGGATAGAATCAAAAACCAAGGGGAATGAAGCTTATTTTCAATAAAAACAATGCAGGAAATGCCGAATTAAAGGAGCATATAGGTTTTTTGGATAACGGAACCTCGTTTGAAAATTTGAAGCGCTTTATTCGCAATGCAACTTTGACGGTTCAGGATATCATCGGAAAGGAAACCTATGATGTGATACAGGCCATGTACGAAGCCGGGAATGATCAGGAGCCCAATATTTTCTATATAGATGCCCTTCAAGATGCTATTTGCATCGAGGCTTATAGAAGATATGTTCCTTCAAATGACGTGGGTCACACGGTGAACGGTCGTCGTATGCGGGTGGATGATCATGAGAAGCAGGCATTTGAATGGCTTTTGGATCGTGACAATGATAATATGGAACGCATGTATTATCAATCCCTGGATCAATTGTTGACCACTCTGGAAAGTCTGGCCAGTTGGAAGGCCACGGATCAGTATAAAAAACTCAATGCACTTTTTGTTTCAAAGACTCAGGATTTTCAGGAGTTTTTTGACATAAACAACAGTAGGTATCTTTTGTTACGGCTTACTCCGGGTTTGCGTCAAGCAGAACAAATGGCGATACTTCCTAGGCTTGGGAAAGACGAAATGACGGCTTTGAAAGAAGATGCTTCGCAAAAAGCGGAGCTTTTGGCTTTGGTGAAGGAAGCTTGCGTGTATTGGGCCCTATCATGGGCCATGAAGGGCAGGCTTACCGTAACACTTTTCCCTGAAGGTGTCTTGCAGCGTTTTGTTGGCGAGCGGACCACAACCCAAGGTAAACAACCGCCAATGGGGAACGAATATGCCTGGGCTGCACAGGAATTTATGCAAGATGCGGAAAGACTCCTGCTAAGGATAGAGGAAAGTGTGGCACCAGAGGTGGAGGAATCCATCGAGGCATCTGAGCCGAATTACACATTTGGTTTTGACGATGATGACGCATTCGTAACTACATAACTCAAGAATACATGAAAGCAATTATCGACTTTTTTAGGCGATGGATCCAGCAATGGAAGGACTATTTTAGGATGCGTAAAATTGACAAGCTCACTGCCACTCTTCAGGATAATTTAATCGAACGCACGAAAGCCAGGGTAGCGCTAAAAAAGGAAATCTATCAATTCATTACGGATGAATTCAAGGTCAATCCCCGGAGCAAATTCATAAAACCCAGCCTAAGAAGGGAAATCGTTGATGCCGTTTATGCCAAATACAGGCAACGCATGGAAGAATGTAAGGTCGTTGTGAACTATAGTTTACAATTCGCAAAATGATAACATTGGAAATCCCTCATACCGGAACCAAGTTGTACATGCCGGAAGACCTTTCGCAGTGTGACGAAAGACAATACAATGAAATGAGCATGCTTATTTATCAGTTGCAGCATGGAAAATTATCTTATGAGATTTTTAGGATTCATGCCGTGTATAAACTGCTTAACATGGAGCCGGTCGAAAATGAGAATCCAAGTGTCCAGGAAGAAAAAATGGCGAATGTGTACAAGTTATCGAATTTGGTCGATGATTTTTTTGAAGATGGGGAAAATGGGGTCAAAGTATTGAAGCAATACTACGTGCATAATCCCATTCCAAAGGTAAGGCCGGTATTCATTAATTATTATGGTCCAAGTGATGACTTTGCCAATCTGCAATTTGGGGAATATATAGACGCCTTGCATTTGTTCTCGGAATACCATGCTACAGGTGACGATGAATATTTATACCGATTAATGGCCACTCTTTACCGTCCCATCATGCTGATTCCTAAAAAAGGGCAGCGACGAAAACAATATTTTGAAAATGATGTGGAAAGGCGGGCCAAGATTTTTAGAAAATTGTATTTCGGACAGGTATATGGATTTTATTTGTTGTTTGCCAGCTTTCAAAAGTACTTGGCGACCGCCAAGATTTACTGGCAGGGGAGGGAATTGGATTTATCCATCCTTTTCGAGGAAGGAGAGGACAATTTCAAGAGCGATATTCCTGGCATAGGAATGAAAAGTACCTTGTACACCTTGGCGGAAAGTGGGGTTTTTGGCAGTATCAATGAATTGAAGCGTGAGAATCTGTGGGAAATTCTCATGCGTATGTACGATCTCACCAAACGCGATCGGGATTATAAGGCTAAAATGGATTCTCAAAAAAACAAGAAATGATTTTTACACCAAATGATTTAAGGGAGTTTCTAGCCGTTTGTAAGGCCGATATCGCCGAAATTAATATGGTAAAGCCTGTTATCGATGATTCCCAAATGGCCAAGGAGGTAAGTCAGATGCACGTGGCCGATAATCTTTTGCTCGTTGGTGTGCTCCCGGATTATGCGTCCGACTCCGATGGAGACGATGCCTTAATGATGGGTAATACGTTGGATTTTCTCATTTTGAAAAAAGTGGAGTACTCCAATTTGTCAAGTGATGACTTTATCGATGTCATGCATGAAACGGCCATGGTAAGTAGGAAATTTATCGAGCGTTTGATCCAGGAAAAGAACAATCCCAATACCTGTCCTAAATTTTATTTTTTGAACGAGAGCTCCATACAGATGCAACCGGTATGGGCAAAGGCGGGAACAAATGGCTATATGATCAGTTTTAACTTGCGTACAGATTTATAAAGTTGTACTTTAGGCAACTATGACAGAGGCCGAAATAGTACAGCTTTTCAATCATGTGGTACATGATAAGGAAGCCATGAAAAAATTGGATGCCACAAAACACCAGGTGTTTAATTGGCGGCATCCAGAGCGAAAAAAAACATCTACAGCTGCCATGCTGGAGGTACTTTGGAAAACAGGTCATTTGAAGTTCGAAAATTTTGTAAGGACGGATGGTGACATAATACCCTTTAGAAATGAACCTAAACAATGAAAACTTACGGCCTTCCACAAATTTGGATGAATCCAATTTGGGAGTAATCAAGGCCGATGCTGTTAAAATTGCAAGCAAAGAGATTTCCAAGGCGGTACGTATGGCCAAGGGAAAAATAATTACCAATAATCTCGATATTTAGTAATCATGGCCTTGCTGGAGAAACGGAACAATAGCCGGGACAATCTAATATTGGAGCGTAGGTTCATACGCACAGTGCTTCAGGAAGAGGGCGAGGACATTCGTAAGGAACAGACCAAAAGGATGTCGCGGTCCGGTTTTAAGAGCCGTGAGCTCTTTGCCCAACGTAAGATTGACGTAACGGACACCGTTTTGGCCTTTGATCACCTCATGAAGCATCGTTTCATTGATATGAAGCGCCGCCGTACCCCAGACGGTATTATCAAAAAGAAAAACTATCCCATTCATAACCGAATCTTGTACGGCCATGCGAATAATATCGTTCGCAGGTTGCGTTTTGGTTTCACTGAGGAGACCAGGGAAATCATGCGGGGCTTGGATTAGTGTTAAAATTCCTACAAAAAGGAATTACTTCATCGAAAGTTTTGAATATTTTATCCGAATATCAAAATGTCCTCCATTTTTATAAGGTTTTCCTTCTTGCTTTTTTCACCCCCGCGGATATCTTTGCTTGAATAACTTTTTAATAAGTGAAAGCTCCCCCGGCTCACGCATGACTTCGTTTGGGTTATTTTAAGAGATGTAAACCTTAAAATTTATCCAAATGAAAAAAGTGGTATTTGCTTTAGGACTATTGGCAGTGTTATCCGCGTGTACAGAAGAAGATTCGAACAAAGATTATGAGGAACTCAACCAAATCCAGTCCGTGGACGGCTCCAAGATTAAAAGACCTGGTTCTGGGGGCGGGAACGGTTAAGCATTCGTTTCTGGCTTCCCTAATTGGAAATGCCCTAATAGCCTTATCCGGGTTTGTACTCTATTCGGATAAGGCTATGGCATTTATAAATATGTCATTGAATGTGCCTGAACGTTGGGAAAAAGTGGGAATGGATTGGCAGACCTATGTATGGTTTTTATCCCAGACCATATCGCCGGTACTTATAATTTTCGGGTCTATACTTAGGCCACGGACCATCATGTATATAGTGCCTATTTACTGTTATATGCTACAGCTGTATTGGATATTCTTGGACTATCAAATGGTTGATGACTCGTATCTGCAAGTATATGTAGTCGGAACCACGGTTTTGGTGGCCTCCGCAATTTTCTTGCTGCGTTGGTTATTGATCAAACGTGTTCAGGATAAAATAGAAGTGGCAAAATCTAAAATATTAAGGAATGAAGGGACTACATAAATTGGCATTGGTATTGGAGGTGGCAGAGGAACTGCACCGGGATGGAAAATTGGATGATGCGGATTTTGCCAGATTGGTTGAAGGGGTTGAGGAAACCTTTAAAAATCCCAATAAATTTAAGAACGAACTTGCCAAATGGGCTGTGGACCTCTTGAGCATGGACAAAATGGAAAACCATTTGCAAAACCTGCAGCACTTGGTCAATGCCTTTATGGAAAGTCCGGAAGCGGATGATCATCAGAAAAGAGTTGAAATTTTACAGCTGACCAATAAGTTAGCGTTGTTGCTTTCTGGGATTGCCGGTTATGACCAACGGGAAATATTATTTAGATTTACGCAAAGGGATTAAATATGAAAGACAATGATAGGCATGGTATCATTTTTTGGTGCCTGATTATTTTTATGACGCTAGTTGTAAAATTTGCTCAGGCTCAGGAACCTTTGGAAATATCTCAGGTTATCCCAATGGATAGTGTTTCCAAGAATGTAATTTATGGAGTATTAAAGGAGTGGCTAGTTGATACTTATAAAATAAATGATGACCGTTTGAACATTGATGAAAAGGAAACAGGAGTTATAGTTGCCAATACTAGTTTTAACTATGATTATCCAAAAGGACTCATGTATCAATGTTATGATGGAAGTGTGAAATATAAAATGCGATTAGATTTTAAGGACAATCGATTTAGGGTTGTTTTGAGCGATTTTATTCATACTACCCCGTGTGGTTTAGGTTTGGTAACGAACGCTGAAGTTTACGCTACTAAGGGAATGTCCAAAAAATATCATAATGAGGTCTGGACGCATCTTCAGGGAGCTATAGATGAGCATGCACAAGCACTTTTCGTTGATATCGGTATATATGCACAAAAGAAGAAAAAGGAAATCCTGAACGATGATTGGTAGAATTAAGGATTAAAATTAAATCTTTCCTATATTCGCACTGTCGAATTACACAAGCAATTTTTTAAACTGAGTTTTCCGGAAGGCGTCCGTAACCCGTAAGGGCCGGGGGTCTATAACTTCGCATTTAATGCTTGTGTAACCTGACAGCGCCTTCCGCCGTTGTACCTTATGAAGGTTTGGTTTAGAAATACTATCGATATTGTTAGTAAAGAAGGCGTTGCCGTTGATCGGGGTTCGTTATGGAAAAGGTCGGGAAATATTCTCACTTTGGAGGATGACGACGTATATGCTACCCACGAATTCTCGGATTTTTTTGAAGTAGCTTAGATTCTTTCATGTTACATCCCTAGCAATTGCATTTGGCTAATATTGGGCAAACTTCAAGTCCATGGCCAAAAGAATCGTAGATGAGGAAATGCGCTTTTCCATTATTGTCAATGGTGACCGCGCACAGAAGGAGCTCTACGACCTGGAGAAATCCACACGGGATCTTACCCAACGTAATAAGGAACTGCGCCAGGAAAAGGTGCGCCTATTTGCCCAAGGAAAAAAGGAAAGTGAGGAGTACAAACGCATCACCCAAGAAATCAAGGAAAACAATACGGTCCTTAAACTGAATAAGGTCCGTATGTCTGAGCTTCAAAAGCAGATAGGGATTACAGGGCTTACCATGAATCAATTGAAAAAGCGCGCATCTGAACTGCGCCTTCAATTCAACAATATGGTTCCGGGATCTGCGGAGTATAAACGATTTCAAAACGACCTAAAGGCCGTCAATGCTCAGCTGGGTATATTAAGAACCCAAGGGAGGACTTCCAAGTTTGGTTTGAGTTCTTTGGCCGATGGCTTTAACAAATATGCAGCACTAGGTGCATCCGTAATTGCCACGGTTACAGGTGTAATTTTCTCCGTTCAAAAGCTGATTGACTTTAATGGGAAACTTTCGGATGCCGTGGCTGATGTTCAGAAGACCACCGGACTTACCAAAAAGGAGGTGGAGGATATGGCCAAATCCTTTGGGTTGCTGCAGACACGTACCAATAGGATAGATTTATTGAAGATTGCTGAGGAGGGAGGTCGTATCGGTATTGCTAAAGAAGAGATTGCGGACTTTGTAGCTGTTATGGACAAAGCGGTGGTAGCTCTAGGGGATTCTTTTCCTGGGGGTGTTGAGGAAACCGCTAGCAAACTTGGTAAATTAAAATTGCTTTTTAAGGAGACCAAGGACCAGAGCGTGGACCAGGCTTACAATGCCATCGGTTCCGCCATTAATGACCTTGGCGCCCAAGGTGTGGCCACTGAGATAAACATCGCCAATTTCGCAACCCGTGTCGGTTCGCTTCCGGATGCGCTCAAGCCTTCAATAAGTGACGCCCTGGCCTTGGGTGCCGCCTTTGAGGAAAACGGCATTCAGGCAGAGATTGCCGGTCGGGCCTACTCGATTCTTTTGACCCAAGCCGCCGAGGAATCGGCCAAGTTTGCGGAAGTCATGGGCATTACAAATAAGGAGGTCCAAGATCTTATCAATAAGAATCCATTGGAGTTCCTTATCAAGTTTGCCAAAGGCTTGCAGGGCATGAATGCCACGGATACCGCCAATACCTTACAGTATTTAGGCGTTTCTGCAGATGGTGCCAATAAGGTATTGGGAGCGCTATCTAACAATACGGAGCGTTTTGGTCAATTGATGGAGATTAGTAACCGTTCCATGGAAGAGGGGACAAGCTTGATCAACGAGTACAACATCAAAAACAATAATTTCGCTGCCACGTTGGACAAGCTCCAGAAATACTTCAGGGGAATTTTTGTAAACGGGCCAATAGTAAGCGGAATCAAAGGTATAATAATGGGCTTGGCCGATTTGGTGGGAGTAGCTGATGACCTTAATGAAGCCTTTGAAAAGGAAAGCAAAACGATATTTGAAAATGCACGTGCCAATAGGAATTTGGCCAATAGCAGTGCGGAGCTTTTGGAAGAATATGAAGCCTTGTATAAGGATGGTGTAATTCCAACGGCCGATGAGAAATTACGGTTGGACGGCATCACCCTACAGCTTCAAAATTCATTGGGGGATTCCGTTGTGGCTATTGATAAGGAAACCGGTGCCCTAAAATTGAATACGCAGGCGGTTAGGGATCAAATAAAATTGAAACGTTTGGCTGCTGATGAAGAGGCAGCTACTTTGGCATCCCGACTAAAAGGAGCTCAGGAGGAAAAGGAACGCTTGGAGCGACTTTTGCCAGAAGCAACTTCCCAGGCAAATGCTGCCGATGATTCCTCAAGACGTGCCCAAAGGGCGTTTCAGCAGAATAATCCGGGTGCGTTCTACGATAAGGAGACTCAGGAAATTATCAAATTGTCGGTCAGTAAAAGAACGGAGTTATATAACCTTAATAGAAAAATAGAGGAACAGGACAAACGTAGGCTGGACCTGTTGAAACAATTGAAGGAGCTCAATTATTCGGAATCCGATATCGATTTGTTGTTTGCCAGTGAAACGCCTACGCCTCCTCCCACAACTACGGGTACATCTACAGGAGGTTCTGGAGGTGGTGGATTCAAAGTTCCTACGGGTGGGGCCACTGGCGGTGCAGCGGCCCGTCAAAAATCCCTGTTGGATTTTACCAGGGCAACGGAAGATGCGCGTTTGGAATTGTTGTCGGACAGTTACCGAAAGGAACTGGAGATTCAGCGAGTGGCCCATGAACGCAAGATTCAGGACCTGCAAAGTCAAAAGGTGACCGGTATTGCGAATGCTACGGAAATCAATGCGGAGATCAACAAGCAGATTCAGATCCAGGAGGAAATCAACCAACTGAAGATTGGTACCATCATTGAGAAGGGCCTCACGGAGCGCTTTACCAAATATGGGGAAGGTTACGAAAAGGAAAAGGCCCAACGCCTTTTATGGCACAATCAGGAGCTTGCCAGTTTGGGCAATAATGAAAAAGCCAAGGAGAAGCTTCAGGAGGAATTCAATGCGAAAGAACTGGAAAGGGAGGAAGCGCACTTGCAGGAGCTTCTCCGTATGTTGGATGAAATTCAAAACTCCGGGTATTTTGAAGGTATCAATCTGGAATTACTTTCTCCGGAACAATTGGCCACCTTCAATTCGCTTGCTGATGAACTCATTCTCAAGTTAAGTGAAATAGGTGTTGCTAAATCGGCCTTAGGTACGGGTGCCAGTCCGGATGAAGACCAACCTTCTGCAACCGAAGGTACTTTTGGTTCGGCCGATTTGTTCGGTTTTACGCCTGATCAATGGGAAGCGACCTTTGAAAACTTGGATACCGTAGAGCAAAAAATGAACGCTGCACTTGTAGTGGTAGCAGCTTTAAGTAATGCCTATGGTAAGTTCACCGAGTTTACGATGCGCAAGAATAGGGCAGAGTTTGAGAACTTTGAAAAGCTACAGGACCGTAAGCGTAGGATGGTTGAAGACAACCTGAATAACGGTTTGATCAACCAACGCCAGCATGATGAAGCGGTAAGGTCTATTGAGGCGGAAACGGCCCAAAAGAAATGGGAGTTGGAATACCAACAGTCCAAGAGTGACAAGGTACAGGGTATTTCAAACGTACTTATCAATACTGCGGTGGCTATCATGCAGGCATATGCCCAGCTGGGCCCGATCGGTGGTACCATTGCGGCCGTACTTATGGGAACATTGGGCCAACTTCAGATTAACGCCATTCGAAAAACACCTTTGCCTGCCAAAGGTTTTGAAATGGGCTATTATGGCAACATGCCCATTCAAAGGGAACAGGATGGCCGTGTCTTCAATGCCAGCTATGGGGGCAGGCCATCGACCCAGTTGGTGGACAAACCCAAATACTTTTTGGCAGGGGAGGGCGGTAAGGACTTTCCGGAAATGATCATTGACGGCAAGGCCTTTAAGCAGTTCAATCCAGAATTTAAAAACAGCCTCTACCGTGAGATTGCCAGGGTAAAGGGTTATGAGAGTGGGTACTACCAAACCCAGACCAAGGCACCGGAGTTCTCAGATAGTTCATCGACTGAGGAAAGGCTGATGATGATGGCAACCTTACAAAGAACGAATGCCCTTTTGGAGAAACTGGATCGCGAGGGGGTTCAAGCCTATCTAAAACGATCCCTTCAGGTGGCCAAAGATCTACGGGAGGATATACAGGATTACGAAAATTTAAGAGCTAAAAACAGACGCTAATGCCCTACAACGCATTTAACAATACTATTTTCTTAGACAATACGGCCAATACGGCCTGTAACAAGATTGTCGAGGCCCTTCAGGTGCAGTTTACCGTCAATACGGTAAACGCTGATTTTGCCCTCTCCGGATGCGCTGCGGATTACTTCCAGTATGCTACGGATTATCGGTTTATCCGTCAGATAACTTTTATAACATCCAATAGCGCTATCTATGCCTTCTTGGCGGGTTCTATCGCCAATATTATTAATGTGAAGCGGGCCGTGGCCTATGAAGACCGCATCCAGGTAACTCTGCCCAATGATGTATTGTTGGAAATATGGCGTACTGCTACGGCCTTGCAGGTTACTGCTTTCAACAATGTGGTGCTGCAATTGCGGAATACGATTCCCGCAGGTTTGAAGAATTATTGTACCGCAGGAACTTTTACGGGCGATGAAGCTCCGCTTCAAATGGACCCGAACCAAATATTCAATCCAGGTGGGGCTACTGGCTACAATGGAAGCGTATTGTATCAACAGGGATGGGGCTTTGGTGTGGCTTCCATTAATCTTGATTGGACACAGGGCACGGCGGTTCCGGCAGATGTTGATTTAAAGACTCGGATTCGGAATTATGCGGCTTCTTCAGAATATCGCTTCTTTTCGGATTATGAGGTAGAAGTGATCAGTAATAGGGGAACCGGAAATGGTCTCTTGGCCGATTTCTTTTCTGCGACCTTGGGCGGTGGAACGGTGTATGAATTGGACGGAAATCCCTTGAAGCTTTCAACCGTCATCGAGTTCATCAATTTCAGTTTGTTGGACGCCGGTCAATATTCGAGCTCCATCACCTTTGAGGTTACTGGGCTGGACTCAAGGACGGGTAGCCGTGGCGTTATGGAAACCATCGAGTTTCCTATTACCGTAAATGTAACCGGCGCGAACGATGAATATACGGATCCCGTTTTGTTGGAATATATCCATACCATTGGCGAGGCCATGCCCCAGCCCCAGAATTTGTTCGTGAGTGTATTTGGTTCTTATACGATTACGTATTCCAAAATTTTCACGATATCGGGTGCCAATCTTACGGATGAAAGTACCAAGCAATTCAACATCAAGCGTACCAGCGGACCGCGTACCTTTCAGATATACTTGAACAGGTCCGTAGAGGATGCTGGGGAAGGTTTCTATGATCATGCGATTACCATCAATTATTCCGGAGGAAGTATTGTCGTGCCTGTCAAGGTATCGGTAGCGCCTACGAACGAGATACGGGTAACGCCCACGAGCTTCAATTTTGAGGCGACGATTGGGGTGGAGGAAGCGGCTCCCCAGGCAATCCGTATCGTTAGCCCATTGCCATATACCTACGAGGTTCCGGCATGGTTGACGGTCAACGGTGATTTGGGCAATACCTTTTCGGGTACGGTTGATCCTTCGGATTCCGTCAACTTTGCCCCTGGTACCTATACGGGTGAAATCGTTCTGACGTCCGCCGAGGGTACGGTAACCGTGCCCGTTACCTATGTGGTCAAGGCAAATTCGTTTACGGAACTGTTGCCTGGCAAAATCAATTTTACCAAGGACCAGATTTATGTGAACTTGGCGACTCGGGTCGTCGGGTCCTATCTTAGGGCCGTTTTAAAGGCATCGACCTATAATTTTAATGGCGTGCTACAAAATAGGGAATACCCGGAGCATTTTCCCATTTTCAACGGCAAGGCAAGTTTTCACCCGGGCGAGTTTGTGGATTCGCTCATGGATTCCCTGAAGAATATTGGCCAATTTATACCTACCGACTTGCAAAGTAGGGTGAATAGGCCGTTTGCCTACCATCTACCTGCCAAGCTGGATATTGTTATGGAGCAACGCGCCTATAGTAACGATGCGGTAGTGAATACTTATGAGTTGAACAATCTATTATTCGTGAAGGGAACCAAACCTGAAGGTTTTGGCGATGATGTGGGCACCATGTTCAGTGAGCATCCTGTACGGGTAACGCCCAATAGTTACGGCATCGTCAATTTTATAAAACGATCGGGCGTACACACCATAGAAATCCATGTAAACGGTGTTTTAAAAAGTACGGTGCAGCATGATACCGTCCAAAATTCCATGTTCGGGATGATAGTAAGTTTTAAGGACAATAAGCCTGGCGACCTGGTATTCGTTAAAATATCGGACGGTAACGGGGGCTATCATGAGCGCAAGTTCTATGTCTTTCCGGAAAATAAACAGTCCTATCATTTGGCTTGGGTCACCGAACATGAGCAATTGGAGCTTTTGGAATTTACCGGTGATTATAGCATCGATAGCGAATATGAACGAATCGAAAATTCGGTCTATCAAAATTTGGTAAACATCAAGGAGATACTGGAGACGAACAAAGCCCAGCCATTGAAGGCGAATACCGGTTGGCTGCTTAGGGACAACCATGTATTGTTGGACAGTTTGATGCGCTCCCCAAGGGCATGGCTTTTTCTTCCCAATACGGATTACAAAATACCCTTGGTACCACAGAGCAAGAAAATGACGAACTACGATTCCAATAAGGCGACCTATGCTTACACGGTAGAATTTTTAATCAACCCAGAGAACGATGCAAAAGTTTATCCACGATGATTTTGAACTGGACCTGTCCAGCTATCAGATTAACAGGATAGAGGAAAATACCTGGTTCAGCGATACGTTTTTTACGAAGTACACCTTTCCTTTCGAGATTAAGCTGACGGACGAAATCAGCACGGCCTTTGGTGCGATCAAGGATTTCAATGTGGAATCGCCCAGAACTTTTTACAAAGGCTATTTGTTTATCGATGGCACCCATCACGAGGCGGAGCTCGAAATCCTGGAAACCTTGGACCATATCGCATCGGTGGAAATCAGCTACGGCTTTGAGGAACTGCCCAATTTCGACAAGAAACTGAGCGAGCTTCCCTTGGAAAAGAACGATTTGCCCGAATCCCTTTTTGACCATGCGGAGGATATTATCGATAAGACCTATCCTGCGGTCAATTACAACTTTGTCCAGGTCCATACGGATAGCTTTGACCCGGAGGAAGACCGTTGGCTGGGATTTGAGCGTATCATCAACAATTATAAGAATGGTGCCTTTTTGGTCAATGAGTTCGACGTGAACGATAACCTGACCTATAATAGGAACATCATGATTCCTATGCCGTATTTGTTGCATGTGCTCAAGGCCGGTTTTCAGGATGCCGGTTTCAATCTAAAGGGTGATATCCTTACCGACCCGGATATTTTGAAATTGTTGTTTTACAAGGAAACCGAGGAGTATGTAAATGCCAGGATTGAAGGGGAGGAGATTGTTTATCAAACGGATGAATTCATCGAGCAATATAGGCAACGGTATACGTTCGGGTTTTTAAGCTTGGGCAGTATTACGACTACTTTGGGTCGGTACGGATTCGATTATACCTTCCCTAAGGTCGGTCGCTATAAAGTTGCCGGTAATATTTATTTGCGCCGGGAAAACTCCGAGGCGGAGGCCAAAGTTTTGTTCAAGGGAAATCAAGTTTGGAGACGCTACGAAGGCTTATTGCGCTCCGGATTCAGTAGTGTTATCAGAACCGTTGACATCATTGTGGATGTTGAAAACATCAACGATGTATTGCGTATCGAATCGAATCAGATTTCCTATGGAATGGTGAACGATGTGGTGGACAATCAACAGCCATTGGTGGATTTGACGATTACGCCATTGGCCATTTATGAAAATGGGGCTTTGATTCCTCCGATAATCACTACACAAAAACTGGATCTTACCAAATGTGTTCCGGACGTAACCTTTGGGGATTTGGTGAAGTGCATTAAAAACTGGAAGAATATGGATATCGCACTTGACGGGAAGGATATCTTTATGAACTACATAGAACCCCAATTGAGCGTGACAGATGCCATTGATTTGAGTGGTTTCAACCAGAAAACACCAAGGCGAAGGTTTTCCCAAGGCGATTCCTTTTTGTTGAAATTTGCCGATGTGGACGATGAGAACCTACAACTTCAAAGTGTCTATGTGGATATCGAGGGCGTTCAGACCGATGGATTTTCAACCAATGAAAAGACGAATGAAATCGTAATCGATGCCATACCCTTGCCCAATGTTTTTCGGAACGATGTAACCACGGCCTTGGCAGTGGATGATGGTAAGTCAAAAATGTGTTTTATCTTGTACGAAGGGCAACCGGCACAGCTGAACGTGGCCGAGGACAATATAACTATTCAAATGCCCGAGATTTATGCGGCCCATTGGTCCAAATGGTTGGATTTTCGCTTGCGTTCCCAAGGATTTGTGACCAGGTTTAGGGCCCATGAGTTATTGGCGCGGGAAATAACCGGCAAGTCCCATGTGTTCATGTACAATAATTACCACCTCATAAGGGTCCTCAACAAAACGAACGTTCCGGGAAGACCCTTCTTTGAAGTGGAACTGGAAATGGAGAGCTTAAAATAATTTATCCATTAAGGCCATATCTTCATTGGCCTCCTGTTCAACAATGTGGACATATATCATAGTGGTTTCAATTTTGGAATGACCCATGATGGTCTTTAATTTTATGACACTCCCGCCCATGCGGATAAAATTGGTCGCGAACGTATGCCTGGCCACGTGAAAACTGATTTTTGATTTGTAGCCCAGAAGCTGGGCAATTTTCTTTATTTCCCGATTTACATGGACATCGGTAAGCTCTTCTACGAAAAGCTTCGGATTGTGTTGGATGACTTTATAGGCTTTATCGTTGATTACGATTGATTGTAGCTTCTCCGATTTGGAAACGTAAAAGCGAATCATTCGTTGGCTTAACAATTGCTCCCGGTTCTGCTCCATGATATTGCCCCAACGAATGCTGGTAAAACAGGAGAAAAGAAAGTAACCCAATACAAGGCTCCATTCCTCGGAAATGAATTCGGAGAAATAGAAATTGTAAAATTTCTCCAGTTCCTTTGGTTTAAGGTCGATTCGGTTGCCATGTGTTTTGCCTACTTTGACGTCCAAGGCGTCCAAGGGAAATTTTATTCCGGACTTTTGGGCCTTAATGAGGAACTTTTTGAGTACGGAAAGGTTTGAATTTATCGTGGTTTTTGAATTTCCCATATCGGCCAGGTACACCCTGAACTTGTTTTCAAAGTCCGGAGTAATATCGGAGAAAAGGATTTCCCCTGGGTAATCCTCCACTTTGTTAAGTACGACCATCATGCGTTTGTAATAGCGCATTGAATACATTTTCTTTTCAGCCTCCATCTGCTTTCTGAAGAATACCTTAAAGTCGACACGGTCCGTGGTGTTCTTCAACTCATATTCGAGTTTGGAAGCAGTGAGTGGTTTTTCGTTCAGTAAGTAAATGGTTTTGATTTTGGCAATCTTGGCCTCGATGTTATCTAAAACTTGATTATAAGTCTCAGAGTTGTAGGCCTTGGGCTTTAAACGCTGGGTAATGGGGTCCCAATCTTCTGGAAAGAATTCCAGGTCGGTTTTAGGCCTTTTCCTGTCGCCTGGTGAAGAAATGAACAGGTAGAGGGGGCTTTTACCCTCTTGGTTGATGTAATCCCTTAGGACGAATTTAGTCTTGATTGTCACAAACATTTTCTTTGTGTCCAATCTTGTGACAAATTCCTGTGCGAAATAGGTCATAATAGAAAAAATTAAGGCGTGGACTGCCAGTTAGTTAACTGGTGCACACGCCTTTAACTATTTGTACCTAAAAAAAAGTGACCTCGACAGGATTCAAACCTGTAACCTTCTGAGCCGTAATCAGATGCGCTATTCAGTTGCGCCACGAGGCCATATTTCACTTTTCCCTAAAGCGGGGTGCAAATATATTTCTTTTTACATTTACCACAAAATTAAGACCCTTTATAATATATGGATTTCAAAAGTTATATAAGAGATGTGCCTGATTTCCCAAAACCAGGAATCATCTTTAAAGATATAACTCCCTTATTACAGAGTCATTGGGCTTTAAGTAGTGCTGCTGATAGTCTTATTAAGGACTTGAAAAAGGAGGATATAGACAAAGTTGTTGGTATGGAAAGTAGGGGGTTTATTTTTGGACCTATGCTAGCGGAGCGATTGGAATCCGGATTTGTACCTATTAGGAAACCGGGGAAATTACCTTATAAAACCTTGAGCGAATCATATAATTTGGAGTATGGTACAGATACCTTGGAGATTCATGTGGACGGTATAACCAAAGGGGATAGGGTTTTAATTCATGATGACGTTTTGGCGACAGGTGGAACCGCTTTGGCAACTACCAAATTGGTCGAAAAATTGGGAGGTATCATCGTACAATGTAATTTTTTGATTGAACTCTCTTTTCTAAACGGAAGGGAAAAAATCAAACCTTTTAAGGTAAAATCCTTGATAACCTACTAATCCAAAGCGCGGGTAGTAACATAGTATCTCCAACCAATAACGGCCAGTTGGAATTTACTGGCTTTGGATAAATCCAATTGTTTTTCTGAATATGAGGGCAATATAGCCTTATTCATCTTTGCCAAAAATTTAAAAAAACTTTTTTTCAAAACAATGGTTTTATCAAAAATACAAAAATTGGTTACATTCTAATTTGACCTTCATTTATATTGTGTTAGTAATTACTATCCTTTCTCAAAATCTATGTTATACTCCATTTATGTAAAATTGTAACCGGGCCCGGCATTTTAATTGGTTTCTACAGATTTTCTCAAAGATTGTGGATGAAAATACTTATTATGATGAATAGTATGAGCTTAAATAAATTAATCATTTTTAAAAGTTTTAGGTTATACCATTGTTGATTATAATCGATTATTCGAATAATATATAATGGAGTTTCGCTTCCATCCAAGTAATTTTAGTTAAATCGATATATTTGAATACAAGTATGTAAGTGAAATAATGTGATATGTTGTAATATTTGGAATCAATCCTACATTGATGTGATAAAATGTAATAACTAAGGGTCTTTTATCTTACATTTTATAAATTTTATAGGGGTAAAATGGGAGGTTTCCAAAAGTTGTAGGGGCATTTCATAAAAATTTCTTCGGTTTTCTCCGATTTCATTTTTTTTACAAATGAAGAATGGCTTAATTGAGAAGAAACTTTTCTTTTTTGGGAAGGTTCGTTAAAGTGCATGGGAATCATTAATAGTTCGATTTGTCTTACTTATTTCAAATGCCCGCTGTCCGAAGTGATTTTCATTCACTAACTACCATTCATGGTATTTTCACCTAATGGGAATTCTATCAGCTCCATTTTATCTCCAATCGGGTATTAAAAACTATTTTCTTGAAATCTTGTGGCTTCATTTATATTTGTGGGTAAACGTTTTATATGCAAAATGTACTTTTTGTTTTAATAGGACTTGTATTGTTAATAGCCGGAGGTAGTTGGTTGTTGAAGTCGGCCGTGGCCATTTCGTTGCGGTTGAGCATACCCAAAATTGTCATAGGTATGACGGTGGTCTCCTTTGCTACTTCCGCACCGGAGCTTATCGTAAGTATAAAGGCGGCCTTGGATGGCTTTCCGGACTTGGCCCTGGGAAACGTAGTGGGGTCAAATATCGCCAATCTCGGTTTGGTGTTGGCGGTGACAGTTATTTTGGGAAGTATAGATGTGCGAAAAAGTTTTTATACGACGGACTGGCCTGTAATGATGCTTGCTTCGGTACTGTTTTTCGGCTTTATCTATTTTGATGGCAACTTGAGCCGGGTAGAAGGAATAATTATGGTCTCTTTTCTATTCTTTTTTCTGGTATACCTCCTTCGATTCCAGAAAACGGCCGTGGTAGACGAAATGCCCGAAGATGATATATTACTACCTCTATATAAAACCGTGCTGTTTCTGGGTCTGGGCGGTGTTGCACTTTGGGGAGGGTCCGAGTTGCTCATAAAGGGTGCCGTTGGACTAGCATCTTCTTTTGGGGTAAGTGACAGGGTCATTGGTATTACGGTTGTTTCGGTAGGGACGAGTATTCCGGAGTTGGCGGCCTCCGTCATCGCGGTATTGAAAAAGGAAAAGGCCATTTCCGTGGGTAATTTGATAGGTTCCAATATTTTCAATTTATTGGCGGTTTTGGGCATCACAGCGATAGTTTCGCCTATTAATGTCGTGGATACGGGTCTTTTGAGCAACGATATTTTCTGGATGTTGGGCATCTCATTTTTGATACTTCCGTTGGTATTTTTTCCAAAAGGACTGCGATTGGGGTGGCGAGATGGTATAATTCTTGTGGGATTATACGTATCTTTTGTATACATAACCATAACTTGATAAAATGCATTGCAACCGATGGCCCATCCTTTTCTTTCTTCTTATGGCCTCGGTATGTTGGGCCCAAGAAGCGGGTTATGTCAGGGGTAAGATTTTGGATGGTGAAACCAAGGAACCTATTGTTTTTGCCACCGTTCGTATTTTGGGAAAGGCCAAAGGGGTCATTACCAACATGGATGGGAGTTTTAGGCTGCCTATAGAATTTAGGGAGGCCGGGGAGTCTATTAGTATATCCTCTATGGGCTACACCAAAAAGGAATATGCCCTGCAAAATCTATCGCCAAAAGATGTTAACATTATCTATTTGAAACCCGGAGTTTTAGGTCTTTCTGAAGCACTTGTAACCGCTAAAAAGCGAAGAAGATTATCGGCGGCTCAGATTCTACGTCGGGCTATTAAGGCAATTCCTATGAACTATCCAACCCGTGAGTTTGCTGCAATAGGTTACTATAGAGACTATCAATTGAGAAAAAACGAGTATGTAAATATGAACGAGGCATTTTTGGAAGTTGTTGATGAAGGTTTTGGTTCCAATGACTACTCTAATTCCAAAATACGAATTTACAATTTTCAAAAGAATCAGGATTTTAAGCAAGATTTTGAAGGTGAGTTCAAATATGATTATAAGTTCTATAAAAAGTTCATTGATAAGGCATATCTATATAATTACGGAGGAAACGAGTTTACCATACTAAGGATTCATGACGCCATAAGAAACTTTCAAGTCAACTCTTACGATTTTATTAATGTTTTTGAAAAGGATGTGATAGATAATCATTTCCTTAACAAGGAACCTGATACTTCAATGGATGATGAGGTATATTACACTATTGGTCTTAGACAGTCCATGTTGAAATACCTTGCCTTTGGGAATGTGTACATATCCAAAAGGGATTTTTCAATTCGAAAAATGGAGTACGCAGTGTACGATCGGTTTCGAAAGTTAAGGGACGGGGGTCTTAACAAGCATGGTAATGATTACGAAGCCATATTTGAGGTAATAACAGAATATGCGCCCAAGTATGGAAAGATGTATCCAAATTATATTTCGTTCTATAATACTTTCGAAGTAAGTAAACCTCCGGAATTTAGTGTGGAAGATGTGCTCTTGAACGGTCCAAAAAGTTGTTTTGTATTTAAGTTCAATGACAGGGTAGAATATGAATCTGCCCTAAAAAAACAAAACTATGAGATACGTTTAAGGGGGGAAAGGCTAAAAATAAAAAAGGTAATGGTTTTTGAATATGAGGTGGAGGTATACCCCGATATGTCCAGCAAGGCCTTTACTGATTTGGTGAACGAAATGGAATCCAAACAAAATAAAAGAATCGATTTTCAGGATATCTTTTATGCCGAGGCGTCCAATGTTGAAAATGAAAATGGGAATAAAGTTAATGAGATGACATATAACACATACCGCCAGTTCAGGGAATTTTTTGTGCAAGAAATACGGCCTAATGGAAGCATATTGAATGATACACTTTTTATGAACAAAGCATTACCAATTTTCCAACAACCGTATATTTTCAAACCAGAAAATTTTAAAGATTACTGGATGAACACTCCGCTTCCAAATATAAAAAACAACGAAAGCTCAAAAATATAGTAATATGATGTCCAAGGTCCATTTAATATTCATTTTATGGCTGTTGAACACTGTTTTATTAGTTGCTCAAGACCAAGAATTTCTACGCGGCAAGGTACTGGATAAAAATACAGGTGAACCTGTTGTGTTCGCTACCGTTCGTATTTTGGGAAAGGCCAAAGGGGTCATTACGAACATGGATGGGGGTTTCCGTTTGCCCTTGGAATTTAGGGAGGCCGGGGAGTCCATTGCGATTACCTCCATGGGCTATACTAAAAAAGAGTATGGATTGCAGCAATTGTCACCCAGTGACATCAACATTATTTATTTGGAAGCTGGGGTATTGGAACTTTCAGAAGCTGTAGTCAAAGCAAAGGGAAAGCGTTTCAGAAACCTAAATGCCAAACAAATCGTTCAAAAGGCCATTGATGCCATACCCAACAATTATCCTGCTACTTCCTTTTCATTAGTAGGATATTACCGTGACTACCAGTATAAAGATAGTACCTATCTAAATTTAAATGAAGGCATTTTCGAGGTCTTCGACCAAGGTTTCGATCAATTAGATGATTCAAATACAGAATCCTTGATATACCAATGGTCCACAAATACCGACTTTCCCCAAGATTCATCGGCAAGACAATCATATAATTACAAGTCTTTGAGCAAGGTAATAGAAAAGGCTCGCTTGGATGCCCATGGAGGAAACGAATTTAGAATCCTTAGGATTCATGACGCAATTCGTAATTTCAACGTGGGGTCCTATGATTTCATAGGAACGATGAAAACCGATTTCACGAAAAACCATTACTTTCTAAGAGGGGCCGATACTACCAAGGACGGTAACGAACTGTACACCATAAAATTCTGGATTTTTTTCCCCAATTACAGGGCAAACGGTACAATCTATATTTCAAAATTCGATTTTGCCATCCATAGATTGGAATACACCATGTACGATGAAAAAAAGAAGGGTGATGATAAAAAGCGCAACAAGCATGGCCATTTCCAAAAACCCATATTTGATATTACTACGGAGTATAATAGTCAAGATGGCAATATGTACTTAAACTATATTTCTTTCCATAATACCTTTATTTTGAATGTGCCGCCCGTGTTTCGGGTGGACGATTATGCTGTTGATTTTGATGAGCAATGCTTTACGGTAGAATATAATACTCGGCCCCTAGAGGAATTAGCTATGGATCTGAAAAATTACGATGTTGAATTTAAAAACAGAAGAGTAAAAATCAGAACTATCAAAAGACTTAAGAATAAAATCTATTTGATTCCTGCACTTATTGATGAGAAAAAATATGAGATATTCGGTGAAATTTTAGATGCAGTAAAAAAGGAAAAGGACCTGAATGAACTTGTGAGCATAAAGGTCTCCAATGTGAGAGATACCTTGGGTAATCTCGTGAATAAATGGACGGCTCCAGAATATGAGCAATACCGTGAGTTTTTTGTCCAAGAGGTAAAACCGGATAACAGGGCCCCTTTTGATGGTTTATTTATGGACAAAGCCATGCCTTTGTTTGGGGAACAGCCCATGGATGAACCAGCAAATGGTGATTACTATTGGATGAATACGCCGCTAAAGAAATCTATAAATTAATTGCTATGATACGAACATACAAATTGGTTTTATTGGTCTTTTCTCTGCTTTATGGAATCACCAATGCCGTTGGCCAAGATGTGGGTTATATTATAGGACAGTTGGTAGATACTGAAAAAAATGAGGCCATCCCTTTTGCTACGATTAGAATCAGGGATAAAGCCGTGGGTGTCACTAGCAATGTTGATGGTACTTTTAAAGTACCCCTTGAATTTAAGGAGATTGGTGAGGTTCTTGAGATATCCTGTCTTGGTTACCAAACCCTCCTTGTTGAGCTAAGTACTTTAATGGAAAATGAGGTAAACATTGTTCCACTCAAGCCCAGTGCCTTTGAGCTTCAGGAAGCGGTGGTGTCAGCGGAGATAAAAAAGTTGAGTGCAAAACAGATTGTAAAAATTGCGATAAATAGTATTCCCCAGAACTATCCACAAAATGCTTTTGGTCTTGTGGGGTATTACCGCGATTATCAGGTTAAGGACAAAAACTATATAAATCTTAGCGAAGCACTCATTAAGGTCAATGACAAGGGTTTTGACGTTCACGATAACTTTGGCAATAGTTATCAGTTGTTGTCTTTTGGCCTAAATACAGATTTTGTAGTAGATTCCTTTGCCAAACAGCCTTACGATTATGAAAGACAAAATAAAATTGTACCAAGTGCCAAAATGGTCAACGATGGTGGCAATGAATTCATAACCTTGAGCATTCATGACGCCATAAGGAATTACGGTTTAGAGTCATTCTCCTTCATAAATGATTTACGGACAGACTTTGTGGAAAGCCACAATTTCAGGCTGCAGCGAACTACCAATTATAAATCACAACAGATTTATGAGATAATATTTGGTTTTAGGAATAATGATTATAGGGCAGAGGGCACCATCCATATAAATAAAGATGATTATGCCATACACAAGCTCAACTACTATCTATACAAACGAAAAAAACCTGGGGATAGGAGTAGCGCCGTGAACGCCGATGAGCGTTTCTCAGATGGTTTCAACAAGATGAACGGGGAACTTTTGTATCATATCCAATCAGAATATGCCCGTGGCCAGGCCAATAAAATGTTCCTGAGCTATATTTCTTTCTATAATAAAGTTTTGGTGCAAAGGCCGGCGGAATTCAAATCCAAATTCGTTATAAATTTAGAAGATAAGTCCTTTAAGATTCAAGTAAATAAAGTACCGGCAGAGTTGGATAAAATAAGAACACGGGATTTTAAAGTTAGTTATAGGAATGATGCTGTACCGATTAAGGAATTCTGGTTTCAGGAAGACGAGCGCACTTTTATTGTTTGTCCCCATGTTGGTTACGAGCGGGCAGAACAGTTGTTTAAAGGATTGTTTTTGGAAAGGGATAATTTGCAGGTCGCTGATGTAAAATATAGTTATAGGGATATTAAGGACAGCTTGGGCAATAAACTCGACGAGCGAAAATGGGAATACATTCACCAGTATAGGGAGTTCTTTGTGCAGGAAGCCACTCTGGGCCATCAGTTGATTTCTGAAAATGAAGAAATGGCAAAAAATTTGCCTTTGGATAGTCCAAAACAACCCGTCTTAAGAGATTACTTGGAGGGGAACTACTGGATGAACACGCCGCTTCCCACCATCCAAAACTAAAAAAGCCTCGAAAAATTCGAGGCCTTTCTTATCAACAATTAATTTTTACTTTTTTAAACTTTCGCAGACTTCACGGTCTTAACGATTCTTCCTGCAATTTTGTATGGGTCACCGTTTGAAGCCGGACGTCTGTCTTCCAACCATCCTTTCCAACCACTTTCCACGGTTGCAATAGGAATACGGATCGAAGCCCCACGGTCAGAGATTCCATAACTGAAATCGTTGATGGAAGCAGTTTCATGCTTACCGGTCAAACGCTGGTCGTTGAACTCGCCATACACCTCAATATGCTCCTTAACCACAGGTCTAAAGGCCTCACATATTTTCTCGTACACTTCTTTTGAACCGGCAGTTCTCAATGTAGTATTGGAGAAGTTGGCGTGCATACCAGAACCGTTCCAGTCCATGTCCTTGCCCAATGGTTTTGGGTGGTATTCAATGTAATATCCGTAGGATTCGGTAAGACGGTCTAATAAATATCGGGCAACCCAAAGCTCGTCACCTGCTTTTTTGGCTCCCTTGGCAAACAATTGGAATTCCCATTGTCCACACGCAACCTCTTGGTTGATACCTTCAAAGTTGATACCGGCCGCGATACAAAGATCGGCATGCTCCTCAACAATATCCCTTCCATGTGTGTTCTTTCCACCTACGGAGCAATAGTATAGACCTTGGGGTGCGGGATAACCACCTATTGGAAAGCCCAATGGCAGTTGTGTGTGGGTGTCCATAATAAAATATTCCTGCTCAAAACCAAACCAGAAGTCGTTATCATCATCATCTATAGTGGCCCTACCGTTTGACTCATGAGGGGTACCGTCAGCATTTAGAACTTCCGTCATTACCAACCAACCATCTTTTCTTGCCGGGTCCGGAAACAAGGCTACGGGTTTTAACAAACAATCCGAAGATCCTCCTTCTGCCTGTCTCGTGGAACTACCATCAAAGGACCACATTGGACAGTCTTCCAATTTTCCGCCAAATTTGTTGACCACCTTGGTCTTGCTTCTCATGTTTTGAGTTGGGTAGTATCCATCCAACCAAATGTATTCTAATTTAATCTTGCTCATAATTATTGGTAGTTATATTACAATTTAAAAAGACGACCAAAAATATGTTT
The DNA here is from genome assembly GCF_008386635.1 of Maribacter flavus. Taxonomy (GTDB): domain Bacteria; phylum Bacteroidota; class Bacteroidia; order Flavobacteriales; family Flavobacteriaceae; genus Maribacter; species Maribacter flavus. Next base: position 226,166 of record NZ_VUOE01000001.1, on the reverse strand, counting down.
TTTTCAGGTATCTAGGTATTTTTTGGGGGTTAAATCTCCAAGATTTCAATAAATAATATGATACCCCTAATTTTTATCGGGTATTTTGTCAAATAAATATTTTTTGCACTTAAATTTGTCGAATTAATAATTTACTATAACATGTCCATACCCAGATTTGAAGCCATTGTCCAGAGCCTAAAAAGAGAGGCCATTACCGTAGAGGAAAAAGGAAGACGTTCCGATATTTTTGGTTTGAATGTTTTCAATGAGGCCAAAATGCTTCAATATTTGACCAAGGATGCCTATGAGAGCTTGAAGGATGCCATTGTTACGGGTTCCAAAATTAACCGTAAGATTGCTGACCAGGTTGCAGAGGCCATTAAAGGTTGGGCAATAACCATGGGAGCTACCCATTATACCCATTGGTTTCAGCCTTTGACCGGTGCAACAGCTGAAAAACACGATGCATTTTTCGATCTAACGTTGGATGGTAGGGCCTTGGAGAAGTTCGGTGGCGGACAATTGGTGCAACAGGAGCCCGATGCTTCCAGCTTTCCAAGTGGTGGTATCCGCAATACTTTTGAAGCTAGGGGATATACCGCATGGGACCCTACATCTCCCGCGTTCATATATGGAACAACGCTGTGTATACCCACCATTTTTGTATCGTACACCGGTGAGGCCTTGGATAATAAGGCACCTTTGTTAAGGGCATTGAGTACTGTAGATGAAGCGGCGACCAACGTGGCAAAGTATTTTGATAAAAACGTCACAAAAGTGAACGCTACCTTAGGATGGGAGCAGGAGTACTTTTTAATCGATAAGGCATTGGCACATTCTAGGCCCGACATAATCATTACCGGCCGAACCCTAATGGGAGTATCGGCGGCCAAGGGCCAACAGTTGGACGATCACTATTTTGGGGTGATTCCACGCAGGGTATTGGGTTTTATGAGCGATCTGGAAAAAGAGTGCACCAAATTGGGGATTCCGGTGAAGACCAGGCACAACGAAGTTGCCCCAAACCAGTTTGAATTGGCCCCTGTTTTTGAGGAGGCCAATTTGGCCGTGGACCATAACCTATTGTTGATGGATGTTATGGATAAAATTGCGGACAGACATCATTTGAAAGTATTGTTCCATGAAAAGCCTTTTGCAGGTGTAAATGGCTCCGGAAAGCACAACAACTGGTCCTTGGCTACGGATACGGGGGTGAATTTATTGAGTCCGGGTTCTACGCCCATGAAGAACCTACAGTTCCTAACCTTTTTTGTGAATACGATAAAGGCGGTGGATACCTATGAGGAAGTATTGAGGTCTTCCATTGCATCGGCGAGCAACGACCATCGTTTGGGTGCCAATGAGGCTCCGCCAGCTATTTTTTCAATTTTTATTGGAAAACAATTAAGCAACGTTCTGGACGAACTGGAAGGCGTTTCCCAAGGAAAGCTATCCCCAGAAGAGAAAACGGAACTTAAACTGAACGTTGTTGGCAAGATTCCGGAAATTCTTTTGGACAATACGGACCGTAACCGTACCTCGCCCTTCGCGTTTACCGGGAACAAGTTTGAAATGAGGGGTGTGGGTTCCAAAACGAACTGCGCCAAGCCAATGACGGTTTTGAACACTATAGTGGCCAAACAGCTCAAGGATTTTAAAAAGGAGGTGGATATCCTTTTGGACAAGAAGGGGCTTAAAAAGGACGAGGCCATCTTCAATGTATTGCGCGAGTATATCAAGACATGTAAAAGAATCCGCTTTGATGGTGATGGATACAGCAAGGATTGGGAGAACGAGGCAAAAAAGCGAAAATTAAGCAACAATAAAAATACGCCGGATGCCCTCCATGTACTTGCCTCCAAGAGTACGGTTGATTTGTTCAAGTCGATGAAGGTCATGAGCGAAGTGGAACTAGGGGCAAGAATGGAGGTGGAACTGGAGACCTATGTGATGCACCTTCAGATCGAGGGACATGTGTACAGGGATATGGTATACAATTCGGTGATACCATCGGCCATCGCCTATCAGAATAAATTGATTACCAATGTATCCGGATTAAAGGAAATCTATGGCGCTGCCCACAAGGCATTTACGGAAGCCCAGCTTTCCATGATCGAAGAAATAGGGCAACACATTTCCGCTTTGAAAAAGGCAACGGACACTTTGACCGATACTCAGAATAAGGCCGATAAAATAAAGGATACCGCGAAAATGGCGGAGGCGTACTGCAATGATGTAAAACCCTATTTTGATAGCATCCGAAGCCATGCCGATCAATTGGAAAAGTTGATCGAGGACCAACTATGGCCACTGACCAAGTATAGCGAGCTATTGTTTATTAAATAATCCTGAAGCTACGGGTACAAAAAGGCGGATATGAAATTTTATGGAGGTTGATTTTAAATTCAATTCCCCTATTTTTGCCACAAATAAAATCAAGATGTCCTCATCCCACAGTGAAAGATACAACCAGCGCGGGGTTTCCGCTTCCAAGGAAGACGTTCATAATGCCATTAAAAACATCGATAAGGGCCTGTTTCCAAAGGCCTTTTGCAAAATTGTACCCGACTATCTGACCGGCGATGAAGACTACTGTTTGGTAATGCATGCGGACGGTGCGGGAACAAAGTCTTCCTTGGCCTATATGTATTGGAAAGAGACCGGGGATGTTTCCGTCTGGAAGGGTATTGCACAGGATGCGCTCATCATGAACATTGATGATTTGATATGTGTTGGTGCTACGGACAATATCATGCTTTCTTCCACAATTGGAAGGAACAAGAATAAGATTCCCGGTGAGGTCATATCGGCCATCATTAACGGCTCCGAAGAACTGATTCGCGAATTGGAAGCTTTTGGTATCACCATCAAATCAACCGGCGGTGAAACTGCGGATGTTGGTGATCTGGTGCGGACCATCATCGTTGATTCCACCGTAACTGCTAGATTAAAAAGGGACCATGTCATTGACAATGCCAATATTCAGGAAGGCGATGTAATCGTTGGTTTGGCATCCTTTGGTCAGGCTACGTATGAAAAGGAATACAATGGGGGTATGGGCAGCAATGGACTGACTTCGGCAAGGCACGATGTTTTTGCCAAATACCTTTCAGAAAAATATCCGGAAAGTTATGATAATGAAGTTCCCGAATCTTTGGTGTACTCAGGAAAGGCAAAGCTCACTGACAGTATTGAAGGGTCCCCATTGGATGCAGGGAAATTGGTTTTGTCACCTACAAGAACCTATGCGCCCATCGTGAAGAAAATTTTGTCCAGGTATGGTAAAAAGGAGATTCACGGAATGGTCCATTGCAGTGGCGGTGCCCAAACAAAAATCCTTCATTTTATAGATAATCTACACATTATCAAGGACAATCTTTTTGATATTCCGCCTTTGTTCAAATTGATTCAGGAGCAGTCCGGCACGGATTGGAAGGAAATGTATCAGGTGTTCAATTGTGGGCACCGTTTGGAAATATATACCGATGAAACAACGGCGAAGGACCTGATTTCCATTGCCCAAAGTTTTAATGTGGATGCCCAAATCGTCGGAAGGGTAGCCGCATCTCAGACCAAGAAATTGACCATAAAAAGTCAATTTGGAATCTTCGAGTATTAAGGCATACGAATAGCCCGATACGATCGTTTGTATTATAAATATCAGGCTATGCAAAGAAAGGAGTTTTTAAAAAGTTTGGGTGCCGGAGCGGCATTCGCCATAACGTTTCCCTGCTTGGGGAGCTGTTCCAAGGATAACGGCGAAAACGGAAATATCGTTGAAGAGCCTACCAACGTGGATTTTACCATCGATTTAGACGCTCCCGAAGCTGCCAATCTAGCTACCAATGGAGGGTTTATCCTCAAGAATTTGGTGGTCATTGCCAGAAATTTACAGGGCGAACTGGTCGCTGCAAGTCAGGTGTGTAGCCATGAAGGGTATGATGAGGTACGGTTTATCAACCAAAACGGCGGAATATTTTATTGTGACGTTCATGGATCGCAATTTGCCCAAGATGGCAGTAATTTAAATGCAGGAAACGGTAGGGCCACAAGACCCCTAAAGGTTTATCAAACATCACTTGATGGTACTATTTTAAGGGTATTCGAGTAATACACTGTTTGTCCCAATTCTTACAGCCATTGAATTCAGCTCCCCCAATACTGCCAATAGTAGTAAACTTCCCCTACAATCGTTTTTCAAACGAAAGCCGAGTAACAAAAATTTGTCCGAATTTTTGGAAAATCACCGCGCAATTTAGTCGAACTAAACACGCGAAAAAATGAGGTTCCAAGTAATCATTCTATCCTTTTTCGTTTTTTGCTCCTTGTATGGCCAGGAAAAGAAATTAATTACGGTGAAACAGACCGTGACTTTAATGGGAGGCCCTTTCGAGATTACGGTAGTTTCCACGAATGAGGATTTAGGTTATATTAATATACAGGAGGCAATTGGTGAAATAGCACGTATAGAGAAGCTCATCTCTTCGTGGGACGAGAACTCGGAAACACATGCAATCAATAAAAATGCAGGTATCAAACCAGTAAAAGTGAGCTTAGAGCTCTTTAAGCTGATAGAACGTTGCAAACAAATCTCCGATATAACAGATGGTGCTTTTGACATTTCCTTTGCCGCTTTGGACAATCTTTGGGATTTTCAAGGGCCAATGTCGGCTAAGCCAACGCATATAGAAATAAGTAAAGGGCTTTCAAGGGTCAATTATAGGGACATTAGTCTTGATGAAAATAATTTAACAGTGTTCCTTACAAAGCCAGGCATGAAGATTTCGTTTGGGGCCATTGGAAAGGGATATGCCGTTGACAGGGCAAAGGACTTGCTAGTATCAAAAAAGGTTATCGCAGGGATGATAAATGCCTCTGGGGATCTTACAACATGGGGCACTAAGGCCAGTGGGGAAAAATGGATGTTAGGGGTTGCAAATCCCAATAATAGGACCAAGGTATTTTCGTGGCTGCCCATTGTGGAATCTTCCGTGGCTACCTCCGGAAACAAGGAGAGATACGTACTAATAAATAATGAAAAATATAAGGATATCCTAGATCCAAGAACCGGTTACCCTATTAGTGACCAAATACAAAGTGTTTCAATTTTTTCCAAAAATGCTGAACTTTGCGATGCCCTGGCCACAGCCATTATGGTAATGGGCACCAATGCTGGACTTGCCTTAGTAAACCAATTAGGGGATACAGAGGTAATCATTGTAGACTCAGAAAACAAAATGCATAAAAGTACTGGATTGATTCTCAATCAAATTCCGTGAATTACAGTTTTCGAAAAACGCATTTTCAGACACTTTTTTCTTATTTAAAACTATGCAATGGTCAGATTATAATACTTGGGCCGATGTGTAATTCCTCAATGCGGTACATAAAATTATTGTAATTTCGCAGTACAAGTGTAGTTGATAATGATAGACAAATTAAATATTGTAAAACAGCGTTTTGACGAGGTTTCGGACCTGATTATTCAGCCCGATATAATTGCAGATCAAGACCGGTACGTAAAACTTACAAAAGAATACAAAGATCTTAAGCAGCTAATGGCCAAAAGAGATCTGTATATGGAATTTACCAATAATATTTCCGAAGCGGAGGAAATCATCGCCGATGGTTCCGATGAAGAAATGCTGGAAATGGCAAAGATGCAATTGGAAGAGGCCAAAAGCAGTCTTCCTGCACTTGAGGACGAAATTAAGCTCATGTTGATACCCAAAGATCCTGAGGATGCCAAAGATGTTGTGATGGAAATTAGGGCGGGAACAGGTGGGGACGAAGCCAGTATTTTTGCCGGTGACCTCTTTAGAATGTATACAAAATATTGCGAAAATAAGGGTTGGAAAACGAATGTCATCGATTTGAGCGAAGGGACCAGCGGAGGCTATAAGGAAATCCAATTTGAGGTAACCGGTGAGGATGTCTACGGAACCTTAAAGTTTGAAGCAGGCGTCCACCGGGTGCAAAGGGTGCCGCAAACAGAAACCCAAGGTAGGGTACATACCAGTGCCGCAACCGTAATGGTTTTGCCGGAGGCTGAGGATTTTGATGTGCAAATAGACCCTAAGGACGTACGAATAGATTATTTCTGTTCTTCGGGACCTGGAGGGCAGTCCGTAAATACGACCTATTCCGCGGTACGTCTGACGCATATTCCAACGGGTCTGGTGGCACAGTGTCAGGATCAAAAATCCCAGCACAAAAATAAGGACAAGGCTTTTAGGGTTTTGCGTTCCAGATTGTATGATCTGGAATTGGCCAAAAAACAAGAAGAGGATGCCGCTAAAAGAAATTCCCAGGTGAGTAGTGGAGACCGATCCGCGAAGATAAGGACCTATAATTATCCCCAAGGAAGGGTTACTGATCATAGAATTGGGCTTACCTTATATGATTTATCCAATATCATAGATGGGGATATACAGCGGATAATTGATGAATTGAGCCTTGTTGAAAATACCGAGAAACTTAAAGTAGCATCGGAGATATTTTAATTACCGGGTTATTTAGGCCCTATCTATTGAAAAGCAGTTTGATTTTATGACCACCCAAGATTTGGTACAACAAATCCGTATGAAAAAGTCCTTTCTGTGTATTGGACTTGATACGGACTTGGAAAAAATACCGACCCATTTATTACAGGAAGAAGACCCAATTTTTGAATTCAATAAGGCCATTATCGATGCTACGAACCATTTATGTGTAGCCTATAAGCCCAATATTGCATTTTATGAAGCTTATGGGATAAAGGGATGGAAGTCTTTGCAGCGAACCATTGAATATTTGAACGATCGGTATCCGGAGCAGTTTACCATAGCCGATGCAAAACGGGGGGATATTGGAAATACCTCGGCAAGATATGCAAAGGCATTTTTTGAGGATTTAAACTTCGACTCGATTACGATTGCCCCGTACATGGGTAAGGATTCTGTGGAGCCATTTTTAAGTTTTGAAAATAAGCACACTATATTGCTGGCATTGACCTCCAATGTTGGGGCCTTCGATTTTCAGACAAAAAAAATAGATGGCATCGAGCTTTATAAGGAAGTACTGCAAACCTCCAAATCCTATAAAGGAGCCCATAATTTGATGTATGTGGTTGGGGCGACCAAAGCGGAATATTTGAAGGAAATTCGTGAAATAATCCCGAATAACTTTCTGTTGGTCCCAGGAGTCGGTGCCCAAGGGGGTAGTCTTGAGGAGGTCTGCGAACATGGGATTACTCCAGACATTGGACTATTGGTCAACTCCTCAAGGGGAATCATATATGCTTCCACAGGAACCGATTTTGCCAAAGCCGCCGCAAATAAGGCAAGTGATTTACAAGTTCAAATGCAAAAAGAATTGGAGTCCAGAAACTTACTTTAAATAAGATTCTCCAGGGACTTTTGGATTTTTTCGGCCCTCAATTCAAAAAACTCGCTCAACTTGGTATTGGAATATCTCATTTTAGAGGCTTTCTCAATGAAGTTTTGGTATTGATATTCCAACAATGTAATAACGTTTGGTTTTGCCGCGATCGGGGTTACGGTTCCCACTTTACAATATTGCTTTTCCATAGTAGTAAATTTGTTCTTTCAAATATACGCGCACAATCGTCATTTGGATGTTACCTCTCTATGTGAAACAACTAATAATTGGGTAATTTGTCTTTTTTTTAACATTGACCATGTTAAAAATTCAAAAAATCCTAGAGTTTTAGCGTTAATTGTAAGATTGAAAGGTTTCAATTACGAAAGAATAATTACATTGTGGGGCTTTTCCTAAAACTGGATAAAACGAACCAATTGTTACATTACAAATCATACAGGAACGCCAGCTCATTGCCTTGGGTAACCTTCATAGATGGAGCAGGAGGGATCTTCCAGGTATGGGACAAACAACTTCCCGAATTTAAACTTCATTATAACGTATTAATAATCGAATTAAAGGAAAAGAATGGCCTTTCCCATTCCTTGGATGAATTGGATTTAGATGCCATATCCAATGGCATTCTTTGCGTATTGGAGGATAACAATATTGCCAAATCCCATTTCATTGGCCTTTCCCTTGGTACTGTATTTGTCAACTATTTTTCTTGGAAATATCCTAAAAGTGTGGATTCCATGATATTGGCGGGGGCCATTACCAAGATAAATAGACGACTTCGTTTTTTATTCAAGGTAAGGAGTGCGCTCAAGTCCGTATTTTCTTCAACTGCCCAATTTGGGATTTTCTCTTATTATCTTTTGCCAAACAGGAACCATAGGGAAACTAGATTATTTATAAAACAACAGACCACGGCATGGAAGGAAGAAGAGTTTTTGAAATGGTCAGAATTTACACGGAAGCTAAACCCAGTGTTGAATTATCTATATTCAGATAAAACAGAAATACCCTCGTTATTTATTATGGGCGAAGAGGATAAGGTTTTCCTTCCTTCGGTAAAAAGAATAGCATCCAACAAATCCGATGCCTTGCTCTTTATCATTCAGGACTGTGGGCATATTGTAAATATGGAACAGGCGATGCTTTTCAATAGGATGGTCATTGGGTATTTGACCGGGTTGGAGCAGGCCACTAAAAACGGGAAGCTAGGTGTAGGAGGCAGAATTAGCTTAAATCCTACAACGAAGGAAACCGTTGAAAAACAATCGCATTTATTATAAAGGTATTAAGTCTGTAAAATCATTATAGGTCTTGATTTCTTGATCATTGTACTAAATGGAGTGGTTTATACTTTTCAAATTGGCTAAAAAATTCCAGAATTGCGCTTCCCCCGCATCATCTAGACACTCTCTTAAGAAAGCCCACAGGGTTTCCCGTTCGAGCGGCACTGTCCTATTCTCGCTTCTTAGCCCTGCTATGAAGCTCAAAAAAGCCTTTATCTAGGCAGATGTTTTCGATACCTGCCAACGTACCACAAGTAGGCAGGTTCGCTTGGATCCAAAAAATTAAACCATTTTAAATAAAAAAAACCGGTGCTCCCACCGGTTTTTAACTAACTAACTCAAAAAATACTAACTCAAAAATTTGAAAAAATAAGAATTATCTTTAGCGGTGAAAACACCTATAATAAACTGATTTATAAAAATTTAACGTAGAATAGTTTGATTTATTGTTTCCGCCGTAAAAAAAAATTAATCCTGCATGGCGAAAACCCTGCGGAGTAAATCGGTAGTTCTTGAAGCCACATTGGTTCTTATTTCCTTCTCTTCCAAAGCAATCATGGTAAAAACCCCATCCAACGCTTCTTGGGTGACATAATCCGTCAAATCGGGATTTACATCTTTTGTCAAGGGAATAGCGTTGTACCTGTTTATAAGATTGCTCCAAATCTGGTCCGCGCCTACTTTTTGAAAAGAAGATTGGATGACCGGGTTGAACTTATTATACAGGGCTGTTCTAGTCCGCTGCGTCAAGTAGGTTGTGGCAGCATTGTCATCGCCCAACAAGATGGTTTTGGCATCGTTAAATGTCATGCCTTTTACGGCATCTACGAAAATGGGAGTGGCCTCGGAAACAGCGTCTTCGGCCGCCCGGTTCAATACCCTGAGTCCTTCATCGGCCAAGTTTCCCAGGCCAATATCCCGCAGTGTTTTGTCCACTTTATGGAGCTCTTCCGGCAATAAAATCTTGACCAGTTCATTTTTAAAAAATCCGTCCGTCTCGGTTAGCTTGCTCACCTGTTCCGAAATTCCTTTTTCAAGTGCGGCTTTAAGACCATTTGCAATTTCAGCGTTCCCCAGTGTGGTGCCGGAAGGCAATTGATTTACCACTTGTTGCAATTCATTGCAGGAAACCGTGATGAATAGGAGGGCAATTATCCCAATTTTCTTAGTCATATTGAGTATATAATGGTGATTAAAAAGGTTTACGAGAAAATTACGGTTTTATTGTTGTACACCATTGTTTTTCTGAGCACATGCAGTTTAACGGCCTTGGATAGCACAATTTTTTCCAAATCCCGTCCTTTGCTAATAAAGTCCGATATGGAATGCATATGCGAAACCGGGGTAACGTCCTGCTCTATAATGGGACCCGCATCGAGTTCTTCGGTCACGTAATGGCTGGTTGCCCCAATTATTTTCACGCCCCTTTCAAAGGCCGCATGGTACGGCTTGGCACCGGCAAAAGCCGGCAAAAAGGAGTGATGTATATTTATAATTTTATCCGGATACAAATTGATCAATTTCGGGCTAACAATTTGCATATATCTGGCCAATACAATAAAGTCCACTTGATATTTTCTGAGCAGTTCAACTTGTCTATTTTCTGATGCATCCCGGTTTTCTTTGCTTAAGGGCACATGATAGTAGGGTATATCAAATTGGTCCGCTACATACTTTAAATCGGGATGATTGCTAAGGATGAAAGGGATTTCCACCGGAAGTTCCCCGGAATGAAACCTACTCAAAAGGTCATAGAGACAGTGATTGTACTTGGATACAAAAAGAGCCATTTTGGGCCTTTTGCTATCGGTATGGAGACTCCATTGCATTTTATACTTACGGGCTAACTGGCTCTCGAAGTTTTTTTGGAGTACGGCCAAATCCACCGTCTCAAAATCACTCTCCAATCGCATGAAAAAGACATTTGCCGTTTTATCCACATGTTGATCCAAATAAACGATATTCCCCTTGTGAGCATGAATAAATCCGGTAACCGAGCTAATGATTCCCTTTTGGTCTGGGCAGTTGATTAAAATAATGATTTTCAAAACAAAAGATTTAAAAATCAAAAATACGCCATTCACCTAAAGCAAAACTACCAAAAGCAAGTTTCGTTTATACGGTATGTAGATCGATTATGTGATTTTCCCTATCTATGGGATACCTTCCACTTCCTGTAATATTTTCGAAAGCTCTTAAGTTCGGAGCGAAGAAGGTTGATATATTCCGTTTCCTTGACCCCATCCTTTTCCAATCCCAAACAATAGGAATTGATGTTTCTGATCATAATGTTAATAAAGGAAAGATTTTGCAAGCGTTCAGAGGTTGATCGTGAAGATTCCACCAAGGCAATTTTTTGAGGGATTAAAATGGCATCCGTGAGAATGGAATTTGCAATAATATCCCTAAGGCTGTTGCTTTCATACAGCCTCAAAAGGTCTTTGTTGAAGGATACGTAGGAGGCAATTTCCCTGCTCATTCTGCAGAGCTCCAAGGCCTTTCTGTAAACCGGAATGTTTTTAAGATTTTTATGGGACATTTCAAGTACATTAAACTTAAACTATTATAAAATTACTACAGGTATATCTTTCGCCTCTTTTGTATTTAAAGCAAATTTTTTATATTACTTTATATTCGAAATTATATTTGTTAAAAAATTTATGGACATAAAGATTGATAAACTTAATTGGAAAATTCTGGAAAAGCTACAGGCAAATGCTAGGGAATCCTTTGCGAATATTGGCAGATCTATAGGTTTAACGGCACCCGCGGTTGGGGAGCGCGTCAAAAAAATGGAAGATTTGGGGATTATCACAGGGTATCATGCCAAGGTTTCCCATTCCCATACGGGCCATCAATTGAAAGCTATTATTACGTTAAGGGCCTTTATGGGCAAACTAAAGCCTTTTTTGGCAATCGTGGACTCCTTTGACGAAGTAGTCAACTGTTATAGAATTACGGGAAATGAAAATATTGTCATGGAGGTTGTACTAAAGAACCAGTTTCATTTGGAAAAATTTATTGATAAATTGATACAATATGGTGAAACACGAACGAATATTGTTCTTTCCCAAGTAATATCGAATGCTCCTATGAATCCTGTCAGGAAATTGGAATAAGTAGATCGTATATCAAGTTAAAAAACATTAGAAGCACATTTTAAACATTAATTTTTGGCTAGATTTTTGTTGTAGATTTAAATATGAAATGAGCCATAGCAAGTCTTGATACCCACTAAGATATTTTTTGGTGAATTGCATCTGACCTATAAACAACAATAGAAATTAACAGATGAAAAAAATACTACCTCTAATTTTATTGGTACTACCATTGACTATTTTTTCGCAGGAAGTTAAAATTGCCAAAGGAACCATCAACGATAGTTTAACGATTAAGGGAGAACCCAACGAATACTTTTCCCTGTACCTGCCTACAAATTTTAGCATGACACGTGCATGGCCCGTTCTCTTTCTTTTTGATATGAAAGGTGAAAGTAGGAATACAATGGCCATGTTTACAAATGCAGCTGAAAGGGAAGGTTACATTCTTGCGGGTTCCAACAATTTAAAGGATTCCCTGAGTCTCTCCCAAAATGTGTTAATCGCGAACCGAATGATCAACACCATATATGAAATGCTTCCGGTCCATAAAGAGCGAATATATGTAGGAGGTATAGGGGATGGAGGTAGGTTTGCCACATTGATGCCAACGTTTATTAAAGATATAAAGGGCGTTCTTTCATGTGGGGCCGCAATTGCGAATACGGAGGTTCTTACTCGCAAAAATACTTTTTACTTTATTGGTATTGCTGGCAGATCTGACTATAATTATAGGGAACTATTGGAAAGTAAAGTGATATTGGACAACCTTAAATTTCCCAATTTATTGCTATTTTTTGAAGGAGAACACCAATGGGCTCCTATTGATGAAAGTGCCTTTGCACTTAGGTCGTTTACCTTATCAGAAATGGCAAAAGGGACTATACCCAGAAACGATAGTTTGATCAACGATTATTTTGAAAGTTCCTTAATTAGGGCGAATGAACTTCTTTCAAATGATAAGCCCCTTTTGGCGGAAAACGTATTGGATAACGCCATACAGGTCTATAATCCTTTTGGGGATTTGGACTCTCTAAAAACATCCAAAAAGGTACTTAGAAGGAGTAAAACTTATAGAAGCAAAAAGCGTAACCAAGGGAATTTCTTTTTAAAGGAAACACTCACCAAGGAAGATTATGGCTATTATTTGGAGGAGGATGTTTTGACCTACAATTATAATAATTTGGGTTGGTGGAACTTTCAAATGTCGGAGTTGGACAAAATGGATAAAAGCGGTAACGAATTTGAGAGACGTATGGCAAGTAGGCTTCGCGGCTTTTTAAATGCATTGATTTCGGATAGCATCAACATCATAGCCACCGATAAACAAGTTGATTTGGAGGCACTGAACTTTCTCTACCAGCTAAAAACCATTACAGAACCAAAGAATCCTGAAAATTACCTAAAGGTCATTTCATATAGTGCACTCGTTGAGGACTACGGTACGGGCATTTTCTATTTGGAGGAATTGTTGAAAACCGGATATAATAATAAGGAGGAGCTTTATGGTCTTGAGAACACGGCCCTCTTTAGAATTTCACCGGAGTTCAATGCCGTTGTTGCCAAATATTTAAAGGATGCCCGGTACGGACCTGTTGAAAAAAACTAAGAAATATTGGGATGAAGATGGGTATTATGCCGAACCGTTTAGTTTTCATTCTATAGGATTTCCGCTTCGGCTTTTAAACATTGAAGTTGTCCTGTAGTTCTTACCCCTTAAATCCATGCATGGTATAGTACGTTAAAAATCATGTGGTATTTTTGTATAAAAATAGAACGATGTATCGATTCACAGTTTTTATTCTTTTGGCCATTTTTGTTGTGGTAGGATGCAAGGAAGCAAAGAAATATCACGATGAGAAGCCAAATTTGGTCGCTAAGGCGCCTACGGATAAGATTGCCGATATCTTGGCCCACCAACAAAAGTTGAATGAAGAATTCAGAGATCCTGAGGAGTCGCCGTTACCTGATAGGTTCCGAAAAGATTTCAATGGACTTGATTTTTTCGCACCGGATACCAATTATGTAATCGAGGCCGATTTTATCAGGACCCCGGATGCAGTACCTTTTATGATGCCCACCACTACCGATAGGCAGTCTGAAGAAGTGGTCTATGCAAAGATCCGATTCGAACTTCATGGGAAGACATTTGAATTGGAGGTATATCAGAACGCTGATCTTATAAAAGAGAAAGGATACGAGGATTACCTTTTTCTACCCTTTACGGATCTAACCAATGGGGAGGAGACGTATGGTGGGGGGCGTTACATGGATTTGAGGATTCCAAACGGAAATAGGATAACGATCGACTTTAATAAAGCCTATAATCCCTATTGTGTTTACAACAAAAAATATTCCTGTCCTTTGGTTCCTGCGGTAAATCATTTGGATACAAGAATATTGGCGGGTGTTAAGGATTTTGATAAAAAATAAAACCCGGTGTATTCACCGGGTTTCTCAACTTAAACAAAAATCAATTAGTCCTTAATATTTTTGGCTTAGAATGAATAGATGGCTGCGAGCGCGAAAGAAGATAAGCTGTTAGTTGTACCTCCATTGCTATCGAAGAAAGGTTCGTTATCCTTGCCAAAACTATCCAAACGAATTTCTGGTTTAATTATTAAATTTTCTTTGCTATAACTTCCGGTTAAGGTAAGGGCTGTAACAGGAACATCATCGAAACCTTCTTGGGTATAGGCAAAATATTCACCTCGTAAGCCTATGGCAAAACTATCCGAGGTAGTAACTTGTGGATAAATTGCGGCTCCATAGAACCCGCTATTTGTTTGTGAATTGTCATTATATGCAGCATTGATTCCAAAGAAAAAGTTATCGGAAAGATCAAAACCTCCGGTATAGTCAATTTCAAAACCTAGACCTCCAGCTACATCACTACCACCATCGTAATAAAGATTTATATACTGACCATAAAGACCTAATTGACCTCCTACGGCATAAACACCTGAAGCACTTATATCATTGGTATCCCAAGGATTGGTAATGGCAAGCATTAAACTTACATCATCCGAAAAGGCGAAATCAGCCTTAGCACCAAGGTGTGAAAAGGGACCGTTTGAGAACAAGTATGACACACTATAATTGAAGTTTGCCGCAGGAGCAATAACTTCATACCCTACCCAAGTATTGAAACGACCAATGGTTAAGGTAGTTTTATCAGAAACATTCCAATAAGCATAAGCTTGGTTTATGATTCCATTTAAAACATCATTATTGAAAGTGGCCTCTGTACCTCTAGGTCCAAATACCAAGTCCACGACGACACCCGTTTTTCCCATGTCATAGGTCCCAATTAAATTGGCCATACCCAAAGCAAATCCAGTTTGGTTCGCAAAAGATGTTGGTGTAGCAGTTGTTGCATCACCACCATCTTTAAAAGTAGTTCTGTAATATGCATCAATAGAACCGCTCAAAGTGAATTTTGAACCACTTTCCTCTTCCTGTGCCGTTAAGGTAACTGCTGAAAACAGCGCTAATGTTGACAAAAAGATATTTTTTACGAATTTTGTATTTATAATCTGTTTCATATGTTTAAATTTTCAATCCCTCTGGGATTATTTTTTAAGTGATTACTTGTAAATAAATGTGAAAAGGTTATGTAACGGAGCGTTTGGCAGAACGCTCCGTTTTTTGTTCAGAATTATTAGTGCTGGTTCATTCTAAAGTCGGCATAAGCATCCATTCCATGCTCATGGATATCCAGACCTTCCAATTCTTCATCCCTTGAAACCCTAAGGCCAAGTGTAGTTTTAAGCACTCCAAGAATGATACCTGCAGATACTACACAGAAGGCTCCTATGATCAATACGCCATATAATTGTGTCAATAACTGATCGATTCCTGCCTTGCTTCCAAAAATACCCACGGCCAAGGTTCCCCAAATACCACAGATCAAGTGTACTGCAATAGCGCCAACGGGGTCATCCAATTTTAATTTATCGATCAAGGCAACACCAAAAACTATTAGGATTCCGGCAAGTACCCCAATGATTACGGCCTCATTGGGCGACATTAAATCGGCACCGGCCGTAATGCCTACCAAACCGCCTAGAATACCATTAAGGAACATGGTAAGGTCCAAGTTTTTGTAGAGGATGGTTGAAGTAATCATGGCGCCAAAACCACCGGCAGCGGCAGCCAAACTTGTCGTTACCAAAACCAAGGAAGTCAATTCAGGGTCTGCTGAAAGTACGGATCCACCGTTGAAACCAAACCATCCTAACCAAAGGATCAATACACCCGCTGTTGCCATTGGTATGTTGTGACCTGGAATTGCGTTCGGTTTGCCATCCTTGCCAAATTTTCCTATTCGTGCACCCAATAGGGTAACCGCTACCAAGGCTGCCCATCCACCTACGGAATGGACCAAAGTAGATCCTGCAAAGTCATAGAATCCCCAGGAATCCAAGAATCCGCCACCCCATTTCCAAGCACCTACGATGGGGTAAACCAAACCTACATAAACAATCGTAAAAATCATGAAGGAACCAATTTTGATACGTTCGGCAACGGCTCCGGATACGATTGTAGCAGCTGTGGCAGCAAACATGCCTTGAAAAAGAAAATCCGTCCACCAAGTGTATCCACCATCCGCATAATCAGGGGTCATACCACCTTCCGGGGCGGCAATTCCAAATCCTGCAAATTTTAGGAATCCTGCATCCCCATCCTCAAAACCGGGATACATTAAATTAAAACCAAAGGCATAATACAATAGCAACCCTCCGGTAATGATAAATATATTCTTGAATAAAATATTGATTGTGTTTTTTTGTCTGGTTAGACCTATTTCCAAAAAGGCAAAACCTGTATGCATGAAGAACACCAATGCGGTGGCCAACATCATCCATACGTTATTCGCTGTAAATAATCCTGCGTCCATTTTTTTAAGTTTTAGTTAGTTGTTTTTTTAGTTGATACCCGCTTGACCGCTTTCCTTTGTCCTGATTCTGTAGGCTTCGATGACATCGGAGACAAAGATTTTACCATCCCCAACATTGCCTGAGTAAGCTGTTTCCAATATAGTGTTCACTGTTTTTTGCGCAAATTCATCGGATACTACAATGGTTAGATATCTCCTTTGTATATCTGTGGTGCTATAGGAAATACCACGATATACATGCCCTTGTTTTTCATTACCAACTCCCGTTACATCCCAGTAACTAAAGAAATTGACCTCAATTTGATGTAAAGCCTCTTTGACTTCATCAAACTTGGATTTTCTGATAATTGCCTCGATTTTTTTCATTGTACTGATTGTTTTAGATGGACCAAATGTATGTTAAAATTATTAACACCCTATAATTTGAAGGGGTAATGGTCCTATTTTTATGTTTATAATAAATAACCCCCCTAAAAATTATAGGTATATATATTTGCGAGGTGATATTTTGTCAATTTGCCCGTCAAAATTTGCTGTGAATAGGTGTAAATTGAAAATAATGCAGAAAATCAGCTCTTTTTGACTTGAATTGTTTGAAAAACAATTAAAATGTCAAAAAAATGTTGAGATTTTAGAATAATTGGGGATACCGTTACAATTATAACAGTTTGCAGACATAAAGGCCTGCCGCTACGGCTAATATACCTATTAGTATGCTCAAGGCTAGATAGGCCGACATATAAAAAATGGAATGTTCCTTTAACAGTATATGGCTTTCGAGGGCAAAGGTGGAAAATGTTGTAAAGCCACCACAAAAGCCGGTCGCCAATAATAACATATGACTTTCGGAAAGGAAATTGTTCTTTACGGATATGCCAATCAGTATACCTATTATAAAGCAACCGAGAATATTCACTAAAAAGGTCCCTAGGTAAAAATTGGGATAATATACATTTAAAGATTTGGAAATTATATAGCGAAGAAAGCTACCAAAACCACCGCCTAGAAATATCAGTAAAAACTGTTTCATGCAGTTAAAAATAATGCAAAAGTTGGAAAATAAAGCATTTTCTTGCCTGATGTGCTTGAATTACCAAGACGAATCCCTACATGAAAATCAAAGTAATACGGTTTGGTTCAAATGACCTATCAGTATTGCCTGACTTTGTTAAAGAAAGGGTGATTCGACAATGAAAATCTTGATTGGAGTCAAAATGTGGATGTTTCATTGTTCATACCTACAAAAAATAAAACTAAACCGCTTTTTTGTAGTTAGAAGTAATTAGGTCAATTGGATAGATTACGGATTGGTTGTCTTCTGAAACCATTCTTGTAGGTCTTTTCGACTTTTTACTTGCATTTTGCAAGCTGGCTATGACCATGGCCACATTGAGTCCTATAAGTACCACCAAAATTGTAAAGAATGTCATCATAATGTTTGCCCCTTATAGATGAATAACGCAAAATTACGTTATTTGGTATATAAAACGTGAAAATCAGGGCTTTTGTTGTCAAAACGTTAATTTTTGTGGTGTACGTAAAATTTACGTTAATTCTTAAGTAAATACTTAATACAGAAAAGTATAATTATGAATATTATAAAGAATATTCCCACCCATTTTACACCTTTGTAATTTTTTTGATGCAGTTTTAGGTCCTTCTTGTACATCAGTATGATAATTATAAAGAATGTAACTGCAAAAAGAGCTGCAAATACAATTTGTCCCGTGCTAAACATAATTTCTATTTTTAGGCAAAACTAAAGTAAAACTCAAGAACTCTGATCAGTGGCCATTAAACTTGGTGAAAATGTTTTCGGGTGATAAACCCAATAAATGGAAAACCTTTGAATTTGATAAATTTGGGCAGATTCTCCTAAAATAAAATATCGACCGATGGAACATCCGTGACCGTTTTCTGGAACACATCGGAATAGTTACAAGGATCTTCCATGCCAGTACTGATAAAAGCCGAAGTTTGATGGTTGAAAAACAATTAAAATAAACACATGAAAAGTAAGATCAACGCCGTACAATTGTTCCATGAGTCTTTTGGACTGGGTGTCTCTCAAGAAATGCGTGCCAATTTGGGCCAAACAAAAAACCAACTCCGTTTCAACTTAATGGACGAGGAGAATAAGGAATATTTGGAAGCCGCCACAAACAATGACCTTGTCGAGGTGGCCGATGCCCTTGGGGACATGCTGTATATTCTTTGCGGAACCATTTTGGAACATGGAATGCAGCACAAGATTGAGGAGGTATTTAACGAAATCCAGCGCAGTAACATGAGCAAGCTGGGGGAGGACGGTAAACCTATTTACCGGGAAGACGGTAAGGTGCTAAAAGGTCCCAACTATTTTAAACCGGACATCGCCTCAATTCTGGACAAATAAAAAAGGGCTTTTGAGCCCTTTTTTGTTAGATGTTGACTTTGTAGCGCCATCCATATTTGTCTTCGGATTTATTGTACTGTATGTCCGTAATCAATTTTTTCAATTTGGTGGCATAACTGTTTTCCAGTTCCGGAAGGTCATAATCCGTTCCTTTGTAGCCAAAGGCGGCTATGGGTGAAATTACGGCGGCCGTACCCGCCCCGAACATTTCCTTCAAGGAGCCGTCCTTGGCAGCATTGACCACTTCGGTAACGGTAATTTTCCGTACTTCGGTGGGAATATTGTGATCCTTAGCAATTTCCAAAATACTTTTTCTGGTGATGCCGTCCAAGATTCTATCGCTCGTTGGCCCCGTTATCAAGGTGTCGTTAATGCGAACAAAAATGTTCATGGCTCCGGCCTCCTCAATAAACTCGTGTTCCGTATCGTCCGTCCAAATAACCTGATTGTACCCTTTTTCAATGGCCAATTGGGTAGGGTAGAACTGTCCCGCGTAATTTCCTCCGGCCTTGGCAAATCCCACGCCACCATTGGCGGAACGTGAATAGGTCTGTTCTATCAATACCTTAACTTTTCCGGAAAAGTACGATCCCGAGGGAGCGCAGGCAATGATGAATTTATATTCATCCGCAGGAGAGGCATGAAACCCGCTACCCGATGCGAACATAAATGGCCTTATATAAAGGGACGAACCTTCCTGGGTTGGAATGAAGTCGCTATCCAGCTGTAACAAAGTGGTCAGGCCTTCCATGAAAATATCTTCGGGCAATTCTGGTATGGCAAGCCGTTTCGCCGAAATGTTAAGCCGTTTTTGGTTCTCCAAGGGTCTAAAAAGAAATATATCGCCCTTGTCATCCTTATATGCTTTCATACCTTCAAAAATTGCCTGTCCATAGTGGAACACCTTTGCCGAGGGGTCCAATGCAATGGATTGATAGGGCATGATTTTAGGTGCCTGCCAAGCCCCGTTCCTGTAATCACATACCAACATATGATCAGTGTATACGGACCCGAACTTTAAATTGTCAAAATCGACTTGGTCTATTTTAGAGATCTTTGCCTTCTCAATACTAATAGTTACGTTTTTAGTTTCTACGCTCATTCCAAAATATGCTTTAGTAGGTTAAAATTAATCAAATATCCGCATGGCAACTTCTTTTTTAGCCTAAAAATGAGCAGTTTTGCAGCAGGATATTAATTTTTAAACATTATGAAAGGTTTTAACATTTTGCTTGTGTTTTTATTGATGGGTTTTTGCGTCTTTGCTCAGGAAAAAACATCAAAATCAGATAAGGCGAACGTTTTTGGGGCGTGGGTCGATGAAACGAACGTGGGAACCTCCAATGAAATGATGTCGCTTTATAACGGGTTAAGTGCCAATGATACGCTGACTACCAAGTTTGTGGGGAAGGTAAAGGAAGTGTGCCAGGCAAAGGGTTGTTGGATGAAGGTTGAGCTTTCCAATGGGAACGAGGCCATGGTACGATTTAAGGATTATGGTTTTTTTGTGCCAAGGCATATCGCCGGAAAGAATGTTGTAGTCGATGGACTTGCGTTTGTAGAAGAAATGAGCGTGGAAGACCAAAAACACTATGCAAAGGATGCCGGTGCCAACGAAGAGGAACTCTCCAAGATTACTACGCCCAAAAAAACCTATGGATTTGAGGCCAGTGGTGTACTTATCAAAAACTAGTATTGGAAAGGGAAATTGTTGTAACGGGCGATGGTTCAAAGACCATCCAAATAAAGGATTGGAACGAACAGTATCATTCCAAGCATGGGGCCATACAGGAGGCGTATCATGTCTTTATAAAGAACGGTCTGGAATTATTTGAAAACCAAGGGCTTTCAATTTTGGAAATAGGCTTCGGGACGGGACTCAATGCTTTTATCACGCTCCTTGAAGCTCCCAATAGAGAACTAAGGGTGCGTTATACGGGAGTGGAGGCCTATCCTGTTTTGAAAACCGAAATCGGTCAATTGAATTATGTAGAGGAGCTGGCGGCAATGGAACACAGGAAGGAATTTGAAAAATTGCACAGTTGTACTTGGGAAGAGAACACTTTTATAACGCCTAATTTTTCGCTGCTGAAATCCCAAAAGGATTTTAAGGAAATCCAAAATTCCGCAGAATTCGATTTGATCTATTTTGATGCCTTTGGGGCTCGGGTTCAACCAGAACTTTGGACAGTGGAAATTTTTCAAAAAATGTTCAGAGCCCTTAAAAATAAGGGTGTACTAGTAACCTATGCTGCAAAAGGCAGCGTTAGACGAGCCATGCAGGAAGTAGGTTTTCAGGTGGAGCGTCTTCCAGGACCTCCGGGAAAAAGGGAAATGCTTAGGGCGAGAAAGTTGTGATTAGGAGAGGTCGTACAGTTAATTTGTCTTAAAAACCAACCTTCTTTGTTAAATCGAAATTAAAGCGACCATCGGCCTTTGGGGAAAACAATATCTTTGAAATATGAAGGTATTAATAACAGGAGCGACAGGATTGGTTGGAACGGAATTGGTATCTCAATGTCATGCCAAAAGTTATGATGTACACTACTTGACCACAAGCAAGGACAAAATGGAATCTGCTTCCAACCTGAAAGGTTTTTATTGGAATCCCGGCAACGGTGAAATCGATATTCGATGTTTTAACGGCGTATCGGCCATCATTAATTTGGCCGGTGCGAGCATTTCTAAAAGATGGACTCCTAGTTACAAAAAAATAATTCTCAACAGCCGGATAGATTCCCTTGCCACGCTGTACAAGGCACTCGAAAAACTTCCGGATCATAGCATATCCGCGTTGATAACGGCTTCTGCCATAGGTATTTATCCAAATTCACTCTCCAATTATTATGAGGAAAGCGAGCCTCTAGTAGACGATAGTTTTCTTGGGGAAGTCGTAGCTGCCTGGGAAGAAAAGGCCAATGAATTTAAAAATCTAGGCTTGCTGGTTTCTAAGGTCAGGATAGGTTTGGTGTTGTCAGTTAAAGGGGGCGCCTTGCCCCAAATGGCGAAACCGGTCAAATATTATGTGGGTGCTGCCTTTGGTACCGGACAACAATGGCAATCTTGGATTCACCTATCGGACTTGGGAAGAATTTTTCTCTTTGCCATGGAAAATGAATTGGAAGGAACTTTTAATGGGGTATCACCAAATCCGGTTACGAACACTCGATTGGTAAAGGAGATTGCCCAAGTTTTGAATCGGCCTTTGTTTTTACCCAACATACCTGAATTTGTGATGAAGGCCATGCTTGGCGAGATGAGTTATATTCTTTTTGCGAGTCAACGGGTGAGTAGTAAAAAAATAGAGGAAGAAGGGTTTATTTTCGAATATCAGAATATATGTTCCGCATTGGAAAATATCTATGGGGAAAAGGAGTCCAACTCCAAGATATCCAATGATATATCCAAAGAATATGCGTCATAAACGGCATACTGCAACCATACATAAAATTCAAATCCGCTTTTGGCGGATTTTTTTATAAAGTTTGGTGACATTTTGACATTTTTAAAGATTTGGCAGTACTTTTGCCGACTCAAATCCAGAGATTAAACAAGAATTGAACATGAGCAAGAAAAATAAGACCGAACATATAGAAGACGATCAGTCCCAAGAGCAAGTGCTGGAGCAAGAAATGGAAAATAAGGAGGTTCAGTCAGAGGAAGTATCCGAAGAGACAGTGGAAATGACCGAAGAAGATCGTCTAAAAGAGGAACTGGGAAAGGAAAAGGACAAGTTTTTGAGGCTTTTTGCTGAATTCGAGAATTATAAGAGAAGAACTTCAAAAGAACGAATGGAGCTCTTTAAAACGGCAGGACAGGAAGTAATCGTTTCACTTTTGCCTGTGATGGATGATTTTGACAGGGCCTTGAAGGAGCTTTCAAAATCTGAAGATACGGAAATGTTCAAGGGCGTGGAACTTATAAAGGTAAAGTTCAGGGAAACCTTGAAATCCAAAGGTCTGCAGGAAGTTGAAGTTGCCGTGGGCGATACTTTTGATGCAGAAATTCATGAGGCCATTACCCAAATACCGGCACCTGAAGAGGCCATGAAGGGAAAAATCATCGATGTTATTGAAAAAGGCTTTAAGCTGGGCGATAGAATTATACGGCATCCAAAAGTTGTTGTTGGAAACTAATTGAATAGTATGAAGGAAGATTATTACGATATACTTGGTGTGAGCAAAAGTGCCTCCGCTGCTGAAATTAAAAAGGCGTACCGGAAAAAGGCACTGCAATACCATCCTGATAAAAATCCTGGGGATGCCAAGGCGGAGGAGATGTTCAAGAAGTCGGCCGAAGCCTATGAGGTATTGAGCGACCTCAATAAAAAGGCTAAATACGACCAATTTGGTCACGCGGCCTTTGAAGGCGGTGGCTTTGGAGGTGGCGGTATGAACATGGACGACATCTTCAGCCAATTTGGAGATATTTTTGGCAGTGCCTTTGGTGGTGGCGGCTTTAGCGGCTTTAGCGGTTTTGGTGGTGGTGGCCAGCGAAGGGTGAAAGGCAGTAACCTACGTATACGGGTTAAGCTTACCTTGGAGGAAGTAGCAAATGGTGTAGAGAAGAAAGTCAAGGTCAGAAGAAAGGTACAAGCTGAAGGCGTCACCTATAAAACATGTTCCACCTGTAATGGTCGCGGACAGGTCACAAAAATCCAAAATACCATATTGGGAAGGATGCAGACGGCCGCTACCTGTAGTAACTGTGGTGGAAGTGGACAGATTTTGGATGGAAAACCAGGAGATGCGGATGCACAGGGATTGAAAATATCTGAAGAGACCGTATCCATAAATATTCCGGCCGGTGTGGAAGAAGGAATGCAACTAAAGGTTCCGGGGAAAGGAAATGACGCACCAGGAAACGGTATTCCCGGGGATTTATTAGTGGCCATTGAAACACAGGAGCACGAGACCCTGAAGCGGGAAGGCGATAATCTGCATCACGACCTTTATATTAGTATAGCGGATGCCATTTTAGGTACTTCCAAGGAAATAGATGCCGTTGGCGGTAAAGTACGGATTAAATTGGAACCGGGAATACAGTCCGGAAAAATCCTAAGATTGCGTGGAAAGGGTATATCAAGTCTCAATGGTTATGGTAGTGGAGACCTTTTGGTACACGTGAACGTTTGGACCCCAAAGGAATTGAACAAGGAGCAGCGGGAGTTTTTTGAAAGTATGCAGGGCAATGAGAACTTTGAACCGAAACCTGAAAAATCAGACAAGTCGTTCTTTGAAAAAGTCAAGGATATGTTCTCTTAATCGTCAAAATATTTGGTGTTTAAATAAAAAACGTATATTTGAAACAATATTGGGAGACCAATATTAATTTTCTTTTTCATAGCAATTTTTTTCCCATCCTTGATTCTATTGAGGGTGGGTTTTGTTTTTAGGGCTATTTGAAGTGCTGGTTACAGAAAATTTTCAGAAATATAAGTAGGGGAAAATGACTGTAAATAGTCTAGAGAACAGTTGTGAGATATAGACTAATGGTCATTGTGCAAGCCATCCCAAAAAATAAAATCAATGAATATTTTTTAAAAGGAAAACATGATTTGGCATGGAAGAACATTTGATTTTTTCATGGATATAAACAGTGTAGCCCCAATACAAGTATTAAAAATCCATCATTTGGTACCACATGAAAACAATTCAATATCTTTGAACAAATTGCTTGCATGAATCATATTTTGGTCGCAAATAAGGTCTCCAAAAGGTATGGCGACCATACTGCTTTGCAAAATGTTTCCATAGAAATTCCCAAAAACAGTATTTATGGCCTGCTGGGTCCCAATGGGGCAGGCAAGACTACCTTGATACGCATTATCAATCAGATTACCTATCCAGACCAGGGTGAGGTATTATTTGAGGGAGAACCATTAAGAAGCGAACATATTGCCCAAATAGGATATTTGCCGGAGGAGCGTGGGCTCTATAAGAGCATGAAAGTAGGGGAGCAGGCGCTGTATTTGGCCCAGCTAAAAGGGTTGTCCAAAAACGACGCAAAACAGCGGTTAAAATATTGGTTTGACAGGCTGGATATTGGCAACTGGTGGAACAAGAAAATCCAGGAACTTTCCAAAGGAATGGCACAAAAGATACAGTTTATAGTAACCGTACTCCATGAGCCCAAACTATTAATTTTTGATGAACCCTTTAGCGGATTCGACCCCATAAACGCCAATATTATAAAGGACGAAATCCTTCAGTTGAAGGAAAACGGGACATCGATTATTTTTTCCACCCATAGAATGGAATCCGTTGAGGAACTATGTGAACATATTGCGCTGATCCATAGATCAGAGAAAATTTTGGACGGTAAATTATCCGATATCAAACAGGCGTTCAAAAAGAATATTTTCAAAGTGGCAGTCGATACAAATGCTCCATATGGATTATTGGACCAATTGAAAAATAGTTTTACCATATTGGATTCGGCTACCTCGCAAGGGCAACTGGATTTTTCGGTACAACTGGTAAACGGAACCTCCAATGAGTTGTTGAATTTTTTAGGAACACAGGGTACCATAAAAAGTTTCACGGAAACGATTCCGTCCGCTAACGAGATATTCATTAGAACCGTAGCAAAACAAGGTGTTATAGATGAGTAAGCTTTCATTGATAATAAAAAGGGAATACTTCGCAAAGGTTAGGAACAAGTCCTTTGTGATCATGACGTTCCTGAGCCCTTTTTTAATGGTGGGAATGATCGTACTTATCGCATATCTTACAAAGCTCAATGACAACGAAAAAAGAATAATCGCGGTACTGAACGAAAGCGATTTTTTTGCCAATGAGTTTATAACCTCGGAAAGTACATCCTTTGTAAAGTTTAGGGATATCACTTTGCAGGAGGCAAAGGACTCCACCTTGAACATGGGGTATTATGGATTGGTGTATCTGCCTAATGAATCCGACCTGGAAAAAGTGAGCCAGCGTTCGTTTTTTTACAGTAAGGATGCACCTAGCACCAACACCCTAGAGCGATTGGAGCGTATTTTCAAGGAGCGCCTCAAACAGGAAAGACTAAGGGAATTTGGTATTTCGGCCAGTGAATATGCGGAAATGGACAGTACGTATGAACTGAACATCTCAACCTTTGATGGGGAACACAACCTAAAGGGGATCAACGAGATAAAGGCTATAATTGGTGGGGGTTTTGGTTATTTGATTATGATATTCATTATAATCTACGGTGGCTTTGTTATGCGCAGTGTCATAGAGGAGAAGACGAGTCGGATTATTGAGGTTATCATTTCTTCGGTAAAACCATTTCAGTTGATGCTCGGCAAAATTATTGGGACCTCTTTGGCGGGTATAACACAATTTGGTATTTGGATTGTATCAGGGGGTGTTTTGTTGATAGTGTCCATGGCCATATTTAATATTGACCCGGCCGATCTTTCCAGTGGCGGGTCGGGACCTGGAATGGGCGCTGCCCAAAATCCCATCATGGCCTCCGCAGATTCTGATATGATATTATACGCCCAAGAGATTATGGACATACCCTGGGTTCTTTTGGTCTTCTTTTTTCTGATTTATTTTATTTTGGGTTATTTGATCTATAGTTCCATTTATGCGGCCATAGGAGCCGCGGTGGACAATGAAACCGATACCCAACAGTTTATTTTTCCAATAATCCTGCCTTTGATGTTGGCTATTTATGTCGGCTTCTTTTCGGTTTTTAGTAATCCTCATGGACCCATTGCCGTTGGTTTTTCGTTATTTCCGCTGACTTCGCCCATAGTCATGTTAATGCGGCTGCCGGGAGGCATCGGGGAAGGAGGGGTTCCCATTTGGCAGTTGGTATCGTCCATTTTGATATTAATATTTACCTTTATTGGTATCGTTTGGCTGGCCGCCAAAATATACAGGGTAGGAATCCTTATGTACGGAAAAAGGCCCAGTTATAAAGAATTGCTTAAATGGCTTAAATATTGATAATGGCCCAAGAGGAAAAAGAAAAAATTAAGGAGATTATTGAAGAGGATATCTGGGGTTCCATAAAGGAATTTCTGGACCTTGGGTTTCATTATACCTCCGGGGATAAATCAATTCAGGTTACTGTTGGTCTACTGCTATTGTTGACAGTAGCATTTTTGGTTACCAGTTTTGTATTGCAATGGGTCCGTAAGTTTTTCACCAGAAAAATGGAGACCGATGATAAGCTGAAGTTTATCAGTATTTTCAAATTTATAAAGTATGTCGTTTATATCGTGGTGATATTGTTTACCATGAGCGCCGCAGGAATAGACATTACCATACTTATAACAGCCTCTGCAGCCTTGTTTGTTGGTTTGGGACTTGCTTTGCAAGAACTCTTTCAGGATATCATTGGGGGAATTTTTATTATTGTGGATAAATCGCTTAGGGTAGGTGATATTATAGAGGTGGATGGAAAAGTAGGTAAGGTTTTTGAGATAAAACTGCGAACCACTAGGGCCATTACAAGGGACGATAAAATCATCATCATTCCCAACCACCATTTTATTAGTGATATCGTTTTCAACTATACCCAAAACCACAAGACGACAAGGGAAAGTGTAAAAGTTGGCGTTGCCTACGGTAGCGATGTCCAATTGGTCACTAGTATTTTGGAGGGCCTGGTAAAGGAGCAAAGAGGTGTACTTAAAAGTCCTAAACCCTTCGTTATTTTTGAGGATTTTGGGGATTCAGCCTTGCTTTTTTCCCTTAACTTTTTCATCAGCGATAGTTTTTCAGATCCACGGACAAAAAGTGAATTGCGCTACAAAATAGATGCGGCATTTAGAAAGAATAACGTGACCATACCCTTTCCTCAAAGGGATGTACATATTTTTCAGCAAACCCCTTTTCAACATAGTAATGTCCAACCAGATAGTAAGGAATGATGGGCAAAAATAAGTGGGCCCTATTTTTAGGAATCATGGTACATTTGACATTTTGGAGTCAGACACCAGATGTATTTCGGGCGGAGTATATGCTAATGCCGGAGAACAGCGGCGGTGTGGAGACGGCCAGGGTCAAATTATTGGCGAACGTTCCAATTCCGGTACGAAATAAAAAGGATTTTATCGTTTTGGGAAGCGAGTACAATCGGTATAATTTTGAAGTGCCGGACACCCTATTTCCAAATGCCGGGGACTTAAGAAAACTACATGTCTTTGATTTGAATTTCGCCTATGTCTACAAAGTATCGGAAGAATGGCGCATGGTTGGTGTGGTCACCCCCAGGTGGTCCTCCAATTTTGTGGAAGAGCTGCAGGAGGACGATTTCAACATAAACTATACGATAGGGGCCTATCAGGATAAAAAAAATATAGAAAAACCGTTCCGTTTGGTTTTGGGGGTTTCCTATAATTCCAACTCGCCAGTGCAGATACCTTTGCCTGTATTATATTATGAGAAACGTTTTCACCCCAGTTGGTCCTATGTTTTGGGAGTGCCAAAAACGGGTATGAAATATTTTACGCCCAAGGGCCATTTTTTTCAGACAGAACTGTTCGTTGATGGCTATTATGTGAATATCCAGAACAATATTCTGTTATCAAATAATATTTTGTCTACGGACGTTTCCTATACGGCACTATTATTGACATTGGGTTACCAGTATAAGATAACCAAGGATATGTCCGTTTACTTGGTTGGAGGGTATTCACTTTTTCAAAATGGAGCCCTTAGGGATAGCGATAGAAAGGATATTTTTACGCTGAACGATGATGCCGGATTGTATTTTAGGACCGGATTTAGAATAGGAATTTAAAAATTAGTAGTATGTCAAGGATTTTAGTGATTGAAGATGAAGCGGCCATTAGAAGGGTATTGGTAAAAATACTCTCCGAAGAAAGTGATAGTTATATGGTAGAGGAGGCCGAAGACGGTTTAAAAGGATTGGAAACCATTAAAAACAATGACTACGACCTAGTACTTTGCGACATTAAGATGCCAAAAATGGACGGTGTTGAAGTCCTGGAGGCCGCCCGAAAAATAAAACCAGAAATTCCATTTATAATGATTTCCGGTCATGGGGATTTGGATACGGCCGTGAATACGATGCGCCTAGGGGCCTTCGATTATATTTCAAAACCCCCCGATTTAAACAGATTGTTGACCACCGTTAGAAATGCCTTGGATAGAAAGGATTTGGTTGCCGAAAATAAGATTCTAAAGAAAAAAGTCAGCAAAAACTATGAGATGGTAGGGGAGAGCCAAGAGATTTCCGCTATTAAGGAAATAATAGAAAAAGTGGCCCCGACCGATGCACGCGTGCTTATTACCGGCTCCAATGGAACGGGCAAGGAACTTGTGGCACACTGGCTACACGAAAAAAGTAGCAGGAGCAAGGCGCCGTTTATTGAGGTGAACTGTGCCGCTATCCCATCTGAATTGATAGAGAGCGAACTTTTTGGCCATGTTAAAGGGGCATTTACCTCTGCCGTAAAGGATCGGGCGGGGAAATTCGAGGCTGCGAACAAAGGAACCATATTTCTTGATGAAATTGGGGACATGAGCCTTTCCGCACAGGCAAAGGTTCTTAGGGTCTTGCAGGAAAATAAGATTTCTAGGGTAGGAACGGATAAGGATATCAAAGTGGACGTAAGGGTCCTGGCGGCCACCAACAAAAATCTACAAAAGGAAATTGAGGAAGGAAAGTTTCGGGAGGACCTTTACCACAGGCTAGCGGTTATTTTAATCAAAGTGCCTAGCCTAAATGATAGAAGGGAGGATATTCCCTTGTTGATTGAGCATTTTTCTCAAAAAATTACGGACGAGCAAGGTATGTCGCCCAAGACTTTTTCCAAAAAAGCCATCGAACTTCTAAAGGCCTATGATTGGACCGGAAATATCCGTGAACTACGGAACGTTGTAGAAAGGCTAATTATTCTGGGGGGTGCCGAAGTTTCGGAAGAAGATGTGAAACTTTTTGCCAGTAAATAATCCAACTAGTTCGAATCACGGATTACGCTACTTTTTGTGTTCGGTTTTTTAGTGTTTGGAGCTCCTATTTTGCCAATATTAAGTATCTTATTGGGTTGTTTTCACATAAATTTAGGTTTCACAGCAGTGCGAAATCCAAGTTTTTAGGTAATGGAAGGTTTTACCTTCCATAGCAATCGCGAAGCTTCTCCAAAGCATTTACAGTAATTTCCTTAGTTCTAAGGTAATAGTACTTTTTACCTTCGGTCAGGTTTTCCATCAATAACTGGTTTTCACATTGCTCGATGATGTTTTGCGCAAAACTACTGGCCTCCTTGCAGTTGACCGTTTCCACTACAGTATTAATCGATTTTCGGTATTTTTCCAGGGACTGGTCAATTTCCTTATAAATAGGACTAATGGACTGTTCCGTATCTGCATTGATCTGGTTGTCCTGAGAATTTTGGGATTGTGTCTTTGCCAAGGTTTCCCGCTTTTGTTCTATATGGTACTCATGTTCTGAAAGGGCATTCAATCCTTTCATGATGCTCTCTAAAGACACTAATAGTAGATCCTTGGCTTTGAACAGTTCTTCTTGTTTTGTTGCCAGTTTTAGGTTTTCAACACCTTTCGCCAAATCTTTTTGGGCGTGTTCGCAACCACAGTTGGATAGTTTTTTATCGGTTTTTTGAATGGCACTTATGGCCTTATAAACATGGTACTTTACAAGATTTATATCTGAGATTTCCAATGCCTTTTCCGTTTGCGTTTTGGCAAATTCGATATTGGCTCCGGCATATTCACATTCCCTAAGATTACCAAAGGAATTAAAGGAAATAAAGCATACTACAAGTATGAGGATTGTGTAGGTTTTGTTCATTCGATTAAGTTTGGTCGTAAAATTTGGGACTTTTACAAAGTTAAAGGTACATCGGGAGGCTGTCAAAAGCATTATTTTTTCGATAGGAGAGCTAAGTTGTTCGTTCAATAGTCCATTGGTTCAGTTTTTAGGTAGAACAGGCATTTTTTTTAAAACCGATTCCCACTTCACCGATTAATATTCTATATTTCGGCATGGATTATATAAATACTGAAAAATACAGGGTACATGAAAGTATCCAAATTTCAAAAGTTCCCAGTTTTGAGGACTTTGGAAAAACCGATAAGCAATTAAAAAAAGATCTTAGTAAGGTCAGGAGGGAATTGGGCGAATTTCAGGACATCCTTTATGCCCATAACAAATATAGTGTCCTTATTTGTCTTCAAGGAATGGACACCGCTGGAAAGGATAGTTTGGTAAGGGAAGTGTTCAAGGATTTCAATGTAAGGGGCGTACAGGTACATAGTTTTAAGGTTCCCACAGAATTGGAGTTGGATCATAATTATTTATGGCGACATTATTTGGTATTGCCGGCCAAAGGAAAATTCGGGGTATTCAATAGGACACATTATGAAAATGTACTTGTTACCAGGGTCCATCCGGAATATATACTCAATGAACGTATTCCTGGTATCCACAATGTTGATGATATCGACCAAAAGTTTTGGGACAAAAGGTTTGAGCAGATTAATAATTTTGAACGCCATCTACACGAAAACGGCACAATCATCTTCAAGTTCTTTTTACACCTCTCCAAAGAGGAACAGCGTCAGCGATTGTTGCGAAGATTGGCACTTAGAGAGAAACATTGGAAGTTTTCCCCGGGGGACCTTAAGGAACGTAAATTATGGGACAAGTACCAATATTGTTACGAAGAGGCCATAAACAATACCACTAAAGAGCACGCACCTTGGTATACGATACCTGCGGACAGCAAAAAGGCCGCTAGGGTGATCGTAGCCAGTATTTTGCTGGAAAGGTTAAAAAAATACAAAGATATCAAGGAGCCCACACTGGAAGCTGAAATAATGGCTAATTTAGACGATTATGAAAACCAACTTCGCAGTGAAAGGAACAATTAAGTTAGGTGTTCTTTGCCTATTTTTTGTACAGATTGGATGGTCACAAAATTCGGACCAACAACAATTAAAAAACATCTACGATGCCGCTTTGACCAAGGGGAAATCCTACGATTGGCTGAATTATCTTTCCAATCAAATCGGTGGGCGGCTGTCCGGTTCCATCCAGGCCCAACAGGCTGTCAATTATACAAAGCAAGAACTGGATTCAATGGGATTGGACAGGGTTTGGTTACAGCCTGTCATGGTGCCAAAATGGGTGCGGGGAATACCGGAGTTCGCCTATTTTGAAACGTCTCCGGGGGTTACAACGAACGTTCCCCTTACCGCACTGGGCGGATCGGTGGCAACCCCGCCAAGTGGCGTTAAGTCGGAAATTGTTGAAGTAAAGGGCCTTGAAGAATTGGCGGTTTTGGGAGCGTCTAAGATCAAAGGCAAGATCGTTTTTTATAATCGTCCCATGGATCCCACATTGATAAACACCTTTGCAGCGTATTCCGGGTGTGTGGACCAACGCTATGCGGGCGCCATGGAAGCAGCTAAATATGGGGCAATAGGTATTATAGTCAGATCCATGAACCTTAGATTGGATGATTACCCTCATACAGGCTCCATGAGCTATGGCGATTTGCCTGAGGACAAAAGAATACCAGCGGCCGCCATTAGTACGAATGCGGCCGAATTGTTGAGCGCCACGTTACAATTGGACCCCAAGACCAAATTTTTCTTCAAACAGAACTGTAAACTGTTCCCAGATGTGGAGTCCTACAATGTCATAGGTGAAATAAAAGGAAGCACCCATCCGGATGAAATTATTGTGGTAGGGGGACATTTGGATTCTTGGGATTTGGGCGACGGTTCGCACGACGACGGCGCCGGTTGCGTACAAAGCATGGAAGTTCTTCAGCTATTTAAGCAGATAGGGTATAAACCAAAACGGACAATCCGTGTCGTGCTGTTCATGAACGAGGAAAATGGCCTACGTGGAGGAAACGAATATGCAAAGGTAGCGATGGAAAAGAACGAAAATCACATTTTTGGTTTGGAGAGCGATGCCGGAGGATTTACCCCAAGGGGCTTTTCCTTTGATGGTCCCGACTCCAGTTTTGAAAAAATCATGGGCTGGAAGGACCTCTTTGAGCCCTATTTGGTCCATTTGTTTGAAAAGGGCGGAAGCGGGGCGGATATTGGCCCCTTGAAAAATGAACGAATAACACTTGCAGGCCTTAGACCCGATTCCCAACGATATTTCGATTACCACCACGCGGAAAACGATACGTTTGAACAAGTCAACAAACGGGAACTGGAGCTTGGTGCCGCCACCATGGCAAGTTTGGTTTATCTCGTTGATACCCATGGTCTCAATCCCTAATGGAAAGTTGGATTAGGGACCTAGGCTCCAATATATACTTTTAACTACCTTTGCACCTCATTAAAAACTAGTAAAATGGAAGACGGATTATACGCAAAATTCAATACCACAAAAGGTGAAATATTGGTAAAGTTGACCTATGACAAAACACCCGGTACCGTAGGGAATTTTGTAGCCTTGGCCGAAGGTAAGAAGAAAAACAAGGTGAAAGATTTGGGCGAACCTTACTATGATGGTTTAAAATTCCATAGGGTAATCCCAGATTTTATGATTCAGGGTGGGTGCCCTTTGGGAACCGGAACCGGTGATGCCGGATATAAGTTCGATGACGAGTTCCATCCAGAATTGAAACATAGTGGCCCAGGAGTACTTTCCATGGCCAATGCCGGACCCGGCACCAATGGCAGCCAATTCTTTATAACACATGTTCCAACGCCGTGGTTGGATGGCAAACATACCGTTTTTGGTTATGTTGCCAGTGGACAGGAAGTAGTGGATGCCATTTCACAAGGGGATACCATGGATTCCGTGGAGATTGTAAGAGTAGGAGAAAAGGCAAAGGCATGGAATGCCGTGGAGGCATTTGAAAAATTTGAAACTACAAAAGTGGAGCGTCTGGCAGCTGCAAAAGCCGCCCAAAAGGCTGCATTGGACAAAATTGCCGCTGGCTTTGATGAAACCGACTCCGGTTTGAGGTACAAGTTGATACAAAATGGAGACGGGCCAAAGGCTGAAAAAGGGAAGAAGGTATCCGTACATTATGAAGGGGCTTTGGTAGACGGGCAAGTGTTCGATTCATCGTACAAGAGAAATTCGCCCATAGATTTTCAATTGGGAGTAGGTCAGGTAATCCCAGGTTGGGATGAAGGTATCGGCTTACTGCGTGTTGGTGACAAGGCTCGTTTTGTTATACCATCGGACTTGGCCTATGGAAGTGCCGGTGCAGGGGGGGTCATACCTCCGGATGCAACCTTGATTTTTGATGTGGAGTTGATGAAGGTCGGATAAATTAAAAATCGGACTAAAAACAAAAAACACCTCGGA
This sequence comes from Maribacter flavus, assembly GCF_008386635.1. GTDB lineage: Bacteria > Bacteroidota > Bacteroidia > Flavobacteriales > Flavobacteriaceae > Maribacter > Maribacter flavus. The sequence continues at coordinate 191,858 of NZ_VUOE01000001.1, read as the reverse complement.
ACCTCCGGGGTGTTCTTATTTTGTCCTTAGATAATTTGATATCAGCAAAATAGCATTGATCAATATTAAAAGAAATATTATTGCCAGAAATGTTTTCATTTAAAATTAGGGGTCAAAAGTTCAACAAATAGTATTCATTATCAATTGAATAACAATTTGCGATTTCAAAACCCTACGTAAAAATCAGGGAATTTTAATTTTTTTTCCTTCGCAGGCTAGTTGCCAACATGGCAATATTTACAAAAATCAAAACGAGAAGAACTCCAAGAAAAGTATTCATAGGTCAGTTTTTAAAGTGGGGAAACTGAGATGCTTTATCTATAGACTCAAAAATGTAGAATGGTTGCGTGTTTATATCAAAAAAAATAAAAGCCCGAACAAATGGTTCGGGCTTTTTAGAACTATAAAAAAGATAATTTGTAACCTAGTCAATAACTTTCACATTAACGGCATTCAATCCTTTTTTACCTTGTTGTAGTTCAAATTCTACAACATCACCTTCACGAACTTCATCGATTAAGCCAGAAATGTGTACAAAATGATCTGTGTTTGAACCATCTTCAGTGATGAAACCATAACCTTTGGAATCGTTGAAGAATTTTACTGTTCCTTTACTCATAATAGAAAAATTAATTTAATTAAAGCGCGAAGATAGCGTTTAATTATTTATCAGATAGCTTTTTACCAAGTTATCTTATCATTATCTTTTTTTAACTTCTAAGTCAAGGTCACATAATTTAGGATAATTATGTCGTTGGGTCTGGAGTCATCCTTAGGTAGGGTTTGATTTCTTCCACCCCTTTGGCGAACATTCCTTTGGCCTCTTCGGTAGGAATTGCCGGACTCACCACCACGTCATTCCCATGTTCCCAATTGGCAGGTGTTGCTACTTTATGGTAGGCTGTAAGTTGTAAAGAGTCGACGACTCGCAACAATTCATAAAAATTTCTTCCCGTTGATGCCGGATAGGTCAAGGTAAGTTTAACGGTCTTGTCCGGAGCTATAATAAATACGGACCGTACTGTTAGATTATTGTCGGCATTAGGGTGTATCATATCATAGAGTGTTGAAACTTTTTTGTCCTCGTCCGCTATAATCGGAAAATTGACCGTTGTATTTTGAACCTCGTTTATATCCTTGATCCACTCGTTATGGGAAGCGGCCCCATCCACACTTAACGCTAGCATTTTTACGTTGCGTTTATCGAACTCAGGTTTAAAATTTGCTGCAGTACCCAATTCAGTGGTACATACAGGTGTAAAATCTGCAGGATGTGAAAAAAGGATTCCCCAACTATCCCCTAAATAGTCATAAAGGTTTATAGTTCCCATGGAACTATCTGCTGTAAAATCAGGTGCTTTGTCACCTAAACGTATTGCTGCCATTTTATATCATTTTTAATTACTCTATAAAATTACTAGATTAATAATGGTTGAGTAGGGATTTATGGTTAAAACTCTATTAAATTTTTGTTGTACGAGATAGATGGAAAATTTACTGCCTCCTTTTACAAAGAAGGCGTGGGAAGGGCGTTCAAATCAGAACTACATTTTTTGAGAATTTTTATTTGGTCTGCGTTTATGTTTTCTACATTTATGTCATGGAAAACTTAGAAGAACTGCGCTATCCTATAGGACATTTTACTTGTCCTGAAACCATTTCCAAGGAACTTAGGGATTCTTGGATCAAGGAACTGGAAATTCTACCCCAAAAGCTCCGGGCCTTGGTGATTCCCTTACATGAGGAGCAGTTGGATACGTCCTATAGGCCCCAAGGGTGGACAGTAAGACAATTGGTCCATCATATCGCCGATAGCCATCACCATAGCTACACCCGATTTAAATGGGCGCTATCCGAAGACGCACCTTTAATAAAGGCCTACGAAGAAAAATCCTGGAGCAATCTGTTCGATGCCAAAACAGCTCCGGTATCACTTTCCCTGAGCTATTTGGACGCCTTGCACGCCAAACTGGTTTATCTCTTAAAAGGATTGGATGAAGCCCAATACGAGAGTTTTTACCTTCATCCTGATGGCAACGTTAAAGTCACCGTTGCCCAGAATATCGGAAAGTATGCCTGGCATGGAAACCATCATTTAGCCCATATCCAGAATTTGATAGTTAGAAAGGGATGGTAATTTAGATACCTTTCATTAAAACGTACATGGGTTTTTCCTCTTCAATCACATTCTCAAAGGGTACTTGGCTATTGGAGACAATGGTGAAATTATTGGCAAGGTAAAACGAAAGTGCTGGGCCTTTTTGCATGGATTCCAGGAATATGGCTTTTTTAGAAAGTTTTTTGGCGATTCCAACGATAAATTGAATGCATTTAGCGCCTATACCTTTGCCCGAATACTCCTTAAGAATATAGATTTTATCCAAATAAAGCGCATCGGATTCTATATAGGTCATCATTTTTTTATCAAAGGTAATTTTTAAAATACCTACATAAGTGTCTTCCAACTGAATCAGGTATAATTGGGTATTCGTATCCAATTCCTCTTTGTCCAACACCTGTTTGGTGAAACTATATTGAATATAGGTTGATGTGTCCCCGTTTGGCCATAAATGTCGGTAATGTTGGTTATAGGCCCGCGTACCAATTTGGATATACGTTTGGTAGAGATCAGGGACCAGCTCAACAAACTTAAGGCTATTTGTTTTTTGCATACGGATTTAATGGAGCCACAAAAATGGGACAATCAGTTCGCCTTCCATTTAATATTACATCCAATACTGGGTTTTTGGAGTACGTCCACTTTGGTTCCGTTCAGGACAGCATCCATAGCATTAGATAAGTCTTTTCCAGTAAGAGGAACGCCATTCTCTGGCCTGGAATCGTCCAATTGTCCTCTATATACCAGTGATAAATCCTGATCGAACAAATAAAAATCGGGCGTACAGGCAGCGTCAAAGGATTTGGCGACATCTTGTGTTTCATCGTACAAATAGGGAAAAGGATAGCCTTCTTCCTTGGCCCTTACCGTCATAAGATCCGGCGCATCCTGCGGATAATTTTCAATATCATTGCTGGAAATGGCGATAAACCCGATTCCTTTTCTTTGATAGTCTTTGGCAATCTCTGTTATTTTTGGATTTACATGGATTACAAATGGACAATGGTTACAGATGAACATGATTACGGTTCCTTTTTCACCTTTCAGTTGTTCAAGGCTTTTCGTTTCTCCCGATACTGTATCCAAAAGACTAAATCCAGGGGCTTTGGTGCCCAATTCCAACATATTACTTGGTGTTCTGGCCATGACAAACTTTTTTTCAAAGTTATAAAATCTTAAAATGTTGCGAATGGCATAATCTATTGGTAACTTATAGAAACTTAAAATCAGCACATGGAAAATTCATATATATCATTATCAGAGGCAATAAATGACTTAAAAAAGGAAGGGTATACGGAGGACTTTAATCTTTGTGATGCCGGTATTGAGAATAAGGCAAAAAAGCAAATTCACAAGGCTGTGGACCTCAATGTTGTCAAATACTATCGATTCGAGGGTGAGACCAACCCGGACGATAGCACCATCCTTTATGTCATAGAAACCAGCAACGGAGGAAAAGGACTCTTGGTAGATGCCTATGGCGTTTATGCGGGAAATGTTTCTAGGGAAATGATAGAAAAGCTTAGGATTCAATAGATATATGCTTAAACCCAAAATATGTAGTAGAAAATCTATTACGGCTTCAAACTACTTTAAACACACGCTGTTTAGGCTGTTTTTTAATTTAACCATAGCGATGCTATGCTAAAATCAAGAAAACACCTGTGTTTATTGTATTTTGAACCCTCATGACGTAGTCCCAATGCATAATTTGGGTTAAAAAGGGAAATCTAGCTTTTTAACACTATTTTAGTATATTGCTATCTTGTCCGCTAAGTGGATCGATTTTAATCTCTATTACTTGACAGAAGCTTCCCTAGATAGCGTCCAAATAAATTTCGATAATGAGGCCCTTTGGCTCATGAACATTGTGTTGGCCTTGGTGATGTTTGGGATTGCCCTTGAAATATCGTTAAAGGACTTTAGACAATTATGGGTGAATCCCAAGCCTGTATTCATAGGGGTTGCAAGTCAGTTCCTTCTTTTGCCAATAATTACGTTTTTATTGGTTTTCCTTTTAAAACCGTACCCAAGTGTGGCTTTGGGCATGTTTATGGTCGCGGCTTGCCCAGGAGGTAATATTTCCAACTACATTACCCATTTGGGAGGCGGCAATACGGCATTATCGGTTTGTCTTACGGCCATCGCTACGCTATTGGCCATAATCATGACACCTCTCAATTTGGAATTTTGGGGTTCTTTATATGGACCTACTTCTTCCTTACTCAATTCCGTGGCGATAGCACCATTTGAAATGGTCAAACTGGTGGCCTTGTTATTGGGTATTCCCTTACTCCTTGGTATGGGTCTGAATCATTGGAAACCGCTCCTTGCGTTACGAATGGCCAAATTTTTTAAGGTATTTTCCCTTGTGTTTTTTATTTTTTTGGTCTTCTTGGCCTTGTTCAATAATATTGATGTCTTTTTAGAGTATGTTCTTTACATTTTTTGGCTTGTGCTGCTCCACAATTTACTGGCTTTTATGGGAGGATATGGCATTGCGAAGGCCTTTAATTTGGACACTCAAAATACAAGGTCTATTACTATCGAAACCGGAATTCAGAATTCAGGGCTTGGACTACTGCTGATATTCACTTTTTTTGAAGGTTTGGGCGGGATGGCTATTTTAGCGGCTTTTTGGGGAATTTGGCATATGGTTTCCGGTTTGCTCCTGGCCACTTTCTGGAACATGAGACCCATAAAAGATAAAAACTTGCATGAAGAACCTTCTTTATAATTTGGTAAAGGTCTATATAAAAACCGGCCTTCATTCATATCATAAAAAAATAGTAGTTTTTGGTCTTGAAAATGTACCCTTGGACAAACCGGTCATGTTTCTGCCCAATCATCAAAGTGCCCTTATGGATGTTTTGTTGATTGCGGTGGACTGTAATCGGAAACCCTATTTTTTGACTCGTGCGGATGTATTTGGAAAGCCCTTGTTGAATAAAATATTCAAGTTCTTTCAAATGATTCCTGTGTACCGAATCCGTGACGGCAGGAGTTCCCTGAGTAAAAACGATGAAGTCTTTGACAAATGTTCCCAAATTTTGGGGCAGGGAAAGGCACTGGTAATGTTCCCGGAAGCAAACCATAACCTTAAAAGAAGGGTTCGGCCCCTGAGCAAGGGATTTACAAGAATTGTTTTTAGGGCCTTACAACAGCATCCGGAAATCGATTTGCAGATTGTTCCCGTGGGTCTGAATTATTTGGATGCGACCGGTTTTCCGGATTCCGTAGCGGTTTATTATGGAACGTCCATTAGCGCCAGGTCCTTATTCGAAGAAGCGGATATCCAGAGATCCGAAAAAAGGACAAAATCCGCCGTTTCAAATGCCCTAAAAAAACTTACCACACATATTGCATCCGAAGAGGATTATGATACGATTCTGGAATATTTGGCAAGCAAAAAAATATCCTTTTTGAGGCCCAGGAAGGTCAATCAAGAAGTTTCAAAATTTGAATTAACAGTAATACCAAGCGGTCAAACTTCAATTTCGAAACAAAGGCTCAATATCTTCAAGGTGCTAATTGCCCTTATTAATTTCCCTATGTGGCTTTTATGGAAATTCATTGTAAAACCTAAGGTATGGGAGGCCGAGTTTACCGGTACTTTGCGTTACGCAACGGCGCAAGTGGGCTTTACGGTCTATTTCCTAGTTTTATTTTTGGTTATTTCCTTTTTGGTGAATGTAAAACTTGGTCTTTTGATCGTAGGAGGAATTTTTTTACTGAACAGGATACTGGTTAAGTTCGCTTAAATGTTTTTGGAAAACGACCTAAAATAAATACGACCCTTAACAAGGGTCGTATTTATTTTTCTGAAGAAGTGTTTAAATGTCGTCAAAACTTACATCCGTAAAACTGCCACTTGAACTTGAATCGTTGGCAGTACTTGTTTCCTCGTCCTCCTTCTTAAAATCCTTTTGATGTCTTTCAGAGATAACCTCCTGTCCCTTTTCATCGATGATAAAATCCATCATTTCCTCGACATTTTCCTTAAAGGCTTCAAAATCTTCTTTGTACAGGTAAATCTTGTGTTTCTTGTAGTGGAAGGAACCATCGTCATGTGTAAATTTCTTACTTTCCGTAATCGTTAGATAATAGTCGCCGGCTTTCGTGCTTCGTACATCAAAAAAGTACGTTCTTCTACCTGCTCTTAAAACTTTAGAGTGAATTTCCTCTTGATCCATTAAATCTCTTTCGCTCATTTCCTAATTATATTCTATGGTTAGTCTATCAAAAATGGAAAAAAAATAGTTATTCGGCAACAAAATTTTAGTTTTCTTTATTCGATAGCTGGTTCTTATAAAGCTCTTGGTAATAGCCATGTACCGCGTTTAATTCGTCATGCGTTCCTTCTTGAACCAGCCTGCCATCATCCAAGACCAAGATTTTATCGGCGTTCTTTGCAGATGAAACCCTGTGACTTACAATTAGGGTAGTCTTTTCCTTGGAAACTTTTTTCAGGTTGGTGAGGATTTCTTCCTCCGTTTCAGTATCCACGGCCGAAAGGCAATCATCGAACAAATAAATCTTTGGGTTTTTCAATAGGGCCCTTGCTATGGAAACCCGTTGCTTTTGGCCACCGCTCAAAGTGATTCCCCGTTCCCCCAAAACTGTATCATATTTTTTGGAAAACCCCATGATGTTCTCATGTACGACCGCATCCTTTGCAATGGAAATGATTTCCTCGTCCGTTGCGTCCATTCTTCCGAATTTGATGTTGTTCTTGATGCTATCGGAAAACAAAAAGGCATCTTGGGGAACGGCACCGATCGCCTGTCTTAAACTGGTAGTGTCATAGACTTGAATAGGCTTCCCGTCTATTTGTATTTCCCCGGATGAGACATCGTATAATCGGGCTACCAAATCCAAAATTGTAGATTTTCCGGAGCCTGTTTTACCTAAAATTGCAATGGTTTCTCCTGGATTTATAGTAAAAGATACTTGCTTCAAGGCATTGATTTCGGTATCCTCGTACGTAAAACTGACATCCTTGAACTCTATTTTGCCTGCAACATTTTTGAGTTCCAGACTTCCATTTTTCAATTCGGATTTTTGGTTCAAAAACTCGTTGATTCTTTTCTGACTGGCTTCGGCAGTTTGCACAATGGATGTAAGCCATCCCACAATGGCCACTGGCCACGTAAGCATATTGACGTAAAGAATGAATTCAGCAATAAGTCCTACACCAATTTTCCCGTTCAAATACTGTACACCACCTATATATATAACAAGAATATTGCTTATGCCAATTAGCAGAATCATTAGCGGAAAGAACCATGCGTTGACACGTGCCAAGCTCATACTTTTGTCCTTGCCCTCGTTAGCCAGGACCTCTAATTCTTGATTGGTCTGTGGCTCCAAGGTATAGGCCTTTATGACGGAAACCCCTGAAAACGTCTCTTGGGTAAATGTGGAGAGGCTGGATAGATATTGCTGAACAATGGTGCTCCTTTTGTGAATTACCTTACTGATTTTATAAATAAGTACGGACAATATGGGTAGCGGTAGTAGTGTGTAGGCCGCCAGGGTAGGTGCCTTAATGAACATGAGTGGTACCAGGCATACGAACAGCGTTAGCGTCTGAATACCATACATGATAGCGGGTCCTGCATACATGCGAACCTGATTTACATCTTCGCTGATACGGTTCATCAAATCACCGGTCCTGTTCTTTTTATAAAAGTTGAGGCTTAGCTTCTGGTAATGGTCAAAAATCTCATTTTTAAGGTCAAATTCTATATAGCGGGATACGTTGATGATGGTTTGCCGCATTAAAAACGTGAAAAAACCGGATAAAAGAGCGGCGCCCACGATTATTAAGATATACTCCAAAAGCAAGGAGGTGGCCTCCGTTTTGGGGAGTTTAGCGTCCAAAAACTGCTCTACCACGGTAATTATCTTGTTCACATAGGAAGGCATCACCAATTGAAATACCCTTGCGATGATGGTGATAAGAATCCCCACGAAGAGTTTAAGCCAGTATTTTTTAAAGTATTTGTTGAGGTGCCTAAGTTCCTTCATGAAGTGTTTGGGTCGTAGTTTTAAGTTTTCAAAGATAGGTTTTTTGACCACGATTCAACTGTTATATAATTCCTAAGTTGGGCTAGTATTTAATTAAAGGGCATCCCAATTGACAGAATCTAGGTATTACATTGGAATTTAGGAAAAGGAAAGTTGTAAAATTAGCTTCAAATGGTTTGGTTGCGACTTAAATAGATCCGTACTTTTGCCCAGAAATTATTCATCAATACAAAAGTTCTTTACATGCTTACAAGAAGGCATATTAGGGTAAAAGTGATGCAGTGTATTTACGCCCTTATCCAATCCAAGGATGATTCACTTCAAAAACAGGAGAAATTTTTAGCGGTAAGCATAGAGAATACCTACACACTTTATCTGCTTTGGCTAAGTCTTTTAATCGAGATTCAACAAAAAGCTTCGGAACAATTGAACCTCTCCTCAAAAAAGTATCTTTCCGATGAAACAGATAATAAGTTTCCCAACAAGTCAAAGTTCGTAAACAACGGATTGCTGCTTCAGATCAAGGATAACGTCTTGGTCAAAGAGGAGCTTTCCAAAAGGAAATTGGACAATTGGTACTTGAACGAGGAATATGTTAGGCTTATTTATAAATCCATCATTGAGAGCGAAATCTATAAGGAATACATGGCAAAACCGGATGGAAGCTATGAACAGGACAAAGACTTTATAATTTCCTTATTCAAGGAGGTGGTCGCACCCAACGACAAGATTTACGATTATTTTGAGGACAATAAACTAACTTGGGTTGACGATTTGCCCATTGTAAATACCTTCTTGGTGAAACAATTTAAAAAGGTAATACCTAACCAAAACCCTAAATTCTTTCTTCCCAAACTGTTAAAGGATCAGGAGGATATGGACTTTGCCAATAAATTGCTGAAAAAAACGTTGTTGAAAAACGAGGTGTTGGAAAAGGAAATTGAGGGCAAGACCCCAAACTGGGATAAAGACCGTATTGCAGATGTCGATTCGATATTATTGAAGATGGCCATTTGCGAACTGCTCAATTTTCCTTCCATACCGGAGCGTGTCACCATTAATGAGTATTTGGAAATAGCAAAGGAGTATTCCACCCCAAAAAGTAGCATTTTCATCAATGGTATTTTGGACAAGCTCGTGAAAGAATATAAAAAGGAAGGAAAGCTTAATAAAATGGGCCGTGGTCTGTTATAAAAAAATATTTTCTAATTTTGTTTCAATCTAAAAAAAATCAATAATGAAAAAAGTAGTTTTTGCCGCTGGCGTAGTTGCGATGTTCGCATTCACTTCATGTAAGGAAAATGCTTCCAGTAAAATTAAATCCGATAATGTGGCCGAAGCCGCTGTTAGGGACGAGGCCGCCAAGGCAGTTCCGGTGATGACTTTTGAAAAGGCCGAACATGATTTTGGTACCATTGAACAAGGAACGCCTCAGGAGACTTCCTTTAAATTCACCAATACAGGTAATGCTCCCCTAATCATTACTGATGCAAAGAGTAGCTGCGGCTGTACAGTGCCAAACCCACCAAAAGATCCGATCGCACCGGGAGAGTCCAGTGAATTGGTCGTCAAGTTCAACGGATCTGGACAAAACCAAGTAACAAAAACCATTACGGTTACTGCAAATACTGAAAAAGGTTCTGAACTTTTAAGGATAAAGGCTTTTGTGAATCCAAAAGGGGCCGCTCCGCTTGGACCAGTAAAATAAATTGGACTACATAAATTAAGAATATTTATATGGGTGATATTGGACAGTTTCTTCCAATGATTTTGATTTTTGTGGTAGCTTATTTTTTCATGATAAGACCACAAATGAAGAGACAAAAGGACGAGAAGAAATTTGCTGCGGAGTTAAAACGTGGAGATAGGGTAATTACAAAGAGCGGATTGCACGGTAAGGTCGTTGAATTGAACGATAAGGATTTTTCCTGTATTTTGGAAACAATGGCCGGAAAGCTTAAATTCGACAGGTCTGCCATTTCTATGGAAATGAGCAAAAAGCTAAATGCTCCCGAAAAGAAATAACCTTACCTCATGAATAAATTGAAAAGCACCAAAGAAAAATTGGTGCTTTTTTTTGTTTAAAATTCCTATATTCATCCAACAAAATAAAAGGACATGTTTGGTAATAGAAGAGAATTTATTAAAAAGAGTACAGCAGGTTTGCTCGTATCAGGAGCTACATTTATGTTTCCCATGGAGCTTTTGGCGGCCATGAGAAAGAAAGTTGGTCCCAATGACACCGTAAATGTGGGGCTCATAGGTTGCAATGGTATGGGGTTTTCGGACCTTTCGTCGTTTCTTAAAATGAGCGACATCAATGTTATTGGTCTATGCGATGTAGATGAAACCGTATTGCAAAAGCGTACTGCCGATTTGGAAAAGGCCGGTATCAAAAAGCCCAAATGGTACAAGGACTATAGAAAACTGTTGGAAAATAAGGATATTGATGTGGTAATTATTGGAACGCCGGACCATTGGCATTGTTTGCAATTGACCGATGCATTACAGGCAGGTAAGGATGTCTATTGTGAAAAGCCCATTGCCAATTCCGTTCAGGAGGCGAATATCATGTTAAACTATGTTGGGGCCAGCGATCGCATGGTCCAAATAGGGCAATGGCAGCGTAGCCAGCCCCATTTTGTGGATGCCATTGATTTTGTGCATTCCGGTAAATTGGGCGAAATCAGGTTGGCAAAGGCCTGGGCCTATCAAGGTTGGATGAAACCCGTGCCCATTGTACCGGATGGTACCGCTCCTGCAGGGGTTGACTATGATATGTGGTTGGGGCCCGCCACCCAAAGGCCCTTCAATCCAAATCGTTTCCACTTCAATTTTAGATGGTTCTGGGATTACGCAGGTGGCCTTATGACGGACTGGGGCGTACACCTGATCGATTATGCCTTGTACGGAATGAAGGCCAGCACACCTAAGTCCGTAATGGCTTTGGGAGGGAAGTTTGCCTATCCGGATGATGCCTCTGAAACTCCCGATACCCTACAAACAGTTTATGAGTACGATGGATTCTCGATTTTATGGGAACATGCCACAGGGATAGATGGAGGTAACTATGGAAGGAACCACGGAATCGCATTTATTGGAAACAATGGGACTTTGGTATTGGACAGGCAAGGTTGGGAAGTGATTCCCGAAACGGAGTTCCAAGGTTGGGGCAAGGATGGTATTCCTAAAATGGAAGCCATGAAGTTCGATAATGGCGGTCAAAGCGGGTTGGACCTGCATACCCAAAACTTTATGGAGGCCGTAAAGAGTAGGGATGCTTCCAAGCTAACTGCACCGATCAAGGTAGGCTATGATGCCGCTTTGGTGTCTCACATGGGTAACGCGGCCTTTAAAACAGGTAACCGAATTTATTGGGACGATGCATCCGGTAAGTTCAAGAACGAGGAAGCGAATCAATACTTGATGGCCAACTACCAAAATGGCTGGAAACTGCCCATGGTCTAACTGCTTCATGGTAAATGGTTAACGGTATTGGTCGTTGAGACCCTTACCGACTGAAATCATAGGAATAATTTTGGCCAATCTGGAAATTTTCGTCTTTTCCATTTTGGCCTCATTTATATACAAAGCATAATCCCGCTGTTTTGCCTGTGAAAGGGCGTCAAAGGCTTTTTTTGCTACGGGGTTTTTGTTCAGCTCCTTTTGAAGTAATTCCGGTAAAATGAGTTCGGCGGTTTGTTTCTTTTTTATGGGTGTTATCTCAATTCCTTTTTTCTGATTTGCAATAGCTGCGTCAATATATTCTTTGATCTTTTCGGCATCTATTTCGTCCGCACTATTAAATTTCCAATGGCGCATAGCTTTGGTCTTGCCTTCTTGTACATTCTCCAGAACATTATAGGGGTCTTTGAGGAGACCGCCATTAAAGAACCAAAGGGCAAAGTGATTTTTAAATTTCCCAATGGCCACTACATTCTTGTTATCCAAGGTGTAGGTAGGAAAACTCCATTTGTAGGTTTCTTCCAATCCCGATTCCAAAATTAGGCTCCTTAATCGTAAAACGGGCGAATTAAAAATATGTTCCTCTGAAAAGAATACATCCAGTTTTTCCGATATTTCCATGATCTCAGCTTTTGGTAGCTGTAAGTTCGCAAATTTTAACGATTACGGCCACGGCCTTCTCCATACTTTCCACCGGAACATACTCGTACTTGCCGTGAAAATTATGTCCCCCGGCAAAAATGTTGGGGCAAGGTAGGCCCATAAAGCTCAGTTGGGAACCATCCGTACCGCCACGGATCGGTTTAATAATTGGCGTTATACCAACAGATTCCATGGCCTCCTTGGCAATTTCAACAATATGAAAAACGGGTTCTATTTTTTCCTTCATATTGAAATATTGGTCCTTTATTTCCAAAGCAACGGCATCTTTATGGATGGCATTGAGTTGTGAAACGATATCCTGCAGAAGTTGTTTTCTTTCCTCAAAACGGGGTTTGGAATGATCCCGAATGATCAATTGGATCTCCGCATGTTCAATTTCACCCTGCACGTGGTGCACATGAAAAAATCCTTCCCTGCCCGAAGTTTTTTCGGGAACCTCCGCTTCGGGTAGCATGGAGATGATTTTATTGGCGATGAGCAATGCATTGACCATTTTGTACTTGGCATAGCCGGGATGGACACTTTTTCCCGCGACACTGATTTTTGCACTTGCGGCGTTAAAGTTTTCGTATTCCAGTTCCCCTATTTGGCTCCCGTCCATGGTGTAGGCCCAGTCGGCACCAAATTTTTCCACTTCAAAATAATGGGCGCCCCGGCCAATTTCCTCATCGGGCGTAAACCCAACTTTTATCGTTCCATGTTTTATCTCCGGATGGTTGATAAGATATTCCATGGCCGTTATGATTTCGGCGATTCCCGCCTTGTCATCGGCACCAAGCAGCGTAGTTCCATCGGTAGTGATGAGCGTCTGTCCTTTGTATTGTAGTAAATCATCAAAATAATCCGGGGATAGAACAATGCCCTTTTCAGGATTCAGCACAATATCTTTACCATCATACTCCTTGATGATCTGTGGGTTTACATGTGTCCCTGAAAAATCAGGCGAAGTGTCAAAATGGGATATAAAGCCAATGATGGGTATCTCGTAATCCAGGTTGCTGGGAAGTGTCGCCATGATGTAGGCCCTTTCATCGATGTATACATCGGTCATCCCAATTTCCTTTAATTCACTTACAAGTTTGTGTGCCAGATCCCATTGTTTTTGGGTGCTTGGAGTGGATTTGGAGTTTGGGTCGCTTTGGGTGTCTATCTTCACATAATCCAAAAAACGTGACATTACGTCTTTCATATCTTCGGTTTTTATCCAAAAATAGCTTTTATATTGTATTTTCGTCATCCGTTAATAATCTATGTTTCCATGCGGTTTCTAGCTTTTAAGACCTTTCTTTTGGTTCTGATTTCCTTTTCGGTTAGGTCCCAGGCAGATTGTCTTCTGGGGGTGGGAATCACTGAAAACGATTCGCTCGCGGATATTTTCCAGATGAACGATGTTCAAAAACAGGAGCTTTTGAATCTATCGGCCGAGTTGAAATATAGAAATGAGATATTGAACGTTCAGCTTGAAAATGTTTATAATAGGCACCCACAAAATACGGTGGAGGAATTGAATCAATTGGCTTTAAAGTACCGCAATGTCATGGATAGCATGCAGTCGGTTCAATCCATGATAGACAAAAAGTTACTCGCATTATTGAATCCGAAACAGTACCAATTATATTTGGATCTTTGTCATGAAGCCTCCCGTTCCCCTTTTGTGATAACACCAAAAGTGTATTCCGATAGCATTCCCCCAAAACAGAAATAGGCAGGATTGAATTTTAAGGGGATGACATCAGGACTATAAAGTTCGCACTTTGTATTTTTGCAAAAATCCAACCCAAGATGTATAAATCGGTAATACGGCCAATCCTGTTTTTATTCGACCCTGAAAAGGTCCATCATTTTAGCTTTGCGTTAATCAAGATCATTTCAAAAGTGGGACTTTTAGGGCTACTTAAACCAGTCTTCACCTTGGAGGACGAACGATTGGAGCGCGAGGTTTTCGGCCTTAAATTTAAAAATCCGGTTGGTCTGGCCGCAGGATTTGACAAGAACGCCGTCCTCTACAATGAACTTTCGGATTTTGGTTTCGGGTTTGTGGAAATAGGGACGTTGACACCAAAACCGCAGGACGGAAACCCTAAAAAGCGGTTATTTCGCTTGAAGGCAGATAGTGCCATCATCAACAGGATGGGCTTTAACAATGAGGGTGTTTTTGAGGCGGTGGAACGATTGAAAAACGAGCATAGGGTCTTGATCGGGGGTAACATCGGTAAAAACAAGGTCACACCCAACGACGAGGCCATTAAGGATTACATGATTTGTTTTGATGCCCTATTTGATTATGTGGATTATTTTGTGGTGAATGTAAGCTCACCAAATACCCCGGGCTTACGGGAACTTCAGGATAAGGAACCCTTGACAAGGCTTTTAAGGGAATTGGAAGTGACCAACAAGAAGATGGCTACCGATAGGTCCGTTAAACGTAGACCAATTTTATTGAAAATCGCTCCGGACCTTACCAACAACCAACTCTTGGATATCATCGATATTGTGGCCGATACCAAAATAGATGGGGTAATCGCCACCAATACGACGGTCGAGCGAAAAAACCTCAAATCCCACGGACTGCTCTTGGAAGAGGCCGGTGGCCTTAGCGGTAAGCCCTTGAAGGATAAAAGTACCGAGGTCATCCGGTTTTTAGCGGAACGTAGTAACAAAGCCTTCCCAATTATTGGGGTAGGGGGCATCCACGCACCACAGGACGCCTTGGAAAAACTACGTGCGGGGGCCGACTTGGTCCAATTGTGGACCGGATTTATTTATGAGGGACCCATCTTGGTCAAGAAAATAAACCAAGCGATCCTAGCGGAAGAGGTTTAGAAGACTTTAGTTGGAAGTCCAATAATCCATCACGTGCACATCGTCCAAATGCGGGCCTAGGACGGCCCCAAAGGCCTTATGATCAGGATGTGGTAGATAAATGGCCCTATCCTCCTCGCTTTTAAAGGACAAAAAGAACACATGGGTGAAACCTTTGTCCAAACCTTCCGGACTATTGTTTATGCCCCATTCGTATCCCGCAATTTGGGGTATCTTGGAAGGCAGGGCATGGAAGGCATCTTCTACTTTTTTAATATTCTCGGCAGAAGTTCCATCCTTGAATTTAAAAAGTACCACATGTCTAAGGATGCTGTCGTTGGCCTGTACCATAGTGTTTTCCGTAATTGTGTTTGTATTGTTGTTGTTGAAGCTGTAGCTGAAAAAGGCTATAACTACAAGTGTTACTAAAGATAGTATTGATTTTTTCATTTATTATTCTTGAGGTTGATGAATCTGTATTTGAGCATTTGTTTAACTACTGATTTGGATTTTCAATAAATTTCTCTCGATGAAGGTTTTATTGAATCCAAATTTTGAACAAGATATAAAAAATCGGTTAGGGTATCATATCATTTCCAATTTAAGAAGGTGTCAATTTACTTGTTCATTTTCCCTTTGCCATCAATGTGAAAATAGCAAAGAGCCCGGGCTATTTACAATCTTCACGGCTTCAGCAAAAAAAAAAGCAAAAGCATAAATTTTGGCACACTCCTAAACCAGAACTGGTATTATTTGTATTTTTCAACGATGGAGAAAAAAGGGAAAATTTGAATTATTCCGTACTGATTGCTTTTTCATTGGCGACGGCCGCACTGGCCATCTCACCGGGACCCGATAATATTTTTGTCCTGATCCAAAGTATGGTCAACGGTAAAAAGTACGGTCTGGCCACCGTGGCCGGACTGATGACGGGTTGCTTGGTGCATACCACGTTGTTGGCTTTTGGTGTTTCCGCGGTCATTAAGGATAACCCAAACGTGTTTTACGGCATAAAGGTTTTTGGGGCCTTATACTTGCTTTACCTAGCTTTTAAGGTGTTTAGGAGCAATAGTGATATTTCATTGAATAACAACGGAAGCAAAAAGAAAGGTCTGTTTTCCTTATTCAAACAAGGTTTTATTATGAATGTTTTGAACCCAAAGGTCACCATATTTTTCCTTGCCTTTTTTCCAGGTTTTCTTTTTTCCGATGATATCAGTACCGTAGTCCAGTTTTATATACTCGGTTTTCTTTTCATTTTCGTGTCCTCCTTGGTGTTTGGTGGCATTGCGTTTTTATCCGGTAGTATAGGAACCTTGGTTCAGAAGAATGAGGTTATTGGCGTGGTATTAAAATGGCTGCAAATAGTAGTTTTTGTTGGCTTGGCAGTTTATTTGTTGCTGGGTTAAGTCTTTGAGATGTTTGTAGGTATTCTTCATCATTCAATTTGTATTTTTACAATATGTCCAACACCAAGGTAAAGCTAATAGAATGCCCAAGGGATGCCATGCAAGGTATCAAGACTTTCATTCCTACGGATGAGAAGGTGCGCTATCTGCAGTCTTTATTGGGCTGTGGTTTTGATACGTTGGATTTTGGAAGTTTTGTCTCACCAAAGGCGATACCCCAAATGGTGGATACGGCCGAGGTATTGTCCAAATTGGACCTCTCAAGGACCAAGAGCAAATTATTGGCGATCATTGCCAATGTCCGGGGGGCGGAGGATGCTGTAAAGCATACTGAAATCGATTATTTGGGATTTCCCTTTTCCATATCGGAGAACTTTCAGATGCGGAACACGCATAAGACCATTGCCCAATCGGTAGAAACGCTCCAGGAGATTTTTAATATTGCCGATGCCGCCAACAAAGAGGTGGTCACCTACATTTCTATGGGTTTTGGAAATCCGTACGGGGATCCATGGAATGTGGAAATCGTAGGGGAATGGACGGAAAAATTGGCCTCCATGGGTGCCAGGATCCTCTCACTTTCCGATACCGTGGGAACTTCGGATCCAGAGAATATCGAATACCTGTTCTCCAATTTAATACCCAAATATCCGCTCATAGAGTTTGGGGCACACCTGCACACTACCCCCACTAAATGGCATGAAAAGGTGGATGCCGCCTACAAGGCCGGCTGTCGTAGGTTTGACGGGGCCGTACAGGGTTTCGGCGGTTGTCCCATGGCCAAGGACGAGCTAACCGGTAATATGCCTACCGAAAAATTGTTATCCTACTTGACGGCGCAAAAAGCGGAGACCAACGTAAACTGGATGGTATTTGAGGCCGCTTACAACAAGGCAACGGAGCTATTTGGTAAATACCACTAGCATAAAATGCTCGGTTTCATCCATCAATTTAGTACCGTAGTTCCAGACCACCAAAAAAACCAAATGGCATACCGGGTCTTAGGCCGGCAGGTACACGGGCTACCGCATACCTTTCATCCAAAAGGTTCATTGCATTGGCAGTTATCGTGATATGATCGTTGTAGCGAAATTTAGTTCCCAAATCCAAAACTATGTTGGAATCGACCTTCTCATTGGCGGGAATGGAACCCGTTCCCGCTTTGGTCCTGAACGCTCCGTTAAAACGTCCGTTTAGATGGACTTCAAATTTTTTATACTCGATACTGGCAGCGGCATTTAATTGGTGTTTTGATAAATAGGGCAATTCATCCCCTTCGCTTACCGTACCCCAGATATCGTTTTCACTACCAAAACTATTCTGGAATTCCGTGTCCGTAAAGGTATACCCCAAAGTAATGGGTATGGAGATATTTGTATTGGATGACAACAAATCGTAGTTTAATAGTACTTCAATGCCTTGAACAATAACTTCTCCCGCATTGAATTGGTCCAAGGAACCTGTACCACCGGTTGCTGCGAGATCACTTCCCAAAAGATTGCTATAGTCATTGTAAAAACCGACCAACTCCCCAGAGAGGCCTGAGTACGTAAAACGTGTACCCAATTCATAATTCACACTTTCCTCCGGTTTTTCCCCAACCTGATTGCTTGGAGGGGAAAATCCTTTGTGAATACCCCCAAAAAGGGATACATTATCAAAATTATAATTGAATCCGATGCCTGGTATAAAAACATCTACTTTATTTTCCCGTGTGGAAATGTTTGTACCTGAACGTTCCGGATCGCTACTCCCGTAATCTGTTCTTCCCAATTGAATATTTTCATATCGAATACCGGGGGTAAGTGTTAGGTTCTTGTATTTTAGCTTGTAAAGTGTATAGGTGGAAAAAGCACGCGCATCACTAATTCTATTTGCGTCCGTTCCTGCCAAACGATTGGTAACGAGTTCCATAATGCCATTGGTTATCCCGTAATCATCCACCCATTGAAATCGGTCTTCATCATCATAGTGGTAACGTATACCCAACTCGAAATCGTGCACCGAACTAGAGGTACTCCAACGGTGGTTCAGTTTTGTTTGAATACCCGTGGATAGATATTCCCTATTGTTGGCTTTTACGGCAATGACATCATTATTCGTGGTATTTGAGTTTCCACTAATGACATCATAATATGCCTGTAGGTCGACCGGGTTTTCAATAATATTGGCGATACTTTGTCGCTCCCCATTTACCGTTACATTATCTACTTTGTACCAGTTTCGGTTGAAATCATTGAGGTAGGCGGTAGTAGTAAGTGAGGTATTTTTGCCCAATCCAAGTACGTGGGTCAACATAAACTGAAGGTGCTCCGTATTCATTTCATCTCTTTGTGAGCCCGCGTACCGTCTAAAAGGGTTTAGGGAAAAGTCGGTCTCAGTAAGTCCCAAATATGTTTCGTTGGAATCTTCATTGGAATATTGGAACTTCAATTCAACGGATTGCGGAACTTTGGCATCGGCATTGGAATTGACCCTAAATTTTGCGACCAGGTCATTTTTATCAAAGCCCGTATTCTCTCCATTGTCCAAATCTTTGAAACCATTGGAATTATAGTTCAGGTATTCAATGGCATATCCAAAGTTTTTTTTCGTATCCCCTACCTGGGTATGGATTCGGCCACTGTTGAAGCTTCCAAAGCTCGAATTTAAAAAGATGCCAAAACTGTCCGGCACCTCCGTGGAAATCATATTTAATGCCCCTCCGGTAGTGTATGGGCCATATTGCACCTGACTACTACCTTTGAGTATCTCTACGGCCTGCATGCGGGCTATGGTGGGGAAATAATATGCCGAGGGAGCGCTATACGGAGCAGGTGCAATGAGAACACCATCTTCCATGAGTGTGATTTTAGAACTTCGCTCAGGAGAGGTACCCCTTAGACTGATGTTGGGTCTAAGGCCAAATCCATCCTCCTCGTAAACGTTTACTCCCGGTACCCCTCGAAGTGTTCGATTGATATCGGTATAATTGAATTTCTTGATTTCCTTGGGAGAAATGTAAAAAGCCGATCCTGTTCTATTCTTTGCCTCGAATTTACTACCTAAAATGGCATTGGCTTTTAGGGTAACCTCGTTCAAATGGATGGAATCCATAGTTGTAGTCTGTGTTGGCTGTTGCCCTTTCAAGAATATACTTAGTAAGAGAATGGGGATAGCGATGCACTTTTTCATTTTAATTAGACTTATTCAAAATAATTTGGGCAAATGTATTGGGTTCTATTCTATTTGCAAAACTTATTTAGAACAAATAAAAATAAATTTGACTTCTATTCCTTGAATGATTTACCAAAGGCTTTTGGGGTTTACCGGGAACAACTTGCCAATCCATCAATATGGTTTTTTTTAAGGAAGTGAGCCTATGCGACGTAGTATTTAATAACAATCCATTTTCAATTGCCCCTTGGCTTCAAAATCGCATAGGGACGTAGCGAGGTGTTCCAAGGTACTTTTTTCAAGAATTTCCAGTACATCTTTCTGCATACGTAATGCCCCACAAATCATGACGACCGCACCGTTTTTTAGGCTTTTGGAAATGAATTGGGAATCTCGTTTCACAAGGTCCTGGACATACGTATTGGAACCTTCGGTACGTGACAGGGCCACTTCTAGGGTCTTTAGTTTTCCGGCACTTTTGAGATGCTCCAAATAGGGGGTGTAGATTTCTAGGGAGGTTTTGTATCGGCCACCCCAATACATGTGAATCGGAATTTTCCTATTGTTTTCCGCAATGATTCCCAAAAAGGGGGCAATACCCGTACCATTAGAAATACAGATAATCTCCTTCGCCTTTTTTGGAAAATGGAAATGGGGATTTGCTTTAATGCCAGCTTTAAGGTTTTCCAAGGGTTTTAGAGAATCTAGGTAATTTGAAACGATACCAAATTCGTGTTTCTTGATGCTCAGTAGCATTTCCTGGCCTAGTTTGGCAATGGAAAACCACCTGGGGATTCCATCCTCCGTGGGTCTGTATTCCAACAAATCCCCAGATTGGAACTTGGCATTGCCTTTTGCTTTGAGTCGGATTAAAAAGGTATCGTCCCTATTGGGTTCGATTTTGGATACCACTTCAAATTCATGCAGTTTTGGAATTTTATTTTTGATGCCCATTGCCGGAAGTTCCAAATGCTCCCCCGTCGCTTTGCTCCATTGTATGGCCCATTCCCTAAAGGCATCATAGGATTGATTGTCGATTTTGTAAATGGGTATCGTTTGCTCAAAACCGGATGTTGCAGCAAGTGCTTTTTCAACATCGATGGCGTATTTGCAATAGTTGGGATAGAGGGTGGAACCAAAACCGATGACAGCATATTTCAACGGATTTGGTTGCTGTACGGTCTCCAATAAATCCATAAAATTTCGAGCATTGGTGGGAGGGTCCCCTTCCCCGTAGGTCGCCGTCAGGATAAATAGATGTTCCGCTTTTTTAAACGTTTTATACTCATTGAGTTGACAAACAAGTACTTCCTTCCCCATTTTGTTCAATGCTTTTTCAAGTAACTTGGCGAAGCCGAAAGTGGTCCCGGTTTCGGAGCCTACCAAAATGACATGCGAACATACATCGGCATTTTTATGGTTAAATTTTACCGAGTTTTGGATGCGTTTACGCCACATCACAAAACCCGAGTAGATAAAAAACAGTAGGGAGGCACTGGCCAGTAATAACACCAAAGACCATAGCATAGAACCTTGTCCCGTGTGCAAGGTCAGGCTTAGTTTGCTTGCCAAGAATGTGAACGGATATGGTTTTTCGCTTAAAATTTCGCCCGTATATTGGTGGACATAGATTTCCTTGTCCCTGAGTGCAACCTCAAAATAATCCTCGGGAAAAGGGGTGAAGGGAAAATTTACGTTTCGTACATCGGCCAAGGAAATTGTTTTGAAAATGTCCAATTCTTGGGGCCTTACCGATTCGTCCACGTCCAAATCGGGATTAACCCTTTCATGAACAACGAGCGTGCTGGGAAGCAAGGAGAATTTTTCAGCGAATAGAAATGCTCCTGTCGCGGCCAAAATGAGAATCGGAACCAGAAACCATCGACCCAAAATGACATGGTATCGCAATTCAAAATAATCCTTGTGGACCTTGGAAAATAATTTTGAAATACCGCCCTGCCTTTTTATGATAAGTACCAGGCCCGTTATTGCAATAAGACAAAGTAAAAAAGAAACCAGGCCCACGAAAAATCGACCTACGCTTTTTAAAAAGAGGGAGCGGTGCAGGTTCGTCGTAAATTGAAAAATAGGATGTTGCGGGGACGGTTCGCCCAGAGACTCACCAGTTTTGGGATGGATGTAGAACCGTTTGCCTTCGCCATCGTAGGTAAGCACATCGGCAAGGACAAAATCGTTCGCATCCACTTCAATGCTCAAAACCTCCTCGTACTCCGCTTGAAGTGTACCTATGGTTTCGGCCAGGGTCACTTCCGATAACGCTACGGGATTATAGGGTTTCAAGACTCCCTGTATAGGCTCAAAAGCCAATATAATCCCAGTTATGGATGCCAAAATCAAAAAAAGGCCCGTGGATAGGGCCAAAAGTAAGTGACTATACCTCCAAATAGAGATGGTCATACACGTATTTTATTGTTGAATCATTCGTACATATCGGATAAAGCCCTTGCCTTCCTTTTTGGCCGATAGATTTTCCGTGGTAAGGTCAAACTCCAGATCGTCCTTATAATATTCCTGGTCCTCTACGGCGGATTCAAATCGGATTTTGTATCCAGCGTCGATTTTATCCGTCGGGATGTTCAAAACGGTCATTTTGCGTTGCCCGCCCGTAACGGTCTCACCCACTATAGCATCGAGGTTAGGCCGTCTGATACCATAAATTTGCTTCCACCATTCTTCCAGGTCACGGTACCATTCATTATCATCGCCCTGAACGTACAAGGTTTCTTGATACTTGCCATTACCGTCCAAAATGGACACCACGATGTAGGCTCCTTCGCCTTCGTAATTGGTGAGCTGGATCATACATTTATAGGAGGTGGTTTCAGTAGCTTTGCCAAAGGCCAGTAGGGCTAAACTGACGATAGTCATTATCGGGATAAAAAACTTTTTCATTCTTTAAATTATATTTTTAAAAAATCCAACGCTACGTTGTGCTTTTGTAACAATTCGTTTTCGTTCGCCAGATCGTAGACCGTTTCTTCAAATTCGGTTTTTGCACTCACGTCCGCCCCCATGGAAATCAGATACTTTAACATGTCTTCGTTATCGGATGACATTGCGGCAAAGTGAAGTGCAGTGATTCCATCCTCATTTTTTTGATTGACATCGATTTCCAAATCCTCCAATCGCTTTAAGAGTGCCAAGTTGTTGGCCTTGGCCGCAAGATGTAAGAGCGTGTTACCATGGCCCTGCTTTTCGGTCATAGTTAGTCCGGCTTCTTGAAGTAGGTTCCACTTTTTTTCAAACGGGGCGGTATTTTGGGGATTGTAATTTTGAATCAGGTAATAGACAAGAGAATTCCCGTCGGTATCCAATGCGCTTGCGTCTGCACCACGTTCCAATAGGAAATCGACCACCTCGGCACTATTCCTTTCCACAGCCATCATTAGCGCATTTCTACCTTTGTCATTGGTTAAATCCATATCCTCCACATGTTTTGCCAAAAGCTCAACAACCTCAAGGACGTTTCCGGATGCAGCAATCATAAATGGGGTTTGGCCTTCCTTGTCCTTCAAATTTGTCGAAACCCCCGATGCTATAAAATGTTCGAACAAGGGAAGGTCCTTATTCCTTCCTGAAATTATATGCAGCAGGTTTTTGCCTTCTTTGTTTACAAGTTGGTTGGAAAGACCAAGACCTTCCAAATATTCAAAGACCTCCTTGCCGTTTTGATTCCTACGTGTTCCTCTGGCAGCCATAAAGAGGGCATTCTCTCCATCAGTAGTTACTTTTTTATAATCCAGTCTATTTTCTGCCAAGGTCTTTAGCAGGGCGATATCCCCGCCACGGGAGGCATACTGGAAGACCCCGTTACCAGTATCGTCCGCACTGTTTAGCGGTAGCCCTTTATCCATAAAATATTGGAGCAACTCAAAAGTATCAGCTCCAGAGGATGCCAGTAACAAAGCGTTTGCACCGTTGTGGGTGGTCGCTTTTACGTCCGCTCCATTTTCAAGAAGGGCATCAAAAATTTGGGTATCCGTTACTCCAGAATTAGCAGCAAAGTTGATTACGGAATAGCCATGGGCGTCCACTGCCGCGGCATCAGAACCCTGGTCGAGTAGGTATTTGACCAATTCCAGGTTTCCTGCGTACGCGGCCCAGTGCAGGTAAATTCTGCCATCATGGGTCAATTTAGCAACACCGTTACCTTCTTTGGCGATGATATGTGCCATGGTTTTGGTATTTACCTTTTGTAAAATGGCGTAGGTGGGACCATCAAAATAGGCGGCGTTACGCTCCGTAATGTCGTGTCCTTCCTGTATCGTAGCCTCAACCTCTTGTATGGAAGGATTATTGTTCCAATATTCCCTTTTCAAAAAAGGGTTTTCCTGTGCTGCCAAACCCAAACAAAATGCTGCCGTGAAGATGGCACTTAAAATGTTCTTCATGACTTATTTGCTTTTAAGGGCTACTTTGGAATTTTCTTCTACGACGAAGGAATCTATGACCGCTCCAATTTTATCGGCACTTGAAACTTCATCTTCGAACAAGTGCTTGTAAAGTACCTTGTTGTCCACCTTTTCCTTTAACACCAAATCGGTTTCTTTTGCGAACACCTCGTCCCATTTGTCACGGACCATGGCCCATTTGCCATCATTCGCGATCCACCAATCGGCCGCAGCTTTACAGCGTGCATCTGGAACCTTTACATAGGTATTGTAGCCTTTTTCCTTGGCCAAGATGAAATCGGCCTCTCCATCCTTACGGACTATTTTGGAATTGTCTTGATCGTGCACCCATCCATCGGAGGTAATTTCATGTCGGTTACCGCGCATGGTGAGGTTGTAATCGCCCCGGGTCGTGTATTCCCTTCTGGGCAATGGGGCAGGTGTTGTGTTTTCCCAATAACTGGTTCCATCCACATGCACCCAAGAGGCACTCCCTTCATACCTTGGACTGTCGTCTACCTGATAGACTTTTTGTGTCCACTGTCCCGCGACTTCATTTTTAGGTTTTTGGGTGTAGTTCCATTCGTTATCACCATTGTATAAATAGAAATCCGTGTTTTCATACAACCAATCCTGTCTCCAGTGTTTTACGATCATGGGTTCTGCTGGATTGCCTACCTGTAGAATATGCTGAATTACGATCTTGTCGTCTTCATCAGTTACCAATTGGGCCCATTCCAGACCTTTATCCACCTTTGTCTTGGAAGGTTTGTACAAGGAATCCTGACTGTAATTAAAGGTTTCGGCAAAGTTGAAGGTTACTTCAAAACAGCCGCACATCTCCTTTATGGATTCTTGGTCCTTCTCCTTTTTGGTCTGGGCAAAAACGCTCGCTCCCACCAGAACGAACATTACGGTAAACAACTGTACTCTTTTCATTTTTTATAGATGTTAAAGTTTAGGATTCGTTGATTTTTTTATTCAGTTTATTTAGACTGATTTAAAATAATAATTATTTTTGAGCCAAATTTATACAGAATGAGTCTAAATAAAAATAATTTAACGTTAATTTTTTTCACGCTTTACCTAACATTCACCATAGGACAGGTGGAAGAAAGAAGAGACTCCATTCTGACACAAGATTTGGAGGAGGTAGTAGTCACAGCTACCAGAACGGTTAGACAATTATCCTCACTGCCCTTGCCGGTAACCTTGATTCCTAAAACCCAATTGGAGCAAACAGGGGTTACTCGGTTAGACGAGATTTTGAACGAACAAACGGGAATCATCATGACTCCCGATGCCACCGTTGGCGGGGGCGAAGGAGTACAAATACAAGGAATTGCCTCGGATTACGTATTGGTTTTGATCGATGGTGTTCCCGTAGTGGGGCGCAGTTCTGGCAATTTGGATCTGAGTCGGTTTGCCATTGGCAACATCAAGCAGATCGAGGTGGTCAAAGGCCCCTCTAGTAGTCTCTTTGGTTCCGAAGCCCTTGGGGGCGTCATCAATATTATTACTGAAAAGCCTTCATCAGAGAACATCAGCGGACAGCTAAGCCATCGCATGGCCACGTTCAACCATCATAACAGTAATTTTAGCATCAACCAACGTAAGGAGGATCTTGGTTATTCCTTTTTTGTGGATAGGCTCAGCACGGATGGTTATGACCTAGCCTCCGGTGATGTAGGGCAGACGGTAAATCCTTTTGACAACTATACGTTGAGCGGCCGCCTTTTCTACGATGCATCGGAAAAACTTGATTTCTTCGTCTCTGGCCGATTCTTTCATCAGGACTTTGACGTAGCCCCCAGTACCAGCATGGAACAGGATTTAAACCTATTGGTACGGGCTAATCACGACCCTTCTTCCAAAACGAATCTACAATATGAACTTTACTATACCAATTATATAACCGATGAGGAATCGTTGGATATTTTGACCGATGAGGTGCTTTTGGCGAACGACTTCAATCAGAAACTGTTCCGTCCAGAGGTAAGGTTTAACCAAAAATTTGGGGAAAACACCTTTACACTGGGCGTAGGGGGCAATTTGGAAACCTTACAGCGAAACCTTTTCGCCAATAACGTTTCCTTTTTTTCGCAATATGTCTTTTCCCAGTATGATTTTACGCCTTTGGAAGGCCTAAATGTGATTGCGGGCATTCGGTTTGACAATCACAGCGAATACAATTCCCAACTGAGCCCTAAACTTTCGGCGCGGTATGAAATATCGCCAAGCCTTGCCGTCAAAGGTTCCGTGGGCAGCGGTTTCAAGGCCCCGGATTTTAGGCAGTTGTACCTCGATTTTACCAATGCATCGGGTGGGGGGTACTCTGTTTTTGGCAAGGAAGTGGAAGCACAGGGCATTCAGCGATTGCAGGAAAATGGTGAGATTGCCAATTTGGCCGTAAACCCTGCCCAATTGGGTCAACGGCTCAATGCGGAAAGTTCCATTGGATATAATTTGGGCATGACCCTAAAATCGGGAAAATTAACGACCGAGGTCAACCTGTTCCGCAACGATTTCACGAATCTTATCGACACCCAAATCCTTGCCTCCAAGACCAACGGTCAGAACGTTTTTGGCTATATCAATCGGGAACGGGTGTACACGCAGGGACTTGAAACCGATATTAAATTCAACGGCATTAAAAACCTGAGTCTTTCCGGTGGATATCAACTACTATTCGCCTATGATAAGGACCAGGAAGATGCCTTAGTACAAGGGAACGTTTTTGCGCGCGACCCGGAAACCCTACAGACCGTGCGTTTGGAGCGAAGCCAGTACTTTGGTCTGGAAAACCGTTCCCGCCACACCTTTAATTTCAAGGTATTTTATGAAATCCCAAAATGGGATGCCAATGCCAATTTAAGGGTCGTTTATAGGAGCAAGTTCGGACTTACCGATAGAAACGGGAACGACCTTCTGGACGATTTTGACAACAGTTTTGTGGACGGGTATTCCTTGGTGAACCTATCCTTGGGAAAAACCCTCTTCAAGCATTACCAGCTACAGTTGGGAGCCAACAATCTTTTGGACTTTAAGGGGAGCAACCCCCTCGCTTTACAGGATAACGAGGTTCTGATAAATCCTGGTATTCAATTATTCACTCGATTAAACATTACATTTTAAATTTAGATTTTTATGAAAACAACGTTAAAACTTTTTACCTTTCTAATGGTGGTTTTTTCCTTTTTGGCCTGTAGCGATGATGATGGCGACGCGGTATCGGAATTTACGGTAACCACTATTTCACCAGAATCCGGCACCGTGGGTACCGAAATTAGAATTACCGGAACCGATTTTCCATCGGACGCTTCCAATATTTCAGTTTCATTCAATGGAATTCCGGCCACTGTTACTTCGGTCTCCACTACCGAAATTGTAACTACGGTTCCATCCGGGGCAACTTCCGGACAGATTGAAATATCGGCGAACGGGTTCAGAAAAACATCGGCAGCCACCTTTACGGTCCTATCCAATCTGGTTTCGGACACCGTGTCTAATTTAGAAGCCCCACAAACAGGGGGGCAGGGACAACCCATAGGAGGCCCATTTACAAAATTTAGTTTTGAGACCGGGGCCGTTACGGACAGTGAAACGGATTGGGACATTGCCTTTCGAGGTACGACCATAGCGGTGAATGGCGGTACGGCTACGGGTA
This sequence comes from Maribacter flavus, assembly GCF_008386635.1. Taxonomy (GTDB): domain Bacteria; phylum Bacteroidota; class Bacteroidia; order Flavobacteriales; family Flavobacteriaceae; genus Maribacter; species Maribacter flavus. The sequence continues at coordinate 164,135 of NZ_VUOE01000001.1, read as the reverse complement.
CCAATGAGGAGCCTACGAGGAACGGCAATGGTGGGGCAACGGTACAAAATGGGATTTTTTCCGATATCACAAGTGCCGATGGACTCTCCTTTGATCAGGATGCGGCAGGTTCCTTTGCCGTACCTGCGGGAAGCGGCGAAGGATGGTACAATTACAATCCGGCCACCTTTACGGTGACCCCTATTCCGGGCAGGATTTTGGTATTTAGGACCCATGATGGGAAATTTGCCAAGGTCGAGATTATAAGTTATTATAGGGACGCACCTGCGGAGCCGGATGCATTTTTAAATGAATCCAGGGTTTATACCTTCAATTATGTGTACAATCCCAACGAGGGCGAAACAGCGCTGGAATAAAATAGGTTGATAGGATTCCTTATGACCGAGTAATTCTCCTTGAATTGCTCGGTTTTTTTATGTCGGTTACATTAATTTGACTTAAAAAATAGGAATGAATGAACGCTTTTTTTAGGATTTTCAAGATTAGGGTACCTTTCGTAGCTACTTTGATTGAATACCCCTTTCTATCGAATGAATTATCCCAATTAAAAAGCGTATATTTGCACGCAATTAAATCCTTAATTGCATGGAAGCCCACCTTAATAAAATTCTTGGAGAAGGCCTTACGTATGACGACGTACTTTTGGTACCTGCGTATTCAGAAGTACTGCCCCGCGAAGTAAATATCCAATCCAAGTTCACCCGAAATATAACCATCAATGTCCCCATAATTTCTGCGGCGATGGATACCGTGACCGAATCCCGCATGGCAATTGCAATCGCGCAAGAAGGCGGCATAGGGGTGCTTCACAAAAACATGACGATAGAGCAGCAGGCCCTTAAAGTGAGGAAGGTCAAAAGGGCGGAAAGTGGAATGATCTTGGATCCCGTGACCATGCCGTTGCATTCCACGGTCAAGGATGCCAAGGCCAATATGAAGGAACACAGTATTGGCGGAATTCCCATTGTGGATGATGAAGGCAAGCTGATTGGAATCGTAACAAATAGGGATTTACGATTCGAAAAGAATAATGACCGACCCATTTCGGAGGTAATGACCTCGGAGAACTTGGTCACCGCGGGGGAAGGAACTTCCCTATCCGAAGCTGAGGACATCTTACAGGAGCACAAAATTGAAAAACTTCCGGTCGTAGACAAGAACAACAAATTAATCGGTCTCATCACCTTTAGGGACATCACCAAACTTACCCAAAAGCCCATTGCCAACAAGGACCAGTATGGCCGTTTGCGCGTTGCTGCGGCTTTGGGGGTGACCATGGATGCCGTGGATCGCGCGGAGGCCTTGGTGAATGCCGGAGTGGATGCCGTTGTTATCGATACCGCCCACGGACATACGAAAGGCGTGGTTACCATACTAAAGGAAGTCAAAAAGAAATTTCCGGATCTGGATGTGATCGTGGGGAATATTGCCACGGGCGAAGCTGCAAAATATTTGGTGGATGCTGGTGCCGATGCCGTCAAAGTCGGGATTGGTCCTGGCTCTATTTGTACCACGAGGGTCGTGGCCGGAGTAGGATTTCCACAATTCTCGGCCGTGTTGGAGGTCGCTGCAGCCATTAAAGGTTCCGGGGTTCCCGTTATTGCAGATGGCGGTATTCGTTACACAGGCGATATTCCCAAGGCTATTGCCGCAGGTGCGGACACTGTTATGTTAGGTTCGCTTTTGGCTGGAACGAAGGAGTCCCCCGGGGAAACCATTATCTACGAAGGCCGAAAATTCAAAAGTTATAGGGGCATGGGCTCCGTGGAAGCCATGAAGCAAGGTAGCAAGGACCGTTACTTTCAGGATGTGGAGGACGATATCAAAAAATTGGTTCCTGAGGGCATTGTGGGTAGGGTTCCCTATAAAGGTGACTTGTTCGAAAGCATCCATCAATTTGTTGGCGGGCTTAGGGCCGGGATGGGCTACTGTGGGGCCAAGGACATCGCGACATTAAAGGAGACAGGTCGATTCGTAAAGATTACAGCGAGCGGAATCAACGAGAGCCATCCACATGATGTGACCATTACCAAGGAATCTCCTAATTATAGTAGGTAGATTATTTGGATTATTATAGAAGATTATCTTTAGAGGTAGCTGCTCAAAATATTCTTCCTTATTCCTCGTTTGATTGATAAATTAGTATAAAACTATATGGGAAAAAGTAAGCCCTTTTTTGCAATTAAATTTCTTTGTGGAATATTCTTTCTCCTATCGTGTTCTAATGAAAATGATTCAGATATAGGCAAAGATTTACAGTTGATAGTTTCTCCGAACAATTTGGAGTTGTTACAAGGTGAATCAGGTACCATTTTTATTTCTTCCCAACCTGAAGGAAGACTCGAGTGGCGAATAGGTAGTAAGCCAAACTGGATTTCTTTTTCTCCTTCCAGTGGTATTTTGGACGGTACGATTGATGAAATTTTGGTTACCACGGAGGTTTCCGGTTTAAACGTTGGTTGGAACACTGGTTCGGTAGAAATAATTTCAAGTTCGGCTGGTAAAAAGTTGATGGATGTATCGGTATTTATAGAAACTCCTCAAATTTCTCAAATGGCCATATCAAAGAGCATTCTGGAATTTGATTATCAAGAAGATTCAACCGAGTTTTACATTAAAAATTCAGGTGGTTTGGACTTTAATTGGACCATTAATAATCAAAATGATTATTTAACAGTTTCTCCAGACTCAGGTTTTTTGGCTATAGGTGATTCTATTTTGGTAACCTCAACTGTTGATAGAACCGAGTTAGAAACGAATATCTATGAATATTCTTTAAATATTGGAAATAATCAACAGAACGCTTTGGAGCTGCCTGTCAATATAAAGGCCTATAAAGAGGAAAAATGGATATTGGATAATGGTCAAATTGTGGATGCTGAATATGATCGAAATTATGACAAAATAATTGCGGTTTCAGAATTTCCAAACCAAATTCTTAATATTAATCCAGTTTCTCAGGGAATTCAATCATTGGATTTGAACTTACCGCCTACCAGCGTATCTATTAGTCAAGATGGTAATTTAGCCGTAGTTGGTCATGATGGATATATTTCCTATATAAATTTATCATCTATGGAATTGATTCAAATGTACAGCGTCACAACGGACGTATTTGATATTGTTTTGGGACCAAACAATTGGGCATATGCCTTTCCACGTGTAGATCAGCATGAACGTATTAGGTGTATTGATTTGTCCACTGGAAATGAGACACAAAACACAGGAAATACCATTTATGCGGGGACTAGGGCCAAGTTGCATCCTAGCGGCAGTTATATTTATGGCGCAGATAATGGTCTTTCCCCGTCCGATTTTGAAAAGTATGACATTTCTGGAGGGACTGCACATTATCTTTACGATTCTCCATATCACGGTGATTTTGAATTTAGCGGAAATATTTGGATATCTGAATCTGGGGATAAATTATTTTCTAGGGCCAGGAATGTATTTAACGCTTCAGAGAATCAAACGAATGATATGACATATAGCGGAAAATTATTAGGTGAGCAAGGAAAACGTATTTCGACTATGGATTCCCATGCAGAAGCAAATGTAATATATACTATCGTAGACGAAGGGTTATGGGATTGGGATTATAAACCTGGAGGTGTTGTTAAAAAATACACCGAAGATTTTTACAACTTCCAAGGCGAAATAGAGTTGCCAAAGTTTTTAGGAACGGATACGAATGGCAATTTTTCCCTTTTCTCGTCTCACGGGTATTTTGGCTTTTTTAATTCCGCAGGTTCCCAGTTTTACGTAATAGTTAAGGCCGACGAGGAGAACAACTCGGCAGTTAGATGGGGTATTTCCACTATAACTGTTGATTAATGTCAACTGATATCCTATTTTAGTTTATTGGATTATCTTTTTGTTTAGAAGTTGAACCCTTCGAAGGTCATCGGCGGCTTGCCATAACTTGTTTTTAAGGGAGGGGTTTAGTTCCGGATTATCCTTCAAATATTCTTGCATGATTTCGTAGGCTTCGTTTGAGGTATGATTACCTATGGTGCTGCTCAACCAGCGTTTTGGAAAGAAAATATCGCCTGTTTGTTGTATTTCATCCAAAAGGTTTAGACTGGGCCTAAGGTGTTTCAAGGCAAATTCTTGGTGGAGGGGATGATTAATATTATTCAATGCCGATGCCGTCCAAACTTCCTTTGAACGGTTCTTTTCAAGTTTCATGGATTCCATAAAGTCGCTTTTTACCGATGCATCCTGTGAAACGGAAGGTAGCAGGAAGTTGAAGCGTTCCAATTTGTCCGGATTGTCAAGGGCGTTTTTAGCCGTTTGCAAAATTTCCTGTGATTCAGGATGTTGATAGAGTGCTAGGTCCAAGGCCATTTCGGTAAAGTCATCCTTGTTCAGTCGAAGATTGGATATTTCGATTTTTTTGGACCAAATATCGTACAACTGTTGGAAGGAAGCTCCTGTGTAAGCCACCGACTGGAAGGTCGAGAACAAGGTCTTTTTCTTGTTAGGGGTAAGGTCCTTTTGCAATTGGGACCACAAATTATCCGTTATTTTGGATTGCTCCAAGTGACGTTCCTCTTCCGATAAGTATTTCCAGAACAAGCTCTTCAAATACCCCGATAACAAATTCGCTAACAATTCATTTTCTTCCAGATACAATCGGTTTTCATAAAAACGCAGTAGCTCCAAAGGTTCAATAGCACCGTTCAAAGCATTTTCATAGGCGTTTATGTACAGGGAACCTCTAGCGACTTCATCACACATGATCGCTATAGTCTCAAAAGCTTCAGGATGTATTGGAAATACGCCATATCCCATACCATCGGAATTATAAAGGACTGCGAGTGGTTTCTGAAGTCCAAGGGCCTGGGTGACTTCCAGTTTGTCACCGGTAAATTCCACCGGAATTCTTAGGATGGAATCGGGATAGACCAAGGAAATCTCAAAAATCTGGGGCCAAATTTGGTCCGAAGCATCTTCGGCCATTTGTATCAATTCCAAAGAGGAAATCTTGCCGACCTCCGTATATGTTACACTATCCTTGAAAATGGGCCTGCCGGAACTATTTACCCAGACCTCGCTCCAAGAAAGAAGGTCTATATCCGTACGGTTATCCAAAATTTTCACGAGGTCGTTCCAATTCGCATTCGAATTTTGATAGGTTTTTATGTATTCCTGAATACCTTTTTGAAAGTTTTCCTTACCCAAGACCGCTTCCAACTGTCGCATCATAATGGGCGCCTTGTTATAGATGATACTGCCATAAAGCGAACCCGCATTGTTGAGGTTTTTCAATTCTTGCCTGATAGGATTCGTACCTTTTGTACGGTCTTCACCGTAAGCACTTGGGTAATGGCCCACCATAAATGCCAATTCATGGTTTATGGTAGGAAACGCGGGATTTACGATTTTATCCGCCATGAAGTTGGCAAAAACTTCCTTCATCCAAACATCATTGAACCAGTCCATGGTTACCAAATCCCCAAACCACATATGGGAAGTTTCATGGGCAATCAGTTTGGCCCTGCCCAGTTTTCTGTTTTCCGTAGCGCTGCCATCCAAAAAAAGGGAACTTTCCTTGTATTGAATGGCCCCCACATGTTCCATACCGCCGTATTGAAAGCCTGGAATCGTGGCAAATTCGAGTTTTTGAAAGGGGAAGGGAAAATCGGTATAGGATTCGAGAAACACTTTGGAACTGTGGTGCAACTGGAAAATGGAATCGATACTATAACTGATTTTTTCTTCATCGGTTTCCCGATATAACATTTTCATAGGAAAATTGGCTATGGCCATTTCTTCGGATTTAAACTTTCCCGCCACGAAGGAAAAAAGATACGTGCTCATTTTGTCCGACTCCCCAAACCGATGTTCCGTACATCCGTTTTTGGTGAACTGGTCAATTTCTGGAGCGGCACAGAGTACTTTCCAGTTTTCAGGGGCGGTAATTGTCAGCGAGTAGGTAGCTTTTAAATTAGGCTGGTCAAAGCAGGGAAAAAGCGTTCGTGCCCGATCTGGTACCAGAAGGGTGTATAGATAGTCTTCATTTCTGTTTAGTGAAAGTTCACCGGCTAAAAAATCGATTTCCAAGGAGTTTTTCCCCTTTACCAAATTGGACTTTGGAATTCTGATGTGCTCGTTTTGGTGCTGGATTTCAATGGGTCTTCCATTGACCACGATTTTTTTTAAATGATCTGGATGCTCCTTAAAATCCAAATAGAAATCCTTACTGCCCAGAAGTTCAAATGTCAGTGTTTCACTGGCGAATATGGGTTTTTCCAAGGAATCCGGTATGTGAAAATGGAGTTTATACTGTATGTTTTTGAAGGTCTCGGACCGTTCTTGAGCCAATTCCAAAGACACCCCTGGTTCAGCTTGTATAGGGTTGCTGCCATTCGGTTTGCAAGAAACTATTAGTATGATACCAAGTAGGAAGGTGTAACGCATAAATTGATTTTGAGATAGAAAAGTAGCGATTAAAATTCCATGGTACAAGTCATCTTTGGTTCGGTTTCAGATGTTGGGAATATACCACGAACTTTTTAGTATCTTGTGCAAAATGAACTTCACCAACCAACCCCTTTTCGTATTCGCCGTACTTTGTCTAATGGTTTGGCTATCGGTCAGGGCGGCCAAGACCTCTTGGGGCAAACCATTGGGAGGAGCCCTTTTGGTTATATTGTTTACCGCAGTTTGTGCCAACCTCCAAATAATTCCTTCCGCATCCAACAGTATACCTTTATATGATGCAGTATTTACCTACTTGGCCCCGATTTCCATTTTCTACCTTCTTCTAGGAGCAAATATTAGGGCCATTAAAAAAGCAGGTGTACCCATGTTGCTATTGTTTTTATTCGGTTCTTTGGCAACGGTGGCAGGTATTCTTCTTGCCTGGGTCATTGTTGGTCCCCAAGGCGTGTTGGGCCCGGAAGCCAAAGTTTTGGCGGGGATGCTAACGGGTACCTACACGGGAGGGAGTGTCAATTTTAATGCGGTGGCCCTTATATATGGTTTTCAGGAAAATGGGTTGTTATATGCGGGTACCATTGCCGTGGACAATGTGATAACGGCACTATGGATCATGGCGACCATTGCCCTTCCGCACGTGCTAAGAAGGTTTATAGCGGATCGGCGCATACTGGAAAAGGAACCCTTGAAGGAGCAGCAGGGTACCACGGAACCACTGACATTAGAAGAGTTAAGCCTTATCGTTTTTTTGGGTGTGGGGGCCTATCTACTCTCGGATGTTTTACACACATTAATACCTAGGATACCCAGTATTCTCATCATTTCAACCTTGGGGATTGTAATGGCCCAATTTCCTTTCGTCGAAAAAATAAAAGGAGCCCAAACCCTTGGTCTATATACCGTATATCTATTTCTAGCCGTTATAGGTGCTTATTGTGAAATTGATGCCGTGGTTCAACTTAAGGAAGTAGGATTAATCCTTTTCTCCTTTACCGTGTTGGCCGTTTTCTTACATGGTGTCATTATTGTGCTTCTTGGTGGTCTTTTTTTAAGGGATTGGGATATGGTGGCCATAGCAAGTCAGGCAAATGTTGGAGGTGGAGCTTCTGCGATTGCCTTAGCGGAGACCTTTGGGCGCCAAGAACTTGTGCTTCCGGCAATATTGGTTGGGACTTTGGGAAATGCCTTGGGAACCTATTTGGGTTTTTTGGTCACAGCAATACTGTAGCAACTTATTTTCCCGCTTCAGCGTAGGTTTTCCAATCCTTTTCCTTATAAATATCCTCACCAAAGTATCGGGCGATATTTAGGAAAGGTTCCGGTTTTTGATAGCCGGGCACCGGTGAGAGCATATTGAATTTTTCATCAAGGAATATGGTGGTAGGATAGCTTAATCTTCCCTGCATCAGGGCTGCTGCGAGCTCATGGTAGCCTTTTCTGCCCGATGGCACAAACTTATAGGTTTTTCCCTTGAATTCTATAGGCTCCGCACCTTCGCCGTCAAGCTTGACCATGTAGAAGTTTTCCGTCATGTAGGCGGCCACTTCCGGGTTTTGGAATGTATCCTTATCCATTTTTTTGCACCATCCGCACCAATCGGTGTAGACATCGACAAATACTTTTTTTGGATTTTTATCCGTAGCTGCCAATGCTGCGGCTTCGTTCCAAGAAAGCCATTTCACCTCTTGGGCCTGCGACCCAGCAGAAATCAGTAAAAACGCGACTAAAAATAGATTTTTGATATGTAAGGAAACGCTAGAGTTCATACTTGTTATGGAGTTAGTCCAACAATTATACCAAAGCTAACGTTTTTTTTGGGTCTTTATTTCACTTTCTCAGGTTGCTTTACCGCAAATAAGTCCTTTACATCTACCTGATTCTTAATTAAATCGTCAAAGGTCTCACGTTCCCGTATCAAAATCGCCTGACCTTTGTGCCATAAAACTTCCGGCGGTCTAAACCTGGAATTGTAATTGCTGGCCATGGTAAAGCAATAGGCTCCCGCATTCTTGAAACACAGAATATCCCCTTCTGATATCTCATTGATTCTTCTGTTGCTAGCAAAAGTGTCCGTTTCGCAGATGTAGCCCACCACCGAATAATAGCGCTCCCTTCCCTCCGGATTGGAAATGTTTTCAATGGAATGGGTAGCCCCATAGAGCATGGGCCTGATCAAGTGATTGAAGCCCGTATCCACACTGGCAAAAACGGTAGAGGTAGTTTGTTTTACAACGTTCACTTTGGCCAAAAAGAATCCGGCTTCACTTACGAGGAATTTTCCGGGCTCGAAGGCCAGGGTAAGGTCTTTGCCATATTCTTTGCAGAATTCATTGAATCTTGAACCCAACTTTTTTCCCAGTTCCTCAACGTTCGTCTCAATATCGCCTTCTTTATAGGGAACCTTGAATCCACTTCCAAAATCGATAAAATCCAAATTTTTAAAGTTTTTGGCGGTTTCAAAAAGGATTTCCGAAGCGTAGAGGAATACATCGATGTCCAAAATATCGCTTCCGGTATGCATGTGTATTCCGTTGATATTCATTTTAGTAAGCTCCACAATTCGCAATAAATGCGGTATTTGATGTATGCTTATACCGAATTTGGAATCGATATGGCCTACGGATATTTTCGAGTTTCCTCCAGCCATTACATGCGGATTTATCCGGATACAAACCGGAATGTCCGGATGCTTGCTACCAAACTGTTCCAAGATGGAAAGGTTGTCAATGTTGATCCGAACGCCCAATTTGGCCGCCTCCTCAATTTCTTCCAAAGAGACGCCGTTGGGGGTGAAAATGATGGACTCTGGTTTAAAACCTGCCAATAGACCCAGTTGTACTTCCTGAATGGATACGGTATCCAGGCCACTTCCCAAACTGTTCATCAATTTTAAAATGGTGATATTGGATAGAGCCTTGGCAGCGTAATTCAACTTCAATTTCTTTACGGTACCAAAGGCTTTGGTAAGCCTATTGAACTGGGAGGTTATTTTTTCGGAGTCATAAACGTAGACGGGGTCTCCGTACGTTTTGGCGATTTTCAGTAAATCCGCATTGTTCATAGCGATATATTTTTGACAAAGCTAGTAGTAACAAAGGATTCCCACAAATATTTAGCCTGTAAAATAGAATAATACAACAAAATGTGTCAAATGTAACAGTAAAATCCATCTTTTGCTTGTATGCTATATACAAGCTTTGTAATTTAGAAAGAAATTCAGTTTTTCATAAAGTATCAATGGGTTAATAAACTGCATTGATAATCACATCATTTATATTTTAATGAAACTACCTCTTTTTCCTTTAAAATCCGTTTTCTTTCCCGGCGAAACTGTGCCCTTGCATATTTTTGAGCCCAGGTACAAACAGCTGATCCAGGATTGTAGGGAAGAGGCCATTACCTTTGGAATACCGGTTTTCCATAACAATCGATTGGAGTACGGGACGGAGGTGCAACTGGTAGAAGTGGTCAACACTTATGAAGGAGGGGAGATGGATGTTGTATGTGTGGCCAGACAAGTATTTAAGGTCGTTCTATTTGAGCCGCAAATGGGGGAGAAGCTATACCCTGGCGGACTTGTGGAATTATTGGAGTATGATTATATCTGTCCGGCCAGTTATAAGGCAGAGGTGGTGAAAAAGATTCGGGAACTTTATGCGATTATGGAACTTCCAAACACACCGATTGACCTGGCCAAGTACAATAGTTTTGTGTTGGCACATAAAATAGGGCTTTCCTATGAACAAGAATACCAGTTATTAAAAATATCCAAGGAACAGGAGCGACTGGAATTTATTTATAACCATCTGGTGACAACGATCAATGTGCTATCCCAAGTGGAAAGAACCCGGAAAATTATTGAATTGAACGGCCATTTTAAGAATTTTGACCCCTTGGATTTCAAAAATATTGAAAGTTAATGTGGACAAGTTTGAACGAATTGGCAGGACCTTATTCATTTAATCAAGTTTAATTTTCAATAATTACCCTGTCTTTCCTATTTTTGCCCAACAAATAAAACTACCCTAATATGAACCTTCACGAATATCAAGGAAAAGAGATATTATCAAGTTTTGGCGTTCGCATACAAAGAGGAATCGTAGCGCATAGTGCCAAGGAAGCGGTTGACGCGGCCAAACAATTGACAGCGGAAACGGGAACCGGATGGCATGTGATCAAAGCGCAGGTTCACGCCGGTGGTCGCGGAAAAGGTGGTGGCGTTAAATTGGCCAAAAATTTGAAGGAGGTCGAGGAGCTTGCAGGACAAATTATAGGTATGAACCTGGTCACTCCTCAAACTTCCGCCGAGGGTAAAAAAGTACATCAGGTTTTGGTGGCCGAGGATGTTTACTATCCCGGTGATAGTGAAACCAGTGAATTTTATATGTCGGTCTTATTAAACAGGAGTACAGGCAGAAATATGATCATGTATTCTACCGAAGGCGGTATGGATATAGAAGAAGTGGCCGAAAAGACACCGCATTTGATTTTTACCGAGGAGATCGACCCAGCAACGGGACTTCTTGGTTTCCAAGCGAGAAAAATAGCCTTCAATTTGGGCCTATCAGGAACCGCATTTAAGGAAATGACCAAATTTGTTTCGGCCTTGTACAAGGCCTATGTACAGAGCGATTCCAGTATGTTCGAAATCAACCCTGTTTTGAAAACATCCGATGATAAGATTATGGCGGTGGATGCTAAGGTTTCCATTGATGACAACGCGCTTTATCGCAGAAAGCAATATGCCGAAATGAGGGATTTGCGGGAAGAAAATCCAATCGAGGTCGAAGCAAGGGCAGTAGGTCTAAACTACGTGGATTTGGATGGAAACGTGGGATGTATGGTAAATGGTGCCGGTTTGGCAATGGCTACCATGGATTTGATCAAAATGGCCGGAGGTGAGCCTGCAAACTTCTTGGATGTTGGCGGTACCGCCGATGCCAAAAGGGTGGAAGAAGCTTTTAGGATTATTCTAAAGGATCCCAACGTAAAGGCAATCCTTATCAATATTTTTGGAGGAATCGTGCGTTGTGACAGGGTCGCCCAAGGTGTAGTAGATGCCTATAAGAATATGGGCGATAGTATCAAGGTTCCCATTATCGTGCGTTTGCAAGGAACCAATGCGGAGTTGGCCAAGGAGATTATTGACAATTCTGGATTAGCGGTCCATTCCGCGGTACAGTTCAAGGAAGCTGCCGATAAAGTGGAGGAAGTATTGAAATAAGTATTCCTAAAGAATATTTTTTATAGAAAGGCAATGTTACCGTAACATTGCCTTTTTTTTATTGTTAACGCGAATTTGCCGCAAATTTTGCACAACATTTATTGAAAGGTTGACAATAATCGAAACCTTTTTTAACTCCCTTAAGGGAATCCCATGCATGTGGAAATGCCTATTTTAAATTTAGGTTCATCGCCGGCTTACTCATTTGAAGGTTTGGTTAAGACTTGTCAGTAACCGTCACAGCAAACCTTTTCAATGTAACTTTGACTTGCTATTAGAAGCGATGATTTTGATTAAAAAAATGTTAAAACGATGTTCTGTTGTAACATTCTCATTTTTGAGGCGTCTTTTTAGTAAATCATCATCAATCAATTATTAATCAACTTTCAGAAATGGAAGTCAAAAAACAACAAGTCATGAGAAAATTAAGTTTAGTTTTTGTAGCAGCTTTGCTATTAGCAACAGGAAATGTTTTGGCCAACGATGCAACAGGTGTTGAACCTGAAAAGAGTCTTTCCAATCAAATTACCAAAATGTTGGAAAACAATTCCTTTACTGAAATGGAGTCCGACCTTACTGCACAAGTACGGTTCACCTTGAACAGTGCAGGGGAAATCGTTGTGTTATCCGTGGATACGGAATCCGTAAATTTGGAGCGATTTGTGAAGGGAAGGTTGAACTACCAAAAAGTGGACGTTTCGAATGTGGAGGAAGGTAAGCTTTATACCGTGCCTGTGAGGATTGCCTCTTAACAATTTAGAAATCAAACAAAAAATCCTGATGCCGGCATCAGGATTTTTTTTTGTTCTTGTATTTTCCATGACTTAAGTTGGTATCCACGTTTTTCAATTGTTGTTTTTTAAAACTTTTGGTTTTGTCGAAATTCTTGGTGGGTTCCTTGCCCAAGAGAACTTCACCTGGATTTTTAGGATTTTCCCGGGTCCCTCTCAGGTATATGACAAGTCCGTTCAGGAAATTACGAAGTATTTGATCACCACATTCCATATAGTTTGGGTGGTCCTCCTTTCTAAAAAAAGCACCCAATTCACTTTTTGAAATCTTAAAGTCGACCAGGGTCAGGATTTCCACAATTTCGTCATCCCGAAGCTTTAGGGCAACCCTCAATTTTTTAAATATATCGTTGTTTGTCATAAACTTTAAATTTCATGCAAGTTATCATTATTATTGGTTCCTGATCGCTGTACATGGACATAAAAGAATCCGTTGAACGGGAAACCCGATCATATTTGTTAAATAACTGTTTTTCATAGATTAAACTATACTATTCTTTCAATTTTGTTGTTATCTCCATAGAAATAAATGTATAAAGGAATTGCAGTGAACACCTTAAAGGAAAAATTGAGTATTCTCTCTGAAATGATCGCTTTTGCCAGGGTTGATAATACCTTAAAGCAATCGGAATATGATTTTCTTTTTAATGTGGCACAGAGCCTTGAAGTGAGTAAAAGGGAGTTCGATGGGCTTTTTCAAAGAGAAGTGGAGCACATAATTCCAAAATCCCAAGCGGAACGGTTGGTCCAATTCAATCGGTTGATTCTATTGATGAACATCGATGATGAAAATAACCTCAAGGAGATTGAGCGCTTACATGATATTGGCCTACGTATGGGGCTGCCGCCATCGGCCATTGAGCAGGTGTTGTCCATTATGCACGAGTACCCCAACAAAATAGTTCCGCCAGAGATAATCATCAATATTTTCAAGGCACATTATAATTAGGACCATACATGAAATCCATCCCTCAGTTGGGTAAGGTCCCGTTGGTTTTTTATCATTTTTTCCATATCCTTTTTTAGATTATCCGTTTCCAATACTATGGCATTGCTTTGTTGTGAATTAACCGTTCTTTGGCGTAATGAAGAGAGCATGTTCAATAGTTTGCCGGTGACCATGATATCGTGGGCGCAATAGGGCCTGTAGGTTGCCAAGACATTGTACAGCACTTCAGGAAAGCTATTTCGTATGAATCGCACCTGATTTGTTCCATCCTCCTTGCTTAAGTATTCAAAATCCCTGGTCTGCATGAGAAAGGTGAACAATTCCGTAAGGTAGTCAATACTATTAAGGGCAGTCCCAGGGTCATTGATTCCCGGGGACATGGCCTTTATGCCGATTTCGGAAATTTGCCGAAAACCATAAATATAATTATCACCTGTAAGTTCTTCCTTAGAGATGATCAAGCACTTGAAAATCTTTGCTTTAATTTCTTCCGAAATAGATTTGTTCGTTAAAATTCCTACTTGATTACTTAGGATAAACTGGCCTTTTCGGATTATAAAAGCGATTTTTAGTTCGTTCTCAAGACAGATATCCAACAAATCATCCTTAAGTACGCCCTGAAAATAGCCCGATTTGTCCAGTTTTAAAGCCGACCAATTGTGCATCTCTGGAAAATCGATATCGTTTTTTACTTCGGTCTCCAAAACTTCCAATAGACTTTTCTTGGTTCTAGAGTGGATGGCGTAAAGAATCGTTCCAACCTGTATGGATTGGGATATGTTGTGAATGAAATAGATAAAGGAAGCCAAACATAGAACCGTTAGAATAATGGCAATCAGTACCGAAAATCCCGGGGTTTGGTAGGAGGGGTCGGTCGGTTCAATAGAGACCAGAATGAAAATATTGTATAGAATCACGGCCAGATAAAGCCCCAATACAATTTGGTGTTTCTCATCGGAAATTATACCAGGTAGCACCCTAGGGGAAAAGTTGCTGGAGGCTTGGTTCAGTAATATCATAACCATGGAAAAACTGAATACCATCAAGGAAATCAACCCGCCGATCAACGTGCTTAAAAGCGTTCTTGCGGTTTCCGTATTATCAATGACGAGACCTGGGGCCATGTCCATAAGGAATTTGGAAATGCCCCTCTGTTCCAGATAAATAAACAGAAAGGCGACCAATATTCCGGTAACCGAAATAATTGTGGGATAGAAAGCGATCTTACTTCGTACCCTGTAAAATATATTCTTGATTCGGTTCATTGATTTATGTTGCTATAAATCTAGTCAGAGGGCTGACAATTCCTTACTTAAAAAGCATTTTAAACGAACTCAAAAAATAAAATAATGTCATATTGACATCATTGCTTTGAGTAATTAGGACATATTGACATAAAATTTTCAGTGGTATAGGATTTGTCTTATGCTAGGCGTAACAAAGTTTAATCTAAAAAAATATAAAAGTTATGAACCTAATTAAAAGAAATGACGTGTTGTTTCCTTCATTGATGAACGAGATTTTCAAACCTGATTGGTTTGGTGGAATGGAAAATTTCAACAGTACCGTTCCAGCAGTGAACATTAAAGAAAATGAAACCGGGTTTGAATTGGAAATGTCGGTTCCCGGAAGGAAGAAAGAGGATTTTAACATTGAGATTGATGACAATCTTTTAACGATTTCCTCCGAAGTAAAAACAGAGAACGAGACGAAGGAAGGTAATTACACGAGGAGGGAATTTGGATACGCTTCTTTCAAGAGGTCCTTCACACTTCCTGAATCCGTTGATGCGGATAAAATCGATGCTTCCTATGAGAATGGAATATTGCGATTTGCCTTGCCGAAAAAAGAAGAGGCGTTGCCAAAGCCTAAGAGAATGATAGAATTATCATAAAAGAATTGTGCAATCCTTCAATGGATTTCATGATGTTTGGTTGAGTTGGTTAGTTGAAAAGTGTCCTGAGAGATCAGGGCACTTTTTTATTGGTGCCGTCAATAGAATCAATACCGCAGGGCTTACCTCAAATCTGTCATTTGGTTTTCTATGGTTGCCTAGTGGGCGTTCCCTTAGGTATTTATTTACTCCAGTTTTTCCGTGAGAATGGCCAAGCAGCTCATGATACCTTCCCTGTAATTTCCCAAACGTAAATTCTCGTTGGGCCCGTGGATGGCATTGTCAGGATTCGGAATGCGAATGGATACTGCGGGTATTTCCAAGGTTTTTATAAATGGGGCCATGGGTTGTGAGCCGCCGGTGGTACGCATATTTACGATATTGTTACCAAACACTCTGCTCATAGCACTATTTAGAAAAAGGCCAATTGCGCTATCCATATCCGTCCGAAACGGTTGCGACCCCAATCGATACTTGAAAGATGCCAGTTTAGGGTAGGTTGCCCGTTCCTCAATCGATGGTAAGGAATCCACGAGGTGATACCCAAAATTTTCAATATGTTTCTTTAGAAGCATTACCTGTCGTTCTCCCGGAGTCTCTGGAACCAAGCGCATATCGATTTCGATGATTACTTCGGATGGAATTATGGTCCGAACTTCTTTTTCAACCCATGCCGACTTCATACCCCTGATATTCAAAGACGGATATTGCAATGCTTCCTGATAGGTGGGCGCTACTTCATCTGGGGCGGCAATACCTAGGTTTACCAAGGTGCTGTCTAGATTTTCCGGTATGGCGGCCAAACTTCTCTTGTCGCTTTCCGTGAGCTGAACACCTTCGTAAAACCCCGGTATGGTTACCTTGCCCTTTTCGTCCTTCATACTGGCAATGAGTCGGGATGCCTCAAAAACCGGATTTGGCGCAAAGTTTCCATACTGTCCGCTATGCAATCCGTATTTTGGGCCAAAAATCCTTAGGGTCGCCGTGGCGATGCCCCTTGCTCCATACGTTAGTGTTGGCAAGTTGGATAGATGCCTTGTGCCATCCATTATGAACAGCATTTCCGCATCCAAAAGTTCCCTGTTTTGAGCGACCGCTTTGGGTAGGTGGGGCGAGCCCAGTTCTTCCTGAAAATCCATGATGACCTTGATATTGAATTCGGGTTTTATTTTCTTTAAATCCAGGATTTGCAAAGCGGTCAAAAAGGACATTGCGGGACCTTTGGAATCTGAGGATGAGCGGGCAAAAATGCGCCAATCAAAATCAACATCCTCCCTTAATTTTTCAAAGTCGATGATTTCCCATTTTCCATGCTGTTTTTCTTTCAGAACCGGTTTAAATGGATTGGGCTGAAACCATTTTGTAGTGTCCACCGGTTGCCCATCGATTTGTAAATAGAACAAAACCGATTTCCCTTTTTTTCGAACTATTTTTTCAGCGAATAGGAGCGGGGCACCTGCTGTTTCTATCACCTGGGTCCTGAAGTTCAACGCAGAAAAAGCACTGTCGCACCAAGTCAAATTTGCAGCTATCTGTTCGGGAAAATTACCATCGTTTGGAAGTGTTAAAAATTGTCGTAAATTGAAAACCGATTCAACGAAGATTTCATCGGTCATGGCTTCAATTTTTTCGGCCGAAACTTTTTGGGACCAACTTTTTTGATATACCATAAAGCAGGTCAGAATCGCTAGGAAAAACCACTTTTTCATATTAATTATTGGGGAATACTTCGTTTTAGATTTGTCTAAAAATAATTATAAAAAATTGTAAATCAAATTTTTAATCGATTCTATATAATTGGTTACTTTATAAGTATCGAAAACACGGAATTTTTAGTGCAATCCTAGGTTTCCTGTTCCTGAAGCGCCTTTATTTCGTCCCTTAGTTTGGCCGCCTGCATAAAATCCAGCTCCTTTGCCGCCTTCTCCATGGCCTTTCTCTTTTCCCTGATAAGCTTATCCAATTGATCTTTGGTAAGGTATTCCAAATCGGGTTCCGCCGCTCTCAATTCCTCTTTTTGGTAATGATAGGTGGAGACCGAATTTTTGGATAGTACGCTGTCCAAATTTTTGTTCAAGGCCTTTGGCGTAATGTTGTTTTCGGTATTATACTGTATCTGTTTTTCCCTTCTGTAATTTGTTTCGTCAATGGTCTTTTGCATGCTTTCCGTAATCTTATCGGCATACATTATGGCCTTACCATTTAGGTTTCTGGCCGCACGACCAACGGTCTGTGTCAAAGATCTATTGTTTCGTAAAAACCCTTCCTTGTCCGCATCCAAAATTGCGACCAAGGAAACCTCAGGTAGGTCCAATCCTTCCCTCAAAAGATTGACGCCTATCAGCACATCAAAAATCCCCTTTCTAAGGTCCTGCATGATCTCCACACGTTCCAGGGTATCGACGTCGCTATGGATGTACCTGCATCGAACACTTATGCGATCCAAATACTTGGCAAGTTCTTCCGCCATCCTCTTGGTAAGTGTGGTAACCAAAATCCGTTCGTCCCGTTCAACACGTTGATGGATTTCCTCCACTAAGTCATCTATCTGATTCAGGCTTGGGCGGACTTCAATGATAGGGTCCAACAACCCGGTAGGGCGAATCACCTGCTCCACATAGATACCCTGGCTCAATTGCAATTCGTAATCCGCAGGCGTGGCACTTACATAAATGACCTGATTTTGTAGTGCCTCGAACTCCTCAAACTTTAAGGGTCTATTGTCCATTGCAGCGGGCAATCTAAAGCCATAATCCACCAAATTCACCTTTCTGGAACGGTCGCCACCGTACATGGCATGGACCTGCGGTACGGTTACGTGGCTTTCATCGATGACCATAAGGTAGTCCTTTGGGAAATAATCCAACAAACAGAAAGGCCTTGTTCCCGGTTCCCTACCATCAAGATATCTGGAGTAATTCTCTATACCCGAGCAATAACCCAATTCCCGGATCATTTCCAAGTCAAAGTTGGTCCGCTCCTCCAGTCTTTTGGCTTCAAGAGGTTTTCCTATTTCCTTGAAATAATCGATTTGTTTTACCAAATCGTCCTGAATGTTGTGTATGGCATTTTGCAAAACATCCTGTGAGGTCACGAACATGTTGGCCGGATAGATATTCAGGCTATCATACACTTCCAAAATTGTGTTGTTGAATGGGTCAAAAGCTTCTATTTCCTCAATTTCATCCCCAAAAAAATGAATTCTGAAGGCGTGGTCCGCATAACTTGGAAAGACATCGACTACATCTCCCTTTACCCTAAAATTTCCATTTCTAAAATCCGCCGTAGTCCTTGAATAAAGACTTTGTACCAACTGATGTAAAAACTTGGTTCTGGAAATGACCTGATCTTTTTGGATGGAAATCACGTTCTTTTGAAATTCGATGGGATTTCCAATACCATACAGGCAGGATACGGAGGCTACCACCAGCACGTCCCTTCTTCCAGACAATAAGGAGGAAGTGGCACTGAGTCTTAGTTTTTCGATATCCTCATTAATGGAAAGGTCCTTTTCGATATACACTCCACTTGTGGGAATGTAGGCTTCCGGTTGATAATAGTCGTAATACGAGACAAAATATTCAATGGCATTTTTTGGAAAAAACTGTTTGAACTCGGAATAAAGCTGTGCCGCCAAGGTCTTGTTATGGGCCAAGACCAAAGTAGGCCTTTGTACTTCTTCGATAACATTTGCAATGGTAAACGTCTTACCTGATCCGGTTACTCCCAGCAGGGTCTGATACTTTTCACCCTCCTTGATACCGTTTGAAAGTTGTTTTATCGCATTGGGCTGATCTCCTGTAGGACTAAATTCCGATACTACGTTAAATTTCATACTTTAAAAGTACGAAAGACTATAACTATAGTTAACTTGGTTAATAGAATTCTTGCCAAAAAAGGAATGATATTATGTTGAATTTAAGGTTCAACCTACCGTTTGAGGGTAAAATGTCCTTTTACCTCTTTCTTTGTAAATGAAATTGCCCTGAACCAATAATCAGATGCCGGCATTTCGCGCCCATTAAAAATACCGTTCCAACCTGTGGAGGTTGGGTCTATTTGCGCCAAAAAATTTCCGTAACGATCAAAAATATGAATGACCTCATAGGGTATTTCATTGGAATCCTCTGGTTTTCTGTACTGCCAAAAATCATTGTAACCATCGCCATTCGGGGTAAAGAATACGGGAAAATCCTGTGGGGAAAGTTCTTTTTCAATCGCTCTTTCCACAACTCCACATCCATATCGGTCTCTTACATATACGGTTCTTTCCCCCGGTTCCACATTTCTAAAGATCGGACTATCTTGAAAATTCGAATTTGGACCATCCAGAGAAAATTCAAAACTTCCGCTACTCTCCGTTCTGATGTCCAATGTTAAACCTGAATTTTGCCGCGTTATCAAGACATCCGAAATTATCGGTGTTTCTGAATAAACCACCTCAAAATTTTTGGAAACAGGACACTCAATGGCGCCACCGAACTGGTTAAGGATATTGTAAAGCTCCAGTCTATATTGTCCCACTCTTTCATATCTAAGTTGTGAATCTTCCGAGAGAATAGTTTCGGATCCATCAGAATCGATAAAAATCCATCGGTATCCCCTAGCAATATCCTTGGAGTCAATGATGCCAAACCCTTGATCTTCGCAAAGTCCAATTTGGTCCGGTATGGTAATCGTAGGGAAATCGGAATCCTGGCAACTTACGGTAGGTATTCCTGTTGTAAAGCGCTCCTCAATACATCCTGTTGCCTCTCCATTTTCATTTAAAGGAACTATCAACACGAAATATTCTTGGTCCAATTCCAACGGTTCCCCAAAACCATACACCAGTCTATTTCCCGTTAGTTGACTGTCAACAATATCATAGTTCCCTGAAGAGGTACCTACGGAAAGTCTATAGTCCGTTGCCCCGGTAGCATAATTCCATCTGAGGTTGCTATTTACCAGAACATCTGTTTCATTATTAAGCGGATTAATCAATTCCGTACAATCCGGGGCTGTCGTAACCGTTTCCGTTGTAAATATTCTTAAGGGACAGACTTTAATTGGAGCATCCGGGAGAAATAGGCTGATGGTTACATAAACCACCGTATTGGAAGGCAAACCTACTTCAGGTTGATAAAAGTTATTAAGGCCGGAGGATCTTCTGTTTATGATTTCGCCCCCTCCGGGAGTGGTTCCTAAAGATACCAAATACCCTATGATACCATCGACGGCCGTCCATTGGATTAGATTGTCAACAGGAACGTCAGTATCACCATCCAATGGGGAAATTAGGGTAGGGCATTCTTGGGAATAGATTCTGAAGTTGAAACAAAAAGCTATTAGGAGAAGTATTGGCATGGCCAATACCCTACATATTGATGCGCCCTTTTTCATTTTCATAGCTTTAAACAATACAATATACTACAAAATGAAATTTTAGGCTAAGTATGGATGTTAAATACAATATAACATCGATAACACGTAATTTTAAAGGTCACGCTTTTTAAGTAAAGCATAGGAAAGATAAATGAATATGGCAGTCCAAGCAATTACGATCAAGAATTCATACCAATGCAAGTGATAATTTAGTTTTATGGATTCACCCACTTGGTCCGCAACCGTTTGAACAGCTTCCAAACGTGTAAAAGGTTCTTTGATTAGGTTGAACATCGATTGCAAAGGAAAAAAACCCATTATTGCATCCGTCGTATCCCCATCAAATAATTTCCAGCGGATTAAACCTCTCGTTATTCCTTCGAAAATTTGCCATAAAATGAGAAACCCTAGGGCAAAAGCAGAACGTTTTACCAAAATCCCAAGGAAAAGACAGAAGGAGAAAAAACCCATCAACTTAAAAAAGAAGGCTGCCAGAAATTTCAAATCGGAAAATATGATGGACAACTCGTCATAATCTGAATATATAAGACCTAATATTAAGGAGACCAAGAAAACAAACACAGTAGAGATGACGGAAAAGGATACTACTGTCAGGAACTTGGAAAGAATAAATTCTTTTTTGGATAGTCCGTCTATAAGATTTTGCTTTATGGTCTTATTGCTGTACTCATTGGACATCATGGATACGATAACTATGGCCAAAAACAATTTAAAAAAGGCGGTAACGAAGGTGTTGAAGTGCCAAATATAGGGGAAGTTAAATATTCCGATTTCTGCCAAGTGAAACTTAACAGGCCCAATATCGAACTTAATCGCTGCAACAAGTGCGATGGAGGTAAGGATAAAAAAATAGGAGATGATCAACACCTTGCTGGCCCTATTATTCCATAGTTTTATGAATTCTATTTCTAATAAACGTATCATGGTCTTCGGTTAATTTGATTGATTTTTTGTAAGTGTTAGGAACTGTTCCTCAAGGCTTTCCTTTCTTTTCACCAAATGGGATAGAACTATACCCTCTTTAAAAAGCGATTCGTTCAGGGATTTGGCGTCCATTTCTTCCGTTGGGAATGCGGTAATCAATCCATTCTCTTGCTTTACATTCCCAAATTTTTCGTTGGTTTTAAGGGATTGGGCCAATTTTTCCATGTCATTGGCCTTCAGTTCAAAGAAACCGTGACTGGCCATCATTCCATCGACCGGGCCGGAATATAATTTTTCACCTTTTCTCAAGATGATTACATGGCTGCATACTTTTTCAACCTCGTCCAACAAATGGGAAGCCAGTAAAATGGTGGTGCCATGTGCCGCTATTTTTTTGATGATTTCCCTGATTTGATGGATTCCCTGTGGATCCAAGCCATTGGTTGGTTCGTCCAAGATAAGGATTTCAGGGTCGTTAAGAAGGGCCGATGCAATGGCCAAGCGCTGTTTCATACCCAGGGAATAGGTACTGAACTTGCTGTGTTTTCTATCCAAAAGGCCCACCAACTCCAATTTCTCATCGATTTTTTCGGTGCCAACTTCCTTGATCTTACATACTAGTTTCAAGTTTTGTACGGCCGTCATATAAGGGTAGAAATTGGGACGCTCAATGATGGCACCCACTTTTTTTAAGGACTGGTGTGTAGAGGTATTTCCATCGAACCAATAAAAGTTCCCACTGGTTTTATTCACCACGTTCAGGACGATGCCCAAAGTGGTCGATTTTCCACTTCCGTTGGGCCCCAGAATACCGTATACATTGCCCTTTTCAATGGAAAATGACAAATTCTTTACGGCGGTTAAATACCCAAATTTTTTGGTAAGATTGTTAACGGTAAGAATAGTGCTCAAAGCAAGTAGTTTTTTGATTGATTGTACTTACTTGACGAGCGGTTTGAGTAATTGTTACAAAAAATGCCTAATTCTTATTGACCCTGAAGGTAATCCTACGGTTGGTGATGATTGTTCTAGGGCCTACCGTCAGTGTTGCTGGGGAAGAGACCGTATTCCCACATACAAAGGTATCGCTGGCAATAAGGACCCGGTATTGATAGCCGTTCTTGTCCACTTCAGGGGTAATGATTGTGAGGGTGTTGGTCGTTGTTCCGCTGTATTCGGGTCCGTCCGAAATATCCGTAAAGGTAGTGCCCCCATCCGTGCTGACTTGCCATTGGTACGTATCCCCGTCATCGGTCGACGAAAAAGTGTCGTTTGTGTTTACAAAAGTATGCGAATTTGCAGGTGCTACCGTGATTGTAGGTACGTTTCCTGCTTCTTGGAATTCAGGCGTGCCATTGGTATCCATATCGGCAGGAGTAGGGTAGGCCGCTGCTACTACTGTGCCATTGGCGTTTACGGAAGGTACACCGGAACCGTAGACCATGTCGTCGCCTCCGTCGGCATTGATGTTGTTGTAGGCCTCATTTGAGTCCGAGCAACCATCGTTGTCCGAGTCAAGTTCGTAACTGTCTATTACGTTATCAGAGTCACTGTCCATTCCACGACAGGAAGAAATGGTAAAATTAATGTCATCAAAAAATGAATAATTTTCTCCATCGTCATCTATTTGATTATATACATAGACCCTTAATGTATAGGTAGTATCTGGTAAAAGTGGTATAAAAGTTTGGTCCATGAGGTCAAATACCTGATATGTAGTGGCATTGTTGGTTATGACCAAATCTTCCTTAGTAAGTATACTGCTAATGAAACCATCAGCCGATAAGAAAGCACTCATGGTATAGGAGTCACCGCCGCTAGGTTGATACCAGCCCCAGTTTATATTGTGCAATATGGGGTTGGATAGATTATCTGCCGTGGTAAAGGACACTTCTATATAGTCATTATTATATAAGGCCTCTTCAAGGGAAGTTGATGGCATATTGTCTATTTGAACCGCGCTAAAGGGAGTACTCGCGGTTATACCGCTATATGAAAGGTTTGAAGTAGAGGACAAGAACCAGGAATTTAATTCAGGATTACTGGTGTTATCCATGGCCAATGTTCCTGAGGGTGTATTTAAATACCAACCAAAGGTACCATTGGTAATTGTTCCATTCGATTCCGTGCAATCAAGAATACCATCATTATCATCGTCAAGATCTACGACGTCGATTATTCCATCGTTGTCAAAATCATTGTTTACGATAATAGCCACGGAAGGTCTGTCCAAGCTAAGATTGCTGTCCACCTGATTTTGGGTATTTAAGGCAATATTTGCCAAATGGCGTATTTGGTTGGGTAACGAATTAAAAACAGCCACAGCGGTAATAGTAATAGTCTCCAACTGTCCGCTGTTCAAAGTACCTACGTTCCAATTGGGAGATGTCCATGAACCTGTACTGGGCGATGCCGATAAAAGGGACAGTCCCGTTGGCAATGCATCGGTCACTACCAAATTGGTGGCGGGATCTACACCAAAATTCTGCACGGTAATGGTAAAGGTGATATTCTCCCCTTCATTGATCATAGTTTGGTCCGCGGTCTTTATGAGTTGAATATCAGGATTGCAATAGTAGGCTGCCAAGGTGTTGGAGTCATAGGTACAGGGGCCTTTGGTCACGCGTACATAGTAATCACCGGCCACTGTTGGGTTATAGGTGTCCGAAGTGGCGCCAGAAATGGGGTTGCCTTCATAAAACCACTGGTAGGCATCAAAGACTTCTCCAACAACTTCCAAATTGGAACCTGGTAAACACTGCGTACCGGTAATCTGAAGGTCTACATTGGGTGCCACGTCAAAGCCGGAAAAATACCCAGCGATACCCCGGTTGCCATTTGCTCCAAAGAACCCTACCGCTATGGGACCGGTGGATTGAACGTCCACGTTTCCAGTTAAGTTGGGTATATAGAAAGTTTTCCAGTCTGTATTACCAGAAATTGTTAAGGCTGCGGGTTTGGTGACTGCACCACTACCATCTGTCACTACAATGTTGGCATCTGGGGTTGTTGCGGATGCAATGATCGTGATACCACCATTTAAGGTAGTTCCAGCGGCATCGGTTATATCTGGAATATTGTCGACTTTATCCGGTATCAAACAATTTAGGGGAGCAACAAAATTTAATCCAACGGTCTGCACTCCGGTACTGCCCGCCAAGTTTTGATAGGCGTATGCGTCCTTGGATGTTCGAACGTACATATTGGCGCCCGGGCTAGCACTTGAATAATTGGTGCCGGGCACTATAAAATAATCCCCTTCATTGATGGTGGCCATTGGAGTCGTATTTCCATTGACAAATATTTGTGTGTTGTTCTGGGTGGCGATGATTATGGGAAATTCGGTACTATCCTGACCACCGCCTCTTATGAATACATAATCCTTGCCCAAATTGTCTTCCGGTACAGGTTGGTCGATACCGGCGTCCCTACTGCTAGAGGAGGTTGGTACCACACCGTAATTAAGACCACCATTGCTTATGACTATATTTTTGTCCGACGTTATGGAGGCGCCCAACCAGCCATCCACGTTCGCAGCAGTTTCCGTAGTGTAGGCTTCGAGTACAAAACTTTCGCCTGCGTTTAGCACAACTTGGATAGCATCGTCCAATATGCCATCCCTGTCGTTTTGCAAACGGAACTCGCAGCCTGGGTTGTACCCAAAAATATCCACCGTGGTGTTGTTTTCCGTGGCCATTATGCCCAAGGAGGTCGAAATGTCACTGGTAGTGGCATAATTAGGCGCACCGCCCCATTTAAAGTTGGTTCCCATCGCTTGTCTACCTTTTGATGTCAACGAAGTGGATTGGGCTCCGCTACTGCCCCGATAGTTTACATAAAACCGTTGGCCACCGGTAGATTCAAATCGAAGTCCGCCCGTTGTAATGACAATACCCGTATCGTTGTTCTGAACCATGGTAATGCCATTATCGCCATTTGGTAAATCATATCTTGCAGGAGTTGCATTTGAAATACTGAAGCTTGCTATGGGTATAGTACTTGTGCCTCTATAGGCATTTACTGTAAAGGCCGTGCTCTCAGGGGTTGACATATAAATGGCCTGTTCCTTAACGGAACTATTATTACTTCCTTGTTTTAAGGGAGGCAAATAATGTAAGTCGCTCAACTGAGCGTTACTTTTTAAAATTCCAAAAATCAAAAATAGGATCAGTAACCCTAATTTTTTTATTTCCATACCTAGAAGTACTACGTCTCAAAATAATACGAATACCACCGCATGGACAATCTTTTGTTGTGAACGGGCCAATCCCGTAAACCAAAACTTCGATAAATGGTGTGGAATACTTAAAATGACCTGATTTTCCTTACGTTGGCAGCTGATCCTTAATAAGTAAAAACTAATTTTTATTAACCCTAATAGTTATTCTACGGTTGGTAATGATGGTCCTGGGGCCTACCGTCAGTGTTGCAGGGGAAGAGACCGTATTCCCACATACAAAGGTATCGCTGGCAATAAGGACCCGGTATTGATAGCCGTTCTTGTCCACTTCAGGGGTAATGATTGTGAGGGTGTTGGTCGTTGTTCCGCTGTATTCGGGTCCGTCCGAAATATCCGTAAAGGTAGTGCCCCCATCAGTGCTGACCTGCCACTGGTACGTGTCCCCATCATCGGTCGACGAAAAAGTATCGTTGGTGTTCACAAAAGTATGTGAATTGGCGGGTGCCACCGTAATTGTTGGTACGGCACCCGCTTCTTGGAATTCAGGGGTTCCGTTGGTATCCACATCGGCCGGGGTAGGGTAGGCCGCTGTAAATACGGTTCCATCCGGGTTTACGGTTGGTATGCCGGAACCGTAGACCATGTCGTCGCCCCCATCGGTATTTGGGTCGTTATAGGCTTCATTGGCATCTGAGCAGGAGTCGTTGTCCGCATCAAGGTCCAGATGGTCCGGGAATCCGTCGGTATCGCTTTCACAGGAGACAGGGTATAGGATTGAGAATGGGATATTCTGTTTGGTTATCGAAGGCCCTTGGTACTGAACGATCAAATTATCGCCTCCTGTAAGTTCAAAGAAGACTATTTCCAACCAATGAACTCCAGCCGAAAGTGCTATGGTGCCGGATTCCTCGTTCATGGCGTGTAGGCCGTCATTGTCAACCACTTCTAGGGCATCAATATATAGCTTAGATCCATCATCTGAATTTGTAAAAAAGGTGTAGCTGCCGCTCGTGGCTATTTCAATATACCCGGTATACCGAACCGAATACGTTTCGCCATCCCCGGGCGTATGGGTGGCCGCCAAACCGGATACATCGATGTTGGTTGCCACTCCGGTTGCGAGTGCCCCAGAGGTAGGAATGTTATCTACCGTGTTGCCTGCTGGCGATACATTGTAAAACTCATAATCCAATCCTCCTGAGCAACTATTGAGTTCCGTGGCATCATAGATTCCGTCGTTGTCATCGTCCTCGTCCGAAAGATCGACAACGCCATCATCGTCAAAATCGTTATGGATAATGACGGATACGTTTGGATTGTCCGAAGTGATATTATTATCGGTTTGATCCTGACTGTTGGTGACCGAATTTGTGACCGATACCGCTGGAATAACCGAATTGTTTGCATCCGCCACAGCTGTAATTGTCAGCGTTTCCAATTGGCCACTGTTCAAAGTGCCAACGTTCCAATTGGGAGCTGTCCAACTGCCATGGGATGTCGTGGTCGATAGGATGGAAAGTCCGGAGGGTATAGGGTCCGAAACGACTAGATTGGTCGCAGGGTCGATACCCAGGTTTTCGACCGTTATGGTAAAGGTTACATTATTCCCTTCCGATACGGTCGTAACATCCGCAGTCTTATTGAGCACAATATCAGGGTTGCAATAAAATACCGATATGGAGTTCGAGTCATAACTACAGGGTCCCCTGGTTACCCTTAAATAATAGTCTCCCGCCGTAGTTGCGGTATAAGAAGACGACGTGGCCCCCGGGATCAAAGCTCCATCGCTGTACCATTGGTAGGCATCAAAGACTTCGCCCGATGCAATTTCCAATATGGCACCCGGAAGGCAACTGTTGCCTGTAATTTGTAAATTGATATTGGGAACGGTATCAAAACCCGAATAATATCCGGCTAGACCCCTTGCCCCATTGAAACCGAAAAAACCAACGGCTATGGGTCCGGTAGACTGCACACTTACATTACCGGTTAGACTGGGAAGGTAAAAGGTTTTCCAGTCCGTCGTACCGGCAACGGGAGAGGAGGCTGGAAGCGTTACAACGCCCCCACCATCAGTTACGGTTATGTTGGCATCTGGAGTTGTCGTAGCGGCAATGATGGTCACCCCACCGGTAATGGAAACCCCTGCCGCATCGGTTATGCTGGGAATGTTGTCCATGGAATCGGGCAGAAGACAATTTACAGGGGCCACAAAGTTCAGGCCTTGGGTATAAGCTGCCGTTGACCCTCCCACACATTGGTAAGCATATACATCTTTTGAAGTTTCAATATACATGTTCGCCCCTACTGAGTTGGATGAGTAGTTGCTACTGGGTACCTCAAAAAAATCACCTTCGTTCAACGTAGCAATGGGTGTTGCCGACCCATTGACAAAAATTTGGGTATTGTTCTCGGTTGCAATAATTAATGGGAACTCTGTCCATCCATTGCTATTTCCATTTCCCCTAACGAAAATATACTCCTTGCCCAATCTATTTTCAGGTACGGGTTGGTCAATGCCCGCATCCCTGTTACTATTGCCTACTTGTCTACCATAATTAAGGGAGCCGTTGCTAATCACAATATCTTTGTCGGAAACGATAGAGGCACCGATCCATCCCCTTTCATGTGCCAAGGTAGGTGAGTTTCCAATATAGGTTTCATAGACGAAGGACTCATTTGCATCAAGGGTTATTGTGTGGGAGTTTGCTGTAATTCCTGCTCTGTTGTTACCCACCCTAAATTCACAGTTGGGGTCATAACCCGAAAGGGTAATGGTCGTATTATCTTCTGTTGCCATAATCCCCAAGGTGTTTGATTTGGAAACATGGCTGCCCAGGTTGGGTACGCCCCCCCATTTAAAATTGGTTCCCATGGCTACTCTTCCCTTTGAGGTCAAGGATGCCGCCTGTGAACCTGAACGGCCCCGATAGTTTACGTAAAATTTTTCCCCTCCCGCAGATTCAAACCGGAGTCCACTATTGTTCAAGACCACCCCGGTGCTGCTATTGGTCACCAAAGTGATATCATTATCACCATTGGGAAGGTTATAGATGGCAGGTGCTACATTGGAAATGGTAAACGAAGTTATGGGAACGGGATTCGTACCCCGATACACATTTACGGTAAACGCCGTAGTTTCCGGTGTTGAAAGGTATACTGCCTGTTGTTGAATGGCCCCATTATTCTGTCCTTGCCTTAAAGGTGGCAAATAATGCAGGTCGCTCAATTGGGCATGGGAATATCCAACAACTAAAAAAAGTACCAATAAAAGTGTCTTCTTTAAAGGGTACACGTTCTTTGATTTTTAGTAAACCTTTGAACTACAAATAAAAAAGGATTATAAAGGGAAGGCAAGAGTTTGTTGTGAACGGGTCAATTATTGTGGTATTTCATCGATCAAGTCAATGAAAAAGGCCTTTTTGACAAAAAAAAGCCCGTGGCACAAATGCACGGGCTTACCATATAATTTGGTTGGGTTTAACGATATAAGGTAAAATGTCCTATGAATTCCCGCTTGTCCTCTTCACCGTTTAGTTTCAGAATATACCAGTAATCTCCAGTTGGTAGATCGGTATCCTGATATAGTCCGTCCCAACCGTTCCTATCGTCTGCAAGTAGATAAACCTCACGGCCATATCTATCAAAAATCTTGATGAACAGGTCTGGGTATTGCTCAATATTTTTAGGAATCCATCGATCATTTTGTCCATCCCCATCAGGGGTAAAGAAGTTGGGTATTTCAATATCGATGAACTCCATGAAAATGGTGGCCATCGCTTCACATCCATAGACATCTACAACGCGTACCGTATAGGTATCCGTTCTGGTAATAAAAATGGTATTGTCCTCCCCATTGTTTCGATCACCAAAATAGAAGGTGTAATCACCACTTCCGCCAGATGCCACCGCCGTAATCTCATTTAGATTGTTCTGTTCTAAAATTAATTGCAGAGGTTCAAAACTTTGCACCTCAAAGTCGATGGTGTTTGTACAGCCATTGGCATGTACCAATAGAATATAATGACTTCCGGGAGCCAAATTGGCAAAATTTGGTTCTAGCACATAATCATTGGGGTCGTTTGAATCCAAGGCATACAGTACATCAACGGCCACACTTGGGTCTTCCAATACCAATTGAATTCTATTGTCCGGAGTATCCCCGGAACATTCATAGATTACCTCTGCAGTGGCATTGAGGTTGGCACCGTTTGCAACAGTAATGGTCTGATTGGTTGTACACCCATTGGCGTCCCTTGCAAAAACGATATACGTACCTCCGGCCAAGTTTTCAAAGAGCAGACGGTCCTGTACAAAATCTGCATCCCCATTGGAATTTAGTGCGGTACTGTATGGCGCCGTACCTCCCGTCACGGTAATGGAAATGGTTCCGTCCCCATCACCGGCACATATCTCCGGTGTGCTGGAAGTCTCCATTTCCAATGGTTCCGGTGCAATCAGTTCAAATTGGACAACTTCAAAACAACCGTTGCCATCCTGCACAATTACCGTATACGAACCTTCTTCCAGTTCATCAAAAGTATTTTGACCGTCAAATTGGTTCAGGTTGGGTGAAATGGCATATTGATAATTGCCCGTTCCCCCTTGAACATCCAAGGTGATGGCTCCATCATTGGCATCGGAACAACTGATTTCCGTAATATCAGGAGTTACCACCAAGGGTGCCGGTTCGTCGATTTGTATCACTTGTGAAATAACTTCACAATCCCCACTTTGTACCCTAATGTAGTAGGTTCCCATAGGCAAATCCGCGAACGTATCGTTGTTCTGGTTGGGTCGCACTTGATCCGTGGCGGCCGCATCCCTGAACAGGGCGAATTGATAGTTTCCTAATCCGCCATCGGCGTCTGCCAAAATCACGGCGGTCGCATCCCCGTTACAATTGATGAATGCTGCGGATGGGTCAACGTCCACCGTTAGCGGAGGTATATTTTCTACACCAACGGAATTGGAGAGGATGGATACACAGCTGTTGCTGTCCATGATGTAATACCGATAATTTCCGGCGGATACATTGGTGAACAAATGCGTATCTGAAGTAATGGTCTCGTTCATTGGACTGAACGAAAGGCCATCAACACTCCATTGGTAAGGGGCCGTTCCGCCCGAAGCTACCAATAGCAATTCGGCACCGTTCTGGCAGGTCATGGGCTGGTTGGTAACCAACAAGGCCTCCACATCTGAAGGTTCAATTATATCCTCATCGAAGGTAGCGGTACATCCCATATCATCGGTGACGAGAACACTATAGAAACCAGCGCCCAAATTGTTGAACGTATGATTCGTTTGGGAAACAGAGGTACTCAACAAGGTCGTTCTTGCCCCTTCGGCATACTTGTTCAGTACATATCTGTAGTTGGTCGTTACGTTTCTTGGGTTCAAGGTCACCGTAATCGAAGCATCTGTATCACCCTCACAGACCAAAGCGGTGCTTGACGAACTGCCGGTTATGGGGTCCGGTACCACCAAACTAAAGCTGTTGGTGCCGGTAAGCTGGTTACAACCCAAGGCATCCGTAACACTGACCGTATAAGTACCCGCGCCCAATCCTTGGAAAACATGACTGTACACATTGGTTCGTGTTACCGGTGTACCCAAAGCAGGGGTAAGCGTTATGGTATACGGTCCCTGTCCGCCCGCTGGCATAATGGTCGCCTCACCTTGGTCATTGGAACAACCAACGTCGGTCAAGGCAATTGGGTTCAAGGTTATCGGTGCCGTTGGCGTATTGATCGTAAATGACCTTTCCTGGAAACATTCCGGGAATGCCACTTGCGTTACCCGAACGATATAGTTGCCTGCCGCTGCCGGAATGTTGGCAACGGTACCTGAACCGGTCAATGTACCGGCATCGTCCGTTCTGGCCGTCGGAGTGCCATCGGCATTTATGATTTCCCAGTTGTAGTCTCCGGTATAGGTGGCATCGGCCACGTTGAGGTCTATGCTTCCATCATCGCCAAAACAGATGACGTTGGTAATATTGCTCAAGGTAATATCAAAAGTATTGGGTGCCGCAACGGTATGGGATACAGTCACTTCACAGCCCGTATTCACATTTAAAACAGCGAAGATATAGGTGCCCGCGGCCAAGTTCGAAAAGGTGTTACCTGCCTGATAGGCGCCCGAGGGCAATTGTCTAAATTGATAATTGGCCGGGTGGGTCGCGAAGCTGGTCATGTTGCTAACGATGTCTATGGAAATGTCCTCATCCGGGTTCGGACAACTGATCGGACTAACTACATGAACGCTAGGAGTGCCCATCAAATCGAAGGGGGCTATGGTCGCCGTGGTAGTTCCCAAGCAACCTTGGTCATCATATACATTGATGGTATACATACCTCCGGCAATATCTGTTTCAATGTATGTTGGGTTTGTTCCGGACTGTACCGTTACCGGTGCCTCTACGGCCATGGTATTTGGGTCGTCCTCCTCAATAAACTCATAACGTACGTAGTTGTTGCTACCACCTGTAACCCCGCTAATGGAAATGGATGCGTTGTCCATGGTATTACCGCTGGCACAACCAAATTCGACTACGGTCGGCGCAGGTACGCTAATAAGGGCAGGCTCACCAATCGGAATGACCACACTATCCACGGAACAGTTGTTCGTAGCGGGATTTCCCGTTACGGTCACCACATAACCACCTGCCGTGGCAGGGGCCAATCCTGTGAAGGTGGCAGAATTGCCCGTCGTACTCGATGGCAAAATACTGATAGCGGCACCGTCCATGGACGTAATCTCAAAAGTATACGGAGCTGCCGCGCCGTTGGTGGTACTAATGGTAATACTTCCATCACTGGCACCAAAACAGCTCACATCGTTCGCAATGATCGACGGTTTGATGACCGGTACGACCCTGTTAGGGACATTGATGGTAAAGTTTCGGTTACAGCTCGCACTATTGGGCGTAGTGGTATCGTAAATGGTAATGGTATAGGTACCTGGCATTGGCGCGTGATAATCGAAGGTAGTCCCAGGAACCGGACCTTGAGGTACGGCAGGGGCACCCGCAGTATTGCTGATACTGTACTCATAGCTACCAGAACCGGCCAAGACTTCGATACCGATTATGGCATCGGGCGATGCGGTACAATCCAATAGTTTAGTTAGGGTTGCATCTGCCGATAACACCGGATTTACCGTGAAATTGCTTTCAACATTGGTACATCCATTTCCGTCCATAACATATACGTCATAGGCTCCCGGTATTACATTGGTAAACACACCTCCGTTATTTTCAAAGGTCGTGGGTGCCGGATTGCCATTGATCACCATCGCATAGCGAAGGTTACCTGCGGCCGAAGCTCCAACAGCGTTCACCGTAATGGGCGAGACACAATTGTCCTGGGTCACGCTCAATGTTGGGTTGGGTGTTAAGCTCATCGTCACCGTGTTGGTCACGAAGGAACAACCGTATTGGTCAAATAAAGTTACCGTGTAATTCCCTGCTGGGGAATTCACAGGAATTTCCACCGGGTTGTCCAAAGTGCCCGTCAAGGCCGTAAACCCGGCCGGACCGGTAATGTCATAGGAGTAGGGAGCCCCACCGCCTCCTGTAATTCCGGTAATCGAAATGAGCCCTGGCAAATTACAGGAAATATCCCTGGTGGCCGTAGCTGTCGCTGATAATGGTGCCAATTCCGGCACGTAAGCGTTTTCACTCGCGCCCCTACAGGCATCCACATTGCTTCCGTCCACTTGGATCACATCCATATAATATTCACCTTCCGCTAGGGGTACGGAAGTGGTAATGCTACTATTAAAAGCTACGATTCCACCGCTGGTTTCTATAGGCGTGGTGTTGCCAAGTTCATAGATCTCCCATCGCATGTTTGGATAGGATGTTGTAGGGTTCAAATTAAAGGTGATGACACCATTTGCTGAACTATCGCAACTGGGTTGTATGTCCGTTGTGATTTCTATAGGCAGATTGATGCCCGGAATCTCGTTTACGTTGACATTACTTTGTCTGATACATCCGGCCCCGTCCCGTACGTAAAACACGTATGTTCTACCGGGAACCAGCAAGGGCACTTCGGGATACTGCGGTGTGACCGGATCGATGTTCGCAAAGGTATGGGCTGTACCGCTCGGCAAGGGTGCCGTCCATACGGCCGGATTGGCGGCAAACGTATTGAAATTGGCAGGGTCATCCGTATAGGTATATTCATAACCAGGAATTGGATTTCCTTCACTACCCTCAACGGTTACTTGCAAATCGTTACAGCCTATAATGATGGCGGAGAGGGTAATATCCAAGTCGTCCAATGGGAATGGAATGATGTATCGGTCAAAATCCTTTTGGCATACCGTTCCGCTGGCCAAAGTAACCCTAATGGAAGGGAAAACCTCAGTACCGGAGGCATAGCCTCGCAATTCATTGGAAGCCTGCCATGTAGTTCCACCATCGGCACTGTATTCGACTGTACCGGTTGGCGTAACGACATTGGCGAATTCAAATCCATATTCCAATGGATCTGGGTCGTTACAAGCTGCGGGTAATATCGGAATGATATCCGCGGTAATTTCCACGGCGTTATTGATTGTTACTATAGGAGAGACTACCGTACAACCATTGGTATCATTGATAGTGACTTGATAATCGCCCGTTCCAATGCCATTGTAGGTTAATGAAAGTGCAGAAATGTTAGAACTGTTTCTGCCATAGTCGATTCCATCAGCAGGTGTTAGGTCCATTAAGGTGTAGATGTAAGGGCCTGTACCACCCGATATAGTTATATCTATTGCTCCCAATCCATTAAAACATTCTGGGTCTGTTGGAACGGCACTAATCGATAATGCGGTAACCGGAGTAAAAATAATATCTTCTCGAACTGCCGTACATATGGCCGGAGCACCATTGTTGTCTTGGACATATACATCCCAGCCAGCTGGGTTTGCGATGGCCATGGCCTCGGTAACCGTAAGGGTATTTGTGGCACTGTACAAGCCTGCCGGACTCGTATTTGCGGGTACGATGGCGTACAATAGGGTGCCGTTTCCTCCCGTAGCCGTGGCGGTAATCATTCCATCGCCACAGGCACTAAGCGGTGTGATGTCCACATCCAACTCCAAAAGCGGACTGATGACCACCGTTTGGGTGTTGGGTGCGGTTGGGCAACCCAATTGGTCCCTTACTTCAACATCATAACTACCGGCGGAAAGCCCAGAGAAGGTATAGGAAATCGCCGATGCTGGCGTTGGCGTAATCCATGGACCTCCGTTGATCCTAAATTCATAATCCCCGTTACCTGCCGTAACATCCACTACGATAGAGCCATCGTTGGTACCGGAATAACATGCCGTAGGCGTGGTCGTGAACACGATGGCCGCAGGAGGGGTCACCGTTACTGCACTTGTCAGGGTCAATAACACTTCGCAGGCATTCGTATCCCGAACACGAACCAGATAATCGCCATCCGGCACATTGGTAAATTGTGTATTGGTCTGATAAGGAGCTATCACTGTTCCTGCAGTGTTCTCCAATTGGTACTCGTAACTTGGGTTTCCACCCGATGCCGAAGCTTCCAAAGTAGCCCCTGTGTTAAAGCAGGTATAGTCCGATATCTGGCTTAAAGCCGGTATAATGGCCGATGGTTCCGTCAAGGTAATCGGGAAGGAAACGGCGCAGGCCGTATCGTCCAATTTTCGCACTTGAACCGTATAGCTACCATCGGATAAATTTGCGGCCGTGGTCACAGGAGACGTTAAGGAACTGGTCCAGTTGGTACCGTCCAAAGAGTACTCAAAACCAATGCCGCTGGTAAAGTTGTCCACTTCAAAACGAATGTATCCATCCGCAGAACCGTTACAACTTGGGTCGGTTACCGACAATAGTTGCGCTTCAAAAGCTTGGTTGGCCTCAACGACTACGGTCAAATCTTGACTGGTCGGGCAAACGGAAGGCACTTGAAAGGCTGTAATGTCATCCAAAATAAGGTCATTGCCATCATTGCTGTTCACATTGTTCCTGAAGACGATATCAATATCTGTATTGGCACCTGGGTTAAAGGTAATGGTACGCTCGTGCCAATCTGTGTTGCTGATGTTTTTTGGAATTTCCGGCACCACTTCGCTATGTATTACAGTACCACCATTATCCAATATCTCGATCAACACCTCTGGATTGTTACCTGCACCACCCAAGTTCATGAGGTTGTAGGCCCAGAAATTCAAGGTGATTTCCTCATTGGGCAATACTTCAACATTCCTTTTCGCCCAAAGAATGGAATTCAATACGGGGCTACCCGTATCGGAGAACGTTGAGATATCGATGGCCAGGAAGCGGCCATCGGTCAACCCGGTATGATCTTGCGGACTGGTCAAGGTAGTCAAAGGATTGGTCACAAAATTCGTAACCGTATACTCTCCGTTTACCAATATTCCTGCAGGTCCACGGTTACATGGGGTCAAGGAACCGTTTTGGGGTTCAAAGCAATAATCCGGACCAATTTCACCGATCTGGGTGCTAGGTCCTGCCCCAAAGTTTTCAAAGAACAAGGTCGTCTGATCGGGTGTTATGCTACTTGAATAATCAATGGTAACGGTGTGTGTACCCGCCGCTACACCACCAAAAATATTGCTATCCCCGGGTGTGTTCAAAGTACCGTTGAGGGTATAGGTATAGTCAAAGTCGGTCGTGTTCGATGTATTTATCGTGATCGTTCCCAAGCCATCACAGTCATAATCCACCGTGTAGGAAAGATTGGGATCCGCGGCCGGCGCCGGTACCGTTAGGTCCATATCATAGCTACAGCCTAAATTGTCGCGTACGACCAATTGATAGGTTCCCGGCATTAGGTATCGCTCGTTCAAGGCAGCAAAATTGCTTCCGCCGTCGAAACTATATTCATAGGGGGCCTCACCGCCACTGGCATTTAAAATCTTGACCAAGGCACCACTTGGGTTGCACGAAGCATCTTCCACGATGGCCGCCGAGGCGGTCAAACGGAAGGGCTGGTCAATTTCATACTCCAGGGTTTCGATACATCTGGACGTTGGGGTTCCGCTGGAATCCATAACGGAAATCGTATAGAACCCGGCAGGAAGGTTTACAAAGGTATTTTGGGTTTGGAAGGTTACACCGTCCAAACTGTATTGATAGGGCGACGTTCCGCCCGTAACGTTTATCGTTAAGGATGATGTGGACGAATCCGCACAAATGATGTCCGTGTGGGACGCCGATATGGACGGAGTACCCAAAAATTCGATTTCCACCGAATTCGAAATGGCATAACATCCACTGTCGTCAAACACGATGAATTCATAAACTCCTGCATCTGAAGCATCCGAAAATGTAAAGTTGCTGGCCGTCTGGATATCCGTTACCAGAATGTTCAGCATATTTGGCGGACTTGGATACAGATCGGTTCCATCCTTGCTCCAAATGGCCATAAAATAGTCGGGGTTGGGTTGCCCACCATTTGGGGTCAAGGTGATTACCCCTGGATTACAGGTAATGTTATCCGTAGTAACAGCACTTAACGTAAGTTCCGGTATTTCCGCTACCGTAATGTTCTGGGTATCGGTACAGCCATCATCGGTAGTGGTGATTACGATATAATCACCGGCATTTACACTGGTAAACGAATAGGTATTATCAGGGGAAATCAGTTGACTGTCCACAAAAGTGCCCAATCCACCGTTGCTGCCGTCGTCCAAACGAAGTTCATAACTGTAATTTGGCAATACGTTCAAGGCTTGGATGTTAATGGCTCCCGGGGCACCGCATTCCGCCGCAACGGTTGTAATGTTTACCTGGAAGTCGCGCTCCAAAATCCCGATATCCTCTGTGGTAAAAATACAGGCACCGTCCATTGGATTTCCTGTAATTGGATCTAGCTGTGTTACTTCCACATAGTAAGACCCGCTGTTCGTAATATCAAAACTAGGCCCGTTGTTGGCCGAAAAAGGTACGACAACGGAATCATCCGAAGCATCCACCAACTGAAAACCATATCCCGATCCAACATTGGTGATACGAATGTTACCTGGCGTACTGCAAAGAATATCATCCGAAGTATAATCAAGATCCAACGTATTTTTGAACACGTTGAAATAAAAACGGCTAAAACATCCGTTCAAATAATTGATGACTACGCGGTACTCACCGCTATCGGTTATGGTAAAATTGTCCTGTACGGCCATATTTGTCCAAGTACAGGTCCCATTTTTGTTTGCACAATCATCTCCCGTAGCCGAGCAACTGCCTTCGTCCAATTTTTGCCAAACGATGCTCTGGGCATCGGAAATGCCCAATTGCAGGGTAGCCTCGTCATTTTCACCACACAAAAATATTTTGGGAAGTAAGTCCCCATCGATGGAACAGGTTACGATTTCCCCTTGGATATCGTTATCCGGATTGGGGTCCGCGTTAACCATATTGAAATAGTCGATAATGGGGTTGGTCTGGGTGGTCCCAAAACGTTCTACGGTAATCAGTTCCACCAAATCCAAACAACCGGAAGCACCGGATTTTTCAACGATGTAGTTTCCAATATCCGTTACCAAAAGTGTCGCGGGATTATTGTCCGGATTACCATCATTGATCGCAGGTTCCCCGGCGTCTATTTGTCCGTTGCCGTTGGCGTCGATGGCCCAGGTATAGGTGGCAAAACCACTTCCTGCGGTTAAGATGGCGAAATCACCACATAGCTGAACGGTACGTGCCACGTTACAGTTTGCCAAATCACTTAAAATGTCATTGGTAGCAACTTGAGGAGGTACGTCACAAGGGGAGGTTGAATTTGCCCCGCCCTCATCCGTAAAGGTGGCGGGATTCAATGTACCCTGATAGGTAGAATAAGCCTCATTGACCAGGGTGCCCGAACAGGCATCCACAAAATCTGAACAATTTCCGGAAAGGGTCACCATAATACGTATGGTATACTCAGGGTCTCCCACTTCCACCAAATTATCCGGTACTTGAAATACGATTTCATTGGTTACAGGATCGTGGTTGGAGGTAACCCCCGGAGCATCGGAAGTATTGATGCCATCCAAGGCTACATTCGCTGGAAGTATATTTCGTATGGAATAGTTTGTGGCATCGTCATCGCCCGTATTTTGAAAACGAAGCACGTATTGGAACGATTGGCCTAAGTTTATGGACTGTCCCGTTAGGGATGCCCCACCCAAGTTTTCTGAGGTGTTGCCCAGCAAAATTTCAGGAGCGAACACCTGAACATAGGATGCCGCGTTTACGGTTCCGTCAGTAGGGTCTACTGCAGGAACACCTGCCCCATATACACCATCATCGCCACCATCGGCATTACCATCCTTATAAAATTCGTTGGCATCGCTACAGCCATCGCCGTCGCTGTCCAAATCCAAATGATCGGGAATTCCATCATTATCGGTATCGCAACCTGCGGTCAATAGTACACCCCGCATATTTGTTGGTCCTACCACTTGTTGGCCAATGGTGAACGAATTACTTCCAGAAGGATTCCATGAAACAGGTGCCGGTGGCGTGTCCAAGAACATGGGTTCCAAAGGACCGTTGGAGCTTCTTGCCCCAAAAATCTGAAATTGTCCGGATTGATCAATAATCACCCTAATCGTTGGGCTTCCGTTGGAACTGTTTACGGTCCAAATATTTGGGTTTCCGGCCTGTCCGTAGGTAGTACCATCCGTAAATCGTGCAAAATTTCCTGCCGCACCCAATTGGAACTGGATTTCACCCGCTACATCATTCCCGTTTAGGTTTAGATTAAACGAGTTATCCACGCTGAAAATATCTACGATCAGATAATTGTCCACACTGACCAAAGGGCTGGTATGGCCATTTCCATTGGCGATGTTGAAGGCCAAGGTATCACATTCATCCTCGTCATAAATTCCGTCATTGTCATCATCCAAATCAGTGATATCCCTGACGCCGTCATTGTCCGTATCGTTATGGACCGTAATCAATGCGGTAGGGCTGTCCGGTGTGGTATTAGTATCCGTTTGGTCTTGGGTATTGGTAACGGTATTTATTAAACCTAAAAGAGGTAGGGTATCGATTTCATCTGCGCGAACGGTAAGTTCTAGTTGTGCGACGTCCCCGCCATTCAAGGTGCCAATATTCCATGTACTACCACTCCAAGTACCATGGATGGTAAAAGCATTTTCCAAGGTGAGTCCGGCTGGAATGTTATCTGTAATTCGGAGGTTTGTAAGGGGTCCAATTCCATTATTTCTTACCCGTACCGTAAAAGTGGCCGTTTCCCCTTCCATGATTTCATCATTGTCAACGGTCTTGGTTAGGACTACATCCGGGTCGCAATAAAGCGCCTGAATGGTATTACTATCATAGGTACAAGGTCCTTTGGTACCTCTTACGAAGAAGTCACCAGCTCCAGTAGGAGCATAACTAGGACCGTTTGCCCCAGGAATTAAAACACCATCCTCATACCATTGGTACGCATCGAAATTACTTGTTGCTTCAAAAATTTCAGAACCTACAAAGCATCCAGATCCTCCTCTAATTTCCAAGGTAACCTCTGGCACCGTATCAAATCCAGAGAAATAACCTGCGACTCCTTGATTATTGTTTACACCAAAAAATCCAACGGCCATGGGTCCGGTGGATTGCACGCTCACGTTTCCGTTCAAATTGGGAACATAAAAGGTTTTCCATTCTGAAGATCCCGCCACTGGGCTTGATGGCGGTAGTGTAACAGGTCCATTACCATCCGTTATCGATATATTTGAATCCGGGGTATTAACTGCAGCAATTATTGTGATTCCACCAGTAACAGTTGTTCCTGCTATGTTCCTAATATCCGGAATATTGTCCATGACATCGGGTAACAAACAATTTACAGGAGCCACAAAGTTCAATCCCGCTGTTTGAGCACCGCTACTTCCGGCCAAACATTGATAGGCATATACGTTCTTTGAAGTTTGCACAAACATATTAGCCCCTACAGTACTGGATGAATAATAACTACTGGGAACTTCAAAAAAGTCACCGTTATTAAGAGTAGCCAATGGAGTTGTACTGCCATTGACAAATATTTGGGTATTGTCCTCCGTAGCGATGAGCAAGGGAAATTCCGTCCATCCATTAGTATTACCATTGCCCCTTACGAAAACATAATCTTTTCCGAGTCGGTTTTCAGGAACCGGTTGATCGATACCCGCATCCCTATTACTATTGTTTACTTGACGACCAAAGTTGACCGAGCCGTTACTTATAACAATATTCTTGTCGGATTCAATAGATGCTCCTATCCATCCTTGCTGTTGCGCTAGAGAAGGCGGATTAACATTTCCGATATAGTTTTCAAAAACAAAGGATTCGTTGGCGTCTAAAGTGATGGTGTAGGTATCGGCTGTAATGGCGTTTGCATTATTGCCAATACGAAACGTACAATTGGGATCATATCCAAATACGCGTACCGTAGTGTTATCCTCTGTTGCCATGATACCCAAGGTATTGGATTTGGATGCGTGCCTACCCCCTAAATTGGGAACACCGCCCCACTTAAATCGGGTACCCATTGCCTGCCTACCTTTGGCCGTCAATGATGCAGCTTGGGCAGATGATTTTCCTCGATAATTAACGTAGAATCGATTGCCGCTTGGGGATTCGAAACGTAACCCACTGTTGTTTAGAACAACGCCTGTATTGGCATTGTTCACCAAGGTAATATTGTTATCTCCATTGGCCAGAGTCCAAGTGGCGGGACTAATATTTGAGATGTTAAAGGAAGCTATTGGGGTTGGGTTTGTACCTCTGTAGGCATTTACCGTAAATGTAGTAGGCTCAGGCGTGGAGAGATAGATTGCCTGTTCCTGTATACCTTGGTTGTTCTGTCCTTGTTTTAAGGGTGGTAAATAGTGAAGGTCGCTCAACTGCGCGTTACCGGTTATCCCTAAGACTAGTAATAAAACAAAGAGAATTCTTTTCATTTTTGATAAAAGCGTGAGTTACAACTCCCAAAAAAAACTCATTACAGTATTATGGGCAATGTATTGTTGCCAATGCCATTTTTCTTGTGGTATCTGCAAGCTTTATTGTAGTATGGTTATTAGTAAACCCAATGATTTCAACTGCCTATCGATAAAAGGAGCTGTTTACCTTAGTGTTTCGATTGTTGTATCTTTAAGAATGAATTGAAGTGTCATGGAAGAAAAATTAATGTCAAAAAAAAAGCCGGCCTATCCCGTTAGCGAGGCCTTGGACGGTTATCTAAAACACTACAACAGGAAAAGCGAAATTCCGATATTTTATGATGATTTGCTCCGATTTTCAGGCTCGGTCGTGGTGTATGACAACAATGATGAGGATACCCTTTGGATACGGGTGTATTATTCCGAATTTGACCGAAAGGAAATAGACGATAGTCTTAAAAAAGTCTATTCGATTTTACATTCCGATGGTAGTAACAACATCCATCAATACCTAAATGTGGATGCGGTGGACTTTTGCACCTTTGGAAACTCCAAACCTTTTCGAATTAAGATCCGAAATATTCTGAACGACAACTTTACCTATTTCTACATAAAACGTACCGATGCCTCCCGTATCTATGGGCTGGAATTGGAGCACATGCTTTCTCCCTATAACCTGAACTTTTTGGTATACAAGGATACGCTGATCGAGGAGCACATCGCAGGGATTCCGGGCGATGAGTTCATCAAAAATATGCTGCCCAAGTGTTCCGAACCGGAAAAAGCCCAGCTTGCCAAGGAATTTGTCAAATTCAATGAGCGATGTATGATACGGTTGCTTGGAGATATGCGTTCTTACAATTATGTCATCGTACCAACCCATGATTTTGACCATGTGGTCTATAAAATCCGTGCCATCGATTTTGACCAACAGTGTTTTGAAGGAAAACTAAAGGTATACCGACCCCAGTTTTTCAAGGAAAATTATCAAATGGTAGAAATGGTACGGGAAAAACTGCTTAGGGATTCGGTCGACCAATACAAATTGGAGGAGCGTTCCATGGTGGCCAAGCGAATTCTTAGTTCCGGAAACCGAATCAAAAAACTACGGGCAATCTGTAAGGAGGATACGATTTCTACGGAAGAGAATATCGCCCTTTTGAAGGAACAGATTGGCACCTTGACCTCTGATTCGAATTTCAGTAAATGCAAAACGATGGGCGAAGTGCTTGACCTTGCCTTAAATTTTGTACGCCGTAACTATGAGGATGTCAGTATGAAACAGATTATTGAGCAGAATATCAAAATATAGTTTTTAGTTCGTAGTTGTTAGTTTTTAGGTTGGGATACCAAAGAAATTTGGCGTGAGGAATGTAACTATATGAATTTAAGATGATTATCTTTACAACCATCAACCATCAACCATCAACTTTTCTGCTCCTTGTTAAAATAGACTAGGTAGTAATACATCTGTCGCTCCTCGTCCCAACCTTTTTCCACAAATTTTTCGGCGGATTCTGGATTGATAAAATCCAATTTGATTTGGATATTCGTGTCGAGGTTTATTACGTTTTTTATCTTTTTTCGAGCATCGGA
Source organism: Maribacter flavus (assembly GCF_008386635.1). GTDB lineage: Bacteria > Bacteroidota > Bacteroidia > Flavobacteriales > Flavobacteriaceae > Maribacter > Maribacter flavus. Next base: position 120,842 of record NZ_VUOE01000001.1, on the reverse strand, counting down.
AACGGCCTTGTTGGCAATATCGAAATTGGAAACATCCTCAATACTGTATTTTGGGCCTTTCTCAACTTTGTAATGTTTAAATTCCGGTATCAGGGCCGGGTTCTCCATAACCTCGTTTAGAAAATTTGTTTCCTCAAAGGCGTCGTTCTTTGCAAAATGGTTTACGGCCCTGTTCATGAACAACACTTCTTGTTGCTTGTCTTCGGCAGGTAAAACCACGTCCTTGGCAAAGTTCTGGCAGAATTTTAAGTAGTTCTTGGTCTTGAAATTGTCATCGGACAGCGGTTCCACGCCCAAAAAGTTTTCCAACCAGTATTTTGTATCGTATTTATTACTGTCAACCGAGAGTACTTTATATCCATCTTCCTTGTTGACATTAAGGATCAGGCATCCTTTGTCCAGCTTATTGATGTTGATGCCTTGTTGGACGATAATGTCCAAATTGGATTCATTCTCCTTGAACTGTAGGAAGTCATGTTTAAGCTCGCTTTTGAATATACCCAAGGCGTCAACCTTTTCATTGTCCAAATGCACTCCTGTCAAATAGGTCACATATACCTCGCCGCTTTTAATATGGGGGTGGTTGGACTGTTCAAACAATAAGGTTGCTATTTTTTTGGAGGCCGCATGTGCATTTGAGGTATCCTGAAAAACGGTGCTGGCCAACTTGTAGAGTTCGTTGAATTCTACATCCACGTCGTTTGAGAGCTTAAAATAATTCTCCTCCTTTTCACGAAAAGGTTTAAAAAAGTATTCTTTTAATAGACCTGTAGTCTCGTCGTTTAGTGCAAACGGTTCTGCGGACAAAAATATTCCTTCGCCCTTATTTTTGTTTCCTACCCTGTGTATGGATATATGTTCGATCTGGGTGGCATATAAGTTGATCATGAAATTTTATGGTTTAAATGGATTGCTTTGAGGTAAAATGTTTTTTACTTCAACTAACAACTAACAACTAACAACTAACAACTAACAACTAACAACTAACAACTAACAACTAACTAATTCCAATTCTCATCAAAGTCGAGGTCGTCATAGTTTTCAAAGGTATCGTCAAAGTCGAAGGCACTGTTTTCAGATTCGAATTTTCTTTCCGGGGGCGACTCGGGCAGTTCCCCAAAGCCGAACAATATATTGGGGTAGGGTCGGCCATCTTCTTTCTCCACGATATCCGCCAGTTCCACAAAAAAGGTCCACATATTCAAGAAGTCATAAACATAGATCATTTTTGGACTGTCCTCGGTCAACACATCCTCCAAAAAAGTTTCGTTCATTAATCGAACATCAGAACCTGTTTCGCTCATATCGAAAAGGGCGATTTCCTCATCCTGTTTCCAATTTTCATCGCAGGTGTAAAAGGATGCCATTTCGTTCCCCAAAAAGCCAAAGGCTTGGGTTATCGCATTATGAAATTCCTCCAACGTATCATGGGCTTCAATTTCCAAATCCCTGAAGATATCCTCTTCGGCATCCAGTATTATCCTGATTTTATAGACCATACCTAATTAATTTGTGGGATGCCAAAGTTACAAAGAATTGAGACTTGTTTTTGGCTTAAGGGCATCTAAAACCAGATAGAACTGCACCCCGAACAAAATGGAAGCTACCACGAGATGCAACGGTTGGCTGGCAAAGGGAAAATCCAAGTAATACATGGCCATTCCTGAGAACGCCTCGACCACCAGGAGAAATAGAATCCAGACGATTTTTACATGTCCTAGATTTAGTTTGAAGATTCTGTAGGCTAAAAAGGCATTTAAAAGAATGACAATAATGGAAAAACTTCGATGTACATAAAATACCCATGTTGGGTCTGCCAGCCATAACCTCTTAGCGGTATCTCCTACCATATCAATCTGATGGTCCACAAACTGCCTGACCTGCGTGCCAAGAATTATTTGAACGATGGTCAAAATCAATGCAAAACAAGCTAAAACAAGTATTGTTTTGTCAAAAATGATTCTCTTGTCCTCATTGTTTACCCTGTAAATAATATAAAGTAGTATTGCCACGATGATCAAGGCCATAAGCATGTGCAAGGTTATTTTTACAGGTTCCAAGACGGAATATACTACGGTGGCCCCCAGCCAGGCCTGAAAACCCATGCCAAATACTACCAGCCATGAGAAAATGGTGACTCTTTTTTGTTTTTTCCAGTAGGTGATGGAACTTAAGGCCAAAGCAAGGGTAGCCAAACCCGCTAGGGCACCAAAGAGTCGGTTAATGTATTCTATCCACGTATGCCAAGGGTTAAAAATTGCATAATCATGCTTCGTATACATCTGCCAATTAGTTTCATCAAAAGATGAAGTGGATATAAAATCCTTGGCTGCTACCCGTAATGTTTCATCCTTTATGATTACCTGACCTTTTTTATATGGGCTCTCCGGTTGCCACTGGAGTTCAGAAGCTTCCGTGGGAGGGATATAATACCCAAAACATTTTGGCCAATCCGGACAACCCATACCGCTTCCGGTCATACGTACGACCGCACCTGCTACAATGACCAGATACACTAGTATTAGTGCTAGTTTGGCAAGTTTTCTAAAGGTTATTTTCATGGTGGAGTCTTTATACAAAATTACCACTCTTTTGAAAAAATAATGGGGAAACCCCATTTTTTTCACCCAATTCACCTTTACGACAAATCAATTGAAAAATAGGGATTTAATCTACAATAATAAATTCGGAGCGTCTATTTAATTGGTGATCTTTATCAGAACATATAATACCGTTGGCACATCGGTTTATTAATTGTGTTTCACCATACCCTCTACCGGAAATTCTATTCTCGTCAATTCCTCTTGAGATGATATAGGAGACGGTTCTTTTTGCCCTTCTGTCCGATAACCATAGATTGTAATTGTCTTCCTCTCTACTATCGGTATGAGATCCAATTTCAACCTTTACCTCCGGTCTTTTCTGCATATAGGCAACGACCTTGTCCAAGTTTTCAAAAGCATCCTCCCGAAGATAGGAACTGTTGAGGTCAAAATAAATAGGATCTAATTTTAAGACCTTTACAAGATCGGCACCCAATACGGCTTTTTTGCTGCTTTCCTCCATCTCAACTTTGACATTCTTGATATATTTCTCATTTGGTGATGTGAAAAGCAAAAGTGATCCTTCTTCATAACCTTCCAGATTTCCGACAACTGAATATTGGTTTTCCTGACAAGGTATTTGTATCTCAAACTCACCTTCTCTATTGGCTATGGTTTCCCCAATGGTACCACCAGATGCATCATAAGCGGTCATTATTACGTTTGGAATCGCTTTTTCACTATCCTTATCGGTAGCTATCCCAGAAATAGTGACCATACAGTCTATGGTCTTCAGGTAATAAATGTCATCTCCTCCAATTCCACCGGGCCGATTGGAAGCAAAAAAACCGATGGTCCGCTCCTCGTCAAATACCATCGAGAAGTCATCATAGGGACTATTTATGGGATTACCGAGATTAGTAACATTATCATATTTTTTTAAATCGATAGAGAAGATGTCAAGACCACCTAACCCCTGATGACCATCCGATGCAAAATATAAAATGCCGGACTCGGAAATAAAGGGAAAAGACTCTCTACTCTCCGTATTTACTTTCGGGCCCAAGTTTTCTGGGGTTCCAAAAGAGCCGTCGGGATGTATGTCTACCACAAAAATGTCCGATGCGCCTAAAGAACCAGGCATGTCCGATGAGAAATATAATTTTGTACCCTCCTCGTTCATTGAAGGATGTGCTACGGAATACGAATCACTATTAAAGGGCAGTTCTTCAATATTCCCCCATAGACCCGAGTTTAATGTTGCACGGTAAATTTTTAACCTGCTTATTCCTTTTTTGTCCCTACTGAAACCACCTTTTTTGAAATTGTTTCTAGTGAAATAGACCGTTTTTCCATCTTTAGAAAAACTTGTGGACGATTCATTGGCCATTGATTTTAGTTCCTTATCAAAGGAGGTGGCGGTACTATATTTTCCATCGTTCGGTTTTGTAGCTTGATATAGATTCAAATAGGGGGTTGAGGTTCTTTTACTAGTTTCCAAGTCCCTTGCGGTTGAAAATATGAGCTGATTTTGATAAAAGGATGGTGCAAAGTCCGATTCCTTTGAATTGATGGAACTTAAATTTTCGACTGTGAACTCCATTGATGGTGCCATCAACTCTTTCAGATAATTTTCATCTTCGCTGTGTTTCAATGCCCTAACATCGTTCGTATTGGCTTTTTTGAACTTGTTCATCCAAATTTCGGATTCGCGGTAATTTTTGGTCGACTTTAAAGCTTGGGCATAACGATAAAAATAGTCTGAATCTATGGAACTATCGTTCAGTTCAAAAAGTTTTGAAAACCAATACGTAGCCTCATCGTATTTGGCATTTAAATAGGCCGTATTTCCAAGGTTCTTACATATTTCCTCATCAGTCAACCCTTGCTTGCTCAACTCTTCATAGGTGGACATGTTCACCATATATCCATAATGGTCAAAATTATCTTCTGCGGTCTTGGTTTTCTTTTGTGACAGAGCGAAAACCGGAAGCAGTAATAAAATCATCCCTATGTGATGTAAATTGAGTTTCATGCTTCGTATTTTAAAAGAATCGAGGGGTTAAATCGATTTTATCTTTTTTAATGAATTCATATCTCAAGAACACTTCAAAAGAGCCGTTGTTAAATTTGGTCCCACCCAATTCTGATATATCACTATCATAGGCAAGCCCCAACATGAACTCCTTTGCCATCTGAAAACCAAATAGACCACTTATAGCAGCATCCCAGCGGTATGCCGCACCAAGGGTGAATTTGTCGTTCATTAAAAAATTGGCAGATACATCCGCCTGTAGCGGAGCACCTGGGGTAGCTTTCAACAAAAAGGCAGGTTTGAATTTTAACGATTCGGATAGATCAAAAACATATCCGGAAATTAGATACCATGTCATTCTATCCACCGAGACTAAATTGTCATTTCCTCCCGCGCTCTCAAAATGTTCGGTCTGTAAAATATTCGGGACAGATAGACCCGTATAGAATTTGTTGTTATGAAAATAGATTCCCGCGCCAATATTAGGGGTAAACTTTCGGTACAATTCAGTATCCGTAATTGTGTTGGCACTGGCACTGTAATTTCTCAGATTATTAAAATCAACGTTTAACAAATGACCTCCTGCTTTTAGTCCGAAGGATATTTTATCGGATTCAGAGGTGTTTATAGTGTAGGAAAATGCAGCATCAACATAAGTGTTCTGGGTGGTATTGTTGCCAATTTCGTCATGTACGATTGACAATCCCAGACCAACTCGGTCAGAGGTAGGTCCATGCACGTTTAAAGTTTGTGTGTTTGGCGCTCCGTCCCTTCCTAACCATTGGGACCTATGTAATAACGCAATACTCAGAACATCTCGGGAACCTGCATAAGCTGGATTAACCGAAAGTGTGTTGTACATATATTGGGTATACTGTGCATCTTGTTGGCTAAAACCTAACTGTACCGCCATATAAAGGGTAAAATAAAAAAGGATATTTCTTTTATTACTGCTCATACCTATCTGATTACATAGAGATATCCTGTTAACAATTTCTGTTCTCCTTGTGCTTCATATTGAATGTCATAATAGTAGACACCGGATGGAAGTTCCTCGTTTTGCATAATGGTAGTTCTGCCATTAGATATACCGTTAAATGCATTGGTAATATTTTCATAACCTTGGGTTTCCCAAACTTTTACGCCCCAGCGATTGTAAATTTTAACCGTGTTGTTTGGAAATCTTTCAATATTGATTATTTCAAAATTACCATTGATGTTGTCTCCAGGTTTAACCAAATCAAGTTCTACATATAGTTCACAAGTTGAACCTGTAGGGGGTGTTCCTCCGACAGAATCGCAAGGGTCCAATGGGTCGGTTCCATCAGATACTTCTTGTCCGTCCACCACCCCGTCACCATCGGTATCTGGATTACTAGGGTCCGTACCTATTCGTACTTCCTCATCATCCGGCAGGCCATCATTATCACTATCCGCAGTTAATGGTACGTTCTCAAATATGATAATAACCTCTCCAATTCCTGTGTTCCCCGCAATATCCGTTGCGGTTATGCTCAATATTGCTTCAGCATCTATAGTAGGAAAGCTCCCGTTATGCGGAACTTCGGTTGATGTATCTATCGCCCAAATACCATTGATATCCGTATTGATGACATAAATAATAGGAGTTGCGATATTGTCTATGGTAACGGTAATGGTAATAATTTCATTCGAGCTTCCGGAACCTAGTAAAATTGGGAAACTGTCCCTCGTAGTAAAACTCTCCACCAAAGGTGCCTCCGTATCTATGGTATATGGATGTTGTACGGATGCCGAACCTGTATTTCCATTATTATTTATAGTAGTGATTGTTCCTAGGACACTAGTATCAATGTCCGACACCAAATCGTTTCCGGATACAGAAATATTAAAATTGCCATTGGAGTCTACCGCTCCTGTATAGTTTCTGTTATTAATGGATAACGTTACGATATCTCCTTCGTTAAAATCGCCGGATACGTTACCGGTAATAGTTATGGTTTCAAGAGACTCCTGTTCATTTATAATATTGTCAGCAGTGATGGAATCAATATTGATGATAATCTGAACTGGAATTGTTTCGGTACAGTCTGCAATACCATTATTATTTAAATCTGTCTGATTTATTGATACGGTCACGATACTGAAGTCATCAGTTGTACATGGAGCTATCGCAAGTACGGTATAGGTATGTGTCCCGTCGCCGTTGTCGGTCCATATCCCGCCGGCATCCGGCAAACCGCCTAATTGTGCGAAAAGGTCGTTGTTGTCGAACGTATCGCCCTGACAAATATTTAAGGTGCCGTTGGTCCCGGCGTTGGGAGGTGCCTGTTGGTTTACGGTCACGGTACTGGAGTCGTCGGTCGTACATGGTGAAGTTGCAAGTACCGTGTAGGTCTGTGTCCCGTCACCGTTGTCGGTCCATGTCCCGCCGTTATCGGGCGAACCGCCGAGCTGTGCGAAAAGGTCGTTGTTGTCAAAAGTGTCCCCCTGGCAGATGTTCAAAACACCATCTGTGCCCGCATTGGGAGGTGCCTGTTCCACCACGGTCACTGTGCTTGAATCGTCCGTGGTACATGGAGCGGTTGCCGGAACGGTATAGGTATGTGTCCCGTCACCGTTGTCGGTCCATGTCCCGCCGTTATCGGGCGAGCCACCTAATTGAGCAAAGAGGTCGTTGTTGTCGAAGGTGTCCCCTTGGCAGATGTTCAGGGTACCGTCGGTCCCTGCATTCGGCCGTGCCTGTTGCGTTACGGTCACGGTACTCGAATCATCGGTCGTACAGGGTAAAGTTGCAAGTACCGTGTAGGTGTGTGTCCCGTCGCCGTTGTCGGTCCATGTCCCCCCGGCATCGGGCGAACCGCCTAGCTGTGCGAAGAGGTCGTCGTTGTCGAAGGTGTCCCCTTGGCAGATGTTCAGGGTACCGTCGGTCCCTGCATTCGGCCGTGCCTGTTGCGTTACGGTCACCGTACTTGAATCATCGGTCGTACAGGGTAAAGTTGCAAGTACCGTGTAGGTGTGTGTCCCGTCACCGTTGTCGGTCCATGTCCCCCCGGTATCGGGCGAACCGCCTAGCTGTGTGAAAAGGTCGTTGTTGTCAAAAGTGTCCCCTTGGCAGATGTTCAAAATGCCATCGGTCCCGGCATTGGGCTGTGCCTGTTGGGTTACGGTCACGATACTGAAGTCATCAGTTGTGCATGGAGCTATCGCAAGTACGGTATAGGTATGTGTCCCGTCGCCGTTGTCGGTCCATGTCCCTCCGGCATCGGGCGAACCACCTAATTGAGCGAAAAGGTCGGAATTGTCAAAGGTATCGCCCTGACAAATATTTAAGGTTCCGTCGGTCCCGGCGTTGGGAGGTGCCTGTTGGGTTACGGTCACTGTACTCGAATCATTGGTCGTACATGGTGCGGATGCCAAAACTGTATAGGTATGTGTCCCGTCCCCGTTATCGGTCCATGTCCCGCCGTTATCGGGCGAGCCACCTAATTGAGCAAAGAGGTCGTTGTTGTCGAAGGTGTCCCCTTGGCAAATAGTTAACGTTCCGTCGCTTCCAGCGTTGGGAGGTGCCTGTTGGGTTACGGTCACTGTACTCGAATCATTGGTCGTACATGGTGCGGATGCCAAAACGGTATAGGTATGTGTCCCGTCACCATTGTCGGTCCATGTCCCTCCGGTATCTGGAGAGCCGCCGAGCTGTGTGAAAAGGTCGTTGTTGTCGAAGGTATCGCCCTGACAAATATTTAAGGTTCCGTCGGTACCGGCGTTGGGAGGGGCCTGTTGGGTTACGGTCACGGTACTCGAATCGTCGGTCGTACAAGGTAAAGTTGCCAGAACGGTATAGGTATGTGTCCCGTCACCATTGTCGGTCCATGTCCCTCCGGTATCTGGAGAGCCGCCGAGCTGTGCGAAAAGGTCGGTATTATCAAAGGTATCACCCTGACAAATATTTAACGTTCCGTCGGTACCGGCATTTGGCTGTGCCTGTTGCGTTACGGTCACTATGCTTGAATCATCGGTCGAACACGGTGCCGTTGCCAGAACGGTATAGGTATGTGTCCCGTCGCCGTTGTCGGTCCATGTCCCTCCGGCATCGGGCGAACCACCTAATTGAGCGAAAAGGTCGGAATTGTCAAAGGTATCGCCCTGACAAATATTTAAGGTTCCGTCGGTCCCGGCGTTGGGAGGTGCCTGTTGGGTTACGGTCACTGTACTCGAATCATTGGTCGTACATGGTGCGGATGCCAAAACTGTATAGGTATGTGTCCCGTCCCCGTTATCGGTCCATGTCCCTCCGGTATCTGGAGAGCCGCCGAGCTGTGTGAAAAGGTCATTATTGTCAAAAGTGTCCCCCTGGCAGATGTTCAAAACACCATCTGTGCCCGCATTGGGAGGTGCCTGTTCCACCACGGTCACTGTACTCGAATCATTGGTCGTACATGGTGCGGATGCCAAAACGGTATAGGTATGTGTCCCGTCGCCGTTGTTGGTCCATATCCCGCCGGCATCCGGCGAACCGCCTAATTGTGCGAAAAGGTCGGTATTATCAAAGGTATCACCCTGACAAATATTTAACGTTCCGTCGGTCCCGGCATTTGGCTGTGCCTGTTGCGTTACGGTCACTATGCTTGAATCATCGGTCGAACACGGTGCCGTTGCCAGAACGGTATAGGTATGTGTCCCGTCGCCGTTGTCGGTCCATGTCCCCCCGGTATCGGGCGAACCTCCGAGCTGTGCGAAAAGGTCGTTGTTGTCAAAAGTGTCCCCTTGGCAGATGTTCAAAATGCCATCGGTCCCGGCATTGGGCTGTGCCTGTTGGGTTACGGTCACGATACTGAAGTCATCAGTTGTGCATGGAGCTATCGCAAGTACGGTATAGGTATGTGTCCCGTCGCCGTTGTCGGTCCATATCCCGCCGGCATCCGGCAAACCGCCTAATTGTGCGAAAAGGTCGTTGTTGTCGAACGTATCGCCCTGGCAAATGTTTAATACTCCGTCTGTACCAGCATCCGGACAAGCAAATATGGTAATCGTCACCGTTGCATATTGTGTGTGTCCCTTAGAGTCCAAAATTCCGTAAACAAAGGAGTCAGAACCAAAATAATCAGTGTTGGGAGTATAGGTAAAATAGTCATCCACGGGATTGGTCGGTGTGCTATTATTATCCAATACAGTTGCTCCATTGGTCGGTGTGCTTACTAAAATAATACTACCCGTATTGGGACCATTCCCACCAAAATCATCATTGGTAGTAACTAAAATATTCACGGAATCATCTTCTTCAACTGTGGCCGTATCGTCTCGAGGTACTGGAAAGAAACTTTCGGTAAGGTCATCCAATAGATTTCCATCCGAATCAATTCCGTCATCGGAAATATCAAAAGTGTCTTTGGGCCCGTATGGACTGTCTCCCGTTGCCGTTGCCTGATTAATAACCCCTCCGGCATCAATTGCATTTCCATCAAAACTATATCCAGCAGCGTAGGTGGCTATTTCATTTGCTTGTAAAGTTCCTTCCCCAGAACCCATAGTTGCAGAAATGAAAGAAGGGGCACTGGTTAACGTCAACGGGTTTCCATTGGCATCCGTAAAAGTATCGGTGAGTTCGATATTTATGATTTCCACATTACCCGTGTTCTCTACTTGAATCGTATAATTGACCGCATCACCAATGGATACGGGCGTGCTATAATTTTCGGTTACTGTTTTGGTTACTTCAATGGAAGGTTCAGCAATTATCAGATTGGATAGCACAAATTCTACGTTTTCGTTAAAGCTGATTAGGCTTCCGGAAACCGATACGTCCATTTCGATGGATTGAACTGGAGCATCCATACGCATTGTCCCTCCTCCTGTACCTTGGTCCACACCATTTCCACACTCGCCGCCATTGGAGCTGAGTAGGGCACCCGCATCAATTTGAAATTGTGTGTTGTTTGATTGAAAAATGGGTCCATTGCTACTAATATTGGTCCAAGTTTCATTGGTCAAGGTAAAAACTCCGGTATTTGTCCCGTTCAACAGTGGAAACGGCAAAATACCATAGGTACCTACCTTATCAACATTTACCAATGGATTGGTAAGGTAAACCGGATTTCCAGTGGTTGCATCAAAAAAATGAAACTCCAAAGTACCCGTCAATAAAGATGCAACGGAAATTTCAAGGGACGGACTTCCAAAAACGTCCGGTGTAGGATTGTTATAGGTGTTGTCCGAAGTACAGCCCATGGTCTCATTTCCAGATATCAGTACACTCCCTGTTACCCTACATTCTACACGGACAAGACCGTCAGAACTTAAGGATTCCCAAGTGTTTAAATTAATAGGGGTCCAGGTAGTGGTTTGTTGTGAGTAAAGACAACAACTGACTAATAGTAATAAAAATAAAAAAAACCGTTTCCCAAGATTTGTTTTGGTCAATTGGTCTTTAATTGGTTTGGCCATTACTTAACAATCCTAATTTTATTCCCTTTTCCAACCTGGTTTTTGTTGAATTGTGGCACTATATTGATTTATAAAAGTAATCTGACCCTAATTCTTTAGAAATTTAATGTTGTAAAGACAGTAAAAGGAAAGGTAAACCTTAGATTATCTGTTGGTAACAGATTTGAAGTTTTTAAAATTATCTACCTTGGTAGTTGGGAATATTTTTCCCTATTTAGGACATAAACCCAGTGATATACCTTTTTTTATCATAAAATTCTTGGCTGCATCATGCTCATTTGGGATTTCACCCTCCAGGATAGCCTCCTTAATGGCTTCCTTTATTATACCAATTTCTTTTGAAGGTTTTAGGTTAAAGGTGTCCATAATCTCCTCTCCCGAAACCGGAGGTTGAAAGTTTCGAATCCTATCCCGTTCTTCTACTTCCTTGATCTTTTGGCGGACAAGTTTAAAATTGTTCTTATACCTCCGCTGTTTTTTTGGGTTTTTTGTTGTAATGTCCGCTTCGCATAAGGTCATCAAATCCTCAACGTTGTTACCGGCGTCGAAAACCAATCTTCGTACCGCGGAATCAGTCACATGTTCCTCTGCTAAAATAATGGGGCGTGAACTCATCATGACCATTTTTTGAACGAATTTCATTTTGTCGTTCAGTGGCATGCGCAATCGTTTAAAAAGTTTGTACACCATTTTGGAGCCTACAAATTCATGGCCATGGAAGGTCCAGCCAATTTTCTTATGGAAACGTTTCGTAGGTGCCTTCCCAATATCATGGAGTAGTGCAGCCCAACGCAGCCAAAGGTCATCAGTCTCCGTGGAAATATTATCCACTACTTCCAGTGTGTGCCAAAAATTATCCTTGTGCCGTTGTCCTTCTATTTCCTCTATTCCCTGCAGAGCGGTCAATTCTGGCATGATGATGTCCAATAGGCCCGTTTTATGCAATAAGGAGAATCCTTTGGACGGGGTTGGGCAGAGCATAATTTTGTGAAGCTCCTCTACAATACGTTCTTTGGAAATAATCTTGATGCGTTCTTTGTTGCGTGTAATGGCATCCAAGGATGAGGCTTCAATCCTGAATTCCAATTGGGTTGCAAATCGGATTGCCCGCATCATTCTCAAGGGATCATCGGAATAGGTGATATCTGGATCTAGTGGAGTCCGTATCAGTTTGTTTTCCAGATCCTCCAATCCATTGAAGGGGTCTAAAAGGGTGCCAAAATCCTTTTTGTTCAATGATATGGCCAAGGCATTGATGGTGAAATCCCTTCGCTTTTGATCTTCTTCCAATGTACCGTCCTCAACGACCGGTTTTCTACTATCCCTATGGTAACTTTCCTTTCTGGCACCTACGAATTCAAGCTCCAGTTCATCATGTTTGACCATGGCGGTACCAAAATTTTTAAAAACGGAAACTTGGGGCTTTTTCGGAAGTTTTGATGCCAATTGTGTAGCCAGTTCGATACCGCTTCCAACGGCGACAACATCGATGTCTTTTGGAATTTTTCTCTTTAAGAGGTAATCCCTAACAAATCCGCCAATGACATAGGTATCCAGATTGAGTTCGTCTGCAGTGCGACCAATAATTTCAAAAATGGGTTGGCTTATGGCCTTTTTATAGTCCATTGGATATTCTTCGGCATTATTCCCTAATCACTTTCACGCGGCCATCGATACCCATTTTAATTATGGAGGATGGACCCGCATACTGATTTTCAGGCTTCAAATTTACCACATAGTCCACACCTGTTAAAATGGCCTTGTCAATTTCTTTGAAATTTAAAGCAATTGGTTGGTCTTGAAGATTTGCACTGGTGGAAACAATGGGTTTTTTGAACTTTCCAATGAGGTATTTGCAAAATTTATCGGAAGCGACCCTAATGGCGACCGAATTGTCCTGGGCAATTACATTTGAGGCGAAGCCTTTCGGTCTATCATAAACAAGGGTGGTAGGTTTGGTGGCCAAGTCCATAATGTCGTATGCCAAATCCGGAACCTTTTCCACATGCCGTTCCAGCATAGCATCGCTAGCAACAAGACATACGAGGCCTTTGTCATCTAACCCTTTCAATGTAAGTACTTTTTCTACAGCGGCCGTATTGGTCGCGTCGCAACCAATCCCCCAGACGGTATCGGTAGGGTAGAGGACAAGGCCGCCATTTTGTAGTACTTTAAGGGCTTTGTTTAATTCGTTGGTGAAATCCATTCTTTAGATCGGTTCAATTAATTTCAAATACTTTTTTAATTGAAATGGGTAATTCCACTTCTTATGGGTATATAATTTCTTTGTTTCCAAGCTGTTGTTTGAAATACTGTTGAAGAGTTGCGCAAGGCTTTCAGAATCCTCGTAGAAATATGAGTTTTCGTATAAATCGGGCATTACGCTCATTTCTTGGGGTGTGATTAAAGGTTTTTTATAGGCAAATGCCAAATTATAGGCTCCTGTTATCTTGTATTTCAAATAATTCTGTTCAGTATTGGAAACCGGTGCCATAATGAAATCAGAAGTTTTTATATACTCGTGAAATATTTCATTTTCTATAAAGTGATCGAAAGTGATTAGGAAAGGGGTTAAATTCAGCTCTTGGACTTGTGAAGAGAACAGGGCAACATCCGGATTTTTTGGATTCATTTTTCCCAAAATAATAATCTTTAGGTTGGTACTCTCCAATTCCAATCTGGACAATGCTTCCAGTACTATCTTATAGTTTCTTCTTTTATAGTTGACCTCCCCAGGGATACAAATCCAAACATCATTCTTTTTATCCATTATTTTCGAACTTGGGAACTTCGGGAAATAAATGGGATAGTAAGGAAAAAGCCGAATGTTCCTATCATTAAGTACTGTAGAATCCACCAAAAAATCGTTCAGGACATAGTAGTTCTGAATCCGTTTACTAATGATTTTTTGTGAAAAACTGCCGTTCAGTTTTTTTAAATTATGGATACTCCCAAAGCATTTGATTCTTTTTGGCAACAGCCTGGTAAGTGCAATCGTTTCCTTATTACTACTGGCCGTATTGAAAATTACCACATCAAATCCATTTCTAACAATATATTGGTAGGTTGTAAACCAATTGTAAATTCTTTTTATAAAAAAAGAGGAGCTCCGTGGGTCTAGAAATCTAGTTTTGCTCGTTTCTATACCATAATGAACTATGTTTTTATGGATCTTTGGATGTATTATTAAATGAACATCGTAATTGGCGTCCTTTAGAAATCGGATTTGACTGTATAAACATTCTTCATGGTACGTGGTTAGCTCTATAAGGGCTATTTTCTTTTTGAGCATGTTTATCTTCTATTAATTTTCAAAGATACTGGAAGACTTTTATATTTTTGCCAAACTATGACCAATACACCAGAGGACCTAAAAATAAGTGTAATTGTGAGCACCTACAATGCGGAGGAGTGGCTCAAGAAGGTTCTTTGGGGTTTCAACCAGCAGACGTTCAAGAATTTTGAAGTGGTAATTGCCGACGATGGGTCCAAACCCGCGACCAAGGAGTTGTTGGACCAAATGTCGAAGGAGGTATTTTACCCAATCGTGCATGTATGGCAGGAGGACGATGGGTTTCAAAAGTCAAGAATCCTAAACAAAGCGGTCGTTGCGTGCCGGACGGATTATATTATTATGACCGATGGCGATTGTATTCCCCGGGAGGATTTTGTGCATGTGCATTACATCAATAAGGAACCTGGTTATTTTATTTCTGGTGGATATTACATGTTGCCGATGAATATTTCCAAATTGATAAGCCTTGAAGATATCGAACAGCAACGTTGTTTTGATATCCATTGGCTCAAGGAAAAGGGCATCCCCAAAACATTTAAGAACAACAAGTTAACGGCCAGCGGCCTTATTTCAAAGGTATTGAATTGGGTCACACCAACGAACGCCAGTTGGAACGGCCATAATTCATCGGGGTGGAAACAGGATATTTTGAACGTGAACGGTTTTGATGAGCGAATGCAGTACGGCGGTCAGGATAGGGAGCTGGGTGAACGCCTTTTCAATTTCGGGATCAAATCTAAGCAATTGCGATACAGTGCCGTTTGTGTGCATTTAGATCACAAAAGAGGATACAAAACTCCGGAATCCATTGCAAAAAACCAGGGGATTAGAAAAAAGACAAAAAAGGAAAAGAGGGTTTGGACCTTTTACGGCATTACCAAATAGTAGGCCAACTCGTTTTTTTGTTCCAGACGCTTTAGTTCCCTGAATCTTTCCAAGACGCCAAGTGCGTTCAAATAGCAGATTACATAACCTTTTTTGCCGTCCAAAAACCCAAGTCTTAGAACATAATGGTTAAAGAACTTCCAACCAGTTTTTAGGTACATCGCGGCATAATTGAATTTTCGTTCGCGGTAGAAACATTCAATTGCCTTTAATCTACCATAATTTAACATTTTGGACTTGTAGTCCTCGTAGTTTTTATAGCAATAATGGGTAAGTTTTTCATTTAGAATACCAGAAGTACCTTCCACATCCAACGTCTCATGGACGATTCTCCTATCCGAAAATTTAGCTTTGCTTTTTCTAAAGAGTCGGTAATTCTTGTCAGTTTGCCATCCGCTGAACCTTAATTTCTCGTTTTGGAACATGAACTGTCTGAAGAACCAATACGCCACGATTTCAGTTTGTTTGGAAACCGTTTCCAAAATTTCATTTTTCAAGGGTGTAGGCACAATTTCATCGGCATCCAAAAATAGCACCCAATCATGGGTCGCCTGCTTGAGCGCGAAGGACTTTTGGGCGGTAAAATTTTCAAATGGATTTTGAATGACTTTTACCTTGTGATGCTTTAAAAGATATTCATAGGTGCCATCCGTACTAAAGGAATCCACCACAATGATTTCGTCAACAAAGGAAACGGACTCTAAACACTTTTCAATGTATCCAATCTCATTGTAGGTGATTATCAGGGCCGTAATTTTTTCTCTATTACTCATCATATTTTTCGAATAAGTAGGGTCGGTAGCATTGGGCTAACAAAGGTATAACAAAAAAAAAAGGCAAAAATTGTAATCCTTGGTAGATTTCTTACAAATTGCTTTAAAGACCCATGTTTTTAAGGAGATGTTAAAACCCGTTTAGGGTTGCGTTTCGAAGTTTATTTAAATGGATTTCACTTAAAACATCACTTAAATTTCAATTCCCCTTAAAAATATTAGGCCGATATTTTCAATAGTATAAAAATCGAAAACATCGGCCCTTGAAATTTTTTACAGATTTCTTTATACGGCTACATCATACTCTCTAAGCGCTTCGTTCAAGGAAGTTTTTTTGTTGGTACTTTCCTTACGTTTGCCAATGATTAAAGCGCAAGGCACCTGATATTCGCCCGCCGCGAATTTTTTGGTATAGCTACCTGGAATTACAACCGACCGGGGCGGCACAAATCCTTTGTTCTCGACAGGCTCGTCTCCCGTAACATCGATTATCTTTGTGGAGGCCGTAAGCACCACATTAGCACCCAAAACGGCTTCTTTACCTACTCGAACGCCTTCAACTACGATACATCGAGATCCAATAAAAGCATTGTCCTCTATAATGACCGGGGATGCCTGCAAGGGTTCCAAAACTCCTCCAATTCCTACGCCTCCGCTTAGGTGAACGTTCTTTCCTATTTGAGCACAGCTACCTACCGTCGCCCAGGTATCAACCATGGTTCCTTCATCCACGTATGCGCCAATATTTACATAACTGGGCATTAGGATAGTCCCTGGGGAAATGTAGGCACCATGTCTAGCCACGGCATTGGGCACAACCCTGATACCTTTTTCCTTATAGCCTTTTTTCAAAGGCATTTTATCATGATATTCAAAAATACCCGCTTCTAAAGTCTCCATTTTTTGGATAGGGAAATAAAGTACCACGGCCTTTTTTACCCACTCATTGATTTGCCAATCGTCCCCGTTAGGTTCTGCGCAACGTAATTTTCCCGCATCAATAAGGTCAATGACCTCTCTAATGGCGTTTTGGGTATCCGTTTCTTTTAAAAGGTCCCTGTTTTCCCATGCTTTTTCTATGGTATCCCGTAATTCTGTCATCTGTATTAAAATTTTGTCAAATATAAGCGGAAGCCTAGGAATTCCCTATCGGTCTATCTTCATATAACAAATTATCCTTTATTTTTGCCAAAAATTTAAAGTGGGAAGAATTCTTGCGTTGGACTATGGTCAAAAGAGAACGGGCATTGCGGTAACGGACGAGTTTCGCATCATTGCATCGGGACTGACAACGATACCTACGGATGAAATCATTCCATTTTTGACCCACTATTTTAAGGAGGAGTCGGTCGATGTACTTGTCGTTGGGGAACCCAAACAAATGAACAACCAGCCATCGGAATCCGAAGTATTTATAAAACCGTTTTTGACAAAACTGTCCGAAGCCTTTCCCGATATAAAAATCGAACGTCAGGATGAGCGGTTTACCTCTAAAATGGCATTCCAGAGTATGTTGGATAGTGGGTTGAAAAAAAAGCAGCGAAGGAACAAGGAACTGATCGATGAAATTAGTGCGACGCTCATTTTACAGGATTATTTAAAGAGAATCTAAATGATATTACCAATTGTAGCCTATGGCGACCCGGTCTTGAGAAAGGTAGGGGAAGATATTGATAAGGACTACCCAAAACTATCCGAGCTTATTTCCAATATGTGGGAAACCATGTACAATGCCAGTGGCGTTGGGTTGGCCGCACCCCAGATAGGATTGCCCATTCGATTGTTCGTGGTGGATACTACACCTTTTTCGGACGATGAAGACCTTTCGCCCGAAGAGCAAAAGCAGCTGAACGGTTTCAAAAAGGTATTTATAAACGCCCAAATTGAGGAAGAGACAGGTGCCGATTGGCCTTTTAACGAAGGCTGTCTAAGTATTCCAGATGTTCGCGAAGACGTCAATAGGAAGGAGCAGATACGGATTACCTATTTAGATGAAAATTTCGAGGAATACCAGGAAACCTACGACGGACTATTGGCCAGGGTCATTCAGCACGAATATGACCACATTGAAGGTATTCTGTTTACGGATAAACTTTCCTCCTTAAAAAAGCGATTGCTAAAGGGAAGGCTGGCCAATATATCCAAAGGGAAAATAAGCGTGGATTACAGGATGCGCTTTCCCAATGTAAAAAAAGGAAGGTAAAGGGATTTAATTCATAAGAAAAGTGGCATCTTTGCCCACTCAAAAAAAATAAAAAATAGTGCCTATGGGTTTGGAGAAAATTTTGTCGGTTGCCGGTAAACCTGGATTGTATAAATTGATAACACAGACACGGACAGGCTTTGTGGCGGAGTCTCTATTGGACGGAAAGAAGATCAGTGTAGGTTTGCGAAGCAACGTCAGTGTACTTTCTGAAATAGCCATTTATACTTTGGACGAGGAATTACCATTGCGGGATGTTTTCTTAAAGATTCAGGAGAAGGAAAATGGTGAAAAAACATCGGTAAGCCACAAGGACGAAAAGATAAAATTGGAGGAGTACTTTTTTGAGGTATTGCCCAATTACGATGAGGATAGGGTGTATACCAGCGATATCAAGAAAATCATTCAGTGGTACAATCTTTTGGTAGAAAATGATTTGACCGATTTCTCTAAGGAAGAAACTAAGGACACTGAGAAAAAAGAGGAAAAAGAGTAGATTGTTAGAGATCTAATTTTATAAAAGGCCCTCATTCAGGGTCTTTTTTTATGGGAATACGAAATCGAAGAATACTTTAGAATCTTCATAGAATTTTGGTCGTGGGGCGAAAAAAGCTCTCCTCCCCGGGTAGGGAAGGGTGTTCCGCGACAGCGGAACGGGGATGGTGAGGCAGTAAACAGATTCTTCCTCCTCGCTACGCTCGTCATCAGAATGACAACGGACACCCATTTGTCTTATTGAGCAAAGCGAAGTATCCGTTGTGGTAAAGATTGCCCAAAGGGAAACCGAGCAGCGGAACGGGGAGGGCCGGGGTTTTCTTTCCGATACTTTTTCCATCGCCGAAAAAGTATCCAAAAAGGCTAGGCTGATTTTAGGATACTTGAAATCCAAGAAGTCCTTAGCCCGCATCGCCCAGGCCGTTTCCGAATACATCGGAATACTATTTGGGCGATTTCATTTTGGCCAATTCCAAGGCCTTCCGGATTTACTATGCATCCCAAAATAGGCCGGTTTACTCCTTAAAATGCATTTAAGTTAACTGCTACAATTAAAACCCAAAAAAGCTCCCCTTCCGAGGTAGGGAAGGGTGTTCCGCGATAGCGGAACGGGGAGGGTCGGGTTTATGGCAGTTGTTGCCACCTTCATTTTCTTTGGTTCTTGAAAGAAAACGAAGCAAAAAAAAAAGAAGACTTTCCAGTAGGAATTTTTACTTCGTAAAACCCATCTCGAAACTCGGCCGTTCCGCTTCACGGAACAGGTTCCATCCCGAGCTTTCTCGATGTATTCTTCTGGAAAGGGAACCACACATTCATCTTTAGGTTTTTAATTCGCCATTTGTAGAGTTGGGTGCGATTATCTCAATTGCCTAAAAAAAGCTCCCCTCCCGGGTCAGGGAGGGGAGTTACGCGATAGCGGAACGGGGAGGGTTGGGATTTCCATACGCTCAGATTCCTACTCCCTTTTTCCTATTAAATCAAAAAATCCTTAATCCTTTTCTATCGTTTCGTACGTATATTTGCTTTTCTTCCAATCAATCAGTTTGGAAGGGTAGTAATTCACATTGTTCCGCTCTAAGAATGGTGCCTGGTCTGCCAATCGGACTTTGTAGTTTTCCCAATCCCTGTTTTCAGGTACCGTCCACGCAAGTTCTGAATATCCAATCATACGTGGAAACGCCAAATACTCCAATTCGCTGATATTGGTAATGGTTTCAGACCATAGGGGAGCTTCGGTTCCTAAAATATTTTCCTTTGGAATTCCGTAATCCTCCGGAGACCATTGGTAGGCCGAATCCACCGGAATGTAGGCCGCCCAGTGAAGCCCTAGGTCGGTCAGGGTATCGTATTTCATATCCAAATAGGCCTTGTTCGCAGGTGAGACGATGACTTTCATGTTTTTTGCCACCGCTTTCTTTGCATTTTCTTCACTGGCCCACCATTGTGCAATGGCGTTGGAGTCAATATCCGCATTGGCAACTTCGTCCCAACCGATCATGAGCTTGCCGTGTTTTTGCACAATTTTCTCCACCTTGTTCACAAAATGGATATAGTCGTTCTTTTTGGTAACATGGCTTTCATCCCCGCCCATATGGAAATAGGGGCCAGGGGTCATTTCGGAGATTTCCCGAACCACATCGTCAATAAAGGCATAGACCGTATCCTTTCGGGTATCAAAGGTGCTAAACCCTACCTGCATGCCCGTGTACAATTTTGGCGTTTTTCCATTGCCGTTCAAGATGGGATAGGCTACGGAGGCCGAGTTGGTATGACCGGGCATGTCCACTTCAGGAATAATCGTCATATAGCGTTCTTGGGCATAGCGCACGATTTCCTTATAATCCTCTTGGGTGTAAAATCCGCCGGGACCCCCGCCCACTTCCGTGCTGCCACCAATCTCGGTAAGTTTTGGCCAGGACTTGATCTCGATGCGCCAGCCCTGATCGTCCGTGAGGTGCAGGTGCAACATGTTGATCTTGTAGTAGGCTAATAGGTCGATGTATTTTTTCACGTCCTCCACACTAAAAAAATGTCGGGCTACGTCCAACATGGCACCCCGATAGCCAAAATTGGGATTGTCCGTTATTTTCCCCGATGGTATGGGCCAAATTTTCTGAGCGGCAAGGGTGTCATTGCTCACATTTGGAACCAACTGACGCAAGGTCTGGATACCTCGAAAGGCACCTTCGGCGGTATTGGCGTTCAATATGATGGAATCCTGATTGATGTACAGCTGATAGGCTTCGGGAGCGTTCAATTCAAGGCTGTCCGACTGGTTGATGTAAATGACCCGTTCCACTGTGTTGGCTTTTTTTCCGTTCACGGGTACGTCTAAGTCTATGTGCGCCTTTATTTTTTCGGCTAAAAATTCGCCAACCTTGTCAAAACCCGTGGCATTTTTGGAAGTGTAGATGGCGGTGAATTGATCCAGTGCAAAAGCCGAATTCGTTGGAATCACCTTTACAGGCTTTGGGATAAGACTAACGGTGGCCAAATCCGTTTCGGGCATTAGGATGCGTGGTTTTTCAGGTTCGCTTTGGCAGGCCAAAATGACCAACCCAAGGGACAGGAAAAAAAGACTTCTGATGAAAACAGTTTTGATCATTGTTTTGGTTTAGGGGTTGTTTACTAAATGTTGCATGGCATGGAACCAAATGTCATATCCTTTTTGGTTCATGTGAAGGCCATCTGATACAAAGATATCCTTTTTGACTTCTTTCCCATTAAGCATTGGATACCAGACATCCGCAAAGAGGAGGGATTCGTCCTTTTTGGTCAATCTTAGGAATTTTCTATTGAGGCGTTTGTATTTTCTCCGCAAGTGCCATCTGCTGATACTGGGCTTGGCCGATATCAACACAATTTTCATGTCCGGGTTTTGTCTTCTGAGTTTGCCGATAATCATTTCCGTAGTGCCGATGATCTTCCGTGGTCTTTTTTTGGCCGAAATATCATTGTCCCCTTCGTAAATAAAAACTTTGGTGGGATTGTACCGAAGCACTAGGGTGTCCAAATAATAGAGCAAGTCCGATGCCTGGGAGCCACCAAAACCGGCATTTAGTACCTGATGCTCTGGAAAGGAAGCTTGTAAATTGTCCCATTTACGTATACTGGAACTCCCCGTAAAAACAATGGTTTCCTTGTTTGGGTCCCAAAGGGAATCGTTTTTTTGGGTCAATGCCTCGACTTCTTCAGCAAAGGCGGGTCTTTCTTGGGCCGATAGCCAAAATGTGGTGCCTAAAAAGAAAATTATTAGAAGGATACTACCTTTTATTAAGGGTATTTTAATTTTCAAGATTAGAATATTATTTGGGTTCAACTTTATCAATTACTTTGCTTAATATCCCCAGAGTTTATCTCCACCTCCCACCAATCATAAAACCGTTGGATCCAATCATCAGAGGGTAGGTTTTGTTGTTTCATGCCAAATCCGTGTCCGCCTTTGGAATACATGTGCAGCCCTACGGTTTTGTTTGCCTTGAGCCATGAGGAATAAAGTTCAATGCTCCCGGCGGCCAATCCCAAGGGGTCGTCCGTGGCGCAGATGACCAGCATGGGTGGCGCGTCCTGTGGCACTTCCTGAACGGGTTGGGCCGTGGTCCAAGGATATACGGGCACCAGGAAGTCGGGCCTGTTTTTTTCGTTGTAGTTGTACGCCACGCCCAGGGTGACGGCACCCCCGGCGGAAAAGCCCATAAAACCGATTTTATTTGGGTCCAGTCCATATTTTTCCGCATTTGACCGTACATGGTCAATGGCGTTGAGTCCATCCTGAACCGAAAAAGGAAGCACCGGTGCTACCCGTTGCATAATTTGCATGGGATTGGTGGCGCCTTCTTGGGTTATTTCCTGTACACCGTCCGCTCCTGTGGGAACCAAACGGTATTTCAACACAAAGGCCGTAATGCCCCTTTCGGCCAACCATTGGGCTACAAGATTGCCTTCACTTTCTATGCTTAAGGCATATAGGCCTCCCCCGGGAGCTACAATAACGCTGGTTCCATTGGGCTTTTCGGGTGCAAATACCTCCATAGTGGGGGTAGAGACGTTGGTGACCACTTGGGTCTGCCAGATTTCGGAAAAGTATTCCTTCTCGCCTCCTTCCCACTTTACATTTGGTGGGGTTTCATGGGGCAGTTCAATGTATTGTTGGGCAAAAATGCTGCTTGAAAAGCAAAGGACTAAAACGTTGATTATATGCTTCATAACTATCTAATTAATTCAATAACAAAAATAAACCTGCTGCCATTAGGGCACCTATTACCGGACCCACAACCGGCACCCAAGCATAGCTCCAATCGCTCTTTCCCTTGTTTTTCAAAGGCAGGAGGGCATGCATGATCCGGGGCCCCAAATCCCTAGCGGGATTGATCGCATAGCCGGTGGGACCGCCTAATCCAAAACCAATGCCCATCACCAACAGGGCAACGGGAAGGGCATCTAGTGACCCTAGGGAAATCGGTTCGTTGGCCAAGGCCCCACCAGCGATATAGAATACCCCAAAAACCAGGGCGAAGGTTCCGATCGCTTCGGTAACCACGTTCCAACCATAGCTTCGTACTGCCGGAGCCGTACTGAAGGTGGCCAAAACGGCATCGGTATCATCGGTAAGGTCATATTGTTTTTTATAGGTGAGCCATACCAAAAAATTGCCGACCATGGCCCCAAAAATTTGGGCAATGATATAGCCGGGCACCAAGGTCCAGGAAAATTTTCCGGCGGCGGCAAGCCCAATAGTCACGGCGGGATTCAAATGGGCACCGCTGACATCAGCAGATATAAAAACCCCAATGAAGACGGCAATTCCCCAAGCCAGGGAGATGCCTACCCATCCGCTATCGGCACCTTTGGTGCCCTTTAAAACAAGATTTGCCACGACCCCGTTGCCTATAAGGATAAGCATTCCGGTGCCGATGATTTCAAAAATATACGCTGTCATAGTTGGTTGGTTTATACTTTTTAAAGAGATGGAATTATAATTTCATGTTCAAACCCCAAATTGCTGTAAGTGATGCTCCAGATGCTTAGAAAATAGGGTGTTCCATTCCGTTTTGGTCAAGGTTCCAAAAGCATAGGATTCCTTCCCGTCAAAGTGGGCCGACCCTAGTTCTTGGGTCTTTCGCATGTTGGCAATGAGACTGTTCTTTTCCTTTTCAAAATCCCGTTCATCACTGATCTTAAAAACTGGCGAGGTGGGTCCGTTTTTCTTATACGGTTTTGGGCCTACAACGGTATTTTTTGCCAACAGCTTGATCAAGAATTTTTGCAGTCCTTTGGGTTTGGGATGTTTGTCCGTATAGGTGGTTTCATAGGCCACGTTGCAGTGGGCCAACATTTGGGAAACGTTCATCTTGCCCCATTGGGGAGCGGTTTCCGGTGTCAGGTTATTGATGCGCGCAATGGTTTCCTCGCATTCCTGCTTGTCGAATAAATTTTTCCAGGTCATTGTGATTGTGTTTAATTAATGCCTTTTACTTTCATCTGTAAGGTATAAACGGCGTCCATGGCCGTAATAAAGAGTATGTCCCTTTCCGGGCCTCCAAAAGTGACATTCGCGGTCCAGTTTTCAGGGACCTTAATGTGTTTTATTTGTTTACCATCTTTGTTGAATACCGTTACCCCATTACCGGTTAGATATAGGTTGCCTTTATTGTCCAAGGTCATACCGTCCGACCCCATCTCACAAAATAATTCCCGATCGTAAAGGCTTCCATCCTTATTGATTTTATATACATATGTTTTTTTATCGCCCGGATCGGCGATAAACAATTTTTTGCCATTTTTGGACCCTATGATTCCATTGGGCATAATCAAGTTTTCCTCAACAATGGTCAGTTGGGTACTCCCAGGAGCTAAATAGTAAACACGTCTTTTCTCGACTTCTGGTTCCCTATCTTTCCACCAATCTCTTTTGTACAGAGGGTCCGTTATATACATTCCCCCTTTTGGGTCTACCCATACATCATTGGGTCCTCCCAAAAATTTTCCCTCAAATTTTTCTACGAGTACCGTAACATTCTTTTCCGGATCAATTTTCCATAATTGATTATTTTCATCGGCACAGGATATCAGGTTCCCTTGGTGATCAAAATAGAGTCCGTTCGAACGACCACTGGGGTGCATCCAATCTGAGACGGTATTGCTCTCTGCGTCCCATTTTACGATGCGGTCATTGGGCTGGTCCGTGAAATACACATTTCCCTCGGAATCCCTCGCCGGACCTTCGGTAAATTTGAATTCTTCAGATACCAAAGTAAGTGAAGCACCCGCTTCTACAATATCTTGGGCGTTAGCGCAGGAGTTCAAAAGAAGCAAAGCAAAAAGTACATTTATGGTTTTCATCGATTAGTCAATAATTATTTTGTTAGTTTTTTAGTTTACTTAGTGGCCCCCGGACCTTTTACGAATCGGCCTGAAAAAGTTCCCGTATGTTCCCCGTCTTTTAAAACGTGTCCCCCATTGACGAAAACATGCTGCACGCCCGTGGCATATTGGTGGGGTTCCTCAAACGTGGCGTTTGCCTTGATGGTTTTTGGGTCGAAGACGACCACATCGGCAAAATACCCGACTTTTAAAGCCCCTCTTTTTTTCAATTTTAAATTGGTAGCCGGCAAGGTTGTCAATTTATAGATGGCCTCTTCCAGGGAAATCACTTTTTCATCGCGCACAAAATGGCCCAATAATCGGGCAAAGGAGCCATAGGCGCGGGGATGGGTACTTTGTTCCAAGAAGACCCCTTCATTGGTATAAGAACCCGCATCGGAACATATACTCATGTACGGCAGTTTCAATTTCTTTTTTACGTTTTCTTCGGACATGGAAAAATAGACGACCTGGATCCTGCTGTCGTCCTCGTAGATGAGGTCTACCAAGGTTTCGTTGGCCGATTTCTGACGTTCTTCGGCAACTTCCGCCAAGGTCTTCCCGATCAAATGCCTCAGTTCTTTATTTCTAAAACCGACCAACAGAATATTCTCGGGTGGTACGTGGAAGTCGATTTCGTCCATCATCTTTTTTCGGGTGGCCGGATTTTCCATCAGCGTAATCGTCGATTTATGTCCGCCTTCCTTGGCCCATGCCGGAAGTACCACGTTCAATCCCGTAGAACTGGCATTGTACATGTACATATCCGTCGTGATGGCCAGACCTTCGGTACGGGCGGCGTTTACCATGGTAATCGCACTGTCCAACAAATGCCAATTCGCGTTCCCCGATGCCTTAAAGTGATAAATTTCGGCTGGGAGTTTCGCTTCCCTGGAAATGGTAATCAGTTCGTCCACTGCCTCCAAAAGCCCGCCTTCCTCGTCCCGAATGTGGGAAATATACATGCCGTCATACTCGGCAACTACCTTCGCCAGTTCTATGATTTCATTGGTATCGGCATGGCCACTGGGCACATAAATCAAGGAAGTGGAAAGTCCAACGGCGCCCTCTTCCATACCTTGCCGCAACAGGTTTTTCATGGTTTCCATTTCTTCGGGCGAAGGAGGTCTTTTTTCTATGCCGATGGCGTATTCCCGCAACGTTGCATTCCCAACAAAGGAAGCGACATTGGTAGATATGCCCTTCTTTTCCAAATAATTAAGGTATTCTCCCAAAGAGGTCCATGGGATATCGTATTTGATATCGCCCTGCCCATTCTTCATCTCCTGCTTCATCTCTTCGCTCAAAGGCCCCATGGATGATCCCTCGCCCAATACCTCAAGGGTAACCCCTTGCCGGATATCCCCTTGTGAACGTCCGTCTTCCAACAGGGCCACATTGGCCCAGCTCAACACGTTGATGAAACCCGGCGCGACCGAAAGTCCGGTAGCGTCTATTTCCGCTTTGCCCACTGTATTTTCAAGGGAGCCTATGGCCGCAATGGTATCGGCATTGATGGCGATGTCCCCGGTAAAGGATGCCTTGCCGGAGCCATCCAAGATCTGCCCGTTACGTATAACGACATCATAAGTTGTTTTTTCGGGATTTTCGCAGGCCGTGAATAACGCCCATAGCAGCGTTAGACAGAGAAGGTATTGTTTTGACATCTAGAGGTTGTTAAGAAAATCCATATTGTGTTGCATACTTTCCAAAGGCGTACTGGCGTATTCCTCCTGTTCGATCAGAATATGTTTGACTCCTGAAGCTTCCCGATGATTCATCATGGCTTGGATGTCCAATCCCCCTTTGCCAAATTCCGTACTTTCCTTTTTGTCCATATCCATGTCCTTTAGATGCCAAAGTGGGAACCTGCCCGGATATTTTTTGAAATAGTCTAGGGGATCCTTCCCTGCGACGATCACCCAGCCCAAATCGAGTTCCATATGCACCAAATTTGGGTCGGTTTGGTCCATAAGTACGTCGTAAAGCACTTGCCCTTGATCCGATTCAAATTCGTATTCGTGGTTGTGGTAGCCGAACTTGATGCCCAATTTTTGACAGGCTTCGCCGGCCTTGTTGAATTCCTCCGCCACCTTTTCATAATTCTCCACCGTTTGGCCGTCCGACGGCATGGAGGAGCATATCAGGTAGTCCTGACCGGAGGCAGCGGCCTCTTCCATTGTTTTTTCGAAGTGCTTGTCCAGATGTACGTGTCCGCTGACCAATTTCATGCCCAGATCTTCGCAGGCCTGTTTCATACTCTTGGGCGTGAGCCCGTAATAATGCCCTTTAGTGCTCCTGGCGGATTCTATTTCTTTGATGCCGATGTTGGCAATCTGCTCCAAGGTGCCCAACGGGTCTTTGGCCATCTGGTTCCTAAAACTGTACAGTTGCACCCCGAATTTCAGATCGGTTTCCAAGGCGAAAGATACCGCGGGCAAAAGAACCGACCCTACCGAAAAAAGCGAGGAACGGACTAAAAAATTTCTTCTATGCATGTGTTCTTAAAGTTTGTGCCGATGCGTTTTATGGAAAGCATCACAATTTCCCAAGTTACTAAAATATACAACATGGCCTGTACCCTTAGATTTGTACTTTTGCAAAAACTTTTGAAATGAATACCAGGGAGGAGAAACTAAAGGCATTTGATCGTTTGCTTACCATAATGGACGAGCTCCGGGAGGAGTGTCCTTGGGACCGAAAACAGACCATGGAAAGCCTTAGGCACTTGACCATTGAGGAAACCTATGAGTTGGGAGATGCCATTTTGGACAATGATTTAAAGGAGGTACAGGGAGAATTGGGCGATTTGCTGCTTCATATCGTTTTTTACGCCAAGATTGGTTCAGAAAGTGGAAGTTTCGATATTGCCGATGTAGCTAATGGTATTTGTGAGAAGTTGATCAATAGGCATCCACACATTTATGGCGATGTAAAAGTGGAAAATGAAGAAGAGGTAAAACAGAATTGGGAAAAAATAAAGCTCAAGGAAGGAAAGAAAAGCGTTTTACAAGGAGTGCCAAAAAGTCTGCCCGCCATGGTAAAGGCGAATCGAATTCAAGACAAGGTGGCCGGTGTAGGTTTTGACTGGGAACAACCGGAGCAGGTCTTTGAAAAACTACAGGAAGAATTGGGGGAGTTGCAAGAAGAGGTTTCTACTGGAGATAAGGACAGGATAGAATCTGAGTTTGGTGATGTACTTTTCTCCATAATCAACTACGCCCGATTCCTGGGAATCAACCCTGAAAACGCCTTGGAGCGGACCAATAAAAAATTCTCAAAGCGGTTTCAGTTTTTGGAAATCGAGGCCCAAAAGCAGGGAAAGGCCTTAAAGGATATGAGTTTGGCCGAGATGGATATCTATTGGAACAAGGCCAAGGAAATGGACTGAATCCCTGCCTTTAAAATCGGTTTATAAAAGTATCTTTGTCGTTCTAAATTTCCAACCGTGTTTTCGAACTACACCAAAGAATTCGCATACAACATAAAACTTTCCGTACCCGTCATCTTGGGGATGCTGGGCCATACCTTTGTGCAGTTTGCGGACAATATCATGTTAGGCCAATTGGGTACGGCAGAACTGGCTGCCGTTTCGTTGGGGAATAGTTTTGTGTTCATTGCCATGTCACTGGGCATCGGGTTTTCCACGGCCATTACACCCTTGGTCGCGGAAGCCGATGGTGCCGGGAACAAGCAAAATGCCAAAAGTGCCCTAAAACATGGATTGGTACTCTGTACTATTTTGGGTTTTTCGTTATTTCTTCTAATTCTATTGGCCAAGCCATTGATGTATCTAATGGAGCAACCGGAGGAAGTGGTGGAACTTGCCATGCCCTATTTGGATTTGGTGGCTTTCTCATTGGTGCCGCTCATCGTTTTTCAGGCCTTTAAGCAATTCTCCGAGGGCTTGTCCCAAACCAGATATCCCATGTACGCTACCATTTTGGCCAATGTGGTGAACATTACCTTGAACTACCTTTTGATATTCGGAACCTTTGGATTTCCAAAATTGGGTATTGTGGGCGCTGCGTGGGGTACCTTGATATCAAGGGTCGTTATGGTATTTTATTTGTGGATGCTCCTCAAGAACAAGAAAAAATTCCACGATTACGTAACCGGTTTCAACCTAAGGAACATTGAAAAACGGGTACTACGAAAAATAATTTCCTTAGGGTTTCCATCCGCCTTACAGATGTTTTTCGAGGTGGCCATTTTTACCGCTGCCATTTGGTTGAGCGGTGTTTTGGGAAAAAATCCGCAGGCCGCCAACCAGATTGCCTTGAACTTGAGCAGCATGACCTTTATGTTTGGCATGGGACTGGGGGTCGCGGCCATGATCCGGGTGGGGAACCAAAAAGGACTAAAGGATTTTAGGGAACTCAGACGGATTGCACAATCCATATTTTTCCTCACTTTGTTGTTGGAAATTGTATTTGCCCTACTTTTCCTTCTGGGCAGGGATTGGTTTCCCACCCTGTATTTGGACGTGGACGATAGGATGAATTTTACGGACAATACAGAGGTAATCATCTTGGCTTCCCAACTCTTATTGGTAGCCGCTTTCTTTCAGATTTCGGATGGGATTCAGGTGGTGGTTTTGGGTGCCTTGCGGGGCTTGCAGGATGTAAAAATCCCCACCTTTATTACTTTTGTGGCCTATTGGTTGATTGGGTTTCCCATTTCCTATTATCTGGGTTTACATACCTCTTTGGAGAGTGTGGGGATTTGGGTGGGACTCCTTACGGGCCTCACGGCGTCCGCGATTATGTTGTATATTCGGTTTAACTATTTGACCCAAAAATTGATTCGGACTAGCTAATTTTTTGGACGTACCTTTATCCCAATTTAGTAAAATCAAACGAATGGAATTACCCAAGTTTATATTAGGCGACAATACGGATTATCCAAACGCCATCTATGTTATCCACACCGATTATCCCAGGTTTATCATTAACTTGGAGGACGATGAGGTGGAATGGCTGGAAGAATTTTCAAAGGAGGACGAAAAGGAACTGGAATCCGAAGCCGAAAACCTGATAGAGGCGGCCACGGCCTTTTACGACAGGGAAGTTTCGAGATACGGGGAATAAGGATGCTCGACCAACTACTGCAGTTAGACAAGGATATATTTATCTATTTGAATGGTTTGGGAACCCCTGCATGGGATACCTTTTGGCAATTCATTTCGCATAAATTAAGTGCCCTTCCCCTGTACCTTTTCCTGCTGATTCTTTCCTATCGGAAATTTGGGTTGAAAGGGACCCTGGTTTTGATGGTGACGGTTGCGTTGTTGATAACGGTATCCGATCAGTTGAGCAATTTTTTTAAATATGGCGTGGGTAGGTTACGGCCCTGTCATGACCCTGAAATTTCTTCCCTAATGCGCCTGGTAAAGAGCTATTGCGGTGGGAAGTATGGATACTTCTCGGCCCATGCCTCCAACGCCTTTGCCGTTGCCCTGTTTTTTGGGATGCTTTTGAAATCGGGTTTACGGTATATCGGTCTCGGTCTTGTTTTTTGGGCTATGGTGGTGGCCTATAGTCGGGTGTACATCGGGGTACATTATCCATTGGATGTCTTGACTGGAGCCCTGATGGGGAGTTTCTTGGGGTGGTTGTTTGCGAAGTTATATATATTTGCACATCGGAAATACTCCCTATGATATCCAACCTAAGGTATTGGTTTTTAGTAGTTCTTATTGTTTTGGTGTATATCGCCGGTAGTATCGTGACCCTCTTTGAAAACGATTCCGCTCAGTTCGCCGTGATGGCCATGCGCATGGTGAACGAGAACGATTTTATCAATCTGTTCAAGGGCCCTAACGAGTATTTGGACAAGCCGCATATGCACTATTGGCTGGCGGCACTCTCCTATAAAATTTTTGGAATCCACGATTGGGCCTACAGGATTCCCGGTATTTTGGCAACACTCTTGGGTGCCTATAGTTGCTACGGACTTGGAAAGCTTTTGTACAACGTGGATACGGGGAAATTGGCGGCGCTCGTATTCATGAGCGCCCAGACCATAGTATTGGGAGCGATAGACGTACGTACCGATGCTGTTTTGACCGGCTTTACCATTTTCGCCATTTGGCAACTAACGACCTACATTGAAAAAGGAAATCTTATGGCAATTCTCTTGGGAGGTTTTGGCGCCGGGATGGCCTTTTCCACCAAGGGTCAGATTGCCTTGGTGGTCATAGGATTGCCGATTTTATGCCATTTGGCCTATACCCGAAAGTGGCACCGATTTCTAAGTTGGAAGGTACTTTTGGCCCTGGTAATTTTTGGATTGACCATTGCGCCCATGTTATATGCATATTACCTGCAATTTGACCTACATCCGGAAAAAGTGATTCGGGGTAGGGGAAACCGAAGTGGCATCTTTTTTATTTTCTGGGAACAGAGTTTTGAGCGCATGAGTGGGGAAGGCATCGGGAAGAACAGCAGTGATTACTTTTTCTTCTTCCATACCTTTTTATGGGTCTTCCTACCTTGGACCCTTATGGCGTTGGCAGCTTATTGGAGTAAGGCAAAGGCCTTTTTAAAAGTACGGTTTGCCTACAAGCCCGGCCATGAATTTTTGACCTTGGGCGGGATTACCTTGGTCTTTGTACTGATCAGTTTTGCCCAATTCAAATTGCCACATTACCTGAATGTTACCATCCCCTTGTTTTCGGTTCTTACGGCTTCTTTTGCGTACGATGTGCATCGGTCCGACAAAAATAGGATGACCAAATTTTTATTGGGAGGCCAATATTTTATCTTATCGGTGGTATTCGTGGCGAGTGCCTTGATCTGTTTTTTTGTATTTAAGTTCGATGGTCTGTTAATTCCGATACTACTGAGTGTAGCCGGATTGGTCATTGTTTATTTTGCACTTAAAAGGGAGACCTATTTTGCAAAACTCATTACCGTTTCGGTTTGCGCCTCCGTTTTGTTAAATGCGGTTTTGAACCTTCATTTCTACCCGAACCTACTCAACTATCAGGGTGGATCTAATATGTCTGAATTGATTTCGGAACATACTATATCCGTAGATAAAATTTATAAAATTGGAGATGACCATACTTGGGCCTTGGATTTTTACAACAAGTTTCCCGTACAGATCAGTTCCTTGGATGAACTAAAAAACAAAAAGGATGTTTGGGTCTATGTAAACGATGCCGAATTGGAGACCATACGACAATCCCCGCTGGACTGGGACAAGCAATTGACGGTGGATCAATTTAGAATCACCCGATTGCAGGGCAAGTTCTTAAATCCCTCCACGAGGGACCAAGTGGTGCGTAAGATGCATTTGGTGCATTTGAAGCATAAATAGGAGTATTGTTAATTAAAGTTTTTCTTTTTGTTTTAAGAAATTCCGCTTCAACGCTGAAAACAATCAACTCGAGACTTCCAGCTAGAATTTTTTGTCGCACTAGCAAAATTCACATTTCTATCATCGAAATGTAATTCTAACAATTCAACCCACTTTTAAGACGATTCAAAACATAGTCATTTCATTTTGGGTGTAGTGTGTCCATCTTTGGCCTATCGATAAAACCTTAAAACACTTAAAATGACCGCAACAATTGTTTTTTCACTGGCAAATATTTTAGTCTTACCCATGTGGGTTTTGATGATTTTTCTACCAAAATGGAGGCCGACCAGGTTCCTCATTGATAATAAAATTATACCTATCGTCCTATCAGGTATATATGTTTTTTACATCCTGCAAGCGCTGATCTCAAACGGTATGATGGACTTTGGGAGCCTAAAAAGCGTGATGGAATTGTTTACGATAGAAAATGCAGCCTTGGCAGGATGGATACACTATTTGGCATTTGACCTCTTGATTGGAATGTGGATGATAGATCAAAATAAGGACCTTAACCTTCATCAGGTATTAATGGCACCTTGCCTTTTCCTAACCTTTATGTTTGGCCCCTTAGGTTTTCTACTGTTTATGATTCTAAAAGTGCTTAAGTCCAATCCGGTATAATTTAACAAAATACATTAATTAAACATTTAAAATATCAATCATGGAAAACCTAATATCCATATTCGTCAAAAATGACCAGTCTTCTTCTGAAAACCTAACCAACCATTCGTTGGTCGGGATAAAACTAAAACGTCTTTTTTCAATAGTGAAGGACCAAAGTCCTGTTTTGTATTGGATATCTATAGTTATATCCCTCTTGGGTCTGTTCTGTATTGTAGGACTTTTTATCGATGAAAGAACTTTATTAGGGGTCAATGTTTGGCTCAAGCCGTTAAAGTTTTCCATATCTATTTCTATCTATTTGATAACTCTTGGATACTTGGTTACAAAATATCCGTACTCCCAGAAAAAGAAGGCAATAATCAACCATCTTACTGCATGGACCCTGCTGTTGGAGTTCTTGATAATTTTCTATCAAGGATCTAGAGGAGTTCAAAGTCATTACAACGTTGCAACTCCTCTTGATGGCATTCTGTTCATGTTCATGGGGATATTTGTAGGAATTAATGTTTTGACCATGGTTTTATTTTTGATTGATGCCATTCGGTTAAAGCTAAGGGTTGCAAAGTCCGTTCAATGGGCCATTTTTTTAGGTTGGCTAATCGTTATTTTTGGAAGTTGGGTGGGAGGACAGATGATAAGTCAACTGGGCCACAATGTTGGAGTTGCCGAAGGGCAGGAAGGCTTGCCCTTGGTCAATTGGAGCGTAAAAGGAGGGGATTTAAGGGTAGCACACTTCTTCGCGTTGCACGGCATACAGATAATTCCGTTATTCGCCATGTGGCTAGGTCATAGATGGAAATTCCCCCAAGGCAAACAAATTTGGGTCGTATCTTTATTTGCTTTAATGTTCGCCTTGGTGATAGGGTATATTTTTTATCAGGCAAAACAGGGCGTTCCTTTTATAGCATTTTAATTTTCTTGTAGTGATATATAATAAAGAAAAACGAATAAAATATTTAGGATTTGATGATTTTTGGTTTTCTGTTGTTGGCATTTTTATCCTAAGCATTGTTACCTCATATCTTTTCAGTAGCACAACATCGGATATTTCGCTTTTAGAAGTCGCTTTAAGTTGGGTGATTGCATTGATGTTTTCCGCCATAGACTGGGTGATAAATCGAGGGATGATGATTTATTTACGAAGGAAATACCCAGAATTTACTGACGATGCCAAGCGTATCGTATTGTTTTTTCTTACCATAACCTTCACGGTTGTATTTGTAGATTATATAGGAGGGAAGTTATTATCCTTAATACCGGGTATAAATTATAACGTTAATGTATCCAGACTTAAAATGCTTTTGCCCATTATATTAATTACCATAATGACCATGGCGATATACGAGGCTATTTATTATAATATACGTCTTCAAAAATCCATCAGGCAAGAGGAGCGTTCCAAACAAGCCATAGTACAGGCGCAGTTGGACGTTTTACGAAACCAGGCGCAACCACACTTTTTTTTTAATACCCTAAATACATTACGTGATATTATCGACCAAAACCCTAGGGAGGATGCCAAGAAATTTGTAGATAAGTTATCCGATATGTACCGGTTTATACTAGAGGCCGGTAATGAAAATCTTCTCCCACTACGAGACGAGCTAAAGTTTGCAAGAGCCTATATCCATATACAATCAGAGCGATTTGGAACCAATCTAATGGTGAATTGGCATATTCCCGAAACTTCAATGGATTATAGGGTTGTCCCTATGAGCCTTCAATTATTGCTTGAAAATGCGATTAAGCACAACATAATATCCAAGGCAAAACCATTAACCATAGCAGTAGTTGTAAAGGATGATAAATTGATCGTAGTAAATAAGATTCAACCCAAATCCACTCAGCTACCGTCCACCAAACTGGGACTTGTCAACATCCAAAAAAGATATGCGCTGATTTCCGATACATCCATTGAAATCCATAATGATGGAAACAGGTTTAGAGTAAGCCTACCCTTAATTAAAGTTTCAGAACTAAAAACTAGCCATGAAAATATTGATTATTGAAGACGAGGCAAGGGCCGCAAGTCAATTGCAGCGTATGTTAACTACTTGTGGTTTTGAATACGATCTTTTGGACATAATAGACACTGTAGAGGATAGTATACAATGGTTTCAAGGCAACGCCGCACCAGATTTGGTGTTCATGGACATACAATTGGCCGACGGGTTGAGTTTTGAAATTTTTCAGAAAATCGAAATTGAGGCACCCATTATTTTTACGACTGCATTTGACCAATATGCCATACAGGCCTTTAGGGTGAATAGTGTGGATTATTTGTTAAAGCCTATTCAAGATGCCGATTTGAAAAGGGCCTTGGATAAGTTCAACAGATCTAATAAACCAAACACCCTTGATCCAAGTGTTTTGAGACAACTTCTAAGCAGTTTCCAAATGACTCCCAAACGGGAAGGTATCTTGGTCAAAGATGGTAGCGGTTTTTTTCAGATTAAAGTTTCTGAACTTTTGTACTGTTATTCCGAGGAAAGTGTCACTTTTGGCGTGACTTCTGGAAAACGTTTCATCATTAATGAAACGCTTGATGAACTGTTCGAATCTTTGGACCCAAACAGATTTTTTAAAATAAACCGTAGTCAAATCATTGCCAAAAATGCCATTGAAAAAATAGATTCCTATTTTAACCACCGAGTGAAACTCACCATTACAAACCCACGTGAACAGGAATTCATTGTTAGTCGACCAAAAACCACTGATTTTAAGGAATGGTTGAATATGTAATATGTGAATCGAATTTCTCAGTAACTATCAATCTAATGTACCTTGCATTATTTCAGTAAAACACTATTAAGGGAAAACTACGAGACGTATGTAGTATTTATGATTTGCTAAAGTTTAATGTTCTTAAAATGAAAAACAATCCCCGTCAAGGAGACCAACGCCGTAATCAAAAAGAACACTACACTAATCCCAACGGAGGTGCTTTCTTCTAGGTTCAGTAAAGCGGCACCATAGAAAAAGGTCACTTCCCTACTACCCAAACCTCCAAGGGTCAATGGGATAACGGATACGATGGAAGAAACCAAAAATATAACCAGATACGCAATAATATTGCCCTCAATGGATAGTGCCTTCATAATACAGAGTACACAGAGAAGCTGGGCGAATTGTACTAGGGCGGAATACCCAACGGACTTCCAAAAAATGGGCAGGACATACTGGAAAAATCGCTTGTTTAAAAAGAAAAAGGTCCCCACAGATATGGGTATTAAAAGCAAGAATAACCATCGATACGGATTCAAAAGCTCAAATTCCAATACCCATAAAAGGGCACAGGCATAGATAAACAGGAGTAGCAGGCCACTGAGTCGGTCGAGTACCAAAACACTCACCACGCGCTTGGTAGGCACCTCGAAGGTTTTTTTGATTAGGTAGCCCTTGTAGGCGTCCCCACCAATTCCACCAGGTAAAAAAAGATTGTAGAACATACCTAAAAGGTAGAGCTTCAAATTGCTTTTTTGGGAGAGTGGGATTCCAAGCTGATGGAAATAAGCGTTCAGCCGAATGGAAGCGAGTATTTTGGACAAAGAAAACAAAAGTACAGCTGCGGTCAAATACAGGGGGTTGCCTTTTTTCAAGGTGTTCACTACTTCCGTGAAATCGATTTTGGTAAATATGAAGTAAACAAGCGCAATGCTTATCAACAACTTAAGAGCGGTGGAAAGGGTCTTACGCGGATTGGCCACCTATGCTTACTTTTTTGATTCGGTACGGTCTTTTCTGTTGCGATTCGTAATAGGTACGTATCAACAATTCCATCACGATGCCTATGGTAAACAGTTGGATACCTGCCAAAATGAACATCATCCCAAAAATCAATAAGGGCCTGTTCCCAATATCCTCGCCCAAACCGAACTTCACTAATAAAAGATAGATATTTATCAATATTCCAAGGATGATCAAAAGAAATCCAAAGATGCCGAAAAGGTGAATAGGTCTTTGAAAATATTTTCGGATAAAGAGCAACAACATCATATCTGCCACCACCTTAAATACACGTTCCAACCCGTATTTGGAAACTCCGGCATGTCGGGCATGGTGCTTCACGGGCACCTGTTTAATTTGCGCACCTTCCAAATGGGCCAAGAGGGTTATAAAGCGATGCATTTCCCCATAAAGATTCAAATCCTTGGCAATGTCCTTGGTAAACACTTTTAGTGCGCAACCATTATCCTTAATATCCAATTTGGTAACCCGTCTTACCATATAATTGGCAATTTTCGATGGTATTTTTTTTACCAAGGAATCCTTACGCTTTTGACGGATTCCGGTAACCAGGTCATAATCTTCGTTTACGGCATAGGATAGCATCTGCGGAATATCGCTGGGGTCGTTCTGAAGATCCCCGTCCATGGTAATAATGTATTCCCCTTCGGCGTAATCTATACCGGCAGCTAGCGCCAGGCTCTGACCGTAATTTTTCTTGAGTTCGATGAGATGTACCTTTGGGTCCTTCATTCCCTTGACCACGTTTTTGGTGCCGTCCTTGGAAAAATCGTCGATGTAGATAATTTGGTAATTATATCCAGGTAGGCTTTCATGGATCTTTTGGGTCAACAACACCACATTTTCTTCCTCATTGTACAGAGGTACTACCACGGAGAGTAGGGAAGGGGTTACAATATCCATTAAGCAGTTTTTGGATTATGGGGCAAAGTTAAGTTTTTATTCGAACACTGTTAGCAAAGGTTTTCCTGTCTATGCTTTCCTATACGCTCTAAGTAGGCGTTCAGCGGCCACAAAGGGGGTGATTTCACTTTCCATGACCTTTTCTTCCATGGATGACAGTGCTTGTGAAAGGGTTGGATTATCATAAAAATCCTGAAGCAGGATGTGGTTCAAATGTTGCCGAAGCCACTTTTTGTTCTGTTGTTTTCGTGTCCGATGGAAAGAACCGTTTTCCTTTGTATGCAACATGAATTTTTTAATACAGGACCAAATCGTTTCCAAACCTTTGTTCTCTAAGGCGGAACAGGTCATAACCTGCGGAATCCATCCGTTTTCCTTGGCCGAAAATAGGTGCAGTGCCCTGCTGAATTCCAACTGGGCAGTTTCGGCAGGTTGTACGTTCTGACCATCGGCCTTGTTGATCGCTATG
Source organism: Maribacter flavus (assembly GCF_008386635.1). Taxonomy (GTDB): domain Bacteria; phylum Bacteroidota; class Bacteroidia; order Flavobacteriales; family Flavobacteriaceae; genus Maribacter; species Maribacter flavus. Next base: position 82,719 of record NZ_VUOE01000001.1, on the reverse strand, counting down.
ACATCGGCCATTTCCATGACCCCCCTTTTAATGCCTTGTAGCTCATCGCCCGCACCGGGCAATTTTAACAAAAGGAAAAAGTCGGTCATATCCCGTACCGCGGTTTCGTTTTGTCCAACCCCAACGGTCTCTATCAAAATAACGTCGTATCCGGCAGCTTCCAAAAGTATGATGGTTTCCCTTGTTTTTCTGGCCACACCACCGAGTGAGCCACTCGTTGGTGAGGGTCTTATGAAGGCATTTTTTTCCTTGGATAAGGTTTCCATCCGAACCTTATCCCCCAATATACTGCCTTTTGTCTCGTTGCTCGAGGGATCAATGGTAAGTACCGCGACCTTCTTCCCTCTGTGGACCAATAACATTCCAAAATTCTCGATGAAGGTGCTTTTGCCAACGCCAGGCACTCCCGTGATACCAACACGAACGGATTCTTTCTGGTATTCAAGGCACTTTTCCAGAAGTCCTTCAGCTATTTTCTGATTCTCCTTTTTGGTACTTTCAATTAAGGTAATAGCCTTGGCAAGGGCGGTCCGGTCATTCTCGATGACCTTTTTTGACAAGTCGTTGATGTAGGCTACATCGGGAGTCATTTTAAAATTTCTTTCTAAACGTCTAATGGCTTTCGGCTATTTGTTGATGGGCACATTGATACGTGTTTGGTCCCAGGAGAGGCTTAAATAAAGCTGGTCCTCATTAGTAAAGTCGATGGTAAAGTTTTCCACAGGTTGCGAAATTTCCCTTGAGGGTACTTCCACATTGATGAGGTCCTCGCCCGCATCCCTGGTAGTCTGTGTGCCACCCCCAAAAATGCTAACCCCCCAATCCGGTACTTCCTTATTGAAAATCACCTTCCAACTTTCCTTATTTGGGATGGTCCAAAGGGAATACGTACCCGCGGGCAAGGGCTTGTCGATTATTTTGATGGCTCCTGATGTAGTAAATGTCGTGGGTTCGTTGGCCCCCGTACGCCACACTTGGTCAAAGGGCACCAGACCGCCAAAAATGGGTCTGCCTTTTTTGGAGGGACTGGAATAATGGACCTCGAGTTGGGTACCTTGTAGGGTATAGGAGCTCGTTTTTTCCGGGCTGTGTTTCTTGGTCTCTTTTCGCAAATAGGGTAGGCCCACAAAGTAAAACAGGCCAAATAGTACTATAAGTACAGCTACCAGTCTTTTGAGGAATTTCATGTCTTTTGAAGTGTTAATTAGTCCTAAGGTACTAAATCAAAGGTAAAGATGGTAATGTTGTTGTAGGTTTCCCCAGGCCTTAAAACACTGCTTGGAAAGTCCGGTTGGTTGGGTGCATCTGGGTAATTCTGGGTTTCAAAACAAATTCCGGGAAAGTCCAAGGGGGTGTAGACCACCAAGGCGGGTTGGTTTGTAAATACCTGCATGGTAATACCGGATTTAGCCGAATGTAATTCCGCCACTTTTTCACTACCCATGTCTTTTATATAAGGTGTGTCCAAACGCTGTACGCCAATTTCCCTTGGCAGTAAAAAATCATATTTGGATTTCCGCACAGGGATGATGTCGCCCGTAGGTAACAGATTTTCGTCTGTTTCCAGTATATACGGGCAGTTGAGCTGTAACTCATAATTGTCAATGTACGGGCTGTCATCCAATTTAAAATAGGAATGATTGGTCAAATTGATGACCGTACTGCGGTCCGTCACCGCTTGGTGTATGACCTGTAAAGAATTTTTGACCAGTTTATAGGTTACGTTTACGGTCAGGTTTCCCGGGTACCCTTCCTCAAGATGTTTGCTATTATAAGATAATTTCACCATTGGGTCATCTGCATAGGACACCTCCTCAATTTGCCAATATTTTTGATGAAATCCTTCCTTGCCACCGTGAAGATGCACCCCATCTTCATGGTAGAGTAAAAATTTTTCCCGATCTAAAACAAAACTACCGTTGGAAATACGCCCGGCGTATCTGCCTATGCATGCTCCCAAACAATTTTCATCCAAACGATATCGGCTTGGGTGGTTGTATCCAACTACCACATTGGTGTAGTTTCCGTCCTTTCCCTTTACCAGAAGTTTCTGGATAATGGCGCCGTAGTCCAGCACCATTAAGGTCATAAATTCATTGGAAATCGTAACTTGTTTCAAGCGGAAATATTAAAAAGATTCGTAAAAATAGAAGTTTTTTGCAACACCCTTTTTTTTCTTTCGTCCTTAAAGTAACAACAACTAAAAACAAACACCAAACCTACCAATGTTTCAAATTGACATTGTTGAAAAATGTAAGGCAAACGACCGCACTGCACAAATGCAATTGTACCGGCAGTATTGTGACGGAATGTACTGTGTAGCCATGCGGTTTTTAAAAAATGCGGACGATGCAGAGGATGTATTGCAGGAAGCTTTTATCAAGGCTTTTCAAAAAATACATCAGTTTAAGGGGGAGGTGACGTTCGGGGCGTGGTTAAAGCGTATTGTGGTGAACAAATGTATCGATTTCTTGAAGTCGAAAAAGGAACAGACCATCGCTTTGGACGAAACGTATATGCGGCCGGTGGATACCGATGATGATTGGACAGTGGAGGAACATATCGATATTGAAGAAGTAAAGGAGGCCATTGGGCAATTGCAAGGTAAATATAGATATGTCGTGATGATGTATTTGGTAGAAGGTTTTGACCACATTGAAATTTCAGAAGTATTGAACATAACCGAAACCGCCTGCAGAACGCGATTGTTGCGCGGTAAAGGTCAACTAAAGGAGTTGTTAAAAACAAAAGGATATGGCACGGGATCTTAAAAAATTGTTCGAGAAGGAACGTGAGGAACAAACCTTCAAAATGAAGCGGGGACATGAAGCCCGCTTTTTGGCCAAGCTGGAGGAGTCGCTTCCACAGGAAAGGGAGCAAACTTCCCTTTGGAATACCTGGCGGGTGGCTGCTTCGGTCATACTACTTGTTGGAGTGGGAATTTTTGCCTATGTACAAATCAATACGACGGAGGATGTACCCACCACGGTGGTTGACACTGAAAAATCCAAAGAAAATAACAAGGGCTTTTCCTTTGGGGACCTTTCTCCCGATTTAAAAAAGGTGGAGAATTACTACGTGGCCAATATCAATATGGAACTTTCCCAATTGGAGATATCGGAATCCAACAAGGAGCTTGTGGACAGTTTTATGGAGCGGTTGGCTGAGCTGAATTCCGAATACCAAAACCTGAATACCGAATTGAACGAATTGGGCCCCAACGATCAGACCATTGGGGCGCTCATTGAAAACTTGCAGCTTAGGTTGCAGTTATTGCAGAAATTAAAAAAGAAGTTAAATCAATTAAAATCATCAAAAAATGAACAGATCACCAAGAATAGTATCTAAACAACTCATCATTGTCTTAGGCTTTTGTATGGGTTCCCTAGTAGGTTTTGCCCAGAAGGAAAGCCGCACCTATACGGAAAGTTTCAATGTAGATAAGGATGCCGTTTTGGATATCAATACGAGTTACGCCGATATTGAGTTCGAAACCTGGAACAAGAATTCCGTTGAGGTGGCCGCGGTCGTCGAATTGGAAGGAGCGGATAAAGAGGAAGCGGAGAATTACTTTGCGAACGCCCCGATAAAGATTATGGGGAATAGTTCCAGGATCGAGATTTCTTCCGGTTCCAATAAATTCGGGTTTATAGGCTCCCAGGATTTTGAGTTCGAATTTGGGGAGTTTGATATTGAGATTCCCGAAATGGCACCCTTTGTGGTGGAAATTCCGGAGATAGCACCTTTCCCGGAAATCGTGGAGATGCCGCCCATGCCCCCTTTGCCCCTTACCGATGCCTTTGAGTTTGACTACAAGGCCTATCAAAAGGATGGGGAAAAGTATATGAAAGAATGGCAAGAGGAATTCAAAAAGAGCTTTGATGAAAAGCATCAGAAAAAACTGAAGGAATGGGCCAAACGTATGGAAGAGCGAGGAAAGGATATGGAAAAGCGTATGGAGGAACGTGAGAAACACAGAGAGGAAATGGAAAAAAGGCGTGAGGAGCTCATGGAGCAACGTGTTGAAGAACGTGAGGCGATGCAGAAAGTAAAACATGAGGAGCGGAGGGCACGGCAAGAGGCAATGCGTTTAAAAAGCAGACATGAGGGACCCAATATTTTTTATTTTTCCACAGATGGGGAAAACAAGAACTTCAAGATCAAAAAGACCATAAAGATTAAAATGCCAAAATCCACCAAGATTAAAATGAACGTGCGGCACGGCGAGGTGAAGTTGGCGGAAAATACCAGAAACTTGAATGCGACCCTGTCGCATTCAAGCCTATGGGCCACTACCATTGACGGAGATGAAACACAGGTGTCCGTATCCTATTCCCCGGTCAACGTGAGACGATGGAACTTTGGGCAACTAAAGACCAACTATTCCAAGGATATTGAGTTACGTGAAGTGGGAAGTTTACAATTACAGGCAACTTCGTCCGATGTCACTATAGATAAATTGCTAAAAAGGGCCTTCATCAAGAATGATTTCGGGCCCTTGAAAATTGTTTCCATTGACAATGACTTTGAAGAGATGGACGTATCCTTGAAGAACGCAGAATTCCATTTTGCACTTCCTTCAGTGGCGACTTCGATTTACATTAAGGGAAATGCTTCGGAAATGGTTTTGCCAAAAAAACTGACCCTGACCGAGACAAAAAATGGAAATACCAAGATTTTAAAAGGATATCATCTATCCGATAATAAAGACCGTTCCCTGGTCATTACTTCGGATTATAGCGAAGTGACCATCCAATAAGTATCTTTGCCTCTTTTCTACAGTTTTGGTTCCCATCCAGGAGCATACTCGCGTTTCCAGAAATTCATCGCCATCTCATTGTTCAGCACTTTTCCTGTAGCCGTATCAATTTTTAAGGTCTCCCCGGCATCTTGGGCCATATTGCCCAAATGGCAGAGCATGGTCGTGATGCTGGCATCTTGAATATCTGCATGTAAACTCTCATCCTGCCGTATGGCATTGAAGAAGTTGCCTACATGGTTCACGTCCAATTGGCCTTCCCCACGGGTATTCGTAGTTTCGCTAGCGCCTCCCTCTTTTTCCTCCTTTAACAGATTCCCTTGCAAATCGTATAACTGATAAAAGTTACGATCTAGCATGATGGAGCCTTTGTTGCCGTAGATGGTAATGCCCCTACCCGGTCTTTCCGGTTTCATGATGCCGCGACTATGTCCGGTCCAGGTAATGAATTTGTCATTATCGAAGGAGAACGTGACCTGTTGGTTGTCTACAAACTCCCAATCGTCGTCATACGTGTATTTTCCCCCAAAGGAAGTGACACTGTTGGGTAGGTCCACGCCCAGGGCCCATCGGCATATATCAATTTCATGGGTTCCATTGTTATGGATTTCGCCCGTTCCCCAATTCCGGAACCAATGCCAGTTGTACGGATGTACATTGTCCTTATATTTTTCTCGTAAAGCTGGACCTTGCCACAATTCCCAATCCAAGGTTTTGGGGACATCGATTACGGTGCCTTTGCCAATACTTCCCCTATTGTTGGAGTAATAGGCTTCGCCTTTGTATACATCGCCAATGATTCCTTCCCTAATATCCTTGATAGCGCTAATGGAAGTTATCGCAGAACGTTGTTGGTTTCCCATTTGCACTTTCTTTCCATATTTCCTTTGGGCGGCCGTCAACAATTCGTTTTCATGAGGATTGTGGCTACAGGGTTTTTCCACATAGACATGTTTTCCTGCCTGAAGTGCCAAAATCGCCATAGGGGCATGCCAGTGTTCCGGGGTGGCAATAAATACGGCATCTACCTTTCTGTCTTCCAGGATTTTCCGAAAATCCTTTTCTACTTTGGGTACATAACCAATATTTTCTTGGCACCATACATTGTGTTCTTCAATGATGACATCGTCTACGTCACAGCTATACAAAATGGTGGCATTTGGGTCGGCATGAATGGCCTTTACATGCGCTTTTGCCCGACTGCGAACCCCAATGACCGCACAATTGATTTTATCATTTGCGCCTAAAATTTTGCCGTAAGAGGCAGATGAAAATAACATGCCCCCAAAGGTCAAACCTGCCGTGCCGGCACTTGTTTTCTTTATAAAATTTCTTCTTGTTGTCATTGCCTATTCTTTTGTGGTTGGTTTTATTTTTATATTCTTGAAGGAAACGCGGTCCCCATGGTCTTGAAGGAGAATATGCCCTTTTTCCGCTTCCCCAAAGTTGGGCCAGGTCACATATTTACTTTCGGAAACCAATTTTCGATAGTCATCGCTACCGCGTTCGTATTCCAAAACCTTCATACCGTTCAGCCAATGTTCTACATGTCCGTCCTTAGAAATTATATGGGCCGTGTTCCACTCGCCAATGGGATTTATGGGTTTGTTTTCATCGGCCTTGATTAGGTCATATAGCGATGCGACCGTCCTGCTACCCTCATGATTGCCCAATTTGGCATCAGGATGGCGTTCATCGTCCAAAATTTGGTATTCGAGACCAATAGAAGAGCCCGGACCTTTGTTGATATCAGTATCCACGTAATATTTGATGCCGCTATTCGCACCTTCGGTAATTTTAAAATCCACTTTTAACTCAAAATCGCCAAAGGTCTCCTTGGTCACAATATCACCACCTGCCGCTGATTCTTCACCTCCTGACGAAAGTACGGTCAATACGCCGTTTTCTATTTCCCATCCTTTATCGGGGAATTCATCCAATCGGGCACCCCGCCATCCGTCGGTTGTCTTGCCGTCCCAAAGCATTTGCCAGCCATTTTTTTCCTCGTCAATGCCCAAAGCGTTTTTGGTAATAATCGGGTCGATTGGGGTTTCGGTAGCATATTTGGAAAGACTATCCGTCAGGATTTTAATGTTCTTCCAACTAATTTCGGTGCCTTCCTGTTGGTCATCGCCAATACTGTGTACTTGTAGCGCAATAAAACCATTGGAGGTTTTATCATCGATCAAATGTGCGGCCGGTACACCGTTGATCCATGTTTTTAAAGTATCGCCTATGGCCTCGATCCTGTAATGGTTCCAATCATTTTGTTTAAATGCCTTTTGAGCTTCAGGATTTCTGGTCAAAGGGTTCAACCATCCTCGCCGGGCCTCGTCATAGATACCTGCGCTCCAAGCCCTTTCCGATGGGTCGATTTCAATCTGATAACCATGCACCCTTCCGTCCATATAATGGGGAAAGCTGTTGCTCCTTATTTGTATTCCAGAGTTCATGGAGGGGTCTACCTTATAATCCAGCTCTAGGATAAAATCCCCGTACATTTTATTGCTGGTCAAAAAGGAGTTTGGGGTATCGTGGACGGTACTTCCTACGATGCTGTTATCACGGACCGTGTAATTTGCCGTTCCCCCTTTTTGGGTCCAACCCTCAAGGGATTGTCCGTCGAATAAGGATACCCAAGGGGTATTATCGGTGGGTTCCTGCTTGCAGGACATACATAGGAAAGCCCCAATGGAGAATGCGTAAAAAATCAACTTGTTTTTTGTCATGGCGATGCTTGTGGTTGTTAATCGGTTCAAAAAAAAGCGTCTTAAAAAAGACGCTTGAAGATAGTAATTTTATGTTGTATTGCTAATGCACTTCCTTTTTTAAGTAATCCCCAAAATTGGCCTTAAACCGATTCAACCTGGGAATGGAAACGTTACGGATGTAGGAATTGTTAGGGTGTTTTCTTTCATAATCCTGGTGGTAGTCCTCAGCATCATAGAACTTGGTAAAGGCGGTCACTTCCGTGGTAATGGGCGCCCCGCCGTAAACATTTTGGTCTTTCAGCGCTTGGATATAACTGTCTATGATTTTCTTTTCCTGCTCGTTCTTATAAAAGGCAATGGAGCGATATTGCGTACCCCGGTCCGGTCCCTGACGGTTTAAGGTCGTGGGGTCGTGCGACCCAAAAAATACCTGTACCAATTCCACAAAGGAAATTTGGGAAGGGTCATAGTACACTTCAACGGCTTCGGCATGGGAACTCTGTCCGCTTCCTACCATTTCATAGGTGGGATTTTCTTCTGTGCCCCCGGCGTAGCCCGAGATTACTTCCTTTACCCCCCTAACACTTTCAAAAATGGCCTCCACGCACCAAAAGCAACCACTGGCAAAGTAGGCCGTTTCGTATTTGCTGAGGTCCTGCGGACTCATTTTTTCAATTTTTTCCGATGTTGGAGTCCTTTCTGAGACGTTCTCCGAAATCGTTGCAGGTTTGGTCTTGGACTGGCAACCTGTGGCCAACAGAATGGCCATGGCCATAAGGGAATGTTGTATGAATTTCATCGTAATTGGTTTTTTGTGCGCATGTTTAGTAGGAAAAGTACAAAGTACTTACCTCAAAAAAGGTTAAAATATGTTAAGGATAGCTGGTGACTACCTAAATTTATTCCATAAACCCTCATAGAGGGGTTTGTCATGTTGATTTAAACACCTCTGTAAAAAAAATGTTTAAAATCAAGCTAGTAACCTAATTTTAGACATGTGAACGTACTGGAGCAATTACTTTTTTCATATTCCGAAAAGTCCATCCCCATCTTGGATGAGGCTTTACCGATTGCAAATTATGTATCGTTGGATTTATCCAGTTCGAATTCCGATTTGAATGGTGTGAACATTACCGACCCAAACGAATGCCAATTCTATATTGACTCTATTTTAAAAAGGCAGGGAGGTAAGGTCGCCCATGGCGGTTATTTGGAACAAAGAAATCTCTATGCCGATAAGTCCGGCTTCAACGGGAAAACACAATCGCCAAGAAATATCCATTTGGGAATCGATTATTGGGCACCTGCCGGTACCAAAGTAATCAATCCCTTAGATGGGGTGGTCCATAGTTTTAAGAACAATGCAACCAGGGGCGATTATGGACCCACCATAATTCTGCAGCACAGCATACAAGGGTTGGTCTTTTACACTCTGTATGGGCATTTAAGTTTGGAATCGTTGGATGGATTATCGGTCGGTAAGGAATTTGCGGTCGGAAGTGTACTGGCCTCCTTGGGTACGGAAGATATCAATGTAAATTACGCCCCGCATCTGCATTTTCAGGTTATCCAGGATTTAGAAGGCTACGAGGGGGATTATCCGGGCGTATGTGCCCAGGTAGACCTTGATTTTTACAAGAAGAATTGCCCGGATCCCAATCTGCTATTGAAAATTTAATCTAAATAATTCCTCGATGGCTTTGCCTCGAGGTTTCCGATTATACCTACCCTTCGGGGAGGTGGGAATTGTCTTTTCGCTCCCGATAGTTATAAGGACCGTGTGGGGTAAATATAAAATTTCGGTTCCCGATGGTAATCGGGATGAAACTGGCGGAATACCCCTATTACCTGCCTAGGGAATACTCGGTTTCAAGAAATTTTTTATTCTGCTCGATTAAAAACACCTTTTTTCGATAACCTGTTTTTTGTGCAAGGTCCGTTCGTCGAGCGAATTTTACACTTAATCCGGATCGGTGCAGCTTATCGAGAAACACCTGTTTTTTAACGAATGGCAACCCCCTGAAATACGCTTGCGGTAGTTATAATAATGTAACAAACGCAAGTCATGAAAACAGTAGCGACCATCTTCTTCATCTTCTTCATAGGAACCGCGGCCAGTGCCCAGGACAGTCCTGAGACCCTAAAGGTAGAGACCATCGAAATGCGCATCGTTACCGAAACGGCTCCGATAAAAAAGATGGAGGTAAAACAGGAAGTGGCCCGTTTGTACCGGTTCAAGAACTCAAGGGTAAAGAAGGAACTTTCCTTTATTACCAAAGCGAACAGCCCTAAAATGGCTTAACCTATACCAGTATCCCCTCGGTATCCCTACCTGCCCAAAGGGCAGGTTTGGGACTACCCCTTCAAAAGTTCGTATGCTCTTTCAGCTTTTATAAATGATTCCGTTGTGACGTGTAAGAATCGGTTTTTTTTACCGATGAAATGCTTAAAAACATCGGTGAACTATAATTTTAATTGTAGGAAAATACGTATTATCGATTGTTGTTCGTCGAAAAGTTTGAATTTCATCGGTAAAACCTGACATTTTATCGAAACTCAAATTTTAAATCGGCAATATTGGAGTTATATACAGACCAAATCTACCTACAAATGAAGACTATTCTTAGTTTAATGCTTGTTATTTGCATGGGGACTTTTGCCCAAGCTCAGAAAGCGGAAATTGAAGTGAAAGTGAGTACCATTTCAAAGCCCATAGCTGAACCCATGGACCAAACTAATTTGGGTGAAAAGTTCCCAGCAGTAACAGGTATTTTCGTTCTAAAGCATTCTAGGGTCAAGAGAGCCCTATCCTTTATCGTGGAGGAAAAAAATGAAAAACTGGCCTAATCCATCGATGTTTCGGTCACGTTTTCCTCTAGGACTACGGGTCCTAGTATGTCCCAAACATTTCCGGCAACAATTTTTTGACCTTCTGCCGTTGGATGTATGCCGTCCTCTAAATTTAATTCAGGTTCGCCTGCAACCCCTTCCAATAAAAACGGGATCAGTAAAATATCATTTTCCTGTGCGAGATCGGGGAACATACTTCTAAATTCTGAGGTATACTCCAACCCCATGTTTGGCGGAATCTGCATTCCGGCAAGGATGATGGTGGTTTCCGGATTTTTTTGGCGCACGGCATCGATAATCTTCTGAAGGTTTTCCCTGGATTTGTCCAAGGGAATCCCCCTGAGTCCGTCATTGGCACCAAGCTCCAACACAAAAATATCTACCTCCTGGTTCAAGACCCAATCCAATCTATTGAGTCCCCCAGAGGTAGTTTCACCACTCAGTCCGGAGTTGATTACGGTGTAATTCAATCCCAGGGAATCAAGGCGTTTCTGTATCAGATTTGGGAATCCCTGTTCTGTTTCCAGTCCATAGGCAGCGGTAAGGCTGTTCCCAAAAAATAGGATCACCTTGTCATCCGCAGTTTCCCCCTGTTCAAGGGTAACATCGCTTTGGTTCGTATTCTCCTCCGTATTTTTTTGTTGTTTCTTACCTTCACCACAGGCAATAATCGCCAAAAAAGCCAAAAAATAACTAAACTTTAATACTTTGTACATCATGGTTTCTTCTAAAAATAGAAATCATTTGTTTATTTTGTTCGCTTGTACCAAATGATTTATGGCAAAGATATTAAACGTACGCAATCTTAGGAAGACCTATAAAAGCGGTTCCAAGGAATTGACCGTTTTGGATGGGATTTCCTTTGAAATTGAAGCCGGCGAAACCTTCTCCATTGTTGGGCCCTCCGGAAGTGGAAAAACGACCCTTTTAGGTCTTTGTGCAGGATTGGACCATGTGGATGAGGGCAGTATTGAGCTCTGTGGGGTGGAATTAAGTAAGTTGAACGAGGATGAACTGGCCTTGTTGCGAAACCGGAAGGTGGGTTTTATTTTTCAGGATTTTCAATTATTGCCCACATTAACGGCCCTCGAAAATGTTAGTGTCCCCTTGGAATTACAAGGCAAACCCGATGTCCAAAAGGTGGCCAAGGATTTATTGGAAAAGGTAGGTCTTGGGAGCAGATACGATCATTATCCGTCGCAATTATCTGGCGGGGAGCAGCAGCGCGTCGCATTGGCGCGTGCGTTTTCAACGACCCCCGATATTTTATTCGCTGACGAGCCAACCGGAAACTTGGATGAGGAAACCGGGGAAAAAGTGATTCAGCTGTTGTTCGAACTGAACAAGGAAATGGGAACTACCTTGGTTATCGTAACCCATGATCTGGACCTTGCACAGCTCACCCAAAAGATAATCCGTCTGAAAGGCGGTAAAATTATTTCCAATCAAACCAAAACCCTAGCTTGAACCCATTGGATACCTCTACCAAAACCCGATTTTCTTGGTTGTTAAAAATGGCTTGGCGCGATGGCAAGGCCAGTGGAAAGCGACTGTTCCTGTTTATGGGCAGTATTATTTTGGGGATAGCGGCTGTGGTTTCCATCCAATCGTTTAGTCAAAATCTAAAGGAAAATATCGGTGGGCAATCAAAGGCCTTGATGGGTGCCGATTTCTTGATCGACAGCAATGAGCTGGCCAATGAGCGGGTACAACAAATCATGGATTCCTTGGGTGGCGTGGGCGCAAAAGAAGTAAAGTTTGCCTCTATGGCGGCTTTTGTAAAGAACGGTGAAACCAAATTGGTTCAGGTGCGGGGGGTGGAAGGAAACTTCCCGTTTTACGGTGAATTGGAGACGGAACCAGCATCGGCTGCTGCTGATTATCAGGAAAAAGGGGGGGCTTTGGTGGATGCCACGGCCATGATTCAATTTGATGTAAGGGTAGGGGATAGCGTAAAATTGGGGAACATTACCTTCCCGATTGTTGGCTCCTTGATAACCGCTCCCGGAAGTACGGGCATTGGAACATCCGTAGCGCCGCCGATCATCGTACCGTTCGAGTACATGGAACCTAGCGGTTTGTTACAAAAGGGGAGTCGCTTGGAATATGCCTATTACTTCAAATCACCGAAAGCTGACCTGGAACAACTTGACAAGGAAGTGGACCCTTTGCTGGACGAACAAAATGCCGATTTGGATACCCATACCTCTACCAGTGACCGATTGGGGAGAAGGTATAACAATGTGGGGCGTTTTTTAAATTTGGTTGCCTTCATCGCCTTACTGCTGGGATGCGTAGGGATCGCAAGTTCCGTACATATTTATATCAAGGAAAAACTAAGGGCGATAGCCGTATTGAAATGTTTGGGTGCCACCAGAAAACAGACCTTCCTGATTTACCTTATCCAAATAGCAGGCATGGGCCTGTTGGGAGGGTTTATAGGAACGGTCATTGGACTACTGCTGCAGCAGACCTTCCCCATGATATTACAGGAATTTCTACCGTTTGAGGTTGAAATCTCTACTTCGTATTCCGCAATAGCCGTCGGTTTGATTTTAGGAGTGCTCATGTCCGTTTTATTTGCCCTTTCCCCGCTGCTAAATACCTGGTTCGTTTCCCCATTGCAGGTTTTGCGGGTACAGGACAACATTGGCACAAAATCAAGAAAGGCACAGATTTGGGTGGTTTTGGCCATTGTACTTTTTGTCTTTTTGTTCGCTCTGTGGCTCTTGGAAAACTTAAAATACGCCTTGGGTTTTGTGATTGGAATCCTAATTACCTTTTCAATTTTGGCCGGAGTTTCCATCCTTTTCATGCGCTTGGTTAAAAAGTATTTTCCAAAATCATGGAGTTTTACCTCACGCCAGAGTCTATTGAATCTATTCCGACCCAATAACCAAACCGCCGTATTGATTTTGGCGATTGGAATCGGGACTTTTTTGATCAGTACCTTGTATTTTACAAAGGATTTCTTATTGGCCAAGGCCGTGGTGGATTCCAACGAAAAGAGCCCCAATATCATCATGTTCGATGTGCAGACGGGACAGAAGCAGGATATCATCAATACCGTTGCTCCAAAAGGATTGCCCATTTTGGACAACATCCCGATAGTTACCATGCGGATGGAGCGAATCAAGGACCGTAGCGTCAATGAAATCCGATTGGATACCACCACAAGTATCAATAAATGGATACTCAACCATGAGTTTCGGGTTACCTATAGGGATTCGCTCATAAGCTCGGAAAAATTGGTATCGGGCGCCTTTGTTGAAAAAATGCCACAAAATGGTCCCGTACCCATTTCTTTGGCGGATAATGTAGCGAGGGATGCCCAGGTCGTAGTGGGTGACACCCTACTTTTTAACGTTCAGGGTATGCTCATGGAAACTGTTGTTGGTAGCATACGAGAGGTGGATTGGGGCAGGATGCAATTAAACTTTTCAATCGTTTTCCCAACCGGGATTCTGGAGAATGCGCCGCAATTTCATGTACTTACGACCAATGCTCCGGACAAGTCTACATCGGCCAAACTGCAAAGGGAATTGGTAAAGAAATTTCCAAATGTTTCCATTTTGGACCTACGTCAGGTCATTACCCTCATAGAGAGTATCTTGGACAAAATTTCATGGGTAATAAGCTTTATGGCCTTCTTTAGTATCCTTACGGGAATTATTGTCCTGATCGGTTCTGTGCGTAATAGCAAATATCAGCGAATTCGGGAAAGTGTGCTTCTGAGAACAATCGGGGCAAAAAGCAATCAGATCCTGAAAATTACGGCCTTGGAATACCTGTATTTAGGTATTTTGGGAAGCGGTATCGGGGTTTTGTTGTCTCTATTGGGCAGTCAGTTGCTCGCATACTTTATTTTTGAAACACCTTTTATACCTTCTTGGATTCCATTTTTGATTGTACTTCCCGGAATAACATTATTAGTGCTGACCATTGGTTTGTCCAATAATATTTCGGTGTTAAAAAGTCCGCCGTTACAGGTTTTAAGGAAGGAGACAAACTAGTTTTATTTCTTCGGATTTGTTCCGGGGCGGCCACTAATCTACCCAAAAACGGTCGGTCAAACGTCCTTTTTATCGGTAAGTGGAAAATGGCTGCGGTTCCGTATATCGACCTTTTTTTACACTTTATCCAACAAAAATCGAATGACCGAAAAATGTTGTATTTCAGCGATTTATAACGATATCACCTTCCTTGCCGAGTTAGCTTTATATAACCCAAATCGATGTTATGAAAGCTATTTTAACCTTTTCTCTAGTACTTTTTTTCGGAGGAATTTCCTTAGCTCAGGACGCTAACATCAATCAAAAAGTGGCTACGCTACAAGAAGACGTAGTTTTGGTTGCGTCCTATTTGGAAACCAAGAATGTAAAAGGATTGGATATGAAAGGACAAACCGGAATTACCAGGTTGTACCGTTACAAAAATTCCAGGGTTAAAAGTGCTTTATTTTTCACAACAAAGAACAACAAGCCTAAATTGGCATAAAAATTGATCTACTTAATATACGGTATTTTTGGTACCGTTCACCTTAAAGACAAAGCTATGTTAGTATCCACCACACTTATTGCCACATTATTGATTGCCACGTATTTGGTAGTTTTTCCAAAAACTAAAGGAACGCTTAGACCGATTAAGATTCCGGTAGACCAAAACAAAAGATAAATCTTTGGGAGGGTCAAGCGTACCCTCTTCCTTTTATCATTGTTTTACCCCAGGTTGCTTTATCGAATAATTTTCTTTGGCCTTGGCCTCATCCACCTGGCGTTTTACATCTGCCAACAAGGCCTTTGAGTCATAGATGATTCCGTCCTTGATGGTGTATTTCACCCCGCCAACGCGAACGACCTCATTATCTTCGGTGAGTTTTATGGCGCCCGTTCCGTAAAGTACTTTTAGATTTTTAAGCGGATTTTCTTCGACAATCGCGAAATCTGCGAATTTTCCAATGGCAACACTGCCAATTTTATCATCCATGCCCAGTGCCTCGGCGCCATTCAATGTTGCCGACCTGATAATCTCCAAAGGATGAAAACCGGCCTCGCGTAAGAGCTCCAATTCACGGATGTAGGCGAAACCATAAAGTTGGAAAATGAAACCAGAGTCAGAGCCCGTAGTTACGCGGCCACCCCTATTTTTGTACTCGTTTACGAAGGTCATCCACAGGTCGTAGTTCTTTTTCCAGGCCACTTCCTGCTCGGTACCCCAATCATGCCAGTATGAGCCATGGGAAATCATGCTGGGCTGATAGAACTCCCAAAGGGATGGAAGGGTATAATCCTCATGCCATTCCGCTCTTCGAGCCCTTTGTAAGTCCCTGCTCGCCTCATAAATATTAAAGGTAGGGTCTAGGGTAAAATCAAGCTCCAACAATTCGTTCATTACGTTATTCCAATGCTCTGAATAAGGGGCCGCCGCTTGCGACCAGAGATTGCCCGCATTTTCAAATCGGTGTTGCTCGTTCTGATAGTTGTAGTCCAAAGGATAATCCTGTACCGTTCTATCATCAAATAAGGCTTCTGGAAGCCCGTACCAATGTTCCATGGAGGTCAGGCCTGCACGAGCGGAGTGCAACACGTTCCACCGGGCCACGCTCAATTGCGCGTGATGGCACGCGGAACCCAATCCCAATTTTTTGTTTTCGTCCAATGCGGCGGCCATGATTTCCGGCTCCGCGCCAAAAAACTTGATTCCGTCCGCACCTTTTTTTGCATTGGCCCTCACCCATTCCCGTGCCTGTTCCGAAGTTGAGATTGGGATATCGTTAAGGGGGTTGAAGGACTTGCTAGTCTGCCCAAAACCGGTATAGGCCATGATCCTTGGGGCTATAATTTCATTTTGTTCACTTTTCCTTTTTAGGTCCATCGTGAAGTCTACGCCCCTTCCGCTAGGTTCGCGCACGGTGGTGATGCCATGGGCCATCCAGAGTTTAAAGACATAATCCGGCTCCGCACCTTGGGCCTTTCCACCAATATGGCCGTGCATATCTATGAGTCCGGGCATTAGGTACATGCCCGTACAGTCCAATTCTTTGCCGCCAGGTTTCAATTGCGGTCTATCCGACCCCTTGATCTTTACTCCCGGATAGCCTACCACTTGGATGTCCTTAATAATATTGTTTTCAACAACAATGTCAATGGGTCCTTGTGGGGGAGCGCCATTTCCGTTGATCAGCATTACCCCTCGGATAATGAGCTGTGAATGGGGTCCGTCGCCTTCCAAGGATTGGGCAAAGGCTAGGTTTAAAGAAAAAACTAACAGGACTAAGGGGAGAAGAAATTTGTTCATTTGGTTATAGGTTGATTAAAGCCAAATATTTATTAGGCTTTTTAAATATAGGAAATATCGGGTTATCAGGTGCAGGCCAATGCCCAGTTTCAATTGAATTTGTAAAGACCGTAAATAAGATAGAGGAAATTTAGGCTACTGGGGACAATTGCTGCTTTATTTCCTGAAACTTGATAATATAATTTGTTCCTTTTTTACTTGTATCCTTTTGGATGGATCCTTTAAGTTGCCTAGTAAGGTTGTGAATTAGCTTAAGGCCCAAGGATTTTGAATTTTTGTAGTTTATGGTATCGGGAAAACCAACGCCATTGTCCCCTATATTTAGTACATAATGTCTGTCGATTTCCTTTTTTAGAGCGATATAGATTTCCCCTTCCTGATCATCGGCAAATCCATATTTGAGCGCGTTGGTAACGGCCTCATTGATCAAAAGGCCCAATGGAATGGCCGTATCTATACCTAATTTTATTTCTGGAATATCGATTTTTAACTGTACTTTGCTATCCAGACCTTTTATAGACCGTATCAAATATTCGCTAAGTTCCTGCACATAAGATTTGTACTCGATCTGACTAATATCTTTTCGCATATACAACATTTCATGGACCATAGCCATTGAAATAACCCGGTTTTGGGTGCTCTTTAAAAGATTTCGCATTTGGGTCTCCTCCACATTTCTTGTCTGTAAGCTCAATAGGCTGGACACGGTCTGTAGATTGTTCTTGACCCTGTGGTGTACCTCCTTTAAAAGCATTTCCTTCTCGTACATTTGTCGCGTGAGTTCTTTCTTTGACTTGTAGAGTGCGTTGTGGGACTTCAATAAGTCCTTTCCGAAAATACTGCCTAATAAAAAGAGGGAAAACGACACAGAAATAAGACTAAAAATACTTCTGAACTCAATGGGAACAAGATTTTCCGTAAAGCTCAATTGGGGAAAACTTTGTGAGAATATGAATAGGATTATGGCAAAGGTCAAGTAAAGGAAAAACCTACCGTGTTTACGCGTATTCACATACCCTGCAAAAACCACCAACGCCAGCATAAATATAAAGCTACTATTGATGCCCCCACTGTAAAGCGTTACAATCAAAGCGGCCACAAGGGCCATCAATGATGAGAGGTAGTACGTTATGCTTATTTTTTTGGTGACTTGGTAGATATAGGTATTTGCAAGATTGGCAAGGCCATAGATAAAGAGTACATGTGGGATAATTTCTGTAATGTTCAACAAAAACAGGCAAATTAGTCCGAAAACAATGGCCAAGGCACTGGTGATGTAATTTACCTTTAGAACTAGCTTTGTTTTCTCCCTTAGGTATTCTTGCTCTATATGAGAATCTGGCATACTAACAATTTAAAAAATTGGTAATCAAAGTTTCCACTGTAAATCTAGGTATGTTTTTAACACAATGATAAGATTTTTTGCTTTCACATAGAAATTCAACCTCAAGACTTAGGTTCTTCTTACCTGTGGCTCCAAATCCGTTAATTCGGATATTTTTATGGGTTTACCGGATTGAATGCTTTTTCTTGCTGCAATTCCTATAAGGATGGACATGGCCCCATCCCGGCTACCAGCCGTTCTACCAAATGGGTCCGGTACTTCTGGGTTCACGAATATTTTGTCCTGTAGACGTTTATCGCCACCACCATGGCCGCTTTCTTCCATATCTACTTGAACGGTCTCGAATTCTTGCCAAAGTTTATGCACGACGATTGGTTTTTTGGATACGATTTCCCCTCCGTCCTGTGCCATTTCATTGGCGTGCTTTTCAGCTTCATCTATAGAGGTGTTTTCAAAGTACGGAATATCCAACCAAGCCTCAATTCTACCTTCTGTTCCATTGAAGGCAACCCGCCAACCCTCAAATGGCGAATAGGTCGTTAAGGAATAATTGAGGATGGTATTGTCCGTATACCTGACCTGTGCCGACATTTTATCATATATATCAATGTCTTCCCGAAACAAGCAGTTATCCCGAATATATCCGTCAGCATGTTCGTGATCAACATATAATTTCTTCGAAAATTCATCTTTGTGGATGTCCCAATAAAAAGCACATTCGTTTTTATGATCGCAGGTCCTACAGTTTATTCCTCTAAAAGGACCATTTTTTCCGTAAAATTCCAGATCTCCGTAGGCAAAAACTTCATTGGGTTCTGAGTTGATCCACCAATTGAGCAAATCAAAATGATGCGTGGCCTTGTGTACCCAAAGTGATCCGCTGCTGTCCATTTCTCCATGCCATCTTCTAAAATAAGAAGCCCCGTGATAGGTATTTAAATACCAATTGAAATCTACGGAGACAAGGTCCCCGATTGTTTTATTTGAAATCAGTTCCTTGATCTTGGTAGCATAGGGGCTCCATCTATAATTGAACCCAACGATTAAATTCTTCTTGGACACTTTTTCGGCATCCAATATCTGCTGGCATTTAACCTCATCGATTGTGAGGGGCTTTTCGGTAAGGACATCGCAGCCCATCCCAAGACCTTTGATTATAAATTCATGATGGGTGGAGTCTTTGGTGGTTACGATGACCAGGTCTGGTTTCGTAATGGAAACCATATCTTCAAAGGAAGTGAAGGTGGGACAACTGGCTCCAATATAGGTTTTGCCATATTCCAACCGGCTAGGATTGATGTCACTAAGTCCCACGAATTCCAAAATCTCTGAATACTCGTCCATTAGGCGTTTTCCCCAAAAGGTGATTCCACGGATACCCGTTCCCACTAGGGCAACCTTGAGTTTTTTCGATTTATCAAAGGCAAATGCCTGAATGGGAAAAGCACTGCTTGCGGCCAACATGCTGATGGAAAAAACAAATTCTCTTCTAGAATTTTTCATGGTATAAATTCAAACTATCCTTTTAAAGATATTTAAAATTTATAAAGGTTTGAAGATTATTGGTCTAATATTTCCGGTGCATTGGGGAAGCTTCCAAAAATAAAAAGGCGTTCAATTGAACGCCTCTATACTGAAAAATCTTTGGTTCTAATCTTGAATTAGAACCCATTCCCCTTTCGAAATTAGGGGTTCCGCCTGTTTGAACTTCAGGGTTTTACTTTCTCCGGACATTACATTTTTAATGGTAACCTTTTCATTTCTTCCGATTTTAGGTTGCTCCCGAACGATAGTCTCCGTTACGGCAGGTCGCTGTCGCTGTGTCTGCCCCACGGCCCTGTTTTGCGCCGCCAATTCATCGCTGTTGGGGATTTCCTCTTTGGAAGTCTGTATATTTTCCTTTTTTCTGGGGATGTTTCTAGCCTCTCGGATGTCATTTGGATTGCCTGATGGCAGTTCGCCCTTAAACAAGAAGGAGACAATTTCCTTATTTACCTTTTCGATCATTTGTTTGAAAAGCTCAAAGGCCTCAAACTTATAGATTAATAAAGGGTCTTTTTGTTCGTGCACGGCCAATTGCACGGATTGTTTTAACTCGTCCATCTTTCTAAGATGGGTTTTCCAGGAGTCATCGATGATGGCCAAGGAAATATTTTTTTCAAAATCGGTAACCAATTGCTTACCATCACTCTCATAAGCTTCCTGTAAATTGGTCACTACGTTCAGGGTCTTTACACCGTCCGTAAACGGTACCACGATACGTTCGAAGTTGTTCGCGTTATCTTCGTATACCTTTTTGATTACCGGAAATGCCGTAGCGGCGTTGCGCTCCATTTTTTCCTTGTAATGGTCGTACCCCGCCTTGTAGACGCGTCCGGTTATTTCTTGGGCGCTAAGTTTACCGAATTCTTCCTCGCTGACCGGCGAAGTCATGGAGAAATACTTGATCAGTTCAAACTCAAAGTTTTTAAAATCGTTGGCGGCCTTATTACCCTCTACAATTACCTCACAGGTATCATAGACCATATTGGCAATGTCCACCTTTAGGCGTTCACCTTGCAGGGCATGGCGTCTTCTCTTATAGACCACCTCCCGTTGTGCGTTCATAACGTCATCGTATTCCAACAAACGCTTACGTACGCCAAAGTTGTTCTCCTCCACCTTTTTTTGGGCTCTTTCAATGGATTTCGTCATCATACTGTGTTGGATGACCTCACCCTCTTCCAAGCCCATTTTGTCCATCATTTTAGCAACCCGGTCAGAGCCGAAGAGTCGCATCAGGTTATCTTCCAAGGAAACATAGAACTGTGAACTACCGGGATCCCCTTGACGCCCGGAACGTCCTCGTAGCTGGCGGTCCACACGTCTGGAATCGTGCCGTTCCGTACCAATGATGGCCAAACCACCCGCTTTTTTAACCTCGGGTGTTAGTTTGATATCCGTTCCACGACCCGCCATATTGGTGGCAATGGTCACAACTCCGGGATTACCCGCATCGGCAACGACATCCGCTTCCTTTTTGTGTAATTTGGCGTTCAATACGTTGTGAGGGACTTTTCGTACGCTCAATAATTTTGAAAGTAGTTCCGAAATTTCTACCGATGTGGTACCAATCAACACCGGTCTACCGGCCTGACTCAATTTGGTGACCTCATCGATAATGGCGTTGTACTTTTCACGTTTTGTCTTGTAGATCAAGTCGTTTCTGTCGTCCCTAGCAATTGGCCTATTGGTAGGTATCTCAACGACGTCCAATTTGTAGATTTCCCAGAACTCCCCTGCTTCCGTAATGGCCGTACCGGTCATACCGGCCAATTTGCTATACATCCTAAAATAGTTCTGTAGGGTAACGGTGGCAAAGGTTTGTGTTAAGGCTTCAATCTTCACATTCTCCTTGGCTTCAATGGCCTGATGCAGACCATCGGAATATCTACGACCGTCCATGATACGACCGGTCTGCTCGTCCACGATCATAACCTTATTGTCGATAACTACATACTCCACGTCCTTTTCGAACAAGGTATACGCCTTTAACAGTTGGCTCATGGTGTGTATACGTTCGCTCTTGACGGTAAAGTCCTTGAAAAGTTCCTCCTTTAGTTCGGCCTCTTTCTCTATTTCTAGGTTTTGTTTCTCAATTTTGGCAATTTCAGCACCAATATCGGGCATTACAAAGAAATCCCTGTTCTGCTCTCCGGAGATATAATCGACACCTTTATCCGTAAGCTCTATCTGGTTGTTCTTTTCATCGATTACGAAAAGGAGGTCCTCATCTACCTTTGGCATCTCTCTGTTGTTGTCCTGCATGTAAAAATTCTCCGTTTTTTGGAGCAATTGTTTTACACCCTCCTCGCTAAGGAATTTAATGAGCGCCTTATTTTTAGGTAGGCCCCTATACACACGCAGCAATAAGAAACCACCATCTTTTGTATTGCCCTCCGCGATTAATTTTTTGGCTTCGGCCAGGACACCCGTCAAATGTTGTCTTTGTTTCTGAACGATTTCACTCACCTTGGGTTTAAGTTCATTAAACTCGTGCCTGTCTCCCTCTGGTACGGGTCCGGATATGATCAAGGGTGTACGGGCATCGTCCACCAATACGGAATCCACCTCATCCACAATGGCATAATTATGGGGACGCTGTACCAAATCCTTAGGGGTATGGGCCATATTGTCCCTTAGGTAATCAAAACCGAATTCGTTATTGGTTCCATAGGTGATATCAGCATTGTAAGCGGCCCTTCTACCATCTGAGTTTGGTCTGTGGTGGTCTATACAATCTACGGATAGTCCGTGAAATTCAAAAATGGGTGCCATCCAGGCACTGTCCCTTTTGGCCAGATAATCGTTTACCGTCACCAAATGTGCGCCATTTCCCGTAAGTGCGTTCAAATATAAAGGTAGGGTAGCCACTAAAGTCTTTCCTTCACCTGTCTGCATTTCCGCAATTTTACCTTGGTGCAGGGCGATACCACCTATCAATTGGACATCATAATGTACCATGTCCCAAGTAACCTGTTTCCCAGCGGCATCCCATGAATTCTTCCAAACAGCGTTGTCCCCATCCAGTGATACATATTCTTTTTCACCCGATAATTTACGGTCGTTCTCCGTGGCTTTTACCATTAAGGTTTCGTTTGCCGCGAAGCGTTTTGCCGTTTCCTTTACCACCGCGAAAGCCTCTGGTAAAATTTTGTTCAAGGTCTCTTCCGATAATTTATAGGCATCTTCCTTTAGCTTGTCGATTTCGGTATAGATATCCTCGTTTTTATCAATATCGCTGGATTCCTTTACTTCCTTCTCAAGTTCCGTGATTTTATCGGTAATATCCTTGTAGGAATCCTTTATGGTTTGTTTAAATGTTAGGGTCTTGTTTCTTAGCTCGTCATGGCTTAATTTCTCGAAGTCGCTTTCAAAGGATTTTATCTGATCTACCAAAGGCTGAAGCTCCTTTACATCTTTCTTGGATTTATCACCTACAAAAGCCTTCAGTATAGAATTTATAATACTCATAGTGTGTTTCTAATTTGAGCTGCAATCCGGAACCATAGGATGTACGCCCCGTTTACAAGCTATTATTCGTTATCGATGGAACCATCGATACATCGTCTGTTCAAAAGCCGTTCCAGTGTGCGAAAAACACCGGATTTCTTTTTTAGACTGCCAAAATTACATAAAAAAAAAGCCTCCAAAGAGACTTTTAAGTAGTTATTGTAATATGGGAATATTAATATTCGTCCTCGTTCCAGAGGTAATCTTCTTCCGTTGGGTAATCTGGCCAAATCTCTTCGATAGATTCATAGATTTCACCACCTTCTTCCTCCATGGACTGTAAATTCTCCACAACCTCCAAGGGAGCACCGGTTCTAATAGAGTAATCTATTAACTCATCCTTACTTGCCGGCCAAGGTGCATCACTTAAATAAGATGCTAATTCTAATGTCCAATACATGGTAATTGTTTGATTTTAAAATTTTTGCAAAAATAATTTTTAATTGGAAACGGCCAAGACAATTTATTATTATTTCGACCGAGTTATCAACATATTTTTTGCATTGATAAATTGATAACGCATAAAATGTGAATTTATTAGTCCCTTTTCTCGGGAATCCACTTTATTTCCTCCACTCCCAAATCCATTGACAACTTTCGTGCCAATACAAATAGGTAGTCTGACAGCCTGTTCAAATAGGTAAGAACGGTCTCGTCAAAAGGTTCGTTCTCATACAAAATAGTCGTTTTTCGCTCCGCCCTTCTGCAAACGGTACGCGCAATATGACAGTATGACACAATGGGATGTCCGCCAGGTAAGATAAAATGGGTCATTTGTGGCAAAACCTCGTCCATTTTGTCCATCGCCATTTCAAGGTATAGCACATCGTCGTTACTGATTCTTTCAATGTTCAGGCGTTCCTTGCCATTTTTTAATGTTGCCTTTTGTGGTTCGGTGGCCAATATGGCCCCAACCGTAAAGAGCTTTTTCTGAATAGCTTGCAGTTCGTTCTGGTAATCCTTGGCAATATTTTGGTCCGCAATCAACCCCAGCCATGAATTCAACTCGTCAACGGTTCCGTAACTATCTATCCGAATATGATGTTTTGGGACCCTAGTGCCACCAAACAATGATGTTGTGCCATTATCCCCAGTTTTGGTATAGATTTTCATTTAAATTGTTCTAATTATAGTTGCCGAATGTAAATTGATTTTTTTCAAACGCTATTCGCTTTCCGCTATAAATTATTTTTTGAAGGTCCAGGCTCCTTTATAATTACAGCATGAATGTCAGGTCAAGCCTTTCGGCTCCGCTCAAGATAAACTAAAGTCGAGACCTCATTTTAAACGCTTTAGGTACCATGACCTCTCGACGGCCCTCGAGGAGACATTGGTTTATGACGGTTTACGGATATACAATTTATTTTAACGTTCAAGCTATCTGCCTTCATTCAATCTTCATAATTGGTTAGTCTTCATTCCTTTTTTTTCGTTTGTAATCTCCCATAAACTTGCGCGACTTTCGTTCCCTGGCTTTTCTTTTATTGGTAATGGTAATTACCAAATAGATTGCAAAAACAACCCCCAATACTATGTAAATTGTATTATCCATAATACGTCATTGAATATTTTAAACTCTAATTTTAAAATGTTCCTTGGCCTGTTCCTTTCTAAAAAAAACTAGTCCGCAGTGGAACAGATCCATGGTTACCGACACTTCCGGCAGTTTTTTTATACGTTCCCATGACACCTTTCTCTCCCTGTTCTTATGTATTCCGTTTATCATGAGCATAGTGTCGTTATGATAACTTGCTTTTGAAATTGACTTGAACAGGGTACCATTAACTCCAACATAAATTACATCCAACGGTAAGGTATCAAACGTCAAATGGTCAAAATTAGCGACTAGCTTATCTTTAATATAGTCGTCTGCATCCACAAATCCAATACTTTTATAATTAAAATAAGAAATTGCCTTGGTAAGCACATGCTCTTCAAGGGGGATGTGCCTTTGTCTTTTCGTGTAAAGGCCTTTTGTTAGGAAATTATATACAAACGGTGAATGCACGCCGTGTTCATTGGAGGAGCGAATAATAAATTTGAGATAGGACAGCAACTGGAACACCTTCTTTGGCAAAATTTCCCAAATGTACTAATACCTTTTGTTTTTTAACGATGGATAAAAACTGGAGCCTCGTATTCTAAAATATCGGTTTTTTTATGGGGTAGCCCCAAACCTGCCCTTTGGGCAGGTAGGGATACCGAGGGGATACTGGAATAGGTTAAGCCATTTTAGGACTGTTCGCTTTGGTAGTAAAGGAAAGTTCCTTCTTTACCCTTGAGTTCTTGAACCGGTACAAACGGGCCACTTCCTGTTTTACCTCCATCTTTTTTATCGGAGCCGTTTCGGTAACGATGCGCATTTCGATGGTCTCTACCTTTAGGGTCTCAGGACTGTCCTGGGCACTGGCCGCGGTTCCTATGAAGAAGATGAAGAAGATGGTTGCTACTGTTTTCATGACTTGCGTTTGTTACATTATTATAACTATCGCAAGCGTATTTCAGGGGGTTGCCATTCGTTGAAAAACAGGTGTTTCTCGATAAGCTGCACCGATCCGGATTAAGTGTAAAATTCGCTCGACGAACGTACCTTGCACAAAAAACGGGTTATCGAAAAAAGGTGTTTTTAATCGAGAGATTTCATTTAGGAGTAAGAGGGTTTTCCTGATTTTAGGGAATTGTCAGCCTAATTGGTCTGCCAGTTCGAACCAACGCTCCGTTTTTTGGTCAATGGTATCTGAGAGTTCCCCCAGTTCAATGGAAAGGGCTTCGATTTCTTCGCCACTAAGGGAAGTGTCCGTAAACTTATCCTGGATTTCCAGTTTCTTGGCTTCCAATTGCTTTATTTCCTTTTCCAAGTTTTTGTATTCCTTTTGTTCCAAGTAGGAAAGCTTGTTCTTTTCAGGTTCCTTCCAGGTAGTTTTAACAGGTTCCGATTTCTCCTTCTGTTCCCGCTGCTCGATTACCTTGCTATCTTCATAGGCGCGATAATCTGAATAATTGCCCGGAAAATCTTCAATCACTCCTTCGCCCTTAAAGACAAAAAGATGATCTACGATCTTGTCCATAAAATAACGGTCATGGGACACTACAATGAGGCATCCAGGGAAATCCAGGAGAAAACTTTCAAGGACGTTCAATGTGACAATGTCCAGATCGTTCGTCGGTTCGTCCAATATTAAAAAATTGGGATTTTGAATCAGAACGGTACAGAGATATAGACGTTTTCGTTCCCCACCGCTTAGCTTTTCAACAAAGTCATATTGCTTTTTACGATCAAAAAGAAATCGTTCCAATAATTGCTGGGCCGATATTTGTCTTCCTTTCATCAGCGGAATATAATCCCCAAATTCCCGTATGACATCGATGACCTTTTGGCCTTCCTTGATCTGTATTCCCTTTTGGGTGTAATATCCAAACTTGATAGTGTCGCCTATAACCACCTTGCCGTTATCCGGTTTGTCCCTTCCCGTTAGGATATTCAAAAAGGTCGACTTTCCGGTTCCGTTTTTTCCGATGATTCCTACACGCTCCCCTTTGGTAAAGGAATAGTCGAACTTTTCCAGAATAACCTTATTGGGATAGGATTTGGAGACTTTATGGATTTCGATGATCTTGTTGCCCATCCGTTCCATATTCAGCTCCAATTGTACTTCATGTTCCTTTCTGCGCTGGCTTGCTTTTTCCTTGATGACGTGAAAGTCGTCTATGCGGGATTTGGACTTTGTGGTCCGTGCCTTGGGCTGTCTACGCATCCAGGAAAGTTCCTTTTTATAAAGGATTTCCGTCTTGTGCTGTTCAACGGCTTCCAGTTCCAAACGCGCCTCTTTCTTTTCCAAATAATAGGAGTAGTTTCCTTTGTAGGGATAGAGCTTTCCGTTTTCCAACTCTATAATTTCGTTGCAGACCCTTTCCAAAAAATAACGATCATGGGTCACCATGAAGAGCGTAAGGTTTTCTTTCTTAAAATATTCCTCGAGCCATTCTATCATTTCCAGGTCCAGATGGTTGGTGGGTTCGTCCAGAATGAGCAGATCAGGCCTGTTGATAAGTGCATTGGCCAGGGCCAATCTTTTTTTCTGCCCTCCGGAGAGTTTTCCCACCTTGGCATGTAAATCTTCCAGTTTTAACTTAAAAAGAATCTGCTTGTATTGGGTTTCAAAGTCCCAGGCTTCAAATCGATCCATGGCCTCAAAGGCTTTTTGATAGGCTTCGGTGTCCTCTGGATTTGAAAGGGCTTTTTCATAATTGGCAATTACTTTAAGGATTTCATTATCCGAAGCGAATATGGTCTCCTCCACGGTCAAATCGGCATTCATGACCGGTTCCTGGTCCAAAAACGAAACCCTTATTCCTTTGCGATAATTCACCTGACCTGAATCCGGCTGGTCACTACCTGATAATATATTCAATATGGAAGTCTTTCCAGTACCGTTTTTGGCGATAAGGGCAATTTTTTGGTTTTTGTTGATGCCAAAAGACAAATCCTGAAAGAGCACTAGCTCCCCATAGGATTTGGAAATATTTTCAACGGTAAGTAGGTTCATTTTTAGGAGTTAGGAGTTAGGAGTTAGGAGTTAGGTTTTAGGGGTTAGGAATTGGACAGGCCATTAAAATAAGACCACAAAAATAGATATCTAAGGGCCAAAGACAACAAAATAAAGATCAAGAGTATGGAAAACACCTGAAATTCTATCAGCCATAATAGAACGGTGAGGGCTAGAAATCCCAAGAGTGCCAAGATATACCATCTTATCCGGTTTGGCACCGAATTTTTAATCAAAAGAAAGGCTACAAAAAGGTTCGGAGCAAAGGCCCATAACAAGTTAAAATTCATTTTGGTGGCATCGTGGTCCGTAAAGAACCAAAGAAACACGATTACTAGGCCCGCCAAACCGGTTAGCAGGAACAACACAAAGTCGAGCCACTTTGTTCTCTTTTTAGCCCGATGGTCTTTATAGCTTATAAAACCCACCACCAAAAAGAGCAGTAAGAGCCAAAAAATTGGGGATAGCAAAAATGGGGTGGGGTAGGACTGTGGTGGGATATCCACCAAAACAGATTCCCTTTTCACTATAGGTTTTCCCGCCAGCGAAGTATGTTTCATTTGTTCATACACATACAGGGGTAAGAACATAAGTTCATAAGGTGTCGCTTCCCGGTCGATTACGGCACCCAAGGCCAAATCGATGCCGAAATTCGACCACGAGTTAATTTCTAAATTTTGATGTATCAATTCCCTAAAAGTAAATTCTTCCTCAAGGTGGGAAAAGTTGAACTGAAGTGAAGGGCCTAAGGTTTTTTCAAAGACTAGGGGTATTCTGGTGGCGCAGTTATCAAAAAGAAAATCATATTGGTACTTCCTATTTTCCGGTAAAAGATTGTTTTCCAGAAAGACCACAATGGCTGTTCTCTTTTCTAGGTCAAGGTCCAGTTCCTGTTCCCGGACCCAACGTTTTTCAATTTCATAACTTCTTTTGAAATAAGAAAATGGCATCCTCGATATGGTATACGCCAGTTTCCCCCTGGTGAAATTCAAATAAAAGTTGGGGTCCTCAAAATCATAGGTGCCATAGCCATACACTTCGTCGATTCCCAAGGAAGCGTCCTGAAACCGAATGGCACTATGCCCAAATTTGGCAGCAAGCTCTTCCCCGGTTCCTACGGTCAACAGACTAATTTTGGAAAGGGGCGAAAGTTGGTTTTTCTGGGAATGTCCAGCAAAACCTACAATCAAAACCAGAAAAATTAGGACGGTCCTTTGAAACATAGTCGAAAAGCATGGATGCTACCGCAAAGATGCGAATAATAACCAATTTATGTTATTTTTACTCGAAATCGAAGTTGCTAACAAATACCGGTTTTAAACGACATGCAAAAACACCTTCCCAATTTTATTACGCTTTTGAATGTCTTTTGTGGCTGTGTGGCCACCGTTTTTGCTGTTTTGAACAATTTGGAAATGGCAGCCCTATTTGTGGCTTTAGGTATTTTCTTTGATTTTTTCGACGGACTTGCGGCACGGGTCTTGGATGTGAAAAGCGAATTGGGATTGCAGCTGGACTCCCTCGCCGATGTTATTACGAGCGGACTTGTACCGGGTGTGGTTATGTTTCAGTTGCTGGCCATGTCCCAAAGTGGCGGTTGGAATCTGAACGGGGCCTCTTTTTTGGGGGAATCTGGGGTGGATTGGGTTTCCTATTTGCCATTTTTTGGGTTTGTGATTACCATGGCGTCCGCCTATCGTCTGGCCAAATTTAACTTGGACGAGAATCAGGTATCGTCCTTTATAGGCTTGCCAACACCTGCCAATGCCCTGCTCATTATTTCCCTTCCACTAATCCTTTTTTACAATGGAAGCGAAAGTGTCAATGCCATTATATTACATCCATGGTTTTTAGTGCTCCTCACCATTTTAAGTGCCTATTTGCTCAATTGCAACCTTCCGCTTTTTGCCTTAAAGTTTAAAAACTGGAGCTTTAAGGACAATGCGCTACGCTATATTTTTCTGACCATAAGTTTGGTCATGATCATCACCATGAAATTTTTGGCCATACCTTTTATCATCCTATTTTACATTCTCAGTTCCTTGGTGCAGGAAAAATTTTCAAAATAAAAAGGATGTCCAAATCAAATCATAATGAATCCATCGAATATTGGTTACGGGGTCCCGTGGAGGGAATACCCTCTCTTTTACAACCGGCCTCACATGCCCTGCTGCAATCCAACAAGGATCTTTATGATTATTTGGCAGATTTTCCGGAGGTATTTCTTTGGGAAAAATTGGAAGATAGGGCATCCGTTGGGTTTCATATACAGCACATGACGGGCGTATTGGATAGAATGATGACGTACGCCAAAGGAACTTCGCTCA
The DNA here is from genome assembly GCF_008386635.1 of Maribacter flavus. Taxonomy (GTDB): domain Bacteria; phylum Bacteroidota; class Bacteroidia; order Flavobacteriales; family Flavobacteriaceae; genus Maribacter; species Maribacter flavus. The sequence continues at coordinate 52,831 of NZ_VUOE01000001.1, read as the reverse complement.
CGGATGCCCAATTCGAGTATCTTAAAAACGAGGGGGTGCCTAACAACAATTCGACCTTAAACAATTTAATGGCTGATTTTACAAAACAAATGGAAATTATGCTTGGGTATTTTAAGGGCCTTTCCGAGGATACCTTAAAAGAAGCAAGATTCGTTGGAAGAAAAAAATTACCTTCTACGGTTTTGGGATTGCTGTTTCATGCAGCGGAGCATAGTCAGCGCCATATAGGACAATTACTGGTCACCGCTAGTGTGTTAAAATCCCAGCGTACGAGGATAAATTAATTTTTTTTAAAAGTTGTGAAGATTACACCAAGAATAGAAGAAAGTAAAGCGAGGAAATTAATTGGTGTGTCGTGCCACATGAGCATTTTGAATAATAGGACGGCTGAACTCTGGAGCGGTTTTCGGCCAAGGGTTTCGGAGATTTTCCATAGGGTTTCACCCGATTTTATTTCCCTCCAAAACTATCCCGAAGACTATTTCAGGCATTTTGACCCAAAGAAGTCTTTTGAAAAATGGGCCGCCGTGGAAGTATTGGAGGTATCCAATATCCCTAAGGGTATGCAGTTTTTTGAGTTGCCTGCTGGAAAATATGCGGTTTTTGAATACAAAGGGACAAGTAGTGACCCTCGCATATTTCAATACATCTATAATGAGTGGCTGCCGACTTCTAGATACCGGTTGGACCACAGGCCCCATTTTGAGGTGCTAGGTGAAAAGTATAAAAATAACGATCCCAATTCCGAAGAGCAGATTTGGGTTCCAATCCTGGACTATTAATGGATACCGAAAAAAGAGCTCCATGGTATTATTTGGCATTGTTGATTTTGGCTGGAGAAAGTGTTTTTATTTTGCCCTTCGTCCTTCAACGTGTATTTAGGCCTACCGTTTTGAAGGTTTTTCAACTGAACAATACGGAATTGGGTCTTTGCTTTTCCGTGTATGGGGTAGTCGCCTTGGTTTCTTATTTCTTTGGTGGGCCCTTGGCGGATAAATACCCGCCAAGAAAGTTGATCGCCCTAGGCCTTTGGACAACGGCCGCAGGCGGATTGTATTTTGCCACCTTTCCCGAATTTCATTACTTACAGATACTCTACGGTTATTGGGGTTTTACCACTATTTTCCTTTTTTGGTCGCCCATGATAAAGGCCACAAGGGTCTGGGGCGGACGTAATTCCCAAGGAAAGGCATACGGATTTTTGGATGGGGGAAGGGGGCTTGTGGGGGCACTTTTCGGGACCTTGGGCGTATTGGTTTTTTCTTGGTTTATGGCCGATAATATAGAAAGTGCCAACCTCGCCGATAGTCGGTTTGCGTTCCGCAAGGTACTTTTGGTATCATCCACAATTGTGGCATTCGTGGGCATTTTGGTCTGGGTGTTTATGAAACTGCCAGACCGTTTGGAAAGGGAAATCGTTCTGGAAAAAATATCCATGTCACAAATTGGACAAGTACTAAAATTACCATCGGTTTTATTGTTGATGGTCATCATACTTTGCGCCTACGTGGGGTATAAACTAACCGATGTTTTTTCGCTCTATGCAAGTGAAATCATGCTGTACGATGATGTGGATGCCGCCAAGACCGGAGCTTTTCTGTTTTATGTGAGGCCCGTAGTGGGAATCTGCATCGGTATCATCGCGGATCGTTCCCTACCTAGTTATTGGCTGTTTGTGAGTTTTGTCGTTTCTTTTTTTGGTGCCATGCTATTCGCCTTGGGCTTTGTAGTGGATACATCGGTGTTGCTATTTCTTTTTTCAATATTAATCGTCACCTCAGGAATTTATGCGGCCAGGGCCCTATATTTTGCGGTTATGGAGAGTGGAAGGATACCACTGGTTTTGACGGGAACCGCGGTGGGACTTATATCGGTAATAGGCTATACCCCAGATATATTCGCTGGCGCTGCCATGGGCCTATTGTTGGATGCGAGTCCCGGATTGAAGGGACATCAGCATGTTTTTTATATGATCGCGGGCTTTTCCTTTGTGGGAGCGTTGGCAGCCTACAGGTATTACAAATTATACAGAAAGGATGGAAAGAAAATTTCCTAGGAACCTGCAATTGGTCCTATCCGGAATCATTGTCATTTTGGCGGGTCTGTTTTATGGACTCCATCCGTCATATGTGATGCCGTTGACCTTTAAGTTTGAAGTCGAAGCCTTGGCTTTAAAGAATATTTTCAGGGCCATTATGGGCATTTACCTCGGGTTGGGTATCTATTGGCTAATGGGCGCATTTCGTCAGGAGTTGTGGAAATCAGCCACACTGTGCAACGTGCTATTTATGGGTGGTATCGCTTCAGGTAGATTGATCAGCTTGCTTTGGGATGGTTTTGGTTTACCATTTTTCGTCGCCATGGTTTTGGAACTGATTTTTATGGTTTGGGGATTTTATAACTTGAAAGCCTTTAAGTCCTACGTCGGTAAATAAATAAAACCATTAATGTTATACCTTCGTAGATATAGTATAGAATAAAATATGAACATATGAAAACCGTACTTCGTTTACTTTCCTTATTGGCCATTGTGGTCCTTTTTTCCTCCCACGAACTATTTTTAAAGTCCGACTCTCATTTTTTGGAACCCAATACCTCGGGTCTCCTTTATTTGTTCAATGGTACATTTGATACCAGTGAAAATGAAATTACCAGGGACCGAATCGTAAAAGCCAAAATTTTGGGGCCGGGGTATCAATTTGAACCATCGGATACTGATTACTACGGAGAGGAAAATATCACCTATCTAAAATATACTACCGGAGCATCGGGAACGTATGTGGCCGGTATTTCCACCCTGCCGAGGATATTGGAAATGAATGCGGCGGATTTTAATGAATATTTGGAGCATGAAGGTCTGGAGGGCACCATTGCCGATAGAAAACAGGCCGGAATCACCAATAACGGCGCTAAGGAGCGGTATTCAAAACATGTAAAGGCACTGCTACAGGTGGGTGAAAATACCTCCATCGACTTTATGAAGCCGTTGGGCTATCCCATTGAGTTCGTTCCCTTGAACAATCCTTTTGAGATTACCTTGGGGGACAGGGTCGCCTTTAAATTGCTCCGGAACGGAAAGCCGTTGGCCAATCATACGGTTCATTACAGCACCTCCGTGCCGGGCCAGGATGCTCACGAGAACGAAAATTCCGTGAAGTCCAATGCCAACGGTATGGTAAGCATTTTGCCCACCTCAAAAGGAAAGTGGTACGTGGCCACCATTCACATGGAAAAGAAGGAAGGTGATGCCGTGGATTACGAATCCAACTGGGCCACCTTGACCTTTGAGATTAAATAATGGTTAGCTTTTTAATCCGATGTTCTTTTTTCTGGAAACAGGTTTTAATTTTGCCTTAAATTATTGTGTGAGCTATGTTCAAGGAACTAAAAAAAGGCATCAAGGAACTTAAGGGATATACGCCCGATGCGGTCCGTACCCCAATTTTACAATCGTTGATCGATTACATTCAGGAAAAAAGGGATGAGGATGAGCCCATTAACCTGAATTTTGTTTGTACCCATAATTCTCGAAGAAGCCATTTATCCCAAATTTGGGCACAGACCCTAGCCGCCTATTTTGATATTCCTAAAGTGGCTTGTTACTCCGGAGGTACGGAAGCAACGGCTTTGTTTCCAAAGGTCTTGGATACGTTGGAAGGTGCTGGATTTAGAATCAGCAAATTATCGGAGGGTGGGAATCCAGTGTATGCCATCAAATATGGAGATAATAGCCTGCCCATCATCGGTTTTTCAAAGACCTATGATCATGCCTTTAATCCGGAATCCAATTTCGCGGCCATTATGACCTGTGGGCACGCCGATGAAAACTGTCCCTATATTCCAGGAGCCGAAAAGCGCATTCCAATGACCTTTGATGATCCAAAAGCTTTTGATGGAACCAATCTCCAATCTCAAAAATACATGGAGCGAAGTTTGGAGATAGCGGCACAGTTGTACTATGTTTTTTCTAAAGTGGTATAGGAATTTCAGGAAATCCAACCTTTGATAATTTCCCTTTTTCCCAACTTTTTAAAGATGTAAATGACTTGTTAAATATAGGTAAAACTGTCAATCTAAAATTGTCATTAGGGTCTGCATGATTATCTTTAAAGAGTATGCTCTGCGAAAAACTGAAAATAGTTTACCGGTCCATTAAATACTGGTTTTTAATTTCCACCTTTTTGATTACTTCACTTAATGCTCAGAATTTAAGTGTGGAGAATAAAATAAAACCTGCCTTTAAGGACTATTTTGGAATGCCCCGGGCCTCAGTTTTTTTGCATTTGAACAAAAGTGCCTTTGTTGAAGGAGAGCATCTCTGGTTTAAAAGTTACCTATATAACAGACTAAAGAACAATCTTTTAAAGGAACCGCTTAACCTTTATATAGGAATTTATGATTCCGTGGGCCAACCTATAAAAAAGGAGCTTTTCATCAGTAGGAATGGATTAGCGCTTGGACAAGTACTGATTGATTCCACTTTTGACAAGGGAACTTATTATATAAAGGCTTCGACCAGCTGGATGCGTAATTTTCAAGAAGATGATTCGTTCATTTCCCAATTTGATGTCGTTCAAGGGCCTACCAAAATAAAAGGAATCGAAGACGAAGAATTAGATGTCCAATTTTTACCAGAGGGAGGATATTTGGTTTCGGATGTACAGGGTACTGTGGGGGTTAAGGTAATAAATTCTCATGGAAACGGTGTTAAAGGAGCAAGAGGGATCATCAGAAATAATCGCGGTGATTCCATAACAGCATTCATTACAAACAATTTTGGCCACGCGAAGTTTGAGATTTTACCTCAGCAGGAAATTCTGTATTCTGCAACAATGGATAATTTTCAAGGGAAAAAACAAAAAATTTTGCTTCCCAAGTCCAAACCCAAAGGCATTGCAATGTCCATAAGGAGAATTTCTTCTGATCGAATAATGATTCTTTTGGGAACCAATTCCGTGACCAGGGCTGAAATGGGAAGTAAGCCATTTAGTTTACTTTTTCACAGGGATGGGCTTTTAAAACATATGGAGGTGGTGTTTCCATCGAATAAAAATTACGTTTCCTATGTTCTTGACTCGGAGTCCTTACATCCTGGTACCAACATTATTACACTAATAGACAGCTATGGAAATCCTCTGTTGGAAAGACTGGTATTTAATAGGAATAGCATAAAGCAGGGAGAATTGAAAACATCACTTGGATATGTTGATCGCGACTCAGTATCCATGCACATTGATTTGGAAAGAAAATCAAAAGGGTTTTTATATTTAAGCGCCTCGGTTTTACCGGCAGAAACTAAGGCTTATCGACATGATTACAACATTTTAAGTACCTTTTTGTTAACTCCATATTTGTCCGGAAGTGTTGAAAATCCTAAATATTATTTTTCAAATGTATCCGAAAAAACCGAAAAGGATTTGGATTTACTTCTATTGACACAAGGTTGGTCCCGTTATGAATGGAAGAATATTTTTGAGATTGCTCCAGATAAAAGAAATGGTTTTGAGACTGGCGTAGATGTTTTGGGCCAACTTAATTTTGAGCTTAGAAAAAATGAAGGGATTATGTTATATCCTGGAGAGGGGTCTCTTCCTCAAATGATAAAAATAAAAGAAGGTTCCAAAAGTTTTTTTCTTGAAAATTACAATCTTGAAAAAGGAACTGAACTCAGGTTTACGGTAGTAGATGCCAATGGAAGGCTTTCCAGGCCAAATTTATACGTCAGGGTCGATAACGGAACAAAATCGGATGTTCTACATAAACTGCCTAATAAAAGGCAAATGTCTACCTTTGATTATCAAGTAAATGATCACAGTGGCAATTTTAGTTTTGTACTTCCAGATAATACCATCACATTGAATGAGGTAACCGTAGAAAGCAGGCAGGAGGACCCTGTTTATGTGAGTCCCCACTTTACTCCGGATAAACTCGTTAAAGTTACAGAGAAAACCATAGGCAATTTCCCTAGACTATTGGATTTGATACGGTCCAGTGGATTTAATGTGTGGGAGGCACCCAATACGGGCTATGACCGCATTCGTATTACGTCCAAAAGACCCTTGGCACTTTCTTTGACACCTCCCTCTCCAAGATTATACGTGGATGACATACCTTATTCAGATTTCAATATATTGACAGATTTTTCCACTAGCCAATTGGAAAGCTATTTTATTGATAGGTCTGGAAACGGGGAACCTGGTGCCGCAGGAGGAGTGATAAGGGTATACACTAAGAAGGGGGTTGACCAGGATGCTGCAGGTTTGGGAAGAAAATATTCCGATAAGGAATTTTTTAAACATATTGTAAAAAATGGTTTTGACCAAGTGAAAGAATTCTATGTGCCCAAATATGCCAGCGTCAGTGATGACTCCTTTAAAAATTTTGGAACTATTCACTGGGTCCCCAGTTTGGAAATAGTTGATGGACGTAATGGTACATTCGTATTTCAACACCTAGACATCAAGCGCATGAAAATATTCATTGAGGGAATTGGTGAAGATGGTACTCTTTATTCCACAATGGAGGATGTTGAAATTAGTCCGGATTAGGTCAACGTTTTTTTAGATAACCGGTTATTTGAGTAAGATTCATAGGATGTACTTTTCATTTATTATTATAAACTAATAAGGCTATTAACATCTATTAAATCAACATTTTAGGTTGATAATAGCTACTTCGAAGGGATTGAAATTCTGAATATAAAAACTTTAACAAAAGATACTTGTCATAACAAAGTCACCTTGGCTAGATCAATAATTAATTCGTATTTGTAACATGAATTATACTATTCGCTCATTAAGTTGTTTGTTTTTTTTGTCGGTCTTCGCATGTGCAACCTTATATTCACAGAATTTAAGCATTGAAAACAGGGTCAAACCTGCAATCGGTGATTATTTTGGTATGCCGAGGCCTTTAGTCTTTTTACATACTAATAAAAGCGATTATGTGCAGGGGGAATATCTATGGTTCAATGGTTATATTTATGATCCTTTGACTTGCTTACCTTATAACGAGAGACTGAATCTTTATGTAGGTGTCTATGATTCAGAAGGCAATCAAATCAAAAAGGAACTTTTCATTAGTGAAAATGGAATATCAAAAGGACAAATCAAGGTAGATTCTATTTTTTCTGCCGGGCTTTATTACCTAAAGGCAACAACCGGTATTTTGCAAAACTTGAAAGAAGAGGATTCTTTTATTCAAAAATTTAGGGTTATAAATCGATTACAGACTGTATTAGAAAATAGTAAAGATATTTTGGACATAAATTTTCTGCTCGAGGGAGGTACCCTAGTAAGCGATGTTCCTGCGACGGTAGGGGTTAAAGTTGAAAATCGATCGGGCCAGGGTGTCGAAAAATTTAAGGGCTATTTGGTGGAAAGTAAAGGTGATACCGTGGCGAGCTTTGAAACCAATATGTTTGGTTTGGCCAGGTTTAATTTCTTGCCTAGAAAAGAAGAGACCTACAGTACAAGTTTAATTGACAGCGAAGGCAGAATAAGGCAATTCTTCCTACCGGAGATAGAAGAAAGGGGAATAGGCATCAATGTCAAAAGGCTTTCTGAAAATAAAATACAGATTACTTTGGGCATGAATCCTTTAACTAGGAGTGAGATTGGTGAAAAAACGTATTCCTTATTGTTCCATAGAGATGGACTTCTTAAGCATATGGATATTAACTTTCCAAAGGATGGAACCTTTGTATCCTATATTTTTGATTCCGAAGAGTTACACCCGGGAATGAATATTGTAACCTTGGTTGATAATACGGGAATTCCTGTGGTCGAAAGGCTAGTCTTTAATTCTGGGGATTCAAAAAAGAATAATGATTTAAACATAAACGTAAAGTCAAAGAAATTTGATTCTGTGCAATTAACCCTATTTGCAAAAAATAGCTCCAAAAGCTTAAAATTTTTAAGTGCTTCAATTTTGCCTTTGGGAACGAAAGCCTATCAAAAAAAGAAAAATATTTCTAGTTCTTTTTTATTGGAACCTTATGTAAATGAAAATATTGAGCATCCTTCGTATTATTTTACGGAGACCTCAAAGAAAAGGGAAAATGATTTGGACCTATTGTTATTAACGCAAGGTTGGTCTCGTTACGATTGGAAGAACATATTCAATAATTCACCAAGAAAAGAGAATAATTCCAGGACAGGAGTGGACCTTTACGGCAAGCTGAATTTTGAACTGGGAAGAAATGAGAATCTTTTACTGTATATTGGTGACAAGCCATACCCAAAAAGGATTGAGTTGTCCCAAGATTTGGAAGAATTTGTATTAAAGAACTATTATTTTGAAAATGGTGATGAATTACAATTCACCACAATCAATTCAAATGGAAAACTTTCAAGGCCCAATTTATATGTAAGGCTGGATAATGGCATTAGGGTCGATAAAATAAATAGTGTTGAGAAATATATTACAGAGATTGTTGCTAAGGACAATAGCGAAGCGTTTAACCTGGAAGATTTTATAATGCCTGACAAAACCATAGTTTTGAACGAAGCCACGGTAGTTGAGAAGAAAAAGAGAAATGATTACTTAATCAGTCCGGTCGTTAACGAAAATCGTGTAACCGAGATTACGGAGCGGGAAAGAAAAATGTATCCCCGTTTTATGGACATTATCCGCTCCAATGGTTTTAGGGTTATTATCGACTGGACTAGCTCATATGAGGGTCGAGTATCCATTGTCAACCTTAGAAATGGCGTCTCACCAGCTTTATATGTAGATGACATTCTTCAAGTCGATTTTAATAATATAGAACATATTTTGACGGATGAAATAGGGGCTTATTTTATAGATAAGTCTGGAAATGCAGAACCAGGCGCGGGAGGCGGTGTTATAAGATTGTACCGGAAGATTTGGGGCGAAGGGGAGGATGTAAAAGTTGAAAAGGAGTCAAGGTTTTTTCTGCACACCGTAAAAAATGGCTTTGCTCCGGTAAAAGACTTCCATGTTCCCAATTACGCTAGTGTTACAGACGATGCCTTTATTAATTTTGGAACCATTCATTGGGAGCCAGGTATTATTCTCGACGAAAATGGGAAGGTCGACATTATTTTTGATGGTAAGGGTTGGACGGAATTTGAACTATTTATCGAGGGCATGGCTTCTGATGGTTCTTTATTTTCAACCAACAAAATAATTAGAGTAGATTCTAGTCAATAAGTATATTACATAAAACAACTCAAAAATCGAGCTTCTTTTTTCTCAGCTCGAAGTTTTGGCCCAAATATACCTTTCGTACCATTTCATCGGCGGCCAGGTCTTCTGGTATTCCCGACTTAAGAATACCTCCTTCGAACATGAGGTAGGAACGTTCCGTAATGGCCAAGGTCTCCTGAACGTTGTGGTCCGTAATCAAAATACCGATATTCTTGTTCTTTAATTGGGCTACGATGCGTTGGATATCCTCCACGGCTACGGGGTCCACCCCGGCAAATGGCTCATCAAGCAATATGAATTTAGGGTCGGTCGCCAAAGCCCTGGCAATTTCCGTACGTCGTCGTTCCCCACCGGATAATAGGTCACCACGATTTTTACGGATGTGTCCCAGACCGAATTCCTCGATCAGGGATTCCATCTTCATGAGCTGCTCCTTTTTACTCAGCTTGGTAAGCTGGAGAACGCTCAGGATATTCTTTTCAATACTCAATTTCCTAAATACAGAAGCCTCTTGTGCTAAATACCCAATACCGTTCTGGGCACGTTTGTACATAGGGAAATTGGTAATCTCCATGCTGTCCAAATAGATATTTCCACCATTCGGCTTGATGAGTCCTACGATCATGTAAAAAGAAGTGGTCTTACCGGCACCATTTGGACCTAAAAGCCCTACAATCTCACCTTGATTTACCTCAAGGGAAATGCCCTTAACGACCTGGCGGCCACGGTAGGACTTCATAATATTTTCTGCTCTTAGCTTCATTTTTTCAAATCTAACCCTTCTTACTGGCGGGAAAAAGCAATTATAAAATCTTTAACCTTGATTTTCCTCCAACGCTTCCCAATATTCGTAGGCTCTTCGTAAGTGGGGAATTACTATGGTTCCGCCTACCAAGGTGGCAATACCCAAAGTTTCCATGACCTCTTCTTTAGTAGCCCCTTCCTTAAAGGAACTTTCCAAATGGTATTTTACGCAATCATCGCATCGTAGCACTGCGGAAGCGACCAATCCCAATAGTTCCTTGGTCTTTACGTCCAAAGCGCCGGGAGCATAGGCGTTGGTATCCAAATTAAAGATACGTTTGATTATCTTATTATTGTCCGCTAATAGCTTCTCGTTCATTTTGGAACGATAGGCATTAAATTCCTCAACTGGATTTGACATTTCTTTTGGCTCTTTTTGCTTCCCTTTTAGCTTCGCTTTTCAGTACTCTGGCGGAAATATAAATACTCACTTGATACAATATAAGTACCGGAATTGCCACTATGATTTGACTGGCAACATCGGGAGGTGTAATCACTGCGGACAGGATCAATACTATTACCAATGCTATTTTTCGATATTTCCTCATGATTTCAGGTGTTACCAACCCTACCTTGGTGAGGAAATAAATAATAATGGGTAGTTCAAACAGCACACCACAAGCAAGTACTGCGGACCTTACGGTACCAATATAAGAATCCAAATCAAATTCGTTTAAAACGCGTTCACTTACCTGATAGGTTCCCAAAAAGTTTATTGATAATGGAGCTACGACATAATAACCGAACAAAACTCCAAGAAAGAATAGAACAGAGGCGATTAAAATAAAGCCTTTGGAGTGTTTGCGTTCCTTTTCATAGAGCCCAGGACTAATGAACTTCCAAAGTTCATAGAGGATATAGGGAAACCCAATTATAATTCCTGCCCAAATAGCCGTCCAAATATCCGCTGAGAATTGACCGGACATGGTCCTACTTTGAATAGTGAAAGGTAATTGATCCTTACAGAAGTCGGATTCAATCCCAATGTATGTAGCCGCCCTACAAAAGAATTTATAAGTTGGAAAATCCATTTGCGAAGGTCCAAAGATGATGACGTCAAAAATGAACCTACTAAATACAAAGGCTACGACGCCAATGATTACTACCGCCAAGGTAGATCGTATTAAATGCCATCTTAGTTCTTCCAAATGGTCCAGGAAGGACATCTCATCTGGGGAAGTCGTACTTTTTGCCATTATATGATACCTTCGTTTATAAGGTTATGTAAATGGATCACGCCGCTATATTCGCCTTTTTCCATGGCCAATAATTGGGAGATGCCTTTTTGCTGCATCACTTCCAATGCCTTAATGGCGAGGGTGTCCATCTCAATTGTTTTTGGTTGTGTGGTCATGATATCGGCTGCAGTTAGTCCCTTGATATTATCATGATTGTTCAGCATTCTACGGATATCACCATCGGTTACGATGCCTACTACTTTTTTATCATCCAGAACAGCGGTAACCCCCAACATTTTTTCGGATATTTCCACGATAACCTGCTTGACATCGGCGGAAACCTGAACCGCTGGTATTTGGTTGTTGCGGGCAATATCGGCTACCCTTAAATACATTCTTTTGCCCAAAGCCCCTCCTGGATGGTACTTGGCAAAGTCGGCACTACTAAAACCTCTCAGTTCCAAAAGAACAATGGCCAAGGCATCGCCCATCACCAATTGCGCCGTAGTACTTGTTGTGGGTGCCAGATCGTTTGGGCACGCCTCCTTTTCCACAAAGGTGTTCAGGACAAAATCCGCCTGTTTCGCCAAGAAGGATTCCAGGTTTCCTGTCATCCCGATCAGGGTATTTTTGCCCCTTTTGATGAGAGGTACCAACATCTTAATTTCTGGAGTACTGCCACTTTTGGAAATGCAAATCACTACATCGTCATCCTGGATGGTTCCCAAATCTCCGTGAATGGCATCGGCCGCATGCATAAAAATGGCAGGAGTGCCCGTGGAGTTCAGCGTTGCGACAATTTTTGAGGCAATAATGGCGCTTTTTCCAATACCAGAAATAATCACGCGTCCCTTGGAATTCAAGATACAATCGACGGCATTGGAAAAATTCGTGTCCAATAAGGTTGCCAAGTGCCCAATAGCATCCCGTTCCTTCTCAATAGTCCTTTTCGCCAACTCAAGAATTGTGCTCTTGGATGTCAATGTATTATTTAATTTTATCAATGGTAATCTTGTGAAGATGTGTTATCTTTAAGATTACAAAATTACGTAAACTTAATTTGATTGGGTATCTATCCATCAATATTTTAGTTCTATCAGATTGTTTGAAATAATTATTTAATTTCTTTCGGGGTCGGGGCCATTCGCCATAATCCGACGCTGTAAATTTGAAATACTGTATAAGTTTGAATGAGATTGATATACATGCCGCGCTAAAAAAATATTTTGGTTTTTCTCAGTTTAAAGGACTTCAAGAAGGCGTTGTAAAAAATATTTTGGAGGGACGGAACACCTTTGTAATTATGCCTACGGGCGGAGGAAAGTCCTTGTGCTATCAATTGCCTGCGCTTATGCAGGAAGGAACGGCCATAGTGGTCTCCCCTTTGATAGCTTTGATGAAAAATCAAGTGGATGCCATGCGGGGTGTTTCGGCCGAAATGGGAATTGCCCACGTACTTAATTCTTCCTTGAACAAAACCGAAATCAAACAGGTTAAAAAGGATATTACGGACGGTACCACTAAATTGCTCTACGTGGCACCGGAATCGCTTACAAAGGACGAGAACGTAGAGTTTCTGCGTTCGGTTAAAATATCCTTTGTAGCCGTGGACGAAGCCCATTGCATTTCAGAATGGGGCCATGACTTTAGACCGGAATATCGAAACTTAAAAGCCATCGTTGCCAGATTGGGAGAGGATATACCTATGATCGGTCTCACGGCCACCGCAACCCCAAAAGTGCAGGAGGATATCATCAAAAACCTTGGTATTACCGATGCCACCGTTTTTAAAGCATCCTTTAACCGTCCCAATCTGTTCTACGAAGTGCGGACCAAGACGGACAATGTGGATGCGGATATCATCCGATTCATAAAGCAGAACGAAGGCAAATCCGGCATTGTATATTGTTTGAGCCGTAAGAAAGTTGAGGAGCTCGCCCAAGTGCTTCAGGTAAATGGAATCAGTGCCGTTCCGTATCACGCGGGTTTCGATGCCAAGACCCGATCCAAATACCAGGACATGTTCCTGATGGAAGATGTAAATGTAGTAGTAGCCACAATCGCCTTTGGGATGGGAATAGACAAACCAGATGTAAGGTATGTCATCCATCACGATATCCCCAAAAGTATCGAAAGCTATTATCAGGAAACCGGTAGGGCCGGTAGGGACGGGGGCGAAGGCCACTGTTTGGCCTTTTATTCATATAAGGATATTGAAAAGTTGGAAAAATTCATGTCCGGAAAACCGGTTGCGGAACAGGAAATAGGCAATGCCTTGTTGCAGGAGGTAGTTGCCTACGCCGAAACTTCCATGTCCCGCCGAAAATTCATGCTCCATTATTTTGGGGAGGAGTTCGATGAGATAAACGGCGATGGTGCCGATATGGATGACAACACCCGAAATCCCAAGGAAAAGGTGGAGGCCAAGGACGATGCCCTTAAATTGCTTAGGGTGGTCCAGGGAACCAGTGAAAAATTCAAATCAAAGGAAATAGTCAATACCCTTAGAGGAAAAAACAACGCATTGATAAGTTCCCACAAAACCAATGAAAAAGAGTTTTTTGGGATTGGGTCCGACAAGGATAAGAGCCATTGGATGGCCTTGATCAGGCAGTTTTTGGTTGCAGGTTATATACGCAAGGACATCGAACAATACGGAGTACTGCACCTAACCGAAAAAGGCCAGGAGTTTTTGAATAATCCGCACTCCTTCTTGATGACAAAAGACCACGTTTATAATGCCGAAAATGACAACGCGATTGTTGGGGCCTCCAAAGGCGGTGGTGTTGCCGATGAAAAATTGCTCAAGCAATTGAAGGACCTGAGAAAGTCCCAGGCCAATAAACTAGGGGTGCCCCCATTTGTAGTCTTTCAAGACCCCTCATTGGAGGACATGGCACTTAAATATCCGATTTCCTTGGAAGAACTACTCAATGTCCATGGTGTGGGCGAGGGCAAGGCCAAAAAGTACGGTACCCCTTTCGTGTCCTTTATCGCATCGTATGTAGAAGAAAATGATATCATCCGTCCAGATGACCTTGTGGTAAAAAGTACCGGGGCCAATTCAGGGTTGAAATTGTACATTATCCAAAATGTGGATAGGAAACTACCGCTGGATGACATCGCTTCGGCCAAAGGTTTGGAAATACCTGAACTCATCAAGGAAATGGAACAAATTGTCTACAGCGGCACCAAGCTGAATTTGGATTATTGGATAGATGAGGTCTTGGACGAAGACCAACAGGAGGAAATCCACGAATATTTTCTAGAAGCGGAAACTGACAACCTGGAAGAGGCCATGAAGGAATTTGATGGTGAATATGAGGATGAGGAATTACGACTCTACAGGTTGAAATTTATCAGTGAAGTGGCGAATTAGGATTGTTATTTTGTAACTGGTTTTTGAATTATTTTCAATTTTAAACGGTCTGCATCAAAATATGCTTCCATTCCTATGGGAAAGGTAAAGTTCTGTTCCACATGTCCAAAGCTAAAGCCATAAGCTGCGGGAATTTCCAGTGGTTTTATCCTATCCAGTATTACTTCCTTTAAGGTAAAAGAATTGGGATTGTTACTTGTATTGCATCCTTTGCATACTCCAAAAAGGATGCCCGAAGCCTTTTTAAACGTTTTACCTTCAATTAATTGGGTTAACATCCTATCGATTCGATACGGTGACTCCTCCACATCCTCTATACATACGATCTTATCCGTAAAGTCAATTTCATGGGGCGTACCTATGAGGGCATTGATCAAAGTAAGGCTTCCGCCGCAAAGTTCACCTTTTGCCTCGCCCGGGTTTATGGTATAGCGTTCATATTCCGCATCTATAAGCTGTTCCTTCGTAAGCTTGGCATTTCGTATCACCCTATTTTCTTTGGGCTTTTGAACGATATCGATGAGTGCCTTTTGGGAATAACCATCATCAAGGGTACTTCCTACCGGTCCATGAAAAGTGATAAGACCGGTCATTTGATGAATACCGTTCAAAAGAGCGGTAACATCGCTAAAGCCAATTAGGGCCTTGGGATTGGAGGCTATAACCCCATAATCTATCAAATGCATGATTCTGGTGCATCCGTATCCTCCTCGTATACAAAGTATGCCGTCCACAACTTTATTTTCGAACATATGGTTGAGATCGGTTGCCCGTTCTTCATCGGTATTACTGAAATAACCATATGGTTTGGATAGCCTTTCCGTACAATAGACATTATATCCCATTTTTCGTAGCACCGACTTGGCCTTGGTCAAGGTTTCTTCGGCAAATCGGTATCCAGGGGCTATCAATCCAATGGTGGCACCTTTTTTTAAGGGCTTCGGATACAATTTACCTGTTAGTTTGAGCGGGTCTGCAGTTTTGGAAAACCCTTTTCCGGATACAATTTGATAGGCTGATAGGCTTAGGGCGGCGGTTAGGAACTTTCTTCTAGGTAACATTGGCTAGGTATTAAAACAATTTAATAATGTTTAACTATTTTAAAAATTAATTAAACAAAAATTAAGATTATGCTATGAATCAATCGCATACATTTGGATAAATCTAAAAAAAAGAACTATGAAAATTTTAAAAATTACCACAGTATGCGCTTTCCTTCTTTGTTTGACCGCGGGTTTTTCCCAATCGGACAATATCGTAGGGGTCGCCGCAGGAAACGAGAATTTTACCACGTTGGTAACCGCTGTTAAATCTGCCGATTTGGTAGGAACCTTAAGTAGTGAAGGTCCTTTTACAGTGTTTGCGCCAGTGAACAGTGCCTTTAGTGCCTTGCCCGATGGTACAGTTGAAAGTCTTTTGAAGCCGGAAAACAAGTCTACGTTACAAGGAATATTGACCTATCACGTAGTATCCGGTGAGTATATGGCCAAGGACGTAATCAAGGCGATAAACGATAACAATGGCGAATTCAATGTTAAGACGGTTGCGGGAGGTGATATTACCCTATCTTTGTCAGACGGAAATGTGATGTTGAAAGATGCCAAAGGTGGCATGGCCAAAGTTGTAATGGCCGATGTTGATGCCTCAAACGGTGTAGTACATGCCATTGATGGCGTGGTAATGCCTAAATAAGGTTATTTTGCCTTACAAAAAAGCCGTTGCAAATTTTTGCAACGGCTTTTTTCTTAACATTCATCTGGTTTATTGCGATGCGGCCGAGGTACCGCCGTCAATTTTCCCTCTTTTCAATTGCCGTTGAATTTTACGAATCGCGGATTCAATGGATTTTTCAGGTTCGATGATGTTGTATTCTCCCCAAAAATCAGGGTCGGCAAAACCTATGGCCTCATCGGTCAGGATAATATCGGATTTAATTCGGTCCTTATATTTTGGAATCTCGTTACTCAAGTTCTCTTCCCAATCCGTTATGGCCATTTCACAGCTCATGCTATAAACGGAATTAAAAAGCCTTTTGTCCCAATTGATTTTAAACTCCATCAACACGTTGCTATAACCATAGTACCATTTCCCATCTTTTTCGCGGTAATCTACCCTGTAGGCGACCTCCGTGGGCCAAACATCCGCATTTCTTGGTTTCTTTCTCACGAACATTTGAGCGGCAAGATCTCGATCAGTTATATTAAGGGAATAAATGGCACTGGTCAATATTTTATTGTCCACATCTATGTATAGTTTTCCCGTATAGAGGGGGTCTATTATCCCCGGTTTTTGGGTGAAATCTATCACATAGATTAATTTATCGTCTACCCTCGTAGAATTTGAGAATGAAAAATCATAGTACTCGAACATATCGGCCGCAAAAATATAATCGGGATATTTTACCATATCCACGAACAAAGCGTTGAAAGGACCGCCTTGAAGCTTCAAAGCAAGCGTGTCCAATTTACTGTAGTCCGTGCTTTTACGTGCTTTAAAAAGTTTCAGCGCATCACTTTTATTACTGGAGTAGGGGGCCTTGTAAATATTTACTACAGCCTCGGAAAGACTCACGTTCTGCCTCCTTCTTTTTATGGTTTCCCGGTAAAAGGCCGTCATCACGGTGGGATTATCGATATAGTTTTCCCCCCGTTTTTTCAAGGTTTCCCTAACCAGTGCCCTGGCATCTTTCGGTATACTGAGGCTTACTTCGGACAGTTGCGTGACGAGTTCCGTCATACCAATTTCATTGCCTTCGGATTTAAATTGCAACATGGGGATTCGTTTGGTCCTGTAACCTAAAAACGATACGATGATATTTTCACTGGTGTTGGAATCCGGCACCTTTAGCGAAAATTCACCTTCTGTGTTCGTAATTGTACTAATATTGGTATTTTCCAACGTAAGGGTCGCAAAAACCAAGGGTTTTTTGGTTTCGCTGTCATACACTTCCCCTAGATATTCTTTGAAGCCTTCTTCCTGGGAAAAAAGTCCGATACTTATAAGCATAAAGGTAAAAAACCATCCAATCCTTGGATTGAAAACGTCTTTCATTTTTTGGAGATTTATTTTCTTGTTCATATCAATTTGATTTTAAGCAATCTTTGGGAACAATTCCCTTTTTCCTACCTAAAATAGTGATATTAAGAGTGATATAAAATAAATTTTAGTTAAAATAACTGGTTTTGTAATTTTTGCCGAAGTCGGAATACGGCATGTATTATCCTTTGTGGGTCTTGGAAGAACGACTGACCAATCTTTGAATTTCCTTTAATTCAGAAGCGGTAAGATCGCGCCATTTTCCCACGGGTACATCCAAGGTAACGTTCATAATCCGAATTCGCTTCAATTTTTTTACCCGATAGTCCAAGTATTCGCACATGCGCCTAATCTGTCGGTTCAAGCCTTGGGTAAGGATAATCCTAAATTGATATTTACTGACCTGATGTACTTCGCATTTTCGGGTGACGGTATCTAAAATAGGCACCCCGTTTCGCATTTTCTTTAGAAATTCGGGAGATATGGGCTTATCCACGGTAACCAAGTATTCCTTTTCATGATTGTTTCGGGCCCGTAAAATCTTGTTTACGATATCGCCGTCGTTCGTGAGGAAAATCAAACCTTCGCTCGGTTTGTCCAACCTACCGATGGGAAAAATCCTTTTTGGATAATTGATGAAATCGATGATATTGTCCTTTTCCACGCCCGTGTCCGTTGTACAAACGATTCCAACGGGTTTATTAAACGCGAGGTATACCGGTTTTTCTTTAGGTTCGGAAATCGATTCGCCATCCACCTGTACCAAATCCCCTTCGGATATCTTGGTGCCCATTTCAGGAACTTTTCCATTGATGGTTACGCGTCCTTGTTCTATCAGCTTATCGGCCTCCCTACGGGAACAATAACCGACTTCGCTCAGATATTTGTTGATACGGGTTTGTTTGGGTGCTTCTGGCATCTATCTCTTTCTTTCTAGTTCCAATCTGTGGATTTCCCTTCCCAGTTCGGCTAAAAAGGGAATACCTATTTCATTGTATTCATAGGCATCGTCATTGAAGATTCCATCCTTGTTTACCAAAATGGTCGCCGTGAGCATAAAATCCACCTTGTTTTTAGTGTCCTTGATGTAGGCGCAATCGGTCAGCGTACCATAGGCAAACCCCACCTTATTGTAGATTTCCATATGGGAAGGTATGGTATCCTTGGTGTCTCCGTATATGAAAAATTTACAATAACCATCATAATATTCCGTAGGGTCATAGCCCGCATTTCTTGGGAGTATCTTCATCGCTTCCAGTAAAAACGCATGTTGATCTGGGGACAGGTTGAATCGCTGTTCTGGACGGAATTGTTCAGGGAATATCACCCGCTTTAGGACACCGTGTTGGGCCTCAATGGGGTAGTAGTTTTTCAATGAAAAATCAAATGGATCCTCCATCAAAGTATCGTCTTCATAGTAGCCTATTCCTTTACGAATGTTTTTCAGGGATAACCGTATTGGAGCCAAATTTATACTAGGTTTCGTTATGCCAGTGGTACTATCGTTCAAATAGATGATCAATGGCTTGGTTTGCAGGTCTTCCGAGTGATAGCCCAGTCTATGTGAGATACGGACGGGTTCTACGCCCTTTTCCCGTAAAGAAGCGTTTATGGCATCCTGTCCCAACAGTTCCATCAATCGGTTGTTGGCCAAATTGTCGCTAACGCTGAAAATTTCTACAACATCCTTGGAGAATGTCGATTCTAGGGTGTCGCCTTCCACATAATAACGTACCTCCCTGTTCAGGGTATCCGTCTCGTTCAATCGTTCCAAGCCCAGTACTGCTATGGGAAATTTGACCGTGCTGGCGGGATAGAAGTAAGCGTCCTTATCCACCTGAAAATCATAATCGATAAAAAAAATACTGTCGTTTTTCCTATCGATTTTGGTATACCTGATCTGGACTTCGTACCGATCAAGGCTATCCATGACCCTCTTTATTTTCGAGTTGTTGGAACTTAGTGCAACTTCCAAAAGGTTATCGTTCACCGGATCGTTCGAACAAGAAAAAAATAACCCAATGATCAAAAGGCCCAAGAGCCTTAATGATATATACAACGTGTGATTAATTTTCAACATAAACTTCCCCTCTATGTGGTTTTAATCGATCCCGCATGGCAATCATATCCCGTTCATGAACGACCAGGAAGGCTATACTGTGCGTATCGTTCAATTCCATGAAACCCGTTGTGATCGCCGCTACCTTTTCCAAGGTAATGAATTCCTTGAGATGAATTTCATGGTGCTCTGCGGTCTTGTGCGCGGCGGGACCCCTAAAGTCCCAAATCAATTTGATCTGTCTTTCCAAAATATTAAACTAATGGGTATCAAAATTAACATTTGGACCTTGTTTTTCCATGGATTTCAAAAATTTTGTTGCGTTTGTCCAACTTTTTGAATGCAATTTTTCTATGATTATCGCCTTATTCTGTTAAGGAAAACCCATAGCGTTTGTTCGGGATATTGTATTTGCTATTTTTGCAGGATGTGTAGTTCTCAAATGATACAACGGGGAGTCCTTTATTTGTTGATGGCGGTAGGAACTGTTTGTATCCTCGTTTCATGCGAGGGGTATTTCAACAAAAAAGAGGAAAAGGAGCCGTTGGCCAGGGTGGGCGAGTTGTATCTGTACAAAGAGGACGTGAAGCCCCTTCTTAAAGAGGGAATGTCCAAAGGGGACAGTGCTTCTTTCGTAACCAATTATATCAATAACTGGGCCTCCAAACAACTACTGCTTTCCAAGTCCAAGATCAACCTACCGGAGGAAAAGCTACGGGAATTCGATGCTTTGGTCGATGCGTATAGAACAGACCTGTACACCAGGGCCTATCAAGAAGCTTTGGTATCACAGGGGACGGACACATTAATTTCCGAAACCCAATTACAGGAATTCTATGACAGACAAAAGGAAAATTTCAAATTAAAGGAGCGTATCGTGCGCATTCGTTTTGTGCAATTGCCCCTTAATTTTTTGAATCAGGACGAAGTTAAGCAGCGCTTGCGAAGTTTTGACGAGGAGGATTTGATTTATTTGGATTCCATTGGGGTACAATTTAAGAAGCTGAATTTTAACGATTCCATTTGGGTGAGTTCTTCCAGGATATTTGAGGAAATTCCACCCATAACCTTTGATAATCAGGATAGATACTTAAAAAATTCACAATTTTTTGAATTACAGGATTCAATCGGGGTATATTTGGGCAAAATAGAGGAAGTAAAGGATGTCAATGATATCGCACCACTTTCATACATTGCACCTACCATAAAGCAAGTTTTATTAAGTCGCAGAAAAATCGACTACCTGCGAAAACTAGAAACCGAAATCATAGATGAAGCAATCAGAGAAAAAGAATTTGAGGTTTACAATGACAACAAGTAGGAGACTGTTGACCTTTTTGGCAAGTATCTTTTGTGCAATTTTGACGGCCCAGGAGAATACGGAAGAAGGCGCGGAGGCATCGGCAAGTGTTGAAACTCCCTCTAAGAAAGACTCCACAAACTTTAAGCGGATCAAATTGGACGGAATCGCCGCCGTAGTGGGTGATTATGTAATCTTGGATTCCGATATCGAAAAAACCCTCATCGATTTAAAAAGTCAGGGTGCATCCACGGAAGATATTACGCACTGTAGCCTTTTGGGCAAGCTGATGGAAGATCGATTATACGCACATCAGGCCGTACAGGACAGTATTTTGGTTTCGGATGACGAGGTGAATGCCACGGGCGAGCGTCAATTACAGTCCCTGGTGCAGCAGATCGGTTCTATGGAGAAGGTCTTGAAGTACTATAAAAAGGAGGACGAGCAAAGTTTTAGGGAGGAGTTGTTCAAGATCAACAAGCTACGAATGCTGTCCGAAAAAATGCAGCAGGATATTGTTTCAGAAATAGAGATAACCCCAGAGGAAGTACGTCAATTCTTTAACAAGATTCCTGAAAACGAACGGCCTGTTTTTGGTGCCGAATTGGAAATCGCCCAGATTGTGAAGGCTCCGGAGCCTTCACAGGAAGAAAAGCAGAAGGTGATAGACAAGCTCAATGAAATAAAGGCCGATGTTGAGGACAACGATGCCAGTTTTAGCGTAAAGGCCATTTTATATTCGCAAGATCCTGGCTCTAAATCCAAAGGTGGATTTTATAGTATAACCAAGGACACAGGATTTGATAAGACATTTAAGGATGTAGCTTTCAGCCTAAGGGAAGGGGAGGTTTCGGAGCCTTTTGAGACTATGTTTGGGTTTCATATTATTTACATTGAAAAAATAAGGGGCCAGGAGCTCGATCTAAGACATATTTTGATTCAGCCCGAAATTTCGGATAAGGCCTTGGCCGAGGCTAAATCGGAATTGGACAGCATACGTCAGAAAATTATAGAGGGGAAATTTACCTTCGCTGAGGCGGCCCTGAACTTTTCGGACGAAAAGGAGACTAAATTCGATGGTGGCTTGCTAAGAAACCCGCAGGATTTCAGTTCCCGTTTTGAACTTACTAAAATGGATCCTACCTTGTACAATCAGGTACGTGATTTGCAGGACGACCAAATATCCTATCCCATTTTGGAAGCTGACCCAAGGGGAGGTCCATCCAAGTACAAAATTCTTAAGGTGACCAATCGATATGACGAACACGTTGCCGATTTTGCAAAGGACTACACCAAAATTCAACAACTTGCCCTAACAGAAAAGCAATATAATGCCATCAAGGAATGGATGGAAGATCATATTGAAGATACGTATATTAGCGTAAGCGATGCCAACAGGGATTGTGATTTTGCCAATAACTGGGTAAAGGAATAAATATGTCAGATGTTGCTGCCGTTAAATTATTGGTCGAAAAACATAATGCCTTAAAGAAGGAAATAGCCAAGGTAATCGTTGGCCAGGAAGCCGTTATAGACCAAATATTGCTCTCCATCTATACAGGAGGACATTCCCTTTTAATCGGTGTTCCGGGGTTGGCCAAGACCTTGATGGTGAACACCATTGCCCAAGCCCTAGGATTGGATTTCAAGCGCATCCAGTTTACGCCGGATCTCATGCCCAGCGATATCTTGGGTAGTGAGGTTTTGGACCAGAACAGAAATTTTAAGTTCATCAAGGGCCCTGTTTTTTCCAATATTATTTTGGCCGATGAGATCAATAGAACCCCACCCAAAACGCAGGCTGCCCTTTTGGAGGCCATGCAGGAAAGGGCGGTTACCATTGCGGGCCATCAATATAAATTGGATTTGCCCTATTTTGTTTTGGCTACCCAAAACCCCATAGAGCAGGAGGGAACCTATCCCTTGCCCGAAGCGCAGTTGGACCGTTTTATGTTCGCGATAGAATTGAAGTATCCAAGTATTGAGGAAGAGGTCATGGTCGTAAAAAATACGACTTCAACAACCAAATACCATGTTGAGCCGCAGTTCAACGCCCAGCAAATATTGGAAGTACAGGAATTGGTCCGTAAAATTCCCGTTCCTGACAATGTTGTGGAGTATGCGGTAAAATTGGTCAACAAAACCCGACCAAATTTGGAATCCGCCTCGGATTATGTAAAACAATACGTTGATTGGGGAGCGGGCCCGCGCGCCTCCCAAAACTTGATCCTGGCAGCGAAGGCGAATGCCGCCATCAGTGGAAAATTTTCACCGGATTTCGAGGACGTACAGAAAGTTGCCTATGGTATCCTAAAACACAGGATCATAAAAAACTACAAGGCGGAGGCCGAGGGCATTTCCGAAGAGGCAATTATCAAGCAACTACTATAATTTCCAAAACCCGAAAATCTGTTTTCCGCAAGATTTAAGCGTCTTTGAGCGTTAAATTAGGTATTCCGTAAATCTAATTTTCTGGGAATGGCAAAAAAGGGTTTATTCCTTTGTTTAAAATTTTAATTGCGCCTTAGATTTTCTTAATTTTACGGAATTGCTTTAACATTAAATAGAGAAATATGGCATTTGATATTGATATGATTAAAGGGGTGTACGCCAATATGGCTGAGCGGGTGGATAAGGCCCGTGAGATCGTGGGAAAACCACTGACCCTTTCGGAGAAGATTTTGTACGCTCACTTGTGGGACGGTACTCCCACTAAGGCCTTTGTTAGAGGCAAGGATTATGTTGATTTCGCTCCGGATCGTATTGCTTGTCAGGATGCAACGGCTCAAATGGCCTTATTACAGTTCATGCAAGCCGGAAAACCAAAGGTGGCGGTGCCTACCACCGTGCATTGTGATCACTTGATCCAGGCGAAAAGTGGTGCTGCTGCAGATTTGAAGACGGCCAATTCCACGAGTGCGGAAGTATTTGATTTTTTGGAATCCGTTTCCAATAAATACGGTATCGGGTTTTGGAAACCTGGTGCCGGAATCATTCACCAAGTGGTATTGGAAAATTATGCATTTCCAGGTGGCATGATGATAGGAACCGATTCCCACACCGTGAATGCAGGTGGTTTGGGAATGGTGGCAATTGGTGTAGGTGGTGCCGACGCCGTCGACGTCATGGCCGGAATGGCTTGGGAGCTAAAGTTTCCAAAGTTGATAGGGGTTCGTTTGACCGGGAAAATTTCAGGTTGGACCGCTCCAAAGGATGTAATTCTTAAAGTTGCCGAAATTCTTACCGTGAAGGGAGGAACCGGAGCTATTGTTGAATATTTCGGTCCCGGTGCCAAGGCGCTTTCCTGTACGGGGAAAGGAACCATATGTAACATGGGAGCCGAAATTGGGGCTACAACATCGACCTTTGGTTATGACGACTCCATGGAAAGATATTTGAGGGCCACGGATAGGTCTGATGTTGCCGATGCCGCCAATAAAGTACGGGAGTATCTTACTGCCGATGAAGAGGTATATGCCAATCCGGAACAGTATTTTGATCAAGTCATCGATATCGACCTTTCAAAACTGAATCCATTGTTGAACGGTCCTTTTACGCCGGATTTGTCCACTCCCGTTGGCAAGGAAATGACCAAGAAAGCCACGGAAAACGATTGGCCAATGCAGGTAGAATGGGGACTTATAGGTTCGTGTACCAACTCATCCTATGAAGATTTGTCAAGAGCTTCCTCTATTGCGCAACAGGCTTTGGATAAGAAACTAAAGACAAAGGCGGAATTTGGAATTAACCCAGGTTCTGAACAAGTACGTTTCACGGCGGAACGGGATGGTATCCTTGGCATATTCGAGAAATTGGATGCCAAGATATTTACAAACGCCTGCGGACCGTGTATCGGACAGTGGGCGCGTTACAGTGATCCAAAGAATGCACCCAAGAACAGCATCGTTCATTCCTTCAACAGAAACTTTGCAAAACGTGCGGATGGAAACCCAAATACCCATGCATTTGTGGCTTCCCCAGAAATTACCGCTGCCATAGCGATAGCGGGCAGGTTGGATTTCAACCCAATGACGGATACCTTGATCAATGAGGATGGCGAGGAAGTACGATTTGAGGAACCAACAGGATGGGAATTGCCACCCAAAGGTTTTGAAGTGGAAGATGCCGGTTATCTGGCGCCCAAAGAGGATGGCTCCAGTGTAAAGGTAGTTGTGGACCCAACCTCGGAAAGGTTACAGCTTTTGGATCCTTTCGAGCCCATCCAGAATGAGTCGTTACAAAACGTCAAATTGTTGATAAAAGCTTTTGGAAAGTGTACCACGGACCATATTTCCATGGCCGGACCTTGGTTACGCTTTAGGGGCCATTTGGACAATATCGCCAATAATACCTTGATCGGTGCGGTAAACGCTTTTAATCAAAAGACGAATTTGGTAAAGAATCAGTTGACTGGTGAATACGAAGGTGTGCCCGATACCCAAAGGGCCTACAAGGCGAAGGGAATAAAATCCATGGTTGTTGGTGACCACAACTATGGGGAAGGCTCGTCCAGGGAGCACGCTGCCATGCAGCCAAGACATCTTGGTGTAGCAGCGGTTTTGGTAAAATCCTTTGCTCGTATCCATGAAACAAACTTGAAGAAGCAAGGGATGTTGGCTTTGACTTTTGCCAATGAGAATGACTACGAGTTGATTCAGGAGGACGATACCTTCAATTTTGTTGATATAGCCGATTTTGCTCCGGACACTCCGTTGACGATTGAGATTGTTCATGCCGATGGTTCCAAGGACACCATAAAGGCAAACCATACCTATAACGATGCACAAATTGGATGGTTTAGGGAAGGATCCGCTTTGAATGTTATCAAGAAGCAGAATGCAGCATAATCCAGTAGTAATCTACCACTGGGCGAGCCCATGAGGCATTCGCGGTAGATGCACTTTTTTTTCGAGGCCTGCCCGACAGGTGTTCAGGCGGGCAAGCCTTGAAGTATTGAACCCCTTGGCGGTGCCAATAAAATAAATTAGGAAAACTCCCGAAACTATTCGGGAGTTTTTTAGTTTTGGGTATTCCATAAACTGAAGATGAAGAAACAAACATTTTTCACACTTTTGATCATCGCATTTGTGTTGTCCTTCTTTGTAACCCCCCTTGGTGATTATAGCAAGATTCTTTTAAATAGATGGTTGGCCATGGCACCTACCATAATAACTCCGGAAAAGAGGGGTAAAATATCCAGCTACGATTGGACACTAAAGGATGAAGATTGGAAGCTCTTCAGTTTTGAGGAGGCTAAAGGCAATGTGGTGTTTATTTCTTTTTGGACCTCTTGGCATATGCCATCACAAGCTCAGTTAAAGGATATCCAAAGTCTATACGAAAAGTATAAGGGTAGGGTTAATTTCTATATCATTACCAATGAGGAGCGGGCCCCTGTGGAACTGTTTATGGAAGAGCATGGGTATACGTTTCCTGTTACGTACAGGATTGTGGGTGAAGACAGTCCGGTTACTATATTAAAACCGCCCGGATCCTATATAATCGATAAAAACGGTTTCATAGCCGTTCATCAAAATGCGATTGCCGATTGGGACAATTCCGCTGTGGATGCATTGTTGGAGGAGCTAATATCGGAATAAAACGAAACGGGTTTCCATAAAAAAACAGCAACAATATTCATTTTGTATCTTAGATATTCCTAAATGGCAATTTTCAGGAATATCGTATGTCCCAAATCACAACACTCACTTTTTTTAGATATACCAA
Source organism: Maribacter flavus (assembly GCF_008386635.1). Lineage (GTDB taxonomy): Bacteria > Bacteroidota > Bacteroidia > Flavobacteriales > Flavobacteriaceae > Maribacter > Maribacter flavus. Next base: position 26,177 of record NZ_VUOE01000001.1, on the reverse strand, counting down.
TTTTAGCAGTAAGTTATGGGCCTTTGGCGAAATGCAATTTGCACATGCAGGGCTTTCCAAAGTAGAAGGTCTTCAAATGTACAAACTTATGGGAAGCGGTAGAGAAGGCTTTAATCCCTTACCGGATTGGTCTGTTTATGGCTTGCTTCAGATATGGAAAAATGAAACTTGTGCTAACGAGTTTTTCAATGCCTCGACTATTATGCAACGTTATTTGGGGAAAAGTGAAGAAAGATGGACGGTTTACATGAAAAACACTACGGCAAAGGGGGATTGGGATGGTAATAATCCTTTTATCAAAAGTGAATCTTTGGAAGAAGCGAATCCGTACATTGCCGTAATCACCAGGGCGACAATCAAAACAAGAATGCTCCTTAAATTTTGGAAATATGTTCCAACATCCCAAAAATCCCTAGCTGGTAATAGGGGGCTTTTATTTACAAAGGGGATAGGTGAGGTCCCTTTTTTACAAATGGCAACATTCAGTATTTGGAGTGATAAGGAATCCCTTATGCAATTTGCCTACGCGAGCAAAGAACACCAAAAAGCGATTCAAAAAACAAGGCAGTTGAATTGGTACAAGGAAGAACTTTTTTCCAGGTTTCAGCCTTACAGGTCCATAGGCACTTGGATGGGCAAAAACCCACTATATGACTTATAAAATTAGAAAAGGAAAAACCCAAAGAAAACAAGTTGGGCCAAATACAGATGGATTGAAAATTGTTTATTTCCCTCTATTTTTAGGACCCTTAGTAGTATCTGGAACAAAATCGCCAAGGCGAACCATGTCGTATAATTTTCAAGCGGTGCCATACCACCTTCAAAAGTCCAAAAATCGAATGCTGGGGCATTGTGCTCCATAAAATAATCAAGTAAAACCATAAGGCCCGCGGCCAATATAATCTTGGGGATGGATTTTAATTTGGTATAATCAAGCATACTTGCCGTGATAAAAGTAAGAAGGGCCCAGTATGTACCAATCAAATAAGGAACCCCGTCAAGTTTTGGGCCTAGGTTATTCCCATATGCATACTCCCCAAACAAAATTCCATAGTGTACCCCAAGCCATTCGGCAAACATGCCACCACAAAAAAACAATACAAAGGCAAAGGACTTTATTGGAGTATTGATGGGATAAATAAATAAAAAGAGCGTTAAACTGATTATTAGGTTCAAAGGGGTTTTTTGAATAAACCATTCCAAATCCCCCGAAGCGATTCCAATAATGGCCGAAATATGAAATAACCATACGATGCCAATAGCGATGAGGACCTTATATTTGGATAGGGTTTCAAGCATTTGGAATGGGGGTTGGAACCAAATCGGAAACAATTTTCGCGGATAAAAGACAAAGGGGAATCCCCCCACCTGGATGTACGGATCCTCCACAGAAATATAAATTTTCAATCGATTTTGAAAAATTCGCATGCCTTACAAAAGCGGCAAATTTATCATTACTTGCCGCGCCATAGAGGGCTCCCCGGAATGAACTTGTACTGCTTTCAATCCCAACAGGGTCCAAAATATGCTCCGTAGTTATGAATTCTTCAATGTTTGTCTTTAGGATCCTATTTATTTTGGAAACAATGTTCTTTCTCGCCACTTGTTTTAGCTCGCGCCAATCCTGCCCATAGTTTCCTGGAGCGTTTATCATCACGAACCAATTCTCATGACCCTCGGGCGCATCCTTGACCTCTTCTTTAGAGGTAATATTGATGTAGATGGTAGGGTCTGTGTATAGGGTCTTTTTGTCAAACAATGCCTGGAATTCATCGGGGTAGGAATCGGTAAACAGAATATTGTGCAAATCCAGTTGTGGAAATTCCTTTGAAATCCCCCAATAGAATATGAGTGCGGAACTTGAGCGTTCTTGTTCCAGGGTTTTTTTTGGATAGGGTTGGTCCTTCAGCAATTTTTTATAGGTAGGATACACATCCATGTTGGAAACCACAATATCGGCCTTATGCGCGACTCCCTTGGATAGTACGCCAATAGCCTTTTTATTTTTAACAATGATATTTTCTACCGGATGTCCAAACTTGAAGCTGACCCCTTTTTGTTTGGCAAATTCATATAACGAAAGACTAATGCTGTGCATTCCTCCCTTGGGAAAATAGGTGCCATAATGCATTTCCAAATGGGGAATCATGGACATGATGCCTGGGGTTTTATAGGGCGATGAGCCATTATACGTGGCATACCGATTAAAGAGTTGTACCAACTTTGGATTTCTAAAATACTGCTTATTGACCGAGTCTAAAGTGTCATTTAAGTGTAGTTTTCCAATTTGAAGGATGGACTTTATTGTTTGTGTTGATAGGTACGTGGAGAGCTTATGAAGGGACTTTTCCAAAAATAGGTCCACGGTCAAATCATACTTTTCGCGGTTTCTTTTTAAATAGGATTTTATTTTTTGTGGAGGTTCATTGAAACTCTCAGATGCGTCTTTTATAAACTTTTCTATATCCGATGCCACTGAAAATCGGTGTCCATCTTCCCAAAAATAATTACAGACAATTTGTTTTTTACTGTATTGAAAATAAGTTGGGAAATCCTCTTGATACAGTGCAAAAAGTTCGGTGACCAAATGGGGCATCGTGAACAAGGAGGGTCCCAGATCAAAACGGTAGCCATCCTGCTCGATAGCGTGAAGTTTACCTCCAGGGTAATCGTTGACTTCCAGAACCGTTACTCGATAACCTTTTTTGCGAAGTCTTAAGGAAGTGGCTAAACCACCAATGCCGGCACCGATTACCAAAGCATGGGGCATTGGCTATTTTTTAAAATATTTGAAGGGCACTACCAACATTCCAAAACATTCCCCGTCCTCTTTTCCCAGGTGCTTGTGATGGATTTTGTGGGCGCGTCGTACACCACGTGCATACCAATTATTTGCGTTACGGAAAATTTTGAATCTTTGGTGTATGAAGATGTCGTGTACAAAAAAATAGGCGATACCATAGGCCAAAATTCCAAAACCAAGAGGGTATCCATACCAAAATCCGTTTGCCCCAGTGTAAAACAGCGACATACTTACAATGGCGTAAAAAATAAAGAAGGCATCGTTTCTTTCAAACCAGGAATCATGATCTTTATGGTGATGGTCCTTATGCAAGGACCATAGGAATCCATGCATGATGTATTTATGGGTAAACCAAGCCATAAATTCCATGAAAGAGAATGTACCCAAAAAAATAATAATCCAAAGAAACGTATTCATCTAAACTAAGTTCATTTTATATTTAACATAAGACCTTGCCAGAAGACCGAATTTTTCATAATCAGGAACCCGTATACGGGTGCTTTTAATTTCCATGGACGGGGTGTTTTGTAGCTTTTTAAGAAGCCTAGTGTAATATCTATAGGCCGTATATACCCCGAATTTTGCCTCAATGGGCAGTTTTACGATACCTTTGTACCCCTCTTGAAAATCTCGTTGTATCTCTTGAACGATTTCCATTTTTGAATCTTCGTCCAGCGCAGCGAGATTTGCGTTTGGAAAATAGGTGCGGTTCAACTCCTCAAAATCGGCCTTTACGTCCCTTAGAAAATTTACCTTTTGAAAGGCAGAACCCAAGGCCATGGCAGATTCCTTCAGATTTTCGTAGGATTCATCACAGCCCTTGACAAATACTTTAAGGCACATAAGACCAACTACATCCGCGGAACCATAAATATATTCTTTATACTCGGCCTCGGTTTTGTAAACGTTCTTGGTCAAATCCGCCCGCATACTTTTCATAAAGGAATCAACTAAATGAATGGGGATGTTGTATTTATGGAACGTGTATTGGAACGAGTTTAGAATGGGGTTCAAACTTATTTTGTTTTCCAGTGCGGCGGCAAGTTCTTCCTCAAATTTATCGAATAAGGTCTTTTTATCATACTCGTGGAAGGTATCTACAATTTCATCTGCAAACCTTACAAAACCATAAATGTTGTATATGTCCCCACGTATGGAACCATGAAGCATTTTTGTTGCCAAGGCAAACGATGTACTGTATTTTTCGGTAACGATTTTACTACACTGGTAGGATACCTTGTCAAAAGTGATTTTCATGTGTTCATTTATATGGTTAAAGCTGTGGAATGGTACACCCAAATAATCCTTTTGCCGATTAAGGTCTGTACTTTCATAGCCTTAAGTTAGTTATTTTTAGTTAAAAGTTCAGAAACCAATTTTCCTGAAATTAAAGATGGAGGAACGCCAGGTCCAGGAACTGTAAGTTGCCCTGTGAAATAAAGGTTTTTAACCTTACCGCTCTTTAATTTTGGTCTGAGAAATGCGGTTTGAGATAGCGTATTCGCCATTCCATAGGCATTGCCTTTATAGGAATTGTACCGCTCCACAAAGTCATTTACACAGAAGGTTTCCTTAAAGCGAATTTTATCCAAGACTTTTTGACCTGTTTTTTCCTCAAACCTATCCATAATCAAGTCAAAATATTGCTCCCGAAGCGCTTCAGTATCCTCAAGCCCGGGTGCGATGGGAACCAAAAAGAATCCGGTCTCACATCCTTCGGGTGCCATACTTTCGTCCGTTATAGAAGGAAAATTGGCATAGAATAGGGGGCTTGTTGGCCATTGCGGGTTATCATAGATTTCCTCAGCATGGCGTTCAAAATCTGTATCAAAAAACAAATTGTGATGGTCCACATTCTTGAGCTTCCCGTCAAAAGCGATATAGAATAAGAGGGAAGAAGGCGCAAAGGTTTTTTTGTTCCAATATGCTTCGCTGTATTGCCTGTACTCCGCATCCAATAAACTTTCGGAGTGATGGTAATCGGCCCCGCTGACCACGATATCGGCCAAAATAGTGGAACCGTTACAAATGATGCCATTACAGATGTTTTTTGTAACCAAAATCTTTTCTACGTTGGCATGGGTATGAATCTTAACTCCCAATTCTTCTGCAAGACTTCCCATGGCCTCAATGATACGGTACATACCACCCTGGGGGTGCCAAGTGCCCAAACCGAAATCGGCGAAATTCATAAAGCTGTAAAAGGATGGCGTATCACTAGGCTTTGCGCCCAAAAACAGCACGGGGAACTCCAAGGTCGCAATAAGTTTTGGGTTTTTGAACTTTTTTCTAACTTCTGAACTAATTGTCTTAAAAAATTGATCAACCTTTAAAACCGTTTCCTTGGTGACCAATTCGAAAGGTGACAGTCCAGGCCTTAAAACGATTTTGTTTATGGCAATTTCATAGTTTTCCTGTGCCAGGGCGATAAATTTTCTTAGATGTACGGAACTTCCGGATTCGATACGTTCAAATTCGGTACATATCTTATCCATGCAGTCCCCTATGGTAATTACGTCATCGGCAAAAAAAATTTTATATGCGGGACTTAATTTGTCCAGTTGGTAGTAGTCTGAGGTCTTTTTACCAAAATCGCTGAAAAACTTCTCGAAAATATCGGGCATCCAATACCAGCTAGGGCCCATATCAAAGGTGAAGCCATCCTTTATCAATTGTGCGGCCCTTCCTCCAATGGATTCGTTTTTTTCGTAGATGGACACCTGATGACCGGCTTTGGCAAGATAGCAAGCTGCCGAAAGGGATGAAAAACCAGATCCAATGATAGCTATATTTTTTTCCATAGGTTATAAATGATGGACCACCTCTTCAATTGAAGTAAAGGTTTTTACAAAACTTGGAAGTTTGGTGCGTTCCAAATGTTGGATTTGACGACCAAGTATCCATAGTTGTGGGTTTGAAGTATCCCTTAGATATAATTCAAATTCCTCAAGATAGGTGGCTATCTCGGTTTTGTCCGGCTTTACCGTGAAGTAAGATAGGAAATAAATATTGTCAAAATACTTTAGGAGATCGGTTAAATTTTCAATGGGTATCGTCTGGCCCAAATAAACCACTTTATAACCTTTTAGAAGAATCTCATAGTTTAGGTACAATATACCAATGTCATGTATCTCGTTTTCGGGTAAAAAGGACACAAAAACCTTATCCGTTTTAGTTGGCTTTTGATGTTGTATCCTCTCCGTATTCACCAAAATTTTTTGTTTGATGAGACTGGTTATGAAATGCTCATGAGCAGGGCTAATGGTATCCGTTTGCCAGAGAAGCCCGATTTCGTTCAACAGGGGAATAAATGCATCCTTAAAGACTTCCCTAAAAGACTTTGTACTTAGAAGTTTGTCATATGTTTCAAAAAAAATGGTTTGGTCAAAATTCATCATTGCCAACTTAAAGGCATTCAGATTTTGTGATTTACTGGTTTTTTTTGAAACTACCTCCTTAACGGTATTTGGTATTTCCGATTCGGGAATCTTTGCAATCTTGGAAATTTTATAACCATTATCGTATAAAAGAGTGATGTTCAGAAGCTTTTGTAAGCTGGACAAGCTATAGGTACGTATATTCGTATCTGTCCTTTCGGGGGTTAGCAGGTTATACCTTTTCTCCCAGATTCTAATGGTATGCGCCTTGATGCCTGATAAGTTCTCAAGGTCCCTAATGCTGAATATTTTCTTTACGTTGTTCATAGTTTGAAGAAAAACGTTAAACAAACTTAATGAATTGCATCTAAAGTTGGTTGGAAAAGATGTTAAAACCTCGCTAAATAAAAAAAAGCCAGGTAGAAAGTACCTGGCTTTTGTGCCCACGACTAGATTCGAACTAGCACGTCCTTACGAACACTACCCCCTCAAGGTAGCGTGTCTACCAATTTCACCACGTGGGCGATTCAGAATTGGGCATAAAGATAAAAAGGTATTGTGTATTTCAAAGCAAATCTAAGATGAGTTTTAGACTATGGCTACTAAATAAGTATCGTATTTCAGTTCGCTTCAAATAATTCATGAATTGTGATTGGACAAAAGTGCCAATTTGGACAAGCTCAAGGAATTATTTTTAAATTGTTGTTATAAACCAATTTTATGTCCAATGATTTCTAAAAATAGTAGTATTCATGCTTTAATCTCCCTTTGCCTTTGTTTTTTGAGCTTCACCTACGGTCAATGGAAACCCGCCGGTGATAAAATAAAAACCAAATGGACCGAACAAATAGACACCAAAAATATCTTGAATGAATACCCTAGGCCGTTGATGGTTCGTGATCAATGGAAAAACCTGAATGGTCTTTGGGAATATGCAATTACAAGAAAAGGGGAGTCGTGCCCAACTAATTTTGAAGGTGCGATTTTGGTTCCATTTGCTGTGGAGTCGAGCCTGTCCGGAGTTATGAAGGAAGTGGGCAGTGAAAGGGAATTATGGTACCAAACCACCTTTGAGGTTCCTTTGGACTGGAAGGAAAACAATATGCTGCTTCATTTTGGGGCGGTAGACTGGAAAGCGGATGTCTGGATAAATGATATACTTGTGGGTTCCCATACTGGTGGATATACCCCTTTTGAATTTGACATTACACCTTTTTTGGGGGAAGGCGATCAAAAATTAACCGTTAAGGTTTGGGATCCCACGAACGATGGCCCGCAGCCCAGAGGAAAACAGGTAAAGAATCCGGAGGGAATTTGGTACACCCCGGTAACTGGAATTTGGCAGACCGTCTGGTTGGAACCTGTTCCAAAAAAGAGGATTCGCAACATAAAGACAGTCCCAAATTTGGATAGGGGTACCGTTTCTGTATATACTGAAATCGAAGGTGCCGTCTATGGCGATATTGTGGAAGTATCCGTTCTGGATGCTGGAAGTTTGGTTTCAAAGGCGAAGGCCAGGGTTGGTATGGAAATTGAGCTGCCGGTAAAAAACCTAAAACTTTGGTCTCCAGAGACGCCATTTTTATATGACTTGGAAGTAAAACTTATGACCGACTCCAAGGAAACGGATAAGGTAGAAAGTTATTTCGGGATGCGAAAGATCAGTGTGAAGAAGGATGCGTTTGGCATTGTAAGGATGCAACTGAACAATAAGAATTATTTTCAGTATGGTCCCTTGGATCAAGGATGGTGGCCAGACGGACTCTACACGGCCCCTACGGATGAAGCACTTGAATATGATATTATCAAAACCAAGGAACTTGGCTTTAATATGATCCGTAAACATGTCAAGGTGGAACCGGCCCGGTGGTATGCCCACTGTGATAGGCTTGGTATATTGGTGTGGCAGGATATGCCCAATGGAGACAAAGGGCCTCAATGGCAGAACCATGACTATTTCAATGGAACCGAATTTAAAAGAAGTTCGGAATCGGAAAAAATATACAGAACCGAATGGAAGGAAATAATGGACTACTTATATTCCGTTCCAAGCATCGTGGTCTGGGTCCCATTTAACGAGGCCTGGGGGCAATTTAAAACCGAGGAAATTGCGGAATGGACGAAAAGCTATGACCCTAGTAGGTTGGTCAATGCTGCCAGTGGCGGTAATTTTTACAGGACCGGCGATATTGTCGACCTTCATAATTATCCAGGGCCTGCCATGTATCTGTACGATGCACAACGGGTAAATGTACTAGGGGAATACGGAGGTATTGGATTGGCGGTTGAAAAACATCTTTGGAAGCCCGATAATAACTGGGGATACGTAAAGTTTAAAAACTCCAAGGAAACCACGAATCAGTATATTGAATATGCCGAAGAATTGAAGAAATTGGTAAAGGCAGGTTTCTCCGGGGCGATTTATACCCAGACAACGGATGTTGAAGGGGAAGTGAACGGTTTTATGACCTATGACCGTAAGGTGGATAAAATGGATTTTCCGGCAGTTCGTAAGGTGAATTTGGAAGTGATAAATAGTGTTGGTGAGAAGTAGCTTTCAACACTATTGTGAAAACACTGTTGCTTTTTTGCAATGGTAGGTTATATAAGTCTGTACTCCTTTAAAAAAAACCTCGACTTTGCAGTCAAGGTTTTTTGGTAATCTGGCTGGGATTGGCTGCGCTCTTCCCTCAACGCTACGCGGTGAAAATAGTTCAAACAAAAAAAAACGCTCAAGCAAGCTTGGCGTTTTTTCTTTTTCGACTATTTATTCGTGACCTGGCTGGGATTCGAACCCAGGACCCTTTCATTAAAAGTGAAATGCTCTACCAACTGAGCTACCAGGTCAAAATGTAACTGCAAAGATTTCCCTTTTGCGGGTGCAAATATAAGGCCTATTATTTATTTACCAAGTCCAAATGTGCATAAATTTATTTTTTTTTGAAATCGGCTTAATTTGACGGATTTTTACAAAAAATAGCACTAGTGAAAATCATATTGATCGGTTACATGGGGAGTGGAAAGACCACCATTGGCAAAGCCTTATCCAAACAGTTGAATGTTAAATTTTTAGACCTGGACGATTATATTGAAGCCGCGGAAAAGTCGTCGATCAATGAGATTTTTAAAAACAAGGGGGAAGTCTATTTCAGAAAAAAGGAAACTGAATATCTGAAGGAGGTTTTGAATCGCAAAGAGAATGTTGTACTATCCGTTGGAGGGGGAACACCGTGTTTTGGTGACAATATAGGGTTGATAAACGAGGTAACACCAAACTCGATTTACATTAAAACCGATTTAAATGTTTTATGTGACCGACTTATGAAGGAAAGGGATGAGAGACCCCTAATAGCCGATATTGCTCCTGAAGAATTTCAGGAATTCATTGCAAAACACCTGTTCGAGCGTAGTTTTTTTTATAATCAAGCGCATCATAAAATCGGCAACCAATATAAATCGGTTGAAGACGTGGTACTCCAAATACGGAAGTTACTAGTCTAAATAAACCCTATTTTTTTTAGGTTCGAAGAGCACGTTTACGTGCTCCTGTAGCGATGTGGAAAGGGATATACCTTTGTAATCTGCCTTGACCGGATATTTTTTATGGTTTCTATTGACCAAAACAGCAGTCTTCAATTGTTTGAGCGGCGTTTTTAGAAAATGGTGTACTCCGTAGATCAAGGTAGTCCCCGAATTTAAAACATCGTCCACCAGTACAACCGATTTGTTTGCATATGCTTCCTCGGCTAAAGAGGTGGATACACCGCTTGTTAAAGGGTCTTTTTTATCCATAAGAACTGTGCAGAGGATAATTTCCGCTTCCGTTATTTTCTTTAACACGGACATGATTTTCTTGGCGAAAAGGAGTCCGCCACCCTGTATTCCTGCCACAACAATTTCCTTTTCGGAAACGTTGGCCTCATAAATTTGATAGGCGATTCGTTCTATTTTATGCTGGATCTGTTGATGGGTCAATATTTGTTGCTGCATGGCCATTCAATTCTAAGAGATAAATATAGGGGTTAATTTGGTTGTTTGTTATTGGTTGTTCGTTGTTGGTTGTTCGTTTTTGATTGTCGGCAATTAGCAATTAGCAGAAAAACACTTTTCATTTTTCACACTTAACTTTTCATTTTTCGCCAAGCGCTATTCGCAAAACGCTACACGCAATTCATATTGGAATTTGAATTTTGAGCTAAAAGCTATAATCCAGAAGTTGACAGCTATTCACTTTTCATTTTTCATTTTCCGCTAAGAGCTATTCGCAAAACGCTAGACGCAAATCATATTGGAATTTGAATTTTGAGCTAAAAGCTATAATCCAGAAGCTGACAGCTATTCACTTTTCACTCTTAATTCTTCACTCTTCACTCTGAACTTTGCATTCCGCACTATTTGTTCAAGGTCACTTTTCGCTTTTCATTTTAAATTATTCACTCATCAATTTCTTCATTGGTGTCCAAATAATCATCGATTTCCCTACGGTCTTTTTTAGTGGGCCTCCCCGTTCCCTTTTTTCGATAATAGTCCTTGGAATACTGTAAAAGATTTTGATGTTCAAAGGCTTCTTTAGGGGTGGTGTCCTTTCGGTAGATATCCACCAATTTAGCGCCCACCCTGCTTTCCGGGATATCCAAAACCGTAAGTTGGTAATCGATTTGATTTTTGCGAACGACAATTTTATCCATTGGAAAAACTTCCCTTCCCGGTTTCACCGTTTGGTCATTGATTTTAACATGACCTTTTTTACAGGCATTGGTAGCAATGTTCCTGGTTTTAAAATAACGTGTGCTCCAAAGGTACTTGTCAATACGCATGGCAAACTAAATTCTTTGTTAAGGTTTTCTACAAAAATAGGGGAAAATTGTATCTTGCACGCTTAAATTATTGCTGATGAGATTGAAAAACATAGGGGTATTTGTGCTTGTTTTTTTAATTATTTGGTCTTGTAAAAAAGACGATGATTCACCGGGGACGATAGTACCTCCACGATCAATAATAGAGGTTGCCGCCGAGGACGATGCGGAGATACGGGAATTCTTGAGCACCCACTTTTTTAATTACGAGGAATTTCAAAATGTTGAAGAAGGATTCGACTTCAAAATACGTTTTGATACAATCGCAGGTGATAATGAGGGTAAAACCTCTATTTTAGATAGTGGCTCCCTTCCTGGTATAGAGTTTGGCATGGAAAAGATTACTGTGGCATCTGCAGGTTTTGGAGTAAGTGATGAAGAAGTTGCTGAACATACTTTTTATTATCTTATTGCAAGACAAGGAACTTCAGAAAATACCCCTACTATTGGTGATAACGTAGTATTGAGGTACGAAGGATCTCTCTTGGATGGTACCTTGTTTGATGCTTCCAGTAATCAGCCAATTACATTCAATCTATCTGGGGTGGTACAAGGATTTGGAAACGGTGTAGAATATTTTAAATCTGGAACAGATTTGATTGTGAATGGAGATGGCACGGTATCATATTCTGATTATGGTATCGGAGCTATTTTTATCCCATCGGGGTTGGCCTATTTTAATCGTGGTTCTGGTTCATCAATACCAGCTTACGCACCATTGATTTTCAAAGTGGACATTTTTACATTCGAAGAAGATACCGATTTTGACGGGGACGGTATCCCCTCTATTTTGGAGGATATAGATGGAGATGGAAATTTAAATAATGATAATACAGATGGGGATACTGAGTTTAATGTATTTCTGGCCAATTACAACGATACGGACGATGATGCGGATGGTATTCCCACACGGGAAGAAATTGTGTTGGACGAAGAAGGGAATTTTGTCGAGTTTAAGGACACGGATGGGGATGGTACTCCAGACCACTTGGATAGGGATTCCTAATTCAGGAACATTTATAGAAAAAAAGGCTCTCAAATATTGGGAGCCTTTTCTGTTTTAAGGAATCAAACCTTATGTTATAATTTCAGGGACAAACTCAAAATAAGTTGGTCTGGTCTGGTATCGATTCGGTCATTTATGGAAATACCACCATTCGTGTTAATGAAATTTACTTCGTTTTCGCTAAACCCTCTTTCGTATCGTAAATCAATACCCAGTTTGCCCAAGTTGACCCCGGCACCTATATTTAGACCTACGGAAAAATCGCTTTCAACATCTCCCAAGGTGACGCCTTCAAAGTCGGTGTCCAAAATATATTGGAATGCAGGTCCGGCAAAGACATGTAAGGGACCTATAACCTTTAGTCCCAATAATACGGGTGCATCCAATTTTTTCATTTTAAAGTCTCCATCATCATAACCGGAAGTTATACTTGTATAGACCAGTTCTGGTCGTACATATATTTTATCACCTAATTTTCCAAAAATTCCGAAATGGTACCCCAAGTTTTTATCCGGATTCTCAAAAGCGTCACGGGTGGAATCAAAATAGTTTCCGTTTCCTGCATAGTTTAAACCTCCCTTGATTCCGAATCCAGAACCGCTTTGTGCCATTGCGGTCAGACCGGTCAAAAGCATAACAGTAAGAAAAAGTGTTTTTTTCATAATAGTCTTATTTTATTGAAACATTAGTATCAAGAACAATACCAATTGTTTCCTTTCTCGTTATACCATCAGAACGGAGGGTAAAGTTCTTTTATTGTTCGGCGAAGTTAGGAGAGGTTTGGTTTTTCCGTGGTCGCATCGAGAAGTAAGATTAACTTGATAACTAAAACCTTCTTTGGTTTTTCTTAAGTTTTGGAGCCAAGGAGTTCATTATCTTTGCATCTTTATTTGAGCATATTGAAATTTACACTACACAAAACGGATGTCCAAAGTAAGGCACGGGCAGGTACCTTGGTTACCGATCATGGTACAATCGAAACCCCCATCTTCATGCCTGTGGGTACGGTAGCGTCCGTTAAGGGAGTACATCAGAAGGAGTTGAGGGAGGAGATAAATCCGGATATAATTCTTGGGAATACCTATCACTTGTTCCTAAGGCCGAAGACCGATATTCTCCAGAAAGCGGGCGGACTTCACAAATTTATGGGATGGGACCGAAATATATTGACCGATAGCGGGGGCTATCAGGTGTATTCATTATCGGGAAACCGAAAAATAAAGGAAGAAGGGGTAAAGTTCAAATCCCACATAGATGGTTCAATGCACATGTTCACTCCGGAAAACGTAATGGAAATCCAACGGGTAATTGGGGCCGATATCATAATGGCTTTTGACGAGTGCACACCCTATCCCTGTGATTACAATTATGCAAAACGGTCCATGCACATGACCCACAGGTGGTTGGACCGATGTATCGCCCATTTGGAAAAGACCCCCTTTGTCTACGATTATTCCCAGAGCTTTTTCCCCATCGTACAGGGTTCTACCTATAAGGACTTGCGTAGACAATCCGCGGAATATATAGCCAACGCAGGTGCGGAGGGAAATGCCATCGGCGGACTTTCCGTTGGTGAGCCTGCCGAGGAAATGTATGGCATGACCGAAGTGGTCTGCGAAATCCTTCCAGAGGACAAACCCAGATATCTCATGGGAGTGGGAACGCCCATCAATATTTTGGAAAATATTGCTTTGGGCATTGATATGTTCGATTGTGTAATGCCCACAAGAAATGCCAGAAATGGCATGCTTTTTACGGCCCACGGTACCATCAACATAAAGAACAAAAAGTGGGAAGACGATTTTTCCCCCATAGACGAAATGGGAACTACTTTTGTGGATAGGGAATATTCCAAGGCCTATTTGCGGCATTTGTTCGTGGCCAACGAATATTTGGGAAAACAGATCGCCACGATCCACAATTTAGGATTTTACCTCTGGTTGGTACGCGAGGCTAGAAAGCATATTTTGGAGGGCGATTTTTATAGCTGGAAAAATAATATGGTGAAACAAATGGACAAGAGACTATAGTGCTTTCGATCATAGATAAATACATATTAAAACGATACTTGGCAACCTTCGCCATGATGCTGCTTCTATTCATACCCATTGGCATCATGGTTAATTTGGCGGAACAGATCGGGAAGATGATAGACAATGAGGCGCCGTTGAATGAAATACTGATGTATTATCTAAATTTCACCATTTACATAGGCAGTCTACTTTTTCCTATTTTCCTATTTTTATCTGTCATTTTTTTTACCTCCAAACTGGCCAATAATACGGAAATCGTTGCCATTCTTAGCTCCGGGGTATCCTATGGCAGGTTCTTACGACCTTATTTGATTGGGGCCACTATCATAGCCATAATCATGTTCTTTATGACCATGTTCATCGTTCCGCAGGCCAGTATCGGGTTCAATGAATTCAAGTTCAAATACTTGAAACGCGGCAAGCAGGATAGGATTACCAACAATATATTTAACCAACTCAACGAAACGGACTTCATTTACGTAAGTAGTTTTGATCCGGCCAGGCAGCTGGGGCATAATTTTACCTATGAAAGGTTCAACGAGGACAATAAGCTGGATTTCAAGATATCGGCAGTGAATATACGTTGGGTGGAAAAGGATAGCAATTACAGATTGACTTCCTATGTGAAACGGAAAATGGTGGGGGATTCCGCCATCTTGGAGAGCAAACGTCGCCTGGATACCATATTTTCGTTTAAAATCGATGATTTAACTCCTGTTTCTTACGTAGCCGAAACGAAAAACCTGTTTGAACTGGATCAATTTATTGCCGACCAGAAAAGAAAGGGAGCTTCCAATATCAACACCTATATTTTGGTCAAATACAAACGATGGGCCTTGCCGTTGACGGCGTTTATTCTCACCATCATTGCGGTGGCCGTTTCTTCTGTAAAAAGAAGGGGAGGCATGGGGGTAAACTTGGCCTTTGGAATATTGGTCGCCTTTGTATTTATCTTCTTTGACAAGGTGTTTGGAACCCTTGCGGAGCAGTCCGGCTTCTCGCCCTTATTGGCGGTTATTATTCCCAACGTACTCTTTGGGCTTTTGGCCCTTTATCTGCTGCAAAATGCCAAGAGATAGGATACGCAACCTGCTCCATTTGCACTTTATTGTTTTTATATGGGGGTTTACCGCAATTTTGGGGAAATTGATTTCCATTGATTCCCTACCCTTGGTTTGGTACCGAATGCTTTTGGCATCCGTTTTTATACTGATGTATATAAGGATGCTTCGCCTTGATTTGAAAGTGGACAGAAAATCCTTAGGCTGGCTGATTTTTGGTGGTATCGTGGTGGCCGCCCATTGGTTCACCTTTTTTTATGCCATAAAAATTTCAACGGTATCCGTGGCATTGGCCATGATGTCCACGGGGGCCTTTTTTACCGCATTGATGGAACCTTTCATTTTTAATCGAAAAGTGATAGGATATGAAGTGTTTTTTGGGATTTTGGTCATTATCGGGCTTATATTGATTTTTAGGGTGGAGTCCTCCTATACCTACGGGATGTTGGTCGCATTAAGTTCCGCCTTTTTGGCGGCCGTATTTTCTTTGGTCAACGGAACGTTGGTAAAAAAGCATAGGCCCTCGGTCATTTCCTTCTATGAACTGGGTATAGGGGTGTTGTTCCTTTCCATTATTTTGGGTGTTAAAGGAAGTTATTCGTCGGATTTCTTTTATTTAAGTCCAATGGATTGGGTGTATCTTTTCGTTTTGGCATTGATATGTACGGCCTACGCTTTTATTGCCTCCATTAAGATTATGCGGGTTTTGACACCGTACACCGTAATGTTGACTACCAACTTGGAACCTGTTTATGGAATCTTATTGGCATGGTTCATTTTTGGTTCGGAAGAAAAAATGAATCCCTTTTTTTACCTAGGGGCGTTGCTTATTTTAAGCACGGTCATCCTAAACGGGATTTTAAAAAATAAGGCAAGCATTAAGAAACTCGCCTCGGAAAAATCGAGGAAGAGCGTACTTAAAACAAAAGTTGGAAGAAGGGGTACGTCGGCAGGCCAATAAATCGCAACCATTGCGTAAGTGACAGTGGCCAGATTACCTTTTAAAGTTTTATCTTTGCCTACGCAACTAACGAAATCTTATTGAAAACTATGGAGTATTTGGATTTTGAACTTCCAATCAAGGAGCTGGAAGAGCAATTGGACAAGTGTATGATCATTGGTGAGGAAAGCGATGTGGATGTATCCGAAACCTGTAAACAGATTGAGAAGAAATTAGACGAAACCAGAAAGGAAATCTACAAAAACCTCACTCCCTGGCAACGCGTTCAATTATCGAGACATCCGAATAGGCCTTACACTTTAGACTATATACGGGCCATTTGCGGCGACACCTTCCTTGAACTGCACGGAGATCGTAATGTAAAAGACGATAAGGCCATGATAGGCGGATTAGGTAAAATTGGTGATCAGAGCTACATGTTCATCGGGCAACAAAAAGGCTATAATACCAAGACAAGACAATACAGAAACTTTGGTATGGCCAATCCAGAAGGGTACAGAAAAGCCTTGCGCTTGATGAAGTCTGCAGAAAAATTCGGCATTCCAGTAGTTACCTTGATAGATACTCCAGGAGCGTATCCCGGTATTGAGGCCGAGGAGCGGGGACAAGGAGAGGCCATAGCTAGAAATATTTTGGAAATGACCCGGTTGCAGGTTCCTATCATCGTTGCAATTATAGGAGAAGGAGCTTCGGGCGGAGCCTTGGGAATCGGAGTAGGAGACAAGGTTTTGATGTTGGAGAACACCTGGTACTCTGTAATATCCCCAGAATCGTGTTCCTCCATTCTTTGGAGAAGTTGGGAATACAAGGAAAGGGCGGCGGAGGCCTTGAAGTTGACCGCTAGCGATATGAAGAAATTGAAATTGATAGATGAAATTGTAAAGGAACCCGCTGGAGGCGCGCATACCAACAGGGAAAAGACTTTTGAAATCCTAAAAAATAAAATTGCCTCCCATTATGAGGAACTACAAAAGTTATCACCAAAGGAATTGGTGAAACAGCGGATGGAAAAATATGCGAACATGGGTGTTTTTAATGGATAACCGACCATTTTAACAGCGTGGCATTAAACCGAAGAATTTCATCTTCGGTTTTTTTATGTTATCAACATAAAATTGTATTTTATTAACAGGCAAATGTTAGTTAACTGTGAACATTGGTTTTGCCTCAATTAAAGTTAACTAAAGGTTAATTGTATATTTTCGCACTATGGAGAACACACAACCTTTTGTTGGTCGTAAGATTGACAAATCTACGATTATTAGCCTCGAAAGAGGAAAAATACCACCACAAGCAGTTGATTTAGAGGAAGTTGTGCTTGGTGCGATGATGATTGACAAAAAAGGGGTCGATGAAGTTATTGACATCCTTCACCCAGACGTTTTCTATAAGGATGCTCACAGATTTATTTATGAGGCCATCTTCGTTTTGTTCGAGGAATCGCAACCAGTGGATTTATTAACCGTTTCGGCACAATTGAAGAAGGCCGGTAAATTGGAGGCCGTTGGAGGCGATTTTTACCTGATCAAATTGACCCAAAAAGTAGCATCATCGGCGCATATTGAATTCCATGCCCGTATCATTCTTCAAAAATATATTCAGCGTAGCCTCATTAAAATTTCCAACGAAATTATTGAGGATGCCTACGATGAAAGTACGGACGTTTTTGACCTTCTTGATAATGCCGAAGCGAAATTGTACGACGTTACCCAAGGGAATTTAAAGCGATCGGCGGAAACCGCCCAGAATTTGGTAATCCAGGCCAAGAAGAAAATCGAGGAAATTGCCAATAGGGAAGGTTTGAGCGGAATTCCTTCAGGTTTTGATAAGTTGGACAAATTGACTTCCGGTTGGCAGCCCAGTGATTTGATCATAGTAGCGGCACGACCTGGTATGGGTAAAACGGCATTGACTTTGTCCATGGCCCGGAATATGGCGGTCAATTCCAATACGCCAGTAGCTTTTTTCTCCTTGGAAATGTCATCGGTACAGTTGATTACGAGGTTGATTTCCTCTGAGACGGGGTTGTCCTCTGAAAAGTTAAGGACCGGAAAATTGGAAAAGCATGAATGGGAGCAATTGAACGTAAAGGTAAAAACATTGGAAAAAGCGCCATTGTTCATTGATGACACCCCTTCATTGTCCATTTTTGACCTGCGCGCAAAAGCAAGGCGTTTGGCTTCTCAGCATGGCATTAAGATGATCATGATAGATTATTTGCAATTGATGACCGCTGGAGGTAGTCAAAAAGGGGGTAACAGGGAGCAGGAAATTTCAACGATTTCGAGGAACCTAAAGGCCTTGGCAAAGGAACTGAATGTTCCCGTGATTGCACTTTCACAGCTTTCCAGGGCCGTTGAGACCAGGGGAGGTAGTAAGCGACCTATTCTTTCAGATTTGAGGGAATCAGGTGCTATTGAGCAAGATGCGGATATCGTTTCCTTTATATACCGACCTGAATATTATAAAATAGAGGAGTGGGACGATGAGGAACGCACCCCAACCCAAGGCCAAGCAGAATTCATTGTGGCCAAGCACAGGAACGGAGGGCTGGACAACATCAGGCTTAAATTTATTGGTAGCCAAGGTAAGTTCGATAATTTGGACGATTTCGATTCGCCCTTCGAGTTCCAGTCCAAAATGAACGATAATGAGGAGAACCCTTTCACTACAAAGAACCTTCCAAGTGCGGACGATGCCTTTGGTAGTTCCATGAATCAAGGAACGGGTATAGATGATGATGACGATGTGCCATTTTAAAGTTCAGGGTACTAAAAGGTATCTGTCCAAACACTTTATTTTTAAAATCTTTAACGCTCCTGAAAACTTAGGAGCGTTTTTTTTCGTTTATTTTTGAGAGAAGGCCAATTGAATTATGAGGTATGCATAGAATTTTTCTTTTACTGGTTTTATTTTTAATCACTCATCTTGGGTATGCCTCTTCCATTTTGATACCCATGGATGCGGACACCCAAAAGAACCATTTAAAAGCCTATGGAATAACGTATTGGGTACTTTCCAAGCAGCAAAAAGTGCAATGGTTGCTCAATTATAGGGGCGGCTCCTTTTTGTTGCCCGATGGTGAGCTTATACGCAAGGAGTGCCAGATTAGGGGCGTTTCTTTTGAAATACTTTCGGATGATCAGGCAAATTCCATTCTGGATGAAATAAGCAGTCCTTCCAAAAATCAGGATGCCGTAATATTGGAAAAAGCTCCCAAAATTGCGGTGTATTCTCCCAAAGAGAACCAGCCTTGGGACGATGCGGTTACCATGGCCCTTACCTATGCGGAAATACCCTACGTAACCGTATATGATGAAGAGGTTTTGGACGATAAGCTCGCCTTATACGATTGGCTGCATTTGCATCATGAGGATTTCACAGGGCAATATGGTAAATTCTATGGTGCCTACAGGGCTACCCCGTGGTATATTGAAGGTAAGAAGGAGGCGGAGAAGTTGGCCCGTAAATTGGGATTTGATAAGGTTTCCGATGAAAAGTTGGCAGTTGCCCTTAAAATTAGGAATTACGTAATTGGTGGAGGTTTTATGTTCGCCATGTGCTCCGCAACTGATAGTTTTGACATCGCCCTTGCAGCCGATGGTGTGGATATTTGTGAGCCTATGTTCGATGGCGATCCATCGGATCCTAATTATCAGGCGAGTTTGGATTTTGATAAGACTTTCGCCTTTACGGACTTTACCTTGGAAAGAAGTCCGGTTAAATATGAGTTTTCGTCCATTGATATGACCTCAAAAAGGGGGAATGTTCCCAAGGAGCAGGACTACTTTTCCTTGATGGATTTTTCCGCCAAATGGGATGCCGTACCTACTATGCTATGTCAGAACCATACTTCCTTGGTAAAGGGTTTCATGGGCCAGACCACCGCCTTTAATCGGTCTGAAATCAAACCAACGGTCCTGGTACTTGGGGAGAACAAGTTGAACGGGGAGGCCCGCTACATCCATGGTATTAAAGGAAAAGGTTTTTTTACGTTTTACGGGGGTCATGACCCGGAGGATTACCAGCATAGGGTAGGGGACCCAAAAACGGAACTGGAGCTACATCCAACCTCACCGGGTTATCGATTGATTTTGAACAATGTCCTCTTCCCCGCTGCACGAAAGAAAAAGCAGAAAACTTGATAAGTTCAAATACAAGCTCAAATACAAATACAAGTTTAAGTGCAAAATGAAACACAGTAAGAACCAGTAATTCATGCTGAGCAGGCGAAATATATAGTACTGGGCTGCTCGTCGGTTTCGAACAACGATTAGCGAGCAACGAAAAGTGATTATCAAGCAAGCACTAAACCACTATTTCGCTAACACACTAATTCACCCTTTCACTTTTCCGTGCAGCCCCTAATGCATTTCCCTGCACCTTTCTGTGAGTAACTGTTCCAAAACAATTTCCACCCCCATTTCATCATTACTGCGAGTGCTATATTTAGCGGCCTTTTTTACATTGGGATGGGCATTTTCCATAGCAAAACTAAATTCAGAAAGCGCCAACATTTCCAAATCATTGTTGTAGTCGCCAAACACCATAATTTCGTCCGGTTTTATGCTGTAACGTTCCATCACATTTTCAAGGGCGAAACCCTTGTGGGCTTTAGGACTCGATATATCCACCCAATTTTCCCCGGATATTTTCACTTTCAGTATATCCTCAAAATGCTTTACATGTGGATAAATATGTTGTTCTGAACTCTCAAAATGATAGATAGCGATTTTTATGATTTCCGAGTCAACAATTGTCAGCTCTTCCAAGATATCGAACTCGGTATAATATTCCTTTAGTTTTTTTACAAAGGCATCGGATTCCCCGGAAATGTAGGCCATATGCTTTCCACAAAGTACGGGATGCGTATTGGGAACTTCTTTAAGCGTTTTAAGGACTTCCAAGATATAATCGCTATTCAAAGGAGTAGAAATTATTTCTCTTTCCTTTTGTTTGGCAAAACCGCCATTCTCGGCAATGACAATGATATCGTCCTTAATGGGATAAAGCTTCTCCACGATGCTGTTGTATTGTCGGCCACTGGCGGCAACAAAAAGAATCCCTTTGGATCTTAATCCTTCAAATAGTTTGAAAAATCGATTGCTTACCTGGTGATTGGAGTTCAATAGGGTTCCGTCCATATCGGTAACCACCATCCGTATCTTAGATAAATCCATAATATTGAGTAAGGAACAAAGATATTTCAATGATATCTATTTAATGGACAAAGGGTAAAGTTTTACCTTTATTTAATAAGAATTTAGCATGCAGTGGTTTCAGAAGGAGTTCAAATTACCCTCCTATCCTAGAGGTTTTCATTTAATTACGGATTTGGTATTGGATAATTGTCCCGAAATACAAAATATTGAGAAAGGATTGTGCCATATTTTTATAAAACATACCTCCGCAAGCTTGACGATTAACGAGAACGCCGACCCTACTGTAAGGACCGATTTTGAAAGTCATTTGAATAAAATAGTGCCCGAAAATGCACCATATTACATACATACCTATGAAGGTCCCGATGATATGCCGGCCCATATTAAAGCTTCCTTGATGGGGGCATCTGTACAAGTTCCCATTTCAAACGGGCGTTTAAATCTGGGAATTTGGCAGGGGATATACCTTTGTGAGCATAGGAACCGTGCTTCCGTTAGAAAGTTGGTTGTCACCATTTTTGGGATATAAATACAAATTCTTAAAAAATAAAATAGTATGACCACCGAAGAATCAATTTTAAATAAAATCCAGATTTTAATAACCAACCATTTCGAGACACCTCAGAAGGCTTTTGAATTTTTTGATACTGATAGTGATGGAAAACTTACCAAAGGAGAGATTGTCCAATTATTAAAGGATGCAGAGATAAGTGGTTTTTTAAGGGGTATCGTATCAACCAAACTAATAGAAGGATACGATAAAAATGGGGATGATCTTATAGATTGGGAAGAATTTAAGGCTGCCATTGCCAAGATTAAAGCTTGATATCTAAAATGAAAAAATCCGACCCTTTTGGAGGTCGGATTTTCTTAAGTGAGATTTGTTTTGACTTATTTTACCTGCTCTACAATTGCTTTAAAGGCATCCGGGTGATTCATTGCCAAATCGGCTAGAACTTTTCTGTTGAGCTCTATGCCATTGGCTTTGATTTTTCCCATGAATTGAGAATAGGACATTCCATGCTGTCTGGCACCGGCATTGATACGGGTAATCCACAAAGAACGGAATGTTCTTTTTTTGTTTTTACGGTCTCTGTAAGCATATAACATTGCTTTTTCAACCGCATTTTTGGCTACTGTCCAAACATTTTTACGTCTTCCAAAGTAACCTTTGGCTTGCTTCATAACCTTTTTTCTTCTGGCTCTGGAAGCGACTGCATTTACTGATCTTGGCATTTCTTCTTGTTTTTTTGTAGTAGGCGATTAAATAGTTATCCGTAGTATGTCAAGGTTTTTCTAGAGGCTCTTAACTTTTAACTTTAACTTTTAACTCTTTTTGATTGGCCTAACTCCATGGTTAATAATTCTACCTTTGAACTTTTACTTTAGTCGTAATTGTTCTTTAATACTGTTGACATCATTTGGGTGTACCAATGTGTCATGTGTCAACGCGAGCTTACGTTTTTTAGATTTCTTCGTAAGAATATGGCTCTTAAACGCATGCTTTCTTTTAATTTTACCGGTACCCGTAAGCTTGAAACGCTTTTTGGCACTGGATTTTGTTTTTTGTTTAGGCATTTTCTCCTATTTATTTAATTAATCTCACTTACAACGCTCCATTTGTAAAACCCTGAGCGGAGCAGAAGGGTCACTTTTATGTCAAACGCTACCAGTTTTATAACTAATAGCGTTTCTTATTATAATGCATCGTTTTTTCTAAAAGAACGATACTCCTTATTTCTTTGTTTTTGGAGCGATGAACATTGTCATTCGCTTACCTTCCAATTTTGGCATCTGTTCCACTTTTCCAAACTCTTCCAACTCGGAAGCTAATTTTAATAGTAGAATTTCACCTTGGTCCTTATAAACTATGGAACGGCCTTTAAAAAAAACATAGGCTTTCAATTTTGCTCCATCTTTCAGGAATTTTTCCGCATGTTTCTTTTTAAACTCGTAGTCATGGTCATCCGTATTTGGACCAAACCTTATTTCCTTTACAACAACTTTTGAGGCTTTGGCCTTCATGGCCTTCTCTCTTTTTTTCTGTTCGTAAAGGAATTTCTTATAATCGATTATCTTACAAACAGGTGGATCCGCCTTGGGTGAAATTTCAACTAAATCCAATTCGAGTTCTTTAGAAATGTCCAAAGCTTTTCTTATCGGATATACACCAACTTCTACATTATCACCAACTAATCTTACTTCTGGAGCAAGAATTTTTTCATTAATATTATGAGGGTTTTTATTTTCCCTTCTTGGTTGAGGCCTGAATCTTTTACGTATTGCTATGACTTATTCTTTTTTAATTAAACATTACTCTTTAAACGACTTTAAGGTACTATTTATTTCTGTAGATACCAAGTCACAAAAATTTTCGATAGATATAGCTCCTAAATCCTCGCCTCCGTGCCTTCTAACGGAAACCGTAGTGGAGCTTTCATCGTTTTCGCCAACGATAAGCATAAATGGAATCTTTTTCATTTCTGCCTCACGTATCTTTTTGCCAACAGTTTCGTTTCTGTTGTCAATAAGGGCGCGAATTTCGTTATTTTCTAGCGATTTTAAAACTTTTTCAGCATATTTTTCGTGTTTCTCGCTTACAGGCAATACAATAGCTTGATCGGGGATTAACCACAACGGAAAATTACCTCCTGTATGTTCCAGCAATAAGGCGATGAATCGCTCCATACTACCAAATGGAGCACGGTGAATCATTACCGGTCTATGCATTTCGTTGTCACTTCCCTTATAGGTTAGCTCAAATCGTTCCGGTAAATTATAATCTACCTGTATCGTGCCCAATTGCCAATGCCTGCCAAGGGCGTCCTTCACCATAAAATCTAATTTTGGACCATAAAAGGCAGCTTCTCCACTTTCAATAACATAGTCGAGTCCCTTTTCCTTGGCGGCGTTTATAATGGCTTGTTCGGCTTTTTCCCAATTCTCTACGGAGCCTATATATTTTTCGGGATTTTCCAAATCCCTAACGGATACTTGAGCAGTGAAATCCTCAAAACCTAAGGAACCTAACACATATAGTGATAAATCGATTACCTCCTTGAACTCTTGGTCTAACTGGTCTGGGGTGCAAAAAATATGGGCATCATCTTGGGTAAAACCTCGAACTCTTGTAAGTCCGTGCAATTCACCACTTTGCTCATATCTATATACGGTTCCAAATTCCGCATATCTTTTGGGTAATTCTTTGTAGCTAAAAGGACGTGTATTATAAATTTCGCAATGGTGGGGACAGTTCATGGGTTTCAATAGAAACTCTTCGTCCTCCTTGGGAGTGCGTATGGGTTGAAAACTATCTTCGCCATATTTAGCATAATGCCCAGAAGTAACATAAAGTTCCTTTTGACCAATATGCGGGGTGACGACCATTTCATAACCCGCTTTCTTTTGGGCCTTTTTTAGGAATTGTTCGAGTCTCTCCCGAAGTGCTGCACCTTTAGGTAACCATAAAGGAAGTCCTTGGCCAACTTTCTGGGAAAAAGTAAAAAGCTCCAACTCTTTCCCCAATTTTCTATGGTCTCTCTTTTTGGCTTCTTCCAATAGTTCCAGATATTCAGTAAGGTCTTTCTGTTTTGGAAAGGAAATACCATAGACCCTAGTCAACTGGGGCTTGTTTTCGTCACCTCTCCAATAAGCACCCGCTACACTTAATATTTTTATAGCTTTGACTATACCGGTATTGGGGATATGCCCACCACGGCATAAGTCGGTGAAGGTATCATGGTCGCAAAAGGTAATGGAGCCATCTTCCAAGTTTTCAATCAATTCCACCTTATATTCGTTCCCTTGTTCTTTATAGAATTTTAAAGCATCGGATTTTGACACGTCTCTCATTTCAAAATCGTGCTTTCCTCTAGCTATTTCAAGGGCCTTTTGTTCTATTGTTGGAAAGTCTTTTTCGGATATATTGCCTTCGGGCAAATCAACATCGTAATAAAACCCATTTTCTATTGCTGGTCCAATCGTTAGTTTGACTCCAGGATATAATTCCTCCAGAGCTTGGGCCACGATATGCGAAGTAGAGTGCCAGAAAGCCTTTTTACCTTCTTTATCGTTCCAAGTATATAAAGTGAGAGATCCGTTTTTGGTTAAGGGAGTAGAACATTCAACGGTGATATCATTGAATTTTGCGGAAATTACGTTCCTTGCGAGTCCTTCACTGATGCTTTTTGCCACTTCCATTGGGGTGGCACCCTTTTCAAATTCCTTAATGGAGCCATCTGGCAAGGTAATCTCTATCATAATCTGGTTTTATACGGGCAGCAAAGATAATATGTTGTGGTTATGCCCACAATAGTACTTTATATAATGTTTCAATGCTACTTATCTTCTTTGCAATTTCACTAAAAGTAAGTTAAGAGCAGAGGTTGCACTTCCTTATAGTATATGCCGGCTGTAAACATTCTTGTTTTTTATTGCTTCGAATTGATTTTTTAATTAATTTGAATTTCCTTTTTTTTAAACTGCACAATTATCTCATTTTAAGATGGTTGATGGTTTAAGGTTGAAAAAGTTTAAAAAAGCTGCATATTTTTCTTTGTTATTTAAAAAACAGGCTTACATTTGCAGCCCGTTAATCGAGCAGGATTTTTCAAGCAAGATTAATGAGATTAAAGTGCAAAACGTTCATTGTTTTTTTGTTTTTTCTGATGGTTTGAAAAAAATATTTTTTTCTTTTTAAAAAAGTTGTCAGGTAAAAAAACAGTTGTATATTTGCACCCGCTTAGTGAGACACTGGGCGATGACGGGGTCGGGGGGCCGGCCTAGTTACAGAATTGTTCATTGAAATATTGTGGAGAGAATCGCGTCCTTTTAAGGGGGTGCGATGGTAGAGAATATAAAGAATTAGATCGAGAGAATCGGGGCCGGGGAGTCATATTTCGGAGGTCGTTGGGACGAG